>NZ_DATHHT010000012.1:0-182682 GCF_035317045.1 Occallatibacter sp.
GCCCCTCCGCAGGCATAACCATGGCCACGGCGCTTGCAAGCGCGCTAGCCAAGATTCCAGTGCGGCGCGACATCGCCATGACCGGCGAAATCACCCTGCGCGGCAAGGTACTGCCCATCGGCGGCTTGAAGGAAAAACTGCTGGCGGCGCTGCGTGCGGGAATCTTCGAAGTCATCCTGCCCAAGGCCAACGAGAAAGATGTGGCCGAGTTACCCGACAACATCAAGAACTCCATGAAGCTCCACTTTGTCGACACCATGGACGAAGTGCTGGCCCTCGCGCTTGAAAGCCCGCTGCCAACCCCCATGCCTGAAGCCACGGAAGTCCTCACCGCCGTGCCGCCACAGGATGTCGCAGGCGGCGGCCAGGTCTCCCGTCAATAACAATCGGCAGAGCTTCCAACGCCCATTCTGTTACGTCTCAAGGCACGCTTCCACAGTCTGCCGAGAAGCTCCAGTCTTCGTAGTCCGGAGGGGAGCATGGGGCTTCAGCCCCACGAAAAGCGGCCATCGAATCAACGGGCTTTAGCCCCGGCCTCTTGTTTGCGCGCCCTTACTTGCCCTGGATGTCCTCGAAAGCATGCACCCAGGCATTCATCACATCGTCGAACGTGAACCCCGGTTCCACCTTGCAGTTCGAAAATGCATCGCCCTTCTTCTCGCACTCCGCGACCCTCTCGCCTTTCACGTTGTAGAGAGTGAGGCTGTTGGGGCCCTTGGGAATCTTTACCAGCGCCGGTTGCGTGACAGGCGGCTCTTCGAGGTTGATGGCATGGACGACCGGACCGTTGGCAGTCGCGGCCAACAGACAAATGGCAACGAGTGTATGCACGTTGACTCCAAATAAATTGATGAGAAGTGAATGCAGTATAGGGCAGGTTTCACGCAGAGCGTATTGTCTTTCTGTGGTCATTCGTCACAAGACATTACTTTTCGCACGGGCGCGTCGGGCCCACAGCCAGGCGCACTCTGCACGGCGCCTCGGTCTTGGTCCTGTATCCTCAAGAAAATGCGAGGCTGCACTCCCGAGACCTCTGCGGATGAGATCGACATGCCCTCAATGCGCTACACCACACAATTTCTCCTCTCTGCTATGGATGCTGCACAGTTCCCTTCGGTCTCAACTGTGCCGGAGATCGCATTCCTCGGACGTTCGAACGTCGGTAAATCGAGCCTGTTGAATGCGCTGGTGGGCGAGAAGGCCGCGAAAGTCTCGCAAACACCCGGTCGCACCCGCGCTATCAACTTCTTTGCTCTGCTTGACCCGCGGCAGCAGAGCAAACTCGTTTTCGCAGACCTTCCCGGCTACGGCTACGCCAAGATCTCAAAATCCATTTCAGCCGAATGGCCGAAGTTTATCGATCCGTATCTCGCCGAGCGCGAGACTCTCAAACTGTGCGTCTGTCTCGTAGACTCCAACATTCCTCCGCAGCCAAACGACGGAAAGCTCTTCGACTGGCTCCGCCATGCTGGCCGCGAGTTTCTGGTGGTCGCAACCAAGATTGATCGGCTCAGCGGCAACGCACGCACACGAAACCTTCTGGCTATCAAGAATGCTTTCGACCTCGGTGAAGTTCTTCCCGTCTCAGCCAAGACCGGCGCGGGCATTAAGGAACTCTGGAACCGCATCGAAGCGTAGAGCGCTGTCGAACCTCGCTAGCGCCATAGTTCTTAGATTCTTTAGATGTGAGGCGTCATTCTGAGTGAACCTCCTCCCAAGATGAGGTGTCATTCTGAATGAAAGGGGCCCCAAACGTACTTCGGTTTGGGGTGGTGAGCGAAGAATCTGCTTTTCGGGCTTAGGGCCCGACCGGAGGAACGAACTCTAAATTCTCCACCGCGTCGCGAATACAAAGGCCAACGGAAACCTTCGTTCCAATCGCACCACTCCCAACGGCTTCTCGAAAACGTCGCACGATCTCGCTCGCAGCGAGTGCATCGCAGTAAAGCGCTCTTCGCGCCTGCGCTGTACGCCCGAAGTACCGCGGACCAAGGCGGATCCACCGGGATGCCGGCCCGTCCTCCAGAAGACACGCGATGGCAATCGAATCAAGCCGCTGCATCCACTGCGCAGGAGCATGCTCCACCTGCCAATTAATCCAGGCAACGCTCGCATCCGGCTTATCAGGATGAACGTCCGTCTCTCCTGGGCCGAAGTGACATACCCTCCGCGGTTCATCGCTCAAGCCCGCAAAAAGCAGGTCGGGAAGCACCCCGCGCTCCAACATCTCGTGCTCCACTTCATCGGGTTCGGCAGTAACGCTCACCGCCACAGCATGCCGCTTGCGTATCTCGTTTTTCAGAATGCGCAGAGCTTCGTCCAGCGACGTAACCACGAAATCAACGACACCATCGCGCATCGCCACCTTCTGCGCTATCGGATCTTCCGCGGCTGCAAGCGTTGCACAACCCGCAACGTTGCCGGCGATCACCATGGCACGACTGTGCGCGTCCAGTTCGCCCACATATAGAAGCCTGCCGCCCAAATTCGGCTCTGCACCCTGATCGCTGGCGCTCGCACTCGCTGTGTCGCGCATAAGCGCGCGATAGAGGCAGAAAGCCTCAAGCTGCAGCGAGTCTGTCTTTGAGGGTGCAGGGTCAGACACGAATCGGAGATTCTCCACACGACGTGGCGTCGGCGCAACCTTGGCGCGTCAGTCCTTGACGCGTTCTATCATGTTCTTCTCGCGTACAAACAGGATGAGTTCACCGGGCAGTGCGGTGGTTTTGAATTTTCCACTTACCTTGGCCTTCGCACATCCGTTTTCGGTGACAAACCCCTTCGACATGATCTGTGGAACGAGATACCATACGTCGCCGAACGCATTCTTTTCCTTGTCGCAGTTGACGTAAATATCCATGGAGTTGTTATATGCGAGGTGAAGCGCCAACTCGTGCGTGTCGGCGGGAATCGTCATCTCCGCGGTGCCGTCCTCATTCTGCTTCACCCAATCCGGGTGCAACATTGTCTCGTGATCGACGCGCACCTGGTAGCCAGTCGGCATCACAGCGCGCCCCGTCTTACCGTCGAATACCTTGATGATGATGGTCTTGGTAGATTCGGCAGCATGCAGCCCGCCACTCAGCGCGACCACACACCCAAGCACGAGCATCCCTATCGTTCTACGAGCCATTCTGTTCCCTTCGCGACTACCACGCAGAGTATGGCTGCCCGTCTGATCCTGTTTCCTGCGACCCGGAATGCACATCATCGATGCCTGGATCAGTCTGATCCAGCGTGTGCAGAGAATCACTGATATCCGTGTTCCAGGTATCGCGCGCCTTGGTCATTGGATCTTCGGGGATGGCCTTGAGGTACCCCTCCTGCACCAGGTCGTCAAGCGATTGAGGCGCTTTCTGTTTGTCCATGGTGTAGGAGTCGATTGCAGAACGCATAACGCGCAAGTCTTCCTTGAGCACGGCTTCCTGCGCAGATTTGATCGCAGCTTTGAAACTCGGAATGGCAAGCGTCGTCAAGATGCCGATGATCATCATCACGATCATCAACTCCATCAGCGTGAAGCCTGCTTCCCGTTTTCCTTTGCTGCGCATCTGTACCTCTATTCTCCTACATCCTTTGACATTCGTTCTTGGCTTATCAGAGCGGGACACGTTACCTCGAGAGCAACCGCCCAAACCCCTGTTTTCCCCAAAGCGCGATAACCCTACCAATCGGAATACTTAGTACCGTCAAGTGCTGTGCCACTCGATTTCGAGTACACATCGAAGACACTTTGGCCGCCATAGGAATCCGACTTCGGATCATCCTGCATCGAGTGCAACCCCCACTCGGCCTTGCCCGACATCGGATCAACAGGAATGCGGCGAAGGAACTTTACCTTCTTGCCCTGGATATCGACACCATTAACCAGCGTCTCCAGGTCGGGCGGATAATTCTGGCTATCGACCTTGGTCTGGATGGCGCCCTTGTCCGCAGCATCTTTGTAGTGGTCGATGGCATCGCGCATCTCCCACAGCTCTCGCCGCAGTTCGCGCTCCCTGTCCCGTTTGACCTTGAAGCGCGCAATGGGGATTGCTGCCGACGCCAGGATTGACAAAATCGCCACAGTCACGATCAACTCAACCAGCGTCAGGCCGCGCTCCGAATTCCTTCGGATTGGCCGCCGAACTGTCATTCCGCTACTCCTACTGCACAACGATCGTGGTTTGTGAGGTTTGTGCCTGCAACGCCTTGCCGGCGCTGTTCATGGCGCCTGCGCGCGTAATGCTGATGCCGCTCTCCCCTTTGGCGGTCGCCTGAAACGTTAAGACGCAGACCACGCCGGCTCCGCTCACACCAGGTGCCCCCGGTGGACGCGAAACGTTCACAGTCAGGTTTCCACCATCGTCGCGGTGCGCCATCGACACAATCTGTCCATCACGATTCAGCAGATCCCCATCCCCCACGTTGACCAGCGTCATCTTCGATGGATCATATTGAACCTGCAGGGGAACAGACGAAACATCCGCTCCGCCGGTCAATACCACCGGAATCTGGAACGTTGTGCCGTTGACCACCGTTCCCGGCGAATTCAACATAAGATTGACTTTCCCGGCTGGGGCCGCGGAACCGGGCGATCCCGGTGGTGGACTGGCTTCTGCCGCGGCTCGGTTTGCATCCGCTGCCGCACCTCCGGCGTTCGCGGCTGCCCGCATCTGTGCAAGAGCCGCCGGTGCTGCTGCCTCTGCACTCGGCCCAGGCAACGCGCCCGGAGCAGGGTGGTTTTCCGATGGTGGCGGCGCCACAGAGGGCTGAGAGACACCCGTTTCTCCAGCGGAAATATGGCGCAACTCGACCGCCTGGGTTCCTGGACCAGTATCGATTGTCCGCAGGTTGTCCGGAGTAAGGTTCTGCGTTCGCACAACATGCGGGACCACCAGGAAGACAATCTCGTCATCCTGCCTGATCTTGTCCCTCGAACCGAAGAGATAACGCAGAATCGGGATGGAGCTTAGCCCCGGAATTCCGCTCCAGTTGTCCTGAATCTGCTGCTCCTGAATGCCACCCAGAATGTTGGCTTCTCCCTCGCGCAAACGGATGGTCTGCTCGGCGACGCGCTGGCTCAGAATTGGCTCCGTTACGCCGCTGATCGTTACCGAACCACTCTGCGCAAGCACTTCAATCTTGACCTTGAGGGTGACATCGCGATCAAAGTGCACGGTTGGCGTGACCTCGATGTTGACGCCTACGTCCTGGTACTGGAACTGCGTGTTTACCAGCGAGCTGACCAGCGCAGTCGCCGCACCGGTCTGATAGGAACCGGTCGCAATCGGGATGCGCGATCCGATCTTGAGAGTGGCCTTTTGCTGGTCGGCGGCACGAATCCGTGGATTCTGCAGGATCTTGGTATTGTTGTCAGTCAGCAGGGCGTTCGCCGTGGCCGCGCCAACTGTAACTGCAAAGTCGTTGGAATTCAGGTGGGCCAGGTTAAACAGCGTCGGGTTGTTGCCCGACGTGGTCGGCGTACAAGTTGTGTCGCCCGTTGGACAAGTAGTTGTGGTGCTGGTGCTTGTCGGCGGCTGCAACTGAACCCCCGCGCTGGACGGCCAGGTAATGCCGAGATTGCGCTCCCAATTCTTGCTCACTTCAAGGATCGCGATATCGACCACAACCTCAGGACGCGCCTTGTCCAGATCGTTCACGAGCTTCTGGGCAAGCAGCAGTTCGTCCGGCGTAGCCTTCATCACGATCGCGTTCTGGCTGGCGACCCCAAAAACCTTCGCATTCGGCATCACGTTGCGCAGCGCGGTTTGAACGTCATTCAGATCGTTCTGCTGCCATGCATTCGACAGGTAAAAGGTCTGCACTGCCTGTTCGTCGAGTTCTGCGCGCTTCGACCGTGAGTTCTGCGCAACAAATATTGTGTTCTGCGTGATCGGATGCCAGAACGTTCCCGACAGCGTGCCCACGATGCGCAGTGCATCGAGCAATGAAACGTTGTTCAGCTCGACCTGGATGCGCTTGGAGATGTAGTCGGGATCGAACAGCACGTTGATACCGGCAGCCTTGCCAATGGCCTGGTACACAAGCTTCGAATCTTGCGTCATCTGCATCGAGAGAGGCTCATTCGACATGGGCTTCAACTGGGCCGGAGACTCGATGGAGCTGATCTCCTCCCCTGTTTGCGCGCTCATCGGCGAACCGCTCTCCACAGCAGGCTCTTGCCCATGCCGGTTACGGATTTTCGAAATCTCCTGCTGCGCCGCCTCGTTGCTGGGATCGATCTCTGCGGCACGCAACAGTTCCGAGAGAGCGCCCTCTTCATTGCCGGCAGCCAGCAGGTTGCGCCCCTTGGTCACGTGCATCGCGGCGTCGCTAAACCGGACGCGGTAGAAGGCCGCTCGAAAAGTCTCATTCTTCGGCGACATCGAAAACGCCTTTTGGTAGTCCTGAAACGCCGTATCGAAATCGTCGCGCGACTCGGCACCTTGCCCCTGCTTGAAATAACTGTTCGCAGACTGCGCAAAGACACGTGTCGAACCCACAGTGAGAAGGGCGAGAATTCCGACTACGAGAATCCGGAAACGAGGATTCGAAAGGGTGGGGACGGAGGGTGCCGGAGATTGAACGCGGCTTTTCATCGGACTCCCGGGCATCGCTGAGGACTGGCCTTCCGGATCAAACGGAGGTGGGCAGACCATGGCCCTCTCGACGCCAGCAATTACAAATTTTCCGATATTGGTGCTTCCTACCAAAACGATGCCTCATTCTAGCAAAGCCCCACTGCAATATGGGGGTTAGCGTTGCGATGCTACGATGAAAGTTTAAGGGACTTTCCCCCATGCCGCGCCAAACCAGCCACACTATCGTACCCCGTGACACCCCCGGGCCGGAGAAAAAGGCCAAGCCTCGCGATCCTGTGGCCTCCGGGGAACGCGATGCCGCCCATAACCGGGTCGCCAGCCACAACTACTTTCTGCTCGAAAAGTTCGAGGCCGGCGTCGCCCTCCGTGGAACCGAAGTCAAGTCGATCCGGGAAGGAAAAGCGAACCTCAAGGACTCCTACGGCCTCATCAAGGACGGTGAAGCCTTCCTGCTGAATCTTCATATAGGACCTTATTCACACGGCAATATATCGAACCACGACGAGACCCGCACACGAAAGCTCCTGATGCACAAAGAGGAGGTCCGGCGGCTCATGGCAAAGACGCAGATCAAGGGACATACGCTCATTCCCACCCGCCTCTACTTCAAGAATGGCCGGGTCAAGTGCGAGCTGGCCGTCGCCAAAGGCAAACAGGACTGGGACAAGCGCGAAACCGAGCGCCGCCGCGAAGCCGACCGCGAAGCAAGATCCGCCATCAACGCCAGCAAACACAAAATGGGCCGATAACGAATCCGGAGGAAGCTCAGGCGAAGCGATTGATCTGATGGCCTCTTTCTGATCGTGGGCGAATTGTCGCCCACTCAACTCTGGCAAGTTTGCGCCTGACATAGAAGCATCTGTGGAAACCGGCCGCGACTGCTCGAAAACCTATGCCGAATTTCACGTCCTCCCCACAATGAAATAATGGCCTTGTATGAAGACTGAACTCTCCTTCTCTCCCCTCGCCCAGATCGAAACCGAACTCCTCGCCGTCACCGCCATCGACACCCAGACCGCCAAAGGCCCCGACGTTAAGCCCGAGCCAGTCCTGCTCACCAGTGATGAAGCCGTCCGCGCCGCCGCCGCAGCCGTGCTCTCCACCGGCGAATTCAAGGCCGCCGCCAACGAAACCCTGCTCCTCCACGCCCCCGCCGGACTCAAAGCCAAACGCCTCCTCATCGTCGGCCTCGGCAAAAAAGGCAAAGCCACTGTCCACGCCGTCCGCAACGCCGCCGGAACCGCCGTCCGCTACACCAAGCCCCGCGCCATCCGCGAACTGGCCTTCGCCCTGCCCGAGAACGACTCCGTAGGCCCGCTCCATGCAATGTGCCGAGCCGCCGCCGAAGGCGCCATCGTCGGCGACTTCGACCCAGACACCTACCGCAGCGAGCGCAAAGACGTCAGCGTGCACTCCTTCACCGTGGCCGCCCCGCCCAATGCCGACCAAGCCGCGGTCAAAGCGGCTTTCAACGCCGGCGTCATCATCGGCGACAGCCAGAACTTTGCCCGCTCCCTCGTCAACGAGCCCGGCAACAAACTCACCCCCACCGTCTTCGGTCAACGTGCCGCGAAGATGGCTGCCGAGGTCGGGCTGAAGTCGGAGGTCTACTCGACTGAAAAGCTCCACGAACTCAAGATGGGCGCATTCTGGAGCGTCTCCCAGGGCTCCGAAGAACCACCCGCCCTCATCGTCCTCAAGTACGAACCGGAGGGCGTGACCGAGGGCCCCGTCCTCGGCCTCGTCGGCAAAGGCATCACCTTCGACACCGGCGGCATCTCCATCAAGCCTGCCGACAACATGGAAAAGATGAAGTACGACATGGCCGGCGGCGCAGCCATGGTCGGAGCCATGCGCGCCATCGCACTGCTCAAGCCTCGTGTCCGCGTCATCGGCATCGTGTGCTCAGCCGAGAACATGCCCGACGGCAAAGCCCAGAAGCCCGGCGATATCCAGACCGCCATGTCCGGAAAAACCATCGAGATCATCAATACCGACGCCGAAGGCCGCCTCGTGTTGGCGGATGGCCTGACCTATGCGCGAAGCCTCGGCGCAACCCACCTCATCGACGCCGCCACGCTTACCGGTGCCTGTGTAGTCGCACTGGGAATGATCAACGCCGGTGCCTTCTCCAACGACGATGCCACGATCGAGAAGTTCCAGGCAGGCCTCGCCACATCCGGCGAAAAGTTCTGGCGCATGCCGCTCGGCGATGAGTACTACGACCAGATCCGCAGCGACATTGGCGATATCAAAAACACCGGCGGCCGCTGGGGTGGCGCCATCACCGCCGCCGAGTTCCTCCACGCCTTCGCCGAAGACACCCCGTGGATCCACCTCGACATCGCCGGCCTGGCCTGGATCGAAGACAAAAAGCCCTTCATCGCGAAAGGCCCAAGCGGCGTTGCCGTCCGCTCCATCCTCGAATGGGTCCGTAGCTACGAGTAGAGAATGGGTCCGCAACTACGAGTAGAGAATGGGTCCGCAGCTACGAGACGCGCCACAGAGCCTGTCATTCCGACCGAAGTGGAGGAACCTGCAGTTGCATTTCAAATCCCTCGAATCGAAAAACGCAACACCCGATGGACAAATTCCGTGAGCAGGTCTCTCCGTCTCAAATAAAGTCCTTCTTCCTCGATTGAAAGTAGAAGGCTCCCCCAAGCATCAGGGCAATCAAAGCAAACTCAACGATCAGCGAAATTGTCGCCGCCGGCCTCCACTGGATAACGGTGCCAAACATTCCATCGCGAATGCCCGGAATGTGAGCCACCAGATATCCAACAATATTGAGAGCCACGTTGCCCACCACCATGGCGGAAATCGCCCAGCCTTTGGACTCCGAGACCAGCGCAACGGCAATCATCAGGCATGTGCTGACGAGGATCTCAACAGCCATGATGATGGCGAATGCAAAAAAGCCGTGGATAACCGGCGCGGCCACAATCAAGGCCACGCTGCCTGCCAGCATCGTCAGCCAGAAAGGAACGAAGATCAGCAGATTGCCCAGAATCTTTGAAGTGGTGTACTCAAGATAGGAGATGGGCAGGCTCATCACAAACGCAAGCGTCTGATTCTCCCGCTCTCCAATCACGTTGGCCATCACCGTCATTGCGCTGATCATGGCCATGATGGTGACGAGCAAAATAAGACCCAGGGTAAAACCAGGTTTGCCGCCGAAGGCAACGATCCCAAGTGACACTGCGCCACCGGCCAGCGAGAGCAGAATTCCCTGCCGCTGAAAATACCAGTCCTTCAAAATCAGATTCTTGACCATTGAGTAGTTCATGCCGTAAGCCGCTCCCTTCTGCTGTGCACATTGGCAACAAAAATCTCTTCCAGGGTCATCGTGTCAACTGCCTGCACGGTCGCGCCCAGGTCGTTGCAGATCGAAACCATGGCCGGCTCGAACTGATTGGTGGTCAGCACCGGGAGTCGGCTGCTTCCACCCACCTCCACAACGCCGGGCAAGCGCGGAACCACGCCGTCTGCAGGCAACACCAGTCGCAGCCGACGCCATCGGTCGAGAAACACCTCTTTGTCGTCGGAATCGATAATCCGGCCCCGGTCGATGAAAGTAATCTGGTCCGAAATCTGCTCTACATCCAGCGTGTTGTGCGACGAAAACAGGATCGTGCGCTCCTCATCGGCCAGAGCAGCCATCAATTCACCAAGCACCTCCACGCGCGCAACCGGATCGAGCCCGGTGGTTGGCTCGTCCAGCACCAGCAGCCGCGGACGCCGCGCCAGCGCCAGCAGCAGCGCCGCCTTCACCCGCTGCCCATGCGATAACCCCTTGATCTTCTGCTGCGGCTTCAGGTCGAAGCGCTGCGTCAGTCGCTCGGCGTATGCCTGGTCCCACCGCGGATACATCGGCCGCAGAAAGTCCATGTGCCACGCAAGCGTCGCCGCGCCGTAAAGCCGCATGTCTTCTGAGACAAATCCGATGTCGAGCTTCGCTGCCGCCTGCTCCGCCGGCATCGCGTGGCCCAGCACGCGCACCGTCCCTGCATCCTGGTGAACCAGCCCCATCAAGATGCGGATGGTTGTGGACTTCCCTGCGCCATTCGCCCCGATGAAACCCATGATGCTGCCGGTGGACAGTTCAAGATGGATATTCTCCAGAGAAAAGTGCGTATATCTCTTGCTTACGCCATCGAATTGGACCGCAAGATCGTTCATACATTCTCCTTCGTGAGCCGCGCCTCGTTCAGCCGGTTTAAAGCGTCCTTGGTGCGGCGGGCAATCTCTTCGCTGCTCAGGCCAAGCAATTCGCCAAGCTGCGCTACCTTCTCCAGATGCTCCGAAAACTCCTCGTCATAGAGCCGTGCACTCAGGTCTGGATTGGGGGCAATCATCGACCCCTTCCCGTGCTGCGTCACGATCACGCCCTCGCGCTCCAGTTCAAGGTAGGCGCGCTTGATCGTGATCACACTCACCCGCAATGCCATCGCGAGCTGGCGAATGGACGGAATCTCCTCCCCCGGAGACCATTCCCCCACCGCCACCCTTTGCTTCACCTGCTCCATGATCTGCAGGTACATCGGCCGGCCATCAGACTGTGAAATGACAATGTCACTGTGCATGTCGATATACTGAGTATACACAGCAACAGCGAGCAGTCAAGACCGTTGTTGTCTTTTTGTTCCCAAGCCAGCCGCAAAAATTCAGATAACCACGACCGAGGGTGCCCCAGGTGGGAAACGCAATAGCCAGCCCTGAAAATTCAGATAAGCACGACCGAGGGCCCCATCCAAGCTCTGCTTGGGTGGGAAACACAAGAGCCAGCCGCGAAAATTCAGATAAGCACGACCGAGGGTGCCCCATCCAAGCTCTGCTTGGGTGGGAAACGCAGATCGCCTCTCCTATTCTCATCATCTTGGGTGGCGCAACATGTATGACTGTGGTGCGTCTTAACCTATGTCCCCTGCACGCCACTACCGGACGCGGTTATAAACGTGTCCACCGCCCTTGGGATCGATGCAGCTCAACGAATCGCCCGACACCTGGCAACTCCAGACCATGATTCCTTCTGAGAAGAAGGAATTCGATTGCAGTCGAAGTGTTCCGTCGCCACTGCTATACGAATAAACTCCTTCATCGGAGCCGGGATTCAAGACATACCGGCCGTCAGCGCCCAGGTGGAGACCAATCGTGCTGCCGATAAAAGTAGTGGCCTTCCAATCGCCGACGATCGGGTTCTGCGGCGCAGCGGGAGCAGGCTGCGGAGCCGGTTGAACGGGAGTACTCACGGGCGTGTCTGCTGCGGGCGCAGGTGTTGTGTCCGCTGAAGGCGCAGTCGCTGTGTCCGCTGCGGGCGCCGGCGCTGGAGCAGTGTACGCGGCGGGAGCAGCCGCAGGGGCAGCGTCTGGGGCCACGTTCTCGCGGGCAGCTTCCGATCCGGAAGAGTTTTGATTCAGTCGAGAGCCCATGGCCACCGCGATCACGATCAAAAGACAGGCGCCAAAGCCGCCCAGAACCCACAGAACCGGTTTGCCTTTTCCCGCGATCGCAGGTGGATACTGTGCCTGTGGCGATGGCTGCAGCTGTGGCGGTTGCGCTGGTTGCGCTGGTTGCGCTGTTTGCGCTGGCTGCGCCGGCAGCGCCGGAAGCGATATTTGAGGCGCACCCTGTCCTGTTGCACCCTGACCTGTTGCGACCTGTCCCGTCGCGCCCTGTCCAGTCGCGAATTGTCCTGCAGCATTCCCGTATGATTTCTCTGCACTACTGAGAATCGGCAAAGCAGCCACCGCCGCCGTAGCCTGATTCGCAGACGCGCCGATGGCCTTTCCGCAAGCACTGCAGAAGGAAGCATTCTCGGGATTTGGCGCGCCGCAATGAATGCAAAACATAATGATCCGTGGGAGAGGACGAAGTATACACGCCCGTGGCCTGTGACAACAAAAGCCTGGATGCCCCATTCATGCGGGTGCCCCCGGTCCCTTGCTTTTGGGGACCGGGGATAGCATTACGACCATCGATTCCGAATCAAGACCGGGTGCCCATGTCCCGCTTTTGGGACGTGGGATCCCACGACCTCCACCCCGCCGAGTTCACCGATTCCGCTTGAGCCGGGTGCCCCATGTCCCGCTTTTGGGACGTGGGATCCCACGACCTCCCCCCGCCGAGTTCACCGATTCCGCTTGAGCGACGTGCCGACCCGCTTTTCGGACACGGGAAACCACCCCATCTGCATCACACGCGCGGTTCACCCCAAAATCCGTCAAGGCCCTCAGCCGCCAATCTCCTTCTAACTCACTCAAAACAAACGCTAAAAAGTTCCTCAGCTTTTGCAGGTTATTTCGCCGATCGGCGTAGGCTGAAACCATGCAGGCGATCCTCACTACTTTTCCAATCATCGCGCTCTCACAATTTCACAGGTTTCCAAGCCTTGATAAGCACGAGATAACGCGCCAAAACGTGCCAAAATCGACCAAAATGAGCCAGAAAGCCCCCCGCAATAACGAGCTAACTACCAGTCTCACAACAAGTTATTGCTTGGCGCACCCGGGGATAGCGTTTTGGGCCTGTGAAACTGTGAGACTGTGAACCGCCCCGTAAGTCCTTTGCGAACGAACCTCTACAGCTAATTCGAATCGGCAGAATACTTTGGACGGTACCCCCGTCGCCATATGCTGAAAACAAGAAACTTAACCAGAGAGACGGGATAATAGGGGGGGGCCGGCAAAAACCGTTCGATCCTATCTCGGACCTGCCCTAAACGCCAACAATATTCCCATCGTCATCCACATCGACCGACATCGCACGCGGATGGCTCGGCAGTCCCGGCATCAGCATCATGTTGCCCGAAACCGCTACCACAAACCCCGCGCCCGCCGACAGCGAAACGTCGTTGATGTTCAATGCCCACCCAGTCGGTGCACCCATCCGCTTGGGATCGTCCGTCAGCGAGTACTGCGTCTTGGCGATGCAGACTGGAAGACGTGCGAATCCCCACGAAGCAAAGCGCTCAAGCTTCGCGCGTGCCCTCTCGCTGAAGACAACTCCATCCGCGCCGTATACCTGGATGGCCACCTTCAGAATCTTCACGTCGAGCGAATCTTCAAGCGCGTAAACCGGCTGAATCTCCGGCATTGGATTGGTCTCGATCGCCGAAACAATCTTGTGCGCAAGTTCGACCGCGCCCTCGCCGCCTTTGGTGAAAGCCTCAACCAGCGCGCAGGGAACGCCCTGCAGTGAGCACTCCGTCGCAATCGTCTCCAGGTCCTCTGCTCGATCTGCCGGGAAGCGATTGATGGCGACAACAATCGGCACGCCGTATCCTCGCAGGGTTTTGACGTGATGCGCGAGATTGCCAAAACCTGATTCCAGCTTGCCTTCGCCCTGCGCGCGCAGGCTCTGCGCGGTTACAACCAGCACCGCGGCCGCCGGCTGAATTCCCGAAGCGCGCATAACGATGTCGAAGTATTTCTCCGCGCCAAGGTCAGCAGCGAAGCCGCATTCGTTCACGACGTAATCGGCCAGCCGCACGCCCATCTTGTGCGCCAGGATGCTCGAAGTCCCATGCGCGATGTTCCCGAACGGCCCGGTGTGCACCAGCGCCGGTGTTCCCTCGGTGGTCTGCACCAGGTTCGGCTTGATCGCATCGTCCAGCAGCGCCAGCATGGCGCCCGTTGCGCCCAGATCGGCGGCCGTCACTGGACGCCCCGTGCGCGACTGCCCGACCACGATGGATTCGAGACGGTGCCGCAGATCCGCGCGGCTCAAGGCCAGCGCCATGATGGCCATGATCTCGGAAGCAGCGGTAATCACGAAGCCGGTTTCACGATTGGCGCCGTCTCCCTTCGCGCCAAGGCTCACTTCAATCCGGCGCAGCGCGCGATCGTTCATGTCCATCGCGCGCGGCCACGTAATCTGCGCAGGATCAAGATCGAGCGCGTTTCCGAAAAAGAGATGCGAATCGATCATCGCCGCCAGCAGATTGTGCGCAGAAGTGATGGCGTGAAAGTCGCCATGGAAATGCAGGTTGATCTTCTGGCTCGGTTCCACCTGCGACAGTCCGCCGCCGGCCGCGCCGCCCTTCAATCCGAAGACCGGTCCCAGCGACGGCTCGCGCGAGGTCAGGATCGATTTGCACCCGATCCGCTCGAGCCCCTGCGCGAGCCCGATCGATACGACCGTCTTGCCTTCGCCTGAAGTCGTCGGTGTTGTGGCCGTAACAATAATCAGCTTGCCGCGAACCGGAAACGCGGGGTTCTCCAGCAGATTCAAGTTGAGCTTCGCGCCATGTGCGCCGATAGGCTCGTATTCTGTCGGCAAAAGCGAGAGTTTCCGGGCAATCTCTTCAATAGGAAGCAGCATATGTGTATGCAGAGCGGTGGTATCCATAGCCTGACTCCAGTTCCTGACCGTCGAGCAATATACTCCCGCTGCCCGAAGGCGCCTGCCTGTGACGCAGGCTACACAAGTCGTAGGAGCGTTACATGGCTTCGGGACTTTCGATGCCAAGCCAACCGAGGACGGTGATCAGTTCCTGCATCGTGACTGCCGCCGTGGCAAGCAGGAACGTGCGGCGCTCGGGGTCCAATTCCGTGAGCACGTGATGTTTGTGGTAGAAGTTGTTGAATTCCTGTGCCAGCTGGAATGCATGCTTGGCAAGGTACGCGGGCTCCGAGGTGGCAATGCATTGCTCCAGCACCGCGGAGCGCCGCCCAGCCCGCAGCCAGAGCGACCAGATGTCCTCGCTGCCTTCGCCGATCAGAAAAGCGCCCGGATCGGAACCTGCAAATTCGCGCAGGACCGCCTCCGGCGTAGTCGATCCCTTGCGGAAAATATTGCGCGCCCGCACCACCGCGTATTGAATGTATGGCCCGGTTTCACCTTCAAAACTCAGCGCATCTTTGAAATCGAAAGCAATCACGGAATTGCGCGTGAACTTCAGCATGAAGTAGCGCAATGCGCCGATCGCAATCTGCTCCGCGATCAGCTGGCGCTCCTGCTCATCGCGTGAGGTCTGGCGCGTATCGACTTCAAAGCGTGTCGCTGCAATCAGCTTATCGATCAGGTCATCGGCCTTCACGCCGAATCCCTTGCGCCCGCTGACTTCGATGTACGAACGCGCTCGGTCTTCCTCTGCCAGCTCATAGCCAAGCTCCGCAGCGCAGCGTGGTGTCAACGCGACCATCTCGTAGCCGAAATGCGTGTAATGATCCGCCTGCTCGTTGTATCCCATGCCGCGGAGCGCCTGAATCACATTCGCCTGCGGATCGGACTGGCGCGAATCGATGACGTTGTAAATCGCCTGCGCGTCGCCGAAGTGCGGATGCGCTTCCTCGCCCTTCACCGCCGAGATCCAGCACTCATGGTCTGGATACGTGAAGAACTTGCGATACCCGAAATCGCGACCAAGAAGTCTGAACTTCCAGAGATGATAGGCAATGTCCTTGCCGACGTACGTCACCGTTCCATTGGAACGAACAATCACTTTTGCGTCTTCGTCGATGCCGTTCGAGCCGTCTTCCTGTTCTTTGGCAGGCACGCCCGTCCGCGACATCACCCAGCAGCCCTTGTTCTTGCCCTCGTTCTCGAAATAGAGCACGCCCTTCTGCTTCAATTGCTCGAAAGCAAGCGCCCAGAAGTTCAGGTGCAGAATCTCGCTCTCACGTGGCAGAAAGTCGTATTCGATGCCAAGCCGTAGCATCGTCTCTAAATGCCGCTTCAACACCGCCGTCGAGATCAGATCGGCAACATCGGCCGTCTCGTTGCCGCCCTCCTCGATCTCGTGAAGCGTCGCGTATCTCAGCTTCTTCCGCTCTTCGTTCTCTTCGGCCGTGCCGCTCGTGTACCACTGCGAAGTCCGCGCGTAGAGATCCCAGCAGTAGAAGTCGACGCGCTTGAAGTGCAGTTCCAGATTGTCAATGAGTCCGCGCACTTCCGCGAGCGATTTCTTCTCGAGGTGCAGGAAGCCAACCACCACATCCGCAACCTGCACGCCCGTGTTGTCGATATAGTTCTGCACCGCGACCTGGCGCCCTGCCGCACGCAGCAGGCGCACAAACGTGTCCCCAAGAATCGCGTTGCGCAGGTGGCCGATGTGAGCCGCCTTGTTGGGATTAATGCTGGTGTGCTCGACGAGCGCGTGAATTTCGGATTTGGCCGGCCCGGAGTCTTCACCGCTCGTCATCATGCGCACCGCGACCACCCGATCGAGATGTGCGTTGATATATCCGGCGCCCGCAATTTCGAAGGAGGCAAAGCCGCGCGGCGCGCCCAGTTCCGCCACAATCTCCTGTGCAATGACCTTGGGCGCCTTGCGCAGCTTGCGTGCAAGCTCAAATGCAATGGGTGTCGCCAGCTCACCGAAGCGAAGATCCGGCGGCGTCTCCAGCGGAATGTTCTCGACCGTCAGTTCGTACTTGGCCTTGAGCACATCGCGCAGATGTGACTCAAGCCGGTTCTTCAATTCCTGATACACGGGTGAATGCCTCGGAAATCCTTGATTAGCAAGGCTGATTCTACCAGACGTTGACCTTGCAAATGCCCGGTTCAAGAACGTCAGTAACGCGACAAAAGACACCGGTTCGCATCCGCAATTCCGGCTAGATTGCATGCGGATTTGGAAATTGAAGCAAGAAATCGCTTGACCCTGGAACTAGCTCCAGGGTTCATACTTCTCCCATGTCTGAGAAGCCAAGGGCATTCCGTTCGGGGGAGTTAGCGCGGGCGGTCGGGATCAGTACGGATTCCTTGCGGCACTACGAAAGGCTCGGCGTTCTTCCCAGGGCGCCGCGGACCACCTCAGGCTATCGCCTATATCCGCCGGAAAGCCTTGAACGCGTAGAGACCGTGCGCCATGCCCTGCAACTCGGATTTACACTGCCCGAACTCGCTGAGATCCTTCGCATCCGGGATCGTGGCGGAGCCCCATGCAGGCGCGTTCTCGGGATGCTTGAGAAAAAGCTCCACGTACTTCAAGAGCGCATCGCCGAGTTGCAGCAGACACAGAGGTATATGGAATCGATGGTGAGCGAGGGGCGCGCCCGAATCTCCCAGAGTCAATCCGGAGAGAAGGCATTTCTTCTGCGTTCGCTGAATGGTGCACCGGCCCCGGCAACCGTGAGTCGAGAACCACTAAGGAGGAAAAAACGAAGATGAACAAGGGGATGAGCGTATTCATTCTGGTATTCGTGGTTGCGGCGACCTCTCTGTTGAGGGCGCAGGCACCTATGTCTGAAGATCAGCCTTGTCCGATGCACACCTCGCATACCAGCTCGGAAGCTCATCATGCGATGGTGGAAGGCCATGGCGACCACGAGATGGGCTTTCCGCATGACAAGACAACGCATCACTTTAGACTCACCGAGAGCGGCGGATCCATCGAGGTCACGGCGAACGACCCGAAGGATTCAGCCAACATCGAAGCCATTCGGATGCACCTCGCGCACATCACCAAAGCCTTTGGCGAAGGAGACTATTCAGCGCCGATGCTTGTGCACGACGTAATTCCGCCCGGCGTGACGACCATGCAGTTGCTGAAAGAAAAAATCCGCTTCGAATACCATGCTGTCGACCGGGGAGGGCGTGTCAGCATTGCAACCGATGAACCCGTGGCACGTGCCTCCGTCCATGACTTTCTACGGTTCCAGATCACCGACCACGTCACAGGCGATTCAACGGATCTCGATGCCGGGAAATGAAAATCTGGGCAGTCTGCATGCCGTAAGATGAAGAAGATGCTGCTTCTGGAACATTCTCACCCTTGAACCAGAAAAAGCCCACAGACCCGATGGCCAAGCCCGACCCCAGTTCATCCCGTTTCTACCTCACGACGCCCATCTATTACGTCAATGCGCGTCCGCACCTGGGCCACGCGTATTCGACTATCGTGTGCGACGCGGTCGCTCGCCGGAAGCGGGCTCTGGGTATCGATACCTGGTTTCTGACAGGGACCGACGAGCACGGGCAGAAGATCGAGCGCTCCGCCAAGCTGGCCGGTCTCACACCTCAGGATTTCGCCGACAAAATCGCCGCTGAATTCCGCGCCCTCTGGGACCGGCTCGGACTCACGTACGACGACTTCATTCGAACCACCGAGCCCCGCCACAAGCGCGGCGTGCAAAAGCTCTTCGCCACTCTGCGGGATCGCGGATTCATTTACAAGGGCTCGTACACAGGCCAATACTGCGTCTCCGACGAGGCATGGGTCGATGTTCCTCCAGGTGCGCCGTGCCCTGACTGCGGTCGCATCACCGAAACTGTCAGTGAAGAAAACTACTTCTTCAAGCTCTCGGCTTTTGAACGCAGACTCCTCGATTTCTACGAAGAAAATCCAGGCTTCATGCAGCCCGAGTCCACCCGCCGCGAAGTCATCTCGTTCGTTCGCAGCGGACTCAAGGACCTCTCCATCAGCCGCAATAGTTTTACCTGGGGCATCCCGGTCCCGGGCGACGAATCCCACGTGGTCTATGTGTGGCTCGATGCACTGGCCAACTACATCACCGCGCTTGGCTACGGATCAGACGATCCGGCGGATCAAGCCCGCTTCCAAAAATTCTGGCCCGCCGACATTCACCTGATCGGCAAGGAGATCAGCCGCTTCCACTGTGTCTACTGGCCGGCATTTCTGATGGCCGCAGGTATTCCAACACCGCGCTCCGTCAAGGCAAATGGCTGGCTGCTCTTCGACCAGGGCAAGATGTCGAAGTCGCGCGGCAACATCGTGCGTGCCGACACCGTACGCGAAGTGCTCGGCGCGGATGCGCTGCGTTACTTCCTGCTCCGCGAGATCCCATTCGGCCAGGACGGCAACTTCAGTTTCGATGCACTGGTCCAGCGCTACAATGGCGACCTCGCCAACGGCTACGGCAACCTGGTCAGCCGCGTCGTCAACATGGTGCACAAATACTTCGGCGGAGTTGTGCCGGAAGCTGGCGCCGCGATGCAGGCCGAAATCGCTCTTCAAGAAAATGCGAAACGCACAATCGCCGAGTTCGGACCATCGTTCGACGAGTTGAATTTCTCTGAGGCGTTGAAATCGCTCTGGAGTCTCGTCGCGGAGACCGACGGTTATCTCACTGCCAATGCCCCATGGAAAAAACCTGCCGATCGCTCGGATTCCGATCACGCCGCTCTGCAGGCTCGCGTGCTAGCCACGGCAGCCGAGGCCATCCGGGTAATTACCGCACTTGTCTATCCCATCCTGCCCGACGCGGCATCCAAGGTGTGGCAGCAGCTTGGCCATGGCAATCTTGCCGACGCTGCGAAACAGGCGTTTCTCACCGACCTCGCGTGGGGCGGATTGAAGCCCGGCACCCGATTGGGAGAACCCTCGCCACTCTTTCCGCGCGCTGAAAAGGATGCGATCACCCGTATGCAGAATCTTGAAGACGAAAACAACAAAGACGCCGTAGAAGCCGCGAGCGGCAAAAAGAGCGCAGAACAGTCAGCGCCTCAGGCTCCCATGTCCGCTCTCGGAGTAAATCCCGATCCGAGCGCGCCGCCATCGGGCGCGACCTTGAAGCGCGCTCCGGCAGCGACCTCCGTACAGTCGCCTGCAAGCACTGAAGACGGTCCAGCCGGAACCGCGACGACGCCGGTCACCACCGCACCCAGCAATCCCGACAAGCCGGTTGACACGGCACACGTTCATTCCGTGCCGGCCGAACTCGCCAGCAGCCGCCTCGCTTCGACGCCTGCGGAAGCTCCAGCCAACAAGCCGCTCGATTCGAAGGAAGCCAACCAGGACCCTCCGACGGCGCCGACGCTTCCGGCGCACATCACGATTGACGACTTTGCGAAAGTGGAGCTGCGGGTCGCGCAAATCCTGGTGGCAGAGAGAATTCCCAAGGCTGACAAGCTTCTGCGTCTCGAGGTGGACCTCGGCTACGAAAAGCGTCAGATCCTCGCCGGAATCGCGCAGTTCTACGACCCCGAAAAGCTGATCGGCCGCAAGATCGTGATCGTCGCCAATCTCGCGCCGCGAAAGATGCGCGGCCTCGAGTCAAACGGCATGCTGCTCGCAGCTTCGTTGCCGCCAGACGGTTCGCCCGTGCTGGCCGGCTTTCTCGAAGATGTACCTCTCGGCGCGCGGCTAAAGTAGAGAATTGAATCAAAGATATGGAGTACGGGCGCTTGGAACAAGCCGCCTGAACTCGCTGGAGGCCTTTGCTTGCTGATCGATTCCCATGCGCATCTCGATAGCTCCCGCTACGACGACGACCGCGAGCAGATGCTGCAACGTGCGGCAGAGGCCGGCGTAGGCGCGGTGCTGTCCATTGGCATCGGCGAAAACCCTTCAGAAATGCATCAGGCTCTTGAAATTTGCCGCGAATTCAACGGCAAGGCTGGCATGCCGCGCCTCTACGCCAGCGCAGGAATCTATCCACACAATGCTGCCGAAGCCGACGATGCCGCTTTAGCCAAACTTGACAGTTTGCTCGCCGAACCAGAAGTCATCGCGTGCGGCGAAATCGGTCTCGATTACTACCACGAAGGCGCGGCTCATCCCGTTCAACGCGAAGGGCTTATCGCTCAGCTTAAAATTGCTGCCCCGCGCAAACGGCCCATTCTCATTCATTGCCGCCCAAAGGACGGCGTGACGGACGCTTGGGACGACCTCTTCGAAGTCCTCGACGAACACTGGGCTTCAACCGGCCTCGGCGGCGTAATGCACTGTTTCGGCGGAGGTTGGGAACAGGCGCGTCGCTCTCTCGATCTCGGCTTTTTGATCTCTCTTGCCGGAAATCTAACCTACCCCAAGGCACAGCCCCTGCGGGACGTCGCAGCCCGCGTACCGATTTACGGAGTCCTTGTTGAGACCGATGCACCCTGGCTGGCTCCCGCCGCGCTGAGGGGCAAGCGCAACGAGCCGGCCTTTGTCACCCAGACCGCACAGACACTCGCAGAATTGCACCACCTCACCAGTGAAGAAATCTCTCTTGCAACGACCAAAAACTTCGCCCGATTGTTCAACCTGACGGTCTGACGTGGGAAACTGATATTGTTGCACCGCCAGTGCAGAGCGGAACCAAAAGCAACCCAGGCATTTGAGGAACGGAATCATGGCCCAGGACAATTCATTCGATATCGTCAGCAAAGTCGACATCCAGGAAGTGCGCAACGCCATCGACCAGGCGATGAAAGAGATCCGTCAGCGCTTCGATCTGAAAGACACCCATTCCGAAATCAATCTTGAAGGCAACGATGCGATCCAAATGGCCTCGTCAAACGAGTACAAGCTTGAGGCCGTAAAGGAAATCCTCGGGCAAAAGCTTGTGAAACGTGGGGTGTCTCTCAAGAATCTCACCTATGACAAGGTCGAGCAGGCGGCTGGCCAGAGCGTACGCCAGAAGATCAGCCTCCAGCAGGGCATTCCCACTGAAAAAGCCAAAGAGATTGTGCGAATCGTCAAGGACTCGAAAAGGAAAGTGCAGGCGAGCATTCAAGGCGATTCTGTGAGAATATCGGGCAAAGACCGAGACGACCTTCAGGCAATTATTGCCGCACTACGGGGCAAAGATCTCGGCGTGGAACTGACTTTCACGAACTATCGCACGAACTGATCCTGCGAGACTCGGAGACCATTGAGCACCCTGGCAATAGCAACGGCGAAAGAGGTTTTCGAACTGCTGCGAGAAGACCTCGTAGCGATCGAGCAGGAGTTGGGGCGCGATGCGGCCTCCAGCGTCAGCACTATCACCGAGATTGCCGAGTACCTTCGTGAAGGTGGCGGCAAGCGCATTCGCCCCTCATTGCTATTGCTCGCGGCACATCTGCTTGACTACACCGGCCCCAGCGCAATCCGTCTCGGCGCAGTCGTGGAAATGGTGCACACCGCGACTCTCGTCCACGACGACATTATTGACGGCGCATCAACCCGTCGTGGCCGTCCGTCTCCCAATACAACCTGGGGCAACGAAAAATGCGTCCTCGCCGGCGACTGGCTCTACATGCAAGCCTTCAAGGTCGCACTCGAAGAAAAGAATCTGCGCGTACTCGAACTGCTCATCGGTCTGACGCAGCAGATGGTCGAAGGCGAATTGCTGCAGATCCAGAAACTTGGCAAAGCTGTTTCTGAAGCCGAGTACTATGACCTCATCTTCCGTAAAACCGCATGCCTCTTCTCGACCTCCATGCGGCTAGGCGCCGTGCTCGCCGGTGCTACCGAAGCACAGGAAGAAAAGCTTGCAGCGTATGGGCGAGCCGTTGGCCTGTCCTTTCAGATTGTCGACGACGTGCTCGATCTCACCGCGACTGAAGAAGTCCTTGGCAAGCCTGTCGCCAGTGATTTGCGCGAAGGCAAAACCACGCTCGCCGTCATTCACGCGTACGATCATGGCACTGCGCGCGAACGCCAGACGATTCAGCGTGTGCTTGATGATCGCAGCTTTGAATACGTGAGCAGGGAGCAGATCCGCGAGATTTTGCGGCGGAATGGCTCTGTCGAATACGCCATGGCCGCCGCCGATCGCTACGCGGTGCAATCGCGCCTGGCACTCGCTTCCCAGCCTGACTCTGACTTCAAACGCGCACTGCTTTGGGTCCCCGATTTTGTGGTTGCGCGCGATAAGTAGGACTCAGCGTCTCCGGTAAAATTCCAACGTAGAGGTCACTCAATCCCCGGAGGCTGAGCCTTGCCCAAAAAAGCAAAGAAAATCTGGAAACAGGTCGACCAATATTTCTCCGATGCGTTGATTGCTCCCGGCGAGGGATTCGACTCCGCGCTCGAGGAAAATCGAAAAGCAAATCTGCCTTCGATTGACGTAACAGCGCTGCAAGGCAAGTTCCTGGAATTGCTTGTCCGCGCGACTCGCACGCGCCGCGTTCTCGAGATCGGTACGCTCGGCGGATACAGCACACTCTGGCTCGCTCGCGCACTTCCGGATGATGGACTCGTCGTCACTCTCGAACTCGAATCACATCACGCTGCAGTCGCGAAGAAAAATCTCGAAGCAGCCGGTCTTGCCGACCGTGTCGAACTCCGCATCGGTCGAGCCGCCGACACTCTCGCAGCTCTTGTAAACGAACGCGCCGCGCCCTTCGACTTCATCTTCATCGACGCCGATAAATCCGGCTATCCGGAATATCTGCGATGGTCCATCGAACTCTCGCATCCCGGCACACTCATCATCGCCGACAACGTGGTGCGCGACGGCGAAGTAATCGACCCTGCAAGCCCGGACCCCAATATCCAGGGCGTCCGCCGCTTTACGGAGTTGATTGCGGTCGAGCCTCGACTCAGCACGACTGTGCTTCAGACCGTTGGCATGAAGGGCTACGACGGATTTGCAATCTCCGTCGTTCTTTGATGACAAGCGGCACAATCGATATTTCAAATCGCAATTGCAATCAGACGCCATTGCTGTTCGATAACGGACAGTCGTCGAGAATTCGCGTGGATTTGCATCTATCGCGTGTATCCTCAGCACGTCCGGAAAATTCGCTGGAACGTGACTTCTCCTTTGCGAACCAGCCCAAACAAAGGAAATTCCACAACGATGACCACCCTGTCGTGCCTCGAGTTCGCAAAATGATTCTGATTGCCTCCAGTTCCTTCGTGTCCCTTCTTCTTGCCCTGGCCACATGTGGCGGCCACTTTGACGTCGTGCAAGCCCAGGCCTCGCCCACGACCGCTCAGGCCCCGCCCGTCGCAGCCCAGGCCGCTCCAGCTTCGCCGCGCGATATCGTGGATACATGGCAGGGCACTTTGCATGCCGGCCGGGATTTGCGAGTCGTTGTCAAAGTCACCAAGGACGACAAAGGAGGGTACAAGGGTGCCTTCTACAGCATCGATCAAGGTGGTCAGCCACTCACTTTGGATTCGGTCACGTTGACGGGCCAGAACGTCAAAATGTCGCTAAAGCTGATCGGTGGCACGTTTCAGGGGAATCTAAGCGCCGACGGCAAGACCATTGATGGCAGCTGGAGCCAGGGGCCAAGTCCACTTCCTCTCGTGCTGACCCGTGCGACCCCGGAAACCGAATGGACCATTCCAACTCCACCTCCACCGGTCCCGCAGATGGCCGCGGATGCCAATCCCACTTTTGAAGTGGCGACAATCAAGCCGAGTGTCCCCAATAGACCCGGCAAAGGCTTTGGCTTCGGGGCGGATCGTTTCAGAACCGTGAACACCAATCTGAATGATCTGATTGCATTCGCATATGGTCTCCATTCCAAGCAGATTTTGGGCGCGCCAGATTGGTTCGGCACCGATCTCTATGACATCGAGGCGAAGCCCGACACCCCGGGACGACCTAGCCAAAAACAGATGGCCGGAATGGTCCAGAAGCTGCTGGCGGAACGCTTCATGCTGACCTTTCATCACGATAAGAAGGAGCTTGCAGTTTACGTCGTCAGCGTCGCGAGTGGAGAACCAAAGATGAGAAAGAGCACAGCCGGTCCGAACGACACGCCAGCTTTTTTCTTCCGGCAACTTGGTGACTTGGTCGTAAGAAACCAGACCATGGCGGATTTTGCGACATGGATGCAGTCCAGCGTCACGGACAGGCCAGTGGTGGATCAAACCGGACTCCCAGACAGATACGATTTCGAATTGAAATGGACCCCGGACGAATCCCAGTTTGGCCAGTTTCGAGGAGCCGGTGTGACCATACAGCCTCCCACAGATGAGGCGAATGCTGCTCCGGGTCTCTACACCGCGATTCAGGAACAACTTGGGCTGAAGATGGGACCTGCAAAGGTTCCCGACGATGTAATCGTGATCGATCATGCAGAGAAGCCGACTGCCAACTAGGGCTGAAAGATTCCAAGGTTGGCGGTCCAGCTTCTGCAAACGAAAAAGGGGCTTCCTTCGTCTTACAATTGGTCTCCCCCTTACCCCAGAATCACGATCCGGTGTCGCAATTGGACACCCATTCTCATCCGAGGTATCTACCATGAGCGAACGCGTGAGACGACACCTGAAGCATCTGCCGATTTCTTTGCTGATCGCGGCGTTGTGGCTTTCATCCCTCGGTCAGCTGCGTGGCCAATCTACCCCCTCTCCCAATGCCACCATGGAGAAGTCGGTAACCAGCCCCTCCCCCTCCACAAGCAGTATTAAGCCCGACTTGCCGAAGTTTGAGGTGTCGACCGTCAAGCCCGCCGCGCCCTCCGATAACAGCATGTTGAGGTTTACACCCGATGGCATCTCCATCAATGGTGTCCCCATGAAGATGTTGCTTGGCGAAGCTTTCGGAGTGGAAGATGACCGCATCCTCGGAGAGCCAGGCTGGGTGAAAAACCGCTTCGACATTGAGGCAAAGGTCGACGCGGAAGACGCGCCCAAACTGAAAGACATGAAGTTCGATCAGCGAAGGGCGATGATGTTGCCTTTACTTGAGGATCGATTCAACCTGAAGTATCACCACGAAACCCGCGAGTTGCCGATGTACGCGCTGGTTGTCGCGAAGGGTGGGCTGAAGATGAAAGCGTCGGCACCGGACGATCCTCCTAAAGCAGACGGTGCGCCGAAGCCGGAAGATGGCGCTGCAAAGGACAAGCCCCGCATGGGCCGACATAGCCTGATGATGAACGGCCGGGGACACCTCGAGTCGACGGGAACCACCACGGAAATGCTGGCCCATATCCTCGCACAGCAGTTGGGCCGCACCGTGGTGAACAAGACCGACCTGACCGGAAACTACGACTTCACTCTGCAGTGGACTCCGGATGATGTAGGCACGCCGATGGGTGGCGATGCCGGGCCAGGCAAGGGCGACATCTCACCCGACGCCGGAGGACCAACATTGCTTACGGCCCTCGAAGAACAGCTCGGATTGAAACTCGAAGCCTCGAAGGGCATGGTGGACGTGATCGTGATCGATCACATCGATCTACCTTCACAGAATTGACCGGGAACAACATCGAAGTCGCAGGTGTCTAACCAACTAGGGGTCCGTCGAGGTCAACGAGCAAGTCAGAAGAGCAACGTGGGGGTCTCAGGGTTGAGAGGGATGCTCAGCTTTTGCGCGCGACCATGGCTTGCTGCGGCAGGCCTCTCGGCCTTGTGCCTCGCGCCCCCATGCGCACCTCCCACGCACGCCTCCCTACAAGCCGAAAGAAACCCGCGGCAAATGCAGTTCGAAGTCTCATCTGTCCGACCCGATCGGTCAAGCGATCTCGTTCGCAGCTTTTGGTTCACGCCTGACGGCCTATACATCAAGGGCTTCCCTTTGCATGCAATTTTGCACACAGCATTCCTGGGTTTGCATGAATATGGCGACGACCGCCTGATTGGAGAGCCCGGATGGGTAAAGTCTGAGCGCTATGACATCCAAGCCAAAGTCGATGAAGCCGAGGTCGCACAGTGGAAGAAACTCCCGGTGGACCAGCAGCGACTGGCGCTGCAGGCTCTGATCGTCGAGCGTTTCAATCTTCGCTATCACCGTGAGTCTAGAACCTCTGCTGTCTATGTGCTTTCCATTGCGAAGGGCGGTCCGCGCTTAAAGCTGGCTAAGCTCGTTTCGACAAGTCAGGGTCCGCACATGTTCGCCCCGCTGGAGCCCGGAAATATGCAGTCGCACTCCACATACATGTGGCAGTTGGTTGAAGAACTTGAGAATCAGCTGAACTGCATGGTGCGCGACGAGAGCGGGCTCGGAGGGACCTATGACTACTCGCTTACATGGACGCCCGATGACCAAGCCCATGCGGAGTCGTCGGGCCCATCCCTCTTCACAGCGATGAAAGAACAGTTAGGTTTGAAGCTGGAAATGCAGAAAAGGCCGGTAGACGTCTTGATCATTGACCATATCGAACGGCCTTCTCCAAATTGATCAATTACTGGAGTGCACGAATGACGCAGTGGCGCTGGTTCACGAAATTGTTGATCCCTGTGCTGCTGTGCCTTTGCACCTCGTCGTTTGCCCGTGCTTCCAAATACTTCGGCCAGATCACATTCGGGGGTCTGCCCGTTCCCGGCGCTACCATCACCGCGACACAGGGCGACAAAACCATCAGCATCACGTCCGATGAAGGCGGAGTCTTCCACTTCGACGATCTTTCCGATGGGCAATGGAAGATTGAAGTCAGGATGCTTTGCTTTGAGACTGCCGACGCCGATGTGACGATTGCGCCGAAAATGCCGGCCGCTAAGTGGGAACTGAAGTTGCTCCCCACAGATCAGTTGCAGGCCCTCGCCAAAGCGCTTCCGCCACAGCCATCCGCATCGAAACCCGCTTTGCAGGCCGCGACGGAAAAGAAGCCGGAGAACGGAGCAGCGCCGCAGCCACCGGCAGAGATGCCGAAACCGCCGGACGATGCAAACCAGCAAAGCTCCGACGGATTCCTGGTCAACGGCAGCGTCAACAATGCAGCCACCTCGCAGTTCTCGCTGAACCAGGCCTTTGGCAATCGCCGCTTCAATACCAAGAGCCTCTACAATGGCGGCTTCGGTCTGATCCTCGATAATTCTGTGCTTGATGCGCGACAGTATTCGCTCAGCGGATTTTCAACACCGAAGCCGGCCTACGACCGCATCACCGCAGGATTTACAATTGGCGGCCCAATTAGAATTCCGCGCCTCCTTCCACGCGGTCCAAACTTCTTTGTCGGCTACCAGTGGACGCGCAATCACACCGCACAAACCGATTCAGCACTGGTTCCCACGCTTGACGAACGTCTGGGCACTGTCGATGGCACTACGTTCACTGTGAGTCCCGAGGCAGCGGCCCTGTTGCAGCTTTATCCTCTGCCCAACGTCTCAGGCAATCCGTCATACAATTTCCAGATTCCCGTGCTCAACAGCAGCCACGAGGACAATCTGCAATCGCGACTCGATAGGACGCTGGGTCGAAGAGATAGCCTTTGGGGCAACTTCAATTTTCAAAGCATCCGCGCCGATGGTGTCAACCTCTTCAACTTTGTCGACACTACCGACACATTCGGACTCAATACCAACGCCGATTGGTCGCACCGGCTGAACCAGCATATTTTCCTCAACCTCGGCTACCACTTCAGCCGCTTGCGCATGCTGGTACGGCCTGAATTTGACAACAAACAGAACATCTCCGCAGCAGCCGGCATCTCTGGCAACGATCAGGACGCCGCGAATTGGGGTCCACCGGCACTGACCTTCTCCAGCGGAATCGCCGCTCTCTCCGACGCGCAAAGCGCTTTCAATCGCAATCGAACTGACGGCTACTCGGCTTCCATCAACTTCTTTCGCGGCCACCACAACATCACCGTTGGCGGCGATCTGCGCAAGCAGGAGTTCAACGACTACTTCCAGCAGGACCCGCGCGGTAGTTTCACATTCACCGGTGCGGCAACCGGATCCGATTTTGCCGACTTCCTCACTAGCGTTCCAGATGCCAGCTCGATAGCGTTTGGCAACGCCGACAAATATTTCCGGCAGACCGTCTACGACGCGTACGCCACCGACGACTGGCGCGTGCTGCCTATTCTCACGATCAATGCAGGCGCGCGCTGGGAGTATGGCGCGCCGATGACAGAGCTGAAGGATCGCCTTGTGAATCTCGACGTGACTCAAGGCTTTACGCAAGCGGCGCCGGTCCTGGCCTCGAATCCCGTGGGAACCGTTACCGGTCAGAAATATCCTGATTCGCTTGTACGATCCGATCGGCTCGGCATTGAGCCGCGTATCGGCGTTTCGTGGCGGCCGATCCCCGCTTCCACCATCGTCGTTCGCGGAGGATACGGCATCTATCACGATACCTCGGTCTATGTTTCGCCTATGCTTCAGCTCGCACAGCAGGCGCCGCTTTCAAAGAGCGTGAGAGAACAGAACTCGCCGTCCTGCCCGCTCACTCTCGCCAACGGCTTCACGCAATGTGACACCACTACATCCGATACCTTCGCCATCGATCCCAACTTCCGCGTCGGCTACGCGCAAACCTGGCAGGTCTCCATTCAGCGCGACATGCCATGGGCGCTGCAAATGACAGCAACCTACCTCGGCGTAAAAGGTACGCATGGCGTTCAGGAGTTCCTGCCCAATAGCTATCCGCTCGGTGGCGTCGATCCCTGCCCTGGTTGCCCCGCCGGATTCGTCTACGAAACTTCCGGCGGAAATTCGACACGGCAGTCCGGCCAGCTTCAGTTGCGCCGCAGGTTGCGCGCCGGATTTGCCGCAACCCTCCTCTATACCTATTCGAAATCGATTGACGATGACGCAATGCTCGGCGGCCAGGGTCATCAGTCCAGTGCTTTGCAAACTGACTTCTCAGCCGGCTCCTCTGCCTCATCCTCCGCAAGCGCGCAGATCGCGCAGGACTGGCTCGACCTGAAAGCCGAGCGAGCCTTGTCCTCCTTCGATCAGCGCCATCTCCTTAGTCTGCAAGCGCAATACACCACGGGCCAGGGCCTCGAGGGCGGAACGTTGTTCGGCGGTTGGCGTGGTCGGGCTCTGAAAGAGTGGACCCTGCTGACGCAATTGAATGTCGGTACGGGCATGCCTGAAACGCCTGTAATTCCTGTAGCTGTGCCGGGAACCGGCTGGATCGGTCCGCTGCGGCCGAGTCTCACGGGCGCCCCGATATACGCCGGACAGAATGGCGCCCACATCAACTCGGCGGCCTTTGCCGCACCTGCCGCCGGCGCGTGGGGTTCAGCTGGTAGAAACTCCATCACCGGACCAAGCCAGTTCAGCCTCGACGGAGCCATGCAACGCACATTTCGCCCCAGCAAACACTTTTACCTTGACGCGCGCATCGATGCAACGAACCTGATGAATCACGCTGTTTTCGGCAGCTGGGTTACCACGCTGGAAAGCGCGCAATTCGGCCTGCCACAGGCAGTCAATCCGATGCGCAGTCTGCAAGCCACCATGCGGGTGAGGTTCTGACGATGCGCAAACTTGCCGCGTTGCTTCTCGCTCCCATCTTTGTCGCCTCATCGACCGCGCAGCAGATTGGCCAGAATCGTTCTGCCGACGGACAGGACAACTTCACCATGTCGGTCAAGGTGCAGCTCGTTGTCGAAGCAGTCGTCGTGAAAGACAAGCAGGGCAATCCTGTTCGTGGCCTCACTGCGAAGGATTTCATTGTGACCGAGGACAACATCCCCCAGACCATCAAGTTCTGCGAGCACCAGGACCTGTCTGAAACTGCGAAGCCACTACCCCCATCGAATCGCAGCGACGAGAACCTGAAAATATACAAGCGACTGGCGCACGAGAAAATTGCGCCCGAAACCACGGATAACGAACGCTACAAGAATCGCCGCCTGCTGGCTCTCTATTTCGACATGTCGGCCATGCGGCCTGCGGACCAGTTGCGCTCTCTTCAGGCGGCCGAACAATTCATCCGCACGCAGATGACCTCCGCCGACTTCGTTGCCATCATGCGCTACAACACCGGCTCAGTTGACATTCTGCAGGACTTTACCCAGGATCGCGATCGGTTGCTCAGCATTCTTGAGACCATGATCGTCGGCGAGGGCCAGGATTCAGCCGAAGATGTCGACGATGCAAGCGCCTCCGATACTGGCGCGGCCTTCGGCCAGGACGACAGCGAGTTCAACATCTTTAACACCGATCGGCAGCTCTCCGCTTTGCAGACTGCTGCCAAGATGCTCGGCCAGCTCAACGAGAAGAAGTCGCTGATTTACTTTGCCGGCGGTATGCGGCTTAACGGCATCGACAACCAGGCGCAGATGCATGCCACCGTCGATGCCGCGATCAGATCCGGTGTAACATTCTGGCCAATCGATGCCCGCGGTCTCGTTGCACAGGCGCCGCTCGGCGATGCAACGCAAGGCTCACAGGGAAATTCCGGCATCTACACCGGCGCCGCAGCCAACGCCCTGACTGCCAGTTTCCAGTACTCACAGGACACGCTCTATTCCCTGGCCGCCGACACCGGTGGAAAAGCGCTGCTCGATACCAACGACCTCGACAGCGGAATTGTCAACGCGCAGGATGCCATCTCCGACTACTACATCATCGGCTACTACACGACGAATCCTGCCAAGAACGGCCGCTTTCGTCGCGTGAAGATTGCGCTCAATCAGAATCTCGAAGCCAAGCTGGATTATCGCCAGGGTTACTACGCCGACAAGGAATTCAGCAAATTCACTGCCGTCGATAAGGAGCGCCAGCTCGAAGATGCCCTGATGCTCGAGGATCCCGTGACCGAACTCTCCATCGCCATGGAGATCGACCACTTTCAGCTCAATCGCGCCGAATACTTTGTGCCCATCATCGTCAAAATTCCTGGTCGCGAACTAGCATTGGCCAAGCGCGGAGGCGCCGAGCACACGCTGATCGACTTCGTCGGCGAAATCAAGGACATGGTCGGCGGCACCACGGTGTCGAACGTCCGCGACTTCGTGAACATCAAGCTCTCCGACGCAACGGCCGCCGAACTCGCGCATCGCCCCATCGAATACGACACAGGATTCACGCTCCTGCCCGGCAAATACATGATCAAGTTCCTCGCGCGCGACGACGAGACGGGCCGGATCGGAACCTACCAGACGACATTCGTAATCCCAAATCTAAACAAGGAAGATAAACGCGTTCCCATCAGTTCAGTGGTCTTGAGCAGCCAGCGCGTCGAGTTGAAAGATGCGATCTACGATGCCGCAAAAGCCAAGGATCGCGCCAAGGACGACGCCGTGAATCCCCTGGTGCAGAATGGCAAGAAACTTGTGCCCAGCGTAACCCGCGTTTTCAGCCAGAATCGCGATATCTACGTATATCTGCAGGCTTACAAATCACCCGCCGCTGCTCCGTCGAGCAGTGCACCAAATGCCGCCCCGCCAAGCCCGCAACCTTTGATGGCTTTCGTGACGCTTTACAACAATGGCGCTGAAGCGCTGAGGACACAGCCCATCGCGGTTGCTCCCAATGCTGCAACGCGTCTTGGCATAACGCCACTCAACTTCGACGTAAGCGCCGCAAATCTCAAGCCAGGACAATACGAGTGCCAGGTCACCGTTCTTGATCCCTCGACCGGAAAAGCCGCTTTCTGGCGCGCACCAGTCGTCATTGCACAATGATCTGCATAAACTGCAGTCCGCCTCCTGTGACCTAAGTCGCTGCCCGTCTCGCGGGGTGCAGGTAAGGTGTGCTTAAGAGAAATAGATTATGGCCACACAACCCATTCAACCGCTGCAATTTCCGAAACCTAAGAAAGCCTTTATCCGCCGCACTGCACCAGATCATTCCCAGCGCGCGCGTCACATAGTTCAGGGCGTGTTCCTGATCTTGAATGGCTGGCTCGGCCTCCAGTTCTACCTTTGGACGCGCTACTTTGAACACGGTGGAACCGGCTTGCTAGTTTCGCGGCCAGCCGGAGTTGAAGGCTGGCTTCCCATTGCCGGCCTGATGAACACGAAATACCTACTGATGACCGGCCATGTTCCACAGATCCATCCTGCCGCCATGTTCCTCTTCATCGGCTTCATGCTGATGAGTCTCTTTCTCAAAAAGGCATTCTGCTCCTGGCTCTGCCCAGTCGGCACGTTCTCTGAATTCCTGTGGAGGCTTGGCCGCCGCATCTTCGGCCGTAATTTGCGTCTCCCGCGTTGGTTCGACATTTCATTGCGCGGTTTGAAGTACGTGTTGCTCTTCCTCTTCGTCGCAGTCATCGGTGTCATGTCGGCTGCGGCGCTCGAAGACTTCATGGCGACACCGTATGGTCTCGTCGCCGATGTCAAAATGCTGAATTTCTTCCGCGACATCGGCCTCACAGCCGTCACTGTCGTCGGCCTGCTGATATTGCTCTCTGCGCTGGTACAGAACTTCTGGTGCCGCTATCTCTGCCCTTACGGCGCGATCATGGGATTGGCTTCCTTGTTGAGCCCTGTAAAAATCCGGCGCGATCAGGAAGCCTGCATCGACTGCGGCAAGTGCGCCAAGGCATGTCCCGCCGGAATCCAGGTCGACACGTTGATTCAGATTCGCACCGTTGAATGCACCGGTTGCCTGGAGTGTGTAGCGGCCTGTTCCACGCAGGAGGCGCTGCAATTCGCGCTTCCGCCGCGCCGCGCCCATACCTCTCGCGAACGCTGGCGCCGGCGTGTAGTCACTCCCCTGGCTTTCTGCGCAGTTCTTGCATATATCTTCTTCGGCGTGGTTCTCTTCGCCCGCGCCACCAATCACTGGCAGACCAATCTGCCCCAGTCGGTCTACATGCAATTGGTTCCCCACGCCAACCAGCTATCGCACCCTGGCATGTAGGCAATCGCGAGGGTCGGTTCGCAGCTGAGAGAGGTAGAATGCTCTCCAATGAATCCGCGCATCGAAAAGATACGCCAGCTTCTGGCTGAGCTGGAAATGGAGAACGCATCCTCTCCCCAGGGCGACGCGGGCTTCTCGGCCCTCGAATTGCCCGACATCATCGGCGAAATCGTCGACGACCTCCAACCCATTCTTACTGCCTACGACGCGGCCTTCTACTGGTTCCTCTTTCGCCATTCCATCGCGAAGGATGGTAACCCGCAGATTCGCGTCAGCCGCAGCAGCCTGCGCCGTGCTGTGGTCAAATCGTCCTACACCAATGCCGCCGAAAACAACATCTCGATCAGCAAGGTGCAGGACACGCTTCACGCACTCGAAGAGATTGGCGCAATCCAGAAGATGGGCGAACCCAATCGCCAGGGAACCCTCTATCGCGTCCTTATCCCCGACGAGATCGAGGCATGCCGCAAATTTCGCGCCGAGCGCCTCGCCGAAGAGACGGCATTGTTCCCCTTGTCCAACAAGGGCCCGCACGAAAAGCGTATGCAGGTTTTCGAGCGCGACAGATACACCTGCCGCAGATGCCAAAAGCAACTCACCCGGTTCACCGCAACCACGGATTACCTGAAATCACCCGCCGATGGCGGCGACGACAGCGCCGAAAACCTGATGACCACCTGCGCCGATTGCAATTCACGCTCACAAAAACAGCCATCGTAAGCGTTAGAGATAAAACTGGGTTTTGTATCGAGAACAGAACCGGATCCTTCCCGACGCTCATGCCCCAGGCTACTGGCTCTTACTTCGTGTGGCTGTGACGTTCGGGCAGCAACTCTCGCAGCGCCGCCGCGTAGTGCTCCGGGAGCGCCTTCCGCTTCAGCTGGTCGTCGCACACTACGTGCACCGTCTCGCCTTCCGCCAGTAGCCCAGGCTCTGTACCGTCAGAATTCTTGCGCAGAATGCGATAGGCAAACTTCAGCACCGATCCCCGCAGCATGGCAGGACGCGTCTCTATCAGAATCTCATCATCGTATTTCGCCGGAGATCGATACCTGCACGTAGCCTCAACCACGGGCAGAATGCATTCGTGCTCTTTTTCCAGTTGGCTGTACGCCAGTCCGAGCGAGCGCAGCAGTTCTACGCGCCCCAGCTCAAACCAGACAAGGTAGTTGGCGTAGTAGACGATGCCCATCTGATCCGTCTCTGCGTAACGCACGCGCACCTGGTGGGTAATCACTGGCATCGGGCAAGCCTCCAAGTCTTCAGTTCACAGTTATCAGTCCTCAGTATCTCTCTGCATCAGGACTGAAAACTGATCACTGAAAACTGACAACTGTTTTACGGCTTGAGGTGCGAGAAAATCTGCAGCTTGCTGACGTCGTTAAACATGATGAACGCAAAGAAAGCCACCAGCACCACAAACGCAGCCTGGTAGATGCGCTCCTTCACTATCATGCTGATGTCGCGCCGCATAATGCTCTCGATCATGAGCAGCAGAATCAGGCCGCCATCCAGAATCGGGAACGGAAGCAAGTTAAGGATCCCAAGGTTCAGGCTGATGCTCGCTGCCAGGCCGAACTTTGCCGACCAATAGGGCTCCTTCACAGCCTGCCCGGCAGCGACTGCGATGCCGACCGGGCCGGAAAGCTGCTTCACTGAGACCTGGTGCGTCAGCAGTTTCTTCAGTACGTTCACGATCAGCAGCGAGTTCTCCGCACAGAAGTCGCGCGATTCCCCGATTGCGCTCGCAAAATCCATCGGTTCGGCGCGCACCGGTACGTTTTCCGGCCCGGCGGGAAGAAATCCAAGCCTCCATCCACCGTCCTGCGTGTAGGGGTGAACCACGATCGGCGCCAGCGTCACATCCCTGCGCTCGATCGTCAGGGTGATTGGCTTCCCTTTTCCCGTCTGCATGTAGTCCACCAGCGGCAATACGGTATGGAATTCATGGCCATCAACGGCGACAATCTTGTCGCCCGAAACCAATCCCACCTGTTGCGCCGGTGAGCCGGGACTTACCTGATCGATTTGAATCGGACTCTGCGTGTATTGCACGAAGATCCCCGCCTTGCTCAGGTCGTCGTGCAATGCGTCGATTCTTCCCGGCAGATGAATGGACGTGCGGAAAGTGGCGCCATTGCGATCGACGGTGACAGGGACGGTCTTGTTTGCGTCGTCCCCGACAAGGTCGTGAAATTTCTGATAGTCGGGATGCGCCACGTTGTCGAATGCAGCAATGGCGTCGCCAGGCTTCAGGCCAGCCTGATCTGCCGCTGAACCGGGAGTCACCCACTCCAGTTTCGTGGTACGGATATCCGGCACTTCATTGATGAAGTTGAAGTAGACACACATCAGCCCAAAGGCCAGCAGAAAATTGAAAAACGGTCCTGCCACTCCAATGAGCATCCGCTGCCAGCGCGGATGAGCCATGAATGACCCTGGATCGTAAGATAGAGATTCTTCCGAACTCTGCGACTCTTCTTCGTACCCAAGTGTCTTCTGAACCTTGTAATTCCCCGACGGTGCGGGGAGTGTCACTACTTCGCCGGGATTCTCACCGGTCATCTTCACGAATCCGCCCAGCGGCAACAGGCACACCTTGTAGTCGGTGTCACCATACTTGATGCCAAACAGCCGCGGGCCAAACCCGACCGAGAAAGCTTCTACGCGAACTCCACAGAGCTTGGCGACCAGGAAGTGGCCAAATTCGTGCACCACCACCATGACGCCGACAAGAACGATGAAAGCTACCGCAGAAATAAAGAAATCGTGCATAAACGAGATAATTCAGACCTCTCACGGGCTCGTCGCGACACAGGCGAATCGGCGGACTCAGGCAACCAGCGCACGAGCTTTTAGACGCGCTTCCCGGTCCGATGCGAGCACCTCCGCGATGGTTGCGGGGTGCGACTCCGGCGTGGACGCAAGTACCTTTTCAATTGTACCCGGAATGCCGGTAAACGGAATTTTGCGCTCCAGAAAGGCTTCCACTGCCACCTCATCAGCCGCATTCAGTGCGATGCAATGGGCCCCGCCCCTCGCCGCCGCTTCATAGGCAAGGCGCAAGCAGGGAAAGCGCTCAAAATCCGGCTCCTCAAACTCCAGATGCCGCAGCGCAGACAGATCAAAGGTCAAGGTCGAGACCGGCCTCTCAGGGAAAGCAAGCGCATACAGAATCGGCAACCTCATGTCCGTCACCGAGATCTGCGCCAGGATCGAACCATCTACATACTCCACCAGGGAATGCACCGTCGACTGAGGGTGCACTGTGACCCGAACCTTGTCTGGCTGCACGTCAAACAGCCGGCATGCCTCGATAATCTCCAGCCCTTTATTGAGCATCGTGGCCGAATCAATGGTGATCCGGCGACCCATCACCCAGGTTGGGTGTTTCAACGCCTGCTCCGGCGTGATCCCGGCAAAGTCGGCCAATGGCGTTTTTCTGAACGGCCCACCCGAGGCGGTCAGCCAGATTGCTTTTACCTCGGCATGCGAGCCCACACGCATGCACTGGTGCACCGCGTTGTGCTCGCTGTCGATCGGCAGAATCGGCACATTGCGTTCACGCGCCGCAGCCGTCAAGATCTCCCCGGCGGCAACCATGCATTCTTTGTTTGCCAGTCCCACAGGCTTGCCGGCAAGAATTGCCGCGTGCGTTGCCTCAAGTCCCGCCACACCCACGATGGCAGAGACCACAAAGTCCGCTTCCGGGTGCGTGGAGCAGGCCACCGTCCCCAGCGCTCCATGAACCACGTCGATTCCGGTCACGCCAGCCTGTTTCAGCCGAGCATTCAATTCACACGCAAGCTCTTCCGTTGCCAGCGAAACCATCATGGGTCGCCACCGAACGGCCTGCGCGAACGCTTCGTCGACATTGCGCCCAGCCGCCAGCGTTGCTACCTGGTACCGGTCGGGAAACTGCTCAACAATGGATAGGGTGCTTTGGCCGATTGAGCCGGTGGAACCGAGAATGGCAAGCCGTTTCAACGTTACGCTAAGTCCATTTACAACAATAACAAACGAGAGTATTGCGCAAGCCTAGAATCGCAGGCGGATAATCTGAGCGTACCACAGCACTGGCGCAGCCAGCAGAAGGGCATCGATGCGATCGAGGATGCCTCCATGTCCCGGCAAGAGCGTTCCCGAGTCCTTCACGCCAGCCGAGCGCTTCAATGCGGATTCAGCCAGATCGCCGACCTGCGCCGCCACGTTCACTACCACCGCCAGAACCAGCCAATACCACACTGGCGCATCGGCAAACGACAGCTTTACCGAGTTCCATTGCGCCAGGTAAGAACTCAGTTCGAGCAGGACTCCAGTGACCGCAACCGCTCCCATCACCGATCCGATCGCCCCGACCCAGGTTTTGTTGGGGCTGAGACTTGGCGCCATCTTCCTCTTTCCAAACATTCGCCCGGCATACATCGCCACCGTGTCGCCGGCCCACACCGTGAGAAACAGAAACGCCAGCAACGACGGACCATTGGTGGCTTCCCGCAACATAGGGAGCGGAATCAAGGTCAGACCGAGGTAAAACAGCGCGAAAACGGACGCAGTAGCATCTGCCAATGCACGATCAACCGGCGAGCCAAATGTGCAGTAGATTAGAAGACCGATCGAAAGCATCCCAAACAGCGTCAGTGTCCCATCAGGCCATTGAAAACTGCCCACATACACCGCATAATTTCCCCCAAAAAGCGCAGCAATCGCCACCAATACGGCGATCCGCGGAGGTTTGGCGCCGCGATGCTCCGTCAGCGCCAGGAATTCCCAGGCTGCCAGCATAGCTACACCGGCAACCACCAGCGTAATCAGCCACATGGGGCCGAGGAACACCAGGACCAGCACCAGGGGTGCCAGGATGAGGGCGGTCAGAACTCGTTTCATTCCAGGGTTGAGAATACACCGCCGGGGTCGGCCAAGAGACATCGGGCTGTCGTTAGCGGACCGGCCACTCCCACTTCGGCGCGTTGAACAGGGTTCTGCCCTCGAGAACCGTCTCGCCAAACGACTTTTCAAGGTGCAATCGGGCGCATTTTGGATTTTGCTCGAGAGCCTGGATGAGAATCTGCGAATGCGACACGACCACAAGTTGCGTCGTCTCAGCCGCATGGACGATCAAACGCGCCAATGCCGGAAGCAGATCCGGGTGCAGGCTGGTTTCAGGTTCATTCAGAACCATCAACTCCGGTGGCCGTGGCGTCAGCAATGCCGCAGTCCACAACAGATAGCGCAGTGTTCCGTCAGAAAGCTCCGCAGCCGCAAGGGTTCGCAAGAGCCCATGCTGTCGCAACCGCACTTCAAAACGTCCCGCTTGCTCATCCACCTCAACATGACTTCCGGGAAAAGCGTCCTCCACCGTGCGATTGAGCGCTTCACGATTGCCAAACAGGCGAATCGTTTCGAGCGCCGCCGGCAGATCTGTGCCATCGTTGTTCAAAACCGGCGTGAAGGTGCCCACCTGCGGAGTCCGGACGGGCGAGGTAGAGTCGGTTCGAAACCCCTCGTAGAAACGCCACCCTCGAATCGACTCGCGCATTGCCAGCATTTCCGGGGCCCGTTGCGGATCGGCAATCGTGGCCAGCATGCTGTCAGTTGAGTTCAGTTCTTTGGTCAGGATCACTGGCTCTTCGTGTTTGCCGGTCTTTCCCGGCGCCAGTTGGACGAGACGGTTGTTGCGATCCACCAAAACTGAAGCCCTGCGGTAGATTCCGCCGTGCCAAATGCATTCGCGTTTGATAGCCGGGTCCAGCGGGAATGCGGCCTGCGCCGGCGGAGGATAACCAAGATCGATGCAGTAGCTGTAGGGATCGCCTGCAAACCCGAGCCTCAAGCTTACAGTCTTTTGTCGCGGCGTGCCTTCAACGGGAAACTCACTTTTGCGGACGCTGCGGGCAATCGTCTCCGGGCCAGCCCACAGCGTCGAGGGCAATCCACCCTCGCGGGCGAGTGATGCCACCACCGTGTTCAAAGCCGCATCACCCAGTAAGCGAAGAGAACGATACAAGCTCGACTTACCTGTGCCGTTTGCTCCCGTCACCAGGTTGAGCTGGCCAAGCGGCAACACCAGGTTGCGCAGAGAGCGATATCCCGACACTGCGAGCGTGTGAATCATTCCATCGAAGGATACGTGCTCGAGGAAGATTCTCGCGTGTGAATCCGGCGATCAGCTAGCTACGATCCTGATCTGCTCGGGGTCTTCTTCCACTTCGCCGACGTTCTCGCTCAGCCCGCCATAGCGGCGCTCGCGTTGCTGGAAAGCCGCAATCGCTTCAAGCAGGTGGATGCCGCGGAAATCCGGCCACAACCGCTCGGTCACGAAGATCTCGGTATACGCGATCTGCCACAGGAGGAAGTTCGAAATCCGCATTTCGCCGGATGTCCGGATCAGGAGATCGGGGTCGGGCATTTGCGCGGTGTAGAGATGGCGGTGAAGATCTTCTTCAGTGATGCGTTCAGAAGTCATTTGCTTCTGCTGCATCTCACGGGCTAGCGCGCGGCACGCATCCACGAGCTCAGATCGCGCGCCATAGTTCAGCGCCAGCGTTAGAGTCGTACCGGTGTTACGCGTCGTGGTCTCCTGCGCCCACTGCATCTTGTCCTGCACTTCGCGGGGCAATTCGTGCACGCGTCCGATGTAGCGGATGCGCACATTATTGTCCATCATGCGCTGCACGTTGCTCTCGAGATAACTCTTCAGCAGCCGCATCAAGAAATTGACTTCGGCACGCGGACGTCGCAGATTGTTCTCGAGAGAAAAAGCATAGAGCGTCAGCCACGGTAAACCGATGCGCGAAGCTGTTTCGGTCACCAGTTGCACACTCTTCGCGCCCTGCTGGTGCCCCAGAAAGCGCTTGAGCGATCGGTGACCGGCCCAGCGGCCATTCCCATCCATGATGATGGCAACGTGCTCGGGCAGACGCTCAGGCTTGAGCGTGTTATAGATCGCGCGCTCCTCTGAGGTAAGCTCACCGATCCGCAGCATGCCAGTTGGATGCAAGGAAATTGCCTCGACGGTATCTATTACGCTTCCCGGACGGTGACCGTTCCGCGTTCGCAAGACTTGGCTGGCGCCGGCTCACAAACCCGACGCGCTGAACGGGTCCAAATCAACGTCGACAAAGGAAAAACCCCGATGGCCGGGGAATTCTGGCGACACCTTCGAGCCTAGCACAATCACGCGCCGCAAGCCCTCAACCCGCCCGCAGATGAAGCGATTGTAATCTTTCCAACGAAACGGCCGGACGACCGGCACAAGGCCACCGGTCGCCCGCCCTACGAACGAGGAAACGAAAGGAGATGCTGGCTAACGGCCTAAGCCGTGCGCCGCCGCCCCGCAGCCATATCGCGCACTGACCCATACAGCAGCGTCCGGTGCAGCGAGTCGAGATAGGGCAGCATTGACGCAACCTCGGCCAGGAACGAGTCCGACAGAATCGCCGAAACCTCTTCGTCGCGACGGCTGCGCGAATCACGCACCAGCTGGCGCATGTCCACCTCGAGAGCATTAGCCAGCCGCTCCAGCGAACCCAGCGTCGGAATCGCCTTGCCGTTCTCGATCTTCGAGATGTAGGTGCGGGGCACCTGCATCCGGCTGGCGAGCTGACGCTGGCTCAGATGGCGCGCTCTGCGAATCTCGCGTACCTGTGACGCAACCTGCAATCCAGCTTCGGCAGAAGCAGCCACTGTGGGCATTGAGACTAGCTGTGGGGTTAACGGGGCCGGCTCCTCGATATCAAGGGGCCTGCGACATTTTCTGCACATTGAGTTGGTGGTTCTGTATTGCACCAAACTGCAGAAATCGCACCGCACGACTTCGCGTGTCTCCACGCTGATAAGAGTGGTAGCCATCGTTTAAGTTGCGGAGTGCCAGAGCAAGGTACTCCCGCGTTAAGTTGCACCGCGATAAGTGCTACTTTCGATCGAGTGAACCATAATTGTCAAGTAGAAACTTAGGGTCAACCCGAAGATTCCAGCATGAAACCCGAAGCAACCCGAAGAAACGCGAACCAAGGTGTGCAACACGTAGAATTCTGAGATGACTTTGACCGAAAACAGCGAGAAGAAATACGGGCGCGAACAGGCCTGGCAGTTACTCACGGAGTGGACCCAAAGTGAAAGCCTCCGCAAGCACGCACTGGCCGTGGAGATCTGCGTGACCGCTTGCGGTGAAGCAGAAGCCGGTCGCCTCGGCCTCACCGGTGACGAGCGTGCGCGGTTCGTCGAGCTCTACACCACCACGGGCCTGCTCCACGACTTCGACTACGAGCGCCACCCCACCCCCGAGGAGCATCCTTTCGTCGGTGTGCGCGAACTGGAGCGCCGGGGTTGGCCGGCTGAACTCCGCACCGCGATCCTGGGACACGCGCAATACTCCGGCGTTCCCCGCGTCACGCATTTAGACAAGTCTTTGTTCGCGTGCGACGAACTGGCTGGATTTCTCACCGCGTGTGCACTGGTCAAGCCGACCAAGGCCATCGCCGATGTCGAGGTTTCCAGCGTGCGCAAAAAAATGAAGGACAAAGCATTCGCCCGCGGCGTCAACCGCGAAGATGTGATTCAAGGCGCCGCCGAACTCGGTGTCGATCTCGACGCGCACATCGCGTTTTGTTTGGAAGCGATGAAGAGACGAGCGAGTGAACTCAGCTTGTAATGCATCCACCAGGCTCTGGCAGTTTGGCGCGGCATGGCTGGAAGAGCCTTCACAACCCTCACCAGTAGATCCTGATTCAGGTTCCAGGCGATAGACGCCGCGTGGCGGTAGTCCGGCTGACTCTTATTGCGACAGAGGGGGCTCGTTGAGCGGTGCTGCGACGCCGTGTGGGCAACGAGTCTCGGCCCAGCCATTCCAGCATGATGCGATTCGACTCGTCGGGGTTCTCTTCGAAGACACCATGACCGCAACCCGGAAGCACGATGAGTTTCGAAGCGCGCAGTTTGCGCCTCAGTTGTATGGCCGAGCTGAGACTGACAGTACAATCGCAATCGCCCCACACCAGCAGGATCGGGAACCGCTTCAGTCGCCGGATAGCACCCTCCAGCTTGACCATCTCGGCACACCAGCAGCGAATAATGCAGAGGACGTGGCGCAAGGTGGCAGGGTTCCGCAGGCTAACGACAATCTCCTGCAAACATCGATCGAGCACGCGGTCGGGACCTCCATACATCGATCCCAGCGCGACGCGCTGAATGCGTGCGGGAAGATAGGGCAGCATCCACGCGAGTAGCCCGCCCCAGCGCGTGCTGTAGACGCGCACCATAACATCGCTTGAGCGGCTGTATGGATTCGCAGGCGCGAACAGAATGAGCTTGCGTACACGCGTTGGATGCAGCGCCGCAAGCATCAATGCCACCGCTCCCCCATGCGAATGGGCAACGATGTCGGCCTCGGCCAGATTGAGCGCGTCCATGATCGCGACAATGCGGTTGGCGGTGGCTGAAAGCCCGGCATCCAAGCCACATACTCGTTCTGACTTACCCATGTTCACAAGATCGATCGCGTAAACACTGGCATTGCCGGCGAGGGCGACGATGTTGTTCCGCCAGTTTTCACTGGAACCAACCAGTCCATGGATGAGCACAACTGGCTTGCCGGTTCCCGCCTGGAGATAGTGCACTCGTGTGCCGGCCACATCCACGAATGCCTCTTGGTACTCCGGTTGAGGGGCCTCTTGCTCCATGGCAAGGAATCCTTTCTCCCAAATCCCCTAGTTCCACACGACGTAATGCTCCATGTTTAAGGCCCGTTCGTTCGAGCGCCGAAAAAGGCGACTTCGAAATATTGGATGGATAAAACGTGATCCGGGTTTTTTCGAGGTCGTCGCGGCCACCATGTCGGAGCGATGGTCAGGTCGGCTGTATATGTTCCCGGAGGGTCGGGTTCCCAAGAACTTATAGGGAGTCGCGGAAACTCGGAAACGAGCACGAAAACCGTCAAGGATGTGGCAGATGGTCCTCAATCGGCATCCAAATCTGCAGAGGCGCTTATGAACGTTGATCTGGCGCAGGAACTACTCAACGAGTTGGGTTCATCTCTCAAAATCCTTGAGACGGAGTACGCCGCTCTTTTGCAATTTCTGAAAGACAACGGGGTGCTTACAGACGACCAATTCGCGCCTTATTTGGCGCAGGCTGGAAAAGCCAGTAGCGTCAGGTGGCGTGCCGCCCATAACAGGCTGGAGAGCCTCTTCGCCTCTGAAAGGCAAAAAGAGGAGAACCTCCGGGAAGATGAGAAGCGTCAGACGGGCGCAGGACAAGCGCTCATTCAAAGTCAGGAACTCAACGCGAAGACGAAGAACGACGCAGACAGCGCCACTCCCGCGCCATGGACCGGTGAGGCGAAGATCAATGGAACGGGCGATGGATCTGCAAAGCAGGAAGTTTCTGAAAAGGACGATCAGCAAGACGAACGTGCTTCGAGCGGGGAGAAAAAGCTCGGCGCGGCCTCTAAAATTGCCTGACGAATCTGCGTCTGCTTCGGTGATTTGAACGAAGGCTCTACTTCATCGGGTCTTTCGCCCTTAGCTCGGCCACGATCTCCGCTGCGGCCTGGCGCGCTTTATCAGCCTGGTCGGGCGGGAAGCTGATTGCGCCCACACGCGCATGACCACCGCCGCCGTAGCGTTCGCACACCTGGGCCAGGTTCACCATCTTCGCCGGGTCTGCCTTCGTCCACGGATTCGAGCCCACCGACACCTTCGTCCTGAAGCTCGATTTCGAAAGACCGATCGAATACGTCGCCTTGGGATGCAGATAGTAGGGGATGAACTTGTTGTAGCCCTCGACCGGCCGATCCGTAATATCGAAAAAAATCGTTCCGTCGACCTCTTCGCTGCGGCTGCGGATCAGTTCGATTCCTTCCCTATGCCGCTCCAGCAGCGGCGGCAGCAGCGAAGCCACAAACGGCTGCGCCAGCACCTCGCTCAGCGGCATCTCCGTCAACAGCGGAATCAGCTTGGGAATAAACTCCGGGTCCTGAGTCGACTCAATAATCAGCGTCAGCTTCATCGCCGGAGCCGCCATCTCCACTGCGGCCTCGGGGCTCTCGTAGAGAGCTCCATCCACGATGTTGGCCCAATGAATCATATCCGCGACAGGTTCCGTGTTGAATCCGAACCTTGTCGATCCAATGTGCGCCAGGAAGCTCGTACATGACGTGTAGTTCGGATCGAAGAACTTCCGCGAACCGCAAACCGGATCCTTCTGGCAAGCGAGAAAATTCTCGTGGTCCGCCGGCGTCAAGAACGCCGAAAGATGATGATCGAACCACCATGTGATCCGAGGCGAAGCCGAATACTTGAAATCGACAATCGCATTCTCGTCGCCCGTAAACTCGCTCTCGTCGAATAGCGCGCCGGCCCGATGCACCAGCCCGTGGTAGTCGTACGCCGCGTCTTTGCAGATGCACTCGCGATGAAACCGCGTGAACAGCGATGCGGAGCAGGCTCCGTCGAAGCACTTGTCGTGATAGAAGACTTTAACCCGCAACCGCCACAACTCCTTGAGCCAGAATCCGCTAAAGCCGGAAGATTAAGCATCATGCGAGAGGCCGATTGTGTCAAGGCGGGCTCGCAAAGATGCGATGGCAATGAATTGGCCTACACCCCTTCGGCTGCCCATGCGAGCGCAAACTCCAGTAGAATTCTTTCGCACACTCACTGCTGCATCGGCCATCACAATTGCGAGGAGCATCCATGGATCCTGAAACCGAGCCAACCCCGCCGGCGCTCGAGCCACCCTCAACCAGCGTCTCCGACTCGATGTGTCTGGGCTTTCCCGGGGAAGACCCCCGAAAGCCCTATCGCGGCCTCAAATGGATCTTCGCAGGGCCCCAGGGCCTGCGTGCCGGCTGGTCCGTCCTCATCTTCTTCGCACTGTTTTTTCTTCTGGCGAATGGTTTTGGGTTTCTCTTTCTGAAACTTCATCTGACCGCCAGGGGCAACAGCTTCAATCCGCGACAGCAGCTCTTCTCGGAGTTATTTCAGGTGCTCGCACTGCTCTCTGCGGTGGCCATCATGGCGCTCATTGAGCGGCGCAAAATTCTTGATTACAACCTGCGGGGCACAAGGCGTGTCGCGCACTTCTTCGGCGGGTTTGTCGTCGGATTCGCGGCTCTCTCCGCGCTTGTCGGCTCTCTGGCCTGGGGTCACTGGTTGCGCTTTGGACCGGTTGCACTCACTGGATCGGAGATCCTGAAGTACGGTGCACTCTGGGGTGCGGTGTTCCTCCTTGTTGGCTGCTTTGAAGAAGGCACGATGCGTTGCTACCTCCAGTACACGTTCACGCGCGGAGTCAACTTCTGGTGGGCCTCCGGCTGCATTGCCTGTCTCTGCGCCCTGTTGATCGTAGGCCAGAAAGGAAACGGGGCATGGGGTGTCTATGCCATCGCACTTCTCGGCGTGGCACCCTGCCTGCTGCTGCATCTGAGAGGAGCAACCTGCGCCGGCTTCTGGAATGCGGCGTGGCTCACTTCAACGCTCTTTGGAGCTGGTCACACCGGCAACAACGGTGAGAACTGGATTGGCATATTCGCCGCGGCATTTATCGGTTTCGTCTTCTGCGTCAGCATCTGGGTTACCGGATCGGCATGGTGGGCGATCGGGTGCCATGCAGCCTGGGACTGGGCCGAGACTTATTTCTACGGCACGGCCGACAGCGGCTTTGTCGCTCCCGGACACCTGCTCAGCACTTCGCCTGCCGGCAATCCGCTGTGGAGCGGAGGGACAGACGGGCCTGAGGGCAGCCTGCTGGTCATCCCCATCGTCCTGCTGCTGCTGGCATGGCTGCTGGTAATCTATCGCCGCCCGAAGCCCGCCGAGCTCCGCTCGCCCGCGGCAACCGAGCAGTTGGCAAGCTGAAAGAGAATGCATGCGGCTCTGGCTTAATCGCACCGGCGACGTTTCCCTTCGCGAGCAGCTGATCACCCAGGTGGTGCTAGGCATCCTCAGCCGCGAGCTTGCACCGGGTCAGCGCCTGCCAAGCACGCGCGATCTATCCCGCCGTTTCGGCATCCATGCCAACACCGCCAGCGCCGCTTACCGCCAGCTCGAGACCGAAGGCTGGGTCGAAACGCGTCACGGCAGCGGCGTTTTCGTGCGCACCACGCGCCCCGAGGCGTCCCTCAGCCCTGAAATGGCCGTCGACCAGATGATTAGCTACCTGGCCGCCAAAGCCCGGAAACTCGGCGCCTCCGACGCTCTGCTCAAAGCGCGTCTCCGCCGCTGGCTCGCCCTGGAACCGCCCGCACGCTGGCTTGTCATCGAGCCCGACCCTGAGTTACGCCGCATCGTGGTAACCGAGATGGAACGGGCTTTGTCTCTTCCCGTCATCGGCTGCGGCCCCGAAGATTGCAGCAAGCCGAGCCTGCTTGAGGGCTCCATCGCCGCCGTGCTGCCCAGCAAGGCCGCCTCCGTTCGCAAGCTGCTGCCGGCTGGCAATGAGCTCACCACCCTCCAGGTTCATCCCGTAACGACGGAATTGCAGTCTTACTTGCAGCGCTATATGCCTGCCCACTCAACCGATCTGGTCGGGATAGCCTCCCGCTGGGTCGATTTCCAGCGCATCGGGCAAACCATGCTTGTTGCTGCAGGTCTTGCTCCCGAGTGCCTGCTCGTCCGCGACGCGACCAAGCCGGGATGGAAGCGCGGTCTCGAAGCCGCTGCTGCCGTTGTCTGCGACGCCGTACTCGAACACGATCTGCCTTCAGGATGCTTCCCGATCGTCTTCCGCCTCCTCGGCGATCCCTCGATTGCCGACCTGCGGGCCCGCGAAGATGCTGTCCTTTCCGCGATCCATTAGCACACTTTCGATTCTGTCCTCTTCACCCGACTGTCCCATCCCGCCATTCCCTAACATCGCAGGTCATGAAGGACCTTACGATTTTTCTACTCGCTTTTGGCCTCGTCTCATGCGCTGCAGGACAGGCATTGCCCGACAGCCCCGCACCTGCACCCCTGCCCGACCCAGCATGGGACCGCTTGCAGAGTCTGCTCAATGGCCAACCGATCGTTGTCGACAACACCAATGGGCCTGCCGTCCACTGCCTCTTCGCCGGAGTGACCGAGGCTTACCTGTTTTGCAGCCCGCCCGGTAATCCCGTCGGCGTGGGCTTCCGCTTCAATCACGCCGACGTACTGGGTGTGGATCTGGACCTGCCTCACCCGACGCTGAACCAGGCCAGGCGCCCCGAGCGCAACTACCACCCCGCATGGATCTCCAGCATGATCGCCGGCGGCATTGTTGTCGGACTCATCGCCTCGCAAAATACCGATGCAGGAAAAGCGACACAAGACGGATTCATTGGCGCAGCCATTGTCGGCCTCATCGGCGCCCCGCTTGCGTTCATTCCGCGTCGGCAATTTGCGCCTTCAGGGCCGGCCTATCCGCAGTACGGAATCGGCCTTCGATTTAATGGTTCGGCTCGCGCGCGTCCGCACCTGCTGCATTTCCCGGGGATTTCGCGCTGAACCTCCAGACGCATATCTGAAGGTTCATCGCATCCCGCGAACCGAACGTCATGGCGTTATCCTGTTGATGACGCATGTCGGAATCCCACGCAGCCAATCCACATACCGGCATTTATGTGCCAACGGCGCCGCCTCCGCGCAAGCGCCGCTGGCCCCGGGTTTTGCTGTTCACTGCCTTCTGGCTGGTGACGATTCTCGCAGTACTCAGCGTCGTCGGCATCCTCTGGCTGCGTTCCGCCGCAAAATCCGCGCTTCCCATCCTCGACGGCGACATCCAACTCGCCTCGCAGGGCGCGCCTGCGCTCTCCGCTCCCGTCACTGTCCGCCGCGATAAGCACGGCGTTCCCCACATTGACGCCGCCACTCAAGAAGATATGTTCGTTGCGCAGGGCTACGTGACGGCACAGGATCGCCTGTGGCAGATGGATGTCTATCGCCGCAATGCCAACGGCGAGCTTGCCGAAGTCATGGGCCCGTCCCTCCTCCGTCACGACAAGGCGCAGCGCATGTACGAGTTTCGCAACACGGCGCATCGCATCTATGCCAACCTGCCTGCCGAAGAGCGCGCCCGCTACGAAGCCTATGCGCGCGGTGTGAACCTTTACATGACGCAACACCAGAATTCACTTCCGCCCGAATTTCGGTTTCTGCACTACAAGCCGCAGCCCTGGACGGGCGCCGACTCCATCAGCATCGGCATGATGATGGTGGACATGCTCGACACGCATTGGTACACGAAGCTCTCGCGCGAGCGCATTGCGGCAAAGCTACACAATCCGAAGCTCGAGTCCGATCTGTACCCCGTCGGCTCCTGGCGCGACCATCCTCCCACCGGCGAACTGCTTGACATGAGCAAACCGCATCCCACGCCGTCCACCACCCCAGACGACGAGGACAATGAACGCAGCGAAATTCGGGCTCTCCCCGGCACCGATCTGCCGGGTGCCCTATCCATGCGCGGTATTCTCGCGCATGGGTGGGAAAGCACGGACTTCATCGTTTCTAGCTTTACCAGCACCTTCGGTCAACGCGCCTGCGACGGCTGCACCCCCGGCTCCAACAACTGGGTCATCGCCGGCACGCACACAGCGAGCGGAAAACCCCTACTCTCAAATGATATGCACCTCAGCCTGACCGAGCCGAACATCTGGTACATGGCCGATCTGCGTGCACCCGGCTTTCACGCCGCCGGGGTCACGCTGCCTGGGATGCTGTTCGTTATCGCCGGACACAACGAGCATATTGCCTGGGGATTCACCGCGCTTTACGGCGATGTGCAGGACCTCTACCTCGAAACGCTCGACGGAAAAGGCAACTTCAGGGTTGCAGATGGAAGTTGGAAACCTCTTGGCCTCGATCGCGAGACAATCCACGTGCGCGGCCGCAAAGACGTGACCTACGACGTGCGCATGAGTGACCACGGCCCCTTGCTCGATCCCCTGTTTACCAAGGATGACCGCGCCATCGCGCTCAAGTGGACGCTATACGACGCGACGCTGAACGCGATCCCCCTCTACGCAATGAACACCGCATCGAACTGGACTGAATTCTCGTCCGCGTTATCGCAGTGGTGCTGGCCCACGCAGAACGTCGTTTACTCCGACGACCAAGGCCACATCGGCTACCACGCAGTCGGCCGAATTCCCTTGCGATTGCCGGGAATTGCAAACGTACCCATCGCGCCGGCAAGCAAACTCTCTCATGAGTGGGAGGGCTACATCCCCTTCGACGATCTGCCCAACGCCTTCGATCCCCCCTCAGGATTTCTCGCCACCGCCAATTCCCGCGTAACCAGCGACAAATCCAAATACCCGCTGACCAACGAGTGGGCCGATCCCTATCGCGCGGAACGGATCTACAAACTGTTGCAGGGCCGCGATCAACTGAAGCCCACTGACATGCTCGCCACCCAGACGGATATCTACAGTGAGATGGACCAGGAGATGGGCCATCGCCTCGCATATGCCATCGATCACACCCCCAATGCAAACGACCAGCTTCGCAAGGCCGCCGACCTGATGCGCAGCTGGGATGGCCGGCTCAGCGTGGATTCCGCCGCAGCCTCGCTTGTAACCCAGACCCGCTATGCCATTCGCACCATGATGCTCGAACCCAAACTCGGCACCGGCGACGCCGAGAACTACGAGTGGTCCGAGTCCAACTTCGCGGTTGAAGAGATCGTGATGCATGCGGTCCCGGACTGGCTTCCGACGCGCTACAAGGACTGGGACGCATTCCTCACCGACGCCGTCCATCGCGCCATGCTCGATGCGAAAGCCCCGACCGACGTTAGCAAGTGGAACTACGGCTCATGGCACGTCGTGGACATCGAACATCCCTTGTCCAACTTTCTGCCCTACGTCAGCCGCATTGCCGGCACCGGCCTGTTGCCGCTCAGCGGAGACACAACGACCGTAAAGCAGGTGGGCCGCTCTTTCGGTCCATCACAGCGATTCACGATGGACTGGAGCAACATCGACGGCTCAACCGAAGACATCGTCCTTGGCGAAAGCGGCAACCCCTACAGCCCCTACTTCCGCGACCAGTGGAATGACTATTACAACGGCAGCACCTTCGCGTTGCCTTTCACTCCGGCCGCCGTCGCCGCCAACACCCATCACACCCTGCGCCTCCTCCCATGAACGACGACGACTCAGAGATATGGGAACCGGGACCAGACGCTCCGGACGCTAAGAACCGGGTGCCCCAGGTCTCGCGTTTGAGACCTGGGGATTTTAATCGATATCTCCGCTTCCTGGGCCCCGCCATCATCTGCCTCGCCGCATTCATCGCCACATCCCCCGACCTGATCCGCAAAACTTCCTGCGGCCACGACTACGATTTCCATCTCGCCTCGTGGCTCGATGCGGCGGCAAGTTGGCGCCACGGTCTGTTCTATCCTCATTGGGCGCCCAGCCCCAACTACGGTGCCGGTGAACCGCGTTTTGTCTTCTATCCGCCGCTCACATGGATGCTCGGCGCCGCCTTCAGCTTCATTCTTCCGTGGAAGGGCGTTGAGCTTGCGATCACCTTCACGTTTCTCGCCGCCACGGGTCTTGCAACCCGCATGCTGGCGCGCCAGGCGCTTGATGACGGACCCGCAACCCTCGCCGGATGCGCCGCACTGTTCTCCGGTTACTCCATGTTCACCACCTACGAGCGATCAGCATTCGGCGAGTTGGCTGGCGGGTTCTGGATACCGTTGCTTCTGCTACTCATCTTCCGGGATCGCAATCCGCAGGGCTCCGTCTGGCGTCGTGCCTTTGACGGATCGGCCACACTACTCGCCCTTGTCATTGCCGGTGCGTGGCTCTCGAACGCGCCTCTCGGCGTGATGGCTTGCTACCTGCTCGCCGCCGTGGCCCTCACCATCGCCTTGCTTCGGCGTTCGTGGGCTCCTGTCGTTCGCTCTGCAATCGCTGTCGCTCTCGGCCTTGGTCTCTCTGCAATTTATCTTCTCCCCGCCGCCACCGAGCAGCACTGGGTACAAATCAGCCAGGCGATAGACGACCCCGGCGTCGCCATTGAAAACAGTTTTCTCTTTGGCCGGCATGCCGACCCCAATCTCGAACTGCATGATGTCGAACTTTGGCGAGTCTCTGCGATTGCTGTCCTCATGATCGGCCTCGCGTTCCTGTGTGTATTCATCGCGTGGCGCCGCGGATTGCTTCGCCAACGCACCTGGTGGGTTCCGCTGGCCCTTATCCCCGCTGCCGTGCTGCTGCTGCAATTCCCCATCTCGCTTCCACTTTGGAATTTCCTGCCCAAGCTGCGCTTTCTCCAGTTTCCCTGGCGCTGGCTTGTCGTGATCGAAGCGCCGCTCGGCATCTTCTTCGCCGCGGCCATCTGGACCACCAGGCGCTGGTCGCGATTCGTTGCCGTCGGCGTGTCCTCCGTGCTCTTCCTTTCCATCATGTTCGTCACGCTGTTCATCTTCCATCAGGATTGCGACAGCGAAGACTCCGTCAAGGGAATGCTCTCTGCCTATCGCGGCGGGCGGGGTTTCCAGGGCACCGATGAATACGCTCCACCGGGCGCGGACGACAGCCTGATGGCCGTCGGTCTTCCCGATGCATGCCTCAGCAAGACCGCGGACGTCGTGCTCGCGAAATCAGACGACGGCAACACGCCGCAGTGGGACCCGACGAATGGCCATTGCGATGCAAGTTACTCATGGCTGCGACACTATGGCCGGCTTTGGCCGGAGCACATGCGACTGGACGCCGAGACTCCGCACGCCGGCTATCTCATACTGCATCTGCGCGACTACGCCGCCTGGAAGGTGAACGTCAATGGCCGCGACGTGACCTTCGGCGCCAATGCGGCGTATTCGCATCTTCCCCATCGCGACGATGGATTGATGGCTGTCCCGGTTCCGCAGGGCGCCGTGCAACTGGATGTGGATTGGATTACAACCGGCGACGTTGTGATGGGTCGCCTGGTGAGCCTGATGTCGTTCGGCTACCTCATAGTCCTCTGTTTAATCGAGCGAAAACTGAATGGCGCTCTCCGAAGCAAATCGGAACCTCGGGTATCATGAAGGAGGAATGCCTGCTGACGTGAAATCGCTCATACAAGAAGGCGCAGAGCTTACCGACCGCGCGCTCGAAGCGCTGATCCCCACGGTCGACACTGTTCCTGCGTCGATCCATGGCGCCATGCGCCATTCGGTCTTCGCCGGGGGCAAGCGTCTGCGGCCGGTGCTCGCCATGCAGGCGGCCGTCACCATCGCCGGTTCTGTTCCTCCCGGCATCGAACGCCTCGGTGCTGCCATCGAGATGCTGCACACCTATTCGCTCATTCACGACGACCTGCCCGCGCTCGACAACGACGACCTGCGCCGCGGCAAGCCTACTTGCCACGTGGCCTTCGGCGAAGCCATCGCCATTCTTGCCGGAGACGCGCTGCAAACCCGCGCCTTCGAGATTCTCGCAGGCCTCGATTCGCCGCCCGCAGCAACGGTGAAGATTATCGGCCTGATCGCCAACGCCGTTGGCACCGTTGACGGCATGATCGGCGGCCAGGTGCTCGACATCGAGAGCGAACATCAGAAACCGACGCCCGAACTTGTTGAGGCTATTCACCGCGCGAAGACCGGTGCACTCATCCGCGTCAGCGTTGTCTCAGGTGGCGTCTACGCGGGCGCCACTGCGGACGACGTGGTTCGCCTCGACATCTTCGGCCGCAAAGCAGGACTAGCGTTTCAGATCGTCGACGACGTGCTCGACATGACCGTGGACTCAGCACACTTGGGAAAGACGGCGGGCAAAGACCTCGCAACCGAGAAAGCCACATGGCCCGCAGTGTATGGCATCGAGCAGAGCCGCCGCGACGCCGCGATGCTGATCGACGAAGCCTTCGCGGCTCTCGAGCCTTACGGTTCACCGGCCGACGGGCTCAAGTCCGTTGCCCGCTATCTGGTCGAGCGCAAGAACTAGCGGGACTCAAGCGAGGAAGACATGCGGACCCTTTGCTCATTGCTTTTTTGGGTTGTTGGAATTGGCGTAGGAATGACGCAGCCGAGCCCGACCAATGCACATCAGATGGAACCGCCTAAGAGTTCCTGTAGATTCGACAAATTCGAGAATTTGCGCTCCATCAAGGATCCACCTCCCGAGGTGGATCTCTCATTTTTTGAAACGCCTTCCATTTCCAATAAGCCCGTGCACTTCCGGGTTGGAACACTCGTAAACGTGAATCGTCAGGAAGGAACCTGGTCTTGTGTGACCGGCCCTTCGAGGCGATGAGCGGGAGTGTGGGGCTGCGTTCCGGCTGGATACCGACCTCTTTCCTCGAACCACTCAAGCGCTAACGAGATCATTGCTCTCAGCAAAAAGCAAAATTAGGTCGAACTTTCATGCTATCGGGACTGGACATTCAAACCGCTCTCCGCGACTGCTTCGATCCCGAGGTGAAGCTGAACCTCGTCGACCTCGGCCTCATCTACTCGATCGAAACCGGCCCTGATCCGGAATCAACGCCCGCGTGGCCGCGCCAGTGGGTGAAGGTCACCATGACGCTCACCACGCAGTCCTGCCCGGCATCGGGCCTGATATTTGAGCAGGTACACAACCGGCTCGCCACCATTCCCGACATCAGCAAAGTGGATGTGAATCTGGTGTGGGAGCCCAAGTGGACGCCGCACCGCATCAGCGAAGCCGGCCGCCGCCAGTTGGGAATTTAGAGCTGGCTACGCCGGAGTCGTCGGCGAACGCCGCGACAAAACCCGCCGTATCGACTCACCTTTTTCGGTGATGTCTTCAACCACGTCCTGCACCTGCTCAAGCATGTATTGCGCGCGATCCACATACTCCGGCATGGCGTCCCACCAGTGGCGCAGGGTTTCTTCGTGATCCAGCAGGGCCAGCGCCGTGCCCGACGCAGCCATCACCAATCCCGCCCGTTTCTGCCCGGTCAGCAGCAGCAGTCCACCGGTAATCAGCGTCCCACAAGCGGCAAACTTTACCCAATCGAAGGAGTCTGTTTTCTGCATCTCGGTGATCCTCGGGGACCGGTTCTCCCGGCCCGGAAAAGTCGCAACGCTCATGGGGTCTCCTTCTTTGTTCAGATGCATTCCCGTGCATTGTGGCAGCAAGAGAATTCAACCGCGGCCTTCATGCCTCCCGCCGCGCTTTCCCGAGGCCATCTCAATCCAGGTCGAAATCGCGAAGAGGCTTGCCTGCTGGAGCATCCTTCGCCTTGCGCAGCGCCTCGGCAAACTTCTTGTCGAAGAGGTCTTCCTTGTTCTTTTCCGCGTCAACCGACTGACGAAAGATCGATTCCTTTCGTTCATCCTGCTCGCGCATGGCCTTGGCTGCGGTTTCGAGATCCTCAAACATGCGTTTGCGCGGCGCCGAGGTGTGGCTCACCACCAGTCCGGTAGCTGCATCCACCACGATCATTGCCCCGCAATCGGGACATGCAACCTGAAATGTATCTGCCTTCTCTTTGCCCATAACAATCAGAATTGTAGGCTCTTCGCCTCAATCGGGAAAGGCGAAGCCCGAATTCCCCCCGCAGTCCCCGATAGCCTCCTGAGTCCTCTCAATTCATTGAACTTCCCGTTCCGATCCCTCGTATCTTTACCAGCACGCAGTCCCCGCCAGGTTAACCATGTTCCTCGTATTGACGCGGATTCCAAGCCATCCGCTCTAAGGAGTCGAATGAAAATCCCGTTCCTCGCAACAGCCTCACTGGCCGCCATCTCCGCCTTCGCTCTGACCCCATCTGCATTTGCGCAAGCTCGCCTCGCCGGAGACTGGCAAGGCACCCTCGACGCGAATGGCACCACCTTCCACCTGGTTTGGCACCTCACCGCCGCCCCTGACGGAACCTTCACTTCCACCTTCGACAACCTCGACGAGGGCGTTTACGGCATCAAGGCCAAAACCACTACCATCAAGGGCTCCGATGTCGCTGCAGACGTCGACGACACGGTCCAGGCAAACGGGCAGCCCATGAAGGTCAGCGGCAGTCTTGTCGGCAAGCTCAATGCAGACGGGACCGAGATGACCGGCACATTTACGCAGGTCGAGCCCGAGGCTCAACCGACCGCCAACGTGGTCTTCAAGCATTCAGCCGCCCAGGCAGCGTCGCCCACAGTCACCCAGCAATCCATCGCCGGCGATTGGGCCGGCACCCTTAAGGCAGGCCCCGCCGAACTCCGGCTTGTGCTGCACATTACCGCCGCCAAAGACGGAAGCCTCACCGCAACTCTCGACAGTGTCGATCAGGGCGCGAATGGCATTCCCATCAATACCGTCACTCTCAAAGAAGGCAAACTCAATCTGGACGTGCAGGCCGTTAAAGGCACCTACGATGGCACGGTCACCAAGGACGCGTCTGAGATCAACGGCACCTGGTCTCAAGGCCAGCCCTTGGAACTCAGCTTCAAACGAGCCCAGCCGCAAGCCGCTGCTGCGGCTCCCAAACTGGCGGCACCCTCAGATATCGACGGCACCTGGCAGGGCTCCCTCGATACACCGAAAGGAACGTTGCGCATCCTTTTCAAAATCGTCAACACGGAAACCGGCTTGACCGCGACCATGCAGAGCCCCGATCAGGCCCCTGTTTGGATGCCGACCACCTCGGTTACCCGCTCCGGCGGCAAGATCACAATTGACATGAAAGCCTTTGGCGCCTCGTTCGAAGGCCAGATCAACGCCGCCAAAGACACGATTGAGGGCACATTCAACCAGGGCGGAGGCTCGCTGCCGCTTGTTCTCAAGAAAAGCTAGCGCCTCGCTTGCCTACTGATTCACTGCCGCAGCATGCACATGCACAATCACACGCCGATACGACGTGAGCCGCGGCGAACCCTCATCCGTCACCGCCAGAATCACGTGCGCCGCGCCATCGCCCTTGCACGGAATCAGCGGCAGCCACAGCGGCCTGCACGCCGCATCTGCCCTCACCGTCACACTTGGACCATCGCCTCCCAACAACGTCAGCGCAGCTAGGTTGCCGTCCGCAAGTCCCGCCTCGCCATAATGGAACCAGTGAAAATGAAGCCGCTGCCCGTCGGGATCGCTACTCTGTCCCGCATCGAGCTTAATCGTCTCGCCTACGTTCACATCCATCACCAGCGGAGCTGTCCCACCCTGCCCATTCACCACGGCAACCGGATTGTGATTCGCATGCGCAAAATCCGCCACCGTCCACGTCATGCGTGCGGCAAAATCATTCTGGAATGCCTCGCGCCAGCGCCAGATTGTCGCCTGGTCGCTTACGTGTTCCTTTCCGTCCACGCCGGTCACTGTATCCCGCGAATCGACCCGCGCAAACTCATCCCCGCCCTGGGTCCAGATCGGATGCGTCTCTCCATACGGCTGGCGAAATACATACCGTCCTCCCCATCCGCCCCAGTCCGGCCTCCGGTAGGCGTTCAGCCCGTTGTCAATCAGCCCCAGAAACGACGGCGTATCCCCCTCCATGATGAACATGAACTTCGGATATTTCTTCCCCAGCGACCCCTTGCTGCGAATATTCCCATCGAGCCATTCGTTCGTCACTGTCGTGAAGTCCGCGCCCTCGCCGTTGAGGTAGTACCGGTCCCCGCTGATTCCCGTCCAAGTCGCCGACGCATATTCCCCGCTCGTCGGCGTCGAAGGCGAAACAATGTAGAACAACTTCGGATACGTCCGCCGAATCACGGGCCCTGCATCGTCCTGGTCGCTGATCGAGTACACCCGCAGCCGCGCAATCAACTTCGTAGTTTCATCGGCAGTATGCGAGGCCGAGAGGTCAAGAAGCGCCTGCGCCAGCGTACCCGCACCTCCCCAGATGCAGATCCACAACGGACGCGCATCCTCGCGCTCCACCGCCCGCACAATCGCCTTCGAGCCCTCTGAGGACTTGCCCGCCCCGACCGCCGCCATGCCGTACGCGCCCTGCCCCGTGAACACCCGCGCATCCAGGTCACTTGCCTCCGGCCACCCCGTCGCGTGCAGCAGCAGATTCGGCCGCACCTGTGAGTACGCCTCGATCAACTGATGCATCGTCTCCGCATGCGTCTTCGTCTTCTGCCAGGTCGACGTCGTGGCGATCATAGCTTCGATGTCGAATTCGTTCGAGTACAGCAGGAATCGCACAAACGACATCTGGTCATCCGGCTCATTGCCGATGTCGCTGATAACCACGACGCGAGGCTCGCCTCTGAAGTCGTCGACATGCGTTGGCGGCAGACTCTGTGCGGATACTATGCTTGGCACTGTAAGAAGCGCTCCCGTCCAAAGCGCCATGATCGTGCGATTCACCATCGGGAATACCTCTTTCCGTACCCGGACCGAGCTTCGCAAAGCCCATACTCATCCCGCACAATAATATCCGTGAAGCTTTCGGCAACCTTTCCGGAATTCCCGTGTCTCTGCATGCAGTGGGTCGGCAACAAACGAACCTCAACAAAAACCCTGACAATATCCGGAGGTGATGCGCGCAATGATCTGCCTTCGAACTCGGCTGATCCCAGCCATTTTGCTCTCCTCATGCATCTGCACAGCTCAAACCAAGACTTCCGCAACCCAGCACCTGCCGTCTGCCGAGTCGGTGATGAATCGCGTCGCGATTAACCAGGACACCGCCGAGGCTGAACGCGCACACTACGTCTACGTGCAACACGCAAAGATGACCTCGCGCCGCGGCAGCACCGTGATGTGCGAAGAGATCACCGACTACCGCTTCACCCCGTCAACCGAGGGAACGGACGAGCAGTTGCTCAGCGTCGATGGCCGATTCCTGAAGAACCACAAGTTGGTCTCGTACGACAAACTGTTGCCCCGCGATGAAGACAAACCCAAAGACGCCGGCAAGGACACTGACAAGGATCAATCCGAGAAAAAGAAAGACAAGAAGAAGGACAAGGATAAAGATAAAGATCCCGTCTTCGATCCCAACAGCAACGAAACCCTCGATCGCGATCTCGTCGAAAACATGCGCTGGAATCTCATCCACGACAAATCAAAGGACGGCGTCGACGCGCACCTCTTCCCCCTCACCTCAAAGGATCAGCTCAACTACACGTTTCGCATGGTCGGCCGCGAACGCCTGAATGGCCGCGACGTTTATCACATCGCGTTTCGCCCGAAAGAAAAGAACGACTTTGGATGGAGCGGCGATGCCTTCATCGATACCACCGCCCATCAGCCCGTTCTGGTCACGACAGCAATGGCACGAAAGATTCCATTTGCCGTTCGCACGCTTCTCGGAACCGACGTGCCCGGGCTTGGCTTCACCATCCGCTACGCCCCGCAGACCAACGGCGTCTGGTTTCCCGTCAACTTCTCCACCGAATTCAAGATCCACGTGCTCTACTTCTTCCATCGCCAAGTCATCCTCGACGCTCAGAATCGCGACTTCGAAGAGACGCATGTGACCTCGCGCATCGTCGGCGACGCGACTCCGGTCGATCCGAACCAGCCCTGATCGGATTCACGTTCCTGCAGGATACCGCAGACGCACGAAGGCCCTGCTCCCTGGAGCAGGGCCTTCGTCATTTACCGCTTCGCGGGTCGGAATCCTTAATGCTTCTCCTGCGCCGTAGCCAGCTTAGCCTCGGCCTCGGCAATCACGTGGAGCGCTTCGGCATATTTCTCTTCACTGTCGCCAGCCTCGTTCCATTCCTTATGGCCACGCTCCAGTTGCTCCTCGGCACGCGGCACATCGATCTCCTCGGGCTTCAATGCGTCGTTCGCCAGGATCGTCACGCGATCGGGCAGCACTTCGACGAACCCCCACGACACGTTGTAAATCTGCTCGCCGCCCTCTGCGCCGCCATGCAGCCGCACGTCTCCTGCGCCCAGTTCGGCCAGTAGTGGAGCGTGCCCGTACAGCACTTCCATGTAGCCGTTCTTTGCCGGCAGTTCCACCGCGTCCGCCGTCGTATCAAACAGAATGCGCTCCGGCGATACCAGCCGGACCCGCAGCGAATTGGATTGGTCAGCCATTGGGCTCCCTTTGGTCGCAGTGAACAGTGATCAGTAGTCAGTGATCAGTTGAAGAACCCGCCAGTGTTCAGGACTTGCTGACCACTGTTCACTGAACACTGACCACTGCTCTTTACGCCGTTGCCTTCAGCTTCTCTGCCGTCTCCAGCACTTCTTCAATCGCGCCCTTCATGTAGAAGGCCTGCTCCGGGATATCGTCGTACTTGCCTTCGATGATTTCCTTGAAGCTGCGCACCGTGTCCGCGATCTTCACATACGCGCCCGGAATGCCGGTAAACTGCTCGGCCACGTGGAACGGCTGCGACAGGAACTTCTGCACCTTGCGCGCGCGCGCCACCGTGAGCTTGTCCTCTTCCGAGAGCTCGTCGATCCCCAGAATCGCAATGATGTCCTGCAGATCCTTGTAGCGCTGCAGAATCTTCTTCACGCCCTGCGCCACGTTGTAATGCTCGTCGCCCACAATGCGCGCCGACAAAATACGCGAGGTCGAAGCCAACGGATCGACCGCAGGGTAAATACCAAGCTCAGATAACGGACGGCTCAATACCGTGGTCGCGTCGAGGTGAGCAAACGTCGTTGCCGGCGCCGGATCGGTCAAGTCATCCGCGGGCACGTACACCGCCTGCACCGACGTCACCGAGCCCTTGCTCGTCGACGTAATACGCTCCTGCAATTCGCCCATTTCGGTCGCGAGATTCGGCTGGTATCCCACCGCTGAAGGCATACGTCCGAGCAGTGTGGAAACCTCGGAACCTGCCTGCGTAAACCGGAAAATATTGTCGATAAACAGCAGCGTGTCGGACCCTTCCACGTCGCGGAAGTATTCGGCAACCGTCAGTGCACTCAAGGCCACGCGCAGGCGCGCTCCGGGCGGCTCGGTCATCTGGCCGTACACCAGAGCGCACTTCGACTCCTGCCAGTTGCCCGGCTTGATAACGCCCGACTCCGTCATTTCCGTCCACAGATCGTTGCCCTCGCGCGTACGCTCGCCCACCCCGGCAAACACCGAGAAACCGCCGTGGTTCTTGGCCACGTTGTTGATCAGTTCCATGATGACGACGGTTTTGCCTACGCCCGCGCCGCCAAACAGGCCGATCTTGCCGCCCTTCAAGAATGGCTGGATCAAATCGATAACCTTGATGCCGGTCTCGAACATCTCCTCGTGCGTCGACTGCTCGTCAAACAGCGGCGCCGGCCGGTGAATCGGCATGCGCGTTTTTGCGCCGATCGGGCCCAGTTCGTCCACCGGCTCGCCGATCACGTTGAGAACGCGTCCCAGCGTCTCCTTGCCCACCGGCATGCTGATGGGACCGCCAAGATCGATGGCTTTCATGCCGCGGACCATGCCTTCGGTGCCTTCCATTGCCACCGTTCGCACGCGTCCCTCGCCCAGGTGTTGCTGGACTTCAAGGATGACCGAAATCGGTGTGGGCACGTTGAAGCCGTCGCTGGTCACGCGCAGCGCCTGGTATATCGGCGGCATCGTCGCTTCTTCAAACTGCACGTCCACCGCAGGACCGGAAATCTGAATTACCTTGCCAATGTTCTCTGCCATTCTCTTTGCCTTCTCAATTCCAAACTTGGATGGGACTCGAAGTTGGGTGCGCCAGGTCTCGCTTTTCAGACCTGGGATACGAACAACTCGGAAAACTTACACAGCTGCCGCTCCCGAAACGATCTCGATGATTTCCTTTGTGATCGCCGCCTGCCGCGCGCGGTTCATCTGCAGCGTGTACGCGTCGATCATGTCCGATGCATTGTTGGTCGCCGAATCCATTGCCGTCATGCGCGCCGCATGCTCCGCCGCAACCGACTCGGCCATCGCGTGAAACAGCATCGCTGAAATGTATTGCCGCAGCAGCCCGTCAAACAGTTCGTTGGGCGGCTGCTCATAGATGTAGTCGACGTTGGCTGTTCCGAACTTCTTTGCCTCTTCGTCGGCCTCTTCGGTATCCGCCTCTTCGAGCGCGATGCCCGCGCTCAACGCAGCATGTGCCGCGCGCTCCCGCTCCTCGGCGGTCGGCTCCACGGCTCCTTCAATCTGCCGAACGCCAATCTTAAGAATGGGCAGCAGCCGCTCCACCACAAGGCGTTGCGCAATCACCGACTTGAATTCGTTGTAGACGATGTAGGCGGCATCAATCTCCTCGTGCACGTAGCGCGAAATGATGTTCTGGGCCAGTTCAAACACGCGGTCCGCTTCAAGCTTCAGCAACATCCCCGGATGGTCGCCCGTAATTTCGACCTTGCCCCGGCGATCGTTGCGCACCTCGCGCTTCACGCCGTTTTCATCGGTCTCTTCGCGATACTCGGCAATGGGAAATCTCCGCCGCATCAGATCGCGGCCCTTGCGGCCGATCGCCTCGACGTCGATTTCGCGGTCCGGATTGCCGCCGATGAACTGGAGCGCCGTCTTGGTGATATTCGCGTTGAATGCGCCGGCAAATCCCTTGTCGCCGCTGATCACCACGATCAGCACGCGCTTCTCCGGCCGAACGGCAAACAGCGGGTGCCGCAGGTTGCCGGTCTGTTCGTCAAAAATATCCACGCGCCGCGACAGCGATTCCAACACGCTCGTGATCATCTTCGCGTAAGGCCGCGCCGCCAGCGCCCGCTCCTGCGCACGGCGCAGTTTTGCCGCCGAAACCATCTTCATGGCCTTGGTGATCTGCCGCGTGTTTTTCACGCTGCGTATGCGCCGCCGTAGATCCAGTACGTTTGCCATTGGTCTTCTCAGTGAACAGCGGTCAGTGAACAGTGATCAGTGGATGATGTGATCGGTCTTACTGACCACTGTGCACTGTTCACTGTCCACTCGTTTTCACGCTTTTGCCGTCTGCATCTCTGCCACAAAATTCGCCTTGTACTCTTTGAGGGCCGCATGCAGCCTGTTGCGAACATCATCGTCCAGTTGCTTCTTATTGGTCAGCTCTTCCATCAGCGCCGTCTGCGCGCTATCGAAGTATTTATAGATGCCGTCTTCAAATGCACGAATGTCGGTAACGGCGATGTCGTCCAGGTATCCTTGCGTTCCCGAGAACAGAATCACCACCATTTGCTGCCAGGTCAGCGGCTGGAACTGCGGCTGCTTCAACAACTCCGTCAGCCGCTGGCCGCGATTCAGCTGCTTCAGCGTCAGCGGATCGAGGTCCGACCCGAACTGCGCGAACGCCGCCAGTTCACGATACTGCGCCAGATCCAGTTTCAGTGTCGACCCAACCTGCTTGACCGCTTTGATCGCCGCCGAGAATCCTACGCGTGAAACCGAAAGTCCCACGTTCACGGCTGGACGCACGCCGGAGTTGAACAGATCGGTTTCCAAAAATATCTGCCCATCCGTAATCGAAATCACGTTGGTTGGAATATAGGCCGAAACGTCGCCGGCCTGTGTCTCAATCACGGGCAGTGCCGTCAGCGAACCGCCGCCCTTCTCTTTGCTCAGCTTCGACGAGCGCTCCAGCAAACGCGAGTGGAGATAGAACACGTCGCCTGGATATGCCTCGCGGCCCGGCGGACGGCGCAGCAGCAGCGAAATTTCGCGATACGCCATCGCATGCTTCGAAAGATCGTCGTACATCACCAGCGCATGCTTGCCGTTGTCGCGGAAGTATTCGCCGAGAGCGGTAGCTGCGTATGGTGCGAGATAGAGCATCGGCGCAGGCTCTGAAGCGGACGCGGCCACGATGATTGTGTGCCCCATTGCGCCGGCCTCGGTCAGTGTCTGCACAACCTGTGCGATCGAAGAGCGCTTCTGGCCGATGGCGCAGTAAATGCAGATCAGGTCGTTCTTGGCGTTGTTGATGATGGTGTCGAGCAGGACGGCAGTTTTGCCGGTCTGGCGGTCGCCGATGATCAGTTCGCGCTGGCCGCGGCCGATAGGAATCATGGCGTCGATAGCCTTGAGTCCGGTGGCCATAGGCTCGCGCACTCCCTGACGGTCGATGATGCCCGGCGCCAGGCGTTCCACCGGATTGGTCTGCGTGGAAGCGATCGGCCCCTTGTCGTCAATCGGGGCACCGAGCGCGTTGACCACGCGCCCGATCATCGCATCGCCTACAGGCACGCTCAGAATCTTCCCCGTACGCTTGACCTCATCGCCTTCGCGCAACTCGGTGTAATCGCCGAGGACCACAGAGCCCACTTGATCCTCTTCCAGCGAGAGAGCCAGGCCGGCAATGCCGTGCGGGAAGGCAAGCAGTTCGCCCGCCATCACCTTGTCAAGTCCATGGATGCGTGCAATGCCGTCACCCAGCGAGGTGATAGTGCCGACCTCGTCGACCTGCACCTTCGAATCGTAGTTCGCGATCTGCTCGCGAAGTATCTGCGTAATCTCGTCTGCCTTGATTTGAGCCATTTGGAAGTTCCTTGCAGTTCTCAGTTTTCAGCTCACAGATCTCAGTTACCGATCGCCGGATGCGGTATCGAAAGCTGAAGACCTTTCTTACTGACCACTAAAAACTGATTCCTGAGTTCCGTTCGTTTATCTACTTGTGACAACCAAAACCAATCACCAAAAACTGACAACTGAAAACTGATCACTGACAACTGCGGGCTTAGCCCGCAATCAACGCTTCCTTCAATCTCTCCAGCCGCCCGCGTACCGATCCGTCGTACACCGTCGATCCGATACGCACCACGGTCCCGCCGATGATCGACTCATCCAGCTTGAACGTCGGTTCAATAAGCGCCCCGGCAAGTTTGCCAACCCCCACCAGCAGCTCCGAGCGCTCCTGCGGATTCAACTCACGCGCTGTCACAATCTCCGCCTGGCGAATGCCGAGCCGCGCCTGCATCTCCGCACGCCATGCTGTGGCCACTTCGTGCACATCGCCGATACGATCGTTTTGGATCAGCACCGCCAGCAGGTTGCGCATCTCCTTCTGCAGGCCCATCCGGGCATTCAGCTTGTCGAGGATCGCAATCTTCTGCACCGCTGGAATCGCCGGATTCAGGAAAACCTCGCGCAGATCCGCACTGCCATCCCAGCTGCCAAGAAAATCGTTGAACTGCAGGTCCAGCGCGGTCGCGTCCAGCTTGGCCGACGACACCACGTCGGCAAACGCGCGTGCATACCGTGAAGCAAATGCGGCGGCCATCAGTTTTTCCCTCCGCCGTGCATTATGTCGCGGCCGGTCTCGTTGACAAACTCGGCGATCAGCGCCCGGTCCGTCTCCGGCGTCAGCACCAGCTTCTTGACTGCCTGATCAATAGCAAGGTCCGCCGCAAAGTGGCGCAATGAGCGCTTGGCCTGCGCTGCCGCCATGCCGATCTCCTGCGCGGCCGAGTCAACAATCCGTGCGCTCTCTTCTTCGAGGGCCGTCTTGCCGCGCTGTTCGTCCAACGCGATCTGCTGCTCCACTTCTGCGCGGAATTTCGCAATCTCCTGGTCCAGGCTCGCGAGCTTGGCCTCGACAGCGCTCAAACGTGTATTGGCATCCTCGGTTGTCTTGCGCGCGGTTTCCAGGTCTCCACGGATCTTTTCTGACCGCTTGCGCAAAAGCTTCGGCAAAAACCGGCCGAGCGGAATGCCGATTCCCAGCACCACGACCAGTACATTGAAGAGCTCAAACAGCCGCGCTGTTGTCTCCACTCCCAAATGCAACATGCGCGCAAGATACTGAATCACGGCGGAATGCCGATAAAGATCGTTTTCCTTTTCCTCGGTTTTCGCCGCTTGTGTCTGGGGCGGATTCTGCGCCTCTTGCTGGGTAGATTGAACCTTGGGCTGTTCCGGGACCTCTGAAACCTGCGCCGCATAGGCACGAACAGGCGTGAGCGTCGGCGCGAATGCCATCAACCCCAGCAGCAGCACAAGCCCATAAATCCGAATGGATGAATGCGAATTTCTCAAAACTTGTCTCAACGGGAACTCCCGGCGGCCAGCGGCAGCACTGCTCGAACCACCTGATTTGCCAGTTCCCCCGCCGATCCCTGGATTGCCTGCCTGGCGTTCTCCGCCTCGACATCCATCTCAGCCTGTGCCTGACTCACCGTGGATCCGGCGGCCTTCCGCGCTGCATCAAGCGCGGCTTCACGCTCGGCGCTCCGCTGCTTGTCCCTCGCCTCGCGCATCTTGAAGATCTCCGCACGTGCCTGGCGAAGCTTCTCGGCATACTCGGCTGCCCTGGCTTCAGCCTGGCTGATTGCCTTGTGCGCGTTTTCAATGGCGCCCTCGGTGCGGGCGCGACGCTCTGCAAGTGCCCGGCTCAATGGGCCTTGCACCAGAAACTGGTAAGCCAGAACCAAAGCCACAAAGAGCAGTATTGTGGGTGTGGCGCCAAGTAGCAGCGCACCGATTTGTTGAAAGATCTCTTCCATGCTTGTATTCGGTTAACTCAGGCAGACAGGGTTTTCCGTCGCGGGTTTCGCCTTTTCTGATGGAGTCTCACAACCGGTTATCGCGGAGTTGACGCGACCACGAGGGAGCGACAACCTTCCAGATTTTTAGTTACGCAACACCATCGGCAAAAAGCTTTGGAACACCTTTTTGTATCAGGGGCAAACCCCCAAGTCAACGCTGCGGAGCGCTATGCGGGAGGGTTGTGTGACTGCTGTCACGAATTGGGAATTTAGACCAAAAAAGAACTTGCTTTCCGGTACAACAGGCCTAAACTAAACATACCACCTAGACCCGGTTCAGGGTCCAGCGGGCAGCCGGTTTCGGGAATCCTTCCACTCCCGAGATCGGTTGGCCCGCCTCTTAGTTTCAGGGCGGTTTTTGGCCTTCCTCCCCTCAATTTTCCGACGATTTCTGCCCAAGGCCTCATCCGATTGCCGAGGTTCCCCGTCTACCCTCCTGTACGGCATCCTGGGCGCAACCTTTGGCCTGGGAACGATCGAGGAACCCCGTCCGTGGCACAGCCATTTGCGGCTGGTTTCCCGGGCAAAGAATCGGAGGATTCACCCAATATGCAACGTAGTCTCCTCTCCCTCACAATCATCGGCATACTCGCCTTTGGCTTAACCGGCGCAGCGCTCGCTCAAGATACCCCTCCCCCACCCCCCGACCAGAATCAGGCCGGCCCCCCTCCCGATGGCCGCGGCCGTGGCATGCGGATGGACCCAAGCCGTCAGCTTGAGCGCATGACCCGCGAACTCAACCTGACATCCGATCAGCAGGAAAAGATCAAGCCCCTGCTTCTCGATCGCCAGCAGAAGATGCAGGCTCTCATGCAGAATGAGTCGCTTTCGCAGGAAGACCGCCGCGCCCAGATGCGCACCATCATGGAAGGCTCCAACAACAGCATCAAGGCAACCCTGAACGACGATCAGAAGCAGAAATTCGACGCCATGCAGCAGCAACGGATGCGGCGAGGCGGCCCCGGCGGCCCACCTCCTGAAGGTGGAACACCGCAACCGCAACCCTAAGTTCGCCGACCGGGCCGAAAGTGAGTCGGTTTCTCTCCCCCAGACGCACGGGGACCGCAGATTTTCATTCTGCGGTCCCCGTTCTTTTTTCCAGCTACTTTGACGCCTTATCGATAAACGCCGCGAGATCTTCCTTCAACTTGTGCAGCGCTTCCGTGTTCAGGTAGATCATGTGTCCGGACGGGTAATACCCGAACTGCACGTTCCCGCGCAGTTCCGGCTCCAGGTTCATATGTTCCAGGTCAAATTCCGTTCCGAAAAACGGTGTCGCCAGATCGAAGTACCCATTCGCAGAAAAAACCCTCAAGTGCGGATTCTTCCGCATCGCAGAGGCCAGATCGCCCGCCACATACGGCTGCACCTGCTGATTCCCGGGGCCGCCCGGCCCACCGCCGCCCGGTGGCCGGTGATGGAAGTCCCACTGACCACCCGTCATGTTGTATGCGGTGGGTCTATACATATCCGTACTCTCAAACTTCAACTCGCGTGACATGTAATCGTGAATCGCGGCCACAAACGCGCCCGAAATCCCGCTGTCCGAAGCGTCGTAGCTCGGATTCTCGCCGGCCGCATCAACGTCCTCGCCTTCAAACCGCATGTCATACCGGCCAAGGGTCTTCCGGTCGCTGCGCAACACTTCTTTCCGGAAACGCGTGGGCGAAACGCGCAGATTCGCTTCCTTGATGTAGTCCACGCTGAGCCCGGTCAGCCGATTCATCTCTTTCGCGACGGAATCCAGTTGCTCGCCGGACAGTTTGTCGCCTTGGAACAATGCCTGCGCATAGGCACCTGAAGCAAACTCCCGCGCCTGCTGTACCCATGCGGCGATATCCGGCGTCTTGTTCTGCACCTTGTTGAAATACCACGCCGCCGCGGCATAGCTCGGCAGGTTGATGATGTACTGGGTGTCGTATCCCGGCGAACGAACTCCATAATTCAGAATCGACGAGATCAGCACGATTCCGTTCAGCTGAATTCCATCCTCCGCCAGCAGGTCCGACAAACCCGCCGACCGCGTCGTTCCATACGACTCGCCAATCAAGAACTTCGGCGAATTCCACCGCTGGTTCACCGAGATATATCGGGAGATGAACCGGTCGAACGCTTTCAGATCCTGGTCTACGCCAAAAAAGTCTTTCGCAGTTCCCTTACCCACCGCGCGCGAATAGCCCGTCAGGGGCGCATCGATAAACACAAGATCCGACTTGTCGAGCAACGAGTCTTGGTTCGGAACCAGCTTGAAAGGGGGTCCCGCCGTAGCCTTGGGGCTATCCGTTTCAATCCGCACCGGCGAGAACGAACCCATATGCAACCAGAGGGTTGCCGAGCCGGGACCCCCGTTATAGAGGAAACTCACCGGCCTTGTCCCGGGATCCGCGCCGTCGAGCGTGTAGGCCACGTAGAACATACTGCCGTATGGCTTGTCTTCTTCATCGCGGATCAGCAGTGTACCCGCGGTCGCCGTGTACTTCAGCGACTTGCCGCCCAGACTCAGTTCATGATGCGTCACCGAGCTCTTCTCCGGCGGAATCGGCGTTTCCTTGGGAGCGTCTTTGGAGGGAGCATCTTTTTGATCGTCCCCCCCGGGCGGTCGATTTTGTTGCCGCGCCTGCTGCTGGTCGGTAGGCCGCTCCTGCGCGTAGAGGCTGGATTGAAATGGTGTAAGACATGAGAGACACAGCGAGGCTGCAGCCGCAACCCCGCTCCATGCGAAGCGACGCACTGATGTCATGAGCGGAAATTCCTCCAGAAAGAATTGAACAACCAGCCAGCAGCCATCGGGGAAAACGGATGCGGCATTGATTCGCGGATTTTGGATACGCGGATTTTAAAGCGACGTTCAACCAAGCCGAGAAGTCGCAATCATTTTTCGCGACCTCCTCTCAACATGACGATATCTTCAGGTTGCGCCATGCAACCACCTTTCCTTCCCGCCATTCTCAATCAGGGAGAGAGAGCCCTCCACCCCTATGCGTTACCGCGGTACGAAGAAAAGAGCGACAGTGATTCGCCTCCTGATCACTTCCTGTGCGCTGGTATCGCTTGCATTTTCCGCTTGCGGCGGCAGTTCTAAGACCGCGAGCACGACGGCACCGGCACCGACCCCGACGCCCCCTCCTCCCCCAATGCCGCAGATGCCTACCAGCCACCACGTTGTGATGGTGATGGAGGAAAACCAGAGCTATTCCACGGTTGCCGCCAATACCACGGCATGGCCCCACTTCAATATGCTGCTCAAACAGGGCGGTCAGGCCACGAACTACTACGCCGACGCGCACCCGTCCATTCCCAACTACTTCATGCTGACCACGGGTCAGACGCTTACCAGCGACGATAGTTCAGTCACCATCTGGACCGTCGACAACATCGCGCGCCGCATGCTCTCTTCGAAGGTCACATTCAAGGTGTACGCCGAAGGCATCACGCAGGGCTATCTCGGAGGCAACACGGGCCTTTACGTCATTCGCCACAATCCCTTCGCCATGCTGTCCGATGTGGCCGGAAGCGCGCAGGTCGCGAATCAGGTGATCCAGCCCTTCTCTCAATTCCTCACAGACGCCGCGAACAAGACCCTGCCTGACTTTTCCTTTATCGTTCCGGATTTGAACGATGACGCGCACAATGGCACACCCCTGGCCGCGGATGCCTGGCTGCAGTCGAACGTCCTCAGCCCACTGGCCGCGAATCCCGCCTTTCAAACCGGCGGCGATGGCCTGCTCATTGTCGACTTCGACGAAGCTGCGACCACCGACACCACTCACGGAGGCGGTCACGTCGTGCCCGCGTTCTGGGGTCCAATCGTGAAATCCGGCTACGTCCAAACCTCCGCCACCGTCTACCAGCACGAAAGCATGCTGCGCACGGTGATGGAAGTCCTCGGCCTCACCAACCCGCCCGGCGCAGCGACAGCCGCTCCCGATATGTCTGAATTCTTCATCCTGAAATAACGCCGTTCACTTCGCCTGGACCGGCTTCGGCTCCGCACTCAGCCCGTCCCGCGTCAGCAACCCCTGCGCCCTTATCCACGTTTCAAGCAGGCCGGGCCACTGATCCATCGACCCATCGCCTTTGCCCAGTCCCGACCCATGCGGGCCATGCGCGAAGACGTGCGCTTCTGCCGGAACACCTGCCTTGATCAGGGCTTGATAGAACCGGAGCCCCTGCTCAATCGGAACCGTCTGATCGTCGGCCGTGTGGTACCAGAACGTCGGCGGGGTTTTCGCAGTAACGAACAGGTCGGGGGAGTAGGAGGTGCGGAGTGTCTCGCACTGATCCATGACGTTGAACAGCTTGCAATAGCTCAAGTGCGAGGTGTCGCTGGAGATCGCTCCAATCCACGGATATCCGAGGACCAGGAAATCCGGCCGGCTCGACTCCCGCTCAATCGGATCGGTCGCATCCGGTTTTCCATCTACCGGCTGTGTCGCCGCCAATGCCGCGAGGTGTCCGCCCGCTGAGAACCCGATCATCACAATCCGGTTGGGGATGATGTGATAGTCGCTGGCCCGAGCCCGCACTGTCTGCACGGCGCGCCGGGCATCGAGCAGCGGCACCGGCAGCAAGTATCCGTTTGAGCTCAACCGATAACTCAAAATGAAGGCTCGAAATCCCCGCGCGGTAAACCAGTCAGCCACCTGGCGGCCTTCCAGATTACCCGCAAGGTGCTGATAGGACCCGCCCGGCAGAATCACCACTGCCGATCCGTTTTCATGCCCAGGCTGCGGATCGAAAATGGTCAGGGTCGGCGTATCTTCGCACCTGGTCCCCTTGGCTTGCGGCACCTCGCCCGGCCAGAGACGAAAGGTCCGGATTCCCAGAAACGAGCTGTTTTCTCCCGGAAGGGCACAGGGCTCTTTCTGCGCGAACCCCACCGTGCATCCCAGCAAGATACCGACACTTACCGCCAGCAGGTGCTTCATATTCCAACCCCACGAGTTTCGCGAGGATTATACAAACTTGCTATCCCACTCGCAGGCCTGCCTCCCGTTCCCCGACATCCGGCTAGCCCATCAGCAGTCTCCGCCGAGTTTCAGCCGGAGCATTGCCGGGATTGTCTTCAAATCACGGTACCGTGTCTTTAGGCCAGCATTACCGATGCACCATCGGCATGGCTCCGGACCATCGGGGAAGGTGGCACACTCAAACAATGGCGGCATGCACCCAGTGCGACGGGCTCATGGAGAGCCTCAGCTTCGACAAGCCTCGCGAATATCTCGAACTCGCCCGCCGGCTCATGGGACTCGTGAACGACGGCATCCTCATTCTGACCGACGGCACCTGTCCACTGAACGACCTTTTCAAGCCGAACTGGCCCGCCAACACAGCCGAACACAATTTCGAGTGCAAGGCCTGCGGCAGGACGTTTCAGTTGTTCGCGGACACCTATCTCGGCCATGCCGGCTGGGGCTTGACTGGCCCGCCGCGCCCCGATCCCACGCCTGTGCCCGAAAATCCTCCGTCGGCAACGATTGAGCTCGCGTTTTGGGATACGAGTCCAACCCACGCCAAATAATCCACCCGGAATCGATCTTGCGCGATAGTGAATCTCGACGGCACTCCTGGCGTCTGATCGCTCGCTGGCGTCTAGAGCCACACAGCCTTGTGCCCGGGACAAGGATCTCCAGCCAGCTCGGTAAGCGTCTCCGCCAGCTCAAATCCGTAGCGCGCAAAATAAAACGCCGCTCCATGCACGCGCTCCTGCAACACGCCGCCCGGATTCAGTGCCCGCTCGATCGCCTCCGCATGCCGCCGCAGTGAGCCCTCGCGCTGCATCTCGAAGTTCGCCGCCAGCCTCCGCAGCCGATTCATCTGGTAGCGCATCTTGCTTGCCGACGTATCCGCCGACCGGCCCAGCCCCGCGTCCATCGCTTTCATGTACTCGAGCAACGGACTGAGTTCCGCATCCAGCGCTGTTCCCGCCGCAGCCAGCTTGCGCTTGCCTTCCAGCGGCATGGCCCGCGCCGCCAGCAGTTGCGCCAGCGAGTCTGCCGACTCCTTGAAAACCCGCTCCAGACCCAGCTCGTGCTTGCGCAGCAGTTCCCCGATCCCTGGCTCAATCAATGTCGCCGAAAGCCTTGGCTCGGCGGCCGTGACGCGCCCCAAAATGCGCTCATACAACACCGCCGATTGCGCAAAGTAGGCAATCTCCGCCGGTCCGCCCACCACCAGCGATGTCCCCAGCAGAAAATCCTGTAACACGGGCCGCAGCAGCGCTCCGGGTGAGATTCGTTCCGGCTCAGCGGCCAGAACGCCCACCAGATCCGCCGTCGTGAACGTCTCGCGCCCCGCCTGCCAAACTCCATTTGGCTCAGCCGCACTCGGCTGCATACGCTTCAGCGCCATGCGCGAGCCGTTTCGCTCATCGATCAAAAACAGCAAGCTCGATTGTGGCGCCACCGCGACCTGCGCGTGATATCCCGCCGCCTCCAGCGCCTTGTTTCGCTCCAAAAGCGCAGCATGCATTTCATCGGCGCGTTCGATCGCCGCCCGCAGCACGGGCTCACCCAGCCGGTGCACCTCGCGCCCAGCCGCATCCAGCACCAGCAGTCCCTGCGCTGCAAACGCCTTTCGATAAAACACTCCAAATGCCTCTCCGAATGTTCGCCCCGGCCTGTAAGCAGCCGCCAACGCATCCGTCGCGTCGGAAGCGCCCAGCAGTTCCCAGGCCTGCTCCATCAGCGGCTCGATCGTCTCATCCAGAACGACGCCGCCCACCCGCACAGGGTTCGCCGGAGTCTTCGGGTACAGCAGTTTCTTCGATTCTTTGCGGGAGGGAAAGGTGACGTGATTGATCTCGGCGAAATCATGGTCTTCCGTCGCCAACCAGAAAATAGCCACATGCGGCTCGCAGGCCGCTGTAGCCTGTCGCGCCCGCGCAACGGCGGTGGCAGCTTTGAGGGGAGTGTAAAGGGGACCACCCAGCAGGCCAACCTGTTGCCCCGTCAGAATGGTTCCTGCCCCGGCTCTGAGTGCTTCGAGTGCTGGAGCCGCTTCGGCCGAAGCATTTTGTCCGGCCAGCACCGCAACCATTTCATTCCAATGACCTGGCCGCGGACATCGCTTCTGCCATCCCGTATCGCGCGGCAATGACGGATAGAAACGCCGCACTCCCGGATCACCGGCACAGAAGCCCAGCACCAGCCGGCTCAGTCCAGGAACCACGTCGATGGGATAACAGTCTGAGCTCGGCAACGCGTACCTTCCGGGGATTCCACTTGGCTGATCCCGGCTTTTCGGGCTCGGGCAGAAATTCGGTTGACTTAAGGATGCCACGCCACCCTCATACGATGCACTACTGCATGACACCCCATTGCATATACTTCTTTAGACTGTAAGAAGGAGATTTCATCCCCGCATGCCCAAAAAGACAAAGCCGGCCAAGCCGGTCAAGCTCAAAAAAAACAAGACACCCAAGCCAGACAAGAAAGCCGCAAAGGCCGTCGCTGCGGAGACAGAAACCCTCATCAGTTCCAAAGTCGTCTACCAGGGCCCGCTCTTTCGTGTCCTGCACGACAAGCTCCTCGAGCCGGGCGGCAAACCCAGTGAGCGCGACGTGATCCGCCACAACGGCAGCGTCGTCATCCTGGCCGTCGATAAGTCGAAAAGCAAGAAGGATCCGTGGATTGTCATGGAGCACCAGTATCGTCACGCCGCAAAGCAGTACCTGTGGGAACTGCCCGCCGGCAAGCTGGAACCCAACGAAGACCCCCTGATCGGCGCCCAGCGTGAACTCGAAGAGGAAACCGGCTACCGCGCCAAAAAGTGGAAACCCCTCCTCGAGTACTACGGAAGTCCCGGATTTCTCGGTGAATCCATGAAGGTGTTTCTTGCCGAAGGCCTGATGGCCGGCGACGCCCATCCGGAAGACGACGAGGATATCGAATTCCGCCTCGTCAAGCTTTCTGAGATTGTCGAGATGATCGAAAAGGGCGCCATCAAGGACGGCAAAACCTTATGCAGCGTTCTGCTCTACGCTCGTCGCGTCGCAAAGAAACGAAAGTAGTAAAGATTCCATAAGCACATTCGTTCAATCGATTCAATGTCTTCCATGCAGGCCGGCGCGATTTCGTCCGGCCTGTCCCATTTTGTGGGTCTCTTTGGCCAAATTCAATAAACCTTTGTCAGCGAATATGCGTCATAAGCCACAGGTGGGCGATTCCCCAAACCTTTCGCTCATCAACCCCATCAAGTGGCAAGAAAGGCAAATCCCTGTGGCTCAGTACAAAGGCAAGGTGAAGTGGTTCAATAACGCCAAGGGCTACGGATTCATCGGACGTGATGACGGGCCGGATGTTTTCGTTCACTACTCGGCAATCCAGTTGGATGGTTACAAGACTCTGAAAGAGGGCGATGACGTCGAGTTCGACATCGTTCAAGGGCAGAAAGGCCCTCAGGCGGATGCAGTTATCCGGTTGAGAGATACAGCAGCCACCCACAACGCAGCCTAGTAGACCGGATACTCTGTAGCGTTCCCTTGCCGTCTTTTGGGCGGCACAGGAAAACATTGCTCCGATCCAGGCTCCTGATCGATCAACTTTACTAACCGGACGTTCTCGTCTGCGCATTCGCTTTAGCTTCATCACTTCTCACTATCGTTGGATCTCCGTTTGACTCAGTTTGCGCCAGGGCCTCATGACCGAGGCCCGCGGCCTTGGGATTTGTGTGCCGCGCGTATCCCAGGCACTGTCATCGCCTCGCGTGACCACTCAACGGCCGATTCAATCGCCATCGAACGCCTGCCTGCACAATCTCCCTTACATCCGTGTCCATTCCCCACGAAACAACAACTTTGCTGGACACTTCCGCGGCGGTCGATGGAAACTTGAACAAGGCCAGTGAAGTCGGACAGCCAGACCCCTGGCCTGCCGGCCAAATCCAGCTCGCTCTTCCCGGAGATCGCTTCCATGGACAACGTCACCATGGCCGGCCTGCTCAACGAGACGGCCGATCTGATGGAGATCAGCGGCGCCGACAGCTTCCGTGTGCGCAGCTATCGCAACGCTGCCGACGCCATTGCGCAGACGACTGTCGACTTGGTGGCCGCTTCGTCCGATACGGCACAGTTGCTCGCCATTGCGGGCATCGGCAAGAGCATGGCCGCAAATATCCAGGCCATCGTCTCAACCGGCTCCCTGCCCCTGCGCGATGAACTCCTGGCCAAATACGGCGCCGGCCTGCTCGAGTTACTCAAACTTCCCAGCATGGGTCCGAAGACCGTCGCCCTGCTCTGGGATGCAGGCCGCATCGGCAGCATTGATCAACTCGCCGAAGCCATCGACGCCGGACGCCTCAAGGGCCTCCCCCGCATGGGCGAAAAGCAAATCGAAAAGATTCGCAAGGGAATCGAAGACTATCGCCGCTCCGCTGGCCGCTTCCGCATCGACGAAGCTGAAGATGCCGCCGATCGTCTCACCGCTTACCTGCTGGCCTTCAACGGCATCGAACGCGTTACTCCCGCTGGCTCACTGCGCCGCGGCCGCGAAACCGCCGGCGACCTCGATCTGCTCGTCACCGGCGCCGCCTGCGCTCCGCAACACACTGAAGCTGCCGTCGAATATGTCGCCGCTTATCCCGGTATCAAGGACATCATCGCCAAGGGCGAAAACAAGGTCAGCTTCCACATCTCCACCGGCCTCCAGGTTGATGTTCGCCTGCTTCCCTCCCAGAGCTACGGCGCGGCGCTGCAGTACTTTACCGGCTCCAAGGCCCACAACGTCTCCCTCCGCCAGCGCGCACTGAAAATGGGCTACACCCTGAGCGAATGGGCACTCGCCCGCCTCGACGATGAATCCACAGTCGCCGCAGCAACCGAGGAAGAGATTTACGCCGCGCTGCAGATGGACTGGATGCCTCCCGAGATGCGCGAAAACCTGGGCGAGATCGAAGCTGCTGCAAAACACGCCTTGCCGCGCCTCATCGAGGCCTCCGACATCAAGGGCGACGTGCACATGCACACCACCGCCAGCGACGGCCGCAACTCCATCGCCGAGATGGCCCAAGCCGCGATCGAGCGAGGGCTCGAGTACATCGCCATCACCGACCACTCCAAAAACCTCGCCATGATCCAAGGCCTCGACGAGAAAGGCGCCATCGAACACATCGCGAACATCCGCGAAGTCGACAAGCAGATGGAGGGCCGCATCCGGATCTTCACAGGAATCGAGGTCGACATCCTCGCAGACGGCGCCCTCGACCTCGACGACGAAGTTCTCGCCCAGATGGACGTCGTGATCGCCAGCGTTCACACGCGCCTCGAGCAGTCGCGCGACGAAATGACTGCACGAATCCTGCGCGCCGTCGAGAACCCCAACACGCGCATCCTCGGCCATCCCACCGGCCGTCAAATCTTGCGGCGGGAGCCTTACCAACTGGACACCGGCGCCGTCCTTCGCCGCTGCGCCGAACTTGGCGTCGCGGTCGAACACAACGCCAATCCAGAACGCCTCGACCTCAGCGATCGCGACCTGCGCCTCGCCAAGGAGACCGGCTGCAAGATCGTCATCAACACCGATGCCCACGTAACCCGCGTCGTCGGCGAATGGAAGTACGGCATTCGCCAGCTCCGCCGCGCCTGGCTCACCCCATCGGACATCCTCAACACCCTGCCGCCCGCGGAGTTTTTGGCCTCGTTGCGCGCGCGTTCCTGATCTCTGCAATCCGCACCATCAAATTGGCTGTGTCATTCTGAGGGAACGGGGGCCCCGAACGTCATTCAGTTCGGGGGTGGTGAGTGAAGAATCTGCTTTTAAGCTCTCTCCATGCCTGCTTGAGATTTCAGATTCACCGCACTGGATTGTTGTGATCGGGAGGGGCTAAGATGAGGTCGCTATGAGTTTGCTGCAGCAAGATTCGAAGGATCAGGCACCCGGCGAGGCCTACACGCGAGGCACCAGCCACGTCGTCGTCGCCACGGTCGTCGCCACCGTGCTGGTCTCAATTGCCATAGCCCTCTACATCTACATGGGCCAGAAGCCGCCTGCTTCGGTGGGTGAGATCATCGATGTCTGGGCGCACCCGATGCACACTGAAAGCTCGGGCTTCGACGCCAATGGCGCAGAGATTCCCAAGGAGGAGATCGACCAGGTGCTGCTGTTTACGCACGTGCGGCTGCACAACCAGAGCAAGCAGCCAATCTTTCTACATCGGATCATGGCTAACGCCACGCTAGCCGACGGCGTCCACTCCAGCTACGCCGCCAGTCCTACCGACTATGAGCGCATCTTCAAGGCTTATCCGCAGCTCGCGCAGTGGCATGCGACTCCCATCTCGCCCGATCTTACAATTGAACCGGGCGAGACCAAAGAAGGCACATTTGCCTGCTCATTCCGCATGCCCAAGACCGACTGGGAGGCTCGTAAGAACCTGGACTATTCCTTCAACTTCCAGTACATGCCATCCCTGACCCTGGCTCCCAAAGGCTCCATTACTGAACACTAGGCGGAGCGGGCGCGCCCTTCGGCGTCGACAGGTATCCGGATACGGTGTTCTTTGAACCGATAGTGTTGACCACGATCTCGTACAGCCCCGGGTCTTTCCCGCTGTAAAACTGCAGCGGCTCGTCCACGTTCCGGTCCTTCTTTTCATAGCTCCGGTCGTCGGCAAGTACAACCAGCGTAAAGCGGCTCTTCTTCTGGTCGGCTTTCTTCAACTCCAGGCTCACCGTCCCCACAGGCTTTTTCTGCCCCTTGGTCAGTGTGAACTCGTAGTAGTTCCGGTCGCCCTTGTGCTTTAGCACTTCCAACTCGCTCCCGTTGCGCGCAATCAGGCTCGAATGGTTATCGAGGTCACCCTTCATCGACGTCAGCTGGCTCACCGCTGTCGCCAGATCTCCTTGCGTCTTCGTCAGATCGGTCTTCACGCCGCCTACATCGGTCTTTACGCTCGAAACGTCGCTTTGTACCGCGGTCACCTGCTGCGCTGTTTGTTTCTGCGCGGTCTCCAGACGCTTGCTGTCGGCCTGCTCGCGGCGAAGGATGTCCTGCGCGCGTTCATCCATCTGCTTCTGGGTCATTCCCACGCTCTTGCCCAGTTCGTCGGTCGCCACCCGCAGCCGCGCATTGGTTTCGCGTAACTGCGCGTCGAGCTTGGCGCTCTGCTGGTTCGCCTCAGACAATGCCGTCTCCTGCCGGGCGATGCGACTGCTCAGCGTATAGGTCCATATCAGCCCGCCCAGTGCGGCCAGTACGGCCACCGCAATTGCGCCCAACAATGCACCGCTGTAGGCAGGCGCGGTCTCCGTGTTTCTCTCGTCGCTCATGCTTCCCTTCTCCTCTGGAGCGGTTCTCCTGGAATCCGCTCACGATCCATTGGCTCCAGCCCCATGTATGCAGGACTGGGTTCGCCGAACAGGTGCAACCCTGATGGAAACGCTCGAATCTCCCCACACCCGCATCCAAAAGCACGGTCAGCAGGTTTAACGGGGGACTAAACAGACTATAGAAGAATCCAGCCGGGAATGGGGAAATAGCTGCAACACGCAGGCTTCCGCCTCCCGTGAGTCCACAGTGCAGAACGCCGCCTCAGTCCGCGGAACACTCAATCGGAGACACTGTTGTGACAGGGCACGACTCGGGGAACCCTCTGGGTCGCGTGCCGATAGACGGAGATACCCTTGTGAAAGGGCACGACTTCAGTCGTGCCGATAGAGCCAATCAAGTCTGCTCGGCTTTAGCCGCTGAGGGATGCTTCCAGGAAAGCGTACCCTAATCCGGCTTTTCTCCGAAGGCTGTCTATCCGCTCGTCTCACAATTCCCCATACAGCAGGTGGGCGCACGGCACAAATCCCGCCTTCTGCAGCGTCCGGCGGGACGCAACGTTGTCAGTATTGCATCGCGCGCATGGCACATTCCCGCCCTCGCGGCAGATCCGCTTTAACTCCTGCACCAGGTAGGTCCCGAACCCGCGCCCCCGGAACGCTTCGGCCACCTCCATCCAGATATCCCCATAGGGCCGGTTGTAGTGGTGCAAAACGCCGCCCGTTGCCGCCACCTCGCCACCCACCTCCAGCAGCATCCAGTCGCCATCGGGCTCCCGCTTGCGCAAGACAGCACCGGGCGCCCGGTAGGCCGTGGTCAGCCTGTCTTCAAAAATGATCTTCTCGCTCGCCACGTCATGCGCCCACGTGTGCAGCATCGCCGTCAGCATCACATCATTGGTCTGCGTTTCGATCGCGTCCGCAAGGCTTGCGGCTCTCAGCGCATCAAATGCTTCAAAGAACCGCGATCGCTGTTTCGCTACCACGTAGAACTCAAAGAGGGTGCGCGAGCCCGCCCAGGGGCCACCGACCGCAATCGAGCCATATCCGGCGGCGTCACCGTCCGATTCAATCAGGTAAGGCTGCGTCCAGCCTTCACGCCCATGCAGTGAATCGTGAATGATCTGGCAATTCATCTCCTGCCGGTAAAGCTCGCGCCAGGGCAGAATCTCCCTCACCTCGACCGGCCTCACTGCAAATTCCATCGTATTCAAACCAGCGCCATCATAACGCGATGCGGCACGAAGCTGGGGCTCATCCGTGACAACCCTCGAATCCCTCATTTATAAAGGGCAGTACCGCACTTTTTGCCGGGCCCGGTTTAGAGCCCGCACGAACACCAGAAGCGCATCGAAAGCACAACCGCCCAGAGAGGGGAGTCTTAAAGGCTATGTCCACTGCTGTCGCTGGTAAGGGTCTTGAAGGAATTGTTGCCGCCAACTCCGGCATTTGTTTTATCGACGGCGAAGCGGGCGTGCTGGCCTACCGCGGCATCGACATCCACGAACTCGCCGAGCGCTCCTGCTTTGAAGAGACCACCTACCTGCTGTGGAACGGCCGCCTGCCTAGCGAACTTGAACTGCGCGAATTTTCATCGCAACTCGCCCTCGCCCGCTCCCTCGACCAGCGCATCGTCGACCTGCTCCGCACATTTCCCGTCTCCGCCACCCCCATGGAAGCGCTGCGAACTACCGTGTCGGCACTCAGCTTCTACGACGCCGACGAAAAAGACAATTCGCACGACGCCAATGTCCGCAAGGCCTACAACCTCACCGCCCAGATCGCTATGATCGTCGCGATCTACGACAGGATTCGCAAGGGCCTCGAAGTCGTTCCTCCCGACCGCTCCCTCTCGCACGCCGGCAACTTCCTCTGGATGCTTAATGGCGTCAAGCCATCCGACACAGCGATCCACACCCTCGACATCGCCCTCATCCTTCATGCCGACCACGAACTGAACGCCTCCACCTTTGCAGCCCGCGTCATCGCCGCCACGCTTTCTGACATTCACTCTGCCGTGACAGGAGCGATCGGCGCCCTGAAAGGCCCACTGCATGGCGGCGCCAACGAAGCCGTGATGCGGCTGCTCTACACCATCGACAAGGCCGGCGCCGATCCGGTCGACTACGTGAAAAACATGCTTGCCGCCCGCCAGAAGATCTCCGGTTTCGGCCACCGCGTTTACAAAACCGAGGACCCGCGCGCCACCCACCTGCGCCGCATGTCAGAGCAACTCGGCAATGACTCCGGCCACCCCAAGTGGTTCGAAATGTCCCGCGCCATCGAGCTTTACATCAACAAGGACAAGAAGCTCAACGCCAACGTTGACTTCTACTCGGCCTCAACCTACGCGACGCTGGGTATCGACATCGATCTCTATACGCCAATCTTTGCCATCAGCCGCATGGCCGGCTGGGCCGCGCACGTCATCGAACAGCTCGACGACAACCGCCTCATCCGTCCCCGCGCCGACTACATCGGTCCCGTGTATCCGTCGCCGTACATCGCCGTCGCTGACCGGCCGTAGAATCGGGATCTCATGCCGGGTGCCCCAGGTCTGGATTTTCAGACCTGGGAAAGCATCGGCCCATTCAAAACTTCCTGCGCCTCTTCGAATCGGCTCGACATCGAACGCATATGTCGAACCTGAGCGTCACAGTCGAGCGCCGTGTCGTCGTTACTTCTCGCAGATTTGAAGACGTCATCGCAGCCATCGATGCCGCCATCGGCCATCCCGATATGCGTGCATTCTGGAAAGAGATCGCTGCTACTTCCACGTATCCCGAAATGGAAGCGGTCGTCCAGCACGCCATTGGTCCCTCAGGCCTGATGGAGTTCTTGCGCTTCGATCACGGTCAGTTCCTGCGCAAGGCGCAAAGCCCCGCCGCCCCCGTCGCCACACCGAGGATCGTCCGCCTCGTCATGGGCAATCCGCTCATCATGATGGCCATGGCAAAGCATGTCCACGACGCCGGCTCCTACGCTCCCGTCACGCTCCTCATCGACGAACGTGAAGATGGAGTGCATCTCTCCTACGACACAATGGCAAGCTATCTCGGCAGCTACGACCAGCCGGATGCATTGAAGGTTGCCCGTGAACTCGACACCAGGGTCGAAGCGCTCATGAACGCCGTCGCAGGATAAGCTTTCGCCTAACCAGCAAGCACGGCCCAGTTATTCGTTTCCCTTCTGTGCCGATTCCCCGGCGGGCGGCGGGTTTGAGCCGGCACCGTACTGGTCCGGCTTCCAGTTGCGCATGCCCGAGTGCACGTAGTGGGTCCAATGCCGCAGCATGTCGTACTCATTCACCGGGCGATCATCCTGCAACGGAGGTGTGTCGGGAGAACGGTTGATCAGCTTCTGCGTGGTGAGGTCGGTCCGCATCATGCGATCGAATTGTTCCGTGGGGGTCGCCGCCGGTCCCCATGCCATCATGTCGCTGACGGCTTCGGCCGGCATGCGCCTCACAAGGTCGTCCGCGCTGCGTTCGGTAATGGGCTGCATGCTGGCCAGAAAGTGCCAGCCGTTTTCCTCTACCGGCCTGAAGACTCGAACGTAGGTGAACGACTGTTCGAGAGCCCGGGCCACCGATGACTGCACCGCCTCATCGCCAAATGGCAACCATTGAGCCAGAATCCCACCCGGCTGCAGCCGTTCCTTCGCCACCGCGTAAAACTCCTTCGAGTACAGCAGGCTCGATCCCGCAGCCCGCACAGGCGGCGGCGGATCGATGATGATCGCGTCATATTTCTCAGGCATCCGCTCCATGTAACGGCGACCATCGTCAATCACAAGGTGCGAAAGCGGCGATGCCAGCAACGTTGCACCATCCGGATGATAGAAGGTGAACAGCCGCGGCACGCTCGGAATCAGTTCGACCACGGTCGCGGGAATTCCCCACGACATCACCGATTTGTACGTCGTCCCCATGCCAAAGCAGATTACGAGAGCGTTGCGCGGAGGTTGCGGCAGCGACGCCAGCGTCAGGTGCGCCATCATCTTCGTAATTGGCGTCAATTGCGTGATCCCGATGCCGTTGGTGAGCAATCGCTTGTGCATCCCATTTCCAGTCGCGATCACTGTCGCTGTGCTGTCACGCAGAACTTCGCGATCCGGAAAGAGCGTCTCGAAATTCTTCGTTGTGAAAAACAGCGCCAGCGCCGCAACCACACTGGCATAGGCGGCAATGCGCGTGCCCATCCGCGTGCCCGGGAGCGCCTCCTGTCTGCGCGAAGGAAGAAACGCCATTCCCATCCACGGCACCACAAACAGCAGCATCGCCGCGCGCTCGCCCACCAGGGGCAGCAGGACAAACCCCGAAAGCAGCGGACCGAGGATGCAGCCCAGCACGTTGACTGCATAAGCGCGGCCCGCACGATCAGGATCCCCAGCCGCCCAGCGGTCCACCAGCATCGGCGTGAGATAGCCGATCCAACCCGCAAACGGCCCCACCCCCAGCAGAACGCGCAGCGGCGTGTTCAGCGGGAAGCGAGGATCGGAGGTAAGCAGCGACAACAACCCCAAAAACGCCAGCAACACCCACGAGAGATAAGGATCGACTTCGCCGCCCGTGTTAAATCGCCGGTATACGAACGATCCGACAAACGTGGCCGCCAAATACGAAATCAGAATGAACGCAAACGAGTACACCACCGGGCCCGCATACGGGGTGAACAGCCTGATCCAGATAACCTCCATGCCCATCGTTACAAGTCCCGTCATGAAGAGCAGGACCAGCAAGACTTTGGGCTGCGCAGTCACGGCGCGTCGCTCCCCCGGGGTCAACACAGGAGCCGATGACCGTGCAGACGCGCGCCCGCCAAGCGTCAAGGCGAACGCAGACACGGCGATGATGACATTGCAGACGGTGCCAACGCGCATCGTGCCGCTAAACCCGTACAGCTCGATAAGAAATAGAGGCGCAATCGCTCCAGCCACGGCTCCAATCACGTTTGCCAGGTACAGGAAACTGAACGACCGCTTCGATTCCAGCCGCTGACGGCTGCGAATCGCCGCCATGGCCAGCGGAAACGTCGCCCCCATGCACGTACACCATGGCAGCAGGATGATCGCCACCAGTAGTCCGGAGGCAAGATAGTAAGAACCCGACGAGTATGCATTCTGCGCTGTCATGGACTGCAGCAGCCGGTGACCCCAGGCCAACTCAGCCGGCACAGCCAGCGAAGAGCATCCGATCAGAAACTCTGCAAGTGCATAAAGGCGAAGCGAAGGGAATCCAACCCGCTGGCCGTAACGTCGCGTCAGGACTCCTGCTCCCCACGAACCCAGGCCAAGTCCCGTCATGAACATCGAAAGCACGATGGAAGTGAGGGCGGTCGTCACCCCAAACTGCGCCATCGTCAGCCGCAGCCAAACCAGTTCATAGAGGATGCTGCAAAAGCCGGACAGGAAGAAGAAGGCGAAAAACCATCCCATCGCACGCTCCTTTTTTGACGATCTTCTTCGGAAAGACTGAGTCTGTCGGGCCAGGGGAAACGCATGTCAGACCCAGAAGGATAGAGCCGGACTAGGATGCTATAAGTTGGCTGAGAGGCAAACAAATCCACCGCGGCTTAGTCTGCGTGGGGCTAACCAGGGCACTTACCCGTTGCGTGCCTTCCAAGTTAGGTAGAGACCCCAGGCAGCGAGGGTTGAGGCGTCTCGGATGGCTCCGTCGACGATCATCTGCTCGAATACTTCAAGCGAGCGCGTGTGGATGACGAGATCGTGCTCCTCGTCGTCGGGGTCGCGCTCCTGCATGGTAAGGCCGGTTGCCAGAAACACGTGCTGTTTCTGGTTAGAGAATCCGTAGGCGACCCAGAGGAAGCCGAGGTAGTTCATCTCCGCAGCATGGAGGCCGGTCTCTTCCTTCAACTCACCGCGCGCCAGGGCTTCAGGGTCATCGATCTCCATCTCCCAGCCGCCCTGCGGCAGCTCAAGCGCGCGCTGCTGTATGGTGTAACGAAACTGCTCGACGAGCCATATGTGGCCATCCTGGATGGGTAGGATGATAGCGCAGTCGTCCTTGTCGACCACGCTGTAGATGCCTTCTTTGCCGTTGGAGCGCAGGATTTTGTCTTCGCGCAAGCGCAGCCACTGGTTGCGATAGACCTCGCGGCTCGCCAGCGTGACGATCGATTTGTTCTGCTCACTTTCGGGCGCTTGCAAGGTGCCTCCCCGCGTCCGGCTTGTCTCCGGGAGGGTCTTCGGCGCGCGTACGATACTTCCGCAACCGTCCCACAAGCGATGCCGGCCCGCTGACCGTAAGGCGCACCACGTTATCCTCGTAGGCTCGCGTATGTATCACCATTCCGCCCTCGATCGCAGCCAGCGCGGCGCCGTCGCTCTGCGGCACGCGCAGCTCCGTTTCGATCACCGGATCGGAGAAGAGGGCCTTGTCTATCGCTGCCAGCAGCGCGTCGACGCCTTCTCCTGTTTGCGCGGAGACCAGTACCTCCTGGTGCAGCTGATGCCGCGGCTGTTTACGCGCTGCGAGGCCTTCGCTCTCGTGTGCATCGAGGAGATCGATCTTGTTGAGGACTTCGATGCGCGGCTTCGAGAGCGCCTCGAGTTCGCCGAGCACCTTTTCGACCTGCGCCTTCTGCTCTTCACCATAGGTTGACGCGGCGTCGCGGACATGGAGCAGAATCTCGGCTTGTTCCACTTCTTCGAGCGTGGCACGAAAGCTGGTAACCAGCGTGTGCGGAAGATTGCGGATGAAGCCGACTGTGTCAGACAGCAGCACGCGACGGCGGCTGGGCAATTCGATCCCGCGCAACTTGGGATCGAGCGTGGCAAACATGCGTGCCGACTGCAGCACATGTGCACCTGTGAGGCGATTGAAGAGAGTGCTTTTGCCGGCGTTGGTGTAGCCCACCAGCGCGACCGTCGGCACCGGCACAGCCTCGCGGCGCTGGCGCTGCTGGCGGCGCACGCGCTTGACGGCATCGAGATCGAGCTTGACCTGGTCGATGCGCCGCTGAATCTTGCGGCGATCGGTTTCGAGCTGCGTTTCACCGGGTCCGCGTGTGCCGATGCCGCCGCCGAGTTGCGACATGGCTTTGCCGCGGCCGGCGAGGCGGGGCAGCATGTACTGGAGCTGCGCGAGCTCGACTTGCAGTTGCCCCTCGCGGGTTCGCGCGTGACGGGCGAAGATGTCGAGGATAAGCTGGGTGCGATCGAGGACACGACACGGAAGCGCAGCCTCAAGGTTGCGCAATTGTGTCGGGCTCAGGTCGTGATCGAAAAGGACGAGGTCGGCATTGGTGGATGCGGCGACGCCGGCAATCTCCTCGACTTTGCCCGCACCAATCAGCGTGGCTGGATCGGGCCGGGCGCGGCGCTGCATGAGTTCGGCAGCGACCTCGCCGCCGGCACTGCGCACCAGTTCGCGAAACTCTGCGAGGGATTCATCGGCATCGAGGCCGGGGCCGTCCACGACCGGTGCGGGAGAGTTCTCCGCTTCGGTTGAGTCGTCGCCGGCAGGGCGCGACGCCGCGCGGCGTGCTCCGTCAAGACCAGCGCGCGTAACGCGCAGGCGAGTCGAGAATTCCACGCCAACCAGAACCGCACGCTCCGGCGTGTCGCTCCAACGGCCCGTATAGGTCGTCGAAGCAACTCGGCCCTGATGCCGGCCTCTGGCACCGCCGTCAACTGCCAATTGAGGGCGCTCCCTGTCTTATCTCTGTTCCGCGGTGGTCGCTGGAGGCGCAGGCGCAGGCACGGCGGCCGGTCCCATCCCTGCCAAAGCAGGGCGATGCTCCGCGTGCATCACGCTCCGGTTGCTCACCACGGTGGAAATGGCGTGTTTAAAGATGAGCTGCTCCTGACTGTTGTTCTCCAGCAGAACAGAGTACTTGTCGAAGGAGCGGATCTTTCCCGTCAGCTTGACGCCGCTGACCAGATAAATCGTTATGGGGGTCTTGTCTTTGCGAACTGTATTCAGGAAAGTGTCCTGAATGTTCTGTGCCGGCTTGTTCTCCATATGCCGATCTCCTGCTTCTATTCTTAGAATGGTTGGATGCCAACGTGCTGCGTCCGTGTGATAAGACAAATCAGCGAGGACGGCGCCGGAAGCCCCGGAGCCGCCAAATCCCGCAATGTGACAACAATATAGCGGTTTACAAACCTTTTCAACTCTCCTGGCCCGAATTTACACTGCCGCAACTCCGGCGGAACGCCCTCGTATAACCGTGGATTCGGGCTGGCTGCTACCATGTTTTCGTGCCAAAAGCCCCTGATTCCGCCGCAATCCAAGTGCCGATGCTGGACCTTAAGCGCCAGTACGAGCCGCTGCAGCAGGAATTGCTCGAGGCGCTCCGGCATGTCCTAGAGACGCAGCAATTCATTCTAGGCGAGCAGGTTGCACTTTTCGAAAATGCCGCAGCTGAGCATTTGGGCGTAAAGCACGCTATCGGCTGCTCTTCCGGGACAGACGCCCTCTGGCTGGCGATGGCTGCGGCGGGCATCGGTGAGGGCGATGCGGTTATAACAACCCCCTTCAGTTTCTTCGCTTCGGTAAGCGCAATTCTGCGGACGGGCGCGAAGCCGTTGCTGGCCGACATCGATCCCGTGACCTTCAACCTGGAGCCGACGGCGGTGGAGGCGGTTCTGAAGGATCCGCAGGCGGTGCCGGTGCGCGCAGTGCTGCCGGTGCACCTCTACGGCCAGTGCGCGGACTGGGACGGATTCTCGCGCCTGAATCAGAAATATGGGCTGAAGCTAATCGAGGACGCCGCCCAGGCGTGGGGAGCCGAGTGGAAAGGCACGAAGGCGGGCGGGTTGGGGGATGCCGCCGCATTCAGCTTTTATCCCACCAAGAACTTGAGTGCAGCCGGCGACGCTGGGATGGTGACGACCAACTCCGACGACGTGGCTGAACTGGCCCGCACGCTGCGCCAGCACGGCATGCGCCGCCGCTATTACCACGACGAACTGGGCTGGAATACGCGGCTGGATGGCTTCCAGGGCGCGGTGCTGCGGGTGAAGCTGAAGTACATTGCGGGATGGAACGAAGCGCGGCGGACCATTGCAGAGCGCTATCGTGCTCTGTTTCACGCGGCAGGCGTCACCGAGGCAGGAACCCGACCGGCACAGGGCATTATCCTGCCGCAGGAAGTTCCCGGCGCACACCACGTGTGGCATCAGTTCGTGATTCGGACGGCGCGCCGCGATGCATTGCGCGAGTTTCTGGCGGCACGCAGGATCGGTTCGGAGATTTACTATCCGGTGCCGCTGCACATGCAGGCGGCGCTCAAGGGCCTCGGTTACCGCCAAGGAGACTTTCCCGAATCGGAGCGCGCCGCGCGCGAGGTTCTCGCGCTGCCGATCTTCCCCGAGTTGCGCGAAGACGAACAGCAAACCGTGGTCGATGCGATCGCTGCATTTCTGAGCTGACGAATTCGCTGCTTCGGAAACTTGTTCTCGCATACCGTAGAATCGACTCAGAATGAAGTGCCCCTACTGCGGATTTCTGCAAGATCGAGTCGTCGATTCGCGAGAGAGCAAAGAGGCCGACTCGATTCGGCGCCGGCGCGAGTGCGAGAAGTGCGTTCGACGTTTTACCACGTACGAGCGCATCGACGAGATTCCCTACATGGTGGTGAAGAAAGACGGCCGTCGCGAACGCTTCGACCGGCAGAAGATTCTGAGCGGCCTGCTGCGCGCGTGCGAGAAACGGCCCGTCTCCTCGACTCAGCTGGAAAAGGTAGTCGACGCGACGGAGAGCTATCTGATGGATGCGCCGGAGCGGGAGCGCACTACCAGCGAGATCGGCGAGTTGATCATGCAGCACCTCAAGGGCCTCGACACCGTCGCTTACATCCGCTTTGCTTCGGTGTATCGGGATTTCAAGGACGTGCGCGAGTTCAAGGAAGAGCTGGAAGACCTGCTGGAGAGTCATCGGACTGGGAAGAGCAAGAAGTAGGAATCCAGTTCGTAGTCTCAGAGCTGATTTCACAAATGTCGCAGGCGTCCTGGTTGAAATTCCTCAGGGGTTAAAACCCCTAATCGTTTCGATTCTTTTCGGCACGACCGATGTCGGGCCTGACACAAGGCCACGTATTCTTTCGGGCACGACTGAGGTCGGGCCGACACGAAGTCGATTTATGAAACACGCTTTAGCTCCGATCTTTAGTCTTCAACTGCCTGATACAGATCGATTCGATTGAGATGCGGAGTGCAGGATAAGCTAGAAGCTATGATCCAGAGGACTGGAAGCTAATCATGTCTGAAACGAAAACACACAAAGTTACGTTGATTCCCGGAGACGGCATTGGGCCTGAGGTCACGCAGGCCGTCGTGCGCATCCTCGAGGCAACCGGAATCAAGTGGGAGTGGGAGCGCTTTGCCGCTGGAGCCGAGGCCTTTGAGATCTTTGGCGAGTACATTCCTGCCGATCTTAGCGACTCGATTACGCGCAACAGGGTGGCCTTGAAGGGGCCAGTGACGACGCCGATCGGCGGCGGGTTCAAGAGCATCAACGTGACGCTGCGCAAGCAGTTTGACCTGTTCGTCAACTTCCGGCCAATCAAGAACCTGCCTGGGCTTGAGTCGAAGTGGCCGGGCGTGGACCTCATCATTGTGCGTGAAAATACCGAGGGCGAATATGTCGGGCTCGAGCACGAGGTCGTTCCCGGCGTGGTCGAGAGCATCAAGGTGATCACGGAAAAAGGCTCGACGCGCATCGCGAAGTTTGCGTTTGAATACGCGCGCAAACATGGGCGCAAGAAGATTCACTCCATCCACAAGGCCAACATCATGAAGATGTCGGATGGGCTGTTTCTGCGCTGCGCGCGCAAGGTCTCCGAGGGATTTCCTGAGATTTTTTACGGCGAGCACATCATCGACAACACCTGCATGCAGCTGGTGATGAATCCTTACCAGTACGACACGCTGCTACTCGAGAATCTCTACGGCGATATCGTCAGCGACCTCTGCGCGGCGTTCGTCGGCGGCCTGGGGCTTGTGCCCGGGGCTAACCTCGGCCATGAATGCGCGATCTTTGAAGCTGTGCATGGGTCAGCGCCCGACATAGCCGGCAAGGACCTCGCCAATCCGACGGCACTGATGCAATCGGCGGTGCTGATGCTCCACCACCTGGATGAGGAGACGGCCGCCAACAAGGTGCAGAAGGCTCTCGAAGCTGTTTATACGGAGCGCAAGAGCTTGACCCGCGATGTCGGTGGCTCTTGCGGCACGACACAGTTTGCCGACGCGGTCCTTGCGGCGATGGAAGCCAACTGACGGATCGTCGTGGAACGATGCAACGATCTGAAGCGCGTCTCAAAGGAGTTTTGATTCCCATGCAAAGAAGGCTCCTTCCTAGTCTCCTAATCAGTGTGGTCTCGTTTTTCGCCCTCGGATCAGTAGCACAGACAGGTGCTCCCGTCACCGGCGTGATTCACTCTCCCGACGTCGATCTGGGCTATGAAGTTTACGGCCAACCCACGGGCGAAACTCCCGTAATCGCTGTGAACGGAGGTCCCGGGCTCTCGCACAAATACATGATCCAGAACAATGTCTGGGAGAAGCTCGCCGAAAGGCGTCAAGTCGTCTTCTACGATCAGCGCGGAACGGGGGCCTCGAAGCACCTGCAGCCGGGCGCCTCGCAGACCATGGATGCACAGGTCGGCGACCTGGAGGCAGTGCGGACGCATTTTGGCTTCGAGAAGGTTGACCTTGTCGGCGACTCGTATGGCGGATTTCTCGCCATGGCCTATGCGTCGACGCATCCTGAGCGCGTGCACAAATTGATTCTGAGCGATTCTCCTCCGCCAGCTTTCAAGGATATGGTGCACTTACTTCCGCAGGTTTTTCCTGACATCGAAGAAGAAGACGCCGCAATCCAGAAGCAGTCAGGGGACACCGACGAAGCCGCTCAGAAACAGTTGCTAAATCACTTCCGCATGATTTTTTATAGCGAAGACTTACTGCACGCCTACCTCGCGCACATCGGAGACCTCGGCTATGTTCCCAGCGTGGGTGCGGCAGTAAGTCAGTCCGCCGCGAAGATCGACATGACAGCGCAGTTGCCGAAATTCAATCTCCCCGTGCTGGTGATTACTGGCCGCCATGACATGAATGTCGCTCCGCTCAATGCCTGGAGAATGTACAAAGCCATACCCGGTGCGAAGCTGGAGGTCTTCGCCAAAAGCGGGCACCTGCCCTCGTATGAAGAGCCGGATAAGTACGTGAAGGTGGTGGAAGATTTTTTGAGTGCTAAATAGGGTTGCGAGGGCTGGAAGGACCGGAGCCAGCGCTTAGAAGGGGGCGAATCTCCGGCGAAGAAGGATCGCCCTTTTCACACCGGGTGTTGACTTCAGTGGCATCCCGCCGGCCTCTGATGTCATGTTAGTTACCCTGGCGTCTCCAAGCTATCAGCTTGATTGGCAATAGTTTGTATTCCGGCCGGTGCGAATGTTGCCGTGAATTGCGCGCAGTGTTGCAGAATTGCCACACTGCGTTTTTCTATTTAGCGTCTAATCTTACGGTTGCGACCCCCGTACGTGGAATTCTTATTGCTTCGGAGTCATAAATTTGGGACAGACTGCGCACCTGGAACAGACAATTGCAGGGCCCTTGGAATTCACAGGAGTGGGGTTGCACTCTGGCGCCCCTGTGACCATGCGCCTGCTGTCTGCGCCGGCCGGTTCGGGCATCGTCTTCCGGCGAACCGACCTCGACAATTTTGAAATTCCCGCAACAGGCCGCAACGTGGCGAAGGTGAGCTACGCGACGAGCTTGATGCGGCAGGGCGTGCTGATTTCGACAACCGAGCACCTTCTGAGCGCGTTGATCGGCATGGGCGTCGACAACGTGATTGTGGAGATCGACAACCTGGAGCTGCCAATTCTGGACGGAAGTGCGATGCCATATGTCGAAGCGTTCCGCGAGGCGGGCATCAAGACGCAGCGCAGAAAGCGCGAGTCGATCAAGGTGCTGCGGCCGCTCGAAGTACGCGAGGGAGACAAGTTTATCGGCGTGTATCCGGGTTCGGGGTATCGCATCCAGTATCGAATCGACTTCCCCTCCCCAATAGGACGGCAGGAGACGAGCATCGATCTGGCCGCGGAGACCTATGGCACATTCATCGCACCGGCACGGACATTCGGCTACAAGGCAGATGAGAAGAAACTGCGCGATATGGGATTGATTCGCGGTGCCAGTTCGGAGAATGCCATTGTGCTCGGCCCGAATGGGCCGGAGAATGGACCGCTCCGCTTCAGCGATGAATATGTGCGGCACAAGGTGCTGGACCTGATCGGCGATCTGGCCCTCGCGGGACGGCGGATCGAAGGTCTAGTCGTGGCCGAGCGCGCAGGACACGCGATGCATACCGCGCTGGTAGCCCGGTTGATGAAGGATCGCTCTGCATGGGAGCTGGCGCATGTGCCGGCTGAGGCGGCAGAGGCCGAGGATGAATCACTGACGGTTGCGGCGATGCGGCGGCCGGCTTTGATCGGCGCTTAGTTTCAGCACCTCGCTCCAATCGCATCGTGCTTCGAACCCTAAATACAAAGGCGGAATTTTCTAGTCAGTCGTCGGTGCCTCGGTGCGGCCGCCGGGAAACATGATTGCAGCACGATCACAGTGATGGCAGTGCGGCAGAAAAAGCAACTGCAGGTTCCTCCACTCCCGTTGGTCGGTCGGAATGACAGAGCTAGGAGGAAAGTGCGGCGGAATGACAGAGCGGGTGACATCAGTGATTCGGTGCCGGGCGCGCGAATCTTCAGGTAAACAGGATGCACATGGGGGTGGGGCAGGCTACGGTTTTGCCCTCATTGGCAAGCTTGCCGGTGGCCGGGTCGCGCGCGAAGACGGCAAGATTGCTTGAGTTCTGATCGGCGACAAGCATCCAGCGCTCACTGGGATCGAGCGTGAAGTTGCGCGGGGTTTTTCCACCTGTTCCCGTGCGCTCCATCGGCGAGAGCGCACCCGTCGCCCGATCGGCCTTGAAGCTATAGAGAAAATCAGTTCCCCTATTCGCGAAGTAGGCAAAACGTCCGTCTTTCGCGATGACAGTGTCGCATCCCGTGTTTCCCTGGGGCGCATCCTTCGGATCCGGTAGCGGCGCATTCGGCGGAAGAAGGTGCACGGTGTCGACGCGCGTGAGGCTGCCATCTGCCTGGTTCCACTTCAAAACATCGACCGACGAGGTCATCTCGTTCATCGAGTAGGCCGTTGTGCCGTTGGGATGGAAGTGAAGCGTGCGCGGGCCTGCACCGGGTTCCGACTTGTATGCACCCGCATTCTTGAGTGTGGCGGTCTCGGGACTAAACGTATAGATGTGGATCATGTCGCCGCCGAGATCGTTGACGTAGGCGAAGCGATTGTCCGGCGAGAACGACGCGAAATGCGCGTGCGCGGCCTCCTGTCGATCGGGATTGGGACCGTGCACGGTGTAGTGCTCGCTCCACACCAGTGGACTGAGCTTGCCGTCGGTGACTTTGAAGCTGGCGACGCTGCCACCGCCGTAGTCGGCCGCAATGAGAACGCTGCCGGTGTGGTCGATGGCGCAGTGGCATGTGCCCTTGCTGGCTGAATTCTGCCCCGAAATCTGCTCGAGTTTGCCGCCCACAACGCGAAAGCTGGCGAGTTCGCCGGTGGGCTTGCCGTTGAAGCTGTCGACTTCGCAGGCGGCGAAAAGAAATTTGCGATCGGGAGAGAAGCAGATCCAGTCGACGGTGGAGACGTTAGCGGCAACGCCGGCGGCGGCGAGTTCGCCCCTGAAGGGATTCCAATCGAAAGAGAGGATTCCGGTGGGCGTCCCGGAGGCAACGAAGACGCGTCGCATGTGCGGTGCAGAGAAGCTTTTTGTTGCAGCGGCGGCAAGAGCGGCGGCGGAGGCAGACATCACGAAATCACGACGGGAAACGATTCGCATGGCAAGACTGATTTTCGCCGATGAGCCTGCAGTTGCGCCAATGCAGTGTGACCGGGCGGTGCATGCGCATCTGGTATTGGATGCGCATGCATGACGGAGGGGCGGCGGACGAACGCATCGATTCAGCGCTCGAGTTTGAAGATCACGCTCACCGTCGTTTCCACTTCGATGGGCTGATCGTTGAGCAGGTAGGGGCGATAGCGCCAGGTCTTAACGGCATCGAGTGCGGCCTGCTGCAGCGTCGGCGGTCCACTGACGACCTGAAGATGCTCGATGGTGCCGGACTTCGAGATCACAGCCTGCAAGACTACGATCCCCTCTTGACGCGCCGCTTTGGCGATGGCCGGATATTGCGGAATGGTTTTGTAGATGATTGTGCTTTCAACCAGCCTCGAGGGCAGGCGCAGGCTCGCCGGGGCAGGGGGATGGACAACTGTGACGGGCTGCCGCGGGCCGAACGGACTCTCTCCGTTGCCACCGGGGCCGTTGCTCCCTATCTCCGCCGCGATGTTGTGGTCGAAGCCGGGCTCGGGTCCGTCGGTGTACTTGATGTGTGGCGGGATGGTCGGCGGCGCCGTGATGCGGCCGTTGTCGAGTTCTGAAAAGTCGTGCGACGAAGCGGGGCGAACGTGCACAGGCGGCGGTGTTTCAGGTTGCGGCGCGGCCGGCGCTACGAGCAGCGGAGCGATGAAGTGGCTCGGCAGCGCGTCAGGGTAGATGAGAGGAATGAGGACCAGCGCAACAAGGATGGAACCATTAAGGACGAGCGCAGCGAACATCCAGCGGCGGCTGCGGGTTTTGATTCTTCCGGTGGATTCGAATGTCGAGTCTTCAAACATGGCCTGCCTCCCAAGGGTGATTTCAGCCGCGCCGTGGGAGGCGGAGAGCCTTTTGAGCGCAGGCGGCCTCAGCCGCCTCGAACGCGCGGGTTGGCGCGGCGTGCGGTTTTAAGGCCCTCCGTTCATCCCCATCGGAGCCACTGTGCTGATGTAGACACCGCGGGTTTGAGGAATGTTCCTGAATGTTGTTGTGAGTGGGGTTCGTGGGCGGGAAGCGCATCGTGAGGAACAAAAGCAGATCCTTCGCGACGCTACCCCATCGCGCATGACTGCGCGACGGGGCCCCAGGCGTGCGTCGCTCTGGGTGACACAGATTTTTGAGGTGGTGGCTGATTCTCTCTCTGTACGCGGGTGGGGTAAACTCCAAGGCATTCACGAATAGAGAATCGGAGCTCGTATGAAACTGCTTCGCTTGTTGTTGCTTGCATTCGCCGCAATCGGGATTTCATGCGCATGGGCGCAGGAGACGCCGCAGGACTCAGGGGCTGTCGCGGCCAACAAGGCCCCGGACGCGGCAGCGACGCTTGCCTACATTCACGATGCATGGACCACATTGACGCGGTCGATGACAGACTGCCACTCGCTGGTGGACATCAAGGTGACGGCGAATCCGATTCTCTACATGCCGGCAGAGGTGCCGGCGCCGCCCGAGGTTTCGGCGCTGAGCGAAAAGTGCAACGTGAAGGTGGTGTCGCTGCCGAGGCGCATCGAGAAGCTGGGCGATGTTCGGCCGGAGGAGTTGCCTGCGGCGGGGCTGCTTTATCTACCCAATCCCTACGTGGTGCCGGGCGGGCGCTTCAACGAGATGTATGGATGGGACAGCTACTTCATCCTGCTGGGACTCGAGGCCGATCATCACGAAGCCCTGGCGAAGGGGATGGTGGACAACTTCCTCTTCGAGATCGAGCATTACGGCGTGGTGCTGAATGCAAATCGCACCTACTATCTGACGCGGTCGCAGCCGCCGTTTCTCACCTCGATGATTCGTGCGGTGTATGAGAATCCCGCAAGCTTTGCCGCAACACCGGCAGGCCGCACCGAGGCGCGTGCATGGCTGGAGCACGCGTACACGCTGGCGGAAAAGGACTACTCGACGTGGACGCGGCCGGAACACAAGGCGGGCGTTACGGGGCTGGCGCGCTATTTCGATTACGGCACGGGGCCGGTGCCGGAGATGGCGGACGACAGCACTTACTACTCGGATGTGATTCGCTGGCTTGAGGCACATCCCAAGGCGGTGAGCGCTGAAGAAGCAGGCGCGCCTTACCTGGTGAAGGGTGCAGAGAGCCCCAATGAGACAGAGGCTGCGCGGCTGAAACTGACGAGTTGCGATGTGAAGGCGAGCGTGGTGTGCATGCGCGCGTATGCCGATGGATACAGGCTGAGCAAGGATTTCTACCTGGGCGATCGTGCCATGCGCGAGTCGGGATTCGATCCGAGCTTTCGCTTCGGGCCGTTCGATGGATCGACGCATCACTATGCGCCGGTGTGCCTGAACAGCCTGCTCTACCGCTATGAGCGCGACTTGGAACATATCGCACTGCTACTGGGAAATGGGACGGAGGCGTCGCGCTGGGGCAAACGGGCGCAAATGCGCAACGCGGCGATTCATCGCTATCTGTGGAAGCCGCAACAGGGCGTGTTTGCGGATTACGATTTCGAAAAGCACAAATCGTCGGACTACGCATACATCTCTTCGCTCTATCCTCTGTGGGCGGGTGTGGCTTCGCGCGAGGAAGCAGTGAAGGTGGTGGCGAAACTGAGTCTATTTGAACGGCCGGGCGGATTGTCGATGAGCCATACCGACTCGGGGATGCAGTGGGATGAGCCCTTCGGATGGGCGCCGACAAACTGGGTAGGCGTCGCAGGGCTTGATGCAGCGGGTTTCCGAGATGATTCACGCCGGCTGGCTGCGAAGTGGGATGCGACGGTCGACCAGGGGTTTGCGAATGACGGCACGATTCGCGAGAAATACAACGTAGTGTCAGGCAATGCGAATGTGCAGGTGAGCGCTGGATACAAAACCAACGTGATCGGGTTCGGGTGGACGAACGCGGTGTATCTGAAGATGAAGCAGATCGCGGAGACGCAGAGAGCCAAGGCGGCTGATTGAGGCAGCAGGATGTCCCACATGGACCCGGCTCCTATATCGCCCCCCCTATTATCCACCCTCTTAGGGTAAGTCTCCTGAATTCATTGGAATGCAGAAGCGGGGTGGCACTAGAGATCTGTGTGAATTGGGGTTAGCTGTAGAGGTTCGAAAAGACAGGGGTTAGCGAACAAAATCTGAAATCAGGAACAGAGATCAGAGGCCTCTTCATCATTCGTGGACTCGTAGAGTGAAGGATCTGCATTTCAAGTACATTGTGCGCCACGCGAAGGAAATTACCTGCAAAACGGCAGAAAGTTTTTGGCGAGTGGAATGAAGCAGTTAGCGGGAATAATGGGAATGGGGGTCTTGACAAGTTTTCGGAGCTGGGCGGAGTTAGTGTTTCGGTCTCAGAAGAGAGATGGACACTTGGCATCGCAACTCAGGTCATTTCTCGACAAACTTCCGGAATGCCCACGATCCGACCCAAATCTCGAAGATCGCCAAAGAACCTTATCCGCTGCACTCAAACTCATGGGGCCTCGGAAGAAGGATCGGCAGTCGAGCATTCAGTGGCAGACCCAGATTCCCGGCGTTCGTAGCGCCATTCTTCCGTCCAAAACGAATCGACCGAACCTGCAAATCACCACCCGTACCGTCTTTGCAACGATCTTCGCTCCGGGATTGATCTGTGCGCTGATTCGGAATAGTGGCACAATTCTCTGGATTCGAAAATTGGATTCATGTGCTTCGTCAGGATTGATCCTGCACAGGAACGTTTTGTTGGCCGCCAGTTGACACTGACTGCCTCAGATCACGTAAGCGTGTGATGAAGCTGCGCAGTTAGTCTAGAACTGTGATAACGATCCGAAGTGCTATGGGGCGACGAGCGGATTTGTCCAGACTGCGTTGACACAGTCGGTGATCGATGTGGTTCAGCCGGTTCATTCTTCGAAATCGATTTCTCGATGCGGTTCGCCAGGCTGCGCGCGAAGGGCGCAGTAATGTGATTCGTGTCTATATAGGCTGGAATGCCACCGATCACCGAGTGGCAGAGCGCACCATCGCAGAATACATCTTTGAAGTTCAAATAATCGACCTCTCCTGCGGGCATCAGCGCCACTGCGCGTCCAAGCGGCGTGCTAGCCGAAAGCTCGCTTTCATCGAAAGTGCACGGATCGTTGTCCGTTCTTGCCCGAGCAAGGCAATCGGGAAGCGCGAACGGTAGATTCGGAACGTCGTCGATCACAACCACTCGCTTTCCCGCGGTGCGAAAACGCTCCAGGACTTCAGCTACCCCGCGACCGTCGTCTTCGCTCCAGTTGCCCGTTTCGTTGAGAATCTTCTGCTTGTAGGCATTATCCGATATGACAACCGTGCCAATCTGCTTGTCGGCAATGATCGCTGCTGTAGCCGCGCGCCGCCAGGCCCGGCAAGCGTCGCGATACTCCGGAAGCAGATAGGAATCAAGTGAGCGGTCATCGGTTGTGATGGCACAGGATGAGGCGAGATAGGATCGAACACGTATACCTCGCGGCGCCACAAAAGTAGCTAGAGCCTGTTCCCACATGCCTGCGTGAGAATCGCCAAAAATAGCGATGCGTTCTTTAGTCGCTTTTTCCGCCGCGCCGAACTCGCAAGGAGCGAGAGCGGAATCGCCCAGTACATTCTGGCAATCGACGAAATCGCGGAACCTCACTACTGAAGGTCCATTAGGGAACTCGTTGATCTGTGTCTTCCGGCTTTGCATGGCGAAAACCCTGTCGGCCAAGAGATGAGAATTCGGACAATTCGCGCCGGGTTCGGTCGCGCGGGCGCCAAAGCATGGATCTGGATCCATCGAAAGGCGGTAGAGTCTTTCCCCGGCTTTGATTGACTCGCCCTCAAGGAATCGGGCGCCTAGAAAAGCAAACGTTGCCAAACAAGCCGATAATGACAGATAAGTGACAAGAGCGTGCGAGTTGCGCAACGATCGGGTCGCGTCTTTTTGGATAGGCGAGACAAAACGGAAGCGATCTTCAACATGCCGCTTGGTGATGTCAGACAGGGCGAACGAAAATCCGAGCAGGACTATCCGACCAGCGACTCCCAGTTTGATGACTCCCAGAGCGAGAGGCGCGAGTATCAAGAGCGGCCAATGCCAGAGGTAGAGCGAATAGGAGATATCGCCGATCCACTGAACCGGTGGAAAACCTATGATTCGGCTCGCGAGAGGTGAACCGTGATCGTCTCCGATGACGAGGACGATCGACGCAGCGAGAACCGCCGGTGCCGCGAAAAGACCCGGAACGCCTGACTCCGGCCTGAGAAACCAACCCGAAGCGATCAGGGCCAGCCATGCGACAGCGAAAAGCGGCTTAATCCAACCCGCCTGCAGCCGATTCTTCAGGTTGGTAAGCATCAGGCCGGCCAAACCGCCGGCAGCGAATTCCCACGCGCGTGCATAGGTCAGGAAGTAGGCGCTTGTCGGATTACGGTGCACCGCCAGGATCGCCGATACCAGCGAAAACAGCGCGATAGTAACAATCAGAACCCCGATGACAACAGGGATCAGGCTCTCGGCGGTTCGCCGGGTTCTGGCGATAGCGAGACGAAGAGAGAAAAACATGAGCGCCGGCCAGACCAGATAGAATTGCTCCTCCACCGACAACGACCAGTAATGATTGACTGGAGAAGAAACATTGCTTTCGGCGAAGTAGTCGACAGCATTTGCCGCAAACCGCCAGTTCACGCCATAGATAGCGGCGGCGGCGGCGTCTTTCAAATTGGTCACTTGCCAAGCCGAGGGCATCGACAGAGAGATTGCTAAACAAGTTAAACCCAGCACGAGCAGAGAAGCGGGCAATAAACGACGGGCTCTGCGCAGATAGAAGCGGCTGAAGTTCAAGCTTCCGCCCTTTAGTTCCCTGAGAAGATGAGAACTGATCAGGAAGCCCGAAACCACGAAGAATACATCTACGCCGATATAGCCACCCGGAAGGTGGGCGGGAAAAAAGTGGTTTAGGACCACGAAAACAACAGCGATGGCGCGTAGCGCCTGTATGGAGGAGACAATTTCCCGGTCTCTGTGCAGCATTCAAACCTTCCAAAAGCGACCTATATGCTGCAACTGCATTCAGAAAGATCGGAAACGACCTCTGACATGGGTAAAGCCGATCTTGTTTGAAGACGGCTTTTGGGAAGACACCTGGAAAGTACTACGCAACATTTCGCATTGATATGACCCATCAGTTGTATCGCTGCAGGGGTTGTTTTATGCCTTTCACGCCAGCGGCCGCACATTCACAGAAACAGACGATGCCGCAAAAACCCCGACGCGCAGTCATATCTGAAGATACTACGAAGAGGATTGTCCGGACGGACCCGAGGAACATAACTCGGACGAGGAAACATTTCAAGTGGTCATGGCGCGTGGGCGCCAGACGATCTCTCTGGGGCCCGCCAGGCTTCGGTTGTCCGAGGCGATTTCTGGCGCCGAAGAGGTGATAAGCACCAAGATCAATTGGACAATCACGTTCAGCAGAAATTGTTTGGCGGAAGGTCGTACTCGTTCGATCCGGTTGAGTGAGCGACTACCCGTGAAGTAACCCACTTCCGGTCATTGAGGACATTGGTGGCTCCGGGAGGTTGACCGCCGATGCGGAAGTTTCGGTAAGAACACGTCCTCCCAAGGGCTGAAGCCCGCGATGCTTTGGCGGCTTTTCGCACGCGATCCAGCTGGTATCCCCGAGTCGCGCCCTTTCACCAAAGCGGCTCGAAGCGCGCGGGTCACTACGCCTTATTCGGGTAGCGTTTTTGTTCCGTTGATGTGGAACTTCGCGGTCAGCGCTTGCGCCGACGTGTCTGGCTGGCCGCCGCCGATGGAGAGTGCATAGTCCCCTTCGGCGATCACGGGTTCACCGGCTTCCGTCACCATGCTGAGATCGCGGTTCTTCAGTTCGAAGTGGACCTTCTGCGATGCGCCTGCTGCAAGGTGAACGCGCTCGAATCCGCGGAGTGCGCGAAGTGGCGCGCCGGGGACGTTGGGGAACTTGATGTAGAGCTGCACGACCTCGTCGCCGTCACGGCTGCCGCTGTTGGTCACCGTGACGTCGACGGAGACGGGGTCGCCGGCGGTGACTGTTTGTGTGGGAATACTGGGATCGCTGTAGGAGAACTTCGTGTAGCTGAGTCCGTAGCCGAAGGGATAGAGCGGCGTGCCGGTGAAGTAGCGATAGGTGCGGCCCTTCATCGCGTAGTCTTCAAACGGTGGGATCTGATCGACGCTCTTGTAGAAGGTGACGGGCAAGCGTCCGGCGGGGTCGTTTCTGCCCGACAACGTCTCGGCCACTGCAGTGCCGCCCTCTTCGCCGGGATAGAAGGCGTCGACAATAGCATTGGCGTGTTCATTGGCCCAGTTAACGGCGAGCGCACTGCCGTTGGTGAGAACAAGGATGACAGGCTTGCCGGTGGCGGCCACGGCTTCAAGCAGATCCTCTTCAGGCTTTGGGAGATCGATGCTCGTGCGGTCGCCGCCTTTGAAGCCGGAGATGCTTACCTGCATCTCTTCACCTTCAAGCTCGCTGGTGATACCGAGAACCGCGATGACGACATCGGCATTTTTGGCTGCTTCCGCGGCCTCTGGCTTCGCGCTGAGATCAATCTTCGACCAGACAAGCTCTGCAACGGGTTTGCCGTTTTCATTGGGCGAGTAATCAACTTTGAGCAGAGCAGGTTTGCCTGCCTCGAGGTGAACGCTGCCAAGCCGGGGATCATAGGGATCGCCGCCGTAGGACGAAGTCACGCTTTTGCCGTCGAGATGCACGCGGAAGAATCCGCTGGCCTTCATTCCAAGGCTGTAGTCGCCGGTTTCTGGCGCAGTGATGGTGCCCTCATAGCGAATCACGAGCGGGTGCACACTGGCGGCCTCGGGCGGAATTGGCTGCGCCCCGGCGTCCACAGTTGATTCAATGCGTGTGGCCACGGGCTTCATCGCTTCGGGGTTGTTGATGTTGCTCATGTCGAGCTTCGCAAAACTTACCTTGATACCTGGCTTGCCATCCACAGTGAGAGCCGACGCGGGTACCGGCGTTGCATCATGGCCAAGGAACTGCGTTCCTGAAACGTAGGTGATGGTGTCGCCGGAGAACTCCTTCAGCAGCCCATCGAGGATGGAAACGGTGTACGACGGGGAGCCGTTGTAGTTGCCGAGAAGAACCTTGGTCTGGTTGGCAAGCGGACCGATGACAGCGATTTTCACACCGCTGGTTTTGAGGGGAAGGATGCCGTCGTTCTTCAACAGGACCATCGATTCGTTGGCAATCTCGTGGGCCAGTTGGCGATTCGCCGGACTGTTCAGCTCATTCTCACTGATCTTTGAGTAGGGAACGAGTTCCGGCGGATCAAACATGCCGAGACGCATGCGCGCGGTGTAGAGACGCACCAGCGTTGTGTCGATTTCGCTCTCTTTGAGGAAGCCCTGCTTCACGGCATCGACGTAGGCTTTGTAGTCGCTGTCGTCCTTGACCAGAAAACCGCCGTCGGCGCATTCATTGTCCATGCCGCGCTGGAGGCTGATGGCGGAAGCTGCTGGTTGCGAAGGCTTGAAATGATGGTTGCGGTAGATGTCGACAACGGCGCCGCAGTCGGAGACGACGTAGCCCTGAAAGTTCCATTTGCCACGAAGCTGATCCTGCAACAGGAACTGGCTGGCGCAGGCGGGCTCGCCGTTGATGTCGTTGTAAGCGCACATGACGGAGCCGGCTTTGCCTTCTGTGACCGCAGCGCGGAATGCGGGCAGGTAGGTATCGAGTTCATCGTGCTTGCTGACGGCCACATCGGCAGTGTGCCGCGTAGACTCAGGACCGCTGTGCACGGCATAGTGCTTCGGCGTGGAGATCGTTTTGTAGTATTTGGGATCGGTGCCCTGCATTCCGGTGACAAAGGCTACGCCCATGCGCGCGGTGAGAAACGGATCTTCACCGTAGGTTTCCTGGCCGCGGCCCCAGCGCGGATCGCGGAAGATGTTGATGTTGGGGGACCAGAAATCGAGGCCCTGGAAGAACATGTTGGCGCGATGTTCGCGCACGGCCTGCGCATTCTTGATGCGGCCCTCAGTGCTGATGACTTCAGCCATTTTGTGGATGGCGGGGACATCGAATGTGGCCGCCAGCCCTATCGGCTCGGGAAACTCCGTGGTGCCGCTGTTGATGACGCCGTGCAGTGCTTCGCTCCACCAGTCGTAGGCAGGAACATTGAGGCGTGGAATGGCGCGAGACTGGTTGACGAGCTGCGAGGCCTTTTCCTCGAGCGTCATGCGGCGAACAATATCGGCGGCGCGCTGCTCTGGCGCCAAGCTCGGATCGAGATAGGCAGGCTTTGTGTTGTCCTGCGCGAAGGCGGTGAAAGCGATGGCGCAGAGCGCGAGACCTGGAGCGACTGATCGGATGCGGAAGGTGTTCATGGAAATCCTCGTGATGGAACGGTACACAGCAGGGTGTTTGAGAGCCGGAAAATCGTGATCCGCCCACCGGAAGCCAACGGTAATGCGCCGGACGGGGCTCGGTCAAGCGCCGGGGACGCAGAAAATCTGCGAAGAAAATCGGTTTTCTATGACTGTCTCTCGCGGTTGTAACCTTTCACCTGCGTACTGCGTAATAGAAAGCGAGAAAGGGAAAATGCAGATGCGGGACGAGGCAGGCAGCGTCCTCGACAAGTTTCGTCAAGGCGACGTGGACGCCTTCGAGACGCTCTTCCGCACGCATCAGCGGGCTGTGTTCGGTTGGGTGCTGCGTATTGTGCGGGAACCGGGCGCGGCAGAAGACGTCACGATCGAGGCCTTCTGGCGGATACATCGCGCGCATGCTCGCTTCGATCCGGAGCGCGGCTTTGAACCCTGGGCGCGGCGGATCGCCACACATGCGGCGCTCGACTGGCTGCGGCGGAAGAAGCCGGAGAGCAGCGTGCCCGCGCAGATGTGGGAGAACTTGCCGGCGCCTCATGCAAGCGATGCAGCCGTGGCAGCGGAAATCCGGCAAAAGACCGTCTCGGCGTTTGGACGTTTGCCTGCCAAGCTGCGCGTTGCCGCGCTGCTGGCAGTGGTGGAAGAACGGCCGCACAAGGAAGTGGCCGAGGCGCTGGGAATCACGGTGGCGGCGGTGAAACTGCGAGTGTTTCGCGCCCTGCGGCTGCTACGAAAAGATTTGAACAGAATGGGGATCACGCCATGACGAAAAGCAGGGATCAGGGAACAGGGATCAGGGATCAGGAGGCCGACCGGATGACGCTATTGTTGAAAAGCGCGATCCCGCGCATGGATGACGACGCTGATTTGCCGCGCGATTTGTGGCCGGCAATGCTGCGGCGGATGGATGAGGAAACCTCGCGTGGCGCCGCTTCGGTTCCATGGTTTGACTGGGCGCTGGCGGGCGGTCTGGTGGCTTTTGCGGCCATTGTTCCGCGCACCATTCCGGTGATCCTCTACTACCTGTGAAACATGCGGGCGCGGGCCCACGGAAAGTGAGAATTCCAATGAACACGCATCCCTATTTGAGAGCATTCATGGCGGGGATCCTGGTGCCGACGCTGGTGCTTCCGCTGCTGCTGATCGCGTTTATCGTGCTGCGGTTCGGAATGCAGATTACGTTTCCCATTGAAAGGGGCCTGGTGTTTCCGATGGCGCTCGTGCCGGGCCTGTGGGGGCTTTGGAACATCCTGTGGCAGTGGTCGCGCGAGCGGACTCATCTGCCCCTGGGATTACACGGCGCACTTTTGCCGCTTCTGTTGGCGCCCGCAGGCGCGTTGATCGGCACGCAAGCGGGCGTGGTGGTGCTGTCCGCTTCGTCGGTCACCTGGTTCAACGCCATCACGGTTCCCTATTTGTTGATCGCTTGCTTTCTGGCGGCCGCAATCGCTGCATATTACCTAGCCTGGAAGTACATTGTGGGATTTGCGAACCGGGTGCTGGGGATTGCGTGAGGAAGTTGTCAGTCTTCAGTTGTCAGTTGTCACCTGTGGCTGGCGCGAAGAAATCCTGCAGGCCGGCGCGGTGGGCGTGGGCGACCATGGCGGACTGAATTTCGAGCGCGAGAGCGAGGGCGTTGCGGCCTTGGCGCGCAGTGACGGCCGGCTCGCGGCGGGTGCGCACGGATTCGAGAAACGACTCGATCTCGAGGCGCAGAGGTTCACCGGGAGCGACAGGCGGCTTGAGAAACGACAGGCCGGGATTAGGGCTGGACTCAAGTCCTGATGCCCCGGCAGCGGCTGCCAACTGCGCCATCAGGGCGGGATCGACGCGACCGCCGGCGATGGCTGCGGCGATCTCCGGGGTGATGCTGGCGTCGAGGCGAATGGCCAGCAGGTCCTGGCGCGCGTAGTCAATCGAAACGTAACTGCGCGGCTGAAAGAAACGCAGCTTGCGAACGCGCTCCGTGGAGACACGCGAGGCGGTGAAGTTGGCCACGCAGCCGGATTCGAATTCGACGCGCACATTGGCGATATCGACCCTGGGCGAAAGGATGGGCAGACCGACGGCGCGGACTTCGCGGACCGGCGAGTTGGCCATGGTCAATACGATGTCGAGATCGTGAATCATCAGATCGAGTACGACGTCGACGTCGAGAGCGCGGGGCGTGAAGACCGAGAGGCGATGCGCCTCAAAGAACATGGGACGACGCAATTGCGGCTGCACGGCCAGCACGGCGGGGTTGAAGCGCTCGAGATGGCCAGGCTGCAGGATTTGGCTGTTCTTTTCGGCAAGGGCTACAAGTTCGTCGGCCTGCGCCAGCGTTGCAGCGAGTGGTTTTTCGACCAGCAGATCGAGCCCGGCATCCAGGAGCACAGAGGCTACCGCGTGGTGGTGGACAGTCGGAACGGCGACTGTGGCCGCGTCAAGATGAAGGTCCGCCGCTAGCAGTTCTTCGATTGAGGAGAAGACAGGCACGGCGAATTTTGATTTAGCTTCCGCTGCGCGCGAGGCGTCAGGTTCGACGGCCGCGACCAGCGCGACTGCCTGTCCGGCGGTTTCAAGTTCGCGGTAGACACGGAGATGATTGCGGCCGAATGCGCCGGCGCCCACCACTGCAGCGCGAACCTTGCCGTTGCTTGTGAAAACCGGTCTCATAAACGATCTTTCTCAACCCGCCGGACTCTTGGGACCCGCCGTAGTGTTGGGTCCCATACTTGCTCCAAACGCGTTCGAGACATTTTATGAGACCGGTTGGATTGCTATGCCCCTTTGCCTTCAACCGCTTTCAGGCAGCGGCCGTAGAGCTGCAGCAATTGGGCAACGTGCTCTTCAGGCTTGAGCGCCGAGGCGCCGCTGAAGCCCGTGGCCCCCGCTGCGGGACGGCCTACACCCGCGGTTCCGGCAACAAACTTGAGCAGATCGAGAGCGATATCTTCATTGCGGCGGGCGCCGAGGCCTGCATTATTGAGGGCTTCCATGCTGATAAGTCTCCGAAAAAAGATGCTACCAGATGAGGGCGCTCTCGCTCCCAAGGCTGGGCACGTGCAACGAACGCGATACCCTAAGAAGATGCGCGGGTTGCACGCAAGCATCCTAATTTCATGAGCCTTCGAGTTCGCCTCTGGTTTCAGAATCCGGTGTTTCTGCTGGCTCTGGCAGCGGCGCTGATTGCCCTCATAGTCCAGTCGGGAGAATTGGGCAGCGCCGACACCATGCACAGGCTGCAATCGACGCACTCTTTCTGGACCGCGCAGCCGCCGGTCTTCCCCAGCGAGTATCCCGAATTTGGCGTGCATGGGCGCAACGGCTCGCTACAGAGCTGGTATGGGATCGGGCAGTCGCTGCTGATGCTGCCACCGGACATTCTCGGCACCTATATCGAAGAGCTGCATATCTTCGATCGCTACGGCGATACCGATCCTACCGTGCGCGACATTGTGGTGACGTACCTGACGCAGATCTTTGTAACGGTGCTGACAGCGCTGGTGTGCTTCAAGCTGCTGCGGCAGTTTGCATTCAGCGTAAATCAGTCGGTGGCAGGGGTATTGACGTTTCTGCTGGCGACAACACACCTGCACTACACGCAGAACATGATGGAGAACAACTACATCTGCCTGCTCACCATGGCTGGATTTTCGTTCGAGTACGAGTGGCTGCGAACGGGGAGCAAGCGCGCGCTGCTGATCGGAACGGCCGCGTTCGGGTTGAATCTGCTGACGCGGCTTACGACTGGCATCGATCTGCTGGCCGGCGTGCTCTTTGTGTTTCTTGTTTTGCGGTTCGACGGAAAACGTGGGCGCGCGCTGCTCGATCAATGCCGCGCATATGCAATCGTTGCGATTCCGGTCTTCTGCCTGTTTGGCTTGCTTGACCGGTTGTACCAGTTCTATCGTTTCGGATCGTTCACTAACACCTATGCAGGTCTGATCGCGAGAGAGACCATCACGAGGGACCCGAGCCTTCCGAGGAACTGGCCCTGGACGACGCCCTGGCATCAAGGTTTTTTGGGCGCGCTATTCCTGCCTGAAAAATCCATCTTCCTTTTCGATCCGTTGATCCTTCTCGCGCTGGTTCTGCTGGTCATGCATTGGCGCAGGCTCACGCCCGCGGTTCGCGCATACAGCATTGCCGCATGCGTCATGCTGCCGGCCTATCTCAGCTTCTACGCGCGGTATTTCGCGTGGGCTGGGGACTTCTCATGGGGAGACCGCTACGTCTCAACCACGGTCGAACTGATTGCGCTCCTGGCGATTCCACTACTGATGAAGTATCGCCACGAGGCGAGCCGAGGAGTCTGGGTGACGGGCGTGGTGCTGCTGGTGGCGAGCCTGCTGATCCAGATTGAATCGTTGATGTTCTGGTTGCCGCTTGAGATCTACCAGGAGGAGACGCTCGGGCATCCGACCTTTGTCATTCTGCTGCGCGCAAAGAATGTTGTCGCCTTCGCACTGGGAAAGATGGACGCGTGGGGGCTGAACAACGTTTCAATGACGCAGGACCCGTGGGATTACGTGCACATCACGTGCTGGAATTTTCTGCCGTTCGTGCTGCGGCACGTTGGCGAAGCTCCGGCCTGGGTCGTGTATACGACATTGGCATTGTGGTGCGTGGGGCTGGCCGCGCTGGCGGCAACGCTGATTCGGATTCGGCAGGTGGCGCGGCAATGGCGCGAGAGCTAGCCCGCGCAACGGGGAATTAACCGCGGCACCGCGCGTTAGTCTTAACCCATGAGCACCGCTTACATCGCGCTTGGATCGAACCTGGCCAGCGTGGCGGGGCCTCCGGATGCCACATTGGCTGCGGCGGCGAGGCGGTTGGGCAAGCTCGGCACCTTGATCAGCCGATCTTCGCTTTATTCCACTAAGCCGGTTGGATATGCCGCGCAACCCAGGTTTGTGAATGCGGTGGTGGCACTGGATACGCCGCTCGAGCCGCGCTCGCTGCTCGATCAATTGCTGGCGATCGAAAAGGAATTCGGCCGGGACCGTTCGAAATCGATTCCCAATGGCCCTCGGACGCTGGATTTGGATATCCTGCTCATAGACGATATCGAGACCAGAGAGGCTGGGCTCGAGCTTCCTCATCCCAGGCTGGATCAACGGGCTTTTGTACTGGTTCCTCTCCATGAGATTGCTCCGCAGTTGAGAATTGCCGGTCGCGGAAAGACCGTAGAGCATTTGCTCGAAAAATTGCATCAAACTCAAGCAGGTGATACGGATGCCGTGGTGCGAATGGAAAGCAATCATTGGCGTGCTGCGGCGGAAGTCTAGGATCGCGGCGGCGTTCGCTGCATTTTTCGCGGTCTCGACTGCCTGGGCACAAAGGCCTGTTTCCATTACGATTTCGGTCGTGGATAAATCCGGCGCTGTCATCGCCGGAGCAAGTGTTCAGGAGGCCGGTGGACGCCTGCTGGGCCGTACCGACACCAATGGACAGCTCACCATCTTCTGCCGCATTCCCTGCCGGCTTCGCATCGAAGCGCAGGGATTTGCCGGGAAGTTTGTCGAAGTTAGCGCCAACACAACCGTCGAACTGGATCCGGCAAGCGCCAGCCAGCAGGTGACGGTGACCGCTTATCGCGCGCCGCTGGGTGCGCTGGAGAGCCCCGCAACAACAAGACTGCTGCCGGAGTTTGCTCTCAGCACAACCGCGACCCCGACCATGGATGGACAGGTCCGGCAATTGCCAGGCGTGGAGTTGTTCCGGAGATCGAGTTCGCTGGTGGCCAATCCCACATCGCAGGGTATTAGCCTGCGCGGATTGGGCTCGACCTCGGCCAGTCGCACCTTGATTACCGAGGACGATGTTCCGCTGAACGATGCGATAGGAGGCTGGATCCACTGGGAAGAGCAGCCGGAACTCGCGATCAATCGCATCGAAGTGGTGCGTGGCGGCGCCAGCGATCTGTACGGCTCAAGCGCGATCGGCGGCGTAGTCAACGTGGTACCGGCGCGGCCCACCACGATGCTCGGCGAGTTTCGTTCGAGCTACGGAGGGCTGGGGACGTATGACACGAGCGCGCTGTTCGAGACCACGATCAAGGATTGGGGCGTGCTTGCATCGGGCGGCGCAATCGGCACCGACGGCTTTATCCAGGAAGCTCCATTCCAGCGCGGTCCGGTGGATGCACCCTCGAACACGCATGGGCAAAACGGAATCTTCGACGCGGAGCGCAATCGCGGCCCATTGCGCTTGTTTATGCGAGGCAGCGGCTTCAATGAGGCGCGCGCGAACGGGACGCCGTTTCAGCAGAACGGCACGCGGCTTTGGCGGTATGCGACAGGTGCGGACTGGCAGGGTGCTCGCAATGCTTCGGCGACGCTGCGGCTCTACGGTTCAACGGAGCATTACCGGCAGACCTTCTCCAGCATCTCCAATGCGCCGACATCCGCCGATCCAACGTGCACCTTCCGCTGCGGTGAGACTCCGACGCGCTTCACCCTCGTGCCAGACGATGAACTCGGCGCGGCCGCGCACTGGAACCAGCCGGTCGGCGCAGAGTTGCTGGTGATTGCCGGAGCCGACGTGCACGATGTGCGCGTATGGGATCGCGAACAGACATTCGGCGCAACCGCAGCGCTGACCAACCTGCACGATCATCAGCGTGATTCGGCAGGCTACGCCGAGGCCATGTGGACGCACCGCGCATGGACGTTGACCGCATCGGGCCGCGTGGACTGGTTTCAGAATTTCGATGCGCACCAGGTGGTTTGGAACGGATCGACGTGGGTGCCCGCGGCAACGCAGCCGCCCTCGCGCAACGAGACCATCTTCGATCCAAGGATGGGTGTGTCGCGCAAACTGGGAGGTCACTGGGCGCTGTCGGCATCGGGGTTTCGCGCATTTCGCGCGCCGACGCCGAGCGAACTCTATCGCTCAACGCAGGTCGGCAGCAAGCTCACGTTGCCCAATTCGTCACTGCTGAGCGAGCGCGCTACGGGATGGGAGACGGGCGTCGCAAGCGAATGGCACTGGGGCACGATCCGCACCAGCTACTTCGACACTCAGGTCAATAGGCCCATCGTTGCGGTGACCACAAATCCGAATTCATCGCCGATCTTGCTGCTGCGCGAGAACCTTGGGCAGATTGAAAGCCGCGGTGTGGGAATCGATTTTGAAGCAGCTCCGCGACGATGGCTCGCCGTAGATGGTGGCTATCAGTATGCGCATGCGGTTGTGTCGCGCGGCACGCAGGACCTTGGCAACTGGATTCCCGAGGTGGCGCGGAATATGGCGTCGCTCAATCTGCGCGCGTTTCGTCCGCGCGTAGGCACGCTCAGTCTGCAGAGCCGATTGAGCGGACACCAGTATGACGACGATGCCAACCTGTTTTTGTTGCACAGCTACTTTCGAGTCGATGCGTTTGCATCGCACGACTTCGGATCGCACCTTGAATTCTTCGCTGCCGGCGAGAACCTCTTCGACCGCAGCATCGAGGTTTCCAAGACGCCGACAACCACGCTGGCTACTCCGCGCATAGCGCGCGCCGGAGTGCAGGTGAAGCTGGGCGGAGGAAAATAGCAGCAGCAATCACGTTCAGCAAATCTTAAGGAATCAACCACTTCTCAACAAATCTTTACACAACGATTTTGCGGACTCCGTGTTTCTTGAAGTGTGAGTGGCCAGGAACGATTCAAAGTCACCGCCGTCACAGAAGGAGAAACACCATGAGACTCGTGAAACTTGCACTTGTGGCGGCTCTGTTTGTAGCGCCCGCCATCACATTCGCCCAAACCAGCGCGCCCGAGCAACCGAAGAATCCGATTGTGAAGCGCGAGTTCAACCAGCAACGACGCATTGGAAACGGAATCCGGAATGGGCGCTTCGCTCCACGGCAGGGAGCCCGCCTCGAACGGCAGCAGGTGCGCATTCATCGCCAGGTACGTGGGATGCGCGCACGCCACAATGGACGCTTGACCATGAAGCAGCGCAACATGATCCATCGCCGGCAGAACGTCGCCTCGCGCAGGATCTTCCGTGCAAAACACATGCATCGCCACATTGGGTGATGTGCAACCAGGCGGGGAGTCGGAAGGGACTCCCCGCGCGGTTTTGCGCGATGCTCACACGCTAGAATGACGAGGTGAGCCTCGCATTCAACCTGCTGAACACAACCGAGAGCGGCGGACGACGCGCGCAGATGCATCTGCCGCATCAGACCGTGGAGACGCCCGTGTTCATGCCGGTGGGAACGGCCGGGAGCGTGAAGGCCGTACCCCAGGACATCCTCGAGACACTCGGCGCACAAATCATCCTCGGCAATACGTATCATCTTTATCTTCGGCCCGGCCACGATGCGATTCGCCGCATGGGCGGATTGCATCGCTTCATCAGTTGGCCACGCGCCATGCTGACCGACTCCGGCGGATTCCAGGTTTACAGCCTCGCGCACCTGCGCAAGGTCACAGATGAGGGCGTGCGCTTCCGATCCCATCTCGACGGGAGTTCACACTTTTTCACTCCGGAACATTCCATGGATGTACAGATCGCGCTCGGCGCGGACATCTGCATGGCCTTCGACGAGTGCACCGAATATCCCGCGGATCGGACACGTGCCGAAGAGAGCCTGCGACTGACGATGGCGTGGGCGCGTCGGTCGCTCGATCATTTTCGCGCACATCAGAACGAAGTCGCCTGGTTCAAAGATCCCTGGTCTCAGGATCGAGACCAGGGGCACCCAATCGAAGGGCAGACACAGAAGCTTTTTGGCATCGTGCAGGGCGGGATGTATCACGACTTGCGGCGCGGGAGCGCGGAGCGGCTGGTGGAGATGGACTTCGATGGCTATGCGATCGGGGGACTCAGCGTGGGCGAGCCGCGCGAACTTACGCTCGAGGTTATCCGTGAGGTCCTTCCGTTTCTTCCGAAAGACAAGCCGCGCTACGTAATGGGCGTCGGCTTCCCCGACGAAATCGAACTCTACGCGCGCATGGGCGTGGACATGATGGATTGCGTCATCCCAACCCGAGCGGCGCGCCACGGATTACTGTTCACCAGCCAGGGACGCGTGAACATCAAGAACAAGCAATACGCCGAAGATCAGGGCCCGGCCGATCCGGCGTGCAGTTGCATGGTGTGCCGCCGATACTCGCGCGCCTATCTCCGCCACTTGATGAAATGCAGCGAGCCGCTCGGCGGCACGCTGAATACGATTCACAACCTTGCCTACTATCTTGGAACCATGCAGCGCGTCCGCGAAGATCTCGCCGCGACGTCGGCCGCCGCTGCAACTACGCCGTCTCCGGCCTGACGTGCTCCGATATCCGCGAAGGCCGGCGCACGACGAACAGCGACATTGCGAGAGTAATCGATACGCTGCCCCAGAGAATCACGCCGGCGCCCATCGCCGCATCTCCCTGCATCTTTTCCAGTGGAGCCCAGAGCGCAGTTCCGGCAGCCCATAACACCATGGCCGAACCCGTCACATAGTGCATGCGGTTCCTGAAGAGCTTTGCCAGCGGGAAGAAGTGCAACCCCACAATGCCGGCGATTGCAGAAACGGTATATGCATCGAGATGGAGCCTGGTGAGGATCTGTACGACGATGAAGATCGCGATCCACTGGAGAGCGTTGATCCAGCCAAATGCGCGATTATGCGAAGGATTTCTCGGCTCGCGCGACCAGCGACCGGAGGCCCTCATCAGCTTTGCTGAGCCGGCCAGCAGCGTCAGCAGCCCCGCCACGATGTACAGAATCATCGCGGCGTTGAGCATTTCCTTCGCGTAAAAGGCAAGCCCCAACCAGATTCCACCAAAGCCTGCGAGGATCATCGATCCCATTGCGCGGCCGCGAAGCTGGTTGGCATTCTCGATACTCATCATGACCTTTACCTCCAACAAAACGCTGAGCGCACAATTCAGTTCTCGATAGCCGAACCCAGCAGTTGTTTTAGCGCTTGGACATATTCAGCAAGCGCCTGGCGGCCTTTCTCGGTGATGCGATAGAGCGTCTGGGGCTTGCGCAGCACGAATTTCTTCTCGACAGCGACGTAGCCGGCTTCTTCGAGCTTGAGCAACTGCGCTCCAAGGTTGCCGTCGGTGGACCCGGTCTTCGTGCGCAGCCATGTGAACTCCGCTTCTTCCACGCCGACCAGCAGCGACAGCAGAGCCAGTCGCAGTTTGCCGTGAATCACAGGATTGAGTTCGGGCAGCTCAGGCATGGGAAGGACCGCGCATCTTGCGGACGCGCGCCTCCGCGATCATGCCGTAGATGCCGAAGACGATCTGGCAAAAAAAGATTGCTGCGAAACCAACGATTCCAACCTGTTTGTCGCTGCCGAAGCAGGACGCCACCGATGCGGCCCACCACACCACGGCGCACGCAAACTGCATCTTCCAGCGCAGAATCAGCGCGGAGGTTCCATTGGCCATGCCAAGCATGCCGCATGCTATTGCGATGAAGACATGCCAATCGGTCAGCCTTCCGCTGACGCCGAGCGAAAAGAACAACAGAAACATTGAAATGCCGAGCGCCATCCATACTGATCCGACGGCCCGGCCCATGGTCGTCTCCGGCCGCTTGCCTGCCTTCATTGAAACCAGTACCACGGTGACGACCGAAGCCGCGATCATGGTGACCGGCCAGGCGAGGTTGCTGCGTCCCAGCATGGCCCAGGCGATGGCAACGTAATAGGCGATGCCCCAGAGCAGAAAGGTCCAGCCCCAGCTTTCGGTAGTGCGGCGCCCTTCCCTCATCATGCTCTCGATGAGCGCGAGCCTGTCTTTCAGGTCTTTGGTGCTCGTTTCTTCCTGCATGGCAATCTCCTTTTTGTGCGTTGAGGTGGGCGATTTACTTCTCCGAGCGATCTCGATCAAAGTCGTCACGGCTGATGCTGAAGCAGCATGTCCACACTGCGGTGCGGAGGATTGTTGCCGAAGGTGACGTCGGTGGTTTCCTGCCATTCGCCTTTGGCGGTGAGGTGCATGGTGTTTTCGATCTTCGCCGGACCCGCGGTGAATCCCCATACAAATCCGTCGGGCTGCACGCTAAGTTCGGTGTCGAGGTAATGCCCTTCGTTGTAGGCGCGGAAGCGATATGTGTGCGTGGAGTCGTCGTAGGCAATGCTAGCGAGTGCCTGGAACTGCGCCTTGCCATCAGGCCCGGTACTCTGGCCTTCGACGAGCATCACAAGTCCGTCGAGTTTGAATTGCACTATTTCAGCCTGTGCGAGGTGGAGCGGCTCCCCAGGTCCGCGTGAGATCGATACCGGTCCAGACCACTTGCCGGCAAGGAAGGCGAGCTTCTTCATGGCTTCGCGTTGGGCGTCCGCGTTCGGCATTGGCGGTTGCTGGGCGGCGAACGTAAGGCCGCATCCGATCAGCGCTGAAGCAACTAACAATGTCCTGGATGAGGAGAATTCGGGGAATTTGCGGTTCATGATGTGCCTCCGTTGCAGCGACTCAATCCGATCAGCTACTGTTCAACAAGGAGTACTCTATACAATAGAGTTCTCTATGTCAATCAGTTTCTTCAGGGGGTTGAATGCTTTGCAGAAGCAATTTGGTATCAACTATTTGCCGAGATGTTTCACAAAGAAGTCGGCCATGATGTGGTTGGCTTCGATGGCTTCAGGCAGGCGCGGGTCGTACCAGAAGGCGTGCGGCAGAGCGTCGTAGACCACGAGGTGCGCGTCATCCCCGGCCAGCACATAGGCTCGTTCCAGGTTGACCGTACCGCTGAGCAGCAGGTCGCGGCCGCTGGTGATAAAAAGCGCGGGCGGCAGGCCGTGCAGATCGCCGTAGATGGGCGACAGGATCGGATCCTTGGGGTCGGTTTCGGCGACATAAAACGGGTCGTGTGCTCCCGGTTCGGGTGGATCGAGATGGCCGGCGAGTCCGCGCAGCGCATACATGGCAAGCGAATCTCCAGAGCGGGCAAAGTCGCCCATGCCGCTGAAGATGCCAAGGGCGGCCGGCATGGGCAGGTCGAGCTGCTTGATTTTCGCGGCCACTTCGGCCGTGAGGATGGCTCCTGCGGATGTGCCGTAGATGACGATGTGGCTCGGTTTGTAGGTCTTCAGCAACTCCTTGTAAACAGCGATGGAGTCATCCACGGCGGCTGGAAATTTGACTTCAGGCGAGAGGCGGTAAAGGACGGCGACCACCTTGATCCCGGTATAGCTTGCGATGGGGATCGACTCGGTGTAAGAACCGGAATCGGAGTTGAACCCGCCTCCGTGGAGATTCAACAGCACCTTGTCCTTGTTCTTGTCGAGCATGCCTTCAGGCGTCACGATGCGGACCGGAACGCCGGCGATTTTGTCTTCGATGATCGTGTTGGGGCAGAGCTTCGTCCATTCAACACGCGCGCGGGCGGTGTAGGCGTCGGTTCCTTTGCGGCGGGCTTCGAGGGGTTGTGGCGGACCCTGGTCAGGCTCAGGGCGGCTGATCGATTTCTGCGCCTCGGGGCTGATGGTCTGCGGCACGGGAACAACGCGGGTGACGTGAGCGGCTCCGTTGGCGTCGATGTAGCTGGTGTCGCGGTTGGGAGCCTCCGCAGCCGTGGTGGGAGCCGGGGTGGACTGCTGGGCCAGCAGCAGCGGCGGGACAAACATAAATGCGCAGGCAACGGAGCGCGCGATCGAGAGCATGGTGGCGTAGCCTCCAGGAATTTTCGGGTGAACCGCCGCGGAAGAGCGGCCGAACCGTTCACGATAGCAGACGGACAGGCGTATCCTTGAACGTCAAAGCATTCTGTACTGGACAAGCTGGCAACGGGTCACACTCAAAATGAGGAGGAAACTCCGATGATTGCGAGAATCTGGCACGGATATACGAAGCCCGAACAGGCCGACGCATACGAGGCGAAGATCAAGCCGGAACTGTTGCCCGGAATGAGCAAGATTCCCGGATACCGAGGCGGCATTGTGTTGCGCCGGCCCTTGGATGACGAGATCGAATTCATCACCATCATGGTGTGGGAGTCGCTTGAAGCACTGCGGGCGGTGGCTGGAGCGCACTACGAGGCCGCCATCATCCCCGAGGACCGGCTCCAATATCTCTCCCGGTACGACAAGGAATCCGCGCACTACGAGATCCGTTCGCTGCAGGGACTGGCCGGATTGACGGGATGAAATCGGGCCGGGAACTGATCCGGGAAAGACGCTCTTCGAAATCGACCAGAATTTGTGCAGCACCCATTGCGAATGACTTTGAATGCACCGCGTTGCGCGGGTCTCGAAAGATGAGAGATGAACATGAAAGATGTCGCATGGACGATCGAACATTCCGTCGAGACGACGGCTACTCTCGAGTTCTCATGGATGTATATGACGGATGTGAAGAACTGGGACGATCCTCCGGCGGAGTTTAAATTGCACGGGCCGTTCGCAAGCGGATCGCCCGGCACCACGGAAATGCCTGGGCAACCGCCGCGGCAATGGCGGCTGAAAGATGTCAAGGCAGGTGAGTCGTACACGATAGAAATCGCCCTGGCGGGGGCAGTCATTTCATGCAAGTGGGTCTTCAGCGGGCTTCCCGATAGCCGAACTCAATTCACGCAGCAAATTACCCTGGAGGGCGAAAACGCCGCTTCCTACACGGAGGACGTGCGACGAGCATTCGCTCCCGGTCTGGCGCCGGGAATGAGCAGAATTGCGGCCGGCATCAGCGAAGCTTACGCGCGCGTTCAGACGAATCGCGGACAACGCTGAGCTCTTCAGCGAGACGGGATGCCTTTTGCCAAGTTTGGGTGTATGGCCGCTTTTTTGATTCGGCAAAAATTCCTGCTGCCCTCTTTACGCTGGGTGCGATACATTGAATTCCCATGAGTGCTATTGCATCCCCCGCAATCCACAACCTTGTCGGCGGCAAGTGGGTCACCTCCACGAGCCCGGCCGGAATTGAACTTCTGAACCCTGCTACCGGCGAGCCGCTGGGCAGTTCCCCTTCCGGATCACCTGCCGAGGTAGACGCGGCGGTGCAGGCGGCGCATACCGCATTCGCGTCGTGGCGCACAGTGCCCGCGGGCGATCGCGTGCAATACCTGTTCAAGCTGAAGGCGCTGCTCGAGGAGCATCTGGATGAACTCGCGAGCTTGATCACTATCGAGAATGGCAAAACCCTGGCCGAATCGAAAGGCGAACTGCGGCGCGGTATTGAAAACGTTGAGGTCGCGTGCGGCATTCCCGTGCTGATGCAGGGCTATTCGCTCGAAGATGTTGCGCCCGGCATTGACGAGATCATGGTGCGGCAGCCGCTCGGCGTTTGCGCGGTGATTACGCCGTTCAATTTTCCTCTGATGATTCCGTTGTGGTTTCTGCCCTACGCGATTGCCACAGGCAACACGGTGGTGCTGAAACCGAGCGATCGGGTTCCCTTCTCGGCGGCGCGTCTTGTCGAACTTATCCAGGAGACAGGGCTTCCCGATGGCGTCGTGAACCTGGTCAACGGCGGAAAGCCTGCAGTGGATGCGCTGCTCGATCATCCGCTGGTGCGGGCGGTGAGCTTTGTGGGCTCGACGCCGGTGGCCAAACATGTGTATGCACGAGGCTCGGCGAGCGGCAAGCGCGTGCAGTGCCAGGGTGGCGCGAAAAATCACGTGGTGGTTCTGCCAGACGCCGACCGGGAGACCACCACAAAGATCATTGCCGATTCAGCCTTTGGCTGCGCGGGTCAGCGCTGTCTCGCTGTCAGCGTGACGGTCACGGTGGGCGATGCGAAAGACTGGTTCCGCGACTCGATTGCGGCGGCGGCCGGTTCGTTGAAAGTGGGCGACGGGCTCGATCCGGCGACGCAGATGGGCCCGGTGATCACGCAGGCCAGCCGCGAGCGCGTCGTGGGCCTCATCGGGCAGGGGGCGGAGCAGGGCGCGAAGACGATCGTAGATGGCAGACGGGCTAGTGGAAACGGCGCCGGCTCGTTCGTCGGCCCCACGGTCCTCGACGGGCTGCCGGCCGCGAGCCCGCTCATGGAGACTGAGATCTTCGGGCCGGTGCTTTCGGTGGTCCATGCAGACACAGTGGACGAGGCCGTGGCGATGATCGAGCGCTCGGCATATGGCAATGCCAGTTCCATCTTCACCTCGTCGGGTGCGGCAGCGCGCAAGTTTCGCACCTCCGTTTCGACAGGGAATGTGGGCATCAACATCGGCGTTCCGGCGCCCATGGCCTACTTCCCCTTCTCGGGATGGAAGGGCAGCTTCTTTGGCGTAATGCACGCGCAGGGTCGCGATGCCATTGAGTTCTTCACCGACAAAAAAGTGATCGTAGAACGCTGGCCGAAAGAGTGGTCGCGCAAGTTCTGATCACATCGCTATGTGCACGCAAAAAGGGGAGCGCGAACTGCGCTCCCCTTCTTTGCTGTTGCGAGGTCCCTTAAGTTATGAAGGCGGAAGAATGAGCAGCCCCGCTTGCAACAGCATTTCTGTGAGGCTGTCGAGCGCTTTTTTGTATTTGTAGGAGATGGCGCGAACGCTGACGCCGAGCATCGCGGCTGTTTCTTCCTGCGTGTATTCCTGGAGCGCCACCCGGCTGAGAATTGCCTGATCAAGATGCCCCAGTTTCTTCAGACAGTTCTCGATATCGAGCACGAAGATGACGGCATCTTCAAAGGTTTTGACTTTGCGGCTCGATACCCATCCGCGCCCGATTGGTTCGCCCAGAATGGCCGGCGCTCGGCCCACCAGCATGGACGCGTACAGATACCGCCGAAGCATTTTTTCAGTGTGCTTGCGATAAAAGGCCAGGCTGATGACCGGCGCGGATGCAGTGTCCTGGCCCGCGGAGTCAGTTTCCTCAATCGAGCCGGAATAGGGATCGACGCTATGCCCCGTCCGCCAGCGCTGAGTGATGGTTCCTGTGGCCCAGAGAGACGGCAGTTGGAGGGCTGCGCTCATAGCGCACCTCCGGCTTCTGCGGAGACTGCCGAGAGGTTCAAGAATCGCTTTGTGGTCGGGCGCCCGCGCCGCTTACGCGACCCAGGGTTTGGAAATTTCTCCAGTTCTGTTCTACAGCGAGAGCAATATACAGTTCCCAAGGCATGGGCGCGGTACCAAAGACACCCGCACCCCTCGCAAATCTTCAATTGCACGCACAATTCCATCATCGATTCCCCCAAAAATCGCTTTCTCCCGCTTATTCAGTTTCTTGTCTTCTGTCAGGCGAGGTGAAAGGAGCCAGGCAGTCGCGCCGGCGGTTCTGTTGCCGCCGTTTACGGTTGCCATCAGTGCTCGAGCTGTGGATGTCATCACGATGTTCGCGCAGAGTCTGGAATCAGCTCGGCAGGCGGTGCCAGGGCGCATAGATTAAGCGCCTGCGAAGGAGTTCGGCGGGAAGAGTGCGTAAGCACGCCCGAGTCCGACGAGGGCAACTACAACCCTCGTACGATTGCGCGGACCAATCCCATACCTGAAAATTTCCCACAACCTGTGCGAGCTGGAGTAAACCCAATCTAGAGAGATGTATCCTGTGCGTCAACGCTGCCAGGCATCATTCTTCATTCGTTCTGTTGGATGTGCAAGCGAGCCCAGAGAATGAAGCCGAATCGACGCAAATCAGTTTGCTTAAAGAAAACGGCAACTGATCGTCTGCATGACCGGTGGCGGACTATCCACAGATGAATTTCACCCAGATGCACGAACGACTTCGTGTGGAGTTGCTGCGCAGGATTGAGCGCGGAACTCTGAGCGTGTACCTTCTATCGCGGCAGACCGGATTCGGCAAGTCACATTTGTCAAACTTCCTGCATTCCCGTGGGCAGCTCTCGCTCGCGGGACTCGACCGGATGCTGGCTACCCAGCACATGGAATGCGACGACCTGATGGAACTCGGTGCCCATGCCGATCCCGCTAACAGCGCCGAAGCAGAGCCTCTTATCGTGCCTGTTGTCTCGCACAATTCCGCGCTCTTCGAGCCGTACATCCGGCCGAGCGCTGTGCAGATGATGCTGCATCTGCCCGCGGGTGCGTTGCGATCGCTCAAAGCCAAAGCCGTGGCGTCGCGCCGCTCGTGGCAGCGATTTGTCGCCATCCGCATCGCGCATTCCGATGCACTGCCCATGGATCCGCTGCTGTTTCCGGATGCCCTGGCGGTGATTGACCGGCACTACAACAAGCTGACCCCATACCGCGCCGGCAGGCCTAATTTGTATGCGGTTCGCGCCGGCGCGCACCTCATGCTGCGCTATGCCGACTTTGCGGAGGAGCGGCTGGTGCTGCGGCCTTTAAATATGAGCTTTCCGGTCGATCTGATCGAGATCGGTCCCGATGCTTCGCTGGGCGATTACATCGCGGGACGCGTGGCGTTGACGATCAACGAACTCTGATCACTCAACGGCCCTGAATAGTGATAACTTGAATTTGCCTCCGGATAGGATTCCGCGACGGTGAATCCAAGTCGCCGGGGATCCAGGCATGTATGAATCACGTCTATCGCCGACGTTTTTGAATGGGAGTGGATGGGATGGCTACGGGGATCCGCAAATCATCGGAGCGATCGGACCTTGCAGACTCCTGGGGTGAGTTTCACACGGAGGCGGGCCGATCCCTGCTCGACCTGGTGGATGAATCGCCGGTATTGCTCATCTTTCTTCGCCACTTTGCATGCGCTTTTTGTGCACAGGCTCTGGACCGCGTTTCGCAGGTGCGGCAGCAGATTGAGGCGAAGGGGGTGCGGCCTGTCTTTGTGCATCTCGGCTCTCCGCAACGGGCGAAACCGTACTTCGACTACTACAACCTCTCGGATGTGGAGAGGATCAGCAACCCGGAGGCTACGCTTTATCAGCTTCCCGCTTTTGCCTTGACGCGCACCAATCCCTTTTTGCATTTTTTGAATCTGACAGTCTGGAAGGGCTGGCTGAAGGGTGCGATGTTCAAGTACGGAATTGGCATGATTAAGGAAGATGCCGATCAGATGCCGGGCGTGTTCTTTCTGAAGGAGCGGAAGATTGTGCGCGCCTTTCGACATCGTACGATTGCCGATGAGCCGGATTATCTGAAACTGGCTGGCGCGGGGTAAGGTCCATCTGTCGTGGGTCGTGCCTTCGATCGGAAAACTGCCTGATTCCTCAGATCACACGTCGTGAGAACCATCGGCGTTGTCGAAGCGCGTAAACTTCGAGACGAAGTTCAGATGCACGACGCCTGTGGGCCCATTGCGCTGCTTGGCAATGATGATTTCCGATTTGGCCCTGTCGGATTCAGACATCTCCTCATCGCGGTTGTAATAGGATTCGCGATGGATGAAAGCAACGACGTCAGCGTCCTGCTCAATCGAGCCTGACTCGCGAAGATCGCTCAGCATGGGGCGCTTGTCATCACCGCGGCGTTCGCTGGCACGCGAAAGCTGCGACAGCGCGACAACCGGGACCTCGAGTTCCTTGGCCAACGCCTTCAGACCACGCGAAATCGCGGACACTTCCTGCGTGCGGTTCTCATAACGCTTGCCGCCTGCTGAGGGCAGCGTGGCCGACATCAGCTGCAGGTAGTCAACCACTATCAGATCAAGCTTGCCGGTCGTCTGTTTCAAACGCCGCGCCTTGGCGCGCATCTCCGCCAGCGAAATGCCGGCGCTGTCGTCGATAAACAGGTGCGACTCAATGAGCTGCTCCAGCGCCTTCTCAAGCTTGATCTGATCTTCTTTCCTGATGAATCCTGCCTGCATGCTGCGCTGGTCTACCCATGCCTGCGAGGCCAGCATGCGGCGCAGCAGTGAAGCCTTGCTCATTTCCAGGCTGAAGACTGCCACGGTGGCTTTGCTGTAGATGGCGGCATTCTCCGCAATATTGATGGCAAGCGCGGTCTTTCCCATGGAGGGGCGTGCGGCGATGATAATGAGCTCGTTCTGCTGCAGGCCCTTGGTCATCTCGTCGAAAACTCTGAATCCAGTCGCCAGCCCGGTGACGTCGCGGCTTTCCTTGTAAAGGTTATCGATAGAACCAAAGGAGTCCGCGACAATCTTGTCGAGCGGTTCGAGTCCGCGGGTAATTCCCTTCTCGCTGACTTCGAGCAGTTGCGATTCGGCTGCGTCGAGAACCTCAAGAGCGGTCTCGCTCTGGTCGGCTGCCCGCGCGATGGCCGCCGAGCAGATGAGCATGAGCTTCCGCAGCAGGCTCTTGTCCTTGACGATGCGGATGTAGTCCTCGATGACAGGGCGGATCGGCAGGCCCTCAGTCAACGACGCAAGATAGGCCACCCCTCCAACGGACTCGATTTCCTTGGAGCGTGCCAGTTCGTTCGCCAGGGTAACAATGTCGACGGCGCGCTGCTCGTTCATCAGCTCGCTCATGCGGATAAAGATCCGCTTGTGCGAGTCGAGCGAGAAGTCGTCTGGCTCCAGCCGCTCGGCGGCCTCGGAGTGTGCGGCGTTGTCGAGCAGGATGGCGCCGAGGATGGTCTTCTCGGCGTCGATATTCGCGGGCAGGCCGGCGTCGAGCGAAGTGATGTCAGGCAGGGTGGCCATACCCTAGAGTCTAGGGCGCGCGCGAGTTTCGGAAAAGGAAGGATAACTCGGAAATTTCGGAAAACAGGACAATGAGGACAACGTCAGTTATCGGGCACGGAAAAGCCCGCGCGATATTGATCGCGCGGGCTTTGTGCTGAAACTCGCCTCGGATGGAGTGGGGCTACTGCTGAACCACCATCTGCGCGACGCTGTTGACGTTGATGGTTTTCTTCGGAACAAATGGAATGGCCATCCCGAACGCGTAAGTTACCGCCACGTTCACCATATTTCCGGGCACATTGCATGTTCCCGAGGAACACGATGCCCAAGTGGTGGTAGTGGTGGTGGACGTCGTAACCGTCGTGCCGGTCAGATAGGTGACAGTGACGGTGAGATTTGCGGGATTGATGGCGGGGTAGTTTAAGCCCCTGACGTAGGAGGCAATCGTAGTTGTGTTTGCACCGCAGTTGGTCAAGTTTGGCGTGTTGCCGCATGAGGTGGAACCGCGAACAATGGCGTACCGGGCTCCTTCACGCGCCATATCGGAAACATAGTGAGACGAATAGGAAGCCAGGGCAATCTCAAAGACGCCAAAAAACATGGCGAAAAGGATCGTGGAGGAAATTGCCACCTCAACGAGGGCTCCTCCAGCATCGTTCACAATACAGCGACGAATCCTGCTCATAGTTACACCCATCTCCGTGCCTGCCAAAGGCAACATTCTGCTTAATTTCCGCTTACATCCTTGCATCGTCTTGCTCTCCTGCAATCTTTCGGCTACTTCTGGTACTCACTGGAGACATTTTTGAACTGCCATGCCATGAAGCGTGTAGGTTGTCGGCAGTCCCGGCAGATGAATGATGGGGGCGATGGACGCCTGGGTTTGGACAGTTACGGTCTCCTCGATGTTCGAGTTGGTGCAGTCAGTATTTAAGCCGGTTGAGGCTGTGCCATCTGAACAGATGTAACCGAGCGAGACGCTGGAAACAGTGAGCGCAACATTTGCCCCGTCGTGAGTCGCCGCCCAGGTAATGCCCGTGGTATCGGTAGCTGTTCCGCCGTTTTGCGCGCCATACGAGACCCCGGCGCGCGCGGCGCTGGACACCTCGATTGCCGTGTAGGCAACACGGGAGAATTCGACTGAACCCAAAACGAGCGTAAGAAGCAGCGGAGCCGTCAACGCGGTTTCCACGAGGGACCCGCCGACTTCGCTTTCTCGCCAGACCCTGCATAAATCCCGAAGCATCGTTCTTCCCATTCTCATTTCGATTTCCTCTTACTCAACCAACGCAAGGATTCTGTTCTTTGTTGTGGTGGGATGTGCCACGTCATAGCTGTGAATCGTAATCGTGGAAGCCTTGTCATACATGCTCTTCGCCACAATTCCGGTGGCCGTAATTCCACCACCGTGATCCTGCAGATACACCTCGGCCCCTGGCGCGTAGATATATCCGTCCAGCGTTTCATTGCCGCTGCCGAACTGCACCTGCAGATCATTTGTATTCGTTGCGGGCTGCATCAGGGCGATCCCGTTATAGGTTCCCGCGGTGGGCGCGAAGATGCTAAGCACCGAATTGGCCTGGTTGAATGTGCCGCTGTATACATCCAGTGTCGCCCCGTTTGCGGCACTCCCAATGGTCATGGTGCCGCCGATGGTCACGCTGTTTTCAGCGACATAGATTGCCCCACCGGGGAGAGTGATGCCGGCCGACAACGTCGGATTGTTCGCACTGAAGCAAACCACCCCACTGATCGGCGATGGCAGGTTGGCTGCAGTGATGGTGGACGCCGCCACCGTATTACCCCCAGTGCATGCGGTAGCCGGGTTCGGCCCGCTGAGATTACCCCAGGGACTCTTTCTAACTCCCGCATTCATTGTTGGCGCAGTCGGATTGGTGGTGTGCTGAAGGGAAGAATTGCCTACGACGTCGAGAAACGCGGCATTCACGGTGCCTGAGTTTCCCGTGACGCTCATTGCATCCGAAGTGTTGGAATTCACGTAAATTCCGCAATTCGGGGCCTCAATGTCATATTTTCCCTGAAGGTCAAAGGCGGGACCCGACGGTGCCATCAGCCAGATGCAGGCCGTGCCATTCATCGGTGCCGCTCCCACCGCACGGGCCGACACCATGACTGAATGGAAGCCGAGCGTTCCCATGAATACCCCCGAAACAGGTTGCGCGACGACCGCTTCCACAAATCCCGTGGAGCCTGTGTTTGGACCGCTGGTAGGGGGAACATTCATGGTGACCGTGACGTTGTTTGTGGCATCAGTAAAGCCATTCGCGGATGAGGCGCTTTTGCCTGCAGCCTGCGCCGTGGTCGTCGATCCGTTCCACATGTAATCTTGTGCCCCGGCGATGGCAGCCGAATCGGCTGCGGTCTGCAGATTTCGCTTTTCCCTGTATAAGACGCCCACATCGATGGCCATCGCCATGAAGCCGAACATCGCTGTCATACAAAGCGCAGTTAAAACAAGGGTTTGACCTTTTTCGCTCCGCAGTCTCTTCATATTCCTCTTTCTCAGGCGCACAGGGATGAAAAGCAAAAGAGCCATCGCTCCACGCCAGGCTCAATCTGAAAACAGGGCCCGGGAGCGACAGCTCGCCTGATGAAAACTGAAACGATTCTATGGAGGGGTTGTGTGCTCAGCAAGTCACAAAAGAGTACCTTATAGTTACTTAAGTCCCTCTAATTTGGCCTTAGTTATCGTCAATCGTAATATCAAGTACCCTCTATTCTCTAGTTTCGGAGATCGCGAGCTCAGAATCCCAGAGATGGCCACCGTTTTCGGCGCTTCTGCCGCCGCGCGTGCGGACACTGTGACTGAAGCGAAGCCGGGCGTCCCCACGAATAGGTCGAAGTTGAGCGACGACCGCTTCCACGAATCCAGTGAATCCTGTATTCGGACCTCTTCAAGGAGGAGTATTAATCGCGCGACTGTTACGTGACTGGTGCCGTCAGCAAAGCCATTCGCGAATGAAGCGATTTTGCCTCGCCGACGACGTCGGCTCGCGGCTTCTCCGCCGCAGCTACTGCGAAATCGCCATTTGCGACGTGCTGCCCATGTGAATTGTGCTTCCCGACTTGGGCCAAAATGGGATGGCCAATGGCAAGTTGTAGGTCACTGTCACTACCACGATCTGCCCCGGCGCCTTACCCCCCGCCCAACTCGCGGAAGCTGACAGGTTCGCTGAGTTGATGCCTGGATAGTGCAGGTTCTGCACGTAGGTATTCAACTGCGCGGAGGTGATTGAGCAATCAGCAAAGCCGGTGCAGGCGGAGCCCCTCACAATGGCGTACCGGCTTGCTTCGCGAGCCGCCTCCGCTACAAAAACGGAAGAGTAGAGAGCAGTGCAGACCGCCATTAGTCCGAACAGGGTCATGAAGAGCACCACTGAAGTGAGTGCAAACTCGACAAGGGCGGCTCCATCTTCACGCCAGATTCGATTCATTGAAGCACCTTCTGAATGGCATTTCCCCTCAAGGTGAAGGGGCCGGCGAGCCCAGGTATGTGAATCAATGGATTAAAACTTACCTGCGTCTGCACGGTGATGGTGACTTCCATTACGGAACCGGGGCAGGCTGGGGCTGTGACGCTGTTGGTTGAGCAAGTGACGGACGCACCCGAATCCGCACAGTTGCACGCATATCCGCTGGTCGCGGTTGGGGATGCCAGGGATAAAGCGGATGGGTTGAAGTATTCATTCTGGGCTGCGGTTAACATTCCGGGCCTGTCGCCGGCCGTAGTGCGGCTCTGGGCGCCGTACTGAGCCGCCGCCTTGGCAGCACTGTTTACCTGAATGGCGCCATAGCCCAATCGCCCGAACTCGACAGATCCCAGCAGCATGAGCACAAGAAAAGACATCGAGAGTGCGGTCTCTACCAGGGCGCCGCCTTCTTCGCTCATTCGATTCATCAGCATCGAGGTCTCCTGACTATTCCACAAGTGCCACGACCTTGAGCGCGGTCGTCGATGGCGTGTATCCGGTTACGTTGATCGGAGAAGGTCCACTGTCAATGCTGTCCACGATGAGACCGCCCACTGAAGTGCTGCCGCCATTGTCCTGGACTGTTACCTGAGCGCCTGGCGCATAGATGAAGCCGGTCAGGGTCATGTCAGTAGAACCTGCCTGGAGACTAAGAGTGTTTGTGTTGGCCGGCGGCATGTAAATGACAACTCCGTCGATCCCGGTCCCATTGGTGCCGTCTCCAGAGGTCGGAGCCGTGAGACTCAGGGTGCCATTGCCTGGTTGCATGGTGAGAGTTCCGGTGGTGATGTCCAGCGTTACCCCATTCCCGGTCACGGAGCTGTTTTTGAAGCTGACGTTTCCGGTAAAGACATACAGGCCTGGATTCAAAGTCGCGTTGCCGATACTTACGTTTCCGTTATAGCAGCCCGGATTCACTGTTCCAGACAGCGTTCCTCCCGCGGGAGTTACGCATCCGGTTGGCGTGGGGGTCGTGATCCAGCTGAACGGGAGTGTCGCCGGAGTGACGCCGCCCGTCACCTGGGTGCCAGCCGCAAAATTTACCGAATACCCGCTCGTCGGGCCCACAGCAGCAACTTCGGCAACATCCACCGTGCCGGCGTTCCCCTTGCCCGACATCGCCGTAGAACTGGTTGAGTTCACGTACAGTCCACACCCAGGAGCATTAATACGATACTTGCCATGAGCCGAATACGCTGACCCGGTGGCTTCGGTCAGATATATGCAAAAATCGCTGGCTCCAGGCGTGCCTGCCACAGCTCTCGCCTTCACTGTGAACGGACTGGCGCCCCGCCCTTGAAACATGCTGAAAAACGTACTGTAGAAGATGGTCGAGTTTTGTTGCGAAACGATCGCTTCGAAATAGCAGTTTGTCCCCACGCAACCAGTGTGCGCGGCCGGAGACGCCGGATTCGTATTCACAGCCACTGTGACAGTACTGCCAGACACATTCGATTGGCCGGCAGCACTCCCCGCCGTGTTTGCTGCCGCGATCTCCGCTGTCTGATTGTTGTTGTTTGCGTCGTACAGGCTCAGATAACGCAGAGCTGCAGCGGTCGCAGCCGCGTCTGCGGCGGTTTGCAGCTTTCGCCGCGTATTGAACAGAATCCCGACGTCCACGGCAAGCGCCATGAATCCCATAAAGCAAGTCATGCACAAGGCTGTGAGAACGAACGTTTGACCATTTTCTTGGCGGAGAATCTTCACCGGCACACCCTCCCGAACGCGCATTCCTTCGAATGCATGCAAACACGCCATGGGAATTTGAGCGGCCAGAGGGTGCCACTGGAATTCCCCAGCGTATCAGTCATCTTGAGAGGGAAGCAACTTAAAAGTATTACCGGGTCATTGGACCTGCGTCCCCGCCCAGACACCTGATGGAGTCACTTTCTGCTCATTTTGAGAAGGGGACAATGCCACTAATAGGTTAATTACTGAATAGGTTACGAGAATCACTCGAATTGCCTAGAATCAATAAGATACAAGTTACGGAGGACACGTTACCGCGCTCCATACTATTGCCCTGTCAGAAAGAGGGGATCGGGTAGTGCGAAGAAGTCCACCAGGTACTAAGCCCAAAGCAGACTTGAATACCAGGGCCCACAATCCTGCAATCTGGCCACTCTGCCAGACACCACAACTGCTTACTCTACTGGCATATGGCCATCTGCGATGTACTCGAGAGAGTAAACGTGTGGGAGGGTACCCCAGGGACACTGAGGGTGAATGGGTAATTGATTGTGACTTGGACGATGTCTCCGGGAACGTTGTTAGTGTTTGTAGTGGAAGCAGTGCATGTCGTGGTCGCGCTTCCCGGCGTAGAGACAAGATATTTCACGCAAACTTGTGCAGCGGTGAGGTGAAGTCCGGGAAAGTTCCGGCTGGCTACATAGTTCGCAACGTCGGTCGCATTAGCAACGCAACCCGAGGAGCCGAATCCGGAGCCGGTCGAGCCGCTACCATCACAGGAGCTACCCCAGCCCCCTCCGCGGACGATTGCATAACGAGTAGCCTCATGGGCGGCGTTAGCCAAAAAATGGTAAGAATACACCGCCAAAGCACCCTCAAACACACCGAATATGAGGGAGCTCAATAGCAGAAAGGAAAGTGCGGTCTCGACAAGAGACCCGCCCCGTTCGTCGCGCCACATAGGCTTCAAACCGCTCAATAGAAGCGCGTTTTTATGCAGTCGAATTGTGTCTGGAATCCTCAATTTGGGAGAACCCTCATTTCAGAATATCCGTGGAGAGTGTATGAACCCGGCAGAGCCTTCACAGTGAAAACGGGATTGATAGTTGCCTGGGTCGAGACGGTAACGTAGCTCACCACGCGATTCGTGACTGTACTGCTTGACCCAGTGCAGGCCACGATCGTTGGGTCGGTGCAGGCGATGGTCCCGCTGCTTGGGGAGTACGTCGGGGTGTTGCCGGTCGTGAGCGTTTCGCAAATGCAGGCGGTGCCTGGTGTCACCGTCAGACTGCCCAGGTCGGGTGCGTCGTTTGCCGCCGCCTGAGTTATCCCAGTCGACGTAGCGTTGCCCGGCTCACTTCCAAAGGACGCCCCGGCCCGCGCCGCGTTCTGCACTTCAATGGCGAAATGTGCGACTCTTCCCAGTTCAAATGCGCCGGTTACCATGAGCAGGAAAATCGGCGCCGCCAAAGCCACCTCTACCAGGGCCGACCCGCTATTGTCACTGAATCTGCGCTTCATCGCACTTCCTCCTCCAACGAACAATCTCACGAGCAGTTCGATCAATACACGAGCCCGATTCTTGCAAGGGGCGAAAGGGATGGGCTCAACCCATTTATGGTGACGGTCGCAGCCTGCGCGCAGAAATTGCCGATGATGACGTCATTGTTCATGGTCGTATTTGCACCCTGGTCCTGAACATACAGTTGCATGTAGGGGGCGTAGACGACCCCGGTCAAGGTCGTGTTGCTGCTTCCGAAATCGAAATACAATTCGCCCGGGTTGCCGTCGTTGTTGCCCTTTCCATGCGAACAGGAATAAGTGCCCCCGACGCTGCCGTCGCTTGGCGCGTCGATCAGGACTCCGCAAAACGGGTTCGCCGTATCCAGTTCGCATGGCGTGGATGAATTGGACGGCCTGGGCGCAGTGACTGTAAAGCTGCCGTTATGGTCGAACTCGAGCGGAAGGTTGTTCTTGAGAAAGATCGTGTCACCGGTCCCCGTTATCGTGCCGCTGAGTTCGACACAGGGTATCGCCGGTTTCCCGCAAGTATTGGTGATGTTATTGTCGAAAACATAAACAGTATTTGACTGCAGGGTGACGTTGCTGAGGTTCCCATTGTTGTAGTTGTAGATACAGCTCATACCATCGGCGACGGCCCCGGCAGGCAATGTGGAGCCACAGGATGAACCTGCCGTGGTCCCCACGCCGGGTTGATTCGCAGTTTGCTGAAGCTGCGGTAAAGGGTCGTTTGTGGGAGGAGCACCCTGAGTCTCCGTGCCGGTAACGCTGGAGCTGCCACCGTTCACAATGGTGCCCGAGGCGGCAACGTATTTCGCGTCTATGTTTGCATTTCCACCCATGTCCACGTTGCCATTGATTGTGACGCCGCAAGTCAACCCGAAAACTTCGGAACTTCCACCCATCGTTGCCGCAGGATCGGCCTGGTTGCCGCCATTCTGAATATCGAAGCATCCAGAGGCTTGAAGCTGATCCGAAGCGATCGCCACGGCGCTGACATTCATGGAGTGAAAATTGAACAGGGTCATGAAGAACGTGGGCGAGTTGAACGTCACATTCGCCTGAACGTAACCAGCACTGTTAAAACCTGAAACACCAACATTCGGGCTAACTGAAAGGGACAGAGTGACCCCGTTCGACGAATTGATTGAGCCGTTCGACGTCCCTGGAGCATAGCCATTCAAAGTGGCGTCTTTCGAGGCCGCATTCCATATCCCCGTGGTTACGGTCGAAGGAGTGCCTTCATACAATGCTTCAAACGCGCCAGCAATTGCTGCGCTGTCGGCGACTGACTGCGCGATTCTTTTCTGGCGCAGCATGACTCCGGCGTCCGTTGCGAGAGCCACAAAGCCGAGTAGCACGGTCAAGCTTAGGGCCGTTAAGACCATGGCTTGCCCTTCTTCGTTTCGTGCGGATCGCAGGCCTTTCTTGAAGGCGTCCATTACTGGGATCTTTTCTCTCTGATCACGGAACCATTTCATTGAAGACCTCCGCTACACAATTGTTACGCTGATTGCTGTCCTGGAGAATGGGGGCCCGAATGCATCAACTCTGGATATCACCCGGACCTCTTTGCGGCGCTCCGGCGGTATTCAACTTCGCCGATCGTGCACAACCATGTGGGAAAGATACGGGAGTATGACTCCGGCCCTTGGAAACCCATTTACACCTGGGCGGTACAGCGCTCTCGCTTCAGCGGACTCATGCGTTCTTTTTCCGCTCGCTGAACGTCCCCTGCGCTCACCTTGAGAGAATCGATTATCTGATTTTTGCGATCCGAAAAGCAATCGGAATGTGGCAGATAAGCCGGATTCTGCAGCCGCTTGCGGTAACCATAAATCACGAGAAAGTCACTTGCGCGAAAGTTACCTGTAAAGCCAAAAACTCCCCCAAATCCCCTATTAGCAGCCAGGCGGAGCACTTAGAGCAGTTTCGAAGTACGCGTGGACTTCATGGCGTCGTGAAGGATGCTCCGATTCCTTTCCTGATGAAAAGCCACGGAAGTGCGTACCTGCGGTTTTCACCAGGTCCGAACTACTAGATGAGGATTCCTTCTCGCCGACGCGGCGCGACCCCGAACCTGGGAGCTGGCACTCCTGAAAACTCCCCTCAATCACGGTCTCTCAGCTGCTTGTTACCTGGACGAGCTCACCGGCAATATTGCCGGCAATCCACCTTTGCAACTTCAGTAATTTCGAGAATTACTTTCGCTTGATCTGAACCGAAAAGCAGCATTCCATCCCCGGTTCGAACAGTGGGAGACTGCACAAACGACAGAGACTTCTCCTCACACCTTTTCTGTTCGATCGCAGTTAGATTTCTCCGTAAGACACAAGGCAGTTTCCGTTCTGATTTCGCTCGTCAACGCTGAAGCAGGTGTTCATGGTGAGTTCAACTGGAAGTCCATCGAAACGTCAACATATGCCGGCACTCGATGGAATCAGGGGCTATGGATTTCTGGCCATCTTTCTCGCGCACTACCTTTCGCCGGCAATCGACCGCTATCGATCAATTCCCTGGGTCAATGTCCTCTTCTATGTTGAACAGATCGCTTACATGGCCGTTCCGGCCTTTTTCGTCCTTTCGGGGTACCTCATCGGCGGCATCCTTTTCGATACGCGCGAACACGAAGGTTTCTTCAGGGTGTTTTATGGCCGCAGAATTCTGCGTATTTTGCCCGTGTATTACGTCACGCTCCTGGTCCTGGCTTGCCTGGGCATTGCGCATGGCGTCCCTCTCAAGACCTTGTTCTGGTCGCACTTCATCTATATCCAAAATCTTCTGCCAGGGTATACCGACTCGGGTTTTGTGCCGCATTTCACGATCATCCATCTCTGGTCGCTTGCGATCGAAGAGCAATTCTATCTGGCGTGGCCTGTCGTGGTGTGGCTCGCAAGGGACCGCGCAAAACTGCTGAAGATTATTGCGGTCCTCAGCGGTTTATGCTTCACCCTTCGATTCATCTCGCCATGGCTTCATCTGTCCGCCAGACGTTGCTACTATGGGACGCCTACGCGCGTCGACGCCATCTTGCTCGGGGTGGGACTCGCACTTGTAGCAGATTACAAAATCTTCAAACGGCTACAGCCTCTGGCGAAGTATGCAGTCTTGGTGGGAACCGCACTGTGGATCATCTCGTTTTCGACTCACCGCGATGATCCATACAACTACTATTGCGTGGTAGTCGAGACTCCGCTCGCCAATTTCACCGTCCTCGCCCTTGTAGCCGCGGTTATTGAGGAGGGAAGCGGATTCGCGCGGGCGTGCAGCGTTCGATCCGCGTGCTGGCTAGGAACCATGAGCTACGGGCTCTATGTTTTCCACTACACGTATCACGTGTGGTTTCTTCAATCCTTGCGGCCGAGGCTCTCGCACCACATGCCCGATCCATGGTCCTATCTGGCAACCGCAGCCATCGCCCTTGCACTCACGATCGGACTAGGGATACTCAGCTACCGATTCATCGAACGGCCCGCATTGAGCCTGACCCGATATCTGAAGTACGGACCCGGTCTCGCCGCAAAGCCGGTTCAGAAGAGTGCGCCGTTTCTCGGCCTTGCGGCAAAACGGGGTTGAGCTTATTGGGATGGCCGCCAGCGCAGAATTGGCTTGCGTGCAGCCTGGACTTCGTCGAGCCGCGAGACGCGCGTAGAGTGCGGTGCAGTCTTGACGAGGTCAGGAGACTCATCGACTTCCTTCGCAATCGAACGCATCGCATCGATGAATAGATCGAGTTCTTCGAGGGATTCGCTCTCCGTCGGCTCAATCATCAGCGCGCCATGCACGATGAGCGGGAAGCTGACCGTATAGGGATGGAAGCCGTAGTCGATCAGCCGCTTGGCGATGTCGCCGGTCTTCACACCCTTGGCCGCCTGCCGCTTGTCGCTGAAGACAACCTCGTGCATCGACGGCGTCTTGTACGGCAGTTCGTAGAGATCTTCGAGGTTTTTGCGGATGTAATTGGCGTTGAGCACAGCATCTTCGGTGGTCTGCCTCAAGCCATCTGGCCCATTGGCAAGAATGTAAGCCAGTGCGCGAATGAACATGCCGGTGTTGCCGTAGAAGGCGCGCACGCGACCCACGGATTGCGGACGGTTGTACTCCCAGTGCAACTTTCCGTCCTTCTCTTTGGTGAGCACTGGCGTGGGAAGAAACGGCTCAAGAAACTTCTTGCACGCCACCGGGCCGGAGCCTGGACCGCCACCACCGTGCGGCGTCGAAAAGGTTTTGTGCAGGTTCAGGTGCATTACGTCGACGCCGAAATCGCCGGGACGCACCTTGCCCACCAGCGCATTCATGTTGGCCCCATCCATATAGAGCAGCGCGCCCTTGGCGTGAAGGATATCGGCGATCTTGTGGATCTCGTTTTCAAAAACGCCGAGCGTGGAAGGATTGGTGAGCATGAGCGCGGCCGTATCTTCGTCCACCTGGCGCGTAAGAGCCTCGAGGTCGATGCCGCCCTCGGCATTCGACTTGAGGTTTTCCACCTGGTAGCCGCAGATGGCAGCGGTCGCAGGATTGGTGCCGTGCGCCGAGTCGGGAATGATGATCTTGCGGCGTGCGTTGCCCTTTGACTCATGCCATGCGCGCACCAGCAGGATTCCAGTGAACTCGCCGTGAGCGCCGGCAGCCGGCTGCAGCGTAATGGTATCCATGCCGGTGATATCGATGAGGCAGCGCTGCAGCAGATCGATAATTTCAAGCACGCCCTGCGCAAGCGACTCGGGGCGGTACGGGTGCGCTTCGGCCAGACCTTCGATGCGGGAGACGAATTCGTTGACGCGCGGGTTGTACTTCATCGTGCACGAGCCGAGCGGATACATGCCAAGATCGATGGCATAGTTCCAGGTGGAGAGGCGCGTGAAGTGGCGGATGATCTCGATTTCGCTCAGCTCGGGCAGCAGGCCGGACGCCTTGCGGTGCGCATCGCCGAGGAGGGCTGCGGCGTCGACTTCGGGGACGTCGAGCGGCGCCAGCTTGTAAGCCTTCTTGCCCGGCGACGATTTCTCAAAGACGAGACCTTCGTTCTGCGTCTGGTGGGGACGAACCTTACCGATGGTTTTAGAGATTGGGATTTCAGATGTCGCCATTGTTACGCCTCCACCGGTGCCGCGGCCAGCACTTTTGCCGCGCGATCAATCGTTTCGCGCGCTACAACTTCCGTCGCGCACCACAGCGTTGCGTTCTTCAACTCCGGATACCAGCGGCTCAGGTCAATGCCGCCAACAATCTTGTCATCCAGCAGACGCTGGCTCCACTGCGCCGGAGATTCCTGCGTTTGCAACACAAATTCGTGGAAGCGGGGAGCGCCTTTGAACAGCAGCTTTGCGCCGGGCTGTGCGCTCAGCGTTTTTGCCGCGTAGTCCGCCTTTGCCAAATTGTGCTCGGCAAGTTCGCGGATGCCCTCTTTGCCGTAGACAGTCAGAAAGATCGTCGCCATCAGCGCCACTAAAGCCTGATTTGTACAGATGTTCGAGGTGGCTTTCTCGCGGCGGATGTGCTGCTCACGCGTGGAGAGTGTCAGGACGAACCCCCGGTTTCCGTTTCCGTCGACGGTCTGTCCGGCAAGGCGGCCGGGCATCTGGCGCAGGTACTGCTCCTTCGCCGCAATGACACCGCAGAACGGACCGCCATAGCTGAGCGCGACGCCGAACGACTGCGCTTCCATGCTGACGATGTCGGCTTCTACGGGCGGACGGACAACGCCAAGCGATACCGCCTCGGCGATCGAAACGATCAGCAGCGCACCTTTTGTATGAGCGATCTCGGCGATGGCCGGAATGTCTTCAACAACGCCGAAGAAGTTCGGGCTCTGCACCAGCACGGCCGCTGTCTCTTCGGTCACTGCAGCAGCGAGCGCATCGAGATCCAGGCGGCCCGTCTCCGGGACATACCGGATCTCCGTCGTAGGCAGGTCGCGGAATTGCAGGTAGGTGTGCAGGACTTCGCGATACTCGGGATGCACGGTCGAAGCGACGACGGCCTTGTGCCTGCCGGTGACGCGCATCGCCATCAGCACGGCTTCTGCCGCCCCCGTTGAGCCGTCGTACATGCTGGCGTTAGCCACGTCCATGCCGGTCAGTTCGGCGATCATGGTCTGGAATTCAAAGATGGCCTGCAGCGTTCCCTGCGTGATCTCCGGCTGATAAGGCGTGTAGCTCGTCAGGAATTCGCCTCGCTGCACCAAAGCATCGATGATCACCGGGCGATAATGGCGATAGCAGCCGGCGCCCAGAAAGCTCGCGTAATCGGTAGCGTTCTTCTGCGCGGCAGCCTTGAAGTAGTCGATGATTTCGCTCTCGGCCTGCTGGCGCGGGACGTCGAGGTCGCGGGTAAGCCGGTACTCCGCCGGGATGATGGCGAAGAGATCGTCGATTGACTTGGCGCCGATCGCCTTAAGCATCTGCTCCCGCTCGGCAGGAGATTTCGGTAAATAGCGCATTTGATGCGTTCCTTTTCTAGAGGGACTAGGGACTAGGGACTAGGGACTTTGCTCGAAGTGTCTTCATCATCGCGCCCAGCATCCGGCCGACTTCGCTGCATAATTCTTCAGTCATTCGAAGTTGATCCGTCGATCCAAAGCCAAGCTCTTTCGCAATGACAATCTGGGTTTCAACTTCTGAACATGAGCCGCGTGCGTGTCCGAGAAACTGAAGGTACTCACCTCTCGTGGTCCGGCCATATCCCTCACAACGTTGCTGGCTATGGAAACGGCCGCTCGGCGCATCTGATTTGTAAGTCCGAACTTCTCGGTGTCTGGAAAAACAGATGTCAGTTTGTAAACGGCTACCGTGAGTGCAATGCTCCGTTGCCAAACAACCAAATTCCTGAACGATTGGCCCACTATCCCACCTCGTCTAGTCCCTAGTCCCTACGTCCCTCGTCTTTTAACTTCCCGTCTCTTCCGAGACAAACTTCTCGTACGATGCGGCGTCGAGGAGCTTTTCGTATTCCGAGGGATCAGACAATTCGATCTTGATAATCCAGGTTTCGTGCGGGGCTTCATTGATCTTGTCGGGTGAGGTCTTCAGTTCCTCGTTCACCGCAGTCACCGTCCCGCTCACAGGCGAGTACAGGTCGCTGACAGCCTTCACGCTCTCGACCGATCCGAAGGACGCGTTTGCGGTAATGGGATCGCCCACCTTCGGCACATCCACGTAGACGATGTCGCCCAGCGAGTTCTGGGCGTAGTCGGTAATGCCCACCGTCCCGATTTTGCCGTCGAGCGAGATCCATTCATGTTCGCGGGTATAGCGATAATTCGCGGGGTAAGCCATAGAAGAACATGCTCCTTTTCGGAAAGCAAATGAAGCTACAGTGTACGACCTTGGAACGGCGCGCGCGGACTGAGGAAAAGCGGGAATTGGCGCGTTAAAAAACCTCTCATCAACCACATTTGGGGCTACTTCGCAGGCCCGAATCCCGGATAGGGTTCGAGCGGAACAAGAGCTGCCACTTCGAGCATCCCGGCCTTGAAGATGGGCAGGCTGCCGAGAGCTTCGCGCACCTCGGCTTCGCTGGCCGCTTCCCAGAGAATGGTTGCGCCCGGCACGTCGCCCCTGCGCCAGACGTGGCGGAGGATGCCCGCGGCGTACAGTTCTTTTACGCGCTGGCCTTCCCGGGCATTGAGCTCCGGTGTGAAAGCCTCAGGCGGAAATGCATCGATGCGGCGTCGCGAAAGCGTCAGGAACTGCATATTGAAATTGTACGAAACGTGGCAAGCCCGCTCAGGCCACGCTGGCTTGGGGATCGGCCGTCAGCCGGCGGAAGTCCAACAACATCTTCGCTCTCCAGATCACAATCATGCCAAAGGCGAGGATAAAGAAGATGCCGGCCGTCTGTTGCGTGGTGAGAATGTTGTCGAAATATCCACGCGCGAAGATGCGGATGGCCGCGAGCACCAGGATGACCACAAGAAACGCACTCGAACGCTTCATCCTTACCGTCTGCCCCTGCAATTCAAGCCGCGTGGTCAACAGCAGCGGCCACGCAAGAATCACGGCGCCGATCAGGAATGCAATAGCCGCCCAGGTCCATGGAACGCGGAAAGCCGAATCTACAAACATCGAAAATCCAGTGGCCATGCCGAGCGGTGGGATGACGATCTTCTTCAGGGAAACCGCGCTCCGGGCCTCGCGCAGCCGCCACATGATGACCGCAACCGCCCCCGCTCCCGCCACGAGAAACGAACCGGCTGTTTTCGCAAGGAACGGCGGAAATAGGGCGAGTGCCACCATGGATCTATCTTATGAGATTCCAAAATTCCATGCGACCGCGCCAACCGCCAAGTTCAGTCGCCCACTAGCCTGATCCTATTTGTCAAAAAACTCCCCACGTCCGCCGTTCGCCCAAGGATTGTAGTGCGCGGCAAACTCCGCGCGCTCCTGCACCGAGGGATGGCTGTACGACCAGAACTCCACAAATGCATTCGGGTTGGGGTCGTCGAGCCAGGCCTCGCCCAGGTGATTGAAAGACGACACCGCCGTCTTTTGCGGATCGGGCACCAGGCCGTGAATCGCCTCCTGCCCGTATATATCGGACTCATGCTCGAAGTGGCGGCTCACCGCGTTGCCCACCGGCGTCATCACAAATCCGGCGATTGAAAACGCAAAGAACAGTGTCAGGAATCCCACCCGGCTGGCGACCGGGCCGATCTTCCAGCGCTCGCCGAAACGGCGCGCCATGCTCTCCGCCGCGTGCGCGCAGGCCCAGAAAACGAAGAATAATCCGGCCACCAACCCGGCAAGCATCTTGGGAATGTGGTTGAGCACGTAATGCCCGCTCTCATGGCCGAAGATGAACATGATTTCGTCGTCCGGCATGCGGTCCGTCGTCGTATCCCACATCACGAAGCGCTTGCTCGAACCGATGCCAGTGACATACGCGTTGATGCCGTTGGTCTTCGCGCTGGCCTTCATCAGAAACATGCGGTCGGGCGCGATCGCGGTCCCAGTGCGCGCCACGACCTGTTCGAGCTCGGCCACCAGCGCCGCATGCGATCCTTCGAGCGGTTCGAATTTGTTGAAGATCGGATCAAGCACCATAGGCGCCAGAAACACGGCAATCACGATCAGCGGCATCGAGATCATCCACAGCCACAACCAGTACCGGCGCGGCGAAACGCGCACGATCCAGTTAAAAAAGAGTGCGAGGGGCACCCCGATCAGCAATGAAACCGCGAGCCCCTTCCCCTGGTCGCCCAGCCACCCCGGCCAGCTTTGCACGCTGATCCCATAGCGCAGGCTCGCCGCGTGTCCCGTTGCGTCCAGCGGCAGATTGGCCAAAGTGAGAATCGCCAACAGTATTGCGAAAAACAAAACCCCCTGCAGCCAGCGCCTCCGTGTCGTTTCCCGCGCAAATGCGTCTAACCGCGCAGCCGTACCGAAAGCGAGCAACCCCCACAGCACGATCAGGCCCCACAGCGACCCCGCAATATCCAGTGACACGCGGATCTTGTTGAGCGCAATGGCCTGGGCAAGTTTCTCCGGCGGCAGCGAGTAGGCCTGTTCGGACTGCGGAGGAATATGGCTCGCCGCTGCTTTCGCCTGGCTCGGCACTGTACTGCCGGTCTGGGCTGTGACCGCAGCGGAAGTGACCAGAAGCAAAACAGCCAGGGTACTTGCGAGCCTCAGGCACCGGACAATTCCCATCAGATTTCCCTCACAGACGCTCGATTTTGAGACAATCAGGTTCACCGATGTTTTCAACTGATAAAGTACAAACCCTCCCGCCCATTGTCTCTCCAAAGAGCCATCGGAGCCCGCGCCGAAACAGTCTGCGTTGCACTGCCTCCGCAATTCTTGTCGCCGTTGGCTGCATCGCCGCATCCGCCCAGAACCCTCCAATGCGCCTCCATGCCGCCGCCAAGGGAGCCGCCGCTGGCTCCTCCGTCCTGCTTGACACCATGACCGGGGAGTTGCAACGCGCCTTCACTTCGCTGGGCAAGCCCGGGCCGAACCAGAAGGACGCCGACAAGCAGTTGCCGCCCTACTTCCTCAGTTACTCGGTTGCCGACGCCACGTCCGTCACCATTCGCGCCCAATACGGAGCCCTCGCCGACAGCACCAGCAATCATGTGCGCGTCGCCGACGTGCAGGTGCGCATCGGCGACCCCAAGCTCGACAACACCCATGGCAACCACCGCGCCTCCGCCGTCAACAGTCTGCAGTTGCCGCTGGGCGACGATCATGTAGCGCTGGCGCGGACACTGTGGCTGGCCACCAACGCGGGCTATGGCACCGCGCTCGAAAACTATCTCCGCGTGAAAACTGAAGCTCAGGTGCGCGCCAAGGAAGAAGACACCTCGCCCGATTTCAGCAAGGAATCTCCGGAGACGTCCGTCTCCCAACCCGCGCCGGCTGTGGTCGTCGACCGTACTGCCTGGGAGCAGCGCGTGAAAGCGTTGAGCCGCGTCTTCCGCGACTATCCCGATGTCTATCAGAATCTCGCCATGCTCACCGTGCAGAACGAGACCGACTACTACGCGTCGTCAGAAGGATCGCGCGTAGTTGACCCGCACAGGCAGGCGCGCGTGGTCGTCTTCGCCGTAACCCGCGCCGATGACGGCATGGACCTGTTCCGCGCCCAGACCTTCGAAGCCGAAAATGTCGACGGCCTGCCGTCGCAAGCGGAGATGGAAGCTGCAGTTCGCGAATTGGGCAAGAGCCTCGAAGCCCTCCGCAAAGCACCGGTGACCGAGCCGTTTGACGGCCCTGCCATTCTCTCCGGGCGCGCCTCCGCCGTCTTCTTCCATGAAGTGCTGGGTCACCGCCTCGAAGGCCAGCGCCAGCGCGGAGACGAAGAAGGCCAGACCTTTACCAAGGAGCTGAACAAGGAAGTCCTGCCGCCGTTTCTCTCTGTGGCCGACGACCCCACCATGACCACCTTCGGCAATACATGGCTCAGCGGCACCTACACCTACGACGATGAAGGCGAAAAAGCGCGTCGCGTCGAACTCATCCAGAATGGCGTGTTGAAGACATTCCTCATGTCCCGCCTGCCGATCGCGAGCTTCGCCGCTTCCAACGGTCACGGCCGCGCGCAGACGGGCCGCATGCCTACGGGCCGCCAGGGCAACCTGATCGTCACCTCCACCAAAACCGAGCCGGAAGCCGATCTCCGTAAACAGCTAATTGAAGAAGCGAAGAAGCAAGGCAAGCCCTACGGCCTCTACTTCGAAGACATCTCCTCTGGCTTCGCCGTCACCACGCGCAGCGCCCCGCAGGCCTTTCAGGTCATCCCGCTCGTTGTCTACCGCGTGTATGTCGATGGCCGGCCCGACGAGCTTGTCCGCGGTGTGAGCATAGTAGGTACGCCCCTCGCCGCCATGAAGCGCATCGTCGCCACCAGCGACAAGAGCGAAGTCTTCAACGGCGAGTGCGGCGCCGAATCCGGCACCGTCCCGGTCAGCGCCGTCGCCCCGGCCATGCTGGTAAGCGAGATCGAAACGCAACGCCAGCAGCAGGGCACGCAGCGACCGCCGATCCTGTCCATTCCCGGAGCGCCATCAACCGGATCGACGAAGGAGGCACAATGAAGCGCACTCGCCGCATCGGGAATCTCTTCGCAGCGGGACTTCTGGCTGCCGCCATCCTCATACCGCACAACGCCGCGGCTCAAACCACGCGTGCCGGTGCCGAAAAGGATCCGGTTTTGAAGGCCATGCTCGAGGAGCTCGACCGCAGCATGGCGCATCTGCAGTTGCCGGGCTTCGAGAAGCCGTACTTCATCGAATACCGCATTGAAGACGTGGACGACTTCGAGGCACGCGCGGCCTTCGGAGCCGGCGAAGGTACGCAGCACAGCCACGCACGCGTAGCGCGCATCAGCGTGCGCGTCGGCGACTACAAAACCGACAACTCCGGCCCCCGCGGCGACGGCGATCTGCAGCTCACCAGCATCGATGACGATCCCATTGCCCTGCGCTCCGCTCTGTGGACCGGCACCGACCAGGCCTATAAGGCCGCTCTCGCTGCCTACGCGCAGAAGCAGGCAGAGCTCAAGCAGGTGCAGACGCCTCCGCAGGCCGACGACTTCAGCAAGGCGAAGCCCATCATCTCGCTGGCCGAGCCGCTCAAGCTCTCGCTCGACGAGTCAGCTTGGACCGATCGCGTTGCCCGCGACAGCGGCATCTATCGCAGCGATCCAACCGTCAGTGCAACCGAGCACGATATCCAATACTCGACCGCCGCATTCCACGGGCGCGTTACCACCACATGGATCGTCTCCAGCGAAGGTGCCATCGTACGAAAGTCAGCGAGCAGCTACTCCGAGTCACTTGGCGTGGGCACGCAGGCCGACGATGGCATGCGTCTCGATCGCTCCTACGGAACCAGCGGAATCGCCCTCAGCGATCTCGACAGCCCGGATGAATTCAAGAAGCACGTCATCACGCTCATCTCATCGTTAGGCGATCTGCGCAAAGCTCCGCTGGTCGACGAGGAGTATCACGGCCCCGTACTGCTAAGCGCAGACTCGAGCGCAGACACGCTCCACGCTCTGCTCGCCGCAGGCATCACCGCCACGCGTCCCAAGCTGGGAACCGAAGCGCGTACCAACGGACCGTTTGCGTCGAGCTACCACGCGCGTATTCTGCCCGAGTTCCTCACCGTCGTCGACGATCCCGCAATCAAGACCTGGGACGGCAAGGACCTCGTCGGCGCCTACTCGGTGGATGATGAAGCGGTCCCGGCGCAATTGGTGAAGCTGGTTGCCGACGGACACCTCGAAAACTACCTCATAGGCCGCACTCCGGTACGCGACTTTCCGGAATCCAATGGCCACGCTCGCGCCGGCGTCACCGGCCCCCCGCACCCTGTCATCGGCGTCATGAAGGTAACCGCGCAGCAGGGACTCAGCGACGAAGAACTGAACCGCAAGCTCCTTGAACTCGGCAAGGATCGCGGCCTCAAGAGCGTCTATTTCGTTGAGACCCTCGGCGCCGAAGCGACACCGCGGCTGCTCTATCGGATTGACATGGATGGCAAACGCACCCTGGTCCGCGGAGCTGTGCTCGACGACCTCGACCAGCGCGCGCTGCGCTCGGGCGTCGAGGCGGCCGGCAAAAGTCTCTGGGTGGCCAATTACGCTGCCGATATTCCGGAAACCGTCCTCGCCCCCGCTCTGCTATTCGACGACGTAACCCTAAAGCGAGCCAACGAAACCAACGACAAGCTCCCCTACTACCCGCCACCGGACTGAGTAGTCCGCCTCCTACTCCGCGGTGTCATCCTGAACGCTGTGGGGCCCATGGACATTCCTGTCCATGGGGCATGCGGAGTGAAGGATCTGCTTCTGTGGTTGCGGATGCGGTTGCGCTTTTCGCCGACAACTGAAAACTGACAACTTGCTTCTCAAGCTTTCTTTTTCCACGCCCCCACGATCGCACCCATCAGCATCATGCCAAAGAGCCAGTAGCCGGCGTTGACGAGAAACAGGCTGATCGGCCGCACCTCGAAAATGTACTCGGTCGACCACGTGGTCATTTCGAACCCGGCCCATAGCAGCGCGCCAACCTTGATGCCACGCAGCGCCGTCTGCTTGCCGGTTAGCTGAATCACGCAGGAGAGCGCGGTCGCCATCAGAACAGCCATCACCAGCGCCGTAGCATACTGCAAATACGGATTCATGCCGCTGTTCACCAGCCACTGCATTGTGCGTCCGATTCCGTTGAGCCAGGTATTCATGAAGACCGTGTACCACCCGGCTTCAAGAAGGAAACAGGCAATCGCCGCCACCAAGATCGCCAGATAGTTCTGGCGCACCCGCGCCATCTGCATCACAGGGACACCGACCGCCATACCAACCTCCGATGAATGCTGTGGAACACACATTATGTCGGAACCTGCTCTGTCTGCAACGAGAAAGTGGAAACGATTCAGAATTCAACGAATTCTCGCCTTCTGGTTCCCGCGAAGATAACGAATGACTAGCCGCTCAGGATCGTGTAGAGAAAGCAACGGCGTCCAGAACCGAACCACGCCGAGATTGCGCGGATAACTGATCTACATTACCCTTTCTCGATACCACCAATCGGGAATGGAGCAGCCATATGAGGGAAGTAGCGCTCATTTTCTGCATGACTCTTTTGAGCTTTTTTGCCAGCGCATTGAATTCCAGTGCGGCGCCACTGCCATGTGTACAGCCGGGCAAGGTTAGATGGCCCGTTAAAATCAGCCTTCCGGCCGGCGCTCCCACGATTGGGATGACCTTGGCAGATGCGCTCAGCGATAGCAAACTACCCCCGCTCAAGGACGTAAAAACGAACGACCCGCGTTATCGGACCAGCCGCATCAACGATCAACCGGTGAAGGAAAATGAGCTCGTAACCATCTCGGGATGGCTGTACCTCGTGGCTTTTGAAGCGGATGATTGCGACTTTCACATTCAACTCAGTCCGCAGCCACGCACGACCTCAAATCCTCCAACCCCCGATGACAATTGCCTCATCGTCGAAGTTCCTTCAGGTGAGTACGCCACCGAGATATCGACCCAGGTGGAGGGAGTGCGGGATTGGGTAGTGCTCAAACTGCTTCACAATTCCGAACCCAAAATCGGCAGTATCCACGTAATGCAGCACCCTGTATATGTGACCGTAACGGGCGCGCTGTTTTACGACGATGATCACGAATACAAGCCTGATCACAGCACGGGCCGCGGAAAGAAAGGCATGGAATCGAAGACGCTCTGGGAGGTGCATCCAGTCATCTCTATCGCCTTCGCGCCAAAACCAGCCCAGTAATACGCTCCAGGGACCGCCTCGGGAGGAGCCTGTTCACCCCAGGGACCTTCACCGCTGCTCGAGTTAGCGAAGCCACCTTTAGAATGCTGCCGGGTCGGGTCGGTGACCTTGTTGGCTACAATTGCCGTCCACATGCAAGATGCATTTATTGCATCGTGTCGGCGATGAATCATGGGATACTGACGCTCGGATCCCGCGAACACTCAAACAGATGACAGGGAGGAAGGCATGCCGCGTCGAATCCGTGTCGGCGAAAGAGCGCAGATTGGCGGCGCCATTTGCACGCTCATCGGCATCCTGCTTCGTTGGCTTGGACCGCATCCGGTCCCGGAAGTGCCCATCGACCCGCACCAGTTTGCATACGTGATCATCGGCATGGGAATGTGCCTGCTTGTCGGCGGGACTTTGGCTCGATGGTTCGCTCGTAACTAACTGCCTGATCCCGGCACACCGTTCGGACTGATCACTGATGGCTAGTCTTCAATCCAGCCGCGTGAGATACGCCACACGATCATCGAACCACTCGATAAAGGTCCAATGGGTAAGGCAGATTCTGTCGGAGATCCTGAGGAAGATAAATGATCCAAATGTCATCTCCGCCTTATCGAGTTTCACTTTTCACTTGGAGGACGTGAGCGTCGAAGCAAACCGAAATTGACTAGACCAACCGTCAGCCTTACGATCCTGGGATTCACCGGTTTCGGTTCGTTCCTCTATTCCTTCGTTTTTTCGAAAGCTAGAGGCTCGGAACTCTGGTTGAACTTTCAGTCCAGCCTCGTCAGATATGCGACGCCCTCTTCCGGCTGCAAGCGTCGTGCCATCTCCTCGGCCTGCTCACGGTCATCTGCGGCGGGCCGTATGCGGACCCAGTAGCTGCGCTCTCCGGCAAACTCGATCACCTTCGACCCCGGATAATCGTTCAGCAATTTTGCCTTGAACTTGATCGCCTTGCGCTCGCTCAGGAACGGTCCGATCTGCACGCACCAGCGTCCGCCCACGTCCATCGGCTTAGGCGTCTCGTATACATCGACGCGAACCCGTCCCGACCCCGGCCAGATCCCGATCGACTGCGCCGATGCCTTCGTCAGATCGAGAATCGCAGTCGGAACAAACGGCCCGCGGTCGCTGATGCGCATGGCCGAGGTCTGCCGGGTCCTCAGATTCGTCACCACGATCAGCGATCCCATCGGCAATGTGCGATGCGCGGCCGTCAAAGCCTCATCGCTGAACACCTGGCCATTGGCGGATTTGCGTCCCTTATAGGGAGCGGTGTACCAGGTAGCCGAGCCCTCTTCGCTGTAGATCGGCCGATGACTGAGGATGAATTCCTTGTCCTCGGCGCTGATGCCTCCTTCAGGGACGGGCGTAACAGGAATGCCGCCCGTGCTTGGCCGTGGCGCCGGAGCTGGATACGAAGGCGGGTTATACACCGACGGAGCGGTTGCCGTTGGCGGCACAGGTTGCGGCTGCCGCTTGTGGCCGCATGCAACCATCCCCATTGCAGCCATCGACAGCACTGCGACGCTTGCGGCCCGATGCGCGCTTGCGCGATGCCAATCCGCCATCAGGCCCGAGGGCCTCGCTGCTGTTGCGCCTTGTCCATGCGATCCGCTAGATTGCGCAGCGTGTCCGAAACCTTGCGCATTGCTACGATCGATTCGGAGCGCACCTGCGGAATCACCGCGTCGTTCACATACTCAATCGCGTGGCGCAGTTCCATTTCGATCAGTTCCATGGCTTCTTCGATACGGTGGCCCACGCCAGGGCCCGGAGGAGGAGGAGGATAAGAACTCATTGCAGCAAACCTCACTTTCTAGTCTCGATGCCGCCCTGTCCCGCGTCAATGCCGCGGACAGCTTCGCGGATGCGTGCCGTGCCTGTCAAAACAACAGACACCGGGCCCAGATCAAACTCCAAACCCCAATTCTTTCCCGGTCCCAAAGTTACTTTTTCTGAGTATTTTGCGTCCGAGATACTAGTACGATCGCGGTCCTTGGGGCTAAGAAGAAGCTTGGAGCCGATTGGGTCTCTGTGGTCTACGAATCAGCACCAGAAAAGTTCCATCTCGCCATGCTCTGCTGTTTGAGGATCTGCTCTTTGAGGACCTGCTCTTTCAAGGCTGACGCCAATCGCCAGCCCGGGCACAACACGGACTGCCGCAGCCGCCGCACCTCCGCTGGTCGGCTCTGCTTCTCTCGTGCCGCCCTGTTTGCATCACTCCTCGTTCCGGCAATCGCCGTCTCGGCGCAGACACAGGCAGTCAACCCAGCCTTTCCCCTGCCCGACGCTCCGCTCCCCGTGATCAAGCACGCGAATGCAAAGAGCGGCCCATGCCGCGTGATCCCCAAAAGCGAGTCGGCCGGCAATGCCCTCAGTGAAACCGGCTCCAGCTTCATCGCCACGGTTGCCGGCTTTGCTCCGGCTGAACCGACCGCGCCAACCCCGGCAGCCGACACCCCGGCGCAGGCGGTTGCGCCCAACGACCTGCCTCCGTGCCCCCCGCAGCCACTCATCAACTTCTATCAGCGGTTCCTCAACGGGCCCGAGGTCAAGCCGCTAACTCCGAAAGAGAAGGCCCGGCTCGCCGTGAAGAACCTGCTCGACCCCTTCAACGCCGTCACCATCCTGGCCAACGCAGCCATCGCTGTCGGCTCCGACTCCCATTCTCCTTATGGGCCGGGAATGCCCGGCTTCGCCCGCGTCGTCGGTGTCAGCTACAGCGAAGATTTGACTGGCGAATTCTTCGGCACATTCCTGATCCCGTCTATCGTTCACCAGGACCCCCACTACCACCGCATGCCTAACGCCACCATCAGGCGCCGAATCTTTCATGCGATCGCGCAGGTCGGCTGGACGCAGGGCGACAACGGCAAGGGCATGGTGAACTACGCCAACCTCCTCGGCTTCCCCATCGACGCCGAAATCGCCAACCTCTACGTCCCCGGCGAAAAGACCAACCTGCCCTCGACGGCTACTCGTGTCGCCATCGGATGGGCTCTGGCCCCCACCGACAACTTCATCACCGAATTCCTGCCCGACCTCGCCCGCCGCATCCATGTCCGCGTCGTCCTCGTCCAGGAAATCATCAACCAGGTCGCCAAAACCGAACCCTAGCGCACACGATAGAGGGTGAATCAACTAGGTAAACCCTTGCAGACGCAAGCCTTTGCAGAGCCTAGAGGGATCCGCGCGGCACCCCCATTCACGCCCCCTGAATCGCCATTCGCCCCCTCATATCCCCATTCGCTGCACCCCGGTTGGATTGACTAGCTCTCCTTATTACTCTTGTACTGAGTTTTCAGGTTCCGGCGGTACCGTAGGCGGAACCTCTCGCAAGTGCCAGCTGACTGTTTTTTAAGGAGATCGCACCAATATGCCTAAAGCGATGAAGTACGCCGAGAAAGCCGCCGTTTACGCGGCCCAGGGCGCGTGGGTGGTTTACGAGCGGTTGAACCGCATCAGCCCCAACGCTTCGTTTACCCCGAAATGGAGCGACAAACCCCTCCTGAAGAGCTATCAGAAAGAGAAGCCGCCCCTTGGCTGGCCCCGCACGACAGACTCGCTCTGTCCCAAGTGCGTTCCCGAGATTCGCAAGCAGATTCTCGACGGCAAGCTGCCCCACGAAGTCCTGCTCAATGAGAAGGTCGGCGAAATCAAGGCGCAGATCATCGAGCGCGACGGCAAGATCCTGATGGTGAAGGATTGCCCCAAGCATGGCCACTTTGAAGACGTGATGTCCATTGACCCCGCCTTCTTCAAGCACCTTGAAGAGAGCTTCCCCGGCCGCGACATTCGCGCCCACGGCAAGGGCGACGAGAAACTGCACAACCACGGCACCTCGACCGTAACCCACGGCCGCGGCTCGGTGCTGACCATCGACCTCACAAACCGCTGCAACATGATGTGCGATCCCTGCTTCATGGACGCCAACCAGGTCGGCTTCGTCCACGAGCTCACGTGGGACGAGATCAAGACCATGCTCGACAACGCCATTACGATGAAGCCAAAGCGGCAGATGAGCGTTCAGTTCTCCGGTGGCGAGCCCACGTTGTCGCCTTACTTCCTTGACGCCGTCGCCTATTCGCGCAAGGTTGGCTATAACTCCGTACAGGCCGCTTCAAACGGCATCGAATTCGCCAAGAGCAAAGAACTCTGCCGCGCCGCTGCTGAAGCCGGTCTCCGCTACGTCTACCTTCAGTTCGACGGCATCGGCAACGCTGCCAACTCGCACCGCAAGGTCGGCAACCTCTTCGACGTAAAACTGCAGGCCATCAACAATCTGCACGAAGCCGGCGTCGACATCGTTCCTGTAACGACCATCATCAATGGCATTAACAACGAGCAGGTTGGCCGCATCATCGAGTTCGCACTCGACAACCCCAAGAAGATCAGCTTCCTGAGCTTCCAACCCGTTTCGTTCACCGGCCGCGACGAAGACATCAGCGAAGAGCGCCGCGTTGCACAGCGCTACACCCTCTCGCACATGGCGCACGACGTCAAGAACCAGGTTGGCCTCGGCGTTCCCGAGCGCGACTGGTTCCCGATTTCGTTCATGTCCACCTTCTCTGACTGGGCCGATCTCGTGCACGGGCCGACAGCCGAGTGGGGCCAGCTCTCCTGCGGATGCCACCCGAACTGCGGCATCGGCATGGCGCTGATGATCGACAAAGAAACCAAGGAAGCAGCTCCCGTCACTGCCTTCCTGCACATGGACCAGGTTGCCAAGGATCTTGCCAAGGTCAACGATGCGGCTCGCGGCAAGTGGCTATCGGTCATCGGATTCGGTCTCGCTCTGCTGCGCAACTACGATCCGTTCCAGGCGCCCACCCATTTCAAGATCACCGACATGCTCAAGAAGATGGACAAGACCTTCAACGCCACTGGCAAGGATTACGGCTCGGTCAAGGGCGACCGCACCATGAAGGACATCGAAAAGCGCCGCTCCGATCGCTGGAACTTCCTCTTCATCGCCGGCATGTGGTTCCAGGATCTGTTCAACTACGACTTCCGCCGCACCGAGCAATGCATCATTCCCTACGCCACGCAGGAAGGCGAAATCAGCTTCTGCGCGTACAACACCGGCGTGGGCTGGCGCAACATCATCGAGAAGATGCACATGACCGCGACTCTGACCAAGTGGTACGAAGAGCACGGCCGTCACGAAATCTTCGCCGGTGGCAAAAAGGTCGGCATGAACTACGTGGGCCACGAGCTCAAGCTCAACATGGAGCACGTGAACTCCGAAGCCAACCACACGCTCGACAACCTCGGCATCGCCAAGAACGCCCGCGAAGAAAAGATTCGTGCCCGCGATACCAAGATCAAGTCGGATGCGGAAAACGCCAAGATGGCCAAGCTCTATCGCGAGCACGTGCTCGGCGAAAAGCCCGTCGAAGGCCTCGTAAGCCTCGACGCTATCAGGCCCGCCTCAAACAACGCCGCCTCGCCCATCAACCGGCACTCGGAAAAAGAGCCCGTAGCCGGCGATTGACCAGTATCTTCCTGGGGTAGTCTGAACCTCTGAACCTTGGTTCTTTCACCAAAAAGGCCGTCCCCACCCGGGACGGCCTTTTTGCGTTTTTGCGCGGATCGATCCAGTGCACAGCCCTATACCGACGGACCGCCTCCGGCGATCGAAGGAATGATCGAGAGCGTGTCGTTTGCGGCCACTTCCGACCGTTCCTTCTCTGGCAGATAGCGGACATCTTCGTCGTTCAGATAGAGATTCACAAACGACCGCAGCTTGCCCTCGCCGGTGAAGAGATGCTTGCGCAGCTCGGGATAGGTATCGGTTAGCGCATCCAGCGCATCGGCGATTGTTCCTGCACTGATTTCAATTGCATCTTTGCCTTCCGCGTACGTTCGCAGCGGCGTGGGAATAAAAATCGTCATGCGATTCGGTCCTCGTTGGATAGTCACTTCTCCGTCTCCTCTAAATGTTGCGAAGTCATCGGCACGCTAATGTTCAACTTCGATCGCCTGGTCTTCAAACCGTTTCTCCTCTTCGTTCGCTCCGGCAAGGAGAAATGAATTCGTCGCTGTCGCCTTGCCTTTCGCAACCGAAGTAATCACATACGAACATCCCAGCCAATGCGCCTCGGCGAAATCTGTCGGCGACCACTGCGCAGGATGGTCGGGATGCGAGTGATAGAACCCCGCAATCTCCAGTCCCTTGTCCCGCGCGCTCCGTTGAATGCGAACCAGTTCGACTGGAGCGATGTGGTAGCGGTTATGCGCGGAATCGGTCCGCGTGTTCCCCGCCTGGATCGATTCCACCACGTGCCATCCCTTCGCATCGGGCCTTCCCAATAGCGCCCCGCAACATTCGTGTGGATAGGTCTCTTCTCCATGAGCGCGAAACGCATCGTACACGGCTTGCGGCACGATCAGCGTGCTCATGCCTCCTCCCAGAAGCGCTCGCTCATGTACTTCTCCGCCGAATCGGGCAACACAGTCACGATGGACGCCGCGTGGCCCGCCGCTGCTTCTTCCTCGGCAATGCGTTCGCAAGCCACCACCGCAGCCGCAGCGGAAATACCCACCAGCAATCCATCCTCACGTGCAAGCCGCTTGACCATGGCATACGCTGCCTCGGTCCCGACCTCCATGTTTCGGTCCGCCAGGGCGGGGTCGTAGATCGCGGGAACAAGCGCGGTGGCCATGTGCTTCAGCCCTTCGAGGCCGTTGAAAGGCGAATCCGGTTGAACACTCACCGATCGAATCTCCGGGTTCAGTTCCTTGAGGCGCCGCACCGTTCCCATGAACGTTCCGCTCGTGCCAAGACCCGCCACAAAGTGCGTGAGGGTTCCTCCACTCTGGCGCCAGATCTCCGGCGCGGTGGTGTCGTAATGTGCTCTCCAGTTCTCAGGATTCGAGTACTGATCCATGTAGCAAAATTTGTTGGGTTCGTTCGCGGCCAGTTCCCGCGCCCTGCGAATCGCTCCATCTGAGCCCTGATCCGGATCGGTCCAATCCACCTCGGCGCCGTAGGCCTTCAGAATCCGCTTGCGCTCCGGCGACACGTTCGACGGCATTGCAAGGAGCACCGGAATCCCAAGAGCGGCCCCGAGCATCGCAAAAGCAATCCCGGTATTGCCGCTCGTCGCATCCAGCAGAGTCTTGCCCTTGCGAAGTGAGCCTTCAGAAAGCGCTTTGCGCACCATGGCAGCCGCGGCCCTGTCCTTCACGCTTCCGCCGGGGTTCATCCACTCCGCTTTCGCCAGCAGCGTCACTTCAGGCAGTCGACGCACGACCGAGTCGAGTCGAATCAGCGGCGTGTTGCCAATGCGCTCCATCAGCACGGAGCCATGGCGCCGCTCCACCCGGCTCAGCCATTTTGTCTCTGCAATTGAAGTCACCACTGCGTCATCTCCCGCAACGAAAATCCCTTACTGTGGCTGCGCCGTAGTGCGAAGATACGGCTTCACTGTTTTGTAGCCGGGGAACTGTTTTTCAGCCTGTTCGTTCGAAACCGAGCCCGCGATAATCACGTCCTCGCCCTGCTTCCAGTTCGCAGGGGTTGAAACCGGGTGCTTCGCCGTGAGCTGGACCGAATCGAGAACGCGAATGATCTCGTCGAAATTGCGCCCCGTGGACATCGGGTAGGACAGCGTGAGCTTGACGCGCTTGTCGGGTCCGATCAGGAACACGGTGCGCACCGGTGCATTCAACGCGGGCGTCCTGCCCTCGCACGATTCGCCGGCATCTCCCGGCAGCATGTCATAGAGCTTCGAGATTTTCAGTTCGGGGTCGCCGATAATCGGATAATTCACGTCGTAACCACCAACATCCTTGATGTCTGACGCCCATTTGCTGTGACTCGCAACCGGGTCAACGCTCAGGCCAATCACCTTTGCTCCGCGCTGGGCAAACTGCTTCTCCAGTGCGGCCACCGCGCCCAACTCCGTTGTGCACACAGGGGTAAAGTCCTTGGGATGAGAAAAGAGCACAGCCCAGCCATCGCCGATCCATTCGTGGAAGTGAACGGGGCCGTGGGTCGTCTCTGCCGTGAAATCGGGCGCTACATCGTTGATGCGAATCGACATTTCCAAATCTTCTTTCGTTGAGGATTCTTAGCAGTTTGGGTCAACCGCAAAATCAAAAAACCCACTCGCAATCAATGCGGGTGGGTCATGAGATGCAGCTGAAAACTAGTTCAGTTCCCTCTGACACAAACCCGCCTGCTGCACCGACAACAGCAAGCAACGCGGGTTGGAGAGAATGTCTTCATAGTTCGGGGAGCGACGTCAAACCTTGCTAACTATCTGCAGCCTAGTGTGTTCCATCAGTCCATGTCAACAGCCGCGCGCATAATCGCTTTCATTTGAGCGCAAAGCAAACATACCCAATACTAAGACGATCCAGACCGGCCTTTCGATTCATAAGTCCGTTATTTTCAATTCTTCGATGCTATACTCGCCTCCGTTCCTTCCCTTCTTCGGAGACCGTTTCATGCGCGCCGTAGCCGCCTTCCTTGTAGTCGTCTGTTCGATAGCATCGTCCCTCGCTTTCGCGCAAACACCGTCCTCGCTTCCGTCGCTCGACCAGCAGCACACTCAAGCCATCGACACCTTCGTCGCCTCCGAAATGGCGCGTCAAAGAATCCCCGGCCTGGCCGTCGGCATCTACTCGCGCGGCAAGATTCTGCTCGCCAAAGGCTACGGCCTGGCCAACGTCGAACTCAACGTCCCGGTCAAGCCCGAGACCCTCTTTCAATCTGGCTCGGTCGGCAAACAGTTCGTCTCGGCCGCCGTCATGATGCTCGTGGAAGAAGGCAAGCTCTCACTCGACGACAGCATCACGAAGTATTTTCCCGACGCCCCCGCCACCTGGAGGCCGATCCTCATCAAGAACCTGCTTTCGCACACTTCGGGCCTCTCGGAATATGAATCCGACGATCGCACCGGCCCTAAGGGCCCCTTCTACCTCCGCATCGATTTCACCGAAGACGAACTCGTCACGAAAATCGAAGCGCTTCCTATCGAGTGGGCGCCCGGCGACAAGTGGGCCTATCGCAATACCAATTACGTTCTGCTCGGCGCCATCATTCACAAAGTCTCAGGCAAGCCTTACGCCGAATTTCTCGGCGAGCGCATCTTCAAGCCCCTCGGCATGACGTCCACGCGCCTCATCAGCGACAGCGACATTATTCCCGACCGCTCCGCAGGCTACGAAATCCACGACGGCCAGCTCAAGAATCAGAATTGGGTCTCGCCCACTTTCAACTCCACCGCCGACGGCGCGCTCTACTTCAACGTTCTCGACATCGCCAAATGGGACGCCACCCTTTACACTACGCGGCTTCTCAAGCAGTCGAGCCTCGACCGCATCTGGACCGTCTACTCGCTCAACGACGGCAAGCCCAATCCCGCGGGCTATGGCTTCGCGTGGTTCATCGGCGACCAGAATCATCACAAGCGGATCGAGCACGGCGGCGCATGGCAGGGATTCACCTGCGACATCTCGCGCTATCCCGATGACAGCCTCACCGTCGTCGTCCTCACCAACCTCGACGCCGGCCACGCCAATCCCGGCCTCATTGCCCACGTCATCGCAGGCATGTTTGTTCCGCCGTTGCTGCCCGCAAAGCTCGCTGCTATCCCGGACAATGATCCTTCGATCGCGACCAAGGTCGCCAAGCTACTCGATCAGATCGTCGCTGGCGAAGACATCCGCCCGCAGACCAGCGCGCAACTGTCTGCGCTGATCACTTCCGAAACCGCAGCTCGGGTTAGCAAGATGCTCTCCTCCATCTGGCCCGGCGGTACGATGACGCTTGTAAAGCGCGATGCCGGACCTAAAGGCCGGACTGTGTCCACGTTCCGGGTCAGCAAGGGAAGCGAAGCCAGGATGGTGATCTACGGTCTGGACCCCGACGGCAAAATTGGAACTCTCGGCTTCGCGCCCGACCGCGAGTATCAATGAGTATCCCTTGCGCCCTGATCCATGGTTGCCAATTGATATTAAAAACCTTAGGCACAGGCCTTTCCGATGCACCAGCGCTCAAGGCCTCACACTGCTGACAAACTGCCCGCTCATCGTCAATTCATCTGCCGTCCACAGCTTCCGGAGCTATGATGTGGCGGGAGTTGGATTATGTCTCAATACCTCTACCACTGCCAGGACTGCGACAAGGAGTTCACCCAGAGCCTCCACATCTCCGACGTCGAGAAAACCGAAATTGCGTGCCCATATTGCAGCGGCAAACGCGTGCACCAGTTGGTGGCCGCTTTCTCGGCGGTAACCGCAAAGAAGAGCTAGGCCAACAGACTATCGTGCTTCACGGCCAGTTTTGACGCCGTCGGGGATGTTGTGTCATCGCACCGGCGCATAGTACCCGGTCTGTAGGCGGATCGTTACCGGCCGCGACGGCGCATCGATCTCTACCCGGTGAAATGCGCCATCGTGCCGCACCTCCGGCGGCTTGAAAATCAGGCGATATCGTGCGCCCAGGTCGGTCTCAATCATCCGCACGTCGTCAGCAATTTGCGTATCTCCGTCGTCTCCATGAAAAACGCGGCCGCCCGTCTTCGTCGCCACCTCCGCCAGCGCGGCGGGCCCCGTCGACGCGGCTTCCGGCACATCAAATCGAAATGCGTAGATCGCAGTATTCGTTTTTTGACACTCATCGACGGCAAGCTTCAGGTCTCCACGGCTTGCATTATCCACACCGTCTGAAAACATCACGATGACATTTCTGCTCATTGGGCTTTCATCATGTCCAAATTCATTCAGGCAGGCGCGATACAGCGCGTCAAACAAAGCCGTGCCGCGCAAAGACCCTCCCGCATCAGAGGCAACCCGATGGTTGCGGATTGCTGCCTCCAGCTCCTTTACATCGCTCGTCCACTCCTTTGCGATCGGCGACAGCACGGCAAAGTCCATCGCAAAACCGCGATCGGCCGGTTGCCGGATGAGACTGCGCGCGACAGCTATCGCCGCGCGCTGACTCCGCTCCCGGCTAGATCCCATAGACTCGCTTGAATCGATCATGATTCCGACGTGGACAGGCGCGTCTTTGAAGGAATCAAGCGCAACAATGCGGCGCGCACGCACCCCGTTATCGAGAACCTTCAAGTCCTCGATCTTCAAATCGTCGACGGCTTGCCCGTCATAGTCCAGCGCCTGCAACGTCAGGCTAACCTCATCGACAGGCAACTTCAGGGTGTAAGTCGGCTGGTCCTGCTGCGAAGCCACAGATTGCCCGGCAATAACGGCAATCGCAGGCAGCGCCAGCACCAGCAACGACCCTCGACGCAGCTGCATCCGCAGAATCCTTTCGTGCCTTGCAAATGGGGTCGTGCAGAGAAACAGTCGCCTGATTGTAGCAGCGCACGAGCACAGCTCGTTCGAACTTCGCCAGCCTGCGATCGCCGCATTTTTCGCTCTTCGCCAGACCGCCTTCCGACTGCTATCCTCGGCGAGAAATGAAAATCCGTCGGTTCGCCTTCCCCTTACTAGCTGCTTCCTTCACCTCCGTCCTGTTCGCCCAAACCACACCAATCCTCTCTCCCAATGAGAAAACCATCGTCTCCTATATCGACGCCAACGAGCAGGCTTCAAATGCCCTGCTCGAGAAACTCGTCAACATCAATAGCGGCACGCACAATCTTGAGGGAGTCCGCGCCGTCGGTGAGATCATGCAGTCGGAACTGACCGGCCTCGACTTCAAGGTGCAGTGGATTCCAATGGAACAGGTGCAACGCGCCGGCGTGCTCGTCGCCCAGCATCCCTGCCCTGAACCGGGAAAATGCGGCAAGCGCATGCTGCTCATCGGCCACATGGACACGGTGTTTGAAAAATCCAGCCCTTTCCAGGCCTGGAGCTTGAACGGCAACATCGCCACCGGCCCCGGCGTCAACGACATGAAGGGCGGCCTCGTCGACATGCTCTACGCGCTCAAAGCCATGCAGGCCGCGGGCGTCCTGAAACAAGCCGAAATCACCGTGGTGCTCAGCGGCGATGAAGAAGCACACGGCGAGCCCGCCACCATCTCACGCCGCGACATGATCGCCGCCGCACACCATAGCGATTTGGCTCTCGAATTCGAAGGCACGCCACGCATGGACGGCGTTTTCTACGGAAGCATCAGCCGCCGCAGTTCCATCACCTGGCACATCAATACCACCGGCGAAACCGGCCACTCCTCCGGCATCTTCTCCGCGCGCATGGGCTTCGGCGCGATCTATGAGCTCACCCGCATTCTCGATGCATTTCGCATCCAGCTTCCGGAAGAAAATCTCACCTTCAACATCGGCATGATTGTCGGAGGTACCAGCGTCCACGTAGACGAGGCCGGCAACAACGCCACCGCCACTGGCAAAGACAACGTCGTCGCCCCCGTCGCCTACGCCAGCGGCGACATCCGCACCATCTCCAACCAGCAGACCGCGCGCGTTGAGATAAAGATGCAGGAAATCGTCGCGCATCATCTGCCGAAGACGACCGCAACCATCACCTTCGGCGAAGGCTACCCCGCCATGCCGCCCACTGCGCAAAGTCGCGCCCTGCTCGGCATTCTCAACCAGGCCAACGCCAGCCTTGGGTTCAAACCCATGCCGGAGCTGGACCCGATGAAACGTGGCGCCGGAGACATTTCGTTTGTCGCCGACTTCATTCCCGGCCTCGCCGGCATCGGAGCCACCGGCGAAGGCGCGCACGCACCCGGCGAAACCATCGACCTGTCGACCCAGCCCATTAACACAAAGCGCGATGCCCTGCTGATGTACCGCCTAAGCCAGATCGACCAGAACGCCGACCTCACCAAAGTCGCAGCAAAATAAAGTCGACAATGACTCTGCCATTCCGACCGACCCTGAGCACAGCGAACGGGGAGCGGAGGAACCTGCAGTTGCATTTTTCTTGTCAAACACGAATGCATCGCCCCAACACAAATGCGGCGCGTCCATTCAGGCGCGCCGCATTCCGCCCGACAAAGGGCTACTCCTTCGGTCCCCCGTTCGGATAGTCCACCCGCACCGTCAGAATTTCGTACGGATGAATCGGCGCCTTCACCACATCGCCGGTAACCGTCAGCGGACTTCCCTCCGGCGTCTCCATCATGTTCGTCACCGTCGCGCTTGTCGCGCCCGGCGGCACATGGAACTCAACCGTCGCGTCCTTCCCCGCCCACTCATACACCCGGAAGATCAAGCCCTTCGCATCTTCGGCCTTCTTCACTGCCGTCAGCACCACGTCCTCAGGCGTGACGGAAGCAAAGGAGTGGCTGGCGGAAAGTGAGCCGGCATGAGCCGTCGTCACCACCGCCGTCAGCGGGTAGTTGTATTCAAACCCGTGCCGCACCGTCATCGCATCCTTCCACGTTCCCGCATGCGGATAAAGCGCATAGTGGAAATGATGATGCCCCATGTCCGCATCCGGATCGGGCCACTTCGGCGAACGCAGCAGCGTCAACCGCAGCGTATTCCCCACAGCGTCATACCCGAACTTGGAATCATTGATCAGGCTGAAGCCGTGTTTCCCGTCACCCAGATCCGCCCATTGTTGCGCGGGGACTTCGAACTGCGCTTTTTCCCAACTGTTGTTGCGGGTGGTGGGACGATCGATGGTGCCGTACGGAATTTCGTAGGTGGCAAACGGGCCTGACGCAGCGAGCGGGAACGCGGCCTTGAGCAGCACATGCGATTCGTGCCAGTCGATTTCATTTTCGATGTCGACCACGTCGCCTTTCAAGCTGATCGTCTGCAGAAACTTCGACTCCTGCCAGTGAGAAGTAATCCGGATGACGGCATCCGGATATTTATGTGTGTCCTTGGCATTAAGCCTCACAATTCCCACGGAGTCAGCCCGAGCGATGGTCGCGGGAGCGTGGTCCAATGTGCCGGGGTCAATATTCCAAGCATCGTAGTCCTTCGGTGTGTCCTTGAAGAACTGGAGCTGGTTGGCGCAAGCGTTCCCGGCAATCGTCTCAAACTTCGTGGCTACGTCCTGCAGGCTCGTAATGCACCCCGTCGATTTGTCCACGGCCACATGCACGCGGCCATTGTCGAGGGCAATCGTGCTGTCCGTGTCGGAGACCACCGCCGCTGCACTGGGTTCGCTCTTCGAGCCGCCTACGTGCACCACCTTGTACCCCATCGCGGGTACATGCTCGACATGCACTTTTACCTCTTCGGATATGTTCGCAGCGCCTTGCACGCGCGCATACACATCACCGGACCGTTCCCATCCAAGCGGGTTGTAAACGATGAGCGGAACCCCGTCTCCCTCGGTGTTGATTTGTTCGTCCAAACGCGCGAGCGCACCGGCCGAAATCTCATTCGTCGACCAGCGCACCACGTCGTAATCTTTCTGCGCATCCTTGTAGATAATGCCGATGCCAGAGCCGGCCGCGAGATCGTGGAACTGGTTGAACAGCACCTTCTTCCAATCTTCCGTAAGTTCGGCGGCGGGATACTTCTGCCCGTCGAGCCACGCGAGCGATGCCCACTTTTCCGCATTCAGCGTTTCGATGGAGCTTTCACGCATGTTGCGTTTGTGGTTGGCCTGCGAGGTCATCACGCCGCGGTGGTATTCGAAGTAGAGCTCGCTCTTCCAGGTGGGAATGTCCACCTTGCCCGGAACGGCCGCAGGCGCGGTGTAGCCCTTGGCGATGGACTGGTAATTCCACTCAGGACTTTCCGGCGCAATCTGTTTCTCAACATCGGTAAAGTAGCTCTGCGCGATGCCGAATTGCATCTTCGGGATCACCTTGGCTGGCGTGGAGGGCGTCGCCCAATGCTCTCCCTGGTCGAGAACGGCCCGGGTCGGTCCACCGCCATGATCGCCGATGCCATAGAGGTCCATGATGTCGGTCAACCCCGTCGACCGCTGTCGCGCCTGCACCAGGTCGGTGGCGAGCCGTGTGGGGCTTAGATTGTCATTCCCATAGTCATGCGGAAAATACGCCAGCACCTTCGATCCATCCGGCGACTCCCACCAGAACAGCTTGAACGGCAGCTGATTGGTATCGTTCCAGGTCATCTTCTGCGTCACAAAATAATCGACGCCACTCTTCTTGTAGATCTGCGGAAGCTGCCACGTATATCCGAACGAATCCGGATTCCATCCGATGCGTACATCGACGCCATAGGCCTGCTTGTACCACCGCTTTCCCACCAGCAACTGGCGCACCAGTGATTCGCCGTCCGGCATATTCAGGTCCGGCTCAACCCACATGCCGCCCACGATCTCCCAGCGTCCTTCGCCGATGCGCTTCTTGATCTCCGCATTCATGTCGGGATACTTCTGCGCCATCCATTCGTTATAGGCCGCGGCCGACTGCGTGTAGGTGTATTGCGGGTATTCGTACATCAGTTGCAGCGCGGTGCCAAACGTCCGCTTCACAACGTCCACGGTCTCGGTCCAGGGCCATAGCCACGCCGCATCGATGTGCGAGTTGCCCGTTACGTGCCAGGTCGCCGTCTGCATCAACGGCAGCAGGCCTTCGAGTTTGGTGTGCGCAGCCTTCAGGCTTTCGTCAAAACCTTTTTGATCCTTTGCATCGAGCGCCTTGATGTCCACTGCGGCGATCGCGCCATTCAGCGTACCCATCTGCGACGGATCCTGCGGAGCAAGCGACGGAATCAGCAGTGCAGCCGAAAGAAGCTCCATACGCAGGTCATCCGGGTTCGGCCGCCCCTCCGGGAAATCGATCTTCAGCGTTGCTCCCCGGATCGACTTGGTGTCCACCGTGTGCAACAGCTTGACGGCCACCGTCACCTTGTCCCCGGGCTTCGCATTGTCAAACAGGACCACGGGCTCAAGGTCGTCGCCAAGCGCAACGCGCCGTCCGTTGAAGTAAAGAATCTCCGGCATCGGTCCGTTGGCGTCCGCGTGAAACTGGAACCAGATGCGCGACCCCGTAAGGTCATACCCATTGAGCGTCTCGGGAACAAGATAAGTTGTGCGAAACCAGACCGCATCGTTCGGCGCTCTGCCGGGCACAGGAAAAGTCTGCCAGCTCGACTCGTCAAGGCTTGCGTCTTCCCCATGCGCCAGGTCGCCCCCGTGCATCTTCCATGCGCCGCCCGGAAGCTCGCGCAGCATGGTCAGCCGCGTGATCACGTCGCGCGACTCAGGCGGCAAATTCGATGCAACCCGATTAATCTCGGCTGCGACTTTTGCGGCCTCCACGGCTGTTTGCGCAGCGGCTCGCGGAGCAAGCGGCATGACGGCGGATGCAACGGCAAGAACAGCAAAACCGCAAAAGAAAACGCGACGAGAACATGCAAAACCAGAAAACATGGCGATTAGCTCCCCGAGAAATCTTAAGCCATTCAGGTGGGACGGCTTCTGGTTTCAGCGTTGTTTCAAGCGAAACGCCGTAAGCTAGCACCTCTCCGTCGTCCGCCGGAGGCACTCGATATAGCCGACGCAGGGCACCCACTGTTCACTGTTCACTGCCCACTGTTCACTGGCTTTCACACCCACCCGCCATCAACCACGTAGCTCTGATTGGTAATCGCACTCGAATCATCCGCCGCCAGAAACAGCACCAGCCGCGCGACATCCTCTGGCAGAACGTCTCGTTTCAATGCTTGCGAAGCCATGATCTCCGCCTTGTACTCCGGCGTATAGACCAGCCGTCTCTGCTTCTCGGTTGCAATCGCCCCCGGCAGCACCGCGTTCACGCGAATGCCCTGCGGGCCGCATTCGTGCGCAAGTGTCCGCGTCAACCCCACAATCGCGGCCTTCGCCGCGATGTACACGGGCACCCCCGTCGATGGAATCATCCACGCGATCGACGACATATTGATGATGCTGCCCCGCCCCGCCGCCTTCATCGCCGGCAACACGGACTGGATCATAAAGAACTGTGGTCTCAGATTGATGGCGATCGATGCATCCCAATACTCCGGCGTGACCTCGTCGATCGTGTGCCGCTGGTCGTTGGCCGCATTGTTCACCAGCACATCGACTCCGCCGAGAGTCCCAATCGCACGGTTGACCGATGCTTTCAGCGCATTCACATCCGTCAAGTCGCAACGAAGATATTCGGGAACCGCATCCACCTCCGCCTTAAGCGACTCGATCAGTTCGCGGGCTGGATCATCCTGAACATCGAAGAAGGCCACTCGCGCACCCTGCAGTGCAAAATGGGATACGATCGACGCGCCAATTCCCGTGGCTCCGCCGGTCACCAGCACAGACCGGCCCTCAAGACTCGGGTAAGTCGCAAAATGCGAGGTCAAAGACCGATGTTCCTCTTCCATTCGATTCCTCAAAACGGTGGGTGTGAATCGGTCCAAGTATAGTGCCACCACAAAGATCGGCCGCGAAAGCGTTGCAAACCCATCGTTGCACCAATCCCACGCACTGGTACACGCTGGTACACCGTCTCGCATCGCGGGTGCATACTGATATACAGGCCGTTTCCACGGGCAGCTCCCCCTTGGGTTACTCGCGCAATACCGTTCTCGCTATTGGACTTAACAAGGGAATTGGATCGGAGCCGCAGGTCAATCGCGGTCAGCAGAACCAATGAAACCAGGTACTTGCAGTCGCTGACTTCAAGGGCAGCCAAACCTGGCCACGAATCAACCGCAGGTTGCGGGATCATTGCGGCCTTTCGATGGGCTCACCCCGAAAGCGTTTGCAGGCCGGCCCTCACCTCGCGGAGTACAGCAGAATCAAGACGCACGGAGGGACACTATGACGGAAGCCGCTCGCTATCCCGGCATTCGAGTTACAGCCAATGGAAACCAGCTCGTCTCGTATCACACCGAGACCCGCATCGCCGATGCCGGCGTTTTCTATCCCATTACGCCTTCCACCGAGGGCGGCGAGCTCTTCCAGCAGGCCTACGCTGAGGGCAACCTGAACGTATTCGGACACAACACTATCGCCATCGAGACGGAAGGCGAACACGCGGCGCAGGGTGGCGCCATTGCGCACTCTGTCTGCGGCAAGCGCGTGGTCAACTTTACCTCCGGCCAGGGCGTTGTCTACGGCGTCGAGCAGTACTACCATGCTCCCGGCAAGGGCTCCACGATGGTGCTTGAAGTCGGCGCCCGCGCGCTCACCAAGCACGCCCTCAACGTCCACTGCGGTCACGACGACATCTACGGCGCGCTCGACACCGGCTGGATCATGCTCTTTGGCAAAGATGCGCAGCAGGCCGCCGACCAGGCTCTCATTCTCCGCCGCGTCACCGAGCTCTCGCTGACCCCCGGCATGAACATCATGGACGGCTTCCTTACAAGCCACCTTGAGCGCACCTTCTACAAGCATGAATCGGAACTGATCCGCGAATACCTCGGCGCTCCTGAAGACATCATCGACTGCCCGACTGAAGCGCAGCGCGTCCTCTTTGGACCCACCCGCCGCCGCGTTCCCAAGATGATGGACCTCACCAACCCGGTCCTCCTCGGGCCCGTGCAGAACCAGGAACACTACATGAACGGCATCATCGCGCGACGCAACAACTTCGCCGAGCCGATTCTGCAGTTCCTTGAAGATGCTTACAAAGACTTCGGCCAGCTCACCGGCCGCCACTACGGCCTCATCTCCCAGTACAAGTGCGACGACACCGACACCGTCTTCGTCTCTCTCGGATCCGCCGCAGAAAACATCGAAGCCGCCGTCGACTACCTCCGCGACGTCAAAGGAGTCAAGGTCGGCTCCATCCACGTCAACGTCATCCGCCCGTTCCCCGAGGCGGCCATTGTTGCGGCGCTCAAGGGGAAGAAGAACGTCATCATCCTCGAGCGGACTGACGAAGCTCTCAGCGGCGACAACCCACTCGGTCGCGACATCCGCACCGCGCTCTCGAAGGCGATCCAAACCGCGGGACACGGCGCCTCCGAAGGCCTGCCCGCGATGACCATGGACGAGGTGCCGCACATCTACTCCGGCAGCTACGGCCTCGGATCGCGCGACTTCCGCCCCGAGCACATCATCGGCGCCTACGAATTCGCCACCAAGGGACGCGCCCGCAAAGACGGCAAGACCGCAGCCGACGGCGTCAGCTTCTTCGTCCTCGGCATCGACCATCCTTATGCGGTGATCGGCGACGAAATGCCATCCCTCCTGCCCGAAGGCGCGGTTGCCGTCCGCTTCCACTCCATCGGCGGATGGGGCGCCATCACCACCGGCAAGAATCTCGGCGCCATCCTTGGCGACTTGAACGACCTGCTCTACGAGCGCGACGGCCTGGTCGATGACAAGGGCAATCCCAAGGAAGTCATCCACGTCAGCGCCAACCCCAAGTACGGTTCAGAAAAGAAGGGCGCGCCCACCAGCTACTTCATGGTCGCCGCCAAAGACCGCATTCGCGTCAACTGCGATCTGCGCCACGTCACGGTCGTCCTCTGTTGCGACCCCAAGGCATTCACCCACACCAATCCGCTCGATGGCATCCAGCCCGGCGGCGCCCTCATCTGGGAGTCAGACGCGGAAGGCGAGCGCGCGTGGGAAAACCTCCCCCTCTGGGCCCGCAAGCAAATCATCGATAAAAATATTCGCGTCTACACGCTGCCCGGCTTTGAAATCGCCCGCAAGGCCACCGACCGCGCCGACCTGCAACTCCGCATGCAGGGCAATGCCTTCCTCGGTGCATTCTTCGCCGTCAGCCCCATGCTGCAGGAGTTCGGCATCACGCAGGAGCAGTACCGCGACGTGGTGATGAAGCAGTACGTCAAGAAGTTCGGCAAGCTCGGCGAAGCCGTCGTCAACTCCAACATGGAAGTCATGACCCAGGGCTTCGAGCTTGTGAAGGAAATCGCAATTGGCGAAATGGCCGCTGCCGACAAGTCCTCGTTGCGTGGTCAGCCGCTGCTCCCGATTCTCGAGATGGCGACCGTCGGCAGCGGCGACTGCACCACGGGCGGCTGCCGTTCCACACTTCCTCCCGCCGGACAAGGTGCCCGTCCGCCCATCGCAACCATCGACGCTTTTGACGCCGAGTTCCGCGCCAGCTTCGGTTACGACCAGCCCGCAACGCCTCTCGCAGCCATGGGCCTTATCGCCGCGGCAACAGGCGACACCGCTTCAAAATACGTAGCCCGCCGCGAGACCCCGCTCTATATCCCCGAGAACTGCACCCAGTGCATGGAGTGCATCTCGGTCTGCCCCGACACCGCGCTCCCCAACACCTCGCAGGATCTCGGCACTGTGCTCACGATGGCCGTCTCCCGCTACGTAGGCGACGCCGGCGAGCGCACAAAGATGATGGCCAAGCTTCCCGAAATCGAGAAGCAGACCCGGCAGCGCATGGTCGCCGAGATGAAGACCGGCACACCGCTGCCGAAGATCATCCGCGAAGTCACTGAAAGCGTTGACGGCTTCTCCGCCGATGCGAAAGCGCAGTTCTACTCGATCATCGACAAGGTGCCGATGGCCTATCAAAAGGTCAACGCCATCTTCTCTTCGCCCGAGCGCAAGGCCCCCGGTACCGGCGGCATCTTCTCCATCTTCGTCAGTGATCTGTGCAAGGGCTGCGCGGCCTGCGTCACGGCCTGCGGCGATCACATGGCGCTCAAGATGGTGCAGGAAACCACCGAAGTCAACGCCGAACACGAAACCGGCACCGCCTTCCTCAACCTGCTGCCGGACACATCGCAGAAGTACCTCGGCCTCTTCAATGCCGCCAATCCAGCAGATTCGAAAACCGCCACCCTGCGCAACATGCTCATGGTTCGCCGCAACTACGACGCACTGGTCTCCGGCGACGGCGCTTGCGCAGGCTGCGGCGAAAAGAGCGTGCTCCGCTCCATCGCGGCCGTGACCGAGGCGTACATGCGCCCCGTCTTCCATGCGAAGGCTGATCGCCTCGTAGCCAAGGCCGGCGATCTCGAAAAGACCGGCGTCGCCCGCCTCGAAGCGCTCAAGGCCGCCAATCCCGAAGAGTATGCAACCCTGCGCCTGGCCATCACCCACCTGATTCTCGGCCTCGGCGGCGAACAGACTGAAGACACCAGGTCCCGCATCGCCGCGCACGAGGAGGCCAACGGCCCCATCACCGACGCGCAGATGATCGAAGCACTCGCCGCTGTCCTGCTGACCGAAGCCTTCAACCACAAGAGCCTGCAGCCAGTCGATGGACGCCTGGCAAATGGAATGTCTGTAATGGCCATGGCCGCGCACACCGGTTGCAACACCGTGTACGGCTCAACCTCGCCAAACAATCCACATCCCTATCCGTGGATGAACTCACTCTTCCAGGACGGCATCACCATCGGCTGGCTCATGGGCGAAAGCTTCATCGTCGACCACGCGCGCCGCTCCGTCATCCCCGAGCGCCTCACCGACGTCATCCTCACTCGTGAGAACGGCATCACGCCGCGCGAGTTCTACGAGTTCACGCACTTCACCGACGCGCTGATGACCGATCAGGAAATCGTTGAGCTGCCCAAGGTCTGGGTAGTCGGCGGCGACGGCGGCATGGGCGACATCGGCTACCAGAACATGTCCAAGGTGATCCTGCAGAACCGGCCAAACATCAAGGCCCTCATGCTCGATACCCAGGTCTACTCCAACACCGGCGGACAGAACTCTGACTCCACCCCGATGCTGGGCGGCAACGACATGAACGTCTTCGGCTCAGCCACGCAAGGCAAGAACACTGAGAAGAAGACCGTCGCCGAAACCTTCCTTGCCGGACACGGATCGCCTTTCGTCGCGCAGGTTTCGATGGCCAACGCGCCGAAACTCTACCGCGCCATTCTTGATGGTCTTGAATATCGCGGCACCATGTTCCTGCAGTGCTTCACCACCTGCCAGCCTGAACACGGTGTTGCGGATGACATGGCGCTCTTCCAGGCGCAGCGCGTACGCGATTCGCGCGGCGTACCCGAGTTCGTCTTCAACCCGCGCCTCGGCGAGACCTATCAGGAAGCGCTCGACGTCACCGGCAACCCGAGCAAGGAACTCGACTGGTACGAGACCAAGCTCAAGTCCACCGGCGAAACCATGCGTTACACCGTGGCTCACTGGTGCACCACCGAAGCGCGCTTCCGCAACCACTTGAAGAAAATCAAGCCCGAGGCGGCGGAGAAGCTCCTTCACCTCGACAACATGCTGGTGCGCATCACGCAGCAGGATGTGGTTTACCGCCGCTACCTCGACCCGGCGCACCGCTCCTTCATTCCCGACTTCGGCGTCTACATCAAGTACGAGGAGAACGGAAAGATCGAGTATCGCGCGCTCTCCCGCCAACTGGTGATGTTCTGCGTAGAGCGCCGCAAATCATGGCGTATGCTCCAGTCCAAAGCCGGTGTAGTGAACAAGGAATACATCGCCCAGAAAGCGCTTCTCGCCGACGTAGACGCAGGCAAGATCGCGAAGGACGAGTTCTTCGCCCACGCCCACGAGATGCTCGCCGAGAAACTAGGCAATGCAACACCAGCGCTGGCCAAGGCGTAAGCGAAGCATTGATTCAGAAGCAGAACGCGGACCTTTGGGTCCGCGTTCTGCTTTATCGGAGGATTGTGCCGCCTTGGTATACTCCGAAACAAATCGGAGAAGCTACCTTATGTCACGATCCACGCGCCGATCCATTCTCGGCAGAGTCTTCGGCGGAGCGGCCGTTTTGGTTTGTGCGTGTGCTTGCTTCGAATCCAGCTCACATGCCCAGGCCATCAAGGTTTCGCCGCAACCTTCGGAGGCGGGTTCGTTTCGCACCGGTCGCGTTTCCATCTCCATACCGGCGCCCGCGCCCGAGTTGCTCGAAATGGGTCCTGACCTTAGAGTCCTGATGGAACCACTGGCTGCAGCCAAACTCCGTTTGATCGCCGCGTTCATCCTTTCCGACAATTTAGCCCAGCTCCCCGGTTCCACAACGCCGTTGACGAAATACGCGCTCGTGGAAGTTCCGCGCGCTGCCGAGTTCATGGATGTGGATGAAGCGACCTTCAAAACAGTGGTTGACGGCATGAATCAGCAATTCTCGAGCGGCAATCTGCAATCGACCATGCAAACCGAGATAGACCGCCATTTCGCCGATTTGGGTGCAGGCAAGCTCACGGTGGATAAACCGACGCAACTCGGCACGATGTTCTCCAAGCCCAACGTCTCGGGCTTCGCCATGCTGATGCCGATGGCGGTCAAAGACAAGAGTGTAACCTTGGTTGCTGCGACTCTCGTTGTGCGCGTTCGGAACCGTTTACTTTTCGCCTACCTCTACACCCAATACAAAGACAAGGCCAGCGTCGACTGGGTTACACAGACAAGCGAGTCATGGGCCGATGCAATCCTGAAATCGAACGAACCCTGACGGTCCCGATGGTGTTCTCAGGCCCCGATTCCGGGTGGCCCAATGTCGATTCGGAGATCTGCGCCTGCGGCCGTTGCCTCTGATCACGGTGACAAATGCGGATCCTGAGAAGTTGACGATAGACAACCTTCGCGGGAGCACTCGTCTCAAACGATGAGATAGCATTCCCCGTGCTTTCGCAGTCGGCGATTCCCGACAAAATTAATCTAAATAGGGAGGAAGACAATGTTTCTAGTAATAGGAATTGTATTGGTTCTGCTGTGGTTGGGTGGATTCGTAATGTTCCACACCGCGGGATTTCTGATCCATATCTTGCTTGTGTTGGCGTTGGTTTCCTTTGTGTTTCACCTTTTGCGCGGCAGAACTTCGACCGTATAGCAACCTCTATTCCGCGCCCTGGAGAGGCACCCGGCAAACCATTCGCCGGGTGCCCCACAGCCTTGAGCGAAGTCGAAGGGTCTCGCTCCTGAGACCTGGAAAGAAACGCAGCGACCGAATCTCGCTACGAAGCAATCTCTTCTGCCAGCTCCGGCACTGGGAAACTCACCACGCCCTTGCGGTCGAGTTCCGGCTCTCCCTGCTCCTCGCGGGCTTCAGCTTTCTCCTTCTTTGTGGGCTTGTGCACATCGATGGAACCGCTCAGGACCGCTCCCTCTTCAATGAAGATACGCGTCGTGGAGAGGTCTCCCATCAACGAACCGTCGCAGCGAATCTCCACCCGCTCGCCGGCATTGAGATTGCCGAACACGTCGCCCATGATCACGACTTCCCGCGCGCTAATGTCAGCCTTCACCCGGCCCTCTTTGCCGATGGTTACCCGGTGCGACGGCGCGTTGATGCGGCCCTCGATGGTCCCGTACACATACACCGGATCGGAGGCGGTGATTTCGCCCTTGATCGCGATCGATTTCCCGATCATGGAGTATTGATTCGATCCGGAATTCAGATTTGCTGGCATCTCCACGGGTGATGCGGCGGGCGGTTGAGCAGGGTTGCCATTCTGCATAGGCGTTGCCATCGGTTTCTGGTCCTTTCGTCTCTTGTCTGTTGCGGCGCACGTGGCGGGATTTTGGTAAATCTGCGCGTGTCCGAAAAGTTCCACGATTGTACCTACGAAACATCTCCCCTCGAACCATTACGTCGGTATCGTCACGTGACCAGACCTTCGCGAGCCCTCCAGCCGAATGTCTCCACTATCGATCCAGAACTGGTCTCGCCTCTCCGAAAGCTGGGCACCGTTCATTGCGGCTTCATCGCGATGAACAGTCTGACGCAGGCTCATGCGCGATCTCAACGCTGTACCTCCGCGAAATTCGAAGGCGTCAAGCCCCCTCCGCTTCAAACTCACTCCAACCCCTTCAATCCAAACAGAAAAAACTTTCAAGGAATTTGCAGGTAATTTCCATCTCCCGGCGCACAATAAAGAAGGTCAGAAAAAAACGACGAAGGTTGAACCGGTAAAGACCCGTTTCTCGTTCACTACTTCACTCGTTCACTTCCTCACCTTATTTATTCACTAGTTCCTAATTCCCTGCCCCTAAGTCCTTTCCTGAGAATACTCTGCGTGTCAACTTCAATTGGCAGACGACTTTAGAGCTGCCCTCCATTCTGTAAGTTGCGAAAAAAAGAAAACTTGCCCACAGAGATGGGGGGAGGGGGGGGCCCCTTGGAGTGTTCCGCAGCACACAAACGCAAAAACGCGGACCCGGAGGTCCGCGTTCACCCGCTGCCGAAGCCCGCGCTACCGCGCGAACTTCACAAATTTCCGGCCTGCATACAGGCGAAAACCGCCCGACGGATCGGCCATGATCTGCAGCGGCATGGGCCGCTTCAGAGCGTCATCGGAACCGGTTTCCACTGAGAAAACATCGTGCGCACCCACATCGGTGACAACGAATTTCCCGCCGACAAATCCCGCTCCATACACACCTGCCGGCAGGTTCTCGCCGCCGAATTTCAACGGTACTTCGGTGATGAAGTACGCCTGGTACTTCGCCGCCACGTCGCTCGAGTAGCCGCTGGTATCGACCATCGTGGACAGCACGTAGTAGCCGTCAGCAAACTTGATGCCTGCCGAGTTTCGCAGTTGCGTTGGCGCCGACTGGGCCTTGTAGTAGACGCTTGCCGGCAGCAACTTTTGCGCGTCGGCGGGCTTCAGAATCGTGTCGCCGCCCTGGGCCAGCAATTGCATCGGCGCAGCCATCATGGCCGCTGCCAGCGCAACTGCGCCTGTAAATTTCATCATTGCCTGAAAACGCATAGTCGTTCTCTCCTGAAACTGCAATCGTCCCGGAGTATACAGCATGCTTGCGCACTCGGCCATCCACCCTCGGATTGAAGCTGCTCAATGAGTTCTGAAGGGCAGAACGCCCGCGCCCCGACGTCGCTGCATCCAACCCCGCAGGTATAATCGCACTGTGTTGACAACGCCCGAAACCGCGCTCGACTCCGCACAGACGGCGGCGAAGCATAACGCGCTCGAAGATCGGCTTCGCGCTCTTGGCAGCGTGATGGTGGCCTACTCCGGCGGCGTCGATTCGGCTTTTCTCGCGGCAGCGGCCCATCGCGTTCTGGGCGAACACATGCTGGCGGTGCTCGCCGACTCGCCAAGCCTGGCGCGCCGCGATATGGAGCAAGCCAAGGCTTTCGCCGCAACTCATGGGATTCCCTTGCGCGTCATCCAGACCGAAGAACTGGATAAGCCTGAGTACCAGCGCAACGACGCCAACCGTTGCTTCCACTGCAAAACGGAACTATTTGAAGGCATGAAGAAGCTCGGCGCGGAGCTCGGCTTTGCACAAATCGCTTACGGTATGAACGCCGACGACCGGCGCGACTATCGCCCCGGCCAGCGCGCTGCCGAGGAGCACGAAGTGCTGGCGCCGCTCGCCGAGGTCGGACTGACCAAGCAGGAGATTCGGACACTGGCAAAGGAAGCGGGCTACACGCTCTGGGATCGCCCGGCCGCGCCGTGCCTCTCGTCGCGGGTGGAATACGGACGCACCGTAACTCGCGAAGTGCTGGAGCAGGTGGAGCGGGGCGAGGAGAGCCTCCGCCAGCTGGGATTCCGCGAGTTCCGCGTCCGCCACCACGGAGAATTGGCACGCGTGGAAATCTCACGCGCAGAGATGGAACGGGCGCTTACGCTCGACATGATGGACAGGATTTCAGCCGAGTTGCGCAAGGCCGGCTTCCAATACGTGACACTCGATTGCACAGGGTTTCGCTCAGGGTCATTGAACGCCGTGCTGCCCGCAGAAGTGCTCATGCGACGCGGCGCATAGGTACAATCTCATTTCCATGCGAATCGGATATTTGGAGTGCTTCTCCGGCATCAGCGGCGACATGCTGCTTGGCGCGCTTGTGGATGCAGGCGTGCCCTTTGCCCTGCTCGAAGAAACAACGGCCGCGCTGAACCTCGGTGCGCATCTCGAAATGCGCAAGGTTAGCCGCGGCGGCCTCGCCGGAACCAAGATCGATGTGGTCGTCGATGATGCGGCCGTGCACGATCATGAAACGCATTCCCATGCGCACACCCATGACCAGGACCACGGCCACTCGCACGAACACACCCATGCGGATGGCACGGTCCACACGCACGACCATGCTCACGAACACGATCATCAGCCGCATCGATCTCTTTCCGCAATCCACGCTATCATCGAACGCGCGCCGATCGCCGATGCGGTTAGAGTCCGCGCCTCTCTGGCGTTTCAATTGCTTGGTGAAGCCGAAGCAAAGATTCATTCGATGCCCATTGAGAAGGTTCACTTCCACGAAGTCGGCGCAGTTGACACGATTTTGGACATCGTCTGCTCGGCCGTGGGCTGCGCGCATCTTGGTGTCGATCGCTGGCTGGCCTCTCCACTGAATGTCGGCAGCGGCACCGTCGAGTGCGCGCATGGAACGCTTCCTGTGCCCGCGCCCGCTACGCTTACGCTGCTTGGCGATGCGCCGGTGTATTCTTCCGGTCCTCCGATGGAACGCGTGACGCCCACGGGCGCTGCGGTCCTACGCATGTTGAATGTGGAGTACGCGTCGCTGCCCGCCATGCGCATATCGAGATCCGGCTACGGCGCGGGTGGACGCGACACGCCGGGTCAGCCCAACCTGCTGCGCCTGCTTGTTGGCGAAGAGACTGCCGGGCATTCCGCTGCCGAGCAAATCGCCATCATGGAGACCGTGATCGACGACTCCAGCCCGCAGCTGATTGCCTACGTCAGCGAAGTGTTGCTGGAAGCGGGCGCCTGGGACGTGTATCGCATTCCCATCCAAATGAAAAAGGGCCGCACCGGCGTGCAGTTAACAGTGTTGTGCCATCCAGATAAGGTTCCTGCCTTACGCGATCTGCTGTTTCGAGAAACCACCACCATCGGCATGCATTGGCGCATCGAGAACAAGGTTTCACTGGCTCGTGAATTCAAGGAAGTGCAAACGGAATGGGGCCCGGTACGTATCAAGATCGCACGCTGGCCTTCCGGCGATATTGCAAACGCAGCGCCGGAGTATGAAGATTGCCGGCGCATCGCCGCGGCGCATTCTGTTCCGCTGAAACAAGTCACGGAACAGGCAAGACGGGTGTTTGCCGCAATACACGAGGAGGAGCGCTGATGGATCGCTCGCAGATTGAAGCGCTGCTCAAGGACGTACAGGCAAACCGCACGGCTGTGCCGGAAGCGCTGGAGCGGCTGAAGGATCTTCCCTTTGAAGATCTTGGCTTCGCCAAGCTCGATCACCACCGCGCACTGCGTACCGGCATGCCCGAGGTGATCTTTGCTGCCGGAAAGACCAACGACCAGGTCTCCCGGATCTTCGCGCATATGGCCAAAGCGGGAGGCAACGTACTGGCCACGCGCGCATCGCGCGAGAACTTCGATGCCGTTAGCAGCGCCGAGCCGCGTGCGACTTACCATGAGACAGCCCGCGCCATCACGCTGGAGCAAAGCAAAGCTCCCGCGGGAAGAGGCAGCATCTGCGTAGTCTGCGCGGGAACCAGCGACCTGCCCGTTGCCGAGGAAGCCGCCGTGACTTCGCGGTTGATGGGGAACGAAACGGAGTTGATCGCCGACGTGGGCGTCGCCGGAATTCATCGCCTCCTGGCGCAAAAGCAGTCGCTGCAATCCGCGCGCGTCCTCATCGTCTGTGCCGGCATGGAAGGCGCGTTGCCGACCGTGGTGGCGGGCCTCGTGAATGCACCGGTACTAGCTGTGCCGACCAGCGTGGGATACGGTGCCTCGTTTGGTGGCGTCGCTGCCCTGCTCGGCATGCTGAATACCTGCTCTCCCAACGTGTCCGTCGTGAACATTGACAACGGATTCGGCGCAGCCTGCATTGCTTCCCTCATCAATCACATGGATTGAGCAGGCCACAACTACCCGCCAAATTCCAGGTGTGGATGCCGGGCGTTAAAATCCATCCCGGGGGCACTCATGTCGATCACCCGGACCCAATCCCGCCGCACGTTCCTCAAAACTGGCGCGGCCGTTGCCGCAGCGGCGCTCGTTCATCCGCGCGCTGGACTCGCGAATGAGAACGAATCCTTGCAGATCACGCCGCCGCTCAGACAATTCGGTTACGGCGAGGTCGAACTCCTGGAAGGGCCACTGCGTGAGCAGTTCGATCGCAATCATGCGTTCTATCGCGCGCTCGACGAAGATTCGCTCTTAAAGCCTTTTCGCCAGCGCGCAGGTCTACCCGCTCCGGGCGAGGAGATGGGCGGCTGGTACAGTTGGGCGCCGCTGAGTGACATTGACAAGCCCGGCAACAACGGCTTCGCTCCCGGACACAGCTTCGGACAATATCTCTCCGGCCTGGCGCGCGATTATGCAGCCACCGGCGACAAGGCAACACAGGCGAAGGTTCACCGACTCGTCAGCGGCTTTGGACCTGCAATCACATCGCATTTCTGGGACGACCACCGCTTCCCCGCCTACACCTACGACAAGATCTCCATCGGCATGATCGACGCACACGAGTTTGCCGGCGACCCTAATGCTTTCAAAGCCCTGGATGCAGCGCTCGATTCTGTGACGAAGCTTCTGCCTCCTGGGGGAATCTCGCGTGCCGAGGAGTTTGCGCGTCCGCATCGAGATGAATCGTTTTGCTGGGATGAGCCGTACACGCTGCCGGAAAACTTCTTCCTGTCCTGGCAACGCGGCGCCGGCAGCCGCTACAAAGTCATGGGCCACCACTTCCTCGCCGACAGTTGGTATTGGGATCCGCTTGCAGCTGGCGAAAACGTGCTTCCCGGCAAACACGCTTACAGCCACGTCAACGCCATGAGCAGCGCCATGCAGGCTTACTTCGTGCTGGGTGACGAAAAGTATTTGCGTGGCGCGCGCAATGGGTTCGATTTTGTGCGTGCGCAGAGTTTTGCCACGGGCGGTTGGGGACCCAATGAAGAATTCCGCAAGCCTGGCAGCGGCGATATCGGCGAGAGCCTGACCAGGACGCACTCGAGTTTTGAGACACCATGCGGTTCCTACGCGCATTTCAAAATCACGCGTTACCTGCTGCGAACCACCAAGGACAGCCGGTACGGCGACAGCATGGAGCGTGTGCTCTACAACTGCATCCTGGGCGTCAAGCCGATCAAGGAGGATGGGCACGGCTTCTACTACTCCGACTACAACAACGACGGATCGAAGGTCTATCACCCGTACAAGTGGCACTGCTGCACGGGAACTTTTTCGCAGGTCACCGCTGATTACGGGATCAGCTCGTACTTCGGCGATGACGAAGGCGTTTACGTAAACCTCTTTGTTCCATCGCGCGTGACTTGGAAGCGCGGCAGCGACCGTGTCAGCCTGGTTCAGCGCACGGATTATCCGCATCGCCCCTCAACCCAAATCGAAGTTGCCACCGACAAGTCCGCTGCGTTTGCAGTGTTCGTGCGCATCCCAGAGTGGGCAGGACCGAAGACAACCATCGCGGTGAATGGCAAGCGTGCCGCCTCCAGCCCCACGCCCGGCCAGTTCGCGCGCATTCAACGTACGTGGAAAAGGGGCGATCGCATCGAAGTCGAATTCGACATGCCAACTACCCTTCAAGCAGTCGACCCACAGCATTCGAAGGTGGTGGCCGCGGTGCATGGTCCGCTGGCACTTTTTGCCGTGGGAGAGATTCCTGACGCCGTGCGTCCTGAGGAGTTGGCCTCGGTTGCGCAGGTCACAGACGGTTCAACCAACTGGCAGGCGAAGACGGCGACGGGCAACATCGCGATGCGGCCCTTTACTGCAATCAGCGATGAGCATTACCGCTTGTACCTCAACGTTGAAGTCTGACGCGAATAAAAACCCGGCCGCGATCGATTCAGCGTGACGTTTCACGATGGGAAAACCTGCTTTCTCGAATCTTCATCAACAGAAAAAGGTGTCAGCGTGGCTTTGACCGTGCAGGAACAGTTCGGGCAGATCGATATCTATGTCTTCGACCAGATTTTGCGCGGGAACATCGCGGCCGGCATGCGCGTGCTCGATGCCGGATGCGGATATGGACGAAACCTGGTTTACCTGCTGCGAGAAGGCTGCGAGGTCTTCGCGCTCGATCAAGACGCTGAAGGTGTCGATCATGTGCGCAAGTTGTCTGCATCGCTGGCGACAGGGCTACCACGTGAAAATTTCCGGGTTGGTCCCATCGAAAAGATGCCATTCGCCGATGGATTTGCGGATGTTGTCATTTGCTCCTCGGTACTCCACTTCGCACGCGACGAGGAGCACTTTCGAAGCATGATCGCAGAACTCTGGCGAGTCCTGAGGCCTGGCGGGATGCTGTTCTGCCGGCTGGGATCAAGAATCGGCATGGACTTTGAAAGAGTGGGAGGAAATATCTTTGTCGTTGGTGACGGATCGAAATGGTTTTTGGTCGATGAAGAAATGCTGATGGACCTCGTCGAAGAGTTGAATGCAGTGCTCGTCGATCCCCTGAAAACCACGATCGTGCAGGACTATCGCTGTATGACAACCTGGGTCATGAGGAAGAGAAGAGGCTGAAGTTGGCGCGGGCTTCGCGATTCACAATTGACACCGCCCGCACGGTGACTGAGACTTGCAGCGAGGAACTGAATCTCTTCCCTGGCGGCCTGAATCTCATGCGAATTTTGCAGCGCGCAGCAACTTTGTGCTTCGCGGCGACACTTAGCTTGTCTTGCGTGGCTCAGCACAAGTCTCCTCTTGCGATCTACATCAAAGAGGACGCCCCGGTGCTGATGCTCGATCATGTGCGTGTCATCGATGGCACTGGCGCCGCGCCGCAGGAGGACATGCGCATCTTGATTGCAGGCGGAAAGATCACCGCCTTGCAGGATGCCAAATCGCACGGCGACTACCCTTCGAATGCGAAGGTCCTGGACATGACGGGCAAGACCGTGATGCCCGGTCTCGTCGGGATGCACGAGCATCTCTTCTATCCGCTGCCCGATCGCCCTGCCGACGGGCTCGCCCTCTACGCGGAGGCAGCAGACAGTGCTCCTCGGCTCTACCTTGCCGGTGGCGTGACGACAGCACGCACTGGCGGCAGCCTCGAGCCGTACACCGATCTCGAGTTGAAGCGCGCTATCGAGGCTGGAAAAATTCCCGGGCCAAAGCTCGACATCACGGGGCCGTACCTTGAAGGCAAGGGCACGTTCGCCATCCAGATGATCGCAGACCTGGTTGCGCACCACGTAGCGATCACATCAACCTTGGCCATTTTTGAAACAATGGCCGGCAATCGTCCTCCGATGGAACGCGAAAGCGCCGCACTGAAAACCTTGAACGTCGAAGCCGCAAGAGAGTACCTTACGGTCCGCGCGAGCAGAGCTGAACAGCAATTGGGGCAAACGCTTCTTCAGAAGGAAATGCTCTTCGAGCATGAATTTGTCGCGGCTGGCGGATTGCTGATGGCTGGTTGCGATCCAACCGGTTATGGCGGCGTGGTGCCCGGCTACGGCGACCAGCGCAATCTCGAGTTGTTGGTCGAGGCAGGATTTACGCCGGTTGAAGCCATCCGTATTGCTTCGCTGAACGGCGCGAAATATATGGGTAAGGACGCTGAGATCGGATCCATCGCTCCGGGCAAGGCGGCCGACATCGTGGTGCTCGGCGGGAATCCTGCGGACAAGATCGAGAACGTCGAAAAAGTGGAGATGGTTTTCAAAGACGGCGTCGGATACGACTCGGCTGCGCTCATCCAGTCAGTGAAGGGGACGGTAGGAATTCGCTGAGGATAATGGCAAGATCCGGCTCTCAGAAAGAAAAAGGCCAAAGCGCGCGGCTTAGGCCTTTCGTCTTCAGGGTTGCAGCATCCACTACGGCCGGTCGTAAAACCGGAAGAACAGCGACGGCTTGGCGCACGGCTCGGCCCTCGCTACCAGCTCTGTCTGCTGCTTTTCATTGATCGGCGTGAAGTTGCGCGCCAGGTGCACATTCTCTTCGAGCTGCGCTGTCGTATCGCATCCGATAATTACCGTGCTAACCGGCCGCGAAAGCGTGTAATACATAGCTTCGCGCATAGTCAGCGTGCCCGGCTTGTCGGTCTGGATCGTCATGCCTTCCCACGAGTGCTTCTGCTGCTCGATCGGTGGCGGTGTCCAGGTGGATAGAATGCGTCCGCGGCCCGGAATCTTCATCCCGATGATGCCCATCTGCTTTTCGACCGCGAGCGGCAGCAGCGCATCGTTGAAGCTGTAGTGATGCGGGTCGGCCGCATTCATCGCCATCAGGATGCAATCGAAGTCGTGCCGCTGAATGCACTCGACCAGTGCATCGGGCCTGTAGTGTCCGGTAATGCCGAGATACCGAACCACTTTTTGCTGCTGCATGTCGAGCAGCGCTTCCATGGCGCCGCCTTTTGCGAAGATCTGGCCGACGTCATAGGTGGTGCCCACGTCGTGCAGCTGCCAGAGATCCACGTGATCGGTCTGCAGCAACTGGAGCGATCTCTCGATCATGCGCATCGAGCCATCGCGCGTGCGTTCCTTGGTCTTGGTCGCAAGAAAGGCCTCGTTGCGGCGCTTCGCCATCACCTTGCCCACGTATTGCTCACTCCAGCGATCGGGTCCTCCGTAGATCGACGACGTATCGATGTAGTTGACGCCAAGATCGAGCGCGCGCTCAACGATCGGCACAGCGATGTCGAAGTTTTTGGGCTTCTCCAATGCGGCCTGACCGCCCAGCGAAAAGATGCCGACCTTATAGCCGGTCTTGCCCAGATTGCGCGTCGGCATGGCCTCTGGTGTCCGCGGGTTTGAAGGTAGGTCTGGGAGCGTCTTGTTCGGCGTTACGGCAAATGCGGAAGGAGTCAGCAGCGCCGCTGTGGCGGCTCCGCCAATCTTCAAAAAGTCGCGACGGCCCCGGTTGCGGGGCGATGCAGAATTGTTCTCGTTCATGGAGTTGCTCCTCGTTGGAACACGGACGCTCGCTCAAGGTTCGGGCGAATCCATCATAAACCTCTGCGCCTGCCCGCGTTTCCCGCGCCCTGCGTGAAGAAACCGGTCGATTTGATAATCTAAGGTTCAGGGAGCTTAAACATGATCACTTCCCCGTTTCTTGTCGTACCCGTTATCGCAGCAGTCTTCTTTGCCTGCATCCTGTGGGCAACCGGCGGCACCGCCGATGGAAAGACTGAGGATGGGCACGAAGCACACTGATCTCACCGGCTGGCAGCCATGCCGGCAAGCCGGTTCTTGAGCTCTCCCGGCTAGATTCGTTGCACTTTCAGGCACTGAATCGTGCAAATCCTCAAGCAAAAGGGCCGCTGCTAGATGCGTAGCGGCCCTGATTCATTTGTAGTTTGCTTAGTCGTGCTTCTTGTCGTCCTTCTTGTCGTTTTTCTTATCGTCCTTCTTTTGATCCTTGTTTTGTTTCTGATCGTTCTGCTGCTTGTTTTGTTGTGGCGAAGCAGCCTGGGGATTTGACGGTGGAATCGGCCTTTCCTGTGGCTGATACACCGGCCGTTCCGGAGGCATCACCTGTCGCTGCTCCTGGGGTGGAGGACTCGGCCGTCCCTGGGGCGGATTGTTTGCCGGCGGAGGCGCCTGGTCCGTGTGCTTGTTCGGTTGTACAGGGCCGAAGTCCTGACGATTCTGCTGCGGCGGCGGGTTCTGGGGCTGTGGCTGGTTTGGCCTTCGATCCTGCTGATAGTTCGGCCGATCCTGCTGCGAGTTCGGAGGCGGCTGCATCGGCCGACCTGTTGGCTGTACTCCAGGCATGACTGGTTGCGGTCCGGGTTGACGATCGTTATTGCCCGGCGCCTGGTTCGGCCTATCTTGTTGCGAATTCGGTGGCGGCTGCATCGGCCGGCCTGTTGGCTGCACTCCAGGCATGACCGGTTGCGGTCCGGGTTGACGATCGTTATTGTTCGGCGCCTGGTTTGACCGATCTTGCTGTCGATAGTTCGGGGGAGCCGTGGGCTGGCCGGTCGGCTGCACCGGCTGCTGACCCGGCTGCCGCTCGTTGTTGTTATTGTTTGTTGGCGGATTGGGGTTCCGTTGCGGATTCAGTGGCTGCCGCTGGATTCCCTGTACCGGCCCCACCGGGTTTGCACGCGGCGCTCTTCCCTGAAAGCCGTCAGTCGGCGAACCGGGTTGTTGCTGCTGGCCGTTTTGGACTCCAGGAAAGCGGCCTCCCCCTGGGCCGTTCTGAACCGGATGCGCCGGGGCCGCCACAATCGTGCGACCGGGCAACTGCCGCATCGGGGGCGCCGGCCTTACCGGTGCGGCAACTGGGGTTGCCCCCGGCCTGGCCGCGATCTGCCTGCCTTGCTGATTGATCAGCTCTGGCCTCTGGATCGAAACCGGAACCGGACGGGTCACTGGACGCGAGACAAAGGCTCGCGGCGACGGAGTTGCTTCCGGCCGAGCCAAGGGCCGAGCCTGCTGCATCTCACGCGGATCGACGTGAACCGCAACATTCCGCATTGACCTCCCTGACGCAAAATCATCCTGACGCATCGCCGACATGCCGCGCGTCTGGTTCACATACGTAATGTTCGTCACGTTGACGTTGACGTATGTGTTCTGAACGTGAACTCGCTGAGACTCGCGAATGTTGGTGATATTTACCTGGTCGATATAGCGCGGGCTGCAACGATACCAGGGGCGATAGGCTTCTCCCGGTCCGAGCGGGAACCAGGCAGAAAGGCCGCCTCCGCCGCCAACGTGAACGCCGCCGGCAAACACCACCAGCGCCGGCGACCAGATCGGACGCACGTTCACCGGTCCCGGCACCCAGCCCCACCTGCCGCTGTAGTTTACCCACCGGCCGTAGTGGAAGGGCGCGTAGCCCCACGATTCATCCTCGACCCACACCCATCCCCACGGATCGCGGTTGATCCAGTGCCCGTTGTGATAAGGCTCCCAATCTGCCGAAACATTGCGCGGAAACCAGACCGCACCGTACTCGGTCGCAGGTTGCCAGTCGCCACTCGCGTCCAGGTCGGCCGCTCCCGGAATGTCGGGGCTGACGTATTGGAACGAGGCAACGCGCGCCAGTTGCTGGTCACGCTGCTGGCTCCACGAATCGAGATCGTCGGGGCCTGCAGGTTGCAGCCACTGCGGAGAGACGGGATTAGACCCGGCAAGTTCGAGGGACTGGCCGTAGTTGAGTTCCTGGCGAAAATCGCCAGCGGCCGTAATGTCTGCGAATTGGCCGAGATTGGTGAACACGGTCGCGCCCTCGGTGGGCAGGACGTCTACACGTATATCGCCCGCATTCCCGAATTCCGCATTGCCATTCGGCGTGCTGATGTCGAGCAGTTGCCTTGGCCACAGCCCGAAGCTGTGCAGGTGGATCGAACCCTGGGCGATGCCAAAGTTGATGTTGAAGGTAGAGTCGTCCACGAGCGTGACATCCGAGTTCGGCCCGATGCGCACGTAGGTCTGTCCAACCTGGATTTCGGCTCGCCCGTCGGAATCAGTGAAAATGCGGTCGCCGGGACCGACAGGAAGATTGGGATACGCCTGTCCCCAATCGTCCGAGGTAACCGGCTGTATGGATACGTTCCCTGAGATATAGGAAATGCGGCCAGCCTCCGGCGGAGGGTCATCCTGAGCGCAAGCTGATGCTGCCGCTGCCATCGCTGCGGCGCACACGGCGGCAAGCGCGAATCGTTTGGAGGAGCTGAGAGCAAACATACAAAGGTCCTTTCGTTTTCTACGTCGCCGGTTTCATCCGCCAAGGCTACGAGGCAAGGTGCCAGAAACACATCTGTTAACTGCCCGTATTTCGAACGTGAACCAGTCTTGTGGCTACAAACTACTGAGAATACTAACCCTCGTTGCGAAAGAAAGTAGTACAAAGATGTTGGAGCAAGCTTGGGAACCAGCGGAACCGGCGGATGCGCCGCACCGTACTACAGAGAGTGAGGGCGAATCTGATGAATCGAAAGGCGATCTGTATTGTGTTGGGAACAGCCTTGGCTACCGGAATTGCGGGCTGTCGAGTCCATGTGGATAAGGATGCGGACGGGAAAGAAAAGAACGTTCAGGTCGACACACCGTTTGGTGGAGTCCATGTGAATACCAACCAAATATCCGCGGCCGATCTGGGGCTGCCTGTCTACCCGGGCGCTGAAATTGTAAGAGATAAGGAGCACGACAAATCCGCCGACGTGAACATGGGCTTCGGTCAATGGACGCTGCGCGTCAGGGCTGTGAATTATGCCACTCCAGACACGCAGGACAAGGTGACCGCGTTTTATAAGAAGTCCCTCGGCCGCTACGGCGATGTAATCACCTGCCAGGGAAATGCTCCGGTCGGCACACCCACGGCAACGTCAGAAGGGCTGACCTGCAGCGACAGCGGGAATCACGGAAACGTACGGATCGATGACAAGGATTTTGGCGTCCACGGGGGCCTTCAGCTTAAGGCTGGCTCCAAGCGCCACCAGCACATCGTCGGATTTGAAGATCCCCTCGACGGGAAGACTCGATTCGCCCTGGTCGCTCTCGATCTGCCGGCCGCGGCGGATGGAGGCAAGAGCGACTAGGCCTACCAACGTCTGCAGAGTGCCCTAACCGCATTTTTTTGCGCGCGAATGGGGTGGTGGATACCATAGAATTCCTCCACAGGTATCACACCCCACCCTATCGGAGCTCAGAAGATGCGCATTTCACTCGCCCGCCTTTCCCCGGCGGCGCTGCTGGCGGTTGCCGCGATTCTCTATGCCGCGGAAAAACCGAAGCCGGCCCCGTCACCTGCCCCAGTCGATCCCTACGCTGAAGTTCAGCCCGCCACCGAGTCCCTCGACATGTCGATGTATGAGCGGATCCGGGATGAAGGCCTGAATCACTCGCATGTCATGGAATTTGCTTCAGCGTTGATGGACGGGATCGGCCCGCGCCTTACTGGTTCGCCCAATGCAAAGAAGGCCAATGAGTGGACACGCGACACCCTGACCAAGATCGGGCTTGAAAATGCTCATCTGGAAGATTGGGGCGAGTTCGGCCTGGGCTGGCAGCAAATGAACACGTGGGCTCGCATGGTGACCCCCGATACGGCAGTGCTGATTCTGCAGTCAACTCCGTGGTCCCCAGCAACGCCCGGACCCGTTACCGGCGACGTGGTCTTCGTCAATATCCAAGCCGACAAGGATTTTGATCAATACAAGGGTAAGCTCGCCGGCAAAATTGTCCTCTACGGCGCCATGCGCGAAGTTCCGCCCGTGGACAAGGCCCCTCTTCGACCGCAACACAGACCAGCAGCTCGAAGAGATCGCCGAGTTTCCAGTGACCGGCGGAGGTGGTGGTCTCCCACCAGCGATGCAGGCACGTATGCGCACGTTTATGGAACGCATGCGCATGATCGACAAGATCGCGCAATTCTTCGCCGACGAAAAAGTCGCGGCGGTGATTGAACCCAGCCGCGATGGCAAGAATGGCGGCGGTAGCGGCGGCACCTTTTTCGATGACAACGGCGCGACGCTCGGCCGAACCCCCTACCTGGCCGACAAGCGTGTGAAGATTCCGGTTGCTGTCGCCGCCATCGAGAGTTATGGACGTCTCGACCGGCTCGTAGAGGCGCACGTGCCCGTGACCGTTGAGATCAATATCGATACCAAATTCACCGGTGAGCACGAGCACGCCTATGACACCGTCGCCGAGATTCCCGGCACCGATCCAAAACTGAAGGACCAGGTTGTGATGCTCGGCGGCCATCTGGATAGCTGGATAGCCGGAACTGGCGCCACCGACAACGGAGCAGGAACCATCGTAGCCATGGAGGCCGTGCGCATTTTAGAAGCGCTCGGGGTCAAACCGCGCCGCACAATTCGCATCGCGCTCTGGACTGGCGAGGAAGAGGGCCTGTTCGGATCGAGGGGCTACTGCAGGCAGCACTTTGGTTCTGCCGCGCTCTCCACTGCGCCAGACCAGGTGGCTCTGCCTGAATTCATGCGCCGCGCCACTGGCCCACTCGAAGTCAAGCCGGAGCAAAAACTTGTCTCCGCCTACTTCAACGTTGACAATGGCTCGGGAAAAATCCGCGGCATCTATACGCAGGGCAACGCTGCCGTCGCTCCCATCTTTGCGCAATGGATCGCATCGCTCAAGGACCTCGGCGTAACGACGCTGACGATGCGGAATACCGGCGGGACCGATCACTTGAGCTTCGACGCAGTTGGCATCCCGGGTTTCCAGTTCATCCAGGATGATCTCGATTACGAAAGCCGGACCCACCATTCCAACCAGGATGTCGTTGAGCGTTTGCAGGCTGCAGATCTGAAGCAGATCGCCACGGTGGAAGCGATCTTCGTTTATAACGCCGCACAGCGCGACCAGATGATACCGCGTAAACCGTTGCCCAACCCGCTAGACGAGCAGAAGCGACGCGAACCGATCGGGGGAATCTTCCCCGGTGCAAACCCGCCAGCCGCCCCAGAGAAGCAGTAGGCTCGGTTGTGGCCTTGTAACCCTTTTCAGCCTTTTAAACAAAGCCCGTCCAGCTACACGCAGGGCGGGCTCAGTTTTTTGCCGGCGCAATCCAGACATTGCTTCCTGAGCGACGCCAAATCTCTCCAAGTTCCAACCATACACAGCGATGCCGTCGCCGGGGCATCGCGCCCGAGATTCTGCTACACTTAACGGAGCGTACCAAGCGGGAAAACGCACCAGGCCGCGCCCGATGATACGCACCTGCACACCAAGTTCGGGGAGTGGCTCAGCCTGGTAGAGCACCTGGTTCGGGACCAGGGGGTCGGAGGTTCAAA
>NZ_DATHHT010000013.1:0-106570 GCF_035317045.1 Occallatibacter sp.
CTGCGCCAACCGTGCCGGACTGGAAGTTTCCGAGGCTGTGCTCGAGTCGATCGCGGCGGCAGAGTCAACGCTCTCCGCAGATGAGCGCGAACTCGGCGTTTGCCTACTCGACATCGGTGCGCATTCCAGCGACATAGTTGTCTTCTTTGAAGGAGCGGTGGCCCACACGGCATCGGTTCCTATCGGCGGTGCACATTTCACCAACGACCTCGCGGTTGGGTTGCAGATGCCCGTTGCGCAAGCCGAGGAACTGAAGCGGCAGTATGGCCACGCAGTAGTTACGGCCGTCCCACTTGAAGCAGAGATCGAGATCAACAATCCCGAGCCGCAGCGTCTCGTATTGCGCACGCTTGCTGAGATTCTCGAGCCGCGAGCACGAGAGCTTCTATACTTTGTAAAAGAGAGCCTTCGCCAGGGCGGCGTGCTTGAGGCTCTCGGCGCAGGATGCGTGCTGACCGGCGGCGGAGCCATGCTTCCGGGTATGCTCGACGTGACAGAAAGCCAGCTTCGCGTTCCAGCCCGCACGGGAATGCCGGTGCGGCTCTCGAACATGCCAGGTGAATTAGTTCATCCCAGCTTTTCCACTGCCATCGGAATGCTACTGTATGCACATCGCACACGTGTCACCCGTGCGGCAGAAAACAACAGTTTGCGCGCCAAGCTGCGCGCCATCTTCGCAGCGAGTTTCTAAGGCAAGGATCATGTCAACTACGAACGGGGAGGCGCCAGCCGCTATGGATCAGCAGAAGATAGAAGCCGCAGATTTGCGCATTCAGTTTCACGATGAAGAGCAGCGCGGGGCGCGAATCAAGGTCATTGGTGTTGGCGGTGGCGGCGGCAACGCCGTCAATCGCATGATCCAGGCAGGCCTCGAAGGCGTCGAGTTCATAGCGGCGAATACAGACGTGCAGGCGCTGAAGCTCTCTCTTGCCCCGATTAAGCTGCAGCTTGGCGTGCGGCTGACCGCCGGACTCGGTGCGGGAGCGAATCCCGATGTAGGCCGTCGTGCGGCACTCGAAGATTCAGAGAAGATCATCGAGGCGCTGGAAGGCGCGGACCTGGTCTTTGTGACCGCTGGTCTCGGCGGAGGCACGGGTACCGGAGCGGCTCCCGTGATCGCGTCGCTGGCCAGCGAGATGGGTATCCTGACCGTCGCGGTCATCACGCGGCCGTTCGCGTTCGAGGGGAAGCGCCGCCTGCAGCAGGCTGAGCGCGGCCTGAAAGAACTGATTGAGAGCGTCGACACGATGATCGTGATCCCCAACGAGAAACTGCTTGCCGTGGCAAAAGACGCAGGCTTTTTTGAGAGTTTCCGTATTGCGGACGATGTTCTGCGTCAGGGCGTGCAGGGCATCTCTGACATCATCACAATCCCCGGCATCATCAATCGCGATTTCGCCGATGTGAAGACCACGATGGCCGGCATGGGCCACGCGGTGATGGGGACAGCGATTCGCTCCGGCGACAATCGCGCCAAGGAGGCAGCACAAGCCGCAATGGCATCGCCGTTGCTCGACGCAGGTGCAATCGACGGAGCACGCGGCATCCTCATCAACATTACTGGCTCCAGCAATTTGAAGCTCTCCGAGGTCAACGAAGCCTCCTCCCTTATCCAGAGTTCGGCACACGAAGACGCCAACATCATCTTCGGCGCGGTGCTGGACGAACGCATGGGCGACGAGGTGAAGATCACGGTGATCGCGACGGGTTTCCGCGACCAGATGCCCGAGCGCCGTGCGCGCATGCTGAATGTAGAAGAGATGCCGGTGGTCTCGGTTCCCGTGGTTGCAACAGATGCGTGGATGCGCGAGAAACCACCTGTTGCACCGCCGGCTCCGGCGCCTCTGCGGTTCATGAGCGAAGACGATGACGAGGAGTCCTGCGACGAAGAAGCCGGCGAACCGGAGTTTGTGGCTGCAGCTGTCCGGACCAGTCACACGGAAGCCGCGGAGGAGGCGACGTTTGCGCCGCTTCCGCGCGATTATGCTTCAGACTTTGGTAACAGCGTTCGCACCCCGGTGATTACCGAGGAACCGGTTTCGCAGCCGGCTGTAAGTCCTTTGTCTGCACCTTCCAACGATGAAGAGAGGGACTTGGATGTTCCGACGTTCATGCGCCGGATGAAGTTCTGATGCAAGCTACCCGAAATCGGGGACTTGCACTGAATCCTGAGCGCGGTATAGTTCAAAGTAGCTCTCGAAAACCAGGGGTCAGGACAAGTACTTCTGCATCATTGATGTTGTTTCCCCGAAATGTTTGTGGGCGAGCGCCGTTCAAGTCAGCCGGTGACACCACTCACATACTGCGGCAAGAGCGTGTGTGATAACCAGTTTGAGTTTCAGGACGAAATGCGCTGCTGCAGGGCAGACGCATGGCTCGCAATCCACTGTTGAGGGGAATTGTTCCGGATGAGACTGTCTTGCGCCTTTGCCTTGGGAATCGCCGTCGTTGGGATGAGTGTTGGCACCTGCAGCGCTGCTGCGCTTGACGTGCAGCACCCCGTGCATCACTCGAAGACCGCCAGCAAACACCTGGCCGTTCGGCATACCCATAGCTCCGCCCATTCCAGATCAGTTGCAACCCATCGCGTTCACTCCACGGCATCCTCCTCGGCTACGCTTCATCATGCGGTTCTTACTCGGCGCCATCGTCATTATTACGGCGAGCGTTTCACTGCGAGTTCCTTTGCAAAGGGCGACATCTTTGCGGAGGACGTTACGGCCGGTGAAGATCCGTTGGTTCGCCAGGCAGCTATCGACGCGCTGGGCGACATGAATGGCACCGCGGTGGTGATCGATCCCTCGAACGGCCGCATTCTGGCCATGGTCAACCAGAAGCTGGCGCTTTCACCGGGCGCAGAGCCCTGCTCCACCATCAAGCTTTCTGTGGCTCTGGCCGCATTGAGCGAAGGTCTTGTCACGCGCGATACTCCTGTGAAGCTTGCGGGCTTCCGCATGAACATGACGGACGCTATCGCAAAGAGCAACAATCTTTATTTCGAAGAACTCGGCCGCGAACTTGGTTTCGAACGCGTTCGCCACTATGCCACCCAATTCGGGCTGGGCGAGTTGGCCGGTTACCACATTGAAGGCGAGCAGCTCGGCGCATATCCAACCGAAGCCATTCCGACGTCGGAAGGCGGAGTCGGCCGCATGTGCAGTTTCGGGCAGGGCGTCTCGATGACCCCGCTGCAACTTGGCGCCTTCGTGGCTTCGCTCGCCAATGGCGGAACGCTCTATTACCTGCAGCATCCGACTTCGGCTGAGGAAGTTGCCGCGTTCGAGCCCAAGGTGAAGCGGACACTCGACATCGCCCGCTACGTTCCGGACATGCAGGATGGCATGGCAGGCGCGGTCCAATATGGAACCGCACGCCGTCTGCGTGCCAACTTTCAGGAACTGCCGGTCTTTGGAAAGACGGGAACCTGTTCGGACAAGGGAACGCGTTTTGGCTGGTTCGCATCGTACTCCGACACACCGCAAGGGGCCCTTGTGACCGTGTTCTTCCTCGAGGGCGGCCGACCGACCTTCGGTCCGCGCGCTGCCGAGCTGACCGGAGAGTTCTACAAGAACCTGTGGGATCGCAATTACTTTGCCGACAAGGGCGTCCAGGCGCACGCCAGATTGCAAGAGACGGGCACGACGACTGCCCGGTAATTCTCCAAAATTCGCAACGACGAGAGCCGCCTCCGGGCGGCTTTTGTATTGGCGTGAGAAGTGCCGGAGTGCCGGGTCAATCGGACGGATTTCCTTCGCATACCCCACCCCAGATCTCTGGGAGGAAGATCTCTGTTTTTAGAGAGTTAAAGGATTTCGATTCTGGTATTGCGGATGGAGTCGCGATGGCTTGGCGGACGAAGATACCGTGATGGCTCCACGGAAGAAGATTGGCACGATGCCCTTGCGGCAAGGGCGCCGGGATCACCGACGCTGAGCCAGATGGAACGGCGAGGAATCATGCGAGTTCAGAAGTGGTAGTGTTCGAGTGCCCAGAGAAACAGAAAGATCAACACGAAAATCACGGTGAAAGCCAAGCTGTAGCCGAGGACCCGCCCCACCGGGCCGTATCGCACTGATTCCCAGCGATCTCGGAGAGAGACAGCCTTTTTCGGCACATCGCTGTTTTTGCTGGAGGCGCCCGGTTCGCCAAAACCAGGCACATTCTTGTAAATATCATTCATGAGCGCAATCTCCGAGGAAACCGGTTGCGATGCATTTGCATGGTGGGATGAAGGCTCCATTCCGGAGCAGGCGAGTCCGTTTGCGTGGTCCCGCCGGTTTTATTGGCCCGTGGCGGATGGTGTCGCGAGGAGTGAATTCGTTTCAATATTCGCGGAAATTATTTTTTGACTTATGAAAGCATCTCTATTGCCAGAGGGGCGCGGATTTTGACGGGGGGGGGAGGGGGTAGATTGATTTGAAACGAATTCAGTTCACCTTCATCGGATAGAGTGAGGTTAGCCGTTTGCCGTTCCTGCCGCACCCGGCGACCTGAACCCAAATCAGCACATCGCTCCACAACTGGATTACGACTATGGCTCTCCCCGAACACATTCTTCTTACGTACAGTTATCTGCTGCTCTTCGGCTGGGTCCTGGTGGAGCAACTCGGGATCCCATTGCCTGCGACGCCGGTGCTGCTGGCGGCGGGCGGCTTGTCGGCAGAACACCAACTCAGTTTTGGCGCGGCGTTCCTGGCGGGATTCCTGGCGTGCATGACCGCGGATACAAGCTGGTTTCTGATAGGGCGGCGGTACGGGCATCATGTACTGAGGATTCTCTGCAAGCTTTCGATGGAGCCGACGATCTGTGTCCGGCGCACGCAGGACTCGTTTGGGCGGCGACGCAGCGTGATGCTGATGTTTGCCAAGTTTGTGCCAGGGCTGGCGACGCTGGCAGCTCCGGTGGCGGGCCAGAACGGGATGAACCTGGGACGGTTCCTGTTCTTTGACGGAATCGGCGCGAGCCTATGGCTGCTTGCGCTGCTGACGGGCGGGAGGCTCTTCGGCGACGCGCTCAAACGCAATCCGAACCTGCTGAACTGGGTCGGACGTTTCTCTGGTGTGATTCTGCTGCTGGGCGTGCTGGGATTTTTCCTGATGCGACTATATCGCAGACGGGCGGTTCTGAAAAAGCTGGTGTCGTTGCGGCTGGAACCGGAGGACCTGAAGGCGCAGCTCGATGCCGGCGAGCAGGTGTACATCGTCGATCTGCGTCATCCACTGGAACTGATGGCGGAGCCCTACACGCTGCCGAAGGCACAGCACTTCTCGCCGGATGCGCTGGCGGCGCGACATGGGGAGATTCCGCGCGATCGGGATGTAGTGCTGTTCTGCACATGTCCGAGCGAGGCGACTGCGGCGAAGACGGCGATGACGCTGCACAAGCTGGGAATCGAGCGCGTGCGGCCGCTGCGCGGCGGGTACGACGAATGGAAACGGCTTGGATATCCGCTGGATGAGATTCCGCCGGTCAATCCGCTGGTGCAGGTGGCGATCGCGCATTAGACCTGTATCGAAGGATGAAAGAGCCGCTTGAATGCATGCATTCGGTCTACAGGAAATCCGAAACTGCTATAAGATGGGCGCAATTCTTATGCGCACAACAACTGGTTTCTCGTTTCTCTCGCTTGCGCTGTTTTCCATCAACCTCTGGAGCCAGGATCAGAATAAGCCGGTCGTGATCGCCGTGGATGCGGCGCATCCCGGAGCGGCAATTTCGCGTTCCATGTTCGGGGTCTTTTTCGAAGACATCAATTTTGGCGCGGATGGCGGCTTGTACCCGGAGCTGGTAAAAAATCGTTCGTTCGAGTTTCAGGACCCGCTGACGGGCTGGCACCAGGATCTCGGCATCAGCAAGACCGGCCTGGCCAATCCACGGGGCGAAATCAGCATTCGCATGGAGGCACCCCTTTACCAATCGAATCCGCACTATCTGAATGTTCGCGTCTATGAGCCGGGGTACAGCTTCTGGAACTCGGGTTTTCGCGGCATGGGGGTGGCGGACGGCGCGGAGTATCGCTTCTCGGCCTATGTGCGAAGTCATGGAGCCAAGGCAATTCGGGCGACGGTTACGGATGAGAACGGCCGCGAAATCGGCAGCGGAAAGCTGGAGGGATTTGGTGCGCAATGGAAGCGCTACGAAACGGTGATTCGCACGAGAGCAACTACGCAGCATGCTCGGCTGAATCTCTATTTCGATGAGCCGGGCGCGCTGGATCTGGACATGGTTTCGCTGTTTCCCGTGGACACGTGGAAGCACCGCGAGAACGGCCTTCGTAAAGACCTGGTGCAGCTGCTCTACGACATGCATCCGGGATTTCTCCGCTTTCCGGGCGGGTGCATCGTGGAGGGACGTCAACTGGCGACGCGCTATCGCTGGAAGACCACCGTGGGCGACATCGCGCAACGAAGGACCATCATCAACCGCTGGAACGACGAGTTCGATTTTCGACCTGCGCCCGACTACTTTCAGTCATTCGGGCTGGGATTTTATGAGTACTTTCAACTTGCGGAGGACATCGGGGCAAAGCCGTTGCCGATTCTGAATTGCGGCATGGCTTGCGAATTCAACACCAATGAAACCGCAGCGCTCGACCAGCTTGATGAGTATGTGCGCGATGCACTCGATCTGATTGAATTTGCCAATGGACCGGTCGATTCGCCGTGGGGCAAGATCCGCGCGCAGATGGGACACCCGGCGCCGTTTCACCTGACGATGATCGGTGTAGGGAACGAGCAGTGGGGGCCGCACTACGTGGAGCGGTACAAGATTTTTGCGGCGGCGTTGAAGGCGAAGCATCCCGAGATCAAGCTTGTGGTGGCGGCGGGGCCCGCTCCCGCGGGCGAGCCTTTCGAAAGCATGTGGACGACGTGGCGGCAACTGAAGGCAGACATTGTGGACGAGCACTACTACATGGGGCCGGAGTGGTTTTTGTCGAACACCAGCCGCTATGACCACTACGACCGTTCGGGGCCGAAGGTGTTTGCGGGCGAGTATGCGGCGCAGACGGCAGGGACAACGAGCGCCGAGAATCGCAACAACTGGAAGGCGGCTATCGCTGAAGCGGCGTTCATGACCGGGCTGGAGCGGAATGGCGACGTGGTGGAGATGGCTTCGTATGCTCCGCTGATGGCGCATGTGGATGCGTGGCAGTGGAAGCCGGATGAAATCTGGTTTGACAATCTCCGTTCGTACGGCACGCCGAATTATTACGTGCAGAAGCTCTTCGCCAACAATGCGGGCACGCGAACTGTTCCGGTGACGATGCAGGGGGAGCCTATGCTCTATTCCAGCGCGACGCTTGATGAGGGAAGTCACGAACTGGTGGTGAAGGTGATCAATCACTGGGCGCATGCACGGCCCGCGGAGATCAGGTTGAACGGGATAAACGTATCTGGAACAGTGAAGGTGACGACGCTGGAGGCCGACCCGCAGGCCGAGAACAGCTTCGACCATCCGACTGCGGTGGCCCCGGCGGCTTCGACGGCGGATGTACGATCGGGGAAGATTACGACAGAATTGAGGCCCTATTCGGTAACTGTGTATAGGGTTCCTTTGCAAAACCAGACGGCTGGATTGAGGTGACTTTTGTAAGGGTTCACATTTCCGCGGGGTTGGATATACTTTGCGAGCCAACTTCCCGATCACCGATCGGGCAGCGAATCGAGCTGGACCCTACCGATGTTGCATTGGTGGGTCGGCGCGAAGATCCGGCATAGGTTCCGGATCGCGGGCTGAAGCTGACGCCGATAAGCAGCGTTGTCTTCTCCCTATCATTTTGGTCGAGACCGGCCCCGTGGGTGGATGCCTTCGGGGCTGATCTGCGTTTGGGACCAAATGATTCTGGTTAGAGAAGGACCTCGAAATCCCAAAGGGGAAATCCGACACACCTACAGCGACAAGTTTCGTGTTGACCCGCTTCCGTGGCACCCTGCTGAGCGTGCTGCTATTTCGAAAAGATTCCGGAGCTGTTTCTGCCGTATTGCGAGGCGCCTTTGTGCGCCGCGCGGTTGATTATCCGATTCAGCCGCTTGCTGGTGACAAAGGGCTTGGGCTCTTCGTTTTCGCCTTCTGGCTTTGGAAGGCTCTCTGCCTCGGGTTTCGCTTTGTCGACTTGAAGATGGAGTTGAAGTGGCGAGTCCATGTCTTTCACCTCCAACAGTATTCTGCGCCGATTTTCGGCGGAGTCAAGCAGGGGGCGCGGGCGAATCCAACAACTGTGCTGGAAACTCTGACTATCCAGTGATTTGCGCGTTCGGGTTATGACCGGCTGCACCGGTGGTGAACAGAGCTGCTAGCTTGTTGCCGATGGGGGAGCCTATGCCCGTACAGGGGTCGGGGCCGGGGCCGGCGTTGTAGATGCCGTAGCCGCCGCTGGTGATGTCGTTGAAGTCGCCCTGATTTTGATAGAGCGATGGCGTGACGAAGCCGAGTTTTTTCCCGAAGGCAGCAAATAACCCTGCATAGAGCGGTGCCACGGCGCTGGTGCCGCCGACGACGGTTGTGGTTCCGTGGACGACGACATTGTAGCCGGTGTTGGGATCGGCGTCGGCGGCGACGTCGGGGACCATGCGGCCTTTGCCGTAAGGGGTGTTGGCGGGTGGCGCGGGAATGCCGATCTGGAAGCTCTGCGCGGGGAAGATGGTGGAGTAGCCGCCGCCGGTGCCTTCGCCGTTGCTCTGGCCGGGGCTGTCGTTCCAGACGGTCTCGACGGTGGAGGTTTTGTAGGTGCCTCCGCAGCCCACGACATGCGGGCACGACGATGGGGCGTCGACATTCGCGGGTGTTGAGCTGCCGTCGCTGGAGTCGTTGTCGCCCGAAGCCGCGAAGACCACCATGCCGAGGTTTGTTGCTGTGGAAGCGGCGGATTCCATCTCCTGCGCGGCGGTGGTGCCCCAGGTGCTTTCGTCGGCGCCCCAGGAGATCGAGCAGATATCGCAGCCGTCGCTGGCAGCTTTCTGGACCGCGGAGGCGATGTCCTGCGACCAGTACATGCGAATGGTGGCGGCCTTGCCAGTGGCGGCGTAGTAGGCCGCGCCTGAGACTTCAATATCGAGGGCGACTTCGTAGTCGGGATCGCTGTTGGAACCGGGGCTCTGATTGGGGCTGTTCTGGGTGCCGTCGACGGAGACGTCGGTGATCTGCGGAACGGGTTGGTTGATGGATTTGAAGTACTGGTCGATGTCGGACTGGACCCATCCGCCGCCGAGTTCAACGATGGCGATGACACCGCCGCCGGCAAGGGCCGTGGGCCAGTTATAGGCGGCGCAGAGATTGGGGGTGGTCCAAGGCGCAGGGGCCTGGGGGCCGATCTGGATATGCGGTGTGAGGCGACGGAGCTTGAAGTAGGGATGGCAGGGAACCTGCGGGGATGGAGGCATGATGGAGTCCCTCGGTGGTTTGATCGCGATCTCCTCGGTTAGATGCTGGTTTTTGAGCACCGTGTATCGTTGGGTGATTTCGGAGAAACGAAAGTCATACGCTGTAACGGCTTAGTATGAAGGGGAAGCGGTGAAGTACTCTTCACGAGCGGAAGCGACTTGTGGGAATCCTAAAACAATCGCTGGAGAAATGCCTTGGCTTATGACGATTTGCGCGACTGGATCAGGACACTCGAAAAGAATGGCGAACTCAAGCGGATTCGCGAAGAGGTCTCGCCGGATCTGGAGATGACGGAGATCACCGACCGGGTGTCGAAGATAGGAAAAACAGGGAGCTGGCACCAGGGATTAGGGAACAGGGGAAACACCCCGTCGATTGAAGGAAAATATGCTCCCGGTGGCCCTGCGCTGCTGTTTGAGAACGTGAAGGGTTTTCCGGGACACGCGGTGCTGATGAACCAGTTTGGCAGCGAGCGGCGCATGGCGATGGCGCTGGGCGTGGAGCGGCTGGAGCAGATTGGCGAGCGCATCAAGGGGCTGATGAATGTGAAGCCGCCGGGGGGCGGGTTCCTCGACAAGCTGAAAATGCTGCCGCAGCTGGCGGAGTTGGGGAACGTATTTCCGAAGTCGGTGATGGCGAAGGAAGCGCCGTGCAAGGAAGTAATTCTGCGCGACGGGTTCGATCTGAACGCGTTTCCGATTTTGAAATGCTGGCCGCACGATGGAGGGCGGTTTATCACGCTGCCGTGTGTGCATACGAAGGATCCGAGGACGGGGAAGCGCAATATCGGGATGTATCGCATGCAGGTGTACGACGGGCAGACGACGGGGATGCACTGGCAGCGGCAGAAGGTGGCGGCGGAGCATTATCGGGAAGCGATGCGGAGGGCCGCCTCGTGGACGGGTGAAACGGAGGGGTCGGCGTCGGCGCGCGTGGCTATGATGGCGGAGAGCGCGGGCGGGGCGGTGACGATTCCTGACGGGCCGATTGGCGGATTGCCGCAGGTGACTCTGGGAAATCTGAAGGGATCGCGTCTTGAAGTGGCCGTGGCTATCGGAACGGAGCCGGCGACCACGTTTGCGGCAATTGTGCCGGCGCCTCCTGAAGTTGAGGAGTTCATGATCGCCGGATTTCTGCGCGGGAAGCCGGTGGAGATTGTGAAGTGCGAGACGGTGGACCTGGAGGTTCCCGCGAGTGCGGAGATTGTGCTGGAGGGCTACGTCGAGCTCGGCGAATTGCGGAGCGAAGGGCCGTTCGGCGATCACACGGGCTTCTACACGATGACGGATGAATATCCGGTGTTTCACCTGACGTGCATTACGCATCGCAAGAACCCTATCTATGCGGCGACGATTGTGGGCAAGCCGCCGATGGAAGATGCGTGGATGGGCAAGGCCGTGGAGCGGATTTTTCTACCTGCGATGAAGCTGACGATTCCCGAAATCGTGGACATCAATTTGCCGGTCGAGGGCGTGTTTCACAACCTGATGCTGGTGTCGATCAAGAAGAGCTATCCGGGACAGGCGCGCAAGGTGATGAATGCGATCTGGTCGCTGGGGCAGGCGATGTTTACCAAGTGCATTGTGGTGGTGGATGAGGACTGCGATGTGCAGGATATCGGCGAGGTGGTGCTGCGGGTGACAAACAACATCGATCCGGAGCGAGATATTCAATTCACGCTCGGGCCCGTGGATTCGCTTGATCACTCGGCGCGGATGCCGAATTATGGATCGAAGATGGGGATTGACGCGACGCGGAAGTGGAAGGCGGAGGGATTCGAGAGACAGTGGCCGGCGATGATCGAGATGGACAGCGTGACCAAAGCGAAGGTGGATGCGATGTGGGCAGCGCTGGGGCTGTAAGGGGTGCATTGTTCCATCGGCTTTTGCTCTGCTAAGATGCTGAAAAGCGTGAGTGTCAACCTATCCCATGCGCACTCTTCCCCGACGTTTCGCAGTGTTTGTTTTGTTTCTGGCTTTATCGTGCGGGCTGGCGCATTCTGCGGAACCTTACGGCGTGGACCTGCAGGGCAAGCCAGTTCAGAAACTTGCCGGGCCAGACACTAAGTTTGTGGTGCTCATGTTTGCCGCCAGCGATTGTCCCATCTGCAATCGATACGCGCCGGAGATCGCTCGCCTCGATCATGAGTTTGCATCGCGTGGTGTGCGCGTCTGGTGGGTTTTCCCCAATCCTGAAGACACTGCGTCGATCGTTGCCCGGCACAACCAGGAGTTTGCTATCAAGGAGCGCACCGTGCTGGATTCGAGGCAGACACTGGTGCATCTTGCGCACATTACGGTCACGCCCGAAGCAGCCATCTTCAGAGTCGATGGCCAGGGCATGCACCAGATTTATCGTGGCCGCGTCGATAACCGCTATATGGCAATCGGAAATGAAAGACCTCTGCCCGACCATCACGATCTTGAACTCGCGCTGGCTGCGGCGGTCGCCAATGAGCCCGTTCCGAAGTCGACTGGGCCGGCGGTGGGCTGTTCGGTGGTCTTTCTACAGAAATGAAGGTCGCTGCAATCATCGCGATATTGCCGGCGATCGCGACGTGCGTCTGCCTTCTGGGACGTCCGCCGGAATCGACCACGCACACTGCGTCAAATCAGCAAATCTCTTCGTCCGTGCAGGCTGCAGGCGAGCCGGCAACCGATGACGTTAAGCCGACATGGAGCCGCGATGTAGCGCCAATTCTCTACAAGAATTGCGCTACATGTCATCACCCCGGAGGCGGCGGTCCTTTCAGTTTGCTGACTTACGCCGATGCTCACCGGTGGGGTCCGCAGATCCTGATGGTTACACAATCTCGATTCATGCCACCATGGTTGCCGGAGCCGGGATATGGAGATTTTGCGGATGTCCGCCGTCTGGACGATCGGGATCGCGCTGTTTTGAAGCGATGGGTGAGCGACAAGATGCCCGAGGGAAATGCCTCGGCTGCGCCATCGGCGCCGCACTATAACGAGACGTGGCTCATGGGCAAGCCGGACCTGGTTCTCAAGGTGACGCACCCGTTCACCTTGAATGCCGGGGGTACGGATGTCTTTCGCAATTTCGTTTTGCCTTATCCGCTGAAGCGCACCGAATATGTGCGAGCGATGGAGATTTTGCCGGGCACGCCGAAGATCGTACATCACGCCAACGTGGTGATTGATCGCACCGGCAGCCTGCGCCGCCAACATCCCAACGACTGGGAAAGCGGCATCGCGGGGATGGAACTCCTGGTGGACTCGGGGAACCGATTTGATCCGGATAGTCATTTTCTGTTTTGGAAACCGGACTCGCCGGCGCTTGTAGAACCGGCCGGAATGCCGTGGCGGCTCGATCCCGGGAATGACATGATCCTGAATATGCACTTGAAGCCGTCAGGAAAACCGGAGACTCTGGATGCGCAGGTGGGTCTGTATTTCACGCCCGATCCGCCGGTGAAGCAGCCTATGCTGCTGGCGCTGGAGCGCGACGACAAACTCGATATTCCCGCCGGCGACGCGGATTTTGTGGTGGAAGACTCGTTGACACTTCCGATCGATGTGGAGGTGTTGGGCGTTTATCCGCACGCGCACTATCTTGGGCACGACATGAAGGGCTGGGCCATTCTGCCGGATGAACAGAAGAAATGGCTGGTGTGGATTCGCGACTGGGACATCGACAGGCAAGCGGTCTATCGCTACAAGGAACCAATCCTGCTGCCGAAGGGAACGGTTCTGCACATGCGGTATTCCTATGACAATTCTTCGGCGAATGTGCGCAATCCTCACTCGCCGCCCGTCAGGGTTCGAGCAGGCAATCGGTCAGAGGATGAAATGGCGCATCTCTGGCTGCAGGTGCTGCCGGTGAAAGTAGCGCCGGATTCTGCGGATCCACGCCTTCTGCTGGAAGAGGCATGGATGCGCAGCCGGTTGAGCAAGACTCCAACAGACCAGGTAAGCCTCTACAACTATGCCGCCGCGTTGACGGGAGAAGGCAAGTTTGCGGAGGGGGTTGCGGCATTTGGAGACCTGTTGAAACTCGCTCCGGCGGACGAACGCACGCGCGCCGCAATGGGAGTAGCGCTGGATGGAGACGGCAAGTGGCAAGAGGCGATCGAAACTTTTCGCGGTGTGGTCCAACAGAATCCGCGAGCGTGCGATGCGCGTTTTGATCTGGCCGATCTTGAATTGCGCCATGAGCAACTGTCGAACGCGGAAACTGACTATCGCGCGCAGATCGGCGCCTGCCCTGAGGATGCGGATGTCCGGTCCGGCCTTGGCGCAACTTTGGAAGCGGAGAACCAGGGGAATGCCGCGCAGGCGGAGTTTCGCCGGAGTCTTGAAATAGCGCCGGGGAATCTGCGAGCGCTCATGGGTATGGCGGAATTGAAATCAGATTCCGGCGACTTCGCATCGGCAGTACAAATTCTGAAGCAGGCAACAAATCTCCATTCCAACTCCGCGGATGCGCACGAGCAACTCGCCCGAGCCTATGCGCAGTCCGGCGATCAGAATTCGGCATTGACGGAGTTGAAGAGTGCAGTCCAACTGGCACCGAACGATCCTCTTCTGCATTCGGCGCTTTCGCAGGTCCTTGCGTCGATTGGGAGCTTTGCCCAAGCAATCGAGGAACAGCGCAGCGCGCTCAAGCTTTTTGAGGGTGACGCTGACGGATGGAACAACCTGGGAGTGCTGGAATCGCGGACCGGCCAAACCGCCGCGGCTCGCGCAGACTTCGAACATGCATTGCGCCTGCAGCCGGATCACCGGCAGGCCAAGGCGAACCTGGAACACCTGCAGGAAAAGAACTGACATCATAAACATCCTCCGATTCTGCAGTCGCGTTTGGTAGCCTGAATACATGCGTGGTCTTCCCCGTTGGGCCATTGCGGGGCTTCAGGTCCTGACGATGGCGGCTGTTTCTCTCTCCTCTGCTGCGCAGGCTCCCGAAGCATTTCGCTGGATCGATTTTCATCCGCGGGACGATCAGGACGTGGTGGTGTGGGTGACGCGCGCGCTCGACGGGCAGAAGTGGACAGCGATTCGCGAGATCGGCGTGCAATATGATGCGGCGCTGGTGATTACGACCTTTCGCGCTTCCCCGCAGGCGTCGCCGAATCACGATACCTTCTCCATCTGGAGCGTCTCGCTGGCTAACCGGGAGTTAACGCACATCGCCGATGGCGTGAATCTGCGCCTGACGGACTGGCTGCTGCTGGAAGTGGGACAGGGCAGGGAACTGGGCGCGCTCTACGACGACTGCAATGACTGCCAGGCTACGACGTATTTCACGACGCTGCACTACGATTTGCGACAGCATACGTTTGCGGGGCGGTGGATGACGGGCGGCAAGGCCGTTTCGGTGTGGAGCACGAATGCGCCGATGGGCGTGACGCAAGTACAGGTATTTGCGGTGATGGCCGATGACAACGGACGCGAAACGCTGGGCACCTGGAACCATCTCGACTACGGCAAGGACAAGCCGTCGGAAGATGCGGTGAACCGGTACGATATCGAGCCGCAAAGAGGCACGGAACGGTCAGTAGTGTTGACGGGAAAGGACGCGGCGAGCATGAAGGACCGCCTGTGCCGTGCACAGGACGCGGTGCCGGGGTTGAGCCGCGGACAGGATTCTTCGCTGTGTCAAGTCAGCGTGAAGCCGCGCACGCTGCGGAAGCCGGTGACGACACCTCCGGCCAATAATCATGGGCAGTCGCGTCCGCCGGGTGCGAGGCAATAGCGTGAGAACAGGCATCGTTTGCGCACCCGGGCTGTATTTGCTTGAATTCTAAAAACGACAGGGACGTTACGCGCTGGGCGGTAGCTGAATTGTTACTCAACTAGCACGTGCGTGGATCTGCCAGTCTGAGGAATCGATGGACACACTCAGTCCAGACCAATGGCAGGCGCTCAGTCCATACCTGGACAAAGCGCTAACCATGACAGGCGAAGACTTGTTGGCTTGGCTGTCTTCCCTTCGGACCCAGAATCCGGAGCTGGCGGGCCAGCTGGAGACTCTCTTGCGTGAGCACCGCGCGCTGTCCGAGGAGGGTTTTCTCGAAACCCACTCCGTCAGATTGCCGGACGGGCCGGGCCTCGCGGGACAAGAGGTTGGTGTCTATACATTGATCTCGGAAATCGGCCAGGGCGGCATGGGCAGCGTCTGGTTGGCGGAACGAAACGACGGACGATTTGACCGGCGGGTAGCGGTGAAGTTCTTGAACATGGCGCTCATCGGAAAGGAAGGTGAGGAACGATTCCAGCGCGAAGGCCGAATACTCGCCCTTCTGGTTCATCCGCACATCGCGGAACTCATTGATGCGGGAGTGTCGCAGTCGGGACGCCCCTATCTCGTTCTCGAGCACATTGAAGGCGATCACATTGATCGCTATTGCGACCAGCACCGGCTCTCGGTCGAAGCGCGCATCCGGCTGTTCCTCGATGTGTTGCGGGCCGTGGCGCAAGCGCATGCCAACCTGATAGTGCACCGAGATATCAAGCCGTCGAACGTACTGGTGCGAAATGACGGCCAGGCGAAACTGCTCGACTTCGGTATTGCCAAGCTTCTGGAAGGTGAAGGGCAGGCCGGCGAGCAGCCGCTCACGGTAGAGGGCGGGCGAGCAATGACGCCCGAGTGCGCCGCTCCGGAGCAACTTCGAGGGGAGGCCATCACGACCGCAACCGATGTCTATGCCTTGGGGGTGCTGCTGTACGTGTTGTTGACCGGACAACATCCCGCGGGGCGCGGACCGCACACATTAGTGGATCTGGTCAAGGCGATCATAGACGTGGATCCGATGCGGCCTTCGGATGCCGTGCTTCCCAGCGGCCAAGACCTCGAAGCCGCCGTCCGGAATGCCGCCCAACGCAGCACGACTCCCCACAAGTTTTGCCGGTTGTTGCGCGGAGATCTCGACACGATTGTGTCTCAGGCACTGAAGAAGGAACCGACAGAGCGCTATTCCTCCGTCACGGCTCTGGCCGATGATCTTAATCGTTATCTCAAAAAGGAGCCGATTAGTGCGCGCCCGGATACCCTGGTGTATCGTGCGGGCAAGTTCGTGCGCCGGCACAATAAGGCGGTTGCGCTCGCCATGGTCGCGATTGCGGCTACGCTAGCTGGGCTTATCGGCACTTTCGTGCAGGCGCGAAATGCGCGCCTGCAGCGCGATTTCGCGCTTCGTCAGTTAGCCCGCGCACAAAACACGATCGAGTTCAATGAATTCTTGTTATCTGACGCTGCTCCTTCGGGAAAGCCGTTCACTGTCAACGAATTGCTGGAACGTGCCGAAGACACGCTCGCACGGCAGAACACCGGCGATGAAATTTCGCGGATAGAACTCCTCGCTGCTATCGGCGATCAGTACTCTACGCAGGACCAACCTGCGAAAGCTCGCCGCGTCCTGGAGCAGGCTTACACGCTGTCCAGAACAGTTTCTGACAGTTCGGCCAGAAGCGAGGCCTCCTGTTCCCTTGCAGGCTCCCTAACCCGGGATGGCGAATTGACGCGTGCTGAGGCTCTCGTGCAGGAAGGGCTGCGAGAGCTACCGCCGGGATCACAGTACGACTTCGATCGGATTTTCTGTCTGCGCCGAGGCAGCGAGGTAGCCCAGGAACGCGGTGATTCGCAGCAAGGAATCGTGCGAATGCAGACCGTATGGGAGATGGTGAAGCGATCACCTTTTGACTCCGACACGCTCGAGTTGCAACCTCTAATGGAACTGGCAGAGGCCTACCGCGTGGCGGGGCAGAATCTGCTTGCCGACTCCACATTCAAACGCGCAGGTGAATTGATGACGGCCTTGGGACGCGATAATACGCAAAGTGCAGTCGCGCTCTTCAACGACTGGGCTTTAGCGCTGGACCGGCTGGGGCGGCCCCTCGAAGCAGCGAATCTTTTCCGGCGGGCGATCAACATCAGTCGCGCCGGATCAAGCGAAGAGGCCGTCTCTCCGTTGCTCCTGAACAATTATGCCGGGACACTGCGTCAACTGGATCGTCTCGATGAAGCGGCTGATTATTCCGAACGGGCATACGCCAAGGGACTCCAAACCGGTGATCAGGACGCGGTCTATCATGCGCTAAACACCCGTGCTCTGGTCTACATCGACCAAAGAGATTTCAAGCGTGCGGCAAGCATGCTGGCGGAACTGGAACCGATAGTGCTCCGAATCTTTCCGCCGGGCCACTACTGGTTTGGCTCACTGGCCTCAGTACAGGCACTGCTCGCGTTGGGGGCAGGTGACTTTAAAACGGCACAGCTTCTTGCCGATCGTGCTGTGAATATCGTAGAGGCCGCGAGCAAATCCGGGCAGGCGGCCAGCGACTTTCTTCCGATTGCGCTTCTCCGCCGAGCTACGGTGGAGTTAGCAGCCGGTCATCCAGATCAGGCCGACGGCGATGCGCGGCGGGCTCTGACGCAGTTGCAGTACGCAAACCCTTCGGGGGAGTCTTCGAGCGTAATCGGACGCGCATATTTAACCTTGGGCCGCGCCCTGCAAGCCCAGGGCAGACCCGACGAGGCTCGCGCGGTTTTTCGCTCAGCCGCGGAGAATCTGCAATCTGCCCTTGGCCCGGATAGTCCTGACACCCGTAGCGCCCGCCAGAGCGTAGCGCCAGAAACCAAAAGTAGATAGTCGGCATAACGATAATTGCAACTTCGTTGATACAAATCCTTCCCCTCCAACGGCATCCAAGCAGCCGTAGAGGTACAAAAATGAAGATTTTTTCCCGATATATATGGTTTGTGTTGCTCACTACTGTGATTTTTGTCAGCGCGGGTGCCTGCAAGAGCAATCAAAATCCCGAGGCTGCTCAGACCCAGGCTCAGGATCAGAATCCTTCGCAGGACCCGGCTGCGGCGAATGTCGCGCCCGTCGCGAATGCATCGGCGCAGAGCGCAAGCTACGATACGAACGCGCCCGCTCCGAGTGCTCCACCGCCAAGTAGTTCCGCAAGCTACCCGGCGCAGCAGCCCGGTGCAGACGATTCAGGCCAGTATCCCCAGGATCAGTCAGCGGACGACAGCTACGATCAGCCCGTCGAATATGCAACGCAGCCTCCGCCTCCGCTGCCGGAGTATGACCAGCCGCCCTGTCCGGGGGATGACTATATCTGGACGCCGGGCTATTGGGACTACGCGTCGGATGGATACTACTGGGTGCCGGGCGCATGGGTGTATGCACCGTACCAGGGAGCGCTGTGGACGCCGGGCTACTGGAGCGATGATCGCGGCCGGTATGGATGGCATCGCGGCTACTGGGGACGCCACATTGGGTACTACGGCGGAATCAACTACGGATTCGGCTATGTGGGTTACGGCTACCAGGGCGGGTATTGGAACGGCGATCGATTCGCTTATAACCGCACCGTGAACAATGTGAACACAACGGTGGTTCATAACGTCTACAACTACCGGGTGGAGAACCGCACAACGAATGTGAACCGGGTGAGCTACAACGGTCCGGGCGGAGTGCAGGTGCGTCCGAGGCCCGCCGAAATGGTGGCGGTCAGGGAACAGCACACGCCTCCGATGAGCGCGCAGGTGCAGCAGGTGCAAGCGGCGAAGAGCGACCGCGGCAACTTTGCCAACACGAATCATGGGCGCCCGCAGAACGTGGCGGTTACGAAACCGCTGCCGGCGGACCACAACATCCATCCCCCGGCGCCGGTTCCGATGAACCGGCCTGAGCCCGGATCGAATGGCAGACCGGGCCAGCCAACGCAGCAGCCTCAGCCGCGGACGAATGAGCCGTCTCGGCCGAACCAGCCGATGCCAAACCGGCCTGAAGTGAGGCCGCAGCCCGCACCGAACCAACCTGGGATGAGGCCGCAACCCGCGCCGAGGCAGCAGGAACCGCAGCCGCAGCAACAGCAACATCCGGTGCCGCGGCCGGAACGTCAGCAGCCTGCTCCTCTTCGGCAGGCCCCGCAGCAGCATGCGCAACCTGCACCTGAACGGCAGGCGCCGCCGGAGCCGCGCCGTCCGACAGAAGAGCGGCGGCCTGCGCCTGCCGAGCGTCCACAGCGCCAAGAGCCCGCGCCGGCTCAGCATCCCGCTGCAACAAGGCCGGCGCCGCAACCGCATGAGACAAGGCCGGCCCCGCAGCCGCACGAGCAGCACGCGGCTCCAAAGCCTCAGCAGGAACACAAACCTGAGCCCAAACCCAAACCGCAAGAAAAAGAGAAGAAGCCGCAGTAGTTACGTGGAAAGAGAGAGCGGTCTTGTTCTGGATCCAGAGCAAGGCCGCTCGATCAGACAGATGGCGAGAGAAGGGATTCAACGGATGGAATGCGCGGCAGACCGGATCAATTGCATCAATCGGCAGCCTGCACCTTGATGGAGATAACGCCGCGCACCCAGCGTGCCGGACGGCGTTCTCCGGAGCAGACAAGTTCAATAGGTCCGTTGTCGGCGAGAGGTTTGCCGTCGACGCTGTCGACAAGCAGTACCGAGCCGTTATGCACATCGGGTGAGACTTCGCCGAGCGAATAGACGACCTTGTTGCCATCCCGACCCTCGGCAACGACGTAAAGGCGAAAATCCTTTCCCTTGAGCTTCTGCGGCACCCCGAGTTCGACCAACAGAGCTATCAGCGGGACGCCAGAGTAGGTTTCCTGCGCCTGGGTGCGCTCATTGATCGCCTGAATGGTTTCGTGAGGAAACTGGGCAAGCTTGGGCGCTGTCCACTCTGCCGACTTTTTTCCATAGCTGATTTTCAAAGGGGTAACCATCTCGTCGCGACCCTGATCGGCTTGCTGGCGCGTAAGAGTCGTATCCGGCGGCGGAGGGGGACGCATGGGACGGTCGGGTCCGGATTGCGCGTCAGTCAAAGGTGTTGCGAGCAATAGAGACAAGAGAAGCGCGTGCTTACCCATTGTGGGCATGGGTGGTTGCCTCCAGGCATCCATCGTATACTGGGGCTATGTCGGTTGTGCGCAATATCGCCGCGATTGCCAAGGGGATGAGCATCACCTTCGGGGAAATGCTGCAACCCACACATGTGGAGAACTATCCCGACGGCAAGGGCCCGATGCGGGGTGCCGTATTTGAGCAGCGCTTCAGGGGCGGGCATGTGCTGCAGCGGGATGAGAACGGGCTGGAGAAGTGCGTAGCATGTTTTTTGTGCGCGGCAGCCTGTCCGGCAAATTGCATTTACATCGAAGCAGCGGAGAATACCGAGGAGCAGCGAATTTCGTCGTCGGAAAGGTACGCCAAGGTCTACAACATCGACTACAACCGGTGCATCTTCTGCGGATACTGCGTGGAGGCTTGCCCGACCGATGCGATTACGCACGGACACGCATTTGAGTTGGCCAGCCTGAACGCCACGAACCTGGTGATGCGCAAGGAAGATATGCTGCTGCCGGTAAGTGCGATTGCGGCAGCGAGGTAGCGACTCCGCCGTTCGAAGCACTTCAGGCCGGCAATCTCTCGATCCAATCCCCGAATGTTCCTTTTCCCTGCTTCGAACCGCCGCCTTGGTCCGTAAGCCTCATACAATCATCAAAGAGATATGACGACGACATCCGAACATCCCCTGGTGGAGATTCTGAAAAAGCGCATCGCCATCATTGATGGCGCCATGGGCACGACCATCCGCACCTATGGCATGACCGAGGCGGACATCCGCGGCGAGCGGTTCAAGGATGCAAAAAAGGATTTGAAGAACAACGGTGACCTGTTTGTCCTGACACAGCCCCAGATGATCGGCGACATTCACCGGCGCTTTCTCGAGGCCGGGGCCGACATCATCGAGACCAACACGTTTGGCGCGACGACCATTTCGCAGAGCGAGTTCTTTGTCGACGACCCGCGAGAGCATGGGGGACGGAAGGATCCAGAGTTCTACCAGAAGATCATTAATGACCCGTTTCTAAAGGGCCTCGCGTGGGAGATCAACGAGGTGTCGGCAAAGATTTGCCGGGAGTGGGCGGATCGCGTCGCGAAGGAGACCGGAAGGCCGCGCTTTGTGGCAGGATCGATCGGGCCGCTGACAGTTTCGTTGTCGAATTCGCCGGATGCGAACGATCCGGGATTTCGGTCGGTAACGTTCGACCAGGTGAAGGCCGCTTACGCCGAGCAGGTGCGGGCACTGATCGCGGGCGGGGTTGATTTTCTGCTGGTGGAGACGATCTTCGATTCGCTGAATGCCAAGGCGGCGCTGGTGGCGATTCGCGAGGTGTTTGATGAGGATGGCCTGACCGCCAGTGGCAAGGAATTGCCGGTGATGATTTCGGCGGCGGTGGGACGCGGCGGAGAGACGTTGATTTCGGCGCAGACCACCGAGGCTTTCTGGAATGCGGTGGAGCATGTGAAGCCGCTGGCCGTGGGATTGAATTGTTCGCTGGGACCGGACCTGATGTATCCGTTTTTGTTGGAGTTGTCGGAGAAAGCGAACGTGGCGATCTCGTGCTACCCGAACGCTGGGTTGCCGAATCCGCTGTCGGCGACGGGGTTTGATCTGGGGCCGGAGGATATGGCGCGCTATCTGAGCGAGTTCGCAAACGCTGGGCTGATCAATATTGCGGGCGGATGCTGCGGCAACACACCGGAGCATATTGCGGCGATCGCGAAGGCACTGGAGGGCTTGCCCCCGCGCAAGATGGGCGCGCGGGCGGAGCCAGAGTCCGATGCGAACGAAGGTGTTGCCGCATGAAGCCTCTTCGCCTGTCAGGATCGCAACCGTTTACACAGCAAGCCGGGGTTTTCATCATGATCGGCGAGCGGACCAATGTGGCCGGTTCGCCGAAGTTTGCGCGTCTGGTGAAGGACGGCAAATTTGAGGAGGCCGTGAGCGTCGCGCGGCAGCAGGTGGAGAGTGGCGCCAATGTCCTCGATATCTGCATGGACGAAGGGATGATCGACGGGGTCGCGGCGATGTCGCGGTATCTGCAACTGCTGGGAAGCGAGCCGGAAGTCGCCAAGGTTCCGTTCATGATCGACTCGTCGAATTGGGCCGTGCTTCAGGCTGGGCTGAAGTGTCTGCAGGGCAAGGGCATTGTGAATTCGATTTCGCTGAAAGAGGGCGAAGCGAAGTTTTGCGAACATGCGGCGACGGTGTTGAAGTATGGCGCTGCTGCAGTGGTGATGGCATTTGACGAGCAGGGACAGGCAGCGAGTTTCGAAGACAAGATTCGCGTGTGTGAGCGCGCCTACAGGATCCTTGTGAACAAGGTCGGGTTTCCGGCCGAGGACATTATCTTCGATCCGAATATCCTTACTGTCGCGACAGGGATGGAGGAGCACAATAACTACGCGGTCGACTTTATCAACGCGACGCGGTGGATCAAGGCGAACCTGCCGCATGCGAAGGTGAGCGGCGGCGTCTCGAATATTTCGTTCAGTTTCCGCGGCAACAATCGCGTGCGCGAGGCGATGCATTCGGCGTTTCTGTATCACGCGATTGCAGCGGGCCTCGACATGGGCATTGTGAATGCCGGCATGCTCGAGGTGTACGAAGAGATAGATCCGAAGCTAAAAGAACTCTCGGAAGATGTGCTGCTGAATCGGCGGCCCGACGCGACGGAGCGCCTGGTTGACTACGGCGAAACGCTTAAGGGCGAAGGCGCCGTGGTGACGGAGAAGAAGACGGAGGAGTGGCGCAACGGGACGGTGGAAGATCGGCTGACACATTCGCTGGTGAAGGGGATCGACAACTACATCGAATTGGATACGGAAGAAGCGCGCGCGAAGCTCGGTCGGCCGCTCCTGGTGATTGAAGGCCCGCTGATGGCGGGAATGAGCGTTGTCGGCGATCTGTTTGGCGCAGGCAAGATGTTTCTGCCGCAGGTGGTGAAGTCGGCACGCGTGATGAAGAAAGCGGTTGCATATCTTTTCCCGTTCATGGAGGCCGAGAAGGCGGCCATGGAGGCTGCGGGCCAGGTTGTGAAGGCACAGGGAAAAATCGTGTTGGCAACGGTGAAGGGCGATGTACACGACATCGGCAAGAACATCGTGGGCGTAGTTCTGGCCTGCAACAACTACGAGGTGATCGATCTTGGCGTGATGGTTCCAGCAGAGAAGATCCTGGAGCGCGCCAGGGAAGTGAAGGCTGACATCATCGGGCTGAGCGGATTGATTACACCGTCGCTTGACGAGATGGTGCACGTGGCGCGGGAGATGGAGCGGTTGCAGTTCAAGGTGCCACTGCTGATTGGCGGAGCGACGACCAGCCGTGCGCATACGGCGGTAAAGATTGCGCCGCACTACAGCGAACCGGTCATCCACATCATCGATGCAAGCCGCGCCGTTCCGGCGACGACGAGTCTGTTGAGCGACGATGGCAGGGCGGAATTTGTGGCGCAGCATCGCAGGGAGTACGAGGCAGTGCGCAAGGCGCATGCGGTGCCTCAGCAGAAGACAATTGCGCTTGAGAAGGCGCGCGCGCGGCGGACGCCGATTGAGTGGCGGGCGGCGGATCTGCCTGTTCCTGAGTTCACGGGAGTACGCGTGCTTGACGATTTTCCGCTGGCGACGCTACGGGAATATATCGATTGGACGCCGTTCTTTCATACCTGGGAACTGAAGGGCGTTTACCCGCGCATCTTTGACGACGAGAAACAAGGAGAGCAGGCGCGGCAAATCTTCAAGGAAGCCAACGCGCTGCTTGACCAGATCGTCCAGAAGAAGATGATTACCGCGCGCGGTGTTTATGGGCTATTTCCGGCAGCGGCGGTGTGCGACGATGTTGAACTCTTCACGGATGAGACGCGGACTAGAAAATTGGACAGTCTGCATTTCCTGCGGCAACAGGCGAATCGCGAGGGCAGTGAACCGTGCAGGTCGCTGGCGGATTTCGTTGCGCCGAAGGCAACGGGTTTACGCGACCATGTGGGAGCTTTCGCGGTGACGAGCGGCATCGGGTTGAAAGCGCTGACTGATCGTTACCGTGCGGAAAACGATGATTACAACGCCATCATGGCGGAGGCGCTTGCGGACCGGCTGGCAGAGGCATTTGCCGAGTGCCTGCACAAGCGGGCGCGGGATGAGTGGGGCTATGGACGGGTCGAGACATACGGCCCCGCGGAGTTGATCCAGGAGAAGTATCGCGGCATCCGTCCGGCGCCGGGATATCCGGCGTGTCCTGATCACACGGAGAAGGGAACGATCTGGCGTTTGCTCGATGTGGAAGCGAAGACTGGAATCCGCATCACCGAGTCGTTTGCGATGTGGCCGGGATCGAGCGTGAGCGGGCTTTATTTTGCGCATCCTGAAGCGCGCTATTTCTCCCTGGGCAAAATCGATCGCGAACAGATAGCCGACTATGCGGAGCGCAAGGGGCTGAGCGTCGCCGAGACTGAGCGCTGGCTGTCGCCGAATTTGAATTACGATCCGTCGCGCTGACTGTAGAGAGAATGGACCGCCTGAATTTTCCTGACGAATTGTGCCGGAAGTCACATCCAGGCGCGCTTAAAATGATTGACTCTGTCAGACGCCGAATGCTTCGATGTTGGGCGGTGCGGTAGTGCACGCCTATGCGACATCTGATGGGAGAGTTCACGTGCAGATGAGGGCTGATATGTTGACGGTTTTGGTTTTAGCGAGCGCATTGATTTGCGGCTGTGGTGGAGGCGGGGGAAGTACGGTCGGTAGCGGTAGTGGCGGGGGCAACACGCCGACTCCGGCGGCGACTCCCACTGTGACTGCGGTTGCGGCGCAGGCCGGTGCGCAGGTTGTTAGCCTGGCCGACACCACGAGCGGCGCCACGATCTACTACACGCTGGATGGTTCGGCTCCGACGACGACATCGCAGGTGTATGAAGCGCCGTTTCTGGTGGCGTCGAACATGACCGTGAAAGCGATTGCGACTGCGTCGGGCTCTACGACGAGTGCGGTGGCTTCGCAGAGCTTTGCGCCGAATATCGCTTCGGGCACGCTGGTGTGGAGCGACGAGTTTTCGAACTCGGGAACCAGCAACGCGCTGCCGGATTCGCAGGTGTGGGCCTATGACACCGGCTTCCAGTGCTGCGGAAACAACGAGCAGGAAACATATTGTGCGGCCGGGTCGGGAACGGCTCCTTGCGATCCGAATACTCCGAATGCGTATATCGATACCACCGGACTTCTGCACATCACGGCGCGCCATCTTTCGGGTACGACGTACACTTCGGCGCGACTGAAGACACAGGGGCAGTTCAGCTTCATGTACGGGCGCGTCGAGGCCCGCATGATGTTGCCGGAGAGCCAGGGAATGTGGCCGGCGTTCTGGCTGCTTGGGAACAACATTGTGAAGCTCAGTTGGCCTGGCTGCGGCGAACTCGATGTGATGGAGCATATCGATGGGAGCAATCCTCCACCGTATGCGGGCGGGACGCCGCCGGGCTACGACTGGATTGCGGGTTCGGTGCATGGGGGAACCAGCGCCAGCGAAGCCAATGGCACCCAGCAATATCATCCGAACGGATTTTCGGCGGCTGCCTGGCATACCTACGGCATGATCTGGAGCAAGGGGCAGGTGGAATTCTACGTGGATGATCCGAGCAACGTGTATGCGACATTCACGCCGGCGAACTTCCCCGGGACATGGCCCTTCGACCAGGGACCGCAGTTCATTATTCTGAATCTCGCGGTGGGCGGCAGTTGGCCGGGGAACGTGGATGGGACGACGGTCTTCCCGGGCGACATGCAGGTGGATTACGTGAGGATTTATACGAACTGATCTACTTCGAGCCGAGGTCTCAAAAGCGAGACCCTTCAACTTCGCGCAGGGCAGGCGCCGGACCACCCACCTTTCTGACGCTCGCCCTTCCCGGGTCAAATTCATCCATTCAAATGGGGTTGGGTTCCGTTCGCTGAGTGGTTACTTGCGGCGTCAGCCGGGCTGTGGTACAAACTAAATATTCAAGTTTGCCCCCAAAGGGCAAGCCTGAGTTTCATGCAGAGTGGCTGAGGGACGAGCCCTGTGACGCCACGACAACCTGCCCGCGCAAAACGGGAGTATGGTGTCAACTCTTGCCCGGAGACGGGGAACATGAGATTCGGGGGTTGCTTCAGCACCCTATGCTTTAGCAGCTTCGCAGGTAGTTTCGAGTCAATTCACGTTCACTCTTTTTCGGGCTAGTCACGCGCTCGAGCTTCTCGTGTCACTCGCAAACAGCGAGGGACCTTTGACGACTGCGTATTGGTTGCGATGTCGGGAATGCGGCAAGACCTATGGTCATCAGCCGCTTTCAATCTGCGATGAGTGCTTTTCTCCGCTCGAGGTGACCTACGACTTCGAGTATGCCCGGACCCGCTTTACCCGCGACACCATCTCCCAGGGATCGCTGGACATGTGGCGCTACCGGGCGCTGCTGCCGGTTGCGGACAGCTACGTTCCGCAGACGCCGTCGGGACTGACGCCGCTGGTGAAGGCTCCGCGACTGGGCGCACAGTTTGGCGCGAAGAATCTTTACATCAAGAACGATGCCGTGTGCATGCCGACGCTGAGTTTCAAGGATCGCGTGGTGGCCGTGGCGCTCGCGAACGCGCAGGATTTCGGATTCGACACGGTCGGGTGTTCTTCGACAGGCAATCTGGCGAATGCGGTGGCGGCGCATGCGGCGCGGCTGGGACTGAAGACGTTCATCCTGGTTCCGGCGGACCTGGAGCCGGCGAAGATTCTGAATACGCAGGTGTATGGGGCGACGCTGGTGCGCGTGGAGGGCAACTACGATCACGTGAATCGGCTCTGCTCGCAGATCGCCGATCGCTATAACTGGGGATTTGTGAATGTGAACCTGCGGCCCTACTACTCCGAGGGATCGAAGACGGTTGGATTCGAGATTGCCGAGCAGCTTGGGTGGAAATTGCCCGATAACGTTGTGGTGCCGATGGCCGGCGGTTCGTTGATTACGAAGATCAAGAAGGCATTCAACGAACTGATCGAGCTTGGGCTTGTGGATGAGAAGCCGGTGCGGTTCTTTGGAGCGCAGGCGACGGGATGCTCGCCGATTGCGAAGGCGGTGAAGGGCGGAACGGACGTGATCGAACCGCAGCGGCCAAACACGATTGCACGGTCGCTGGCGATCGGGAATCCTGCGGACGGCATGTATGCGGCGCGCGTGATTCGCGGAACCGGAGGCTGGGCGGAGGATGTTTCGGATGTCGAGATTGTGTCGGCTATCCAGGAACTCGCTGAGACGGAAGGCATCTTTACGGAGACTGCGGGCGGCGTAACCACGGCCGTGACGGCGCGGTTGTATGCACATGGGCGGATCAAGCCGGATGAGTTGACCGTTACATGCATTACCGGCAACGGTTTGAAGACGACCGATTGCCTGAGCGGAGCGTACGAGCAGAGTGCGGCGATTCGTCCGCGGCTGACGGATTTTGAGAATTTTGTGGAAGAGCGCAATGCTGCCAGCCAGGGCCTGAGCCTGGCGGAGGAGATCCATGGCCGTTAGAGTTTTGCTGCCAAACGCATTTCAAAAGCACACCAACAACGTACGTGAAATTTCAAGCACGGCGTCGAATTTGCCGGAACTTGTGACGGATATTGAGGGGCGTTTTCCTGCGCTGCGGCAACATCTGCGCGGCGAAGATGGGCAGATTCGCAGGTTTATCAATTTCTATGTCAACGAAGAAGATATCCGATTCCTGGGGAATGATAAGTACGCGTTCCAGGAAGGGGATGAGGTGCTGGTGATTCCTTCGATTGCGGGGGGATGCTGCTGAGGGTTTTCCTGGGGTAGTGAAGCGAGACGTGGCCGATTTGGCCACGTTTTGCTTTTGGTGCGCCCCTGGCATGGTCGCGGACCGGCTGAGAGGATATCGTGTCGGGGCCTGATCTTAGGGCCAGGTCGTGGCTACCATCCATCTGAGCCAGCCGCAAACCAGAATCGTGGGTGCCTCCAGATGGGCGAGGACGAAGACAAGAGACCAACAGATTGCCGACGATGTGCTCACATGATCGTCTCGAAACCTGATCTATCCGAGCATTTTTCCCTGACGTAATGAATCGGCTCAATCCGTGATCATGTGCAACGCGACGATTGCAAGGATTCCGCTCGCTGTAACTGTCGTGCCGGCGATCAGCTGGGTCGAGGCGTGAGCGCGGATCAGGCCCAGAATTTTCAATGTAGCGTCGCACAACTCGGGATCGCGGCGCCACTCGCGCATGAGCGTCGCCGATCCGATGATTTGGACAGAGAGGGGCATTGCAATTAGCAGAAGCCACAAGCCGACGTGCGCGCTCGATGCGTACCAGTCGACGATGCGCCGCGCCGTACGTGCCGGCTCGTATCGCTGAGGCTGTATCTCGCGTGCAAATAGCGCAGTCATAAATAGAACTGCTGGGAAAACGAGTAGCAATTCCAGGGCGGCGAGGGAACGTCGAATCGGCTTCATGAATTTACTTTGTATCACAAAGTATATTTGGTGACAACTGAAAATTCAGTCGCGATGCGGGGAATCTAACTCGTCTCGTATGTGAGATAGATCACATGGTTTTGCGGGTACATCTCTTCTAGAGGTCACATTTGGCGGCACTTTCACTTTGAAGACAGAGATTTTTTTGCATTTCTTTTGCGTTCCCTTCATCTTCCTCTTACAATCGCTGCCGGATACTACTCCCGTGATTGCGCAAGCAGGGAGAAGGCTCCGTTCGCACTTTTACCTCCTACCACCCCCGCGGTGGACCCCTCCCATTCTTTTTCCTTTGCAGCGGCACCGGTCTCGCCGGTAAAGCCGAGCATCTACGCTGAAGTTGGCCGCTACAGGCTGCGGCTGGCCCAGAGCGCAGATGATCGCGAAGCCGCATGCAGGCTGCGTTTCAGGGTGTTCAACATTGAATTGGGCGAAGGGCTGGAGCGCTCGTACGAGACGGGAATCGATACCGATCACTTCGATGTTTTCTGCGAGCATTTGCTTGTCGAAGACAAAACCGATGGGCGCGTTGTGGGCACTTATCGCATGCAAGCGGGAAGTACAGCCGGACTCAATCTAGGCTATTACTCAGCGCAGGAATTTGAATTCGCACCTTATGAGCCTTTGCGCCGCGACATACTGGAACTTGGCCGGGCATCGATCGATCGCGAACATCGGACGCCCGAGGTACTTACATTGTTATGGAGGGGCATTGCGCAGTATGCTCATGATATGGGGCTTCGTTATTTGATAGGTTGCTCTTCCTTGAATTCAAAGGATCCGGCCGAAGGGTCGCTGATGTATCGCGAACTCGAGAAGTATCGAGTCTCTCCGGAATTTGAGACGGTGCCGACGCCACCTTACGAATGTCCAACCGAACAGGCGGGAAGGGATGCACAGATATCGCCGGACCCGCATAATCTTTCGACACCAACCAAGGTTCCCAAGTTATTGAAGACCTACCTGACCATCGGAGCGCGCATCTGCGCACCGCCGGCGTGGGACCGCGAGTTTGGCACGATTGATTTTTTGACTCTGCTCGATCTGAAGATGCTCTCCCCGGCCGCGCGTAATCGGTTTCTCGCGCCTTTGACGCGATGAGGTTGAGGAGACCAAGGCGCGCTGTGGCGCTGGTTTTTGCACTTTCGGTCAGTATTCTTCGCCTGGGGTTAATGCTCATGACGGGCCCATTCACGCCGGAGCGCAGGGGCCTGTGGTTTCAGGCGACCGCGCGGCGGGTGATAACCAGTCTGGGAGTCGGTTTGCGGGTCAACGGACAGACGCCCGCGTGCGGACTTGTGGTATCCAACCACCTCAGCCACATTGATGCCATCATCTATGCGGCCATCGTACCCAGCGTCATGGTGGCGAAGGCCGAAATCAGCAGCTGGCCGGTGATTGGCATGATGGCCCGAGCCTGCGGCACGCTTTTTGTCGACCGATCGAGCCGATCGAGCGCACTTGCAGTGACAGAGCAGGTTGCCGAGCGACTCAAGGGGCCGCTGCCGGTGCTGTTTTTTCCAGAGGGCACCAGTACCGATGGCAGTGAAGTGTTGCGATTTCACTCAAGACTTTTTAGTCCGGCGGTTGAGGCTGGTGTGCCGGTAACAACGGCCACCATACGGTACGTGATCGACGACGGGACACCGGAGCGGGAACTGTGCTGGTTTGGAGATGCGCTGCTGGTGCCCCATCTCTGGAAGGCGCTGGGCGTTACCGGTTTCTTTGCCGATGTGCACTTTGGAGAGCCGAGAGTTTACCACGATCGCCGCGAAGCGGCCGACGAGACTCACGATGAGATTGTCGCCGTGCGGAGCGGTTCGATGGTGCGCGAAGAAGCAGAGATGCTGCAGCCGGTGTAACTCGCAAAATCAGATCAGGAGCTCACGCGCCGGCGGGCGGCGGCGCCGTGGACCCGCGGACGACGAGGCTGGTCGAGACGAGAAACTCGCGCTGAAGGCCCGGCTTTCCCGGGCCTTCGCTATGTTGGCGGAGCGCTTCGAATGCGGCCTTGGCCAGATCGGAGCGCGACAGGCGGATGGTGGTGAGCGGCGGAAGCGTGAACTCGGCGAAGTCGATATCATCCAGTCCGATGACGGACAGGTCCTGCGGCACGCGAAGGTCCTGCATGTAGGCCGCGCGCAGAACGCCGATGGCCGTCATGTCATTCGAACAGATAACTGCAGTGGGCCGCGCGCTGAGTGCCTGCAGCTTCCCGAACCCGACTACGCCGCCCTTGAGGGTATGGTCGCATTCGATAATCCACTTTTTCTGAATGGGCAGTTTGCCTTCCTGCATCGCTGCCTGAAAGTCGTTCTGGCGGGTGATGGCGGAATGCAGTTTGCGTGGTCCGGCAAGAAAGCCGATTTTGCGATGGCCGAGCGCAGCGAGGTGGTCGACAGCGGCGCGCATCCCGGTGCCGTAATCGAGGACGATGGTGCTGGCTTTGGGCTCCGCGAGCTTGAACTCGGCAAGAACTACAGGCACGTCGTGAAAAGACAGTTGATCGAGCACAGGTTCTTCTTCGCCGAAGGTCATGACCGCGACGCCTTCCACTTTGCGCTCAAGCATGCGGCGCACGCATGTGGTGAGCACGGCTGGGTCGCTATTGGAGGAGCTGACAAGGATCTCGTAGCCGCGGGCCACCGCAATCTCCTCGAAGCTCTGGATCAGTTCAGGGAAGAACGGGTTGGTAATGTTTTCTACGATGATGCCGAAGAGGCGGCTGCGGCCTGAAACCAGCGTGCGCGCGTGGGTGTTGGGAAAATAATTGAGCTGTTCGATGGCATGCCATACGCGCTTGGAGAGTTTTTCGCTGACGACGGGCGAGCCGTTGATGGTGCGTGAAACCGTGGCGATGGAAACCTTGGCCAATGCGGCCACGGCCCGAATATCGGGGGTCTTGTCGGCGTTTTTGCGACTTGCTTTTCGAACCACGTGTGAGTCCTGAGTAGAGTGGGAGTTCAATAGGAATCGAAGTTACATCATAGCCCCGGCTGACTGGCCCGGGGGAGCGAACGATGAAGGCTGGCCCCGGTTCAGGACTTATCAGAGATCAGGAGCCGCAGGTCGCGCAGATTATGCCCGGTGGGTCCGGTGACCACGGTATCGCCGAGGGCCGTAAACAAGGGACAGGCATTGAAAGTGCGCAGCGAGCCTTCAGGATCGAATCCGAACGCAACCGCGCGCGCGACCGTTGTGGGATCGGCAATGGCTCCGGCATTTTGTGTGTTGCCATCGATGCCATCGGAACCGGCGCTGAACACGGTAAGCATTTCGCTGGGATGATGAGCCAGTTCGAGCGCGCAGGCCAGGGCGAACTGCTGATTGCGGCCGCCCGCGCCGGGCGTGCGATCCAGCGTGACGGTCACCTCGCCGCCGGAGATGAGGCAGAACCGGCGATGTAAAGCGCGCAGATCGTGGAAGCGATCGAGCAGATAGCGGGACGCCTCGGCATAGTCCCAGTCGTCGCAAGAGTTGTCGACCGCAACGAAGTAGCCGGCTTTTTGCGCGAGCACCCGCGCACTCTCGACAAGGTCGTGACTCGACAACAGGAGTTCAAAGACCGAATCGCGAAAGGCTTCGTCTTCGCCGGTGAGGTTGACGGCTGAAGTGAAGCGGCGTGCGGGTGCCGGCTCGTTTTTTTGAAACCGGGCAAGAAATGGTGGCCGCCAGCTTTTGTTGCCGGGGGACTCGGGAAGGTCCGTGCGCTCGAAGAAGGCGCGCACAACTGAAGGAAATTTGCGGGCGAGGTCGTATTTATCGATGATCTCGTGCACTTCATCGACTGTGGAATGATCGGGCGAGGTTGGTCCGGAGGAGAGGGCATCGAGGGTCCGCAGGGGAACATCCGGCAGCAGGAAAGACACTTTCATGGCCTCGGGAGCGGCGATGGCGAGGCGGCCGCCTTTCACTGCGCTGAAGTGCTTTCGCAGCGTGTTGATCTCATTGATGGGTGCGCCGCAGCCGAGAAGCGCTTCATGAAATGCCACGGTGTCGTCGAGGCCGATCTGAGGATCGAGAGGCAGGTCGAACATGGCGGAACCGCCGCCGGAGATCAGGAAGAAGACCAGCGTATCCTTCTTCGCCTTCTTCAGCATGGCAAGCGCGGCGCGTGCGGAGGCGAAGGATTCCTCATTTGGCAAAGGGTGCCCACCTTCGAAGTAGCGGAAGCGCCAGTTGCGCTTTTTGGGGACGTACTTGGTGCTGCAGATGCCGCGGAGGCCCTTGCGGCGTGTCATGCGGTCGAGCAGGATTTCGAGCATGGGGCCAGCGGCTTTTCCCAGAGCAATGACAAAGATTCGCTTGAACTGGGAGAGATGGATGACGTCGGGACCGCTGCCGTCGGGAATCAACCGCTTGAGTGTGTTGCCCTCGAAGCGGATGCGGCGATCAAATGCGGACTCGATGCTGCTTGCCTCAAGCGCGCCGGTAAAGAACTCGGTGGCGCGGGCATGGAGAAAATCAAGCGCGGTATCACTGGCCGGCGTCATCGTATCTGCTCCTTCAACCAGGCGGCGAGGGCGGTCTGCAACTCGTCGAGATGGCCGGTAAAAAAGTGATCGGCATTCGGGACGAGCACGAGGGTCTTGGGGTCCGCGGCAGAATCAAACACCTGCTCCAGCTGCAATTTTGTGGCGAACTGATCCTGATCGCCGCTGACAAAGAACTTGGGGAGAGTGCAGCTGGTGAGGAGCGGGTATTCGTAAGAACGTTTGAAGCCGTGGGTCGGAAGTCCCAGCAGGGCAAGCGTGCGAAGACTCGGGCCGTCGCTGGGTGCGGATGACGCGCAAGAGGCGGCGATTGCCATGGCCGCGCCAAAGCTAAACCCAACGAGGACGATCGGCAACTTGTATTCGGCGTGGAGCCAGTTGAGCGCGGCAACCACATCGGTCGACTCGGCCTGTCCGTCGTGCTGGCCTTCGCTCATGCCGGTGCCGCGAAAATTGAACCGGAGCACCGGCCAACGCAGGTTCCACTCCGGAGCATTCAGGACTTTCATAGCGTGATAGACGACCTTGTTGTGCATGGTGCCGCCGCCCTTCGGGTGAGGGTGGCTGACGAGGCCGACGAACTGCGCGTCGGATGCGCCTTCGTTCAGCAGAGCCTCAAGCCGTCCTGCAGAACCGCGCAAATCGACGGTGCGCAAGGTGTTTTTTTCCGAACTCGTTTTCGACAAAGACGTCGGGGCGGAGGAGATCATTCCAAATGCCATTTTACGCCGACTTCGCGTCGCGCCGTTCGCCCCGACGCTGGAAATTGCCGTCATGCCACTGTTACCTACCGGCGAGAATCCGATTCCGCCGATGCGCGCCGTCTGGAATCGCGGCTCATCTCGAGGTGGCTGTCGCTGACTGCGATATTCTGGCAGAACCATGCTCGCGTTCCCGCCGCTCGATCCGATTCGCTTCACCGAACAGCTCTGTCAGATTGAATCCACGACCTATAACGAAGGTCGGGTAGGCGACTTTCTTGCGGATTTTCTGGCGGCGCGGGGATGGGCCGTGGAGAAGACGCCGGTTCCGCAACCGGACGAGAGTGCCGAAGGGGGAGAGCGGTGGAATGTTTACGGCGGAACCGCGGGGCAGACGCCCGACCTGGTCTTTTCCACGCACATGGATACGGTCCCCCCGTATATCCCATTTCGTGAAGACGCGGAGTTTCTTTACGGCCGCGGGGTGTCGGATGCCAAAGGCATTATTGCCGCGCAGCTGGCGGCGGCCGAGGCCCTGCGGGACGAAGGATATCGTGTCGGCCTGTTGTTTGTGAGCGGCGAAGAGCGGGACTCCGCCGGGGCAAAAGTGGCGAATGAATCGCCGAAGGGGAGTCGTTTTCTCATCAACGGAGAACCCACCGACAATCGGCTGGCGCTGGCCTCGAAGGGTTCGTTGCGTGCCGTGTTCAGGGCGTCGGGTAAGATGGCGCACTCGGCTTACCCGGAGCTTGGGGATAGCGCCGTGCACAAACTGGTGGAGGTGTTGGGGCGCGTGCTGAAACTGGATTTGCCGGTGACCGAAGATGTGGGTCCGAGCACGCTCAACATCGGGCAGATTCATGGAGGGCATGCGCCCAATGTGATCGCCGACAAGGCTGAAGCTCAGGTGCTGGTGCGGCTAGTTGGAGATTCAGAGCCAGTGCGCGCGGCGCTGATCGAAGCTGCCGGCGAACTGGCGGAGGTGGAGTTTACGCTGGAGATTCCGTTCGTCCGGTTACGCGCGGTGGAGGGTTTGCCGACGATGATTGCCAAATTCACCACCGACATTCCACAGCTTTCGAATTGGGGCGAGCCGTTATTGTTGGGGCCGGGATCGATCCATGTGGCGCACACGCCGTTTGAGAAGCTGGCGAAGAAGGAACTGGCGGAAGCCGTTGAGTTGTATATTCGGGTTGGTCGACAGCTATTGGCGTGATGGAGCGCACCCATTCCATTTCAGCAGCATCCAAGTAAAGAGCAAACCGCAATTTTGTCAGGAGATTTCATTATGAGTACCGCTGTTTACGACGTTCCCGTGCACAAGATCACAGGCGAAGATGCATCGCTTGCCGAGTTCAAAGGCAAGGTTCTGCTTGTGGTAAACGTGGCTTCGAAGTGCGGCCTTACGCCGCAGTACGAGGGCCTCGAGAATCTGTATGAACAATTACGCGGCCAGGGATTGGTGGTGGCAGGATTTCCGGCGAACAACTTCAAGAGTCAGGAACCAGGCACGAACGAAGATATCCAGTCATTCTGCACGACGAATTACGCCGTGAGGTTTCCCATGTTCAGCAAGATCAGCGTAGCCGGCGATGACAAGCATCCGCTGTACAAGGTGCTGACGACCGCGCAGCCGAAGGCGATCAGCGTTTCAGAGGTTCCATTTCGCGAGAAGCTGAAGGGATACGGAATTGAGACCAACGCCGACCCCGAGGTGCTTTGGAATTTCGAGAAGTTCGTGGTGAGCCGCAAAGGCGAAGTAGTGAAGCGCTTTTCGCCGGATACGCTTCCCGACGCTCCGGAGCTGATTGCCGCGATCAAGGAAGAACTGGCGAAGGAATAGCCGCTGGTTGGGTAAGCACCGGCGCTGGCGGCTCGGCCTGGGCAACGAGCGGAAAGAAGATCCGGAAGACGGTGCCGAAGCCGGATTTGGAACGCACGGCAACCCGGGCATTGTGCTTGTCGAGGATTCCCTTGGAGACCCAGAGTCCGAGTCCTGTCCCCGCTTCGCCCTTGGTTGTGACGAATGGGTGAAACAGTCGCTCGAACATGTGCTTGTCCATCCCGGTGCCACTGTCGGCGATGGTGACCGCAACGCCCTCGATCCCAGAGCGATCGCGCGCGGGATGCACCGCGAGGGCGAGGCGCCCTTTTGCCGGCAGGGCATCGAGAGCATTCGAAACAAGATTGGTGAAAACCTGCTGGATCTCTCCCGGGTGGCACAGGACCGCCGGTGCAGCGTGATAACGGCGTTCGATGGCAATGTTTCGCACTCGAATAGCGGGATCGTGAAAATAGATTACGGAATCGATAATCTCATCGAGGGCGGTAAAGGCGGGCGCAGTTCGCTGGCGATAGAACTTCAGGCTTCGTGCCGTGATGTGCGAAAGGCGCTGGAGTTCCTTGTCGGCGATTTCGAGCAGGTCTTTGGAACTCGAAGACAGGCCGGCATCGGTTTTGGCCAGAAAGAGCAGGTTAGTGACTGCCTCGAGGGGATTGTTGATTTCGTGCGCGATGCTTGCGGCAAGCCTGCCCGCGGCCGCCAACTGCTCTGACCGCCGCAGGGCCTGCTCGGCTTTGCGCGCTTCGGTGGTGTTGCGGCAGTAAAGGATGATGCCTTCTCCGGGCTGCGGATAGACGTAGAACTGAAACCACGTTTCATTTGCGGGAGCCGGGAAGAACTGTTCGAACTCGACGGGAACGCGCGCTTCCATGGCGCGACGGAGGTTGGAGTCGACTGCGCTCCCAATCAGGTCAGGATACAAATCCCATAGGCGCGCGCCCATGTGCGGTTCGCCGGAAAGCGCGGCGAGTTGCAGCGCCGCGGCATTCATGTAAGTGATGCGGTAGTCCCGATCGAGCGTGCAGAAAGCGACGGGTACGTGTTCGAGAGCCTCGCCTGCGAACTGGCGGGCGCGATTGATTTCCTGAGTCAACACGGCTTTTTGTTCGGCCGCCTCATGACGCATCCGCGCCATTTTCAATTGCGCATCGACGCGGGCAACCAGTTCGCGAGCGGTGAAGGGCTTGGTGAGGTAGTCATCCGCGCCGGCTTCGACGCCTTCAATGCGAGCTTCCTCGCCGGCACGGGCGGAGAGCATGATGATGGGAATGGTGGCGGTGCTAGGATCGTTGCGAAGTGCGGATAGCAGGGCAAAGCCATCCATTTCGGGCATCATGACGTCGGTCAGAACGAGCGCCGGGGGACGGCGGCCGACTTCTTCGAGCGCGAGTTTTCCGTTTGTGACAGACACGACCTCGAATTTTCCGGCCAGCAAGGAGCTGACATACTCGCGCATATCAGCGTTGTCATCGACCAGAAGCACAACCGGCTTGGCCGTGGCTAGTCCGAGCGAGGAGTCGTCGTCCTGATCGCCTGCTACTGAACCGGCGATCTGGCTTTTGAGCCGATCATGCCCGGGCATCCAGCCCAGGGCCTCCTGCACATACGCCACAGCGGTTCCCTGCACGACGAGCGGGCTGCTCGCATCCCGTTCGACACGACCATGGGTGAGATGCTCATGGCCGAAGGGCAGACTTACGCGGAAGGTGGTGCCGCGGTCCGGCTTGCTCTCAACAGAGATGGCGCCGCCGTGCATTTCAACCAGTTCACGAACCAGGGCGAGACCGATTCCACTGCCCTCGTGACTGCGACGGCGCGCTCCATCAATGCGGTTGAAGCGTTCGAAGAGATGGGGGATCTCGTTCTCGGCAATTCCAGTGCCGGTGTCGCGCACTGTGAGCTGCGCGCCGGTGTCATCCGCGGAGATTGAGACCTGGACTTCGCCGTCGAAGGTTGACTTGAGCGCGTTGGAGAGCAGGTTGAGAACGATCTTCTCCCACATCTCGCGATCGACGTAGACGGGCTCGCGCAAGGGCGGGCACTCGACGATCAGGTTCAAGCCAGCGCGCTCGACTGCGGAACGGAAGACGCTGGCGAGTTGAGCGGTGAGAACCGACAGATCCGTAGGCTGGTAATTGGCACGCATGCGGCCAACCTCGATGCGGACAAAGTCGAGGAGGCCATTTACCAGCTTGAGCAGCCGCAGGGCATTGCGGTGCAGCATTTCCAGCGACTCGGGCGAGGGAGGGACTTGGTTCAGCAGCGCATCCTCAATGGGGCCGAGAATCAGCGTGAGGGGAGTGCGCAATTCGTGGCTTACGTTGCTGAAGAAAGCGGTCTTGGCGCGGTCGAGATCGGTCAGTTCTTCAGCGCGTTTTTTCTCGGATTCATAGGCCTCGGCATTGGTGATGCTGGCGGCAATCTGGCCTGCAGCGAGATCGAGGAAGCCTTCATAGTTCGCATCACACTGGCGGTAGGGGTTCAGCGCGGCGATGAAGACGCCTGTCGGCTTCTCCTGGCCGCGCCGGAACATTGGGACGAGTCTTGCCTGGTTCGGAGGCTTGTTCCAGCCGCCGGTGGGCAGATCGGGAAGGAGATCGCCGAGCCGGTCGATGGTCATGGGGCGATTGGCGCTGAAGAGGATGTCGACCGGCCAAGAGCTGCTGAAGGATTCGGCATTGATCTCGCGCGGCGCGGCGGGATGACCGGGGTCGATGCCGGCTTGCGCGACGAGGGATAGAGTAGGTCCGCTGTTTTCGAAGGTGTAAACAAGTGCGAACGGAATGTCTTTCTGGCCGGTCAGGCCGCGCTCGATCGCGTCACAGACATCTTTCCTTGTATTGGCATTGACGAGAGCGCCGGCAAGGGAGGTGAGCGATGCAAGCTGCCGTTCGCCGCGCACGCGCAGGGTATCTTCCATCACCACGCACAGCATGCCATCGATCTTGTCGTTCGGTCCGGCAAGCGGACTGTACGAGAACGTATGGAAGGTTTCTTCGGAGTATCCGCTGCGCTCGAGAAACAGGCCGAGGGTTTCATCCCACGAAGCCTCTGCCGTGGTCATCACTCGCTCGATGCGCGGACCGACCTCGGGCCAGATTTCGTGCCACACTTCCGGCGCCGGCTTGCCCAGAGCCCAGGGATGTTTCTCGCCCAAAGTGACACGGGCGTAGGCGTCGTTGTACAGCATCGTCAGTTCGGAGCCCCAGGCCATCCACATCGGAAAGCGAGAAGTGACCAGGATGCGAACCGCCGCCTTGAGACTGTCGGGCCAGCAGGCAACGTGGCCGAGCGGAGTCGTCGACCAGTCGTAGGAGCTAATCAACTGGCTCATGACAGCGGCGGGCGGCATGGTGTCTTTTAGTGAGTTGGGCTGAGGAACATCTTCGTGCATCGGGTTCTCTCCGGCTTTCATTGACCCACAAGATCCCTTCAGCGTCGGATGTTCGGGCAAGGGTGGAAGAACCTGAATTCTCTCCGGGTTCATTTCCGGGCCCCCCGAATTCAGTTCCTGCCATTGACGCACTTAGATGCGCTAGCCCTCTCCTCTGTTGTTTGAGTGTCTTACCGAAAAAATCCGGAACACACGCAAGCCTGACGGCCGCGAGTCGGGGCGGCCGGCGAGTGGCAGGACGACGTTCTATCCGTGTATTCTCGGCCCATGCCCATGGAGCACAGATCGTTGTCTCCGGCCGCCAATCAACTGGAAGCAGCTTCCTCCTCTTACCTGCGTTCCGCGCGGCATCAGCCCGTGCACTGGTACCCATGGGGCGAAGCGGCCTTTGCGCGGGCGCAGTCTGAGAACAAGCCGATTCTTTTGGATATCGGTGCGGTGTGGTGCCATTGGTGCCACGTGATGGACCGGGAGTCCTACGAGGATCCTGAGATCGCCCGCATCATCAATGATCATTTTGTCGCCGTAAAGGTCGATCGCGATGAGCGTCCCGACGTGGATGCGCGCTACCAGGCGGCGGTTTCAGCCATCAGTCAGCAGGGCGGGTGGCCGTTGACCGGCTTTCTTACTCCCGATGGGCGGCCGTACTTCGGTGGAACGTACTTTCCGCGCGACGATCGCTACGGCCGTCCGGGTTTTGGACGGGTCTTGTTGACCATGTCACAGGTGTGGCAGGAGCGGCGCGAAGAAGCGCTGGAATCTGCCGCGAGTGTGATGGCCGCCATTGAGCATAACGAAAGCTTTTCGTCGCGGGGCGGAGACCTGGGCCTGGCCCTGGTCGACAAGATCGCAGCGTCGGCGGTTGCACAGTTCGATCCACGCAACGGGGGGTTCGGTTCGCAGCCCAAGTTTCCTCATCCGTCGATTCTGGATCTGCTGCTGGAGGTGGCGCTCAACCGCGACAATGCAGAAGCGCACGAGGCCTTTACGGTCACGCTTGAGCGGATGGCGCGCGGCGGCGTGTACGACCAACTCGCGGGCGGATTTCATCGATATAGCGTTGACGAACGCTGGGTGGTGCCGCACTTCGAGAAGATGCTCTATGACAACACCGAGCTGCTGCGCAATTACGTGCATGGATTCCAGAGTTTTGTGCGGGATGACTTCCGCCAGACAGCGGAGGAGATTGTTGCGTGGCTCGATGCGGAGATGACCGATCGCGCGCGGGGGGGCTTCTATGCATCGCAGGACGCGGACATCAATCTGGACGACGACGGCGACTACTTTACGTGGACGCTGGACGAGGCGCGCGCCGTGCTCGAAGCCAATGAGCTTGCCGTGGCTTCGCGCTATTGGGATATCGGCGAACTCGGCGACATGCATCATAATCCGGCGAAAAACGTGCTCCATCGCAACTTCACGATTGACGAAGTGGCCGCTCAGTGCGGCCGATCGCCGGAAGAGGTGCAGGGGCTCATCGCCTCGGCGGGGGCCAAGCTGTTGGCAGCGCGCGCCAAGCGTCCCACGCCGTTTATCGATAGAACCTTGTACACCGGCTGGAACGCGATGGCGGTAACAGCCTATCTGGAGGCGGCCCGGGTATTGCGCACCGAGTCTTCGCGTGCGTTTGCACTGCTCACGCTCGATCGGCTTTTGTCTGAGGCGTGGGACGGAGCGGAGTCGCTTCAGCATGTAATCGCCTACGGCGAATCGGACAGCGCCATGCACGCAGAGCGAGTCGCGGGCACGCTCGACGATTATGCCATGACGGTGCATGCGTGCATTGATGGCTGGATCGCAAGCAGTGACATGCGGTATTACCGGGCAGCGGTGAAACTGGCCGATGCCATGATCGTGAAGTTCTACGACCGGACCGCGGGGGCTTTTTTCGACTCCGCTGCGGGGACGGATGGGACAACTCCGCTTGGGGCGCTGACTGCACGGCGCAAGCCGATGCAGGATTCACCGACGCCGGCAGGGAATCCGACGGCCGCCGCAGCGTTGCTGCGCCTTGAGGAGTTAAGCGGGCACAAAGAGTATCGAGAAATCGCGGAGGAGACGCTCGAATCGTTTGCGGGGATCGTGGAGCATTTTGGTCTCTATGCAGGTAGCTACGGGCTTGCACTCGAACGACTGATATTCGATCCGGTGCAGGTAGTGATTGTCGGGAGCGGCCCCGAAGCGGACCAGCTTGAAACCATCGCCGTGGCGGGCTTTGCTCTGAACAAGGTTGTGATTCATTTCACGCCACAGCAGGCGGTTGCAGACGGACTTCCGGAAGCGCTCTCGGAGACGGTGCTGCAGGTTCCCCGGCCTGAGGGGAATGAAGCCTGGGCGCTGGTCTGTCGCGACCGGGTATGCATGCCGCCGGTGACCGATGCGGAGGCCCTGCTCGAGGCACTTGGCTAAAAGATAACCTCATTCACCGCTAAATGGATTGGACTCCTGCGGCTTGACCGTTGTGGGGTCATGTTTTGCCTCTGGAGCACCCTCCGCACTTGCGGGGCGCTGAGCGGTTTCCGCACTGCCGGTGTAGACGCGATAGGGATCGCCCGGCAGCATTTGGTTCTCTTCGAGCGCCAGCCGGACGCGACGCCTGAACTCGCGTACCGGCGCGTACTGCTGGGTTGCACGAGTCTTGAAGACGACGGGGAAGATCAGCTCCGATCCTTTCACCGCGTCGACTCCAAGCACCTGCGGATCGGCAATGAACAAGTTCTTGAAATCGTCGCTGTTGCGGACACCCATTGCGATGGTCTTCAGCAGTTCTGTCACCTTGTCGGGGTTTGCCGAGAAATCGACGCTGACATTAACGGTGGCTACCGAGTAGTCGGCGCTCATGTTGGCTACAGTTGTGATCTGCGAATTTGGAATGACATACAGGGTGCCATCGCCATCGCGCAGTGTGGTCTTGCGCAGGGTCATGGATTCAACGACACCTGAAACACCGGCGATCCTGATGGTGTCGCCGACGTTGAACTGGTCTTCGAGGAGAATCAAGATTCCGTTGAGCATGTCGCGCACGATGTTCTGTGCAGCGAGGCCGATGGCGACGCCTGCAACTCCGGCCGAAGCCAGCAATGGGGCCAGATTGACGCCGATTGCCGCGAGGAATTGCATGGTAACGATTGCGGCGATGATGGTCACGCCGGTGGCGCGCATCACGCCTGCCATTGTCCTGACCTGCGCGATACGGCTATGCGCGACCGCGTGCGATTCGGCGATGCGAACCATCCGGGTCGTAATAATGCTTAATACCCTGTAAAGCGCGAATCCGATCGCCGCGGCGATGACCAGGTGCGGCAGCTTGAGACGGACGAATTCCTGGGTGTCGGAGATCCATTCATCCAGCACCTTGCCCAAAAATCGACCTTCCGCAAACCAGCCGGACCGGACTGCCAGAGCGAAAGCGAGAAATCTCTCGACCAAAAAAGCAAGCATACAAACTCCTCTTTTCAGTATCTATATTTTGCAGAAGTGGGGCGCTCGCACTGCCGACGGGCTCCTCAAGAGACTACGACCGACACGAGCTTCGAATCGAATATGGCCTGAGGAACTGTATGGAATCACTTGACCGGCACTCTCTTCTTTTCGCCGGGTCTGGCGCGGTATTTTGCCACACAAAGCGCCTCGGGCGGTCAACCGTTAAGATCCACTGCCTGATGGCGATTTTATTGCTGGTCGGTGCGGCAAACTCCGGACGTCCGGATGACATGTTGATGAAATCAGGAATTTTGGACTTGCACACTTGACTCTGGCGAACAATGGCCCGGGGACGCATGCGCAAATCCGTGCTTCGGGAAAGCGTCTCAAAATCAATATTGATGGATTCAACAGGCAGCGGGACATAGAGATTGCGAAAGACAGCAGAAAACTGCTTTCATTAGCCATTGCTCTTAAGGCGGAATTGGATCGAAACCCAGGCGACAATCCGACGTCCGCCGCCGTGAGCAAAGCGAGAGCCATTGAAAAGCTCGCGCGGGATGTGAAGCGAAAGATGCAAATGACTCCCGAACTTGGACCTCTTTAGCTTCTTTTTGCTTGCAGACGATGTAACGGATGCGGCACATAATAGAGATGTGCCTCGACCAGGAGGTTCAAATGCGATCGGATCAATCTCTCAACGTTTCTCCGGCCCGTGAGAACATCGGTTTCAAAGCTAGGGAACCGCGTCAATCGGGCGGACCCCTGTGGACACGCGCCTGCGTGGGCCTGGTGTTTGCCGCGGCATTCACGTGTGTTGCGCAGAACGGGCAGCCTGCAGCAGCCCCGGCGGCACAGCCAAATGCGATTCCCCAGGCTCAGACCAGTTCGCCAGCTAGCGCGAAGCCGGTGGCCGATCCCCTGGACAAGCCACGCGGTGAAGAGTCTAGTCCGCAGCCCCAATCACCACCGTCACCCCCATCACCACCGGATAGCCAGCGGCGTAAGCAGATCTCAACTGAGAGCACACAGTTGCTGGCGATGGCGGTTGAATTGAAGGCCGAAGTGGACAAGACGAACAAGGACACCTTGTCAATGAACGTGATTCGCAAGGCAGATGCGATTGAAAAACTCGCGAAGACTGTCAAAGAGAAGATGAAGCAGAGTTCGGGGCCAGGTTAAGGCGCTTGAATCGTGGCTATTGGCGAAATTGGTCATCCCGATGGATCGAGTGAACAATTGCGAATGCAACGGTTGCTCAGGCAGCGGTTCCAGGAAGAAGAAAGCAAGGTCAGCGTGCAGATTCGGCTACGCCATCAAGACGATACGAAACTTGGCTACGGCATCGCTCGGTATGGAGTTCGGATCGGGAGGGGTCTGATTATTTCCAGCTGCATCGCTTGGGTATCCCTTCCCGCGTTCGCCGGTTCGCCCCAGGTGGGAGCGGCGCAGGGACAACCTCGCCCGATCGTGATCCCCAACCGCACGCTCGATCCGCACGAATTGAACGACCTGGAGCGGAAGGACGCGAAACGGCGGAATCTGGATGCGGCCAACGCGGCGCGCAAGCGCGTTATCGACGATGAAACCAACAGGTTGTTGATTCTGGCACGGGATCTGAAAGCCAAGACAGACAGGCTTGGCACTGGCACGCTTACACCGACCATGGTGCGGGAGGCCGAAGTGATCGAGCTTCTGGCCAACGATGTAAAAGAAGAGATGAAGCTGACCGTGAACGCGGATTGAGGGCCTTAGGGGGCCCGAAGGGATGAAGGTCAGGCCGGGACGCAATATGGCATTAGCAGCAGCTGCCGCGGTGGTCTTTGCCGCGGCCCTGCTGGGTTGGGCGCAATACGCGCCTTCGGGCGGTGGCCCGCTTGGCAACCTTCCCGGCACCCGCCCAGGGAGCGACATGGACCCAACGATCGAGATGAATCCAATTTGGGGAGAAAAGCGTCTACGGGCAATGAATGTCGAACGCCACAAATCCGTGGTATCTGACACAGACAAGCTGCTTAAACTGGCCCGTCAACTGGATGCGGAAATTGCATCTAACTCCACGGACGAACTGACTGACCAGGAATTGCACAAGGTCGCGGAGATCGAGAAGCTGGCACACAACGTGAAAGCCAAGATGGCTCAATCGTTTGGGGACAGTCCGGGATTTCGTCCAGCGCCGATTCCAGTGGGTGGTTCGGGTCGGCCGTGAGGGTTGCTACAATCTTTCCGTAGAAATATATACACTCGGAAAGCTCGAGAGAACCTGAACCTTGGAGTGAGATACATGGGACTTGCGGTTTCCAGCGCTCATGCGCCGACGACGGCTAATGCCACAGGCCGCCTGGGCTCACAGGAACTGATTCAGATATATCGGCTCATGTACCTGTCGCGCCGGATCGATGACCGCGAGATCTTTCTCAAAAAGCAGCAGAAGACATTTTTCCAGATATCCGCTGCCGGACATGAGGCGTTGCAGGTGGGAGCGGCGCTGGCCCTCAAGCCAGGATACGACTGGTTCTTTCCCTACTATCGTGACCGCGCACTTTGCCTGGCGTTGGGTGTGACTCCCACGGATATGTTTCTGCAGGCGGTGGGAGCGGGCACGGATCCCGCGAGCGGCGGACGGCAGATGCCGACGCACTGGAGCAGCGAGCCCCTGAACATTGTGAGCACGTCCTCCTCGACGGCGACGCAGATTCTGCACGCGGTGGGATGCGCCGAGGCCGGCCGCTACTTCACCCGCCACCCCGAGGCCGCCGCCAAGGTTGAAGGGGATTATCGCGCCTTTCGCGACGTCAAGTTTCACGGGGACGAAGTCGTGCTGGCGTGCGTGGGAGAGGGCTCGACTTCGCAAGGCGAGTTCTGGGAGGCGCTGAATACGGCTTCGAACCGCAAGCTACCGGTCATCTTTATGGTGGAGGATAACGGCTACGCGATCAGCGTTCCGGTCGAGGTGAATACGCCGGGTGGCAACATTTCGCGTCTTGTAGCCAATTTTCCGAATTTCCATTTTGCCGAAATTGACGGCACCGATGCCGAGGCGAGCCTGCGGGCATTCCAGGCCGCAGCGGAGTACTGCCGGGCAGGGCATGGACCGGCTTTCGTTCACGGGCACTGCATCCGCATTTATTCGCATTCGCAGTCAGACGATGACAAGCTTTATCGGTCGGCTGCCGAGCGTGAAGCGGATGCGATGCGCGACCCAATTGCGAAGATGCAGATGCGCCTGCTGCGCGAGGGGATTCTGACGGACGGTCAGATCACCGCACTCGAAAAAGAGGCGGAACACGAAGCGGAAGAGGCGGCGGAGCGGGCTTTGGAGGCACCCCTGCCGGAGCTTGCGAGTATTCCGCGCCACGTGTATTCGGAGGATCTCGATCCGACGCGCGCAGTGTTTGCGACGGAGACGGTTCAGGCGGTGGGCACCCGACCTGGAAAGTCCGCGAGCGCCAAAGGCAGCGGACCGCGCACCATGGCCGACCTGATTAACTACTGTCTTCACGATGAGATGAGCCGCGACCCGCGGATCATTGTTTACGGCGAAGATGTGGCTGATGCCAGCCGCGAAGAGGCGCTTAGCGAAGTGAAGGGCAAGGGCGGAGTCTTCAAGCTGACGTCTGGTCTGCAGAAGGCGTTTGGGTCGGAGCGCGTGTTCAATTCACCGTTAGCCGAAGCCAATATCGTGGGACGTGCCGTGGGGTATGCGGCGCGCGGCATGAAGCCGGTTGTCGAGATTCAGTTCTTCGACTACATCTGGCCCGCCGTCCACCAGATTCACAACGAACTCGCGTTGATGCGCTGGCGATCGAACGGGGGATGGGCTGCGCCGGCAGTGATACGCGTGCCTATCGGCGGATACCTCACGGGCGGCGCCATCTATCACTCGCAGTCGGGTGAGAGCTTCTTTACGCATATTCCGGGATTGCGCGTCGTGTTCCCGTCGAATGCGCTCGACGCCAACGGATTGCTGCGCACGGCGATTCGGTGCGATGACCCCGTGCTCTTCCTCGAGCACAAGAGGCTTTATCGCGAGTCGTATGGACGCGCACCATATCCTGGGCCGGAGTTTGCGATTCCGTTCGGGAAGGCAAAGATCGTACGTCCCGGGCAGCACATGACGTTGATCACATACGGGGCGCTGGTTCCTCGCGGGCTGCAGGCGGCGCAGACGGCCAGCCGAGAGCAGGGCATTGAAGTTGAGGTGATCGACCTGCGCACCCTGAGCCCGTATGACTGGGAAGCGATCGCCACGTCGGTTCGCAAGACCAGCCGCGTCATCGTGGCACACGAGGATATGTTGAGTTGGGGATACGGTGCCGAGATTGCGGCCCGTATCGCAGATGAGCTCTTTGACGACCTGGATGCTCCGGTCAAGCGCATCGGAGCGATGGACACCTTTGTCGCGTACCAACCGGTGCTTGAAGACGCGATTCTGCCCCAGCCGGACACGGTTCTCAAGGCCATCCACGAGCTGCACGCGTACTGAGTTTTGCAGTCCGGGCGGGGAAACGAAGCCGGTGGCGACCCGGATACAATGTGGGGATGGGCACCCATCCTGAACATCGCTGGCAGCGCCGAGGTTTCTGGCTGCTTCTCAGCCAGCGGGCGGAACCGGCCGCATGAGCAGTTTCTTTCGCTTAATCCGCTATGGGCTACCCTACTCATTTCAATGGGTGCTGGGTGTTGTCCTACTGGCTGCGGTTGGCGCCCTCGACACATTCCGTGTCTTGCTGCTGCAGCCCGTCTTTGACCAGGTGCTGCAACCCAATGCTCCCGAAGGTCCGATCATTCTGGGACTTCGCAACAGCCGATGGCACTTCGATCTGAGGGCGGTTGTTCCGCATTTCCTGCACATGCACAATGCGTGGACGGTTGTTGCGACGTCAATCATCGCGGCGACAATGGCGAAGGGAGTGTGCGACTATCTCGGCACCTACCTGGTGAACTACGCCGGGCTCGGGATGATTACCGACCTGCGGAATCATCTTTACGAGGCCACCATTCGCCGTTCGTCGAGCTTCTTTCACAAGCACGCAACGGGGACCATTCTTTCCACGCTCATCAACGACGTGGATCGAGTGCAACTCGCACTCAGCTCGGTGATCGGCGAATTCCTCCAGCAGTTCTTTACGTTCCTTGTCGGTATCGTCTTCGTGATTCGACTCGGCGGCTATTTGAGCTGGGCTCTTGTTCTGTTCATTCCAGTGGTGATTACTTCGGCACGGAAGATCGGCGGGGAAGTGCGCTCGCGGACGCGCACCGGGCAGGACAAGCTGGCGGAGATCCAGAACATCCTGCACGAAACCGTGACAGGCAATCGTATTGTGAAGGCGTTCAACACCGAAATATGGGAGATCCTCCGCTTCAAGCGCGCGGCCAAGCGTCTGTTCCGCGCCAACCTGCGCAATGTGCGCATCCAGTCGATCAGCTCCCCGTTGATGGACACCATTGGCGCGATCGCAATTGCCATGTTTCTTTTCATCGGCCGTAACGAGATCCTGCATGGGCGCATGACGATGGGACTCTTCGGCGCGTTCATCTTTTTGCTCTTCAAGCTATACGATCCCGTGCGCAAGTTCGCGTATTTCTATAACAGCTTCCAGCAGGCAATGGGCGCGTCGGCTTCGATCTTCGGTTTCTTCGATACCAAGGACGATGTGAAGGAGCGGCCGCACGCGGCAGCCATGCCTCAGTTTTCGAACTCGATCCAGTTTGAAAACGTCGGCTTCTCCTACTCGACCGAAAAGGGTGAAGAGCAAATCCTGCATAACGTCGATCTCGAGGTTCGCTCCGGTGAACTGCTGGCGCTTGTGGGTCCCAGCGGCGCAGGAAAGTCGACGCTCGTCAACCTCATTCCACGATTTTTCGATGTGACTTCGGGCCGCATCGTCATTGACGGGCGCGACATTCGCGAGATGACCCTGGGTTCGTTGCGCCGCCAGGTCGCACAGGTCACGCAGGAGACAATTCTCTTCAACGACACGGTGCGCAACAACATCGCCTACGGCCAGCCCGATACAAGAAATGAACTGGTGGAACAGGCGGCGCGCAACGCATTGGCGCACGACTTCATCATGCGCATGCCGCAAGGGTACGCTACGGTGATCGGGGAGAAGGGCTTCCGGCTCTCCGGCGGAGAAAAGCAGCGGTTGGCGATTGCGCGGGCCATCCTGAAGAATGCGCCGATTCTGATTCTTGACGAGGCAACCTCGGCACTCGACGCGGAAAGCGAATCGCTGGTGCAGGTCGCACTGTCAAACCTGATGCAAAACCGCACTGCACTGGTCATCGCGCACCGGCTCGGCACCATTCGTCGCGCCAATCGCATCGCTGTGCTGGAGCGTGGCCGCATTACCGCGGTCGGTCCGCATGAAGAGTTGCTGACCACATCCCCGACGTACCAGAGACTCTATCAATTGCAATTCATGGATATTCCGGAGCAGGAAGAAAATCCTGATGCGGAATCACGGGCTCTCGATCGGCTTTTGCAGCCGATGCTCTGGGCCGAGGCAGAGGAAAAGTAAGGATGCCTATTTACTCGATGACCGGCTTTGCCCGCACCCAGGTGCGCGTACACGATCAACTTTCTTACACGCTGAGCGTAAAGAGCGTGAATCATCGCTTCCTCGATATCCAGTTGCGCCTGCCCGCCGGGTTTGACGCGCTGGAGATGGAACTGCGCCGCGTGCTCAAAGAAAGCCTGATCCGCGGACACGTGGAACTAACCCTATCTGTCGATCGCTCGGTGCAGCAGAAGGCGGGCTATAACCGCGAGATGGTTGCCGGATATATCGATGCTTACAAGCAGGCAACGAAGGAGTTCCGAATCAAGGGCGAGCCCGATCTAAACGTGGCGCTGCGGATGCCCGGTGCACTGCAATCCGAGAATCGCAATAACTCGGAAGAGGATGTTGCAGCGCTAACCGAAAGTGTCGTGCGCGAGATCGGCCCTTTGCTTGAAGAACTGAAGGTGATGCGGGCACGCGAGGGCGAATCCCTCGAGGGAATTCTGCGCGCCTCTCTCGTTCGGCTTGCCGAGGCCGTGGACGGTGTGGTCGCGTTGCGCCCCGAGGTGGAGCAGCGCTACCAGGAACGCCTCACACAGCGCCTGATAGCAGCGACGGGAAACGAGTTCAACCGTCAGCGACTGCTCGAAGAGGTGGCTGTGCTGGTGGACCACAGCGATATCTCGGAGGAATTGGAGCGCATGGTTACGCACATCGGCCACTTTCGCGAGCTACTGACCGCGGGAGGCGAAGTGGGCAAGAAGCTGGACTTTCTGCTGCAGGAGATGAATCGCGAGGCCAATACGCTGCTCTCGAAGACCGGCGGCGTGGGAGGCAAGGGTACGCGTATCACGGAACTTGGTCTGGCCATGAAGGCCGATATCGAAAAGGCCCGCGAACAGGTTCAGAACGCAGAGTAGCAGTAACCAAAGTACAAGTCGATCGATGTACGAAAGGGACTAACGCGCGTGGCAGGAATTCTCTTTATCATCTCGGCGCCATCGGGCTCCGGCAAGAGCACACTGGTGAGCGAACTCCGCAAGCAGGTCAGCGGCGTCGATTTTTCCATTTCTTGGACAACGCGGCCCCCGCGCGGATCGGAAGAGCACGGGCGCGAATACTACTTCACCAGCCGCGAAGAATTCGAGCGCATGATTGCCGAGGGCAAGTTTCTGGAGCATGCCGGCGTCTTCGGCAATTACTACGGTACCGCACGGGGATCGCTTGACGAAGCACGCCGCCAGGGACACGACCTGCTGCTGGATATCGATGTGCAAGGTGCAGCGCAGGTTAGAACGGCAATGCCGGAAGCCGTGAGCATTTTTGTGCTGCCGCCAACCCCCAAGGTTCTGCGTACCCGGTTGCGCAATCGCAGCCGCGCAGAGGGCGTCATGGACGAGGCGGAACTCTACCGGCGCCTCAGCGAAGCCAGGAAGGAAATTGAGAATTATCGGGATTACAGCTATATTCTCATCAACGACATCCTTGACCGGGCGGTTGCGCAGCTTGAGGCAATTGTGCTGGCGGAGCGATACTATCGCAACGCCGAGCCTATCGCTTATCGTTCGAGCAGGGTGTTGGAGGTCGCCGCGGCCTGTCGACAGTCGAATTCGCGGGAGCGGCTTAAACCTGTGCTGGAAGCCTTCGGCATTGAAGGCGACTCCGGCCAGCAACAACTTCCTTTTGGAGAGGATCTCGATGACGATTGAAACCAGCTTCGATTCGAATTACCGCAAGGTACTCGTGGCAGCGCGTCGCGCACGTCAGATCCAGAGCGGCTCGGCCGCGCTCGTTGCCAGCCGTTCGACAAAAGCGTGCCGCATTGCACAGGATGAAATCGATGCAGGCAAGATTTCTTACGTCAAGAAGGAACAGCCTGTTGTGAAGCCATTGGTTGCGGAGAACGGGATTCCGATCCTGTAGCGAAGAGGATGTTTCTGTGATGATCGTTCGGGCGTTCGACGAGCCTGGCGATCAGCGTGTGCCTTTCTCATGCCGAGGGGGCACAATTCTCGGCTCAACTTGAAACGGACTACAATCGTAGATATGCGGGTAACAGTCGGCGTCTCCGGCGGCATTGCGGCATACAAAGCAGCGGAACTGGTACGCGCGCTACAGCGGCGTGGCATGGAAGTGCATGTGGTGATGACCGAGGCGGCAACCCGCTTTGTGCAGCCGCTTACGTTCGCGGCGCTCACCGGTCATAAGGTCATCAGCAGCATGTGGGACGACTCCGACAGTAACGAGGCCACCTACGAATCCTCGATTGAGCACATCGGGGAGGCGCAGTGGACCGAAGCGCTGGTGGTTGCACCCGCTACTGCCGATATTCTTGCCAAGTTCGCGCAGGGCATCGCTAACGATTTTCTGACCACGATGTATCTCGCCACGCCCTCGCCGGTGCTGGTGGCTCCGGCTATGAATGTGAATATGTGGCAGCATCCGGCGGTGCAGGCCAACGTCGACATCCTTCGCCAGCGCGGTGTGCGGGTCGTCGATCCCGGCATCGGCGATCTGGCCTGCGGCATGATTGGCGCCGGGCGCATGGCCGAGCCCGAGGCGATTGCCGACATTGTGTTTCAGTCCATGGGCCGTCGCAACGACCTTGCCGGGGAAACCGTTCTCGTTACCGCCGGCGGCACGCGCGAGGCGCTCGATCCCGTTCGCTACATTGGCAACCGCTCGAGCGGCAAGATGGGCTACGCGCTGGCCGATGCGGCGCAGAGCCGCGGCGCCCGGGTTATCCTCATCAGCGGACCGTCGGCGTTGCATCCGCCTGCGCGTTGCGAGGTTGTTCGTGTCACCACAGCCGAGGAGATGCGCAGAGCGGTGCTCGGTCGCATGGGCGAAGCCACCATGGTCATCAAGTCCGCTGCGGTCGCCGATTATCGTCCCGTCAACGTCTCCGATCAGAAGTTGAAGCGCTCCGGCCCGATGACGCTTGAGCTCGCGCCGACCGAAGATATTCTGGGCGAAGTGACCAGGCAGCGCCGTCCAGGCCAGCTCATCGTCGGATTCGCTGCCGAAACCCAGAACTCGATGGAGAATGGCCGCGCCAAACTGCTGCGCAAGGGTGCTGACGCTATGGTCGTCAACGATGTTTCGCGCGAAGGAGTCGGTATCGATGCGGACCGCAATGCCGCTACATTTCTGACAGCGTCCACGTCAATCGAAATGCCCGAGATGCCCAAACGCAAGCTCGCCGATCGCATCCTCGACGAGATTGCTGCGCTCCGCCGTCCGCGGCCCCTGGTGTTTGAGGTCGACGAAGGAACGCCGCCGCAGGAAAAAGTTCTCAGCGAGTCTGTCGCGCCGACCACCGCACGCCGCCGGATCATCGTGGAGTAGCCGCATTGCCTTCCCTTGACCCCGCAATCCGCGATGCGCTCGAAGCGCGCCTGCGATTCTACCGCGAACTCGGAGTAACCGATTTCTATCGCCGGGTCGTCGGCCCGTCACAGACAATCATTGCGGCATTCGAAACAGACACACTCAATGCCCCCCAGGAGGGAACGCCCATTCCGCCCCGCAAGCCCATGCAATCCCTGCCACCGGTTGCTCCTGAAGTCGCGCCCACGGACCGTGCGTCCGCACTTCAACTGATCCGCGAAGATATTGGTGACTGCACCCGATGCGCCCTCCACAAAGGCCGTAACAAGATCGTGTTTGCCGACGGCGACCCCAATGCGCGCCTGCTGTTTGTGGGTGAGGGACCGGGCGCCGACGAGGACGCGCAGGGGCTGCCCTTCGTGGGGCGAGCTGGACAACTGCTGAACAACATGATTGCGGCGATGGGGCTGAAACGCGAGGAAGTCTACATCGCGAACGTGGTCAAGTGCCGTCCGCCGCAGAACCGTACGCCCGAGCCCGAGGAAGCGAACACCTGCTCGCCGTTCCTTTTCCGCCAGATCGATGTGGTTCGGCCAGAGGTGATCGTTGCGCTCGGAGCGACTGCGGCGACGTATCTTCTAGGCCAGCGCCAGCCGCTGGCTGGTCTTCGAGGACGGATACACTCTTTCCGCGGGAGCAAGCTGATTGTGACCTATCATCCGGCATTCCTGCTCCGGGATCCGCGTCAGAAAAAAGAAGCATGGGCCGACCTGCAAATCGCCATGCGCGAACTTGGGCTGAAGGCGAAGAGTTCTTAGTGAGTAGTTTGGCGTTACCGCCTGCTGCGACGGTGCCTGAGGTTGCGGGAAGCATACGGCTACAGTGCGTAGATGACCAGGTAGAGATCTAGCACAAATCCACCGACAATGGACGCGGGGATGATGAGCCACCATTTCTTTCCGCTGGTGGCGGCCAGTGCGCCGAGTACGCATGACAACACGGCGGATGCGAAGGTGATGGGCGCGCGCCACTCGGGATAGGGCGGCACAAAGATGCTGGCAAATAGAACTGCGCTGGCAATTCCGGCTTTCGTGGATCTTTTCACGCGACACCTCCGCGGTTCGCGGTCAGTCCAATGATCGGTCGCAATTCGGATGTCGTGCAACCGATTGGGCCCGATCGCTGCGTCTGGGTCTCGAAGTGAAACCTCGGCCCGCGGGCTACCTGCGGCGGGATTTCGCCTTAGCCGTGGCCATGACTGCAAACGGTGGGGCGACCGTTATGAGTACGAGAACGACTACCATCACCAAACCGAACATATTCTGTACCAACCTTCCTCGGATTCAGCGTGGAACAGGGCAAGAATCGCGCGCCGCGACGACGATTAACCATCACTCTTTGGGATGAGTGAGTGCCCAAAAGGTTGCAGTATCGAGGTGAGTGCGCAACCTTGGGAGAGTGAAGCGCAATCCCGTAACCCAAGGTCAATCACTGGGTTAATGTTCTTCTGCGCCCGTCACTACAATATTTATGTCTCCCATTCGTCTGGTTAGGTAGATGGGTGGGCCGTCGAGCAATGATCGCGATGATCGAGCAAGACCGACAAATCGCGGAGGTCATTCGAGAGGAACGGCCCCGGCTGCGCAGCTTCATTCGCCGCCGCGTCGCGAATAACGCCGATGCGGATGATCTTCTGCAGGATGTGTTCTTCGAGCTGGTGGAAGCCTATCGCCTGCTGACGCCGATAGATTTTGTGACCGGGTGGCTTTTCCGCGTTGCGCGCAACCGCATCACCGACTTCTTTCGCAAGAAGCGGCCGGGCGCGTTCAGCGACGAATTGCTGGAAAACGAGGATGGCGAACTGCAGGACATGGGCGACCTGCTGCCTTCGCCGGATGCCGGTCCGGAAGCGCTCTACCTGCGCAGTGTACTGCTGGATGAGCTCAACGTGGCGCTTGGCGAACTGCCCGTCGAGCAGCGAGAGGCTTTTCTTGCCCATGAAATCGAAGGGCGCAGCTTCAAGGAATTGTCGGCCGAGAGCGGCGTGAGCGTGAATACGCTGCTCTCGCGCAAACGCTACGCGGTGCTACACCTACGCGAGCGATTGCAGCGGATCTATGACGAGTTTCAAGAGAAATGAGGAACATGCAATGAGAAAGAAATGGTGGATGTATCTGCTGATACCCCCCGTAATTGTTGTTTGCGGCTGGATATTCGGCGAGATTGTGATGCACCTGTGGAACTGGCTTCTGCCGCCGCTCTTCGGCTGGCACACGGTTGGATTCTGGCAGGCCCTGGGGTTGTTGGTCCTTTGCCGGATTCTGTTTGGAGGCTTTCGCAATGGCGCGCCGCGCGGTTCGAAGCGCAGCAGGCGGCGCTGGGCCGAACAGTGGGAGAACATGTCTCCTGAGGAGCGTGACCGGTTCCGGCAGAGTTGGAGATCGCGGTGTGGCGGCTTTCCAGCTACCCCGGGCGAAAGCAAGGAGCCTGCCTGAAAACGATTACTGGGCCGACCGAGAGTTCCCCAGGAGACGATTTCGTTTTGCCAACCAAAGTTGATTGTGTGAAAAATGCCGGGCTGATGTTGATAGCGGAAGGGGTGGAGAGTCACTGACGGTTGTGACAATATGAGTCATTTCAGTACAGCGAACTTCTTCGTTTCCATAAGCGTATATTCATTGCAATTCCCCGCGTAGAGGTCGTGAGAGGCTTGCGATGCGTACGTTGCGTCAGGATGTTCTCTATGCGTTGCGGCAAATGCGTTTGTCGCCTGTATTCACGCTGACAGCGATGCTGACCCTGGCGCTTGGAATCGGGGCGACCACGGCGATCTTCTCTTTGATCGACAGCGTGATGCTGAAATCTCTGCCAGTGTCCGAACCATCGCGCCTCTACCGAGTTGGCTCGGGAATGAACTGTTGCGGTCAGATCGGTCCACAAAAAGAGTGGGGGATCTTTCCCTACACGCTGTACCAGCGCATCGCGGCGAACGCGCCGGAATTTGAACAGACGGCTGCGTTCGAGGCATGGCACTCGGATTTCAGTGTGAGGCGCGCAGAAAACAACGATCCTGCCAAGCCTTTGCGCAGCGAGTATGTTTCCGGCAATTACTTTGCGACGCTCGGTCTGAAAGCTTATGCCGGGCGCAACCTGACCCCGGCCGACGATCAACCCGCAGCCGCGCCGGCGGCCATGCTAAGCCATCGCGTGTGGGCGCAGGAATACGGGTCCGACCCAAAAATTGTGGGTTCGACGTTCCTGCTTGACGGCCATCCTTTCACGATCGTCGGCATAACACCGCCGGGCTTCTATGGTGAAACGCTTCGCAGCGATCCTCCGGAACTCTTTGTGCCGCTGCAGCAGGAGCCCGCACTTACCGGTGGCAGCACCGTGTTGAAGACGCCGTTGGCATGGCTTCGCATCATCGGCCGGCTGCGTCCCGGCGCGCACACTGATGGCGTGGCCGCCAGGTTCACGACCATCATGCACACATGGCTTCTCTCCGACCTTGGCGCACAGTACCCGCAGTACCTCGATCAGCTCAAGGCCGCGTTGCCCGGCGAGACCATCAAGGTCATCCCGGCAGGCGGGGGCATTGCCGAGATGAAGGCAAGCTACGAGAGCAGCCTGCGGATGCTGATGGCGGTGTGCGGCCTGGTCCTGCTGATTGCCTGCGCAAACCTGGCAAACCTGCTGCTGGCGCGCGGATCGGCACGTGGAACGCAAGCCGCAGTACGCATGGCCGTGGGCGCGTCGAAGGTGCGGTTGGTACAGCAGTCCCTGACAGAGAGCGTGGTGTTGGCGGTGCTGGGAGGCGCAGCCGGCATTGTGGTTGCGTTCGTTGGCGTCAAGATCGTCGTCGCCCTTGCGTTTCATTCAGCAAAATTTGTGCCCCTTGATGCCAGGCCTTCGCTTGCGGTGTTGGGATTTTCATTTGCCATGGCGCTCGTTACCGGGCTGCTGTTTGGCGCGGCCCCGGCGTGGTTTGCATCGCGCACCAATCCAGCAATTGTGCTGCATGGCGCGGGACGAAGCACACGCGACGGCCGGGCGTTGCCGCAGAAAGCGCTGGTCGTTGTCCAAGCCGCCTTGTCCGTTGTGCTGTTAACGGGCGCGGGCCTGCTGACCCGCAGCCTGATGAAGATGGAGCATCAGAATTTCGGCTTCGAAACCGAACACCGCGTGAGTCTGCGCGTCAACGCGCCCTTCTCATCCTATTCACCGGAAAAGCTGGAGGCGACGTATCGCGCACTTCAAGATCGGTTGCAACGGATTCCCGGCGTGCAGGGCGCGGCGCTGGCCCTGTATACGCCCTTCACCAACAACTGGGATGCCATGATTGCGCGGCAGGGACAGGCCACCCTCGACGTCAACGGGGATAATGTTTCTTCGTGGGATCGAGTCAGTCCCGGCTATCTCGAGATGATGGGACAGCACATCCTGCGCGGGCGCAGCATCGCGCTAGGGGATTCGGCTTCGACCCCCGGAGTGGCGGTGGTGGACGAAGCCTTCGTGAAGAAATTCTTCAAGCCGGGCGAAGAGCCAATTGGCGCGCACTTTGGTATGAACGAAGTGCAGTACAGCAGTACGTACGAGATCGTCGGAGTTGTGCGCACCGCGAACTATACCGACCCCAGCGGGCACTGGAGACTGCCGCTGCTCTTTGTTCCGCTAGCCCAGCACGCACATTACACCACCGCCATGGCGCGTATGGTGGAAGACCGCTCGCACCTGATTGAAGGCGTAGTGCTTGATCTGCATGGAAGCATGCAGGGGCTGGAACCGCAGGTGAGACGCGCGTTCGCCGAAGTGGATTCGAACCTGACACTCGTCAGCATTCGCACGATGGAGGAGCAGGTTGCCGACCGCATGGACCAGGAGCGCACAGTGTCGCAACTGACGGGGCTTTTTGGCATCCTGGCATTGGTGCTGGCCGCCGTTGGTCTTTATGGCGTTACGGCATACGGGGTCGAGCGGCGCACCGGCGAGATTGGCGTGCGAATCGCCCTCGGCGCGAATCGTACCCAGGTTGTGGCGATGGTCCTGCGCGGCGCGTTTACGCAGATCCTGATCGGACTGGCAATCGGAATTCCGGTGTCGATTGGTTGCGCGCGGCTCATTGCTTCGCAGTTGTACGAAGTGAAGGGATGGGATCCGGTGGCACTGGGCGGATCGGTGACAGCGCTGGCGCTTTGCGCGCTGGTGGCAAGCCTGGTGCCGGCCCGACGGGCAGCGAAAATTAATCCGGTGCGCGCCTTGCGGGCGGAATAGGAGTGTATCCTCTCAATCTAGTCTGTTTTCCCAGGTCTCAGAATCGAGACCTGGGGCACCCACCCTGTGGCAGACATTTAAAATTCTTTCGTTGTGCCGGCCGTAATCCGTAAGCTACCTTTCATGAAAGCGGTCGTGCGCCGGTCCTCCCCCAGGCAATCCGGGCCGGTTCGCCGCTGATTCAGACATCGATGAGGTCACGGATGAGAATCGGGTTACGCACGACAGCAGCGGTGCAGCTTGCGCTGGCAGTCATATATTCCGGCGCGCTGGCACAGGCGGGCGACAATGCAACCACAGCAAGCGATCAGGCGCGCGGCGAGCAATGGTGGGCGCACGTGCGCGTGCTCGCTGATCCGGCGATGAAGGGCCGCCTTACCGGCAGTCCCGAATTTCTGAAGGCCTCGGCCTACGTTGTCGACCAGTTCAAGCAGTGGGGACTGAAGCCTGCGGGCGAGAACGGAACCTGGTATCAGCCGGTGCACTTCGACGTTGAACTCGTCGTCGCGGAGAAGTCATCGATGGCATTGGTGGCGGACGGAAAGGACGCACCGTTGGTGATTGGCGACGACGCCATCCTTGGCACGCGCCTGCAACAACCGGCGAGCATCAATGCACCGCTGGCGTTCATCGGATACGGACTGAACCTGCCGGAGTCCGGCTATGACGACTTCGACTCGAAGGAACTGCCGAAGGCTGCATTGAAGGGGAAGATCGTAGTAGTGGTGAACGGTGGGCCCGCCGACTTGCCGGGGCCGTTGAAGTCGTATGCACGCACTGCGCCGATGATCCGTGCGATTCGTGAGGCCGGGGCCGTGGGGCTGATCTCGATTCCGACGCCCAAGTCGATGGATTTCGGATGGCAGCGCATCGCGTCGAGTGCGTCGCAGCCAGGCATGCGGCTGGCGGCGATGGAGGGAGACGAGGCCGTTGGCGCGCAGCATCCGGCACTCGCTGACGACCATGGCACGTTGTTTACGGCCATGTTCAATCCGGCGCAGGCAGAGAAGCTGTTTGAAGGGAGCGGCCACAGCTTTGCGGATATCCTCGCGCTGGCTGATACGCAGAAGCCGCTGCCGCGCTTTGCGTTGACGAAGAGCCTGCGCGCGACGGTGGTAACCGAGAATACGCATGTCGAATCGCCGAACATTGCGGCGACGCTGGAGGGCTCGGACCCTGCCCTCAAATCGCAGTACGTCATCGTGTCGGCACATCTCGATCATCTCGGAGTGGGCGAGCCAATCCATGGCAAGACAATATACGCGGGCGCGATGGATGATGCTTCCGGCGTGGCCACGGTGCTGGAGACGGCGCGCGCGCTAAGCCAGCGAGAGCGACCGAAGCGGTCGGTGCTGTTCCTGGTGTTCACCGCTGAGGAGAAGGGATTGCTCGGGTCACGCTACTTTGCCGGGCGCCCCACGGTTCCGTCGGACAGCATCATTGCCGATCTGAATCTCGACATGTTCATGCCGATCTTTGCGCTGAAGAAGCTGCACGTGCAGGGGCTGGAGCAATCGACGCTCGGCGATGAGGCGCGGGCGGTTGGCGCGGCGCATCACATTGAGATTGCCGGCGATCCTGAGCCCGATCGCAACTCCTTCGTACGCACGGACCAGTACAGCTTTGTGCAGGCCGGCGTGCCTGCGCTGGCGATGAAGTTTGGATGGACGGCAGGATCACCTGAGTACAAGGCGTGGCGTGCATGGCTCGCAGAGCGGTATCACTCGACGGATGACGATTTGAATCAGCCAGTAGACCTTGCGGCTGCGGCGCAGTTCAATGCGTTCTTTGCGGATTTGGCACGGGCGGTAGCCAACGACGCGGGGCGGCCGCATTATCTGGAGGCGAGCTTCTTTCGGCGGTTTGAGTCGCGGGAGTGATGCGGAGGAAACAGCGCTCGATCAGTGGGGCTTGAACCCAGGTCTCAGAAGCGAGACCTGGGGCACCCAGATTCGCATCGAAGCTGCGTCTTATTCGCCACGCAGGGCTTGCATGGGATCGATGGATGCGGCGCGTAAGGCCGGTAGCGTGGATGCCGCAACGGCCAGCAGCAAAACGCCGATGGCGGCGAAGGTCATCACCAGGGGGTCGAAGGGGCTGACGCCAAACAGCATCGATCGCAGTAGTCCCGAGGCCGCGGCAGCACCAGCCAATCCAATCACACACCCGATCACGGCAAGCTTGGCACCGGACTCGATCACCAGGCGAACAATCGCCAGGCGCTGCGAGCCCAGCGTCATACGAATCGCCATCTCCTGCACGCGCGAGGCCACTGAGAACGCGATCACGCTATAGATTCCGAGCACAGCAAGAAGCACGGCGGCAAAGGCGAAGCTCGAGATGAGCACCGTATTGAATCGGCGCGAAGACTCGGACTCGGAAACCACCTGCTCCATGGTCTGCACCTGTGTGAGGGGCAGCAGGGGATCGATGGAGCGAACCGTGGCACGAAGAGCATTCTCCATCTGTTCGGGAGGAACCGCCGAGCGCAGCGCGATGTAGCCGCCGTTGCCATTGAGATCTCCCGGCTGGGCGAGCGAGCCGACGGCGTCTTCTTCCTGATCGACGGGCATGTAGTACTGTTTGGTGGCCGGATTGTCTGGCGAGAGGAGTTGGGTATCAGAAACCTCACCCACCACCGTTAGCCAAGGCGTCTGCATCTGCACTGTGCCGATGCGAATGCGCTTGCCGACGGGATCCTGGTTGGGCCAGTAGTGCTCTGCGAATTCATGATTGACGATCACGACGAGTTGGGTGCCCGCATGGTCGGCTTCGGTAAAGAAGCGTCCCCGCAAAAGACGAATACCCATGGCCGGAAAGAAATCGCCAATAACCTGGGTCACCGTCGAGAGGTTCATGCTCGCGCCTGGCGGCGCAGCGTATCCATCGACGACGAACGTCTGATTGTTATGCACACCCTGTGAAGGCAACATGCTGGTCAGTCCGACGGCCTGGACGCCCGGAAGTTGGCCGAGCTTGAGCATCAGTTCGCGATTGAAGGTGTCGATCTGCGATTGTTTCGCGTACTGCAACTGGGGCAGCGAATACGCTGCTGTGCTTACATGCTGTGGATTGAAGCCGAGATCGACGGCGCGCATCTTGTCAAAGCTGCGCAGAAGCAGCCCGGAAGCGGTGAGGAGAACGAGTGCGATGGCGATCTCGGCCACCACAAGCGTGGACCGCAAGCGCGCATGGCCTCCGCCGGCACTACCGGTGCGGCCGCCTTCTTTCAGATTGCTGTTTACGTTGGTGCGGATCGCAGCGAATGCCGGCGCCAACGCGCAGACGACTCCAGTCACGACCGCCAGTCCAAGCGCAAAGACGATCACCTGCCAACTAAGCGAAATCTCATTCACGCGCGGCAAGCTTTCGGGAAGCATGCTCTTGCCGACGCGAAGTGAAATGGCAGCGAAGATCAATCCGAGCACACCGCCGCCGACGCTGAGTAAGAGGCTCTCAATTATGGCCTGGCGGACGAGGGCCGAGGCACGGGCGCCCAGCGCGAGACGAACTGCAACTTCGCGTTGGCGGCGAATGGCGCGGACAAGCATCAACCCGGCGAGGTTAAAGCAGGCAATGAGCAGCACAACCCCAACTGCAAGAAACAGGATGCGCAGAAGGGATCGCGATTGCTGCACGGTTTCATCTTGCAAGGGGCGCACAAGGGCGTTGATGTGGAGATTGCCCATCATGGCCGGATATCCCCGCATAATCTCCTGCGCTACGCGATCTGCATCGCTTTGGGCCTGGGAGGGTGAGATGCCGGGCTTGAGCCGCCCGATCATCTGATAACTCCAGTTCGCCGCGGCCGCCGCCGCAATCTCGTCGGTTCTGAAACTCATGGGCACCCAAAGTTCTGAACGATTCAGTTGTCCGGGAATCAGTGGGAATTCAAAAGTGCGCGGCATGACGCCAATGACGATGTAGGCTTTGCGATCAAGCAGAATTTTGGTTCCGAGGACATTCGGATCGGCATGGAACCGGTTGCGCCAAGTCGCGTCGCTCAGCACGACCACCTTTTGATCATGCTCGTCTTCCTCTTTCGTAAACACGCGGCCAAGTTCCGGAGCGACACCGAGCGCACTGAAGACGCCCGCAGTGAGGCGCGAAGCATTCACTTGAGCGGGGTCGCCAGTTCCGGACAGTTCGTAGCCTGCTCCTTGATACCCGCCAAGAGCGGTGAAGCCGTGCGTATCGTGCGTGTAGGCTTTGATGTCGGGTACCGTCACACCGACTTCATCGCCACCGCCGCCGAGTTCAATGCCTTGCAGATGATCGGAGAGCACCATCAAGCGATCGGGATCGGGGAAGGGCAGTGGACGCAGCAAGACTCCTTCGACGATGGAGAAGATCGCGGTGGTGGCGCCGATGCCGAACGCGAGCATGAGAATTGCAGTGACGGTGAAGCCGAGCGATTTTTGCAATTGGCGGAGGGCAAATTTAAGATCAAGAAGGATTTTCTGCATGCACTACCTCGAGGACCGTCCAATAATGGCAAAGCACGTGGTCAGCCAAATGCTTCGACCACTAATTCGAGCAGCATCAGGGAGTTGAGGATGCCAGAGTTTCGCGAGATATGCGAAAAATTGTTCACAGGGGCCTTCAAGTGTTCGGAAATGGACGGCAACTCAGATCGTGTTTGCGCCATCGGCAAAACGCGTCGACCGGCAGGGAAGCCGGGGGCAGGAATCGGGAATTGCGAATGCGCGGTCAATCGTTGATGAATCCCTCGTGAATCGGAACCAACCTTAAGACTGGCTTAAGAATGGACAACCTAGTCTGCGTTCAGGCCCCCAAATGTGCTGTCTCGAGGGTAAGGAGTGCCATGCGCAAACTTCATTTGAGTGTTGTCCTTCTGATTTGCTTCTTCACCGCGACGCAAGTCTTCAGTCAGTCTGGAAAGGGAGTCATCGAAGGTGTGGTCAAGGATCCAGCGGGCGCTGTCCTACAGGGCGCCAAGATCGAGATGAAGCCGCAACTCAGGCCGATCACGACCAATGGTCAGGGAGAATTCACGGTTGCGGATGTTCCGTCCGGCACGTATAGCGTGACGGTCACTTACGTCGGATTTGCTCCATTCACAGGCAGCCTTACGGTCGCTCCGGGCCAGGCAATTCACTTTGACGCGAAGCTCCAGGTTGCGTCGGCGTCCGATGACGTGGAAGTGACGGCAGACCGGCCACGAGGAGAGGCGGAGGCGATTAACCGCACCCTTGCCGCAGAAAACATTCTGCAGGTGTTGCCGGCCGATGTCATTACTTCGTTGCCGAATGCGAACATTGCCGACGCGCTGGGCCGCATGCCGTCCGTCTCGATCGAACGAGACGAGGGCGAAGGCAAGTATGTACAAATCCGCGGAACCGAACCGCGCCTCAGCAACACGATGGTGGACGGAGTGTCGATTCCGTCGCCGGAATCAGGCGTGCGCCAGATCAAACTCGACACCATTGCCTCTGACCTCGTGGACTCCGTCGAAATCAACAAGACTCTGCAGGCGAACATTGATGCGGACGGCATTGGCGGATCCGTGAACCTGGTGACCAAGACCGCGAGTGACACTCCCACAATTGTTCTCTACGGAGTGGGCGGATACACCCACATCATCGGCGGCCGCGAGGTCGATCAATTTGGCGGGACACTAGGAAAGCGTTTCTTAGCCAGCAAGAAGCTCGGCGCGCTGTTGGGGGGCACCTACGATTACAACGGTCGCGGCATTAACGACATCGAACCTGTGCCGACAGCGGGAGACGCATCGCCTCACTACGACAGCCTGGATTTTCGCGACTACATCTACAACCGCAGCCGCTGGGGAGGCACGGGCAGCATCGACTACAAGCTTGGCGAGGGTTCCAGCATCTCCCTGCGCGGTCTCTACTCCAACTTCCGGAACTGGGGCAACAAGTGGGTCTTCACGATGAACGATGGGGCGGCTCCGCAGTACAGCCAGGACTGGCGGCGTCCTAACATGGCCATCGGCAGCCTGAATCTTGAAGGCAGGCACCTCTTCGGTTCCAACACGATTCTCTGGAACGCATCTGTTGCACGCTCGCGGTCATTGGGCGGCAGCGGCGGAGCCAGCTATCAGTGGATGGGCGACCCCGATGCGCAATGTGTGAATGTACCAGGCGTCAGCGTAAACCGGCCCGGGTGGGCGGGGTGTGTTGGCAGCGGAGTAGCGCCGACAGACAACGGATTCGACAAGAACAACTATGGTTTTGTCGAATTCGACTACCCCACCTACGGCTTGAGCGCGCAGCTGAACCTCGAGGCCTCGGGCTCTTTTGCGCGGCAATATCATCTGGGTTCGCGCTACGGCACCATCGAGTTCGGCGCGAAGATTCGCAACGCGCACAAGTTCGATAACAGCTACAACATCTGGTACACGGTGCCGAATGACGACAGCGGTGATCCTGTTCCCGTGCCCAATGCAGCGCATCCCGAGTGGAACAGCACGTTCAGCGATCCGGTCTACTATGACGGCACGTATGGCGGAAAATATCCCGCCGTAACGGACTGGGGCAAGCTCCGGGGCTGGGTGGAGTCGAACAAGAGCCAACTCGTGTTCAACGAAGATTCGATGCCGAATTCAAACAACTATGACCTGATCGAGCGCATTCCTGCCGGCTACGTGATGAACACCATTGAACTCGCAAGTCGCGTGCGCCTGGTTGCGGGGCTGCGCATTGAAGCCACGCACGTGGATACGACAAGTTTCGATGAAACCGCAAACACGCTCACGTACAAAGCCGGCGGAGACTACACCAACATCCTGCCAAGCGCTTCGCTACGATTTGCGCTCGACAAGGATTCGGATCTGCGCCTGGTATACGGACGCGGGCTGGCCCGGCCCGATCCTCAGGACCTTTCTGCCGCAGTCAGCCAGCCGACCCTGGATCAGACTCCAGTCACGATCAGCATAGGCAATCCCAACCTGAAAGCAGAGCAGGCGAATGACTACGACCTGCTCTACGAGCGGACTTTCAGCCATACGGGTCTGTTACAGGTTGGGTACTTCTACAAGGACCTGACGGACCCAATCGCGTACGAGCAGTTCTTTTCCACGGCAACCTTCCCTCATGTTCCGGCTGGAACCAGGGTGCAGGTAACGGAGCCCATTAATGCAGGCAGCGCCTACGTGCAGGGATTCGAGATCGGCTTCGAGCAGCGCATGGCCTACCTGCCAAGCGTGATGGGCGGGTTGGGTATCTCGGCGAATTATAGCCACACGTCTTCGGCAGCTCGCGACTTGCCGGGACGCAGCGATCAGCCTGCGCTGCTGCGCGATGCTCCTAATACCTGGAACATCAGCCCGACGTACGATACGAAGCGGTTCTCGATGCGCATCGGCATGACTTACGACGACGCAATGATCTACCAGTACCAGTGGCAGGATGGCGCGGACTCTGTCGGTGTGAAGGGGCCTTCGGGTGACGACTACCTGTACGCGCATTACCAGTTTGACACGCAGGCAAGCTACAACCTGCCGGGAGGCATGCAGGTTTACGCGTACGGTTTGAATCTGAACAATGAGGTTTTCGGGTTCTTCAACGGCAGTCCGCAGTACGTGGTGCAGCGCGAGTATTACCACCCGACCTACGCGGGCGGAATCCGGTGGAACATCCGCCACGAATAGCGACGTCAAGGGTCTCCAGAAGACAAGAGACCCACGGTGACGAGCCGTGGGTCTTTTTCTTGCGGTTGCTCTGCGGCAGATGGATGTTTGCTCAGAAATCAGAACGAAGGGCGCGCGATGGCTTTAGTTCCACTCCCGCCACAACGCGACGCCGCCCAGAAGCCCTGCCTCGTTTGAAACGATTTCAATATTCTTGCCGGGCTTGAAGTCGATCTTTTTGGTGTTGCCGCCGCCCAGATACATGTGGTCCCAGTTGAAGAGCTTGGCGGTCTGCTCGATCGCCTCCTGCAGCAGCTTGTTCCAGCGCTTCTTGCCGTACTTGTCGAGACCGCGCCTGCCCAGGTAGTCCTCGTACTCGCGATCTTTCTTCCAGGGGTGATGGCCGAGTTCCACTCCGGGGCATAAGCGTCCGTCGGTAAACAGCGAAGAGCCAAGGCCCGTGCCTAGCGTGATCGCCAATTCCACACCGTCGCCTTTGATGGCGCCATATCCCTGGACGGCTGCATCATTCGCCAGCCGCACCGGCTTCTTCCAGCGCTTTGCGAGTTCCTTTTCCAGCGGAAAACCGTACCACAGGGGATGAAGATTCGCGGCTGTGTAGGTGACGCCTTTCTTGACTACGCCGGGGAATCCAACCGAGATGCGATCGAAATTGGCGGGTATCAAGGCGTGCAGCGCGTCCAAGCCCTTGAGCACGGCTCTTGGCGTGGGAATGGCGGGCGTCACCACGCGCTGGCGGTCGCACACGGGATGGCCCTTGGCGTCTACCAGCATTGCCTTGAGTCCGGAGCCGCCGATATCGATGCACAAGGTGATGGGGTTGGAGGTTTTAGGCGAGGCGCTGGGAGCAGTTTTGGAGGGTTTGATAGGTTGTGCGGTCATCAGGAGGAATTGTACTGAAAGACAGGGAGTAGGCAACAGGGATTAAGGGCTAAAACACTCTCGCGGGTGCGAATTCCAGGGGACCCGTTACGCACAGAGGCGGCGGCGGGGTGACCGCTACACTGGAGGTTGCTCCCGATGCCAGCCTTCTGCGAAGTCGCGTTGCCGGTGCCGCTCGATCGCACTTTCACTTATGCCTTGCGCGATGATGATCAAGTGGCGCGCGGAGCCCGCGTGATTGCGCCGTTTCGCAATGAAAAGCTTATTGGCGTGATAACCGCGACCGACGTGGCCGCACCAACGGAGTTCGAGGCAAAGTACCTCGAAGCGGTGCTCGACGACGAGCCATTGCTCAGCGAACACCTGCTCGCACTGGCGGAGTGGATCGCCGGCTACTATCTTGCCCCCCTGGGCGAAGTGCTGCGAGGCATGTTGCCCCTGATGGCCGAAGTGAGGCGGGTGGTCTATTACCGCATCACCGATCTTGGCCGAGACCTGCTGGCCGGCACTCTTGACGGAGATGGAGGAGTCCTCAACTCCGGACCTTCACGAAGGAAGAGCAAGGAAGCGCGAAGTGACAAGGGTAACTTGGAACGGCGGGTTCTTGAGCGCCTCGCTACCGGCGAATCTGTCAAAGTTTCAACCCTGCGCACCGCGACCGCCGCCAGTTTGCCTGTGCTGGCCGGAATGCTTCGCAAGAAGTGGATTGTCCGCGAGACTTCGGCCAGCGAGCGAGACGCGCGACGCACCGAGCGCTTTGCCGTCCTCAGACCGGACACGCGCCTGCCTGCTCTCACAAAACTGCAGCAGGCCATCCTCGCCGAGCTGGCTGCCAACGGCGGTGAACTTCCCCTGGTAGCACTGCGCCGCCGCGAGCTGCCGTCCTCCACGCTTCAGACCCTAGTTCGACGTGAACTCGTGCGCATTGAAGAAAGGCCGGCTGCTTTCCGGATGGGTGGAATCGAGGCTCCAGCGGGCCCGCTCATGCTTAATGAATCGCAGCTCGATGCCGTTGCCTCCATCGTTTCGCAGCTTGGGGGATTCCATCCCTTTTTACTCCATGGGGTGACGGGGTCGGGAAAGACGGCCGTGTATTTGAAGGCCATGCAGCGGGCGCTCGATCGCGGGCAATCGGCCATTTTGCTGGTTCCCGAGATCGGTCTTACTCCACAAACGGTTGGTCTGCTCGACGCGGCTTTCGGCGAGCGCGTGGCGCTGCTCCACTCTGCCCTGACACCCGAGGAGCGCACCGAGCAGTGGCGTCGGATCCACCGCGGCGATGCGCCCATCGTCGTCGGTACCCGCTCGGCCATCTTTGCTCCCGCACCAAACCTCGGCCTCATTCTCGTCGACGAGGAGCACGATCAGAGCTACAAGCAGGAGGAGACACCGCGCTACAACGCGCGCGATGTCGCCGTGATGCGCGCCAAGCTTGCCGGTGCAGTCGTGGTACTCGGATCGGCGACGCCGTCGCTTGAAAGCTGGCAGAACACGGTGCAGGGAAAGTACACGCGCATCGCGATGAACGACCGCGTCAAAAATCGCCCGCTGCCCGAAGTGGAACTGATCGACATGCGGCGCGAGTTTCAGGAGACCGGGCAGGAGCAGCTCTTCTCGCGCTCGCTGGTCGAGCAGACGAAGTTCGCGATCGAACGCGGCGAGCAGGCCATCATTCTGCTGAATCGCCGCGGCTATTCGTTTGCTGTACTCTGTCGCGCATGTGGGCAAAAGCTCGAATGCCAGAACTGCGCCATAGCGCTCACACATCACAAACCTTCAGACGGCCTGGCGCGCGCAGGCCAGCGGCTGGAGTGCCATTACTGCGGATTCAAGCGCACGGTGCCGTCGAAGTGTCCGAAATGCGAGAGCGAGCATCTGTACTATCTTGGCGCGGGCTCGCAGCAGGGTGAGGAGCGTCTCACCGAGATTTTTCCTGGCGCGCGCATTGGGCGCATGGATCGCGACACGGTGCGCGGCCGGCACGATCTGGAACATCTGCTCGCGCGTCTCCATTCGGGTGAGATCAACCTGCTGGTCGGCACGCAGATGATCGCCAAGGGCCACGATATTCACGGCGTCACGCTGGTGGGCGTTGTCGGTTGCGATCATGCGCTTTCCATGCCGGACTTTCGCGCCGCCGAGCGTGTCTTTCAGTTGATGACGCAGGTTTCGGGCCGTGCTGGCCGCGGAGAGCTACCGGGCCGCGTTGTGGTGCAGACTTACTATCCCGACCATTACGCCATCGTAGCGGCGAGCACACACGATTACGCGTCCTTTGCCGAGCGCGAGCTGAAGTATCGCCGCTGGATGCACTATCCTCCCTTCGGCGTGCTGGCCAATGTACTGATCCAATCAGAAAAACTCGAAGAGGCTGCAGGATGGTCCGCTGCGATCGGCACGTGGTTTCAGAAAACTGCGCCCGAAGGCATTCGTGTGCTCGGCCCCTGTGCAGCGCCGATCGCTCGCATCAAGAATGTCTATCGCTTCCATCTAATTCTGAAAGCGACCTCGCGCAAGGCACTGAATGCAGCGCTGCGGGGTGCACTGGCGCATGCAGACGAGGCCGGTATTCCACGCCGCAACATCGTGGTAGACGTCGACCCCCGGCGTCTGATGTGAATTTGACGTTGGGCAGTGGAGACAAACCTTGTCACATTCCGCTGGACCCGTGCTGCGCTAGGATTCCATTGCTTTCTTGAGGTGCGCGATGGAATACATCAATGCATTTAAAGGCAGGGAAAACCGTCCCTCAGACGCGGAAATCGCCGATGCCCTCGGTCCCACCGTTAACCTATGGAACGAATTCATCAAGTGGATGGCCGATGAAGAAGGGGTTACAGAGCAAGAATGGAAGGGAATCGTGGTCAAGAAGTACGGCTGGAGTCTGCGCCTCAAGCAGAAGAGCCGCAACATCGCCTATCTCGGCCCCGGGAGAGGCTGCTTTATGGTGTCGTTCGTAGTGAGCGACAAGGCGTTGCAAGCGACGAAAGAGGCGCATCTGCCCAAAGCCGTTGCAGAATTGGTGGCAATTGCTCCGCACTATCCTGAAGGAAATGGGCTGCGTCTCATCGTGCAAGGTGCTGCCGATATGCCCGCGATCCGCAAAATTGCCGCGATCAAGCTCGCGTGCTGAAGCCGTTTCAGCGTGCTAGCGCATCTAGACAGCAACTGAAGTTGTCCACGCCACGGGCTGGCGTCCGAAGACGGTCGAAGACCTGCGCACACAATGTCGCGCAGGATAAGATCAGCAGCACTATCAGCGTGAGGGCGCTTGCTTTGGCTCTTCCGTCTCCTCGTCTTGCCGGTCATTCGCGGTTCCGACCGGTGGCACGATCAAGCGCTCGGGGTCGGTGCTCCCTTTTCCAATGTATGCAGTTCTTTACCGGGTTTGAAGCGCACGGCCTTTCCCGGCGTGATGCTAACTTCAGTCCCAGTGCGGGGATTGCGTCCGATCCCGGTCTTGCGTGCGCGCACGCTAAACACACCAAAGCCGCGCAACTCAATGCGTTCTCCTGCAGCAAGGGCTTCTTTCAAGCCTTCAAACACGGTATCGACCGCCGCTTCGGCCTTGGTTCGGGGCAGGCCTGTGCGCTCGATCACATGGTGCACGATGTCTTGTTTAATCAAAGCGGTCACCTCTCTAGCGCGACTGTTCTCGACTTTACCACGCCCTACCGGACTGATGGTACAGCCTTTGCCTCATTTGTGGAACACTAGGGCCGATGATTTTTACATAGAGTGAGGAGGAAGACAGGGCAACACCGGATCAACTGTACGTGTTCCGTCTCACAGTTGGAGCGGATTCGGCCGCCTTGGCCGGTGGAAAAGTCGTCCTTTGTGACTTTAGAGATAGGGCAAGCCGCTTTCCTGTGCGCTAAGGCCTATACGAGAGAGTGACTTTGCCGGATACTGTTATTTCAAGGTAATCAGTACCACGATGCCATCGGTAACAACCGCCTGGCGAAGTGCAACAAAAGACAGGGGATGTGTCTCAGGAACTTCCGGCCTTGCAGGCCGATTTGCTCTGGGATCCGGCGAAAGCCAATCCGTTCCCGTCGCTCGTTGATGCCAGGCAAGGAGAGAGGCTCGATGTCCGCAATTTATAGCTTAGAACCAATCCGAATCGGCGTCGTCGCTAACGAACCGATGCGGCTCGAAGGCCTCACCAGCATCTTTGAAAATCACGCCAAGCCGGGAGAGACACCACTTCTCCCCGTCGTGGGTACGCTCGAAGAACATCTGGATAATGAATCGATTGAATACGTGCTGATTGACTGGAGTAGTTCCTCCAAAAAGCTTGGCGTGCTGGAAGGCATTCGCCGCAAGCGTCCCAACCTCCGCATGGTTGTCATCGGTCCAGATAGCAACGAGCAGGTCATGATGGATACGATCATCGCTGGCGCCCGCGCCTATCTTGACACCGGCGCGGGGCCGCGTCTTGTTCGTGAAGCACTCGACGTTGTGATTTCGGGTTCCATCTGGGCTCCGCGCAAGCTGCTCTCCAAGCTCATCGACCGTCTCCTTTCCGGGGACGACGCGAGCGTGACGAGCCCGCGGCCGCATCTGACCGCGCGCGAAGAACAGGTGCTCCAATTGCTTCTGCTTGCCCGCTCCAACCGCGAAATTGCCCAAGAACTCGGGATCGAAGAGCGTACGGTCAAGGCGCACGTCGGCAAGCTCATGCGCAAGGTCGGCGCTGAGAACCGGATTGAGCTCTCCATGCGAGCACTCCACGGGTCGTACAAACCGGCGGCGCAGCAAATCCATATTGCTGAAGCTGTCATCGCCTAAAGGCTCGCCGGGATGTCGCTAGTGACTAGAAAAATACCCACGCAAGAGTTACTAAAAGTGTAAAACCTTAGTACTCTTGTGCCATTCCGGGACATTACTAATAATCATTCCAGAAACAACGCAGATCTGGGGAAAGGAGTTCCCAGGCACCATGTAAACCATGAGGCCTGTGAACTCCTCTTTTTTCTTTGCACCTGATCCCGTTGCGCGCGCACCTTTCCGCCGGCGAATCTCTCCCGTGAGTGCTCTCATCCCCCATGTTCCTCCCGGTAGGGACTTGAAAGCCCTGCGTAATCCGCTTGATGCAGCGACATCGAATTCCTTGCGCCCTGTGGATCGACTCAGCGTGGCGATGCTGTAGGCTGAAGCCGGATGTTGTTGCACGCAGATGTTCCTCTATGCGAAACCTTCGGTCGAGTGCGCGACTTCCGGCTCTCAGCGCTGTCCTAGTTGTCAGCACCCAACGAGCCGCGCGATCCACGTGTGCGGACAAATTGAAAGGACTCCCCGAATGAAGAAATTGATTGCTTCCCTCTGTCTTTGCTTCTTGGCTACAGGAGCAGCCAACGCGGCGTCGTCGAAATCGGACCTGGAAGACCGCATCCAAGCTGCAAAAACCGTTCTCGATCAAATCATGCAGGCACAGGACAAGACGATTCCGCTGAACATCCTGGAGCAGGCAACCTGCGTGGGCGTGGTGCCCGGCATGATCAAGGGCGCGTTCGTATTCGGCGCCCAGTACGGACAGGGCGTGGTCACCTGCCGCACCGGCCATGGCTGGAGCGCTCCGGTCTTCATCCGCATGGCGGGCGGCTCATGGGGATTGCAGATTGGCGGCCAGTCCACTGACCTGATCCTCGTGGCGGTGAACAACCGCGGTTTTCAGGACTTGCTTAAAAGCAAATTCAAGATCGGTGCCGATGCCTCGGCCGCGGCGGGTCCTGTGGGCCGCGCCGGACAGGCAGCTACCGACTGGAAGATGAATGCCGAGCTGCTGAGCTACTCGCGCAACAAGGGCCTGTTCGCCGGCATCAGCCTCGATGGCACGAGCGTCTCACAAAACAAGGACGACACCGAGACCTTCTATGGCGCCCCGCAGGATTTTCAAAACGTGCTGAAGGGCAACGTGGGAGTGCCGGCGGGCGCCGTTGAGTTTGTTCGCGCAGTGGCGCACTACTTCACACAAGCGAAGCACAACTGATAACACTGCACATAGCACAATCGGGGGCGGCCTGAGCAAGGCCGCCCTCATTTTTTGCGTTTGCGTCGAAATCGTCCCATCCGGCAGAAGCCCAACCGAATGTCCTAAACTTGTGTTTGCCTCAAACGATGCAGCAGACCCTCGAATATTGGCTGGTAGTCGCGGTAGCGCGCGCGCTTGGTGCAATGCCGCGCTGGCTGGCGCGCCTGCTTGCCGGCGTCCTTGCCTGGGCTGTCTTCCATTCCATGGGACGCCTGCGACGCGTGGGTGAACGGAATCTCTCTCTCGCGTTGCCCGATCTGTCGAAGAGTGAGCAGAGCAGAATCCTGCGCACGGTCTATCGTTACCTCGGTTGGCAGCTCGTCGAATTCTGCCGCATGCCTGGATACACGCGTGAGAATACGCAGCACTGGATTCGAACCGACGGACTTGAACACTATCTCGCGGCCGAAGCACTGGGGCGAGGAGTGCTGGTGCTCACCGGGCATCTGGGTGCGTGGGAGCTTTCAAGCCTTTACCACTCGCTGATGGGCCACCCGATGGGCATGGTCATTCGCCGCCTCGACAACCGCCGTCTCGATGAATTCGTCAACGGCGTCCGCTGCTTGCACGGCAACCGGGTCCTCCCCAAGGACGACTTTGCGCGCGGCCTGCTTACTGCGATGCACGAGGGCGGCGCCGTGGGCATCCTGATGGACACCAACATGACGCCGCCGCAAGGCGAATTCGTAGAATTCTTCGGGATCTCTGCATGCACCGCTTCGGGCCTCGCGCGCATCGCGCTCAAAACCGGCGCAGCCGTCCTGCCGGGCTTTATGCTGTGGGAGCCTACCGAAAAGAAGTACGTTCTCCACTTTGGCTCCCAGATGCATTTTTCCGAAACTGGCGATACGGAGGCCGACGTTCTTGCTGCGACCCAGAAGTGCAATGACGTGCTCGAGTCCTGGATTCGCCGCTATCCCGACCAGTGGCTCTGGATTCATCGCCGCTGGAAGACCCGTCCTCCCGGCGAACCTGCGGTCTACTAGAGGAGACTCGGAATCCCAGCTTTTCAAGATCAACGAAGGCGGCTTGTTCCCGGCAAAAAGGCAACCCGACTCCGTGGCTTCGGTCCGACCAATTTCGGAACCGTTCCAGATGAAAGCCATCGAGCAGGGAATCGCAAGCTTCGCATAAGATGCAGATATAATTCGCAGAGGTTTCGCAAGGACAGCGACGATGGAATTTGACTTGCACAGCGCAGGAATCCTGCGCATGCTCATCTATCCGATTCAGTTCGATCCAGAACCGGTGAAGGGAATCGACCGCGTTCTCAAGATGGTGGTCTTTGCGGATCATTTGAGACTGCAGGTGCCTGACGTGATCGCCGCAATTGACGCCGGTCTCGCCAGTAATGCCAGGCTCTCTGAACTCATCCCGCAAGGGCACAATGAGACAGTGATCTGCGGCTTCCTTTCCGCCGTGCGTGTGCGCCTGGAGTCGCCTCCTCCGGCGGAGCGGACCTGACCGGTTCCTCACCTGTGTAGCGAATAGGGAGTTGTGATTTTCCGCCACATTGGCAAAGGCCTCAGCCTTTCGCGCCGGGTTTCGCCGCTTGCGTTTCCACATCGGACAGCATCTTTTTAACCTGGTCTCTGGCCGCGTACTCGGGGTTGGTTGCCAGCAGTTTCTTCCAATCGGCGATGGCGGCGGCACTATCGTGCTTGCCCTCCCACTTGACGAGTCCGAGATTGAACAGGGTGTTCGGATTAGTCGGTGCAGACTTGAGCGCCGTGTTAAATTCCGCGATGGCCTTATCTGCATTGCCCAGATACCAGTAAGCCGTCGCCATATCGGTGCGCACCGCCGCATCGGACGGTCTCACCGCGAGCACACGTCCGTAGTAATTCACTGCGACGGGATATTGCTGTGCGTCGTAGTACAGGTTGCCGATGCTGGTGAGCAAATCGAGATTCTTCGGATCCGCATTCAGCTTCGCGATCAGCGAAGCAGCCTGGTTGTCGGCCATGGTCTTCAACTGGTCCGGACTCGGCGCCTGAGGCACGGGGTTTGCGCTGGTTGCGGCTGCTGCTGGAATGTCTGCAGCCTTCGCAGTCTCAGTTTTTGCGGGACGCCGCGTTCCGCGAATGGCCCATCCCCCAGAGATTCCAGCCAACAGGCAAACTGCCATCAGGGTCAGGGCCCGCAGCCCGGTCCACTGCTTCGCAGGAGATTTATTCGTGTCCATTGCTGTTTTGCGCTCTCTCGATTCCATGTTGATCGCCCATCATAGTCATCGCATCCGCCATCAGTTTCAGCACCATGGCTTTGCGCTCGGGGCTGAGCTGAGGATTTGTTTTGAGCAGGCGCTGCCACGTTGTCAGCGCGCCCTTGGCGTCGCCCTTGCCTTGCAGCTTGATCATGCCCAGATCAAAGAGGGCATTCGCGTCTGTCGGCTGATCCTTGAGAGAGCGATTCAATTGCGTCATCGCGCCATCGATATCTCCGTTGCGATAGAGACTTGAAGCCAGCTTTGTGCGAACGGCAACGTTCTTCGGGTCGAATTCAAGGGCGCGAGTGTAGTAATCGGCCGCTTCTTTGAATCGGTGTGTCGTGTGATAAATCGCGGCAACCTGCACAAGAAGAGAACTGTCGTTCGGATTGCTCTGAAGTTTGTCGAGCAACGGTGCAGCCTGCTTGTCGGCCATTTGCCGCATCTCTTCGAGACCGGGATGATGCCCCGCAGGCTTCGCACTTGGAGTCCCCGCATGAGTTGTGTTTCGCTGCGCTGTCGTTGCCGGCTGCGAACGGAGGAGGTATCCGACACCCAGGCCGGCACACAGGCAGAGTGTCGCCATGAAATACACCTGCACCGCACCGAGTGTGGGCGCCGCTGGCAAGGCCGTGGTTGATTCGTTGGTCATACCGTGAACTCCCGTTGTGAGCAGAACTCGAGAAGGCTGTCTCCTCGAACCACTGCAACAGCGTAGCAGCGATTCAGCAAGCACGTTGATCGCCGTAAAGAGGCTCCATTGCGCCGGTGCGGTTCATAGTGTGCGTGAACGCGCGCCACCCTGTAGTAGAGCAAGTTGTCAGTCGTGTTGACGTGACGCAAATCACACTACTATTCGCGAGTGGAGGCGATTGTTCGGAGTTGAATCACTGTTGTCGCAGTTTAGATTGAGTAATTTGTGACGGCTGTCACGAACGACTTGGGGCATTTCACCAATGCGGTGTGGGAGAACGCCCATCGGATCGTGGTGAATTTGACGCAAGCTTGTTGTCCGTGCGTTGAAGCAAGGGCACAACACTCCTGTCGACAACGGATTACGAACGATGTGCGAATTCATTACCCCTGCTGAGGCAACGGCACAAGGCGTGCACATTCTGAAAGCAGACTGAACTGAAAGCAAGAGACGTGACGGTTCAGACAAGTTGTAGGAGTGCGCACTAGGAGGCTCCACATAATGAAGAATATTCTTCTCATCGCTCTTTTGTTATTGGCAACCGCAGGTTTTGCGGCCGCCCAGATAGGAGCGGCACCAGCGACTGACGTTCTTGGTGCCCACCTTAACTACGGCCGCGGCTGCGCGGCCTGTCATGCACCACACAGCGGCGCCTACGGAAACGGCAAAGCCGGACTGGCCGATCCGACCGCCGGAAGCATCGCTCTCTGGGGCGAGGATGTAAGTGCTCTGTACGGTAAAACCATCACCACGGGTCAAAGCGAGCACGGCAATGCCATCGAGACTCTGCCGACAGCCCTGAACGCTGGAACACCTGATGTCGCTGGCGTTCTCATGTGCCTTAGTTGCCACGATGGCAACTATGCACAGGGCGCCATGATGAAGAACCAGGTCTATGAGAAGCTTCCTGCGACTTATGGAACCGCTCCCATCCCGACGCTGCTCGGCAATGACGGCTCCACCACAGGGAACTACCTCAATGATCACCCGGTGGGCATGAATGCCACTATGACGTGCGGCGGAACCTACGACTGGGATTGCACCATCAGCGCTACGGGTGCGGTACAGATGACGGGACCAAATTCCAGCAAGTTCCTTACGAACTATGGATTCTTCGTCAGCCCGGGCGTTTACAAAAACCAGCCAGTGGTGATGTGCACGACCTGCCATAACCAGCACTTGATGAACGTTGTAAAGGTAACCACTGGCCCGAAGTCGGGTCTGCCGAGCGGAAACTACGCAACAATGTTCTTCATTCGCGCTCCTTACAATCCGGCGAGCGGCACCGGCGCGAGCAACCAGACAGCGCAATTCTGCCGCCAGTGCCACGGTGGCGAAGCGAACGAGATGAACGGCGGCACCGCGGTTACTACTTTCTAAATTCTTATGCATGGGGGAGGGGGGTAGCGCTTTCCCTCCCCTTCCTTTTCAACGGGGGTCAATTAAATGAAGTACACAGTTTCAATTATTGGATCTCTTCTCCTGGGGATGAGTGCTGCCTATGCGCAGGTCTCGTCACATGCTCCCACCGTATTCAATCAGGCGCCAGCTCAAACCGTAGTGAAACCAGCGCCGGCTGCAGACAAGCCTGTTGCCCGCGTTAACGGCGCGATGCTCACCGACTCAGACCTGGTCCGCGAGGAATACGCGATTTTTCCCTACGCCCGCCAGCATAACGGAATTCCGAAAGAGTTTGAAAAGCAGATCCGTGACGGCGCGATGAAGATGATCATCTTCGAAGAGCTCGCCTATCAGGAAGCGCAGCGTCGGAAGTTGACAGTCTCGGCGCCGAAGCTGCAACGGGCAGAAGCGGATTTTCGCAAGCAATTCGTTACTCCGGAGGAATACAACACTTTCCTGCAGAGCGATTTTCACGGTTCGCGGCAACTTCTGCTGGAGAAGATCCGGCGCTCGCTGTTGATTGAAACCTTTCTGAAGACCGAGGTTGATGCAAAGAGCATTGTTTCGCCAGCAGAAATTCGGGCTTTCTACGACAAGAACCCGGCTCGCTTCCATCATCCCGAAACATTCACCTTTCAAACGATCTCCATTCTGCCGCCGGCGAATGCGACTGCAGAGCAGTTGAAGGAAGCGCGCACGCGTGCAGAGAATGCGTTGCACCAGGCAAAGGCGACGAAAACCGCCGAAGAATTCGGACTACTGGCCGAGAAGATTTCCGATGACGACTATCGGGTGATGATGGGGCAGCACAAGCCGCTTCCTGTCGATCAACTGGCGCCGCAGGTTGTGAAGGCGTTCAATGCAATGCACCCGAACGACATCAGCGGACTTATCCAGGTGGAACAGGCCTACACAATCGTGCGCCTGCAGGGTCACACGCCTGCGGGACAAACTCCATTTGTGGAAGTCAAGGCGCAACTGCAGAAAGAGCTCCAGCAGACAAAGACCAACCAGATTCGCGCAGCGTTGGATCAGAACCTTCGCAAGAATGCGAAGATCGACGAGCTGTAAAAAGGCGAATGTTGCCTGGATTCAAGATCGGGCCTGAATCGGGCAACTGACTTCAGACAACTCGGTAAGGATCGAGCAAGTGGACTCCGACACGAGAGAGCTTAAGGATGGCATTGAGTGTTGCGGTTTTTTCAATGTGCGACGTGGGTAACTGCAGGGTTTCTGCTGACGGCGATCGATGCCGGCGCACAAATCCGGTTCGGTGAGACCAGCACCAGCGGCACGGGCACCATCTCTTCGGGATATACCGCCAATTACGGTAATATGATGTCGTCAACCCATGGATGGACGTTTGGAGGCGCGGCTAACTTTACAGGATCGTTTCATAGTCCAAATTTCCTTTCGTACAATGTATCCCCCTATTTGAATCAGTCGCGGGCCAACTCCAATTTCCAGTCGATCTCCGCTGCCAGCGGAGTCAACTTGAGCGCCAACATCTTCGCCGGCAGCAAATTTCCTGGCTCCATCACCTATTCCCGGGCATACAACAGCGACGGGAATTATGCGGTTCCGGGTCTGGCCAATTTCGTAACCCACGGGGATAGCGGGGTCTTGGGCATCAACTGGAGCGAGAATCTCCCTGACGCTCCCAGCTTCTCCGCGGGATTTCAAAGCGGAAACAGCCAGTATTCGGTCTACGGGGCAAATGATGAAGGGAAGAACGCATTTCATTCCCTGAATCTGCATTCAGGCTATCGGTGGGCCGGTTTCAACATGGGCGCCTACTATTCGAAGGGAGCGGCGCACTCGATCATTCCGCCCGTAGTTACGGCAACCATTTCGGATTTACGGTCGGACAACACCGCTTACGGGTATAACCTGTCACACTTGCTGCCTCTGAGGGGTTCGTTTGCCGGCAGCATAAACCGGTCTACCTGGAACACGAATTACCTCGACACAAATTCCAATGGTTCAATCGACACGGTGAATACATCCGCGGGAGTACATCCAACCGGCAAGCTGTCGGTGACAGCCACCGCAAGCTACTCTGACAACCTGACGGGGCAGATTATTCAATCCCTGATTGCAGCCGGGGGCGTCACTCCAATACTGAACGCAAATCAGACATCCAATTCGCTCGACCTGATGACAGTCGCCACTTACACGCCTGTACCGAATCTACAGACGGCAGGCTTCTTCGAGCGTCGCACTCAAACATTTCTGGACCAGAACTACGGTGTGAAGTCCTATGGCGGGAACGCCTCCTTCACACATAAGCTTCTCGACGGCACCATCAACTCGGCGGTGAGCGTAACTGCCAACTCTTCGGATCAAAATGGCCAGGACTCCATCGGCATTTCAGCATCCGAGAACTACAGTAACCGCATTCTCGGGTGGCGCGTAAACGAGTCGTTCAGCTACGCGCAAAACGTCCAGACGCTACTCGTCAGCTACACAAATTCGTACTACAACTATTCAGGAAGCATCAGCCGTAACTGGGGAATGTTCAGCATCGGCGCCGGTGGCGGCGGGGGACAAACCGCATTGACCGATCAGGCGGGGACCTCGAACAGCAGCGAATCTTATAACGGAAGTATCGCGTATGGAGCCTTGCTTACGGCTACGGGCAGTTACTCCAAAGCCGATGGACAGGCCCTCGCAACCGGCGCCGGTTTGGTGGGTGTACCGGTGCCGACGCCGATCCTGCCTTCAGATCTGGTGAGTCTCTTCGGCGGAAAGAGCTATTCCTTTGGGGTCTCCAGTGCGCCGGTAAAGAAGTTGATTCTCGCAGCCACGTATGCGAAATCAACGAGCAATACCTTCAGCAACAGCATTACTTCCTCAAATGAGAACAGCCAATACAACGCGCTCATTCAATATCAGGTTCGCAAGTTGAACTTCATCAGCGGCTATGCACGCTTGGAACAGGGATTCAGCAACACCGGTTCCCGGCCCGAGGTGATCTCGTCGTACTATATGGGGATCTCACGGTGGTTCAACTTCTTCTAACCCGGAAATGCCGAGGGATCGCCGTGTGGTCAGCTTACATGGCGCTGCTGCCGTTTGCGGTCTGGGCCGCGCCCAAACCAAAGGCGGCAGCCACGCATGAACGTTGGGAGATGTCGCTCGATGGCGGTCGCAGCCTAACCTGGGAACGCAGCTTCAAGTCGGAATTCGAAGTGCGGCCGAATCGTGGATTCTGGAACAAGCTCGTGGATGTCGTTGCCGGAGCCCCCGATTACCGCTTCCTGGTGCGCCCCTACAGCATCGCGAGCGATTCGCACGGGCGCCTCATTGTCACCGATCCCGGCGCCTCCGGCGTTCACATCTTCGATTTCGCGCAGCGCAAGTACAAGTTCATCGAGCGCAGGGAAAAAAGCAAGGATGCGATGACAACTCCGCAATGCGTTGCGGTCGATGCACAGGACAATATCTATGTAACCGATTCAGACGCGGGCAAAATCTTCGTATTCGAACCCAGCGGAAAGTATCTCCACGCTATCGGCAGTCTGAAGGGCGGCGAAGGTTATTTCAAACGGCCCACCGGAATTGCCGTAGACTCAACGGAACAGCGCATATATGTAACCGACACTTTGCGAGACCAGGTTTTTGTGCTCGACATGCAGGGCAACATCCTTCAGACGATTGGAAAAACCGGCGACGGCGATGGCGAATTCAATTTGCCGACTGAGCTGCGTTTGAGCGGTCCGAATCTCCTCGTAGTCGATGCCATGAACTTCCGCGTGCAGGCGTTCGACCGCACTGGGAAGTTTCTGTATTCGATCGGAAAGATCGGCGACACCACCGGGGCCATGTTCCGTCCGAAGGCTGTGAGTGTCGACTCGGAAGGCGATATCTATATTGTGGATGCCTTGTGGGGCGTGGTGCAGGTCTTCAATCACGAGGGCCAACTGCTTTATTACTTCGGCGCAAAGGGCACACATGCCGGAGAGTTTCAGCTGCCCTCAGGCTTGTTCATCAACCATGACGACAAGGTCTATGTGGTGGACTCGTTCAACCGTCGAATTCAGGTGTTTCAGTATGTGCGTGCGAAGGGTCCTGCGGCGGGGGCGGCAAAGTGAGAATCAGATTCTTATTGGCCGCGCTCACAATTCTGCTGACGGGGACAGCCTTGTCGGCGCAGATTGTCGGCGACGCGTTGGGCGTTCACAATCTTGGACCCGGAGGCCCATCTCCGTTGACGGGCTCCCGGCCTGACTCGTGTGCCTACTGTCATGCTCCGCACTCCGGGTTGAATATGGGTCTCTGGAACCAGAAGCTGACCACGCAGACATATACAACCTACAGCAGCAACACGGAAAAGAACATCACTACGCAGCCGGCTCTCGGCGCCGTGAGCAATCAGTGTTTGAGCTGCCACGACGGCGCCGTTGCCGTGGGGGCCACCGTGGCTTATGGCCAGATCATAACCCGCGGATCCATGCTGTCGGCTGACGTATTTGGCAGCAACATGCAATCTTCCCACCCATTTAGTCTCGCACTTCCCTTGCACGACAACATTGACCTGGCCGCGTCTCTGGCGGCCAATGGATCGACAGCAGACCCAACGCTCGCGGTCAAGCTGATCAATGGCAATGTGGAATGCACATCGTGCCACAATCCCCATGTGCAAGCCAAGGATCCGCTATCGCTGAATTTTCTGGTGAAGGACAGCTCGAGCGGCCAGCTGTGCCTTGCATGCCACGATCCCAGCCGCGTGATCGGCGGCCAGTCGAATCCACTGGCAGATTGGTCCACAAGCGCTCATGCGCTCTCTACCAACAAAATATCTCCCCAGGCGCTGCTCGGGAGCTACCCGACGGTTGCCACCGATGCGTGCATCTCGTGCCACGCGCCCCACAATGCAAGCGGTCCAAATCGCCTGCTGCGCGGACAGAATGAGCAGGACTGCATTTCCTGCCACAATGGCGGAGCCAACGTTTCCCCGATGGCGCCATATGCGAACGTATTTGCAGAGTATGCTGCGCCCAAGGTCGGTCATCCCTTCCCGGCTTCGACAAACCCGCACGATGCGACCGAAGCTGTCTTGCTGAACAACAATCGCCACTCGACATGCGTCGACTGCCACAACGCGCACGGTTCGGAACCGTTCGGTGTCTTCCCGCCCGCGCCGCTAATGCGCATTTCGCAAAAAAACGTTGCAGGCATGAGCGCGACAGACGGAACAACCGTGCTCACACCGGCCGTGAATCAATACGAGAGCTGCCTGCGCTGCCACGGCGCCAGTTCCGGAAAACAGGTTCAGGTGATCTATGGGTACTTCCCGGTGCGCGCGGTTTCGGGTGGCGATCCCCTCAACCTTATTCCGCAGTTTGCCGTGACCGCGACCTCGAGCCATCCTGTGATGCATACCAGAAGCAGCGCGCTTGCGCAGCCCAGTCTGCTTGCGAACATGCTGAATCTCGACGGAATCACTCCCGGCCGCGCGATGGGAACGCAGATCTTCTGCACAGATTGCCACAACAGCGACGACAATCGCGAGTTTGGAGGCTCTGGCGCTAACGGACCCCATGGATCACGATGGACGCATATTCTCGAACGCCGTTATGAATTCAGCCAGGCGGTGACACCGGGCTCGGCGATTTCCAACCTCTTTCCCAACCCCGATCTCAGCGTGAACGGACCCTATTCGCTGTGCGCGAAGTGTCACGATGTAGCCAACCAGATTGTGAAGAACACCAGCTGGACCAATCATGCCGACCACATCAACACGGGAGTCAGCTGCTCCACGTGCCATACTGCGCATGGTTTGGGAACTGCAAGCGGCACCCTGAGTGGCGAGCGTCTGGTGAACTTCGACGTAAACGTCGTGGCGCCCAACGGCGCATTACCAATTTCCTACAATCGAGCAACCAATACGTGCACGCTGGTCTGTCACCAGGTTGCGCACAATCCTAATGGCTCCGTTTCGACAGTGGGTGCGCACCAAGTGCCCGGCATCCGACGATAAGTGGACGACGCGCCAGCATTCTGGGTGCGCGGGGTCCCGAATGTACCAGGGGCCCCGAAGAACTCCGCTCTTTGGGGGTAGATTTGGGGGTGGTAAACCTAGAAATCTGCTTTTCGTCTTTCTTCATTTCCGGTAAGCATTAGAACGTTGTGCCCGCGGTACTGCCATTCATCTCATTTGATTTGTCCGCATGACACTGACGGCAGAATTGTGCCGTCTGGTTAGACATCGGGTTGGTGTCGTTCGGATTGTAGGGGGCGCGCAGGAAGAACATCGTCGCGTAGGTTCCCGCCGGCAGTCCTGAATTCGAGTTACGGCCTACGGTGACCACGTTCATCGAGTGCGGGTTGTGGCAGGTCGTGCATACAACGACGGCACGGTTGTTGTAGACGCCAGTCTTGACGAAGAAACCGTAGCTGGTCACGAAGCGGCGGGAGGCGGCGCCGCCCATGTTGATCATTCCGTTCACCTCGGTGCAATCCCACCCCGCAGAGCCTCCGCAACTGACGGTGACGTTCAGTCCCATCGGATGGTCACTGACGTAGCTCTGCGTACCGGTGGTTGCGAGCAATGTGGGAACGGAGTTGCGGTTCCCGTAGGTTGCAGGCAGGTTTTCGTAGACCTTGTTCCGCATCATCGCGGCAGGAGCGAAGTTGCCGTCGTGGCAGCCGAGGCAGGTTAGCATTCCCGATACGTCGGGTGTTGTCGCAGATATGCTTGACGGAAGGACTTCTACATATTTGCCCCCGCCGGTCGTGATGGTCTTGCCGTACAGAGGGCTCATATCTTCGCCCCATAGGATTGTATATCCCGAACTCGCACTGCCTGACTTGCCGTTGCCAGACGTACCTATATGGGGCGAGTGACACGCCGCACAACCGCGGCCGTAGTTCAAATGCGCACCAAGAACATCGGTCGATGGCTGCGCAATCTGCGCTGCCGCGAAACCCACGAATGCCAACAATACGAGGACGACGGTAAGAGTCCGCTTCATGGAACAAGGCCTCACTTCGCCTTGTTCCGTTCATCGGCGGGGATTTAACTGATCTTGAGGGGAGTGGTTCCGGTTGGATGAAGTGAAATTTCAACGGGGACCGTGCGCGTGCGTCAGGCTTCTTCTTCTGCGTGCACCATGCTGAATTTTTTCAGCTTGTAGCGCAGCGCATCGCGGCTGATATCGAGCAGCTTGGCGGCATTGGTCTGGTTGCCGTTAGCCTGGCTCATGGCCAGTTCGACCATCGAGTGTTCCAGTTCTTCAAGTGAAGTACCGCCGTCGGGAATGTAGAGCCGCGGAAGTGCTCGTCCGTTGGGCAGCTTGCGTCCGCCATCGGGCGGCGAGGTGCGCTCGAAAAGCGTGCGCCCGCCGGACTCGCCAACCGAAAACGGCAGATACATCGAGCGCAGAAACGATTCCTCTTCCAGAATCATTCCCCGCTCAATCGCGTTCCTGAGCTCGCGCACATTTCCGGGCCAGTTGTGGCCTAGAATCAGGTGCCGCGTGTCGTCGGTGATGCCGCGAATCGATTTGCGGAAGCGCCGGTTGTAGCGGTCGATAAAGAAATCGACGAGAGGGAGAATGTCTTCCTTGCGGTCGCGCAGCGGTGGAATGAAGATGGCGATGATTGCAAGGCGGTAATAAAGATCCTGGCGGAACTGGCCTTCGCGCACCGCTTTCTCGAGGTCGCGGTTAGATGCAGCGATGACACGCACGTCCACCTGGTTGTCGCGCAGGCCGCCGACGCGGCGAATGACCTGGTCTTCAAGCACGCGCAGCAACTTGGCCTGGAGCAGGGGAGAGAGTTCGCCGATTTCATCTAGAAACAGAGTGCCCCCATCGGCCGCTTCAAAGAGGCCCTTCTTCATCTGCTTGGCGTCGGTGAACGCTCCCTTTTCGTGACCGAACAGCTCGGCTTCCATCAATGTTTCGGGAATAGCGGAGCAGTTGATGGCGATGAAGGGCTTTTCGCAGCGGATGCTCTCGTAGTGGATGGTCTTGGCGATGAGGTCCTTGCCGGTGCCGCTTTCGCCCTGGATGAGGATTGTGGACGCTTCGCAGGAGGCGACCTTCTTGACGAAGTTCATCAACTCCGTCATCTTTGGCGATACACTGACGACGCTTTCATATCCTGCGCCGGTGCGAGCCTTGGCGCGGAAGGGTTGCTGGTCTTCGTTGCGAGCGCCGATCGCCTCGATCGCACTCTCCATCACGTCGTGCAAGGCGTCAAAGTCGATTGGCTTGCCAACAAAGTCGTAGGCGCCGAGTTTAAGCGCGGCCTTCACATCGTCAAGCTGCGGATCGGCGGTGATCATGATGACGGCGCGCGCATTCCCGCTTTTCTTCAGATGGTCGAGAACTTCAATGCCAGTCATGTCGGGCAAACGCACATCGAGCAGGACCAGGTCAGGATTTTCGCGCTGGGCCAGCCGCAAGGCCGGCTCGCCGGCGTCGGCTTCGATGACGATGTAGCCCCATTCCTCGCACTTCTGGCGAAGCGACCAGCGCACCAGGCGCTCATCGTCCACGATCATGACCTTTTCTGCAGGCATCGGCGTTCTCATCTATTGCGCGAGCTTTGGGGATTGCTGTGGCTCGTATTCAGGGTGGTCGGTTTTCCGTATTGGGGATCTTAACGCTCGTGTATCGAAGTGATCCCCGATACAACGCTGGAGATATTAAAGGGGCTATCGCGCGTCGAAGAATGTGATTCAGGTCACGTGACTGCGTGGAGCGAACAGAAAGTGGGGAAGAGGGAGTTGCTCGCTCCGTTAAGTCCTTACGAGAAGACTCTGCAGCTAACCCCAATATCAATGGTACTTTGCGGCCAATGGCTCCACGTAAACACGCCTGCAATGGGACGTCACTATTCGTAGCGGAGGGCGACGGTAGGATCGACGCGCATGGCGCGGCGAGCAGGAATGTAGCAAGCGAGCATGGCCACAGCGGTGACGGTTACTGTGACGGCTGCCAGCGTGGCAGGATCGTTTGCGCCAATGCCGTAGAGCAGCGGAGAGAGAAGACGCGCTGCCGCGATGGCGCCAGCGAGACCGATAAGGAGACCGACCGAGGTGAGGAAGAGTCCCTGGCGCATGACGAGTTTGAGTACGTCGGTTTCGCGTGCGCCGAGGGCCATTCGTACGCCGATTTCGTGCGTACGCTGCGAAACAACATAGGCGATCACGCCGAAGAGTCCGATAGCGGTGAGCACTACCGCGAGAATGCCCGACGCGCCAAGCAGTAGTCCGGTGGCGCGCGCGGGGAAAAGCGGCAGCGCCATGTACTCTTCGATGGTTTGCGAGTCGGTGACCGCCATCAACGGGTCGACGTCCTGCACAGTACGCGCCAAGGCATCAAGGAGCGGGCGAGCATCTCCGGATGCACGAACCACGAGGGTTCTTTTTCCCTCTGGAGGGTTCGCGCGGAACACGACGGCCACGGGGCTTTCGCCAAGGGTTCGATACTTTCCGGCTTTTACCTCGCCAATGACTTCGCTGGTGGTTTTTGCTCCTCCCAGTGCGATTCGCTGCCCGATGGGATCCTGACCGGGCCACATCTTTTGCGCGAGCACTTCATTGACGATCACAACGCCTGGATCAGGGCTTTCACTTTCTTTCGAAGTAAAGTCGCGGCCGCGTCTGAAAGGGATTCCCATGGTGGCGAAGTATTCCGGGCTCGCGCTAAATAGATCGACCCGTACCTGGTCAGGATCGGGAGCGACGTGGTGGCCGGCCGAGGTTGCTTCGCGCGAAGTGCCCAGGGGCAGATGACTCACATAGCTGGCGGCAGTTATACCGGGAAGTGTGCGGACACGGTCAAGGAGGCGCCCGTAGAATGCGTCGATTTTAGCGGGGGAATATCCCAGGGTTGAGGGGTCGAGGGTGGCGACGGCGATGTGTTGTGTATCGAAGCCGGGATCGATGGAGTTCGCGTGCATGAGACTTCGGACACAGAGCGTGGCACCGGCGAGGAGCACAACGCAGGTCGCGATTTCGCCGATGAGCAGAAGAGTGCGCAGGCGCGACTTGCGGAGGCCGGCGGTTTGAGTCTCATCCTTGAGCGCTGGTGCGGCTTCAACCGTCGCGCTCCGCAATGCCGGAACGAGACCGAAGAGGATCCCAGTGGCGAACGAAACCACCAGAGCGAACGACAGGACGCGCCAATCGAGCGGAACGGAGATTGAAAGAGGAATGGCAGCCGGCTTGAGTTCGAGAAGCAGGTGCGCCATCCACCATGCAACAGCAATCCCGGCGAGGCCGGCGATGGATGAGAGCATCAGGCTCTCGATCAGCATTTGCCTAATGAGGCGCGCACGCCCGGCGCCGAGGGCAGAACGGATCGCCATTTCACGCACGCGTCCTGTGGCCCGGGCGAGCAAAAAGCTGGCGGCGTTGGCGCAGGCAATCATCAGCACAAGGACGAAGACTCCAAGGATGAGTCCGGTAAAGGCTTCAACGTAGCCGCGATACGGGCCCGGGACCAGGGTTGCAGGATAAATAAGGGTGTCGAAATCCTTGTTGGAGTCGGGGTAGTCTTTTCCGAGTTGGCGTGCAAAGACGCGCATCTCGGCCTGGGCTTTTGCCCTGTCGACCGAGGGCCGCAAGCGGCCGGCGACGATGAGCCAGAATTCTTGCCGGCTGGTGAGGCGATCCTTGTCTTGCGTGAACTGCTGCTGCAGTGTGAGGGGCGCCCAGAAGTCAGGAGAGGTTCCGACGAGGAGTCCCGTGAATCCTTGTGGGGCGACGCCAATGACGTTGAACTCTGCTCCGTTCAGCACTAGCGTCTTTCCCACGATCTCCGGATCGGAGGCCAACTCGCGCTGCCAGAAGGAATGGCTGAGAACAATGACGGGATGCGGACTGCCCAGCTGATCGTCGCTGGTGGACAGGGTGCGTCCCAGCAAGGCGTTAACGCCGAGAAGGGAAAAGAAATTTCCAGAGGCCAGTTGTCCCTGGACCACCTGGCCCTGGCCGTTGCGATTCCAGATGGATTGGGCGCCGTCGCCATCGAAGGCGAGCAGGCCTTCGAGCGATTGTGTGTGATCGCGGTAGTAGGCATAATCCGGGTAGGAGAAGGGAGCGTAGCTTTGCATGTCTATGGCGATGCGGGAGTGCTTCCAGAGTTCAACCATGCTGCCCATGGAATGAACCACGGCGGGAGGACGCAGCAGCAGCGCATTGACGAAGCTGAAGACGGCAACGTTCATCCCGATCCCGAGGGCTAGGGCGATGATGACGGCGGCATTCGACCCGGGCTTCTTCCTCATCATGCGCAGGCCAAAGCGAATGTCTCCCCACCACTCGGCGGGAGAGAGGAAGCTGCGTTGCGCACGCTGGGTTTCCTGAAGCAGAGTCACATTGCCAAACTGGAGGCGTGCAGCTTTGACCGCGTTAGCGCGAGACATTCCCTGGCGCAAGTAGCGCTCGGTGAGGTCGTGGATGTGGGCCCGGATTTCTTCGTCGAACTCGTGATCCTCACGCTGCCGGGTGAAAAGACCTTTGACCTTTGCCGCCCACACGCGAAAGAATCCCATGGCCTAGCCCTGCCTTTCCACACGGAGTACGCGGCCGATTACGCCGGCGATGCGCTCCCAGTTTTCGGTTTCGAGATCAAGCTGTTTCTTGCCGAGCCGGGTGATGGAGTAGTACCGCGCCTTGCGATTGTTGTCAGAGGTGCCCCACTCGGATTTGATCCAGCCCTGCTGCTGCAGGCGGAGAAGGGAAGTGTAGACGGTTCCCTCGTTGAGCTGGAGAACGTCTTCACTGAGTTGCTCGATGCGGCGAGCAATTCCGAAACCATGTAATGGTCCCATGGCATGGAGGGTCTTAAGGACCATGAGGTCCAGCGTTCCCTGCAATACGTCAGATTTCTTCTCGCCCACCGGAGACTCCTTTGGACATCCCAAAGAAGTTAGCATTACTCCTTTGGAATGTCCATAGGAAATTGGCAGCGAATGTTTATATTTGATGAGGTGGCCTATTGCTGTTGTCGGCTGTAACTTTTGTGGTCTATCGGGAGTCTCATGTATGGCGTATGTGATTTTGGAGGTTGCATGATGCGTTTGTTTCCCCGACCCTTGATTCCTTTGACGGCCTTGCTGGCAATGGCTTCCAGCGGCTGCGCGCCGGCTGAGACGCGCGGCGGGATCCCAGCACCACAGACCGATGATGCCTTGGCACACACTTCAGGCAAACAGACGGCAGTCTTTGCGGGCGGTTGCTTCTGGGGGACGCAGTCGGTGTTTGAGCGCGTGAAGGGAGTGATTGCGACGACGGCTGGCTACGCCGGCGGCTCCGCTGCAACCGCAACTTACGACCAGGTCACGACCGAGACGACGGGCCACGCCGAATCAGTGAAGGTTGTGTTCGATCCTTCAAAGATCAACTATGGAAAGCTGCTGCAGATATTCTTTTCCGTGGTTCACGATCCGACGCAGCTCAATCGGCAGGGGCCGGACGTAGGGACATCGTACCGCTCAGCGATTTTCTATACCAGCGACGAGCAGCAGAAGATCAGCTCGGCCTACATCGCGCAACTCGAGGCCGCACATGTTTTCGGCAAGCCGATCGTGACGCAGGTTACGCCGTTGAAGGGTTTCTACGATGCGGAGTCGTACCATCAGGATTACGCGCTGCACAATCCCAACAATTCATACATCCAGGTTTGCGACCGGCCGAAGGTGGACGCACTGCGGAAGGAATATCCGGAGTTGTTTCAGGAGTACAAGGGGCGTTAACGGCGGGCGATTCCCGATACTTTACGGTCTTGCAAAGAGAGAAGCAGATCCTTCGCTCGTCTGCCCCACCCGCGTCAACGCGAGCGGGACCCCACGGCGCTCCGCTCAGGATGATGCAGTCAAGCTTAAAAGGACGAGATCAGGCGACTTCGGCGGGAACCGCGGCGGAGGCGAAGGGTAGCTGGACTTCAAAGGTGCTGCCGTTGCCTGGTTCACTTGTGACTTCGATTTGGCCTTCGTGTTCTTCAACGATGCGATGGACTAATGAGAGGCCGAGGCCGGTGCCGTTGCTCCGGGTGGTGTAGAAGGGGCGGAAAATCTGCGCCTGCTGTTGTTCTGTCATTCCGCGGCCGGTATCGGTAACGGTAACGACGGCGCAGTCATGCTGCGAACCGATCTGGACCGTTACGGTGCCTGGGCCGTCGATGGCCTGCACTGCGTTGAGCAAAAGATTGAGAACCACCTGGTGAATCTGGTCACTGTCGTGTTCGACTTCGGCAAGGTGGGGTGCCTGCTGGAGTTCGATCTTGATGGGTTGGCTGAGAACCTGCTGACGGGCGAGCATCACGGCGTGCTCGACGGTGGTGTTGAGATTGCTGCGCATCATCTGCGGCGGATGGGGGCGAGCGGTTTCGAGGAGATCGGTGAGGATGCGGTTGATCTGGTTGATTTCGAGGCGCACGTCCTTGACCATGGCGCGGGCGGGGCTTGACGCGGGTAGATCTCGACCGATGATGTCGATGACACCGGCAATACCGGCGAGCGGGTTGCGAATCTCGTGAGCCAGACCGGTTGCCAATTCGCCGAGCGTGGCGAGATGCTCGGCGCGGGACATCTGTGTGCGATGCATGGTCTCTATCTCCAAACGGCTCTCTCGCAATTGCTGAACCATGTGATTGAACTTGCGACCGAGGTCACCGATTTCGTCGTTGCTCTGACTAAAGCTGACTGCTACGTCGAGATTTCCGGTACTGATGATCGCCATTTTCTCCTGGAGTTCGACCATGGGGCGCTGGACGAGATACGTCAGAACGCTGATGGAGACTCCGCAGACGATGACGGCTCCGACTCCGGCAAGTAGCAAAAGGGCATCACGATCGTTGTCACGCAGGGTGACGGTGGCGATGGTGAAAAGGAGCAGCCCTGCCAGTAGCACGAGCACTACGGGCAGGATTGCCTTGATCTGCCAATTGACTCGAACTGGATTCACGCTGCAGTCCCTGCCCGGGCGGGTGCTGTTGAGCCGAATGTGATGCAGAAGGTTAGCGGCCTGCCGATTTCGGCATAATTGCTCGAGGAGCCTTGCCCGTCTCCACGTAGGTATAAGCAGGCGGAGCGCCAGACGGAGCCAGAATCCTAAACCAAACACCGAGAAGACTTAAGCATGCCGGATGGGTTACGCGCAGGGGGGATTTTGCGCAAAAACGCGCAACTGGAACGCAGGAACTTGGGGATTTAACGCATCAGTTAGAGTCCCAAGGAAACCGCCAATCAGGATGGGGGATTTGACGGATAAAGGTGAGGCAGAACGCTCACGGTGTGTTTTAAATCACAGTCATGCGACTTATTTCCGTTTCTAATCGAGCTGCGAAGTTGCTGAGGCGCAGAAGGTTGGGCACGGGGCGAACTGTTCGACCGTGGAACCGGGTTACGGCAACCTCCGTGCAAGCAGAGTTGGTTAAGAAACCGTATGAAACTGCTCTCTTATTATGTGTGGTTCCGCGCAATGGCTGCCGGCCCCAGTACTCGCCAGTCCGGCATCGCTCGCCTGGTCTGCATCTGCCTGATGATGATGCTGGCGTCGCACGCCCGCGCCGCGGTACACCCGGTTCCGCTGGACAAGAATACCGATCCCAAAAAGTGCCTTGAATGTCACGACGACAAGGCCAAGCATAAGTTTGTGCACTCGGCCATGCAGGCAGGCTGTCTGAGTTGCCATGAGATCCGGGTGAACAAGGATGTAACGCGGGTCAAGCTGATTACGGCCACTCCAGTTGCGCTGTGCATCAGTTGCCACGCAGACAAAGCTGCCAAGGATATCAAGGGAACGGTGCATCCGCCGGCCGTGCGCGACTGTCTTACCTGTCACGATGCGCACTCGAGCGACAACAAGAACCAACTGGTGAAGCCTGAGTCGGGCGACGAAAAAGAGAATCTCTGCCTGGGTTGTCACAAGACGGGTTTGCATGTTTCAGAAAAGGGCAGCCGTCATGCGGCGCTCGACATGGGATGCGACACGTGCCACTTGACGCACAAGACCGGCGCCGAGCCGACGGCGGAGAACCATTTCCATCTGACCAAGGCTGCGCCTGAGCTCTGCGTTGACTGTCACGATCCCAAGGACGCCGAGCTGGCGAAGAAGCATAACAACCAGCCGTTCGGTACGGCTAATTGCGTGCAGTGCCACGATCCGCACCAGTCGGATTCTCCGAAGCTGATGGCGAAGTTTCAGCATGTCCCGTTCCAGGGGAATGGGTGCGACACATGCCACCAGCCCGCCAAGGACGGGAAGGTGGTGCTGACGCAAACGGATACGAAGGCGCTTTGCGTGACTTGCCATACCGACGTGGCCAAGACGATTGATTCAGCAAAGGTACCGCATCCGGGTGCGGCGGGCGATTGTACGGATTGCCACAACCCGCATGCGAGTAGCCAGCCCGGACTGCCGAAGACCGACGCGGTGAGTATCTGCCTGGGATGCCACAGCGACATCGACGATCTGCGCAAGAAGTCGGCACATCATCAGCCGGCGTTTGCGCAGGGCTGTTCCACATGTCATACGTCGCATGGCGGCGAGAACGAGCACCTGGTGCGGGTCAAGGGCAACGGGCTTTGCCTGGAGTGCCACGGGCCGGATTCGGCTCCGCAGAAGGATGAAGCGAATCACCTGCTCACCATCTTTAACGGAGCCGTGAGATTGCCCGATGACTACTACGTGAAGAACAAGGTTGCGATTCTGCCGCTGCGCTATGGCCTTGGTCACCCGGTGGAAGGCCATCCGGTTTCAGACGTGATGGACCCGACGAATCAAAGCAAGGTGAAGACGCCAATCAGTTGTCTTTCATGCCACCAGCCGCATGCCTCGGCTCAGCCCGATCTGCTGGTAAAGGACCAAGTGAACAACATGGCGTTCTGCGACAACTGCCACAAGAACCGGATCAACATGAATGAGACGATCGTGCCCGGGAAATGAAAATGCGCGTGGCGCTGGAATGGCACACGCGGTAGTCACTGGAGATTGAGATGTTTCGCTTCCTCATCAATTCGATTCGCAATTGCAACCAGCGCACCGTGCTGCTTCTGCTGGCGGTGGCTCTTACATTTCCTTTGACCGCCGGCGCCGCCAGAAAGAAGAAGGCCGATACCGCGCCAGCGGCCGAGGTTGGGCCGCGCAAATTTGCATTCGACCCTACCAAGCTTGTGTGGCCAAGTCCGCCGAATATCGGACGCATCCGCTGGCTCGACTATTTTGCAGGGGCGAAGATCGATTACACGCCAACGTCCAACGCGAAGGCGAAGTCAAGCTGGATGGACAGGCTGGCTGGAGGACAGAGCGACGAGGAAAAGATCAATCCGAAGAGCTTTCCGTTTCAGATGATCGGGCCCTATGGTATCGCGATCGATTCGAAGGGCCTTGTGTATGTAGCCGACCAGAGAGTGGGCGCGATTTTCATCTTCAACACCGAGACCCGCGACTGCCGGATGATCCGCAACGGCATTGAGGCGCACTTTGGCTGGATCAACGGACTGGCGATCGATGATGACGACCGGTTGTTTGTCTCCGACGGCAAAATGCATCGCGTGCTGATTTTTAATCCCAAGCATGAGTTGGAGAACCAGATCACCGAGGGAATTGTCGATCCCGTGGGGCTGGCCATCGACACCACCAACCGCTTTCTCTACGTGGTCGACACGCAGCAGGACCAGGTGCTGGTGTACGACGCGGACACCCTCAAGCCGCTGCGGCGCATCGGCACCGGCGGCAAGAATCATTTCCTGACAACACCGGGCGATTTTGGCGCTCCGCAGGGCGTGGCGTTGGACGCAGATGGCAATCTGTATGTGACGGATACACTCAACAATCGCGTGGAGATTTTCGACGCCGACGGAAACTTCATAAGCGCGTTTGGCAAACACGGCGATGGGCCGGGATACTTTGCGCGTCCGAAGGGAATTGCGGTCGATGGCGATGGGCACATCTGGATTGCCGACCAGATGAATGATCGGCTGCAGGTCTTCAATAAGGATGGACAGTTGTTGACCTATATCGGGACCAGCCACGGCGAGTTGCCGGGCCAGTTCCGTTCGCTCAGTGGAGTCGCGATCGACAAGAACAACCGAGTCTTCACGACTGAGCAGGAGCCAGGACGTTTGCAGGTTTTTCGCTACGTAACCGATGCGCAGGCTGCGGAGGAAAAGGCAAAGAAAGACCAGGAACTGCAGAAGGCCGCCGATCGCCGGCAGAATGGTGCAGGCAAGCCCATGGAGAAGCCCGCCGAGCCGGCCCCGCAGAAGGCTCCGGAAGCGCCAGTGCCGAACAGCGCCGCGCAGAGCAAATCACGGGGGAAGTAAGTAGTACCTCTCGGAATTGACAAACGATCGCATGAGGCTTCGGAGTTGATCCCGGGCCGCATTTTTCGTGGCGCGTTGGCCCGATTCCAGCACGCGATCCCTGACCTTTGGCATCTGCTTCGCCCAGCGAAGGTAACCACACCTCGAATCGAATGAGCCACACCGGTTGCAACTCCTGAAGGATTTCAGACTCAGCGAGCACGAGATAGGCTTCGACTATGACGCGGGAGTGCTGCGGCATTCCCCCGTCTTCCCGGGACGCATTACGCAGGGATTGTACTTTGCAAGTCGCGGGCCGATGCGCCTTTTCGGTGTCAACGGTCCGCATATTTCAGGTCAGCGGGCAACAACGATTGCACGAAGGGGGAAGCGATGGGCACGAATTCGGGTGGACTGGCGCAGGAGACGGAGAGCACGACTGTTGGGGCTAATGAGCTGCGATCCGGGAACTCTGAAGGGATCGAGCTACGGCGCGTGGAGTGTCACCTGACCAATTCTTTGTGGAAGCGCATGCTTCGCCTGATCTTTCCCGATCAACGCAAGCAGGAACGCCTCCCGACGCCTCCGCTGGTGGGCTATCTGGGAACCGCGTGTGCATCGAAGCCTTACGATCTGGGAGACATAAGCTTGACCGGATTCTGCCTGCTAACCGGTGAGCGATGGATTCCCGGAACCGAGATGCCGATCACGCTGCATCGGACCAATCTGCCGGCACAGGATGACAAGGATTCTTTTACCGTGCAGGCCACGGTTGTGCGGAGTGACGGAGAAGGAGTCGGCTTTTCGATCGTGTTGTCGGAGGAAGAATCGAACGCGGTACATGGAAATCCATTGCGCGTGAAGTGGATGACCAAGCAAGAAATGGCGCAGTTCCTGGCACGGCTGAAGGCGCAGCCCGGATCAGAACTGCCCAAAGGTCGTTCGCAGAATCCAGTGAAGACACCGGCGAGTACGCAGTCGGGAACTGGGGCGCAGTTGAATGCTGCGTTTGTGGGCGGGCGGTAGAAAAGTCCACTACAGATGTGGGGGCTGAAGCCCGTTCCCTCGCAGCCTACCTTCCGAAGTGCGGGCGGAGACTAAAAGCGTGCCGGGTGCGGAGAGATCGGCTAAGGCGGAGCGACCGGACCGGATACAGGCTACGACCTTTGAGTTGGACACTTTCATCCTTTCCCAACCGTTGCGGTGGTTTGTTGCATCTAAAATGGCACTATGACTCCAGGGATATCCTCGCGCCGGCATGTGAAAACACCCCCGCCGGGCGAAACGGGACAAGAGGCCCTCTATCTGCGTTCGCTTAGCGAGCGTCAGGTTCCGGTAGCGGTGAAACTGCGCGGTGGCGAAGTAGTGCGAGGGTGGATCGAATACTTCGACGACGGCATGCTGCGCCTGACGCGCGAGGGCAAGCCCAACCTGTTCATCTACAAGCACCAGATCGAGACGATTACCGAGACGGCAAAGCGCCGCGGACAGCGCAGCAGCTCCAGTGAACCCTCGGCCCGGAAGGCTGGCCAGTGAGCGAGACGGCTGCTCGTTCGGCGGCGACAAAGATGACCTGGACTCCGCAAGCCGCGGAGATCGCGCGCGAAGCGGGAGCACGGCTGCGCGAGTTTTTTGTTGAGGGCGTTGCCACGGAGTACAAGGGCGACGTGGACCTGGTGACCGTGGCCGATCGCACGGTGGAGAAGCTGATCCGCACGCGGCTTGGCGAGGCATTTCCTACGCATGGAATCTACGGCGAAGAGGGCACGCGCGAGCGCATGGACCAGGAGTTTCGCTGGTACGTCGATCCACTCGACGGAACAACAAACTTTGCGCATGGGTTCCCGCAGTTTTGCGTCTCCATGGGGCTGGAGCAGCGCTCGGCCGGGTTGAAGCCGGATGAGGATGGAACGATTCTGGGGGCAGTAATTTACGACCCGATGCGGGACGAGTTGTTCGAGTCGGAACTGGGACGCGGTGCGACGCTGAATGGCAAGCCGCTGCATGTGTCGAACACGCCGCATCTGGCGGAAGCGCTGGTGGCGACCGGGTTTCCAAGCCGAAAACGTCACCAGAATCCGAATATCCACTTCTACCACGAGTTCACACTGCGTTCCCACGGGGTACGCCGCGCTGGTTCCGCCGCGTTGGATCTGGCGTACGTGGCGGCAGGGCGCCTGGAGGCTTTCTGGGAGTTCAACCTGAACCCCTGGGATACGGCGGCCGGGGTTCTGCTGGTGGCCGAGGCGGGCGGACGCGTAACGGACTTTGCCGGTGGCCCGTTTCGATTGAACAGCAGCGAGGTGCTGGCGACGAATGGGCTGATTCACGATGAATTGGTGGGGATGTTCGTGGACCTCTTCGCAGGGCGGGGGCTCGCGCCGATTCCGACGCCGCAGGAGTTTGCCGCGATGCGGGAGTTGCGGACCAAGCGGCTGGAATAGGCCTGCGGTTTTGATGCGGTGGGCCAGCGTTTTGGGCTGGCGAAGACGATTCCCGCATGGCAAAACGCCGGTGGTCTGGGCGGCAGTCAGGCCGTGGGGCCGTGTGCTACTATCAGCGTCGAGACTTCAACTCTGTCGGAGAAATCAAGAAATGGCCTATGTAATCGCAGAACCCTGTATCGGCACCAAGGACACCGCCTGCGTGGACGCCTGTCCAGTCGATTGCATCCACCCCAAGAAGGACGAGGCCGATCATGGCGCGGCCGATCAGCTGTTTATCGATCCGGTCGAGTGCATTGATTGCGGCGCCTGCGTTCCGGCCTGCCCAGTTTCAGCTATCTTCGCGCAAGACGATGTGCCGGAGAAGTGGGCGCACTTTACGCAGAAGAACGCCGAGCACTTCGGTCGATAGTCCGGTTGTAGCGCAGAGACGATTGCGCGAGTTCAAAACGCGTCCGCTGCGGCGGGCGCGTTTGTGCGTTTGGGCTTGGTGAAGAACAATCATGACAGTTCTTAACTCAGAAGCCGTGGTATTGCGCACGTGGCCGGTCCATGAAGCCGACCTGGTGGTGAGTTTTTTTACGCGCGACTATGGGAAGATGACGGGCGTGGCGAAGTCTGCGCTGAAATCGCGCAAGCGATTTGGCGGTGCGCTGGAGCCTATGACAGTGGCACGGGCGTGGTTCGCAGAGCGGCCGAAGCAGGATCTGGTGCGGCTGGATCAGCTGGAGATTTTGCGTTCGCCGCTTTCGATGCCGGTGGACCCGACGCGGCTGACGGTGCTGAGCTTTTTTGCCGAGGTGCTGGAGCAGGCGCTGCCCGAGCATGATCCGCAGGAGACGGTGTTTCGATTGATCGTCTCGGTGCTGGAGCAGACGACGGTGGAGCAGCCGTGGATGCCGTTGACGTACTTCGCGCTGTGGATGACGCGGCTGATGGGTTTGCTGCCGGACATTGCGCATTGCACGGCCTGCGGTGAAGCGCTTATCGCTGGCGAAACGAGTTTCAATGCGTTTGCAGACGGGCTGTTTTGTCATGTGCACCGCGCGAGCAATGCGAGCGAGTTGTCAGCCGATTCGTGGCAACTCGCGCTGAAGATGCTGCGGGCGCCGGTGGGCGCGTTTGCGGGCGAGACGTGGCCGCGGCGGCGTGGGCAGGATCTGCGGCGGTTTGCGATGCAGTCCCTGGAGCGGCACATGGAGCGGAAGTTGAAGTCGGGGGAGATGCTGGAGCGGATGGTGTTATGAGGATTTCCTGATCGATCGTGATTTCCAACTCATGACGCAAAATGCGCGTCATGAAAGTGGCATCCGAGGGACCCGCAATTGTCTTTCACTGATGCCCGCACGAACCCGGGGGCCCCATGTCTCGCTTCTGAGACGTGGGAGGGATGCGCCAATTCGAATGACCTCGAATGACCTCGGCTCCTTTTGGTCGTTCGGGAGGCCATTTCTGAGGATTGAGTCGTAGAAGACTTCAGCCGACGAGGTCGGCGGAGAGTTTCTCTTTTCTTGCGCGCTCGCCAGTATCGAGGATTTCTTTGATCTGGCCGGCGGCGTACTGGGCACGAAGATTCTTCTTGTCGTATTTGCCGACGCTGGTCTTGGGGACTTCGGCGATAAATGCCCACCGCTCGGGAATCCACCACTTGGCGACACGGGAAGCGAGATGCGCGCGGAGGATGGCGATGTCGATCGGCACCCCATTTTTGGGAACGACGCAGGCCAGAGGGCGTTCGTCCCAGCGATTGTCGGGAACGCCGATGACTGCGGCTTCGAGAACGTCGGGGTGGTCGGTGATGGCGTTCTCCAACTCGACGGAGGAGATCCACTCGCCGCCGGATTTGATTACGTCCTTGGAGCGGTCGGTGATACGCAGGTAGCCGCGCTCGTTGAGCACTCCCACATCGCCGGTGCGCAGCCAACCGTTGTGAAAGCGCTCCGGCGCAGGATTGCCGTAGTAGGACGCAGTGATCCAGGGACCGCGCACTTCAATTTCGCCGATCGACTCATCGTCCCAGGGTAGAACCGTGTCGCCGTCGCAGAGACGCATTTCGACTCCGGGGATGATGCGTCCGGTCTTGGTGGTCCAGTTGATCTCTTCGTCTTTTGGACAGTGACGCGGCGGCTGCGCTGAGGCGGCAACGGGGCTGGTTTCGGTGAGTCCCCAACCTTGAACAACCTTGACGTTGTAATGCTTGCGGAATCCCTCCGCGACACTGCGGGGCAGGGCCGCTCCGCCGCTGAAGAGGATGCGGAAGAGCGAGAGGTCAACAGAATGCGCGATAGCGTGTTGAAGCATTCCGGCGAGGATGGTCGGTATGGCCGCCGAGATCGTGGGGCGACAGGTGGTGATGAAGCGGCACAGCGGTTCCGGGTGCAGGAACGGGCCGGGCATAAGGAAGTCGGTGCCAGCGAGCCAGCCTGCGTAAGGAATGCCCCATGCATTGGCGTGAAACATGGGAACGATGGAAAGGGCGCGGTCGTTTACATTCAAGCCGAGGCACCACGGCGCGCAAATGCCGAGAGCGTGCAAATAGATCGAGCGGTGGCTGTAGACGACGCCCTTGGGGTCGCCAGTGGTGCCAGTGGTGTGGCACATGGCTGCGGCAGAGTGCTCGTCGACATCGGGCCAGGTGAATTCCGGCTTTTCCGCGGCGAGGAGGTCTTCGTAGCGGAGAAGGTTATCCTGCAGGCCGGCTGCGTCGCCGACAACAATGATGTGTTCGACCGTGCGGAGGTCCTTGGCGACGCGGGCAAACGCCGGATAAAGCGAGGCGTCAACAAGGACGACGCGGTCCGCGCCGTGATTGATCACAAATGTGAGTTGCTCAGGGAAGAGACGAATGTTAAGCGTGTGGACGACAGCGCCCATCGAGGAGATGGCATAGTAGGCTTCGAGGTGCTCCTGGTGGTTCCAGCAGAATGTTCCCACGCGGTCACCGGGTTTGATGCCGAGTCGCTGGAGCGCATTGGCAAGGCGGCGCACGCGGTTGCCAACTTCGCGGAAGGTGGAGCTGCGCGCGTGATCGCCCATCCAGGTGAGAACTTCGCTCTCGCTGTGGACCCGGACGCCATGCTCGAAGATTGAGCCGATGGTGAGTTGATAGTCAGACATGGTGGACGGCATGGGAAGCATCGTTTGACCTCCGAGGAATGGGCCGACAATTCTATCGAATCAAAAGAGGCACTCTCAAAACAAAACCGAAGGCAAGAATGCGCCGGCGGGCTGATTGTAGAGACCCATGGACATGAGCGTCATGGGCTCGACGACGCGGAGGCCGTTCGAAAGGCACCAGCGGAAGAGTTCGGCATTGCGCGAGGGAACGAGGATACCGGGGCCGGCGAAGGAATCGACGGACGCGATCAGCGCCTGGAGATCAGCGTTCGATTCGGCGGTGGCGTGCCCGAAGAAGGCGAGGTGCGATGCGTAGGCGGTGATGCGGCCACCGCGTTCGACGACCAGAGATCCACCTCGCGGAATGGCCTGGGCGAGTTCAGTACCGCGGTCGAATCCGTGCACGCGCTGGGAGAGTGAATTGCACGCGGGGAGGTCTGCGATAGTGGCGGGGCGCACGATGCCACCGGGGATTGCGCGCTCGCGCGTGCGACCCTGCATGACGGCGATCGGCTCGCGGATATCGAAGCCGAGCGAGGCGTACAGCGAGATTGAGCGGTTGTGAAAGGCAGCCTGCACGAGACGGACACCAGCGGCTCCGCGCTGCCGGGAGCGTTCGAGTACGGCCTCCATCAACTTGCGGCCGACGCCCTTGTTCTGCGTCTCGGGGTCGACGGTGATGGGGCCGACGCCGTGAATGATGGAGCGCTCGTCAAGGCAGTTGCTGCCGAGGATGCGACCGTCTGACTCCCACCCCAGCGGCGAAGACCTGTCGCCCGGGGTCCTGGATTCGGCAACCAGACAGTAAAAATCGGGAGCCGAGAAGCAAGCGCTAATGATGCCGCTGGCGACTTCGGGGACTGGGACGTCGCTAGGGAAGTTGTGGGCGGCGTTGATAGCAGAGAATGCGCGATAGCAAATGTCAGCGCAGACAGGAATGTCCTGGGAAGTGGCGGGGCGAATGACGACGTCGGGCAGGGAAGTCGCGGGCATCGTGATGTCCTTGATTGAAGTGGGAGGAAGTATAGCAGGGCGACAGAGGCGCGGGTAGACCGAATGGAGGACCGATACGATGAGCGCGTCTGGATTCAACTAAGGGTTTCGATGATTGGAATGATCGTCTGCTGTTCTGCCGGATGAGCAGCAGGCTTGACTGGCGGATGCGGTTCAAAGGAGGCCTTATCCTCTTCTGCGGGATTGGTTTGTTCGCGCGAGGGGGCCATGCCGATCGCCTGATTCTTTCCCGCCTTCTTGGCGCGATAGAGACCTCGATCGGCGTACTTCAGTACGCCTTCGTAGCCAACGGCGCCTGCATCGTCCTCGATCCACGGAAATGCCGCCCAGCCGATGGAACATGTCTGGTGCACCACGTCATCTTCGCCGACCACAAAGGGCTTTATCCGGAACGCATCCAGCACGCGCTCGGCGAGGATGGCAGCCTGGCGGCGATCTGTGAAACGTGAAACAACCAGAAACTCTTCGCCTCCCCAGCGCACCAGCAGATCGGAGTTGCGGATTGCGGAACTGATGCGCCGCGAAGCCTCGATGAGCACACGGTCCCCCGCATCGTGACCATGCTGGTCGTTCACTTTTTTGAAGTTGTCAAGATCGATGGCGTAGAAGATGAGATCGCGTTCCGAAACGTCCGCCCCTTCAGCATAGTTACGAAGACACTGGGCGATATCGCCCTGGATGGAACTCATGAGGAAGCGCCGGTTTCGGATACCCGTCAGCGGGTCAGTGGTGGATGATTCTTCCAGCACCCGATTCGCTTGCTTCAACTCCTGGTGCAGCAGCTTCTGCTTCATGAAGACAAGCGCAGCCATGGCAAACATTGCAACGGCCGTCACCAGCACCCTGAAGTGCATGATCTCGAGCGATACACCGTGTTCAAGCACAGCCGCGAGGACGATGACGGGAAGAGACAGAACCGCGAGAATCGCGAGGCGCTCCAACCAGGAACCGTATTTTTCGCGGTCTCCGGTGTCGCGGCAATGCTGCAGGCCTCGCCCGCTTAAAGCAACGATAACGAAGACGGCGAAGGACGCGACGTAAAGAGGGTCGTACCAGCTTCCGTTGAAGTACGTATTCAATTCAATGGCGCGGTTCTCCAAAGTGAAACTGAAATAGCTGAACAACACGGCACCGAGATAGAAGGCATAAAACCGTCTCCATGCTCCCGTGCTTCGCTTGAGAAGAACACACTGTACGACGAGTACAACCAGGATCTCAACCATGTACAGCCGGTCGTAGTTTTGGTTGTACAGGTCGACATTGGGCGAGACGTATTGCCAGCAGATGACCAGGTAGACGTAAAGGAAGACCCACCACACCATCAGGAGCAGAAAGTCCAGCGTTCCCAGTCGTGCGCTGCGCTTGGACTGCTCCAGATGCGGCTGCAGTAGAAAGCCTGCCAGCATGAGGACTCCGGGAAGAAAAAGGAGCACATCGATGGCAAAGGGTGTGGGCACGGGCTTTTGCCAAACCAGGTCGTAGAGCATCCACCCGAGCTGATCGACCCACAACATGAACCAGCCGATCGATTGCATGATCCAGAAGGCGCGCAAGCGGCCGCGCGTGGGAATGGCGTTTTTGGCGAAGACAACCGAGAGCGCGAGCAAGAGCAGGGCTAGTGCAACGTCACTGATGGCGGTGAGGGCATACCCGCGCGGGAGCAATACGGACCCCAGAACCTGTGCCAAGGTCAGGATGACCGCCGTGCCTAGCCAAACTCTCGTGCTCGTGCGCAAGCGATCTTCCTCTTACCTGTTTATTTTAGGAAGGTTGTGGACACAGGAACAGATGCGGAACGTGGTAGCGGCATGCGACTTTCGGACCAGTTGGGATCTATTGATTCGGTTGAGGTTGTGAGAGAAGTTGGGGCGGGGTTGAGAGGACTGTGATTTGGTGCACATGTTCGGGTGTTCGAAATGTGTCAATAAGGTGCTCCCGATCCTTAAGGCACCGGGGGTTTGTGAACGGTGACTGACTGCTAAAATCACCTTCAGTCCCAGTGAAAGAGATGACCGTATTGTGGATTCGACATCGGTAGCGACTTCTCAGCAAGAATCAGCGCTGACCTTTCAGGAATTGTTGTTTCGGCTGCAGGGGTTTTGGGCCAAGCGCGGGTGCGTGCTGCAACAACCGTATGACGTGGAAGTGGGCGCGGGCACCATGGCACCGGAAACTTTTTTGCGCGTGCTGGGGCCCAAAGCGTACCGCGTGGGCTATGCGCAGCCTTCGCGGCGTCCGGCTGACGGACGCTATGGTGAGAATCCCAACCGGCTGTTCAAGCACACCCAGTTCCAACTGATTCTGAAGCCTCCACCGGTCAATGTGCAGGAATTGTATCTGCAATCGCTTGAAGCAATTGGGATTGATCTTGCGAAGCATGACCTTAAGTTTGAAGAAGACAACTGGGAGTGGCCAGCAGGGGGCGCCTGGGGCGTGGGCTGGCAGGTGATGCTGGATGGGCTGGAGATTACGCAGTTCACCTACTTCCAGCAGTGCGGCGGAATGGATCTCGATCCGATCTGCGCCGAGCTTACGTACGGTCTCGAGCGCATTACGCAGTTCCTGCAGGACGCGGATTCGATTTACGACATCGTGTGGGCGCGCGATCCCGAGACGGGTACGGAGATGACGTATGGCGAAGTGCGCCTGGCGGAAGAACTGCAGTTTTCGGTTTACAACTTTGAACAAGCCGAAGTGCCGAAGCTGTGGGAGCACTTCAGGCTATATGAAGCCGAGGCGCACGATCTGCTGAAGCGCGCGAACGAATTGATGGCGAGCGAGACGGCGACGGCGGCCGAGAAGAAACGGTTTCCGCTGCTGCCCACCTACGAACTGGCGCTGAAGTGCTCAAACCTGTTCAACATTCTGGATGCCCGAGGCGCGATCAGCGTGACGGAGCGGGTGGGAGTGATTGGTAGGATTCGCGCACTGACGGTCGGCGTGGCGAAGGCGTATGCGGTGCAGCAGACCTGCGCTTAGCTCGCAGCTCTCAGCTTTCAGAGGACAGTGAAGGGTGCCAGCCAGATCAACAAGAGATCGGCTGAAAACAGTGATTCATTGAGAAAGAAGCTGAAGGCTGAGAGCTGACAGCTGATGGTTTCAAGGAAAGAATCGATTTCATGTCTGACTTTTTACTAGAGATTGGGCTGGAGGAAGTTCCGGCCCGGATGATTGCGGGAGCCGAGGCAGAGCTGGGTCGGCGCGTGCACGAGCTGCTGGCGCGCGAGCGGTTACTCGAAGCCAGCGCGACGGTGAAGACCTACTCGACGCCGCGACGGCTGGCAGTGCTGGTCGCAGGAGTGCGCGCGACGCAAGCCGGTGTGGAAGAGAAGCTGACTGGTCCGTCGTGGAGCGTGGCATTCAAGGATGGCGCTCCCACCAAGGCCGCGGAGGCCTTCGCGAAGAAGGCAGGCGTGGAAGTGAGCGCGCTTGAGAAGGTAACGACGGCGAAAGGCGAGTACGTCGGGGCAACGATCACGCGCAAGGGAGTGTCTGCACCGCAGGTGCTGGCCGGTGATCTGCCGAAGGAAGTGCTTGGCATTTACTGGGCGAAGAACATGTACTGGCGCGCGGGCAAGCCGGAACGGTTTGTGCGGCCTGTGCGCTGGGTTGCGGCCATGCTTGATTCAGAGGTAGTGCCGCTGGAGATTGCGGGTATCCACGCTGCGAATGCCAGCCGGGGGCATCGCATCCTCCATGGAGATGCGCCGGTCGTGATTGGATCGGCGAAGGGGTATGCCGATGCGCTGCGTAGTGCGAGCGTCGTGGTCGATGTCGCCGAGCGGCGGCAGGCAATTCGCAAGGCGCTAGACAAGGTAACGCGGACGGTTGCCGGAGCACGCTGGCGCGAAGACGAGGGCCTTGTCGAAACCGTGACGCACCTGACAGAGTGGCCATCGGTGATTCTCGGGAACTTTGAGGCGGAGTATCTTGCACTGCCCGAAGAGGTGCTGGTGACGGTGATGCGCGATCACCAGAAGTACTTTGCCGTTGAAGAAGCGGACGGCAAACTCGCGCCGCATTTTCTCGCGGTGCTGAATACGAAAGCCGATGACGAGGGAAATGCCATCATCCGGCACGGCAACGCGCGTGTGTTGCGGGCGCGGTTCAAGGATGCGCGCTTCTTCTGGGACTTCGACCAGAAGGTTCCGCTGGCAGAGCGCGTGGAGAGCCTGAAGAACGTTACGTTCCAGAAAGAATTGGGGTCGTATCACTGGAAGACTGAGGAGAACATCGAGTCCGCGAGCTGGTTGTCAGAGGTTGCCGCAAAAGCGGGTGCGAAACACGATAACGCCGCGCTGATGGAAGCGGTTCGGCTGGCGAAGACGGACCTGACAACGGAGCTCGTCAAGGAATTCACCGAATTGCAGGGCGTAGTGGGCGGCCTGTATGCGCGGTCGCAGGGACTGGGGGAGCGCGTGGCGCTGGCAATCTACGAGCAGTACATGCCGACCTCAATCGAGGATGACATTCCTGTTTCCGTCGAAGGGCAGTTGCTGGGCCTCGCCGATCGCATCCAGACAATCGCGGCGATGTTCGGCATCGGGCTGCAGCCGACCGGGTCGAAGGATCCCTTTGCGTTGCGGCGCGCGGCGAACGCGATTGTGAAGATCTTGGCGGAGTCGGACCTGCCGCTGAAGCTCAGCGAGGTGGCCCACTCCGCGTTGACCGATGATGTGAACCAGCGCGAAATGTCAGCGTTTCTGCGCGAGCGGCTGCATTTCTATCTCAAAGATGTGCGCGGGTTTGCCTATGACGTGGTGAATGCCGTGTTGGCGGCTGATGCCGACGATGTGCGCGATGCGATGGCGCGGGCGCAGGCGATGACGGCAGCGCGGGCTTCGGCAGACTTCGAGGCGGTTTCGGCGGCGTTCAAGCGGATCAACAATATTCTGCGGCAGGCGGCGGAGAAGGAATTTGCGATGGGTTCGCCGGATGGGGTGGCGTTGTCTCCCGAGGCTGCGAAGCTGCGCGATGCGGCGAATGCGCTGGCTCCCGAAGTTGCGAAGCTGCGGCAGGAGCGCGCGTACGGCGAGGCCCTGGCGAAAATCGCTACGCTGCGGCCGGTCGTGGATGCGTTCTTCGACAAGGTGATGGTGCTGGATCCGGATGCGGCGGTGCGCGGCGCGCATCTTGGACTGATTGATGGCGTGCTGCGCGGGTTCTCGGGGATTGCGGACTTTAGCGAGATTGTGACGAGCTAGCTGCTTGCTCCGGAGACCCCTTCCTTCGCGTCGAGTCGCTATTTGCGGCGTGTGCCAACCACCACCAGCCCTACGCCGGCGATCAGGGAGAGTGTGCTGAGAATTGGCGAAATCGGTAGAGTGCGCGTTTGCTTGTGGTAAACCTGCAAGGGACCTAGATCAACATCTTTCTTTTCGTGAGTGAAACTGAATCCACCCAGTGCGAAGCCCACAATCCCGACGATAATCAGCAGAATGCCTACAACCGTGGCAGCTTTCATGGTTCCTCCATTGAGTATGATGCCGCCGCTATCGAAGTGACTGGTATCGGCATATCGAATTCCAGTGTGTGTGGCTATCGTGGCGGCGGAATGCGGACGGTGTTGGCGCGGCAGGAGCGGATGGGGCCGCAGGCGATGGGATGGAGTGATTTGTCGAGGCAGACTTCGACGGCGGTGAGGAAGTTGTGGCCGCAACTGATGGCGACGCTGCCACGAGAAAGCGAAGGATTGGCGCGGGTGAAAAGCGAGACAATTTCGTCAGGCGGCATCGATGTCTGCGATGTGAGGCCCGCAAGCGTGGGCGGAATGGTGATGGAACGGTAGGCAATGCGCGCGTTGTTGAAGAAATCATCGGCACTCAGGCCAGAGCAGGTGCCGTGCGTGCTCCACTCGTGTTCGAGCAACCCCTGGTCACGATAGATGTCTTTGAAGGCCGATGGATCGCTCGGTCCGGGCGCGTCGGAGCACTTCTCGGGGTAGCCTCCGCTGGTGTTCTGCGGCCAGAGTCCGTGCAGGACGAAGGTGGAGTGCGTTGCGCACTCTGGCGCATCCTGATGCGAGTAACAGAACTCCGGCGACCAGGAGAGGTTCAACAGGTAGTAGTCGAAGCCGGAGCTGGTAGCCACTTGCGGCCGCACACGACCTGAAGCCGCCGACGCACCGGGAACAGGGGCCACAGAATTGGGAGCGGACTTGCACGCGCTGAGCACGATAAGAAGCGCGAGACTGATCGAGAGGGGCGCGTGC
>NZ_DATHHT010000014.1:0-2523 GCF_035317045.1 Occallatibacter sp.
CGCATGGGGAGTGACCCGAAACACTTTGTTACTAATCGCTTCGGACAGGCGCACGACGTTCCTAATTTGTACGTCTGCGATGCGAGCGTGTTCCCCAACTGCACAGACAAGACCACCACGATTTCGATCCTCGCATTTACGTTGCGCACGGCAGAGTATCTGATTGACAATCTGAAGAAGAGTTAGGAAGCGAAAGTGGTAATCAACCGCGACGCGAAGGCCTCCGCACCCGCAAAAAGACAGGCGAGGACGCCACACGTGTCCAAATTAGAATTTTAATTCAGGGCGGCACCTCTGTTAGGTTGAGTGCAGTTCCGCAAGAACGAGCAAACAACCAGGAGGCACCGCCTTGAATCGAGTATGCAGCATTTTCAGTCAGCTTTTGAAGCTGTTTCCAAGATCAGAATTCGAGGGCTTCGTCAAGGCGCATAAGGCCGAGCGGCACGCCCGCGGGTTCACCTGTTGGGGACAGTTCGTCGCGATGCTGTTTTGCCAGTTGGCGCGTGCGCATTCGTTACGAGAAATCTGTCAAGGGCTGGCGGCGTGCGAAGGCAAGCTGAAGCATCTGGGGCTATTGGATTCCCCCAAGAGAACCACGCTGGCCTATGCCAACGGGCATCGGCCCTGGGAAGTCTATCGAGACCAGTTTTACGCCTTGTTGCATCGCTGTGAACAGGAGGTGCGTCCGGGCCATAAATTCCGTTTCCGAAACAAGCTGGTGTCGCTGGACTCCACCACCATCGGGCTGTGCATTTCGATGTTCGACTGGGCACACTTTCAACGCGTCAAGGGTGCGGTGAAGGTCCATCTGATGCTAGATCACGACGGTTACCTGCCGAAGTTCGCCGTGATCACGACCGGCAAGAAACACGACATCACGGTGGCCCGGAGCTTGCAGTTTGAGCCCGGAACCATAGTGGTGATGGACAAAGGGTACGCCGATTACGCCTGGTGGCAGCAACTCACCACGCAAGGCGTCTACTTCGTGACCCGACTGCGGGAAGATGCCAAGTATCGCGTGGAAACCCAGCGCGCGATCCCCGCGTTGCACCAGCAACGGATTCTGGTCGACCAGGAGATTACCCTGTTGGGGTACGGACAACTGGGGGAGCAAGGACTGCGGCTGCGGCGGATCGAAGTGGGGGATGAAGAGCGGCAAGAGAAGTTCGTGTTCGTGACCAACCACCTGCGGTTGGCCGCCTCCACCATCGAGCGGATCTACCGGGAGCGCTGGCAGATCGAGACCTTTTTCAAAAGCCTGAAGCAACTGCTGAAAATCAAAACTTTTGTGGGCACCAGCGAGAAGGCGGTGCGGACACAGATTTGGACCGCATTGATTGCCATGCTCCTGCTGCGCTGGCTCAAACTGAAAGCGCGCTATGGCTGGTCCTTGTCCAATCTGTTGGCCCTATTGCGTCAGCAATTGTTTGTTTATCGCGATTTATACCAATGGCTGGACGATCCTTTCATCGGTCCACCCGTGGTGATCGAAATGGAAGCCCAGCTCGCCCTGGAGTTCGCCTGACGCCCGGCATTTGGACAGCATATGCAGACAGACAACCGACCCCTCCGACCTGCGCTTTTAAGGCAAATCTATCCAATAGAATCAATCTCCGCACCGGAGGTGTCCATCTAATTTGGACAGCTGTGGCGAGGACGCCTGTCTCACAATGCAGGATCAGTTTATGAGACGAGTGGGAGACACTAGACGCGCGGCTGATACACTATTACTCAGGCGGGTCTGCGGCTCATGCGGGAACACCTACCCGTTTGTCTCCTTCTTTTTATATTGGGCCTGGCGGCCTGCCAGAGCCACGATCGACGCGCTCCCTCGCTGGGAGAAGCCTACGCCGGGCCGGCCACGCTGCTGCTGCGCAAGGATATTCCGCTGCAAGCACCGGTGGTGGCTACCGCCAAACACGGCGACCGGCTCGAAATCGTCCAGCATCGCCGCCGCTTCATGAAGGTACGCACGCCCGGCGGCGCGGAAGGCTGGACCGAAGATCACCTTCTGCTCAGCTCCAAAGAAATCGCCGATTTGATCTCCGTCGAGCGGCGCGCCCGCACCCTGCCTTCTCAGGGCCTGGCGAGCACCTATGAACTGCTGAATGTGCATACCGAGCCGGATCGCTTCTCGCCCAGCTTTCTGCAAATCAAGGAAGGTGAAAAAGTGGATGTGGTAGCGCACACCCTCTCCCCGCGCACGCCGTCTCAACCTAAGTTGCTGTTTCCGGTCAAGCCCAAAACGCCTGCGGCCGCCCACAAGCGTGCCGAAGCGAAGTATCAGCCGCCGCCCCCGCCGCCGGCTCCGGCACTGCCCTCCAACTGGCGCGAACTCTCCCGGACACCTCCCGAAGTCTTGCAGTCGATCGCCGCCGATAAAGAGGCCAAGGCCCAGGCCGAACGGGCGCTGCCCGCCGACGACTGGAGCCTGGTGCGCAACGCCCGGGGCCAGAGCGGATGGGTGATTACGCGGCGACTCTACATGGCGATTCCAGACGACGTGGCGCAGTACGCCGAGGG
>NZ_DATHHT010000015.1:0-3194 GCF_035317045.1 Occallatibacter sp.
ACCCCGGACATCTTCCCGAGGCGCTCCTTTGCGAAGGAAACTGTGCTGAGTTGGGTTCGATTTTGCGCGGCGAAAAGGATGCGGTGCAGGTTTTGTTCTCGGGGATCGGCGCGGAGTTGCTCGATCAATTCTATGGCGACGGTCTCTTCACCAGTCACTGGCTCGGGGCCATCGCCGCTGCCGTGAGCACGGCCGCTCGAAGTCTGCCCGAAGGACGCGGCCTGCGCATCCTGGAGATCGGCGCGGGGACAGGTGGATTGGCGTCGCAGGTTCTACCACTCTTGGAGCGCGGTTTGCATTCCTACACATTCACCGATGTCTCAGCCGCATTTTTTTCCGGCGCCGCGCAGAAGCTGGCGGCGTTTTCGGAGGTGGAGTTCAAGATTTTCGATCTCGAAAAGCCAGGCGGGGAGCAGGAACTCAAAGCAGGAGCATTCGACTTCATTATCGGGACCAACGTGCTGCACGCCGTCCGCGATGTGCGTGCCGCATTGCATAATTTGCATGGCCAGCTTGCCCCTGGGGGCAGCCTTATTTTCATGGACACGGCTACGCCACAACTTTGGACTGAGACTGTTTTCGGCCTAACGAGCGGCTGGTGGCGGTTTACTGATCGCGATCTGCGCCCGGAACAACCGTTACTCAAGAGAGGACAATGGGAAACGGTGCTACGGGAAGCTGGTTTCGTTGAAACGACTTCGTTGCCCGGTCTGACTGGACCAACCGGAGGCGAAGGTCAGATCGGCCTGTTTGCACGCAAGTCCTACGAGGAAGCTGCGGTGCCGGCCGAGACCCGCTTGCAAGCGCCGGAGGAGAAATCATGGCTTGTTTTCGCCGAAGCCTCGGGAGTGGGTGATGAATTGGTTTCGCGACTGCGCGTACTGGGCGCCAGATGCCGCGTCGCCTCGCAGGGAAACCATTTCGAGTTCGATGGCAACGACGCTTTTACCTTGCGACCGGGGACGCTGGAAGACTGGCAAAACCTTGTCGACGCCTATGCGGGCTCCCTGCCTGACCGCATCGTTTATCTTTGGAATCTGGACGGGCAGATGGACATGGCGACCAATCTGGACGCCCTGCTTCATCTTACCCAGGCGATCGAATCCGCCGCTCCCGCAGCAAGGTTGCGCCTGGACTTGGTAACGCGGAACGCTCAGCCTGCCGGCAACGATCCGCGACCGACGGCTGTGGCGCTAGCGCCGAGCATCGGATTGATGCGCGTCATTTTGAACGAATATTCCAACCTCTCTTGGCGCGCCATCGATCTTCCCCCGGAACCGTCCCCGGCAGATGCGGCATCGATTTGGGGCGAGCTAACGCGCAAAGACAGGGAACGCGAGATCGCCTTGCGAGGTGAAGCTCGCTACGTTCGACGACTGGACCGCGGCCGCTTGTCCTCAGAGCAGTGGCTCGATCCGACCCTACCGTTGCGTTTGGAATGCCGCGAACGCGGTCGTCTCGACACGCTGCGCTTTGCTCCGTTCGAACTGCCGCCGTGCGGCCCAGGTCAGGTGTTGATTGAAGTGAAAGCGGCCGGAATGAATTTTCGCGACGTGCTCAAGTCGTTGGCACTTTATCCAGGCGATGCTCCGGATGCGCGCATTTTTGGCGACGAAGTTAGCGGCATCATAAAAGCGGTTGGATCGAACGTCACGCACCTCGCGCCAGGAGATAGTGTGTTCGGGCTCGCCGTCTTCGGAATTGCTACTCACGCCATAGCGCGCGTGGGAGACATTCGACGGATTCCAGCGGATCTGACATTTGAGTCGGCAGCAACGTTACCGGTCGTTTTCATGACCGCGTGGTATGCGCTGCGAAACGTGGGGCGGCTCCGCGAGCGCGAGCGCGTTCTTGTTCACGCGGGCGCAGGTGGAGTCGGAATGGCCGCCATCCAGATCGCACTGCATCTTGGAGCGGACGTGATCGCCACTGCCGGTAGTTCCAGCAAACGTGCTTTGCTCAAAACGCTCGGAGTGGAACACGTGATCGACTCGCGACGCGGCGATTTTGCTGAGTCGGTGATGAAGATAACCGATGGCAAGGGAGTGGACGTCGTTCTGAACGCACTCGCCGGGGACGCGATTCCGATGGGTCTCTCCTGTCTCGCCGAATTCGGCCGCTTCATCGAGATCGGCAAACGCGATATTTACCAAAACGCGCGCATCCCGCTTCGGCCCCTCCGCAACAATGCGTCGTTCCACGTCGTGGCTATGGATGCGGTTTTCCACGGTAATGAAGAACTGACCCGCCAGATGCTGGAGGAGATTTCCGGGTTGGTCGACAAGGGTGCGTTGCGGCCGCTTCCCTACCGGGCCTTTCCTGCCTGCCGCGTCGATTCCGCGTTTCGCCTCATGGCTGGTGGAAAACACATCGGCAAGGTTGTGGTCGCATTCCCGACGCCATTTGTTCCGCGACGCGGTGAATTGCCCCCTCCGGGATTCGAGGTCAAGCCGGACGGATGCTATCTGATTACCGGCGCTTTCGGAGGATACGGAAAGGTGCTGGCTCGGTGGCTGGCTGAGTGCGGTGCGCGCCATCTTGTGCTCACGAGCCGGAGCGGCGCTTCCAGTCCGGAGGCCAGCAAGTTTGTTGAGGACCTGCAGAAGCGCGGTGTGGAAGTGCGCGTCGTGTCTGCGGATGTCGGCGCGCCCGATGACGTGCGGCGACTTTTTGCGGAAATCAAGTCCGGTGCACAGCCGCTGCGCGGTCTCTTTCATCTCGCGATGGTAATCGACGATGCACCGCTCGCGGCGCTCACGCCTGAACGCATGCGAACCGTCCTCGGACCAAAGGCGCACGGTGCATGGCTCCTCCACGAAGCAACCCGGGAAATGAAACTCGATTGCTTTGTGATGTTCTCCTCTGTCTCAAGCATTTTTGGTAATCCCGCTCAGGGAAATTACAGTGCGGCGAACGCCTTTCTCGACAGCCTGGCGCATCATCGTCAGGCGCTTGGCCTTCCTGCGCTTAGCGTGAATTGGGGCGTACTCGGCGGTGAAGGCTTTGTCGCGCGCAACGAGCGTATCGCCGATTTTCTTGCCCGGCAGGGAACGATTGCAATTTCGCCCGGTGAAGCGACGGCGCTGCTTGAATCGTTCCTTCGTGCGGGAAGTGCCCAAGCGATTTCAATTCGGGTTGATTGGAGAAAATGGCGTCAATTCTTTCGGGGCATGCAGGAAAATCCCTTGCTGGAG
>NZ_DATHHT010000016.1:0-58190 GCF_035317045.1 Occallatibacter sp.
TAACCAGCGGGCAGAGAACGGGATTGTGCAATGGTGCTCAACTCCACACGCTGCTCTTCGCTCAGCACTACCTCATTGATCGGCATGACATCTTAGATGCCAACCCAACTAGTAACGTTTACTCAAGGACAGGCCACTAGAGTGCCATTGGAACCGAGGTACAAGTGGTCGACCTGATTCGTGACGTCGTACTCTGTGCCGGTTCCCTTATCGACAAATGCGTGCTGGTCAAGCGCATAGAGAACAGTGTTATGAGCAGATTCGTCCATGGCGCGCCGTTGGGCAGCTATCCGAACCTGGCTGTTTTGGAAATTGCTATCTTGCAGTTCCATGAAAGCCTGGTGCTGTGCGGTGCGGGCGATTGCCGCAGCTTGCGAACTCTGCATCAATGCTTGAAAGTTGGCATTGGAAATCTCAAGCATCCGCTGCCCCATTTGCTGGATAAGCTGGACCATGACGTAATCCCAGGTCGGGTCCACCTGGTAGGTTTGCTTGATGGCGACGAGGCGTTGGATGTTTTGCATCAGAGTTCCGCGGGGAGCGCGCATCACCACCAACGGCCAGGAATTGCAGTTCACATTTACAGAAGGGGTAGCAACCATGCCGCCGGGCATCCAGGTTGCCGCACAGTGCACCGCAGTCTGCACAATCTCTTCGACTTCATGTCCATTGAGGTTGTAGTGAACATAGGCGATCGCGCCGCTGAGGATGTGCTGGTCGGGATGATTTCCCGCGGGGAAACCCGCCTGTCGATATCTGTCTTGCTGCTGCGCAGAGTTTTGCTCCAGCTGTTGCAGGCGCTGACGGATTACCTCCAGCCCGGACTCTGTAAACGGACCAATATTCGTTACCCTGGCGAAGGGACGCAGATTGGGCAAAATGACGTGTTCGAGAAACGCATCGGGGGTTTCGATGTCGAGTGCTTCGCAGGGATTCCGCGGTGGTGGGTTCATCGCGATAATACGCGGCGAAAGATTCTTTGGCTGCGAAGGTTGGCCGGTGTTCCTCCAAGCGAAGCTGGGAAATACCTGGATTGCAAAGAGGCCGTCGGGACTCTGCATGCTGTACACAACCTGTGCACCGTTGCCGTGACACCCGCCGGTACGAACGACTGCACCGCCGAATCTCCAATCGGCAGGGATCTGCAAAGTTGCCGCTCGCATTTGCAACTGAGGATCATCGATTTGCACGGTGCGCGTAGCGCCGTTCTCCGGCATCGGAGCCGGCGCCGAGGATCCTGCCTGCAGGGCGCTGACTTTTGCCTGGTATTCGTCTTCGGGGATTGCGCCTGAGTCGCGCAATTCCTTCAACGCAGCCAGTTTCTCATCGAGCGATCCCCCGGGTTGTTGCTGATCAGAATTCTCCGGATCGACCGCGGCGGAGTTCCCAAGCAAATCCTCTGGGGTCGCTTCAGGCATGGCCGGATCCGATGCCGCGGGCTCTTCACTCATGGTTGTGGAGGGGGCCGCAACCGTATTTGAAGTGGAGGCATGCCGGCCGGGGTTATCAGACGCGAACACAAGCAGGACAGCGCCGATTGCAATGACCGTAATGAGCACAACTTTGCGTTTCATAGGGATTCCCTCGCAGCAATCTAGTCAGTCGTGACCCATGGAATCTTCCCGGGGAAGGATTCACCTGCTTCAAGGTTGGGGAAGTGTTTCAGATCATGACTCTATCTGGTACGCGCTGTCCAGAGGAGAAATGCGTCGGATGGGGGGCCGGCATGGGGTGAAAGCCGTGGCAGGGCCTATTTCAGGCGGTGAGGTCTAAAGTCCAGCGGGCGAATCAACCACGAACTATCCGCATGAGTTATCGGGAATTGATCCGCCTTGGTGGTGGTTCAGGAATGGGAATGGACTGCGATAGACTTGGCACATGATTCGTAGGATCGCGCCTCAGTTCTTCACTACAGATATTCCCCAGACGCTCGCGTTTTACAAAGACAAACTGGGCTTTGATTGTGTGGGGACGTGGCTGGATCCGCCGGCTTACGCCATCGTGGCACGCGAGGAGCATGCGATTCACTTCCGTTGCGCGGAGGCGCCGACCGCCAATCCGGACAAATATGCCGACGAGCTGCTGGACGCGTACGTTTCTGTTGAGAATGCGGACGCGCTGTATGTGGAGTTCGCAGCGAAAGGCGTGGAGTTCACGCGGGGGCTTGCCGATACGCCGTGGGGCTCGCGCGAGTTTGTGGTGAAGGATTGCGATGGGCGGTTGCTGGCGTTCGGATCGAACTTATAGACGGAAGCCGGTATGACCACCGGCGGTTGACCTATCCTGGTGACGCATACTCACGATTTCAGCCAGTGCAAGTGAAAAGCAACTGCAGGTTTCTCCAATCGTCGCCTCGGCGACTCGGTCGGAATGACACCGTTTTGTGAGTTGAGCGACGGGTCGCCGGGATTATGCGGAGGCCGTTCCAGCAGGCGATTCCAAAGCCTTGTTTTTTGCTGATTTCTTTGGCGCGGATTTATTTGCGGAGGACTTCTTTGCGGGCTTCTTTGCGGGGGTTGCGGCGGAAGAGCCGGAGAGGAAGGTGGCCCAGCGAAGTTCTTCTGGTGGCGCAGGGGCGTTTGCGGATTTGGCGATGGCCATATCAGCTACCTCGCGGATGATCCAGTCGAAGTTGGCCTGGCCTACCGAATGGAGGTCGGCATCGGGAGCGGGGTTCATGAAGTCGATGGCGTAAGGGATGCCATTTTCGACAGCGAACTCGACGGTGTTGAGATCGTAGCCGAGGGCACGGCAGAGGATAAGCGCGTCCTTCTCGACGCGCGCCAGGAGCGCGGGGTCGTAGGCGGGCGGGTTCTGCACGTAGCGTTCATGGTGCGGCTTGCGCGGGTCATAAGGCATGATGCGGACTTTGTTCTGGCCGACAACGTAGCAGCGGAAGTACTCGTTGAACTCGACAGCTTTCTGGTAGAGCATGCAGAGATCGCGCGACTGATCGTAGGCGGCGAAGAACTCCGGGCGATTGTGGATGTGGTAGACGTCGCGCCAACCGCCGCCGTCGACGGGCTTCATGAAACCATGCTCTCCGATGTACGCAAATACCGAATCCCAGTTGAGGGGGTACTCGAGATTGCGCATGGAGCGGTCGGTGGTGCCTTCGGGATGTTTCTTGTGGGGCAGAATGACGGTAGGCGGAACAGCGACGCCGAGTTTGGCGGCGAGGGAGTAGTTGAAAAACTTGTCGTCAGCTGACCACCAGAAGGGATTGTTGATGATGATGGTGCCGTTGAGCGCGGCATGCTTCAGATAGGCCCGATAGAAGGGGATGTCGTGGGAGATGCGATCGACGATGACGGCGTAAGGCGCGGCCTTGTCGAGGAGGACGGCGCCGGTTTCGACAAACTCGGCGTGGAGGCCTGAAATATTGCGGGCGTTGATGTGCTCTACCAGCGCGCCGGGAAAACTGTTTTCCATGCCGAACAGGACGCCGATCTTTTTCATGCCGTTGACCCTCCGAGCGGGATGCCTAAAACTCCAAACGTTGTGAACAGTGTACGGCAGCGATATGGACAGGCGGGGATAGGCGAGCGCGCGGGACCGGGCGTGGAAAATTCTTTTCTTTCATCATGCGCTTCTCCAATTCATACGCCGTTCATGTTGGATTCATGGTTTGGTGACAGTGGCCCGGTAGGCTCGGCGCATCATGAGAAAGTTCCCCTTCAAGTTTCTTCTTTTGGTTGGCCTATTGGTTGCACTTTCTGGCATAACAGCCAAGGCGCAATATGAGAATGGGGGCCTGATCGGCACCATTCACGATGCAACAGGAGCACTGGTAGCGAATGCCACCGTCACCGTGACCAACGTGAATACCGGCATCGCGACGAAAGTGACGACGAATGCCTCGGGCGATTACGAGGTACCGTCTTTGCGCGTGGGCACCTACGGTGTCATGGCAGAGGCTCCGGGATTTGCGCCGGCAGAAGCGACAAATATTTCGATTGTGGTGGGCGGCAGATCACGCATCGACTTGACGCTGAAGGTGGGCCAGGCGAATGCAACCACGGTCGAAGTAAGCGACGTGGCGCTGCAGGTGGAGACAGATACGAGCGAGCGCGGACAGACGATTTCTGGGTACCAGACGGAGGCTCTGCCGCTGGTGAGTCGCAACTTCTCTGACCTATTGGCATTGGTGACTGGTTCGCGGCAGGCGCCCACGGCGGCGACGACGAGTTCGATCAGCAGCCTGGTGCGCGAAGGCGCGTACAACGTTAACGGGCAGCGCAGTATGTTCAACAACTACCTGCTCGACGGCATGGACAACAACGCGTACGGCGAGAGCAACCAGGGATTCGATAACCAGATCATCGCGATTGCGCCGGATTCTGTTGCACAGTTCAACGTGGTGACGAATAACGAAAGTGCGGAGTATGGGCGGTCGTCAGGTGCGACAGTCAACGTGGCATCGGCGGGCGGCACGAACAGTTTTCATGGAACTCTCTACGAGTTCATTCGCAATACCGATCTGAATGCCGCGGGATTCTTCAAGCCGAGCGTGGTGAGCAACACGGGAACGACCGTGCCGTTCAAGAAGCCTACCTTCAATCGCAATCAGTTCGGGATGAATTTTGGTGGACCGATTGTCTCGAACAAGCTGTTCTTCTTTCTGGATTACGAGGGATTCCGGCAGACGCTGCGGCCACTGTATGTACTGACGCTGCCCACGCAGAATGAACTGAATGGAATTCTGGTGGTTCCGGTACAGAATCCCGTTACGGGCACCGTTTATCCGGCGGGCACGGCGATTCCTTCGGGCGCCATCAATCCACTGTCGGCGCAGATCCTCGGATACTTTCAGAAGTTCGCGGCGCAGTTGCCACAGGCGGGGGTGAGTTCGACGGGACTGAATTCGAATGACTATTCGGCGCAAATTCCTTTTACTGACAACTCGGACAAGGGCGATCTGCGCCTCGATTACCAGCAGAACGCTCGAAGCTCGTGGTTCCTGCGCGTGAGCGATCGCAAGGAAACGGGTGTGAATTATCCGACGATTCCCCTGCCGCTGGATGGACAGACGAATGGGACGATCCGCGTGCTGGACCAGCAGGTGGCGCTGGGTTACACGCATACGTTCGGCAGCAACAAAGTCATGGATGCCCGGCTTGGGCTTTCGCGGACCAAGGCCGGAAAGTACACGCTGTCGATCGGGCAGAACGACTTCACGATTCCGGGGTTGCCGGCGAACGGGATCGTTGCTGGCGGACTGCCTTCGGTGGGGATCAGCGGCTTTACGGGCTTCGGGCGGCAGAGCACCAATCCGCAGTGGCAGAATCCTGCGCTGCTCGATCCCAAGCTCAACTTCACATGGGTGAAGGGCAAGCACTCGCTGAAATTCGGATACGAGTACGAGCACATCTGGATGGCGGTCAACGACAACAATCCGCTGTATGGATCGTTCACGTATGGAAGTGGCTACAGTTTGTGCGACGCGGCAATTTCACCGCTGTGCGCGACAAATGCAAGCGGGGGCGCTGCTCCTACGGCACCCGTCACGGATACATATTGGGCGGACTTTCTGTTCGGCACAACCACGAGCTACCAGCTGGCGAACTACTTTGTGGTGCATCTGCGCCAGACCCTCGACAGCGCATACGCGCAGGACGACTGGAAAGTGACGCCGAATTTGACGCTGAACCTGGGCGTGCGCTGGGAGTACGGTTCGCCTTACTCGGAGTGGAAGAACAACATTTCGAATTTCGATCCTGTTTCGCAGACTGTGCTCACCATTACGCCTGGAGCGGTTGCCGGCAACGGAATCACACCGGTGCATTCGAGTGGAGTGTATGGCAGCACGCTCGTCAATCCTGACCTGGCGGATTGGTCGCCGCGCATGGGATTTGCCTATGCGCTGTCGCCAAAGACCGCGGTACGGGGTGGCTTCGGAACAGGGTATGTGCATTACACACGTGCAGGCTCCGGGAACATTCTGGGGATCAACGCACCGCAGGCGCAATTTGCTGCAGTCACGCAGATCAAGCCGAGCACCACGAACCACTGCAGCTCGCCGCTTCCGGCGCAGATTATTCCTACGGGCTCAACGACGCCGAGCTGCTATGTAACGGCTGACCAGGGATATCCGTCGGGACTCGTGACGTCATTCAACCCGGCTACGGACAACATCACATGGGTTCCGAAGAACACGCGCGATAGCTACGTCGAGAACTACTTCTTCGACATGCAGCAGGAGTTGGCGAAGAATACGTTGCTCGACGTTGCGTACGTGGGCAACCACGGACTGAAACTGCAAGGCTTCCTCAATGGCAATCAAAAGAATCCCGCGCTCGGGTTTGCGCGGCCGTTTGCCGGCTGGCCCAGCGATATTACAGAAGGGCTGAATGAGTTCTACTCCAACTACAACGCGCTGCAGGTGCGGTATGAGCAGCGCTTTGTTGCGGGACTGACGCTGCTGAACTCGTTCACGTGGGAGCACTCGCTGGACAATGCTTCGGCTTCGCTGGAGGGGAATACGCCTTCTCCGCAGGATGGCAACAACCTGAAGGCGGACTATGGCCAGTCCGACTACAACCTGCCCGTCGCGAATGTAACGAGCCTGGTGTACGAACTGCCATTTGGCCGCGGTCGTCACTTTCTCGCCAACGCGAATGGATTGACGGACAGCATCCTGGGTGGCTGGCAGATCAGCGGCGTGAACACGATGCAGGCAGGAACGCCGTTCAACATCACCTACTCGCCAAACTCGGCGCAGCAGGTGTCACTGCAGATTTCGGCAACGTACCGCGGCGCCAACGAGTATCGGCCGGATTTTGTGCCGGGCACGAAGGTGACGCAGGGACGCTCGTCGCGCGCTGCGAATTCGGGGTATGTGAATTACATCAACTTCTCCGCATTCGAATTGCCACCGATCAAGGACGCGGCGGGGAATGTACTAAGTCCGTTCGGCAATGCGCCGCGCAATCCTGGGCGTACGCCAGCGTTTTATGAATCAGATCTCGATTTAAACAAGAAATTCAATCTGCCTGGAGATCGGCTGAAAATGGAATTCCGCACGGAGATCTACAACCTGTTCAACCATACGAACCTGTATCTGCCGGGCACGATCAGCGGATCGCAGGGTACGACTACTGCGACTGCGGGCATGGGCGGCTCGGTTCCGGTTTCGACCGTTACCGGAAACCCTACGGGCGGCGGACAGATTACGAGCACATTTGAACCGCGGATATTCCAGTTTGCGCTGAAGGTTATTTACTGATTCGAATCTTGCTGCTGAACTTGGGGGGTCGGGCTGAGGATTGCAGCCCGACCCCTTTTGTGCTCGTTGCGCTAGCGGCTTCCTTTGTCCCCGCAAGGCGGGCAACGCGCGTCGAGCCGGCGGAGGCGCTCCGTTACGAATAAGACCTTTGGTCTAAAGCCGGATTTTGTTTTCCATCTAAATCGTTCCTTGTTCATCCGCCCAAAGTGTGCCACGGCAGTGAGGCGTATCACTGCCGGGAACGATTGCCGGGCGTAGCTTGGTGGCGTCAGCGGGAGGGGGAGGCACGGGATGGATTTCCGATTGTTGACGGTATCGCGGGAGTTTGGAAGCGGCGGCGGAAGGATTGCGCAGTCGATTGCTCAGCGGCTGAACTGGAAGCTGCTGGATGCCGCACTGATCGACGAGATTGCCTGCGCGGCACATGTGGACGCGAGGGTGGTGAGCCGCCTGGACGAGCATGTTGACGGTTGGCTGCGCCGGCTCAACCGGCAAGCGCTGCGCGGCGCGGCCCTGGCGGCGGGTGTGGCTCTGCAGCAGGAAAGATGCTTTGACGAGGACGTGATGACCCAGCTGACCCGGCAGATCATCGACCGAGCATACGTAGCCGGTAATTGCGTTATCGTTGGCCGTGGGGCGCAATGCATTCTGCAGCCGAGGGCCGATGTGTTTCACGTGTTTGTGTACGCGCCGTTGAGGGTGCGAATTCAACGGTTACGGACGCGACTGGAACCGGGGGCACATATCGAGCAGCGAATTCGCGAAGTGGATGCCGGGCGTGCGCACTATCTCAAGTTGCGCTTTGGGAAGGAATGGCACAATCCGCACCTGTACGATCTCATGATCTCGTCGGGTGAGGATGAGGAGCGGACGGCGCGAGTGATTGAATTCGCGATGGGGAGAGTGGCTTGAGTCAAGCTGTCGGCATTTCGCCGGCTCACTACGCACCGAACTGAATTCAAGGATCTACGCCATGAATCGGCTGGATCTATTGCACATAGCGCCAGTGCATGGTCTGGCCAACGCCGCTCGCTGAGATAACTCCACCTTGAAGAAAGTGGCCTTGCAGAAACCCCCCTGAGAACTGTGATCCATCCGCGTGCTTTATTTCCACTCGCGAGTTATCTCTGGGATGCGTATCTGGGTTTCTCGGGTTGAACTTAGTCCATTCATTGCTCATACCTTGATGTTAGCACCGGGCGAGGTTTCTCATCGCACTCCGGGCCGCTCCATTCGACTGGAAGTACCCCAAGTCTCAGAATCGAGAGCCTTCGAAGCCTCTCAGGAAAGGCTCAGGGCCACTCCAAGGCCGGAATTGACGCGATGCCTCCAACTCAAGTTTGCAGAAGTCTCAGTTCTTTGGAGTGACGTCCCAGTCGTAGTTGAGGGCGTTGATCTGCGTACGGAGATTCTCAACGGCCGCGGCCTTTTGCTGATCGAGGTCGGCGGTGTGCTTGCGCGTAGACTGCAGCAGGTCTTCGGCGTGGTTGAGCTCGTCGACAAAACGGCGAGCCGCATCGTTTCCCTTTAGCGCGGTAAGGTTGTCGCGGTCGCGGGCTTCATCGGCGGCGGCGGTTTCTTCCTGCTTCTTCGCGTCGGCGATGGCCTGATCGAGGTCGGCGAGCTTGGCCTGTGCGTCGATGATGGGCTTGAGTTCAGATTCGGCGTTGGGCACGCGCTTGACCAGGTCGATCAGATAAGCATTGGTGTTCTGGTTGGGATTGATCGTTACGGTTGTGAACTCGGGTCCGTGCTCACGGACTTCGAGTTTTTCAGTCGCATGCGCTTTGACGGCGACCTTGAATCGGTAGGTATCGGGCGTGGCCTCAGCGGGCTTCAGGCCTTCGTCAAGCGACCAACCGTTGGTGCGGCGGGGGTGTTCAAGCAGTACCGCGCGGTCCTCATCGGCAGAGTTCGTAGCAGAGTAGGTGATGGATGCAACATCCATGTAGCGCTCGACGATGAGGCCCTTGTGAACCTGGAGATGATGTAATGTGCGCTGGGATTGCTGGTCAGTGATCTTGACGCGCATGGCCTGGTCTGCGGCATAGGAGAGCAGGCGGCGCTCGCCGGGATGAATGGAATCGAGCAAACCTTCGCCTGCGAACTCGCCGCTCTCGAAGATGGAGAAACTGCCCGCATCTAGTGTGAGCTTTGATTTGTTTTCGAGCCAGACGGCACGAAGCGGGCGCGGCTCGTTGCGGCTCCAGAGCGTGACGTGCTCGGCAGGCAACTCCTGCTGGAGGATCGGCACCATCGCTGACTCATTTTTGTGGATGGTAACGGGCTGGGTGAGCGAGTACTGAAAGAAATCGTCGAAGGCGTTGGTGGAGACGTCGCCTTCAGCGATGGCGTCGCTGGGGCGGTAAACGCCGCCGGCTACGAAGCCCATTCTGGCGCCTCCAACACCGACAGGACCGCCGATGGCCATGTTTTCGGCGTTGACAGCAACTGACTGCGAGACCGAACCGAGCGCGTTGGCTTGGTATCCCCCTTTCAGTTCCTGGCGCAGATCCTTTCGTGGGGCGGAGGCTTGCATTTGGGGAGACGACGGAGCCACGAGAGCGTCATTCAGCATCTCGGCTGCTTCGTGGGTTTGCGGCGTGGTCTGCGCATCGGTGGAGATGGGAATCTCGGGGCGGGGGGTGTAGAGCGGCTGCGAAATTGGCTGGATGAAGCTTTGCGGTGCACCGGCAACGAGCGAAAGCTGCACGTTGTCCCAGTCGGCTCCCACCGTGTTGTCGACGACGGCCCAGCCCTGCAGGGTCGTTTTGCCGTCGGCTTCTCGCGGAAAGACCATGCGGTAGGTGACCTTCCATACCGGCACTTCGCTGATGTAGCTGACGCGAAGCTCGCGCTGGCCCTGGCCGACGGCGTCGAGCGTGAGGTGCCGCAGGCCGGTGGAGTGGGTGGAAGAGAGCAGCTCAAGATAGCGATCGAGTTCGCCCTGAAGGCTGGGATCGGTTGGGCGCACGCTGAGCGTGGGCGTCAACTCGATGACGCGCACGGCGCCTGAGCCGGCGATGATGGTGAGGTAAAACTTGTCAATGGTTTTGGCGTTCTCATCGGATCCGGTTTTTTCGGTGCGCGTCTCAATGGACATGAGGCGGCCGGAGATGGTGCCGCCCCCCAGACCTGAAGAAGGTCCGCCTGTCACTTCGACCTTCTGTCCGCGGAGTGCGCCGAAGAGCTCGGTCGACGTGGGGTCTTCGGTCATTCCCAGGGAAAGCGTTTTGAGCTGTTCGGCAAGCGGTGTGGTGGAGTTGTAGTTGACGCCGGCAATGCGGCCGCCGCCTTCATCGAGCACGGTTAGCGATTGCAGGACGTCGTTCAGTTGCGGCGAAGTAAAGTCGATGGTGACTCGCTGATTGCCGCTGACGGTGCCAGCGTGCTCGAAGTAACCCACGCCGTTCTTGTAGAGCACGACCTTGCGGACGGGCAGATCTTTCGCCGCCACCTGCGGTGAAGCCAGCTGCGCCTTCGGCGCCATCTGAGGCGAATCGGAATGCGCCTGCGGCGCGGGAGGCTTAGGTTTTGCAGTTGTGCCCGGGCTGGACTGGGCGACGAGGATTTGAGGGAGAGTGGCAAGGCAAAGTGCGGTGACCCAGAGACGCATCGATCCTCCTAAGCTGCGCACGCGCGCAGACCCGGCACACATCAAATGGAGACGACAAGAACGCTATTGCGTTGGACCCCGGGAAGCCCCAAAAGGTTCCCACGAAGAGCGCAATCGTTCTTGGAACGGGACGCGGAGAGGAACTTGCAGGGAAAAAGACTTGATTGCGGGTCGGCACCGAAAACATACCGCAGCGGCTAAAACCATAGATGTCGGAATTGCGAAAAGCGGATTCTTCGCTCACCGCCCCCGAACCCACCCCACAGCGCTATCTCTCTGTGGGGCCCCTCATGCGTTCGGGGACCCGTTCGCTGAGAATGACACCGCTAACTTTTGGTCGTGAGCTTCGGGGACATGCACTAGTTCGTGGCGATGCGGTGGAGTTGAGTGAGGTGGTTGAGGTCGTGGCCTGCCATGGTTTCGACGATGGTTTGGAAGGTCATGGCGCCGCGCTCGGGATGAGTGACGGGCTTGGCGGTGGAGCCGGGCAGGGATTTTGCAATCAACTTGAGGTTCCAATTTCGAATGGCGGTGAAAGCAGCCAGTGCATCTCTGGCGGCGATGCCGGCGTAGGGAGCAGCCCACTTATCCTGGTCAAAGGGCTGCAGGACGTGGTGGTCTTCTGCGAGGGTCTGGCGGAGGCGAAAGGCGAAGGCGATCTCGCAGTCAGCCAGGTGGCAGACGATTTCGGCCGGCGACCACTTCCCCGGAGCGGAAGGTTCGCTGGATTTTTCCGGACCGATCATCTGGAGCTTGTTGGCGATCTCGTGCGAGGTAGCAGCGAGGATGGCCTCAAGAGGGCGGCCGTCGAGAAACTTGGCGTATGGATTGAGTTCGGTCATTGGGGAGAGTCCTTGGAAGTTCGTAGTTCTAAGTTCTGAGTTCACAGTTGAGCCGTGGGCGACAGAAGAGGGATGAAACTCGGCCATCCGAGTACAGTTGTACGTTCGGCGGGGCGAGTGGGCAATTGACGATTCGGATACGGCTGTGATGCCTCTTTCCACTTGCTGCTCTGCTCTCGAAGTCTAAACGCGACTGCGAACTTTAAAGATATTCCTGAATCATGTGCTGCCAAGTGGGCCAATCATGGGAGTTATAAGTATTCCATGTATAGAGCTTGTGGGGGATCCCCTTTGAGTTCATGATGCGGTCGAGGTTTTGATTCTCGCCGAGACACTGGTCGTCCCATCCGGTGGCGAGGATGTAGGTGTTGTGGCGGTAATGGTCAAAGAACCATGGATCAGCGAGATTGGGCAGATAGTGCGTGGGAAGGTTGAAGTAGCAATCCTGATCGTAGTAGCCGCCAAGAAATTTGAAAAGGTCGAAAGCGCCGGACATGGTGAGCAGACCGGTAAAGATGTCAGGGTGGCGCAGGGCGATGTTGGTGGCGTGGTAGCCGCCGAAACTGCAGCCGAGTGAAACGAGATGGGAGTCCCAATTCTTCTTGCGGATCAATGGCACGACTTCGTGAATAAGGTAGTCCTCGTATTGCACGTGGCGGGCGATGCGCCAACGCGGAGCAACGTTGCGGTTGTACCAGCTCTCCATGTCGACAGAGTCGACGCAGAAGAATTGCAGGTCTCCATGCTCCACACGTCCCGCGACGGCACCGATCATGCCGCGGTCTTCGAACTCGTAGAAGCTGCCGCCGGAGGTGGGAAAGACCATGACGGGCAATCCAGCGTGGCCGAAGACGAGCAGTTCCATGTCGCGACCGAGGCGGCTGGAATACCACTTGTGGTACTCGCGGTTCATTGAGGGCTGTTGCTCCTGGGACGGGCGATTTGAGAAGCGCAGGTTTCCTGATACTGTAACAGGGAAAAGCAGGGATCAAGGGATTGAGGGAGTCGGGACCAAGGACTGAATGTGCGCGAGGGCGCTAAACCCTCGACATGAGGAATACGGCGGATTGAACGTTGAACATCATGCAAATGGGGACGCGAGCGAGGGCGTGCTGGCTGAGATCGAAACAGCGCCGCCGCATCCGCGATTGCGCCTACATAAAGCCTTCAAAAGCAATTACCTACCTGACGAACGCGATGTAATCGTTTATCTCCCGCCTGGATATGAAGAACAGACGCAACGGAGCTATCCGGTGCTCTACCTCAACGACGGACAAAACCTTTTCGACGGGCGGACTTCGTTTGTGAAGGGTCGCACATGGATGGTGCGCGAGCATGCCGATGAGGCAATCGAAGCGGGCGAAGTGGAGCCGCTGGTGATTGTGGGAATCTATAACACCGGCGACCGCAGGCTGGCCGAGTATACGCATGAATACAACTGGCAAATGGGCGGCGGTGAAGCCGACAAGTATGGCGATCTCGTGACGCGAGAGTTGATGCCGTGGATCGCAAGCCAATACCGGGTGCGACAAGATCGTGAAAATATCGGGATCGGCGGGTCATCGTTGGGCGGATTGGTGACGCTGTATCTCGGGCTGCGGCATCCGCAGGTATTTGGCAAGCTGGCAATCCTGTCACCGAGCGTGTGGTGGAATCACAAGAGCATCCTGGGCTATTTGAATGAGCATGCTCCTCAAATGTGGGCGCGTCCGCGGGTGTGGCTTGACGTGGGCGATCGCGAGGGGCAGCGGACACTGCGCGACGTGGAGCACCTGGCGCGAAGGCTGAAGGCGAATGGCTGGCGTCCCGGCGAATCGATGCACTTTGAGAAGGTGCATGGCGGCACGCACGATGAAGCGAGTTGGGCGGAGCGCGTGAGGCCGATGCTGAGGTTCCTGTTTCCTAAAGCTTAATGCTAATGATGAGGCGCGGAAGTAGGAGAGAGAAGACTTGCCGCGCGGACTGTGCATCTAGTCAACGTTCAGGTGCAAATTTATCCGGACTGGATATTGACCGACGTGCTCATGCCCCGCACGAAGGGCGTGGAGCTTGCAATCGCAGTCAGGAAGAACTACCCGAAGGCCGCGATCCTATTGTTGTCAGGACAGGCGGGCATCTTCGAAATACTCGAGGAAGGCCGGCTGCAGGGATATCAATTTGAACTCATTGCCAAGCCCGTACATCCGCTAAAGCTCATCCAGCGAATAACTGAAGGTGAGTGAGGCGCCTCGGCTCAAGCCGAGTGGTCGCTCCCGCGGCCAGGCCAGAATTTTCCGCCATTAATCGAGGAGTGAGATATAGACTGGCTCAATCCTTGCGGATCAAATGGGAAACTCCGCTTGAGGGGGAGATGCGGTCATGCAATTGAGCCGGCTCGGTCTCGCAGTATCTCTGTTGTTTGTCATTCCTGCCAGTGCGCAAATTCCGGACAAGTTTACAAACCTGCAGGTATTGCCCAAAGACATCTCGAAGGCTGATCTCCAATCGACGATGCGGCGGTTTGCCTTCGCTCTCAATGTGCGTTGTCCTTACTGTCACATGGAAAAGACAGATAAGACGATCGATTTCGCATCGGATGACAAGCAGAACAAGAAGACGGCGCGCATCATGCTGCAGATGGTGGCGACGATCAACCATGACTACGTGGGAAAAATTGAAACGACATCGCCCGCGCACGTTGAGTGTGTCACTTGTCATCATGGGATTACCCAGCCGCGCACTCTGAACGCTGTGCTTTCCGATTCCATTGACACGCAAGGAATCGATGCGGGTGTGAAGCTCTATCACGATTTGCGGGGCCAGTATTACGGAACCGGCGCCTACGATTTCAGCGAGACACCATTGAATCAGCTTGCGGAATCCCTTTTAGCCAAGCACAAGACCAAGGAGGCCGTGGCCGTCATGGAGATGAATTTCGCCGCCAACAACCCGCAGTCGGTTTGGGCATTCCATGTGCTGGCGATGTCGCACCAGGCAAATGGGGAAACAGACAAGGCTATCGAAGATTTCCGTAAAGTGGTTGCGTTGCATCCCGACGACACCTGGGCGAAACAGCAAATCGACGCACTTTCGTCCCCCAAGGGGACTACGAATTAGGCACATCCGGAACAGGCTCCCGGCTTTTATGAGCGGCTGCCGTTGAGTGGTTTACTTGCTCGGGCCAGGTGTTGCGCTACCGGGAGGAGCCTTACGCCACTTCTGGTATGCGCTTCCTACTGCGAGTGATCAGACGAGCGCACCGAGATACCCGGCGAGTACGTCGCTTGGGTAATGAACGCCCAGGTAGATCCGCGAGTAGCCGATTGCCCCAGAAAGACCCACCCAGAAGACCCAGATTGCCACACGAGCCAATCGGCTCCTCTGATTTACCGAAAACAGAGCCGCGGCAGTAAGACAGAGGCAGAACGAGAGCATCGCGTGCCCGCTGGGGAAGCTGTAGGACGCTGGAAGCCGGGTATCAAAGAAAGGCACAGGGCGGGCACGACGGAAGCCAATTTTCAAAACCCACATCAGCAGGCTCCCTCCGCCGACGGTAATTGCGATCAGAATCGCACGGCGGGGATGGCCGACAATCCATAGTGCAATGCACGCTGCGATTGCGGTCAGGGTGACGACCAGCGGAGAGCCGATCACGGACAGGAACCGCATGATCGTAGTGAGTTCGGTGGACGAATGTGCGTGCACAAACAGGCGAACGGTGTCGTCGAACTGGCGCGTGTCTCCTTCGAGCATCTCCTCCGCCAGCATCGCAAACAATACCAGGAAGATGACGGCGCAGCCCAGGCCGACGACGAGCGGCGTGCTCAGACGTGACAGCAGGGTGGGTCTGCTCGCCTGACTCAGGCCCATTGTTGCTTTAGTCCCATAGTTATGAGTATGCGACTGGCTATAGAAGCTTGCTGTACCGGGCCCAGTTCTTGTCGGGCTCGATTTTGATATGTACTTTGTGACTGAAGACGCGCGCGAGCAGATCGTTGTCGAATTTCCGCTGAGCGCCATCGGGATTGCGGGTGTAAAGAATGTATTCGCGGATGCCGGGAATGGTGGTGGTGGCGACAAAGATCGATTCCCGATTGGGCTCGAAGACTTCGCGGATGTCGTTTTCGACCCGCTTGAGGATTTCGGTTTCGCCGGGGTTGGGGAAACCGTCGCGGGTGGTGTCGACCATTGGCACGGCGATGGCGACGTAATGACCGTACCCGGTGACGCCTTTGAAGTTGCTGTAGCCGCTGTGAACGCGGACTAACATCGGTTTTCCGATGAGATCCTGCCCTTTGCGTTGCGTCCATGCATCGGGGACGGGCAATTTGTCAGGGCTGAGGGGCTCTTTCGTGGAAAATGGCCACATGCCTTTTTGGCTCCTGTTGAAGGATAGATGTGAAGTTCGCAATAAGTATGCCTTGAATGAACGACTTTAGACAGGGGCCAACCGGGAATTCATCTGCAACTTTGGCAGCAAGCGGTTCAATAAAACTGCGTGTCGCGGAAGATGGAACGGCTTGCCCGAGCCCGATGAATAGCTTGCCTGAAACGGCAACTATCGGCGATACTTAGGTGTTGTGTCTTTCACCCCGCGGACGGAGATCGGTCCGAGGGCACCCCGGTCGACCCCAGCGGGAATTCCGGGTGGTACTGGCCGGGCGATTCAGCCGGGGCCGGGAGACTTCTCAAAAGACCGCAACAGAGCACCGGAATTGAAAGGACTTGTAACCCCGTGGTGATGATTCGTTTGGCGCGTGTTGGCGCCCCCAAGCAGCCCTATTATCGTGTCGTTGTGATCGAGAAGGATCGTGCCCGCAATGGCCGGTCGATCGAGGTTGTCGGCACCTACAATCCACGTACCAGCCCGGCTTCAGTTGACCTGAAGCACGACCGCATCGCCTACTGGCGCGGGGTGGGCGCGCAACTGACGCCTATCGTGGCCAAACTGGTCGAGAAGAACCCGGCCAAGGTAGCGGAGCCTGCGGTCGCGTAATCCCTTTCGCTCGCGGTGATTGTGTGCGAGATCTTTCAGGATCGCGCACACAAGGTTACCTACTTCCTGGATACACGTTACTGACTTGACGAGGGGTGTGCTGATACTATCTGCGCACCGATCCAAGTCGCTTCTCCTTGGATGTTTACGGTCAGAGGCAAGTTCATGACCCAAGTTGACATGGTGGCAGTAGATGAGCTGGTCCGCGAAATCGCGCGGGCCTTGGTAGACGAACCGGAAGCAGTAGAAGTGCTGTCCGTACAGCGGGACGAAAACACCGTTCTCAAGCTGCGCGTGGCGCCGGGCGACGTCGGCAAGGTTATTGGGAAGCAGGGACGCACAGCCCGTTCAGTTCGGACCATTCTGGGAGCCGTCAGCATGAAGCTGCACCATCGCTACACGCTCGACATCCTGGAAGAGGATGACGAAGAGTAGATGGCCAAACCCTTTCGGGCCGGGCATCGCTTCGGGCGCAATTAATGGCCCCGACGGGATGGGTGTGGCTGGCGCGCATCAAGCGCAGCCAAGGCCGCAAGGGCGAGGTTTTCGCCGAAGTTCTCACCGATTTTCCTGAAAAATTTACGGAGCGGCGACGGTTGTGGCTGCTCAGTGGTGGTGCCTCTGCGCAAGATGCCGCCGCAGATGCGAATCCGCGCGAGGTGGAGCTGCTGCATCACTGGCTGCACAAGGGCGGCGTGGTGCTGCATTTCGTAGGTGTAGATTCGATTTCGGCGGCAGAAGAACTGGCTGGGCTGGTCGTGGCGATTCCGCTGGACGAGCGGGCGGCGCTGTCTGCGGACGAAATGTATATCGGAGACCTGATCGGGTGCGTGCTGGTGGATGTGGCCCGGATTGAACCCGTCACAGTAGGCGAGATTGAGGATGTGGATCGAAGCGCAGGGCCGGTGCCGATTCTGGTTGTGCGGGGGAAGTCCTCTTCCGATGAGATTCTCATTCCCTATGCAAAGGACTATCTGCGGTGCGTGGATGTGGAAGCGAAACGCGTGGAGATGGCGTTGCCTGAGGGGCTGGTGGAGTTGAATCGGCAAGAGCCGAGCTAGCGCATCAGCCTGGCTGCATTCCATGCTCCCCGAGGAATCAGCTAGCGAACCTGCCGATACAGCCGAGCGCGTACAGGGAGAGCAGGCCAATTGAGCCCGATTTCACGGCACGCTTGCCTCCACCCGCGTATCCGTAAAGTAGTCCCAGGGTGATCAGCCACAGAACGAAGCTAGTGAACAGAAGCAATGAAAGTACGAGATCGTATCCGTTCACGCCAAGAATCATTCGGTTTGCGAGATCCTTCGGAAGCCACGCAAAGCTGAGAACAGCCGCAGCATTGAGCGGGATCGTTGCAGCGAAGCTGAGAATCGCACTTGGCTTGGCTCCTTCCGGTCGAGACGCCATTTGTACCAACGCGATGATCGCGAATGGAATTCCGCAACCGACCGCCAGCAGAGCCGTGAACATCGAGACAACGATGAAACCGAAATCACGACTCACCACTAGCGGCCTCCAGTAGTTCGAAAAAGTGCGTTATTGAAACGCCAACGGCTCCCATTTGCCGTTGTCCTTGAGCGCCAGTTGGATCGGGCGGGGCGGGCCTTTGGGCGGCAGGGTCACTTCGATCCAGAGTTGCTGGCCAGGCTTGAGCCTGGTGGGATCGGTGGCGTTGTCGGGAATGTAGAAATCGACGGGATTGGAGAGATTCAACTGATCGCAGGGTGCGCCGGGCCAGGCTGCGACGGTCTGTGTCGGCGTGGATGTGTCGGACTCGGGAACGCGCATGGCGATGAGCTTGTGATCCCTGACGGCGAGTTTCGCCTGGAACCAGACAGTATTCGCGGAGCGGATCGAGAATGTTTCTCCGCCGGGAACGCCATTGATGTTGCGCGGGAATTCTGCGTTTTTTGCCGAGGGTAGCGTACTGCCGCATCCATCAACGGAGAGTTGCAGACTGAGGTAGCGGCCGCGCATCACGAGTTGAGGATCGTAGGCGGCGGTTCGCGTCCAAACGCGGGGACAGGTGACGCGTTCGTAAAGGTACTTGGCCGCAATCGTCGAGACGATCATCAATTGCAGGATCAGAAGGGCGATCGACGCCTTGGAGAATTTCATCGCACCTCCCCGAGAGAAGCGGGCGGCTGCGACATGTGTGCAAGCAGTCCGCGGCGGGTCTTCTCAAGCGCCCAACCGCCGGCAAGGAAGAGCACGCCGAGTCCGATGAGACCGAGCGAGCGGCCCATCTTGTCGAAGAGATCGCTGAAGTAGAACCATGTGACGGTAGCGCCGAAGAAAACGGTGCCGAGGTTCACTAGTCCGCGACTCGCCTCTCTCACCCCCCACCAGATGAGGAAGACGCAGAAGGCTGCGACGAGCGCATGCGCGGCAAGGTTTGGCTCAGTGCGGGTCCAGGAAGTATGGGTATTTCCATTGTCGAAATGCTCGACGAACAATCGGTTGCACCACGGCAGCGCAATGACGAAGGCAGTGGCGCCGAGCACGGGGATCAAGCTCTTACGTAAACGGAAAAGCGAAAAGAGAAGTGGGATGGCGGCGATGTCGACCCATCCCCAGAAGCGTGTGTGGAATGGCGGGTAGGACTGCATTCCATACCAGGAGTGCCAGCCTTCGAGCAGGAAGAAGATGCTGGTAACGGCGGCGATGGCGGAGACGGCAAAAAGAATGCCGCGAACGACGCGCCGATCTGTCCCGATGAACAGTGTGAGATAGAGGATGGCCCAGACAAACAGCATGCGGCCAATGTAAGGTTCCTGGCCGATGTGGTTCTCTGCGGCATTGCTCCATTCGCACATGAGCCATGTGGGAAACAGAAGCAGCGTGAGCGTCTGCTGGGCCTGGTCGCGGAGGAGAATCCAGCCGAGGAGCGCGGCGATGGCCCACATGAGGACAGCGGCCGGCCAGTGTTCCTGAATGTTGAAGATCTGGCCGACAAGCGCAATGGCTCCGCCAGTCAAAATAGTGCCGACCGCGTGCAGTGTGGTCGACAGGCCCTTGTACTTTTCGCGGCTGACCGCCCCGCCGAGGTGAAAGACGGTGACCATTGCCATGACCAGCAGGTAGCGCATGCCCCTGCCAAGTTGGTCCCAGTGCGCGGAAACGAAGAGGATGACGCCGCTGGCCAGCAGAATGCCGCCCAGGATCAGCGCGACGCGGCCCTGCCAGGCCATTCCTTCGGCTCGCGCTTCTTTTCGGGCGTCGGGCGCGGCGAGACCGGCGGTGGACGTCTGTGCGGACTCCCAGACACGGATGCGGGTTGCAGCCTCCGCATCGAGTAGGCCGGCAGATTGCCAGCGTTTTAGCAACGAATCATATTCAGTCATGGAAGTTGGCCAATATTAGAGCACAGCAACAGGCGGTTGAGTAGACGCAGGAGTCATTGACCGGAACTGGCGAGTGATACAGAAATCGACGGATAGCAGGAAGGCTGCGCGACCATACCAGCCAGGTGCTCGCGGCAAGTCGCGCCCGGAAGAGCTTGCTCGACAATGACGAACGCATGTGGCAGCGACAATAGTGAGAACGGGAATCATCTTGCCTCCGTGGATCGCGAACCCTCTGCTTGCCTGAGAATAGGCAGAAGGTGCGGCATGAGCCAGCAGGCATGTGATGGTTTCGGTCGCTGTCACAGTTGCCGCGTATTGGCGTGCGTGGAGAGAACCAATGCAAATCGCGCTGAGCAAGAACAGTGATGTCCCGCTGCGGCAACAGATTGCCGAGCAAATTGTGTTCCTGATTACAACGGGCCAACTTCGTGCGGGCGAAGCATTGCCCAGTGTGCGTGCGCTGGCGAGGCAAAGCAAGGTGCACCACAACACGGTGAGCGAGGCATATCAGCAACTCGTGGGTCGGGGCTGGGTTACTCGTCGGCGCGGCACTCAGCTGGTCGTTGGAGCGAATGCCGGCGCACCCCTGCCGAAGCCCCACACCCTCGATGAATTGATCAACGAGAGCATCGAGCGCGCCAGGGAGATGGGCTACTCCCTGCAGGCGCTGAGACAGAAAGTACTCGAGCGCCTGATGGCTCAGCCCCCTGACCATTTTCTTGTTGTGGAGCGGGAGCCTGGTCTGCGTGAGATTATTCGGCAAGAAGTTGTCGACGGCCTTGGTCTGCAGGTCGAGAGCTGCTCTCCCGAAGATTTTGCGAGCGACCCAAGCCTGGCCATCGGCGCCCAGGTGTTGGCCGCGAATCACCTTCTAGACGATCTGAAGAAGCACGTTCCGCAAAGCCGGCCGACGATCGGCCTGGTTTATTCCCAGGCCGCCGAACATGTTGACCTGATTCGGAAGCTCAAGAATCCGTCCATTGTGGCCGTGGTATCGGTGAGCGAGAGCTTGCTGCGGACAGCCAAAGGCCTCCTGGCCCCGGCGATGGGAAGAAAGCATACTTTCAACGAGATTCTGGTGATGAAAGATGAACCGGTAAACCTCGACACCCTCGATTTAGTGTTCTGTGACACGGTTACTGTCTCCAGGGTCCGTTCTCGACGCAAGGTTCATTACCGGCTTATCGCCACCGCTTGTCTCGAGCATCTTGCGTCGTCTCACGGCCCACGTTGATTGCCATGCGGGGTATCCAGATCTCGTCTGGCCACTTCCCATGCCATAATCCGGCTCTATGATCGTGAGTAACGACTATGCGGTTTGAGATCATCACGATATTTCCCGCGTTCTTTGCCGGCATCTTCGAGCACGGGATTGTGCGGCGGGCGCAGGCTGAGGGACTGGTGGGCATTGGCTTGCACGATTTGCGTACGTTTACGCACGATCGGCATCGCACCGTGGATGATCGGCCGTTTGGCGGGGGCGAGGGGATGGTGCTGAAGGCAGAACCGCTGGCGGAGGCACTCGGCGCGCTGGGCATTGGCAACAAGAGTGCCCATCCCTCGTTTCTCCCAAATTCTCTGTCTCCCACCCTTGCGCCTGAAATGCGTCGCAAGGATGGGGCACCCACGTCCGAGGCCGGCACACGGGTGATTTTGCTTTCGGCGCAGGGAAGGCCGTTTACGCAGGCAGTGGCGCGCGATCTGGCTAAGATGGAGCGCGTAGTGCTGATTTGCGGCCGCTACGAAGGCGTGGATGAGCGCATCAACGAACTCTATTGCGACATGGAGCTTTCGATCGGCGATTACGTATTGAGCGGCGGCGAACTGGCGGCTGCCGTCGTGGTAGATACCGTGATGCGGCTGGTGCCGGGTGTGCTGGGCAACGAAGCGTCGGGCGAGTTTGAAAGCTTTGGTGTAGCCGATGCGGAGATCACTACGGACGAGGAAGGCGTGCCGCGTTCGCAGCATGGATCCGGGGGGCTGCTCGATTATCCGCACTACACGCGGCCGGCGGAGTTTGGCGGACTGCGTGCGCCTGAGGTGCTGATGAACGGCGACCATCTGCAAATTCGAAAATGGCGGCGCGAGCAGCAATTGCGCAAGACGCTCAAGAACCGGCCGGACCTGCTGGAGGGGGCATCGCTGAGTGAAGAGGACCGCCGGATACTGGATGCCATTCGCAACCACGGAGAGTGAGATTCATGAACACATTACAAATTGCCGCGTGGGTGGAGTTCGGCGTTTGCTGGATCGCGTGGTCTCTAGCCTTTGTGCGACCGCGGAACCGCGCACAAGGGGCGAAGAAGAACGTCAGTGCGCCGGCGTCGCGATGGGGAATCGTCCTTGTGATGCTGGGATATGCCTGCATCTGGGCCTTTGTGCGGCCGGTGGGATTTGAGAAGTCTGCCGCGTCGTTGATTGCTTCGATGATTCTGGGGCCGCCTTCGGTAGCGCTGGTGTGGATGGCGGCGCGTCACCTCGACAAGCAGTGGCGGTTTGAAGCTGCCTTGAGCGAAGATCACAAGCTGATTACGACTGGACCTTATCGATGGCTGAGGAATCCGATTTACGCGTCAATGTTCGGCATGTTGCTGGCGACTGGGTTTGCGAAGACCTGGTGGCCGCTACTCGTTGCGGGCGTGGTCTTTTTCGTGATTGGAACCGAGATTCGCGTGCGCGCAGAAGAGAAGCTTCTTGAAGCACGATTCGGCGAGGAATTTGCGCGATACAAGAAGTCCACTCCGGCCTACCTGCCACTTTTGCGCTGAATGGGGAAGGCTGCGCGAAGCTTATGGAGTTATCGGAATGGCTGGGAAGCGGGCGGCTGATCAGCGCCAACCTTGCCGGCTGCGATAGTGGCGACAAAGAAGTTTTCGCCACAGGTTGGCGAGCCGGCTAACCGGCGCATCATCGCGATCTGCCCGACGTGGGTGAGTGCGTCGGCAATCGGCCCCTGGAAGAGCGGTTCAGCGGCGGCATGGAGCGGTTGATCTGACGCGAGGTAATCGTCGAAGGCCTCAAGGGTGGCGAAGAAGCGTGCTTTCTCCTGAAGCCATGGAAGCGGGGTGGAGTTGTGCCAGCGCTCGCTTCCCTGCACCGCGCTGAGCGCCCAATCGAACAGATCGCCCATGTGAGCCAGGATCTGAATGGGCTGGCGGCCGCAACCATCGAAATTGGCGAATGTGTCGGGTGCTCCGTCGAGAGCACGGGTGGCGCGGTAGGCCAGGCTGGCGACGGTGTGGCGGAGAAGTTCGTGTTCGTCGTTCATATCGGGCAATATACAGGAGCCGGACTAGGCGTTTGGGCCGCTTCTCTGTTAAAATCAAGGTTCTGAGTCCATCAGCAGGAAGTAGCTATGTCTATCCATCCAGTAATGCAGCGCCTGGCCGACAAGCTGAAGCGCACCGATCTCCCACCATTCGTGCCCGGCGACCAGGTTCGCGTGCAAGTCAAGATTAAAGAAGGCGATAAGGAACGTTTGCAGGCTTTTGAAGGCCTCGTGATCGCCATCAACAAGGGACCGCAGGGTACCTTTACCGTCCGCAAGATGAGCTTTGGACAGGGCGTGGAGCGCATCTTCCCGTTCAACTCCAAGGTTGTTGACAAGGTGGAGAAGATCCGCAGTTACAAGGTGCGGCGCTCGAAGCTCTTCTACATCCGTGGACTGCGCGGTAAGGCAGCCCGCTTGAAGGAAGTGGAGCGCGCTACCGCCAAGGCGTAGCGATCTGCTTTTCAAAGCAAGATAAACCCCGGCTTCGGCCGGGGTTTTCGTTTGCATCCCGAAACGGATGGTCCGCCCTTACGGGCGATCAAAGGAGCTGTTCGTCAGTCTTCATGCGTCTGTTTGTTCTGGCGCTTGGCGTCGCCGGTTTCCTTGGTCTCATCCAGGCCGGTCGAGTCGGCGATGTTGACGGTGCCGAGGGAGTCATTGACTACTCCGTCGTCAGCGTTGTGGTTCGTTTCCTGCAGTCCGCCGGGTTGGGTATGCGTTGGCTTCGTCTTCTCAGTCATTGGATCTCCTGAGCGTTTGGATGCGTACGCGGGCTGGCGTACTGGTTTATTCGTCGAATACAGAACGAGTTTTCCGCAGGCATCCACCTGTCGACCATGGTCCGTCCTTCTTATACTGAGGTCATGGCGGCATGCGGATGGAAACTGGAGAGGGCTGCGACCCAATGTGGCTTTCTACGGATCGCCGGTTGTGACGAAGTGGGCCGCGGGCCAATGTTCGGGCCGGTGGTTGCGGCCGCGGTGATTCTGCCGTTGGGCTGCCGGCTGACGGGGTTAAACGATTCAAAGCAGCTTTGCGAAAACAAACGCAACGAACTTGACGTTGTGGTTCGCGCCAAGGCGCTGGCATTTGCGATCGCCGCGGTGGATGTGGAGACGATCGATCGGATCAACATTCGCAGGGCTTCCCTGCTGGCCATGCGCATTGCCGTGGAGCAGCTTACGATCCAGCCAGATTATTTGATGATTGATGGTTGCGACACGATCGAGTGGGCTTGCCCGCAACAGTCGGTGATCCACGGCGATGGAACCAGCTACTCGATCGCCGCCGCAAGCGTGCTGGCCAAGGTGTATCGCGACCGGCTGCTTGTCGATCTGGACGCGCTCTATCCGGGATACGGGCTGGCGAAGCATAAGGGGTACTGTTCGCGCGAGCACATGACTGCGCTGGAGAGGCTGGGCCCAACGCCGCTGCATCGGAAGAACTGGAGCCCCGTGGCTCAGACGGTGCTCAACTTTGAAGGCCTGCCCGAGATCATTCAGTGAATTTGCCAACCGCTGAATTCTTTACACCGAGACTGCGCGCTGGGTCCTGCGCTTCTGGAGGAATGTAAGCACCGGCCGCGCGAGAAACAGCACGACGAGCGTGATGGTGAGATTCATCGGGCTGAGCACACCGGGTTTGACCTGCCACCAGTAGTGGATGATTCCACAGATAGCTGCCAAGTAAACGAGCTTGTGCAGGCGGTTCCAGCGCTTGCCGCCGAGCTTGCGAATGGACCACGTGGTGGAAGTAGCCGCAAGCGGCACCAGCAACGAATATGCAAGGAAGCCAGCGATGATGAATCGACGCTTGGTAATGTCGGTCTTGAAGATGCTCATGTCGAAATTCAGGTAGAGAGCGACGTAGGTCGCCAGGTGGATCGACGCGTAGAAAAACGCGAAGAGTCCAAGCAGGCGACGAAACTTGATGAGCCACGAGAGGCGTGACGAGAGCAAGCGCAGCGGCGTGACGGCCAGTGAAAGGATGAGCATCAAGAGCGCGTTGTAGCCGGTGGTGAGTGCGATGGTGGATGTGGGATCGGGACCAAGCGTGTTGGTGACGGCTTCGTAGGCGAGCAGCGCGAAGGGTGAGAGGCACGCGATCCACGTGAGCGTCTTGAGCGTGATGAGGGTCTTGCGATTCATGAGTGTCCAGCTGTGCTTTGCACCGTTCGCGGGGTTAGCGTGCTTCGCACGTTAGCGTGGTTAGCCGCGCTGTGCGCGTGATAGCGGAGTTAGCTCCACGCCGTTCCTAAGTCCGCTAACGATGCGAAGGACCGCCAACGGGCGCGAAGCGCCGCTAACTCCGCTAAAAATTCCTGTTTAGATCCATGCCGTTATAGAGTGACGCGACCTGCTCGCCATAGCCGTTGAACATGAGGGTAGTACGGCGCTGGGCGTAGAACGGCAGGCCGATACGGCGCTCGGTCTTCTGGCTCCAGCGCGGATGGTCGTGGTTGGGGTTGACGTTGGAGTAGAAGCCGTATTCGTTCGAAGCCAGCTCGTTCCATGTGGTCGGCGGCATCTTGTCGAGAAAGCGCACGGTGACGATCGACTTCGCCGATTTGAAACCGTATTTCCATGGCACTACGATGCGGATCGGCGCACCATCCTGGTTTGGCAACACCTGGCCGTACAGACCGAAGGTGAGCAGTGTGAGCGGGTGCATGGCTTCGTCCATGCGGAGCGCCTCGGTGTAGGGCCAGTTGATATTCGATTCAGAGGTCCACTTCTCGACGTGCTTGTCATAGTACGAGAGAAACTGAACAAATTTTGCACTGGGCAGCGGATCGCATTGCTTGATGAATTCAGAAAGAGAGTAGCCGACCCAGGGAATGACCATGCTCCAGGCTTCGACACAGCGATGGCGATAGACGCGGTCTTCGAGGGGACGCAGTTTCAGCAGGGCCTCAATGTCGAAGGTTTTTGGTTGTTTCACCTTGCCGTCCACTTTCACGGTCCAGGGACGGGTGGGCAGACCGCCGGCATTTTCGGCGGGCTCATTTTTCTGCACGCCAAATTCGTAGTAATTGTTGTAGTGCGTGATGTCCTGAAGGCTGGTGAGCTGCTCCCCAGTCGTGGTGAGTGGACTTTTGACGGTTTGCAGCTTGGTTTCGTCGGCCAGCGCGTGGGTGCGAGGCGCGAAGAGATCCGCCAGCCGATCAGCGCCGGCAATGGCCGCACCTGCGGCTGCCCCGCCGGCAATGGCATTGCGCAAAAAGCGGCGGCGGCTGCGGAACTGCGTATAACCTTCCGGAGAAGTAATCTCCGATGCGGGAATGTCGGAGGGCTTGCGTATCAACATGAATGACCTCGAGCGGGGAACGGATCGCCGCATTTATTAGACAACATCGACTGCATTCGGGTTACAACAAACATGCCCGGCGCTTCGAGACCATCAAAATTGCACGGAAGTTGCCTTTAACGTCATTCAGCATGGAGCCGGCAGGCGTTGCTATTTCGAGGCGCCGCGACGTGAGGCGGGCTTTGTCCTGGCCAGGGCGGGAAGGCTGCCCCGCGGAAAGGCGGTGGATTGGCGCACCACGAGCTGCGTGGAAATGTGCCACTCCCGTTGCTGCGCCTGAGGATGATCGGGCTCGATGCCGGCACGCAGAGCCTGCACGGCGGCCGCGGCAAGATGCTTGCACGACATCTGTACCGTGGTGAGCGGCGGCAGCATGAACTGCGCAAGATGAATATCGTCAAATCCCACAACGGAGACATCTTGCGGCACAGCGCTCTTTGAGCGATACAGACCGTGCAGCACGCCAATGGCGGTCATGTCGTTGGAGCACACGATGCCCGTGGGAAGCTCGCCGAGCGCCAGCAGAGATTCGCTGGCCCTGATGCCGCCTTCCATGGTGTGCGTGCCTTCGACCTGGTGTTCAGGCGGGACCTGAAGTCCAAGCTCGGCCATGGCGGCAAGAAAAGCGTCGCGTCGCGCCGTTGCGGAACGCATCCGTAGAGGACCGCTGACGAAAGCAATCCGGCGATGCCCGAGCGCAGCGAGGTGCTGTACGGCCTCGCGAATCCCCTCCCCATAGTTGATCTTGAGAACACGAATATTCGGCAGATCGGGTCCCGCATCGACGAACACTACAGGAAACGCACGCTCGACAAGCCTCTGGATCAGTTCCTCCTCAATGCCGAAGGTCATAATGGCGACACCGTCAACGCTGCGCTGCAGCATGCGGCGGACGAGGGCCTCGGTGCGAGCGGCTTCGTAGTTTGTAGAGCCTATGAAGACCTCGTAGCCTTGCTCGACGGCTAGATTCTCGAACTCCTGCACCAGTTCGGGGAAAAATGGGTTGGTGATCTCAGAGACGACGAGGCCGAGGAGGCGGCTTCGGCCCGAGACGAGCGCGCGGGCCTGGGTATTGGGCACGTAGCCCACTTCCTTGATTGCGCTCCACACGCGCTCTGCCAGCTCAGGCGCGACCGTAGAGATACCATTGACCGCACGGGAAACCGTGGCGATGGAGACACCGGCACGCTTCGCCACATCGCGAATGCTGGCATTGGCTTGACGAAGCCGGTTCGGATTTTTCCTTGGACCGCCCACAGGTAAGCCGATTTTAGAGTATTTTCTGGTGTTACACGAGAGGATTTCCGCAAAAATTTGCGCCTCGAATTGGGCGAGAACATGCTGAATCCAATGAGTCGACTCGGTATGAAGCTACGGTCGGATTGCGCAAGACGCTGAATCAAAATCGGCTCTAGTCAGGAAAACGTTTCCAATCTCAAAATGCCATGGCTGGTTAGGGATGGCTTTGGCCTCCCTCGGCCACCTCAAGAGCGTGGCGCAGCAGCATCAGAATGGAAACAAGGCTCTCTTCAGCACCGCGCTTACTGCCGGGCAGGTTGACGATCAATGTCGAGCCGCGCAAACCGGCAACGCCGCGCGAGAGCCAGGAAAAGGGATTGCTCTCCGCGCCGCGGGACCGTATTGCTTCGCTCAGTCCGGGAGCCAGGCGATCGAGGACGCGGAGCGTGGCTTCGGGGGTGCGATCGCGAGGGCTCATGCCGGTGCCGCCCGCCGTGAGGATCAGCGTCGCTCCGTGTTCACTCCAGTCTTTGAGCTGTGCCGCGATTTTTTCTTCGTCGTCGGGAACGAGCGCGGTTTCAACCTGTGCAGGAGGCCAGTGCTGACGCAGCAACTCCGCAACGGCCGGGCCTGCGGTATCGGTCATCAACCCCTGCGAGCAACGATCGGAAACGGTGAGTACGCAGAAGAGCATTGGGATGATCCTAATTCCCTGCCCCACGTGTACCGCCCAATCTATGCGGGAGCATTTTGATCGTCTGCAGCCAGATTTTGGCTGTATCCGGCCAAGTGGTCACGGGCAGCTCGGTACGGCGCAGCCCGTATCCATGTCCCCCTTCTGCGTAGATGTGCAGCTCGGCGGGAACCTTGGCGGCCTTCAACTGCAGAAAGTAGGCCGTCGCATTCTCGACATGCACGGGGTCATTTTCGGCTTGCACGATGAAAGTGGGTGGCGTCTTGTCAGTGGGGTTGATGTCAGCATTCGGAGCCATGTGCTCGGCGGCGTTCGCCAGGTAACCGGGATAGATGACGAATGCGAAGTCAGGTCGGCAACTAAGCTGATCGGCAGAGTCGATGGGATCGTAGAGGCGTTTGTCGAAATGAGTGCTGAGCGCGGCTGCGAGGTGCGCTCCAGCGGAGAAGCCGAGAACGCCAATGCGATCGGGGTCGATGTGCCACTCGGCGGCGTGCCGGCGAACCATGCTGAGAGAGCGCTGGGCGTCCTGCAAGGCTGCAACGGATTTGGGATAGGGCCCGGTGTTGGGCACGCGATACTTGACCAGGACGCAGGCGACCTTGATGGAGTTGAGCCAATCGCAGACTTCGGTGCCTTCGAGATCGATGGCTAGGATCTGGTAGCCGCCTCCAGGAAAGACGACGACCGCCGGTCGCGTTGCGCCACCCTTTGGCGCATAAAGCGTCAGGGTCGGATTGGAGACGTTGCCCAGGCGAACCAAGGGCTTGCCGGCGATCAGGTTGTCCGTGGGCTTGGTGGTGTCGATTTCAGCCGGCGGGTTTGGGGTCGCGCCGAGTGCACCGTTGGGCCAGAGCGGCAGAGTGATGTGTCCGGGAGCAGGCTGCCACGCGGGTTTTTGTGCGACGGTGCAAGCGGCTGACGTAACAATGGCGGCACAGACAATGAGAGCAGATCGTTTCATACCGAAACTCCTGATGATAAGGCGTCGCAGCGATGATTGCAGGAGGGGGAACGAATCTGCAAATTTTCTACGGTTGAGCGCCGGGAGGAACGAGGAGCATCAACGTTTCCCGCGCGACTTCGATACGCGCCGGCAAAGAGCCCAGCACCTCGCCGTCAGCTTCCACAAATACCTTCGACTTAGAACCATTCGCGGAACGGCATTCGACGGAGTCGGCGTCGAGGAGTTCGATGGTCCGGGAAAAGGTCTGGCGGCCTACGATCGTTGCAAGGAGAAAGCGAAGATATTGCAGCCGGCTGCGCGTCTTGAAAGCAACCAGGCTCAGATCTCTCTTGTGCAGGGTGGCGCCGGGAGCGAACACCCCTAGCGCTCCGCCGAAGGACCGAATGCGTATGGCGAGAAGTTGCGAGACCTGTTCGACACGAGGCTCGCGCTTGCCGTTGATGGAGAAAGATGCGTCGAAGAGCGGAAACGGATGAGACACCCAGATTTTGAAGGCCTCAATCATGTAGAGCGCATATCCCAGGCGCCGCTTCATTCCCGGGTCCATACTCGACATCAGCAGCGCATCTGCACCGATTCCAGCCGCGACCGTAAAGTATCGCCAACCCTGCGCGCCATTGTTTTCCTGAAAGAAGATCCGGCCGACTGGGACCTCGATCGGCTCGGCTTTGAGGAGAGCCCGCACGGCCTTCACGGGGTCTCGGCCAAGTCCGAGGTTCTGCGCCAGTGCATTCGCCGTCCCGAGCGGAATGACACCGAGCGCGACCTTCGTCCCGACAAGCGCCTGAAGCGCTTCATGCACTGTGCCGTCGCCGCCGCAAGCCAGCACTGCTTCGTAGCCCTGCCGCACGGCGGCAAGCGCGAGGGATTTCCCGCTGCCCGGCGCATGTGTTTCGAGTCCTTCGGCTTCAATATCAGCTTTGCGCAGCACCGCGATCACATTCTCGACCTGGGAGGCGCGGCCTGCCGAATGCTGACCTGAAGCGGGGTTGTAAATTAGCGCGACACGGCGCATGGATGCTTTCTAGCCTCGTTTGAGGTCACCTTTATCGATGGTTTCATTCTATAGACGGCGGCTTTCATTCCTCCAGCTTGGATGCGAACCGGAACGGATACGATCCTGGCCCATCAAGGGCTGCGGAGGAGTCCCAGCTTTCGTTGTTTTGGCGATAGATTGAACCGCACATACATGAGGTGCGTAGGTCAGTTAGAATGTTTCGCCGTATATCCGGAAAGGATCCAGGGAACCTGCAAAAACCATGACTCTTCACGTGCGCAATTCTTCAAAGATGCCGCTTTCGAGCCTGTTGTTTGGACTGGTTGTCTTCACGTTGGGCGCAGGCGCGCAGGAAAAGTCTGCCTCCTCGACGGATACGCCGCGCTATAAAGACGCCAGGCTGCCGATCGCCGACCGCGTCGCCGACCTGGTGCCGCGGATGACACTTGAAGAAAAGGTCTATCAACTTACCGGCGGCTGGGAATCGAAGATCGAGGTCATCGATCCCACCGGAACGTTCACCGCGGAAACGGCTCGCCAGACGCTTTCGGCCGAGTGGGGGGCGGAGGTGAAGTTCACTCCGCGCCAAGCTGCGATCCTTCGCAATGGCGTGCAGCGCTACCTGCGCGAGAAGACACGGTTGGGGATTCCGGCAATGTTTCTCGGTGAAGCTCTGCACGGTTACATGGAATACGGCAGCACGAGCTTTCCGCAGGCACTGGGGCTGGCAGCCACTTTCGATCCGGCGCTGGTGAAACGGGTGTTCACGGCTGTTGGTGATGAGGCCGGTTCGCGCGGCGCGGGACAGGTCTTCTCGCCGGTGCTGGACATGGCACACGACCCACGCTGGGGCAGGACGGAAGAAGGCTATGGCGAGGACCCCTACCTGATTTCGCGCATAGGCGTCGCGGCCATTGAGGGCCTGCAGGGCGACACGTATGGGATTGATCGCCATCATGTACTGGCCACCGCAAAGCACTTCGCTGTACATGGCGTGCCCGAGGGCGGAACCAACACCGCGCCGGGCAATATTTCAGAGCGCGTGATTCGCGAGACCTACCTCGTTCCCTTCCAGGCGGCAGTGCAGGAGGCGCATGTGGGTAGCGTGATGGCCTCATATAACGAGATTGATGGCGTGCCCAACCACATCAATCACTGGCTGCTTGATAAGGTATTGCGCCAGGAGTGGGGGTTCGACGGCTATCTGGCTTCGGACGGCGATGGGCTGCAAATGCTCGTGAACACACATCACGTGGCATTCAACCTGGCAGACGCCGCGCGGCAGGGGCTTGCTGCGGGAATCGATTACGACTTATCGGAAGGCACCGTCTACAGCACGCTGGTAGAGCAGGTAAAGCAAGGCCTGGTACCCGAGAGCGAAGTGGACCGTGCGGTCGCGCGCGTGCTGGCAACCAAATTCCGACTTGGACTATTCGACAATCCTTATGTCGAGCCCGATTACGCCGAGAAGGTGAATAACAGCCCCGAGCACAAGAAGCTGGCTGCAGAAGCTGCGCGCAAGGTGATTGTCCTGCTGAAAAATGAAAAGAATCTGCTGCCACTCGACATGACGAAGCTGAAGTCAATCGCCGTCATCGGACCGAATGCCGCCGATGTTCACCTGGGCGGATATAGCCGCGACCCCGGCTACGGAGTGAGCGTGCTTGACGGTATCAAGGCCAAGGTTGGCGATAAGGTGAAGGTGCTGTACGCGGAAGGTTGCAAGATCACCACTGCGCCGCAGGGTTTCCGAGGCTGGTCGGCAAACGACGTGCAGCTCGTCGACCCGAAGACGCAGACCGCTTCGATTCAGGCGGCGGTGGATGCGGCAAAAAAGGCCGATGTTTCGATTCTCGTGGTCGGCGAAAACGAGAGCACCAATCGTGAAGCGTGGGCTGAGAATCACCTGGGCGATCGCGACTCACTCGACTTGCTCGGCGCGCAGAACGACTTGGTGAAGGCCGTGGTGGAAACAGGCAAGCCGGTGGTCGTGCTGCTGCTGAACGGCAGGCCGTTGTCGGTCAACTACATCGCCGAGCATGTTCCGGCAATTCTCGAAGGATTTTACCTTGGCGAAGAGGGCGGCACAGCGGCGGCCGACGTGCTTTTCGGCGATGCGAATCCCGGCGGAAAATTGCCGATCACATTTCCGCATACGGTGGGCGCGCTGCCGGACTATTACAACCACAAGCCCTCAGCGAATCGCGGCTACGAATTCTCGACGCGGCATCCGCTGTTTCCCTTCGGCTTCGGTCTGAGCTATACCACGTTCAAGTTCGACAACTTGAAGGTTGAACCGCAGCAGATTATGCAGGCGGGTACGGCGAAGGTGAGCGTGGACGTTACCAACACCGGCACGCGCGAAGGGGATGAGGTTCCGCAGTTCTACATTCATCAGCGCGTGGCTTCGGTCACGCAACCAGTGATGCAGTTGAAGGGGTTCGAGCGCATCACGCTGAAGCCGGGGGAAAAGCGTACCGTGACCTTCACAGTGACACCGGAGACGCTGTCGATCCTGAACATTGATATGCATCGCGTGGTGGAACCCGGTGTATTCGACATGATGGTGGGACCAAGTTCCGACAAAACCACAACCGTTAAGCTAACCGTCACGGGAACCGCTGGAGAGACTGGAAAACCGGTGGCAATGGCGTCGGTCCCTGCTGGCTCAGAGAACAACATGGTGAGCAATTTCGATGGAGGCAAAGTGGCCGCCACGTATGGCATGTGGATTCCGGCGAGCGACACGATGAATGGGGGAAAATCAAATTCGAAACTCGACGTGATTGAGCCTGGCGCGGCGGGAACGAAGAGCTCCATGCAGGTTAGCGGCGAATTGGTTGCTGGAGGACCGTTCATCTTTGCCGGAGCGCTCTTTTCGCCAGGATCTGCGCCGATGAAGCCCGTGAACCTGTCAAAGAAAAGCAGCATCAGCTTCTGGGCGAAGGGAGACGGCAAGACCTATACGCTGATCGTGCTGACCGAGACGCGCAGCGGCCAGAGTGGCGAAGCGCCGGCAATGACATCCTTTGCGGCAGGTCCGGAGTGGAAGCAATACACGTTTCCGTTTTCAACGTTTGAGACCGATGGAAGCGACATCAGCGGGATTGGATTCATTCGCGTCCAGGAGCCGGGCAAGTTTCAGTTCGTGATCGACGAAGTGGAGATCAAATAGGAGCCACCGCGGATTCGAGTCAAAGCGCGCAGGCTGAAACGGTGTGTAGCAGGACAAAGAATGGCGACGCTATTGTTGGAATCGCATTCTGCGGATTGCAACCTTGGCAGCACGAAAACCGCACATGCCGTGGACTCCGCCACCCGGCGGCGTGGAGGAAGAACACAGGAACAGATTCGGCGCGCTGGTTTCGTAGGTCAGCGCAGAGGGGCGCAGCAGAAACTGCTTCATCGTCATCGCTCCGCCGCTGATGTCACCGCCCAGCAGGTTCGCATTCATGCGCTCGAGCGTCGCCGGATTCGAGACAGTCCGGGCCAGTACGCAGTCGCGAAAGCCGGGCGCAAAACGCTCGACCTGGGCTTCGAGGCGATCCGCTATATCAACCGTCGACCCGTTGGGCACGTGGCAATAGGCCCAGAACGTTTGTTGCCCCTGCGGCGCGCGGCTGGGGTCGAAGAGCGATGGCTGCGCTGTGAGCACAAAAGGCCGTTCCGGATGCTGGCCCTTCAATACCGCGTCCTCCGCCTCTGCAATCTCTTCCAGGGTGCCCCCGAGATGAACGGTGATGGCACGTTTGCACTCGGCCGCACGCCATGGCACCGGCTGCGAAAGAGCGTAGTCAATTTTGAAGACGCCCGGTCCCGGTTTGAAGCGTTCCATCAGGCTGCGGAAACCGTTTGTGAGGCAATCGCCCGCGATGCCGACAAGCTGCCGCGGCGAGGTGTCAAACAGCATTGCGACCGGCGGCGCGTTCAACTTGTGAAATATTTCCGGGCCGACACGGCACGAGGTATAGACCTTGCCGCCGAGAGTCTGCAGATGACCGATGAGCGCGTTGGTGATGCTTTGCGATCCCTGCTGCGGGACGGGCCATCCAACCTTGTGCGCTGCAGCCCCGAGCACGAGCGCAACGGCAGAGCTGAGAGCATCGTCGAGGCTGAGAAAGGAATGTGCCGCCAGCCCGGCGAAAAGAGCCCGCGTACGCGGCTGCGTAAAGCGATGCATCGCAATGCGCCTGGCAGGCTGAAACGCCGATGTGCCGAAGCGCGCCATAAAAAAAGGATGGCGCGGAATGCGAAGCACTGGGCCGAGAGACTCCTCGGCAAACCGGTCCCAGTGATCGACCAAAGGCATCACCAGGCTGCGCCAGGCTTGGGCGTCCGACCCGAATTCCCTGTCCTGATCGGCGAGATCGCGCTCCAGCATCACAGCGGTCCCGTCGTCGAGGGGATGGGCGAGTGGCGCGTCACCATGAATCCAGTTGAGTCCGTATTCGGCAAGAAGAAGTGTGTTGAAGAAGGGCGATCCCGCTCCCATGGGATGCACCGCCGAACCGAAATCGTGCAGGAACCCGGGCAGCGTCAACGGCAGCGTACGGGCTGCGCCGCCTGCCACAGCTTCTGCTTCGAAGACCTCGACGTCAATGCCGGCCTGGGCCAGCACGATCGCGGCCGATAGACCGTTGGGGCCGGATCCGATGACATAGGCACGCCTCATTCCTTCATTCTCCCAGATCAGTTATGCGCGGGAAGTTCATCAGGCCATTGGACCACAGCGGACCGGCCGTCCGGCGCCCGGGTCAGGACGGGAGCGTAGAGTCCTAAGAGTTGTCTTCGCCACCAATTTCCTGTTGTGCGTTTTTCTTCGCGCGTGGTGAACCAGTATTGCCAAAGAACGGCGCGTACGTAGCGAGGTGGCGCCTGGGCAAACGGATTGCTTCGGAAAAGCGCGAGAACATTCTTGTCGTTCTCGAGGAGCCGCTCCTCAGTGAGCGGCACCATGTCATCCTGCCGCCAGTCGCCAAGGGACGCGAACCACAGGTTCCAGTCGAAGCGCGGCTGATACGGCGCGTAGATGCGCGGAGCCTCGTTCAACGCCTGCGGCTTGTTGCGGAATGGATACGGAGTCCAGTTCTCGCCGTCATTTGAACCCTGGAATTCGATCTCATATCGCCCGTTGGTCATCACTGCGAACAGCCCATACTGGTTGGCGATGCGAAGATGCTCGAGCGCCTCGATGGGCAGGGTGGGCAGCGGCAGAGTGCGGACGGGGATTTCGATCATCTCCGCGGTTGTGTCATAGAAGATCCACGTAAGCATCACCGCGGCGATGGCAAGCCGCATCGCACTGAAATGGCCGCTGAGTGTACGCGAAATCCGACCGTGCGTGCTGCGATCGTTCGCTCCTTCAGTTTCATCGTCGGCCGACTCCGGATCGTCCGGCGCTTTCTTCGCACTTGAAGGTTCAAGGCCCTCACCAATTGCACTTCGAAAGCGCGACGGTACGATACGTTGAAGGAATTTGTCATCCAGAAGCAGGAATCCGAGTGACAGAACGAGGTAATTCAGGAACGTGTAGTTCGCCGTCAGAATCACACCAACTTCCCACGGCGTGACGATGAAGAAGCAGATAATGCGCACGCGACGGGGCAAGAACAGCATCCACACAATTCCAAGTTCAAGCACCAGCGTGCCGGCTGCGCTTGCGGCCTGGAACCAGTGTGGAAAATGCTGGACATACCAGCCGATCCAGGTGGGCAGCGGACCGTTCTGGTAGTACTCGTCCATCGCGGTCAGCGTCCGCCACTGGCGATCGCCACTGACCAGCTTGACCATGCCGGATTCGAAGTAAATGCGAAACCACTCCCATTGCAAAAGGAACAAGCTGGCTCGCGAAGGCGGCGTGGCTGTGCCAAGCCCGGGTAAAAGACCTTGAGGCGCAAAAAATAGCGCGATAAATCCAGCCTCGAGCAGCATGCCGTCCGACTGATAATTGGAGAATTCGCTCGCCGCCGTAACAAACGAAAGAAAGCAGACAAAACAAAGCAAGAAGCTAAGCCGCGGCCCCAGATTCACAAACGCAACGATCGATGCTGCAAGGCCGATCCACGTTACAAGCATCAGTGCGTGCGAACTTGAGGAAAGCCAGAACAGCGTGGGCGCGTACCAGAACTTTGTCGAAGGAAATTGCTGGGCCACTGCGGCGAGGTAATCGCGCGCCGGCATAATGCCGTCAGGCCCGATCATTCCCTTGATCTGAAACAGAAGCGAATAGAACGCAGAGAAGTAGATGGCCGCCATTGCGCGCAGAAAGATCCAGCGCGCCACCAGCTTGCCGGTCGCGCCAGCGCGGGAGTCAAATAACCAGTGAAGCCAATAGCTGGGGCTGCGCTCCGCCATATGCAAGCAGCTTATCGAGTTTGCTGGACTGGTGTCATGGGATGGCTCCCGGCGCGGAATGGGGCCGCCCTCTATATCCATATCGCGTCGTCAAAAAGTGGTTCAACACCCCAGACCGGCTCTCGGCAGAAAAGGTCGTTTCGGAATCGCAAGCCACCTCAGCTTTAAACTGATGGCACTGGAACTTGGATCTGCTGCTCGACGCCTGGTTTCCGCCACGGATTTCAAGGGCTCTGATTCCGCCTCATAGACAAACTGAACACAAATCGCTATTGAAGACCAGTGTTGCGTAGCGCCGATCGAATTCCAAACGCAGCTTGATCCCCCTGGATGCTCGCTCCTGCTGAATTGAAATGGATAGAATCCTCGTACAGCTCGCCATGCTGCAACATCAGCGCGTGCTGATCGTCAATTGTAATTCCGGCGGATTTGACCAGTGAAAGAGCTATTGCATTCCGTTCGTCGATCCGGGGATTTGTTGCACCATTAGTCGCGTCCGGACGAACGGGAGTGGTGTTGGCCCAGATCAATTCCCCGTGCTCGTCCACAAGAGCACGTATCGCACGCAGGAACTGCGGGAATGCAGCCTTGTACTGTTCTTCGGTATAGCCCCATCCATGCATCCCATTGTTGAAATGGACGACACTGAACCGCACGCCCTCCATCGCAGCAAACTCCGCAATCTGATGCGGCAGGCGAGGGTCACCCACCGAGGTCGACGAGGCCATGAGATAGACATTCGCAACACCATCAAGGTCTTTTGTCGCCTGCGGAAAGTAGTTGCGCGAGATGGAGTCACCGAGAAGCAGGACATTCGGCAGGTGACGTTCGGGATGCGCTGGCCGCACCTCCCAGGTCCATTCGATCTCTTCCGGGATGGACATGGGCTTCTGGGCCATCAGGGGAAAGGCACCGACCAAAAGAAGCAATTTTGCAAAGATCCCTTTAGATGAGTTGAGAGACATTTACCCGTCCTATCAATCCCTTCTTTTTAAAGTCATCGTGCCGCAGTTGAATTGTCTGCCCTGCTTGAAGATTGAGGGTTGCGAAGCGGCCCGCGTAGCGAACTGAGGCTGGGTTCGCATTTTTTGCGCGGATCGAGGCAGTGAGGAGTCTGCCATTTTCCCAAGCAATGTCGAGAACGAATCCACCACGCGCGCAAAGTCCGTGAACTGAGCCGGTGGGCCATGCCGATGGAAGCGCCGGCAGAAGCTCAATCTCCCCGTTCTGAGATTGCAACAGCATCTCGGCGATTCCGGCGGCGCCGGCGGTGTTTCCGTCAATTGCAAAGATATTCTGTGTTGCACCCGCGATGCCCCCACTTGAAAAAGTAAGCAGATTGTCGTCAGCAGCCTTGGCGAGGAGGCTAACGAGATACTTGTGTGCATCATCGCCCTTCAGCAGTCTCGCGTAGTACGCGACCAGGTTGGCGCGACCCCATTCGCTCTGCTCCCAGTGTGGCGCATTCATTCTTCGCGCGATTGTGACTTCTGCGGCGCGGGCCAGTTCGGGCGTGGTGCGCGGAGAGATTTGATTTTCCGGATAAAGCGAAACCAGGTGTGAGGTGTGGCGATGATTCGGTTCGCCATCCTCAAAGTCTTCCAACCACTCCTGCAACTGTCCATGCCGGCCAATCTGAAAGGGTGGCAACTTTGCGCGAGCACTCTCAAGCTGCTGGCGAAATTCGACATCGAGTGCCAACGTCTTCGAAGCTTCGATGCACATCGTATACAGCGCATGCACAAAGACGCGATCGCAGGTGGGACCCATTGACTCCGATGCGCGACCGCCTGAAGGGGTGATGTACCAGTTCTCGGGAGAATCGGATGGACCGGTGACGAGCCATCCGTGTGTCGCCTCCGGCACCATATAGGATAGGAAGAACTCAGCGGCTTCGCGCAGCACGGGATAGGCCTTCGTCCGCAGGAATTCGCGATCGCCGTTGAACGTCCAGTGATCCCACATCTGCAGAGCAATCCAGATGCCAGCAGTCACAAAGATGCCCCAGCCAGGGCTTCCCGGAGCGGTGAATCCCCACGGGTTCGTCACGGTATGGGTGACCCACCCCGAAGCGCCATACATTTCCTTCGCTGTCGCACGGCCTTTTTCTCGCATGAGCTCGATCAAACGAAAAAGCGGAATCTGACACTCCCCAAGGTTGCACACTTCGGCAGGCCAGTAGTTCTGCTGGGTATTGATGTCGAGGTGAAAGTCGTCGGTCCATCCCATACTGCTGGCCAGGCCATCATTCCAAATGCCCTGCAACGCAAGCGGGAGGGGCGAGTCGGCGCGGGAGCCTGCGATCGTGAGATATCGGCCGTACTGAAAAAAGAGCGCCAGCAATTCGGGATCGTCCGCTCCTTCGCCCAATGCCCGGCGCCTGCTATCGGTGGGTTGCTGCCGTGCTGCCGGGCTGCTCTCCCCGAGATCAATGGAAGTGCGCAAATAGAGCGGTTGATAATCCGCGACATGAGAGCAGCGCAGTTCCGCGAAGTCTTTGCGTGCGACAGTCTTCAATGTCTGTTGGGATCGTAGACCAGGATCGGCTCCTCCGTAATTTGTTGCGACTGCGACCAGCACAGTTGCCGTATTCGCTGCGCGCACTTCGATGGCACCATTCGAGGCCGTCACGGATCCGCCTTCGGTAACAACCTGCGCGCGAATCTGCAGGGCCACACCGTCATTCCCTGTGCTATGCAATTGCTCCCATGCATTTGCATTTGCAATAAGTGTGTCGTTTGCGCTGGTTTCAACCGTCGAAGGCAGAATACCTTTGCTGAAATCCATGCGAAATGCGATCCGCCCCGATTCATTGCACGAGAGACGAATTGCAAGGACTTGATCGACATGCGACGCCAGGATTTCCCGTGTGAAACGCGCTCCGCCGCTGGTGAAGTCTATGCGGGCAATGGCTTCATTCAGGCTGAGCGATCGTCGATAATTGGTCGCGCTACCCGGGGCTTCGAACTTGAGCTGTAACTCTGGAAGTGGAAGGTTCGTTCCAAAGTTCTTCGCACGCCCCGGGAGATATTTGCCACAGAGAGCCTGCGCCTCGTCGTATTTGCCGGAGAAGAATACCTGACGAATTTCGTTGAGGTGAGGAAGAGCATTCGGATTCAATTCGCCCGTCGCGGGGGCTCCAGACCAGGCTGTAGACTCGGAAAGCGCGATCCGCTCTGTTTGGATGCCCCCAAATATCATTCCACCGAGACGACCATTCCCGACGGGAAGTGCCTCGAGCCATCGTTCGGCGGGCTTGCTGTACCACAGTTCCTCGCGCAGGGTGCGAGAGTGTCGTTGTGAGAACCCAAGTCGCGAAAGGGCTCCAGTAGCCACCGCGCCTCGGATGAAATTACGTCTGCTTGCACGCACGGGATCTCCTACTTCAAGTAACAACGTTTTGATCTCTGTCCGGTTTTCAGGAAACCCAACGAAGAATCTGCTCCAGCGTGCAGACCTGTGTTGATTCGGCCACTTTGGCCATTGTTCTGGAAAAACTTCGGCCCATAGATTTGGCCGCCATTTGAGCTGTCGGAACTTTTCCGTTGTTGTTTGGGATTGTTAAGCGTCGGGTGGTTCAAGAGAGCCCGTACTAAAAATGGACAATCGAATAATTCCCTTCGTCGGCAGTGGATCGTCTTCGGAATCGGTAACGTACACATTAAATATTGCATGGAGGAGTAGAACTGCAAATCCAAATTTGCAGATTTTACTTGGAATCTAAAAATGTGCGAACGATGACGATTCGGTCTCTTCTCGTGAAGGAGGGGCCTCTGGATAGTTTTCACTGGCCTTTATCGCTCCCGCGGGCAGTTTTGCGGGGCAGGATCCGGCCCCCGCGTGGTCATTTCCTTGAACCCGGTTGATATCGCAATGCGGCGCCCTTCCATCTCAGCTACAGTGAGTCGGCGGCCCGGATTGCATCTCCGCGGCGGGCCGGTATTCCCATCCCCTTTCAATCAATCGCACAACAGAGACCGCACGACGTTAGGGAATGGTGCGATATTTGTTTCTTGACAACTCTCAATCGATGAGATTACCGTTTTTCCGGTAACGTACACGTTCCCCTGTTTCGACCTACGTGAACGCAAGCGATATGAAGCTTAATTGAGACGGCTCGGCGCGTCCCCGCGTCCAATGCCTGGAGACACAAAACAATGGCGAGAATACATTTGAGGCCGGCTACTTCGACGCGAACAATTTCAACCTTCCTGGCGACTGGCTTGGCACTGCTGATGCTGCTGCTCGCCGCATCCTGCTCTGCGCAAACCGACCAGGGATCCATCACGGGTATCGTGCAGGACTCCTCCGGCGCTTTGATTCCCAACGCACAGGTCACCGTCACCAACAACGACACCGGCCTCACTCTCAAGACGACCTCAAACGGCAGCGGCGTGTTTGTCTTTTCCCCATTGAAGATCGGAAACTATACCGTTTCCGCTTCCTCGACGGGATTCCAGACAGTGACCCGCGAAAACCTGCATCTCGACATTCAGCAGCGCCTCAACGTGGGTTTCATGCTGCCCGCCGGCTCCGTCAGCCAGACGGTAAGAGTCACCTCCGAGGCGCCTGTCCTCCAAACCCAGGATGCCGCCGTTGGCCAGGTGATCAGCACGAAAGAGATCAACGATACGCCTCTCAATGGACGCAACTGGGTCTACATTGCCCAGTTGACTAACGGCGTCGCGCCACCGTTCGGGAACACGCGCGGCTCGGGGACGGGCGACTTTGTGGCCAACGGCCAGCGCGCCGAGCAGAATAATTTCATCCTCGACGGCGTCGACAACAACACCAATCTTGTGGATTTTCTCAACGGCTCCAGCTACATCATGCGGCCCCCGCCCGATGCTCTCTCCGAGTTCAGCCTCCAGACGAGCAACTTCAGCGCCGAGTTCGGACACTCGGCTGGAGCCGTCCTGCAGGCCAACATCAAGTCAGGGACCAACCAGATCCACGGCGATGCCTGGGAATACGTGCGCAATACCAATCTTGATGCAATCAACTGGAATGCCGGCCCGGATGCACAGGTACCTCCCTACCATCAGAACCAGTTCGGCGCCACGCTCGGCTTCCCCATCTGGAAGAACAAACTCTTCTACTTCGGCGACATGGAAGTCAATCGCATCTCAATCAGCAACCCCACATTGATCAACGTTCCATCGGCATTGGAACGGCAGGGCGATTTCTCTGAGCTTCTGAACGGCAACCTCACTGGCGTGGGAGCGCCTACTCAGCTCTACCAGCCGAACACAGCCGACCCCACACAGCCCCTGGTCTGCAACGGGCAGCAGAATGTCTTCTGCCCCAACCAGATCAACGCCGTCGCGCAGAACATCCTCAACTTGTATCCCGCTCCAAACGCGAACGGAGGCAAACTCTACAACAACTACCTGGTCAACCTCGGCAGTACCGATAACACCGTCCAGTGGGATCAGCGCCTCGACTGGAACATAAGCCAGAAGGACCAGAGCTACGCGCGCTACAGTTACCTGCATGAGATCAAGACGAATGGCCTGCCCCTCGGCCCGACCCTCGACGGCAGCGGTTATGGCGGTCAGTATGACACCAACCTAGCCATGAACTTCATGGGAAGCGAGACTCACGTCTTCACTCCGACGCTCACCAACGAGCTTCGATTCGGCTACAACTGGGGCGTCTTCAACTTCCAGCAGCCCAATGCCTTCAATCCCGCGCTCAATTCTTCCCTGGGGCTTGGGCCGCAACCGTCCAACCTGAAGCCGGGGCAGTTCGGTCTCCCTTCGGGCTATGTCAACGGCACCATCCAGCAGTGGGGCTCCACCGGCATCAGCCGTGAATCGCAGAACGTCTATCAGATCCTCGACAACTTGACGAAGATCTGGGGAAACCATTCGTTCAAGTTTGGCGCATCCTTCCAGGCCATCCGCTTCTATTACATCTACGCGCCTGCGGACCTCGGGCAGTATCACTGGGACGGGCAGTTCACAGGCCTGGTCGGCGTCTCCAACACCGGCTCCGCCGTTGCCGACATGCTGGTGGATCAGGAAAACTACGCGGCCATCTCCGTCTCACCGAATGTCAACGACGCGCAGTGGTACGACGCGGGGTACGTGCAGGATGACTGGCGGCTGAACCGGAAGCTGACCCTGAACCTGGGCGTGCGCTACGACTACTTCCAGCCCTACAAGGAAAACAGCGGACAGCAGTCGAACTTCGTTGTCAATGGCCCGCTGACGATCGGCGCGGGCTCGGGCGTTCTTCAGTTTCCCAAGAGCCAGCGCAACATCAGTCTCGGCGCACCCTTCTTGAACTTGCTCGCGAAGGACAACGTCACCGTAGAGTTTGTCGACAACGATCGCCTGGTGACCTCACAGAAAGCCGATTTCGCTCCCCGCATTGGCTTCGCCTATTCTCCCTACAAAGATACGGTTGTTCGTGCCGGTTTCGGAATCTTCTATGGTGGCTTGCAGTCGGAAGGCAATGGCAACCTGGGCGCGAACTTCCCGTATTCGAACCAGGCGAGTTTCTTTGCACCCACATGCGTACAGGGCAATTGCCCCTCAGTTGCCGCGCAAGGCGTTACATTGCAGGCCGGTCTGCTGCCTGCCACCGACAACGGACAGTTGCAGACCTTTGTCTCTCAGCCTGGTTTTCACTCCATCGATCCCAACATCAAGCCGCCGTATACCATGACGTTCAGCCTCGGGCTGCAGCAGCAGATCACGCCCAACCTGGCCTTCACCATGACCTATGTGGGAAATCTGTCGCGTCACCTCGAACTCTACGGAGCTCCGAACACGGCGCCTGGTCTGTGGAGACCGGGAACGAACACGAATCCGTTTAATCCGTTCCCCGACTTGGGCGGAATTGGAGAGATTCATTTCGCCGGCGTGAGCACTTACAATTCGCTCCAGACCAAGCTGGAGAAGCGCTATTCGCATGGCCTCAGTTTTCTCACCACTTACACCTGGTCGCATGCTCTGGATGATGCCAGCGATGCAGGCGGTCTGTTCACTGCCATCGGCAATCGTCAGCCCGCGCTGATTCCTTACATCGATGAACTGACCAACTCGGTCTTCGACGTTCGCAATCGGTTCACGATCAATGGAAACTATGAGCTGCCTTTCGGTCGGGGACGCGCCTTTCTCAGCAGTTCGCCTCGCTGGCTCGATGAGATTGCCGGCGGCTGGTCGTCGAGTCTGACCTACGCGGCGCAAACCGGCACCCCGTTCACCGTCAGTCCCAACATCAGCACTGCCTCGGGAGGAGGTGCCCGCGCCTTCCCAGTGCATGACCCGTATGGTTCGGGCGGCACGCCTGATCCGAGCAATCCAAGCCTCTCGACCTGCCCCACGCAGGTCAAGACCAAGTTGAATTACATCAATCCCTGCGCGTTCCGCAATCCTCTGCCCGGCGAGATGATCTCGGATGCAACCCATCCCGTCGGATCGGTGAATCCAGACGGAGTTCCGGTCACGTTCCAGGCGCCAGTGACCGATAAGGCAACGGCGATTGCGCTACTCGGCAGCCCACAGAACAATGTCTACGGTCCCGGCTACTACCAGGTCAACATGTCGCTGTTCAAAAGCTTTCCTATCTGGCACGAACAGAATCTGCAGTTCCGCGCCGATGGTTTCAACGTCTTCAACCACCCAACCCTGGGCACGCCGAACGGCTCAATGAATGCAACTGGCGGTCTCATCTCCGGGACCAAGTTCTTCCAGAACAACACACCCGATGCGCGTTTCTTCCAACTCGCATTGAAATACGTCTTCTAACCGTGAAACAACACCGCGCGAAACGGCTTCTCAGTGGGAGAAGCCGTTTCCGTCTGTCTTCGCCGATGCACAAAGCGGCGCCTATCATGGATATCCGGAGAACAGCATGTTGCCTTGGAAGTCTTCCGTATTGAGCCTTGTTTCCGCGCTTGGATTCTGCTGCTGCCTGGTCGCCGACGCCCAGCCGGGTCCGCTTGAGTTGAGTTCTCCCGATCAACGGATCACACTACATTTTTCAGTGCACCTTACCTCCGGACAGCCTGCCGGCCAAGACGGCCAACTCGTTTATTCGATTTCATTCCATGGCAAACAGGTATTCGAAGACTCCGCTCTGCGGCTGGAGCTCCTCAATCAACCTCCGCTCGGCGCGGCAGTTCACATCGCCGGCAGCGTCGCCGCCTCCGGTATCGATGATTACAAGCTCCTCGCCGGCAAAGCTTCCACCGTGTATGACGCCTACAACAGCCTCACCATCCAGGCGACTGAAGGCGCCGCCCCCGGCCGCAGGTTCGACATCGAGGCGAGGGCCTACAACAGCGGCGTGGCGTTCCGTTATCGCGTCCCTCAGCAAGCTGCGCTCTCGCGCTATCAGCTTTCGCAGGAAGACACTCAATTTCGTCCCGTGATGGACGCCTCGGCCTGGGCATTGCGCCTGCCCAACTACCAGAGCGGGTATGAGAGCGAATACGTGCCCCAGGTGTTGAGCGCACTCAGCAACCAGGGCGGCGTAGCCAGCCACATCCTCAATGGCGCGCCCATGCTGATGCACATGCCGGGGCTGGCCTGGGCTGCCGTGGGTGAAGCGAATCTCGAAGGCAATGCCGCCATGTATCTCGAGAATCCCACCGGCAACTGGACCGGGCACTACATCGTCAGCAGGATTTCTCCGCCGGTCGAGGGCAACGGACCCGCGGTGGATGCAAGCCTTCCGCACGACAGCGCATGGCGCGTGATCCTGCTGGGTGACAATCCCGGTGAACTCATCGAGTCTAATCTCATCACCGACCTCAATCCTCCAAATCGCCTCACCGACACGAGCTGGATTCATCCGGGCAAGGCTTCCTGGAACTGGTGGGACGGCGACCTCGGCCCTGACGGCCAGTCCGCATACACCACCAAAAACATGGAATACTACGTCGACTTTGCTGCCGAGTCCGGCTTTCCCTACATGATGCTCGACGCGGGATGGTCGGGCAACGACATCACGAAAATGCGCGGAAATGTCGACGTTCCGGAGTTGGTGCAATACGCGGCCAAAAAAAATGTCAAGATCTGGATCTGGCTCTACTCGAAGGCGGTCGCGAAGCAGATGCACGAGGCCTTCTCTCTCTATGAGATGTGGGGCGTTGCGGGCGTGAAGATCGACTTCGTTCTTCGCAACGATCAGCAGGGGATCCAGTGGTACTACGACGTGGCTCGGCTCGCGGCCGAACACCATCTCCTGGTCGACTTCCATGGCGCCACACAGCCTTGGGGAATCCAGCGCACTTACCCCAACGTTCTCGATTACGAAGCAGTACTCGGGCTCGAAAACAACAAGGCCGGGCGCCGCGACGGCCCAATCAACCGCACCACTTTCCCATTCACCCGCATGCTCAGCGGACCCATGGACTACACCCCCGGAGGTTTCGATAATGTGACCCCGGAAGACTTCGTCGCGCGCGACAAGAATCCCATGGTGATGGGCACCCGCGCTCAGCAACTTGCGCTCTATGTCGTATTTGAAGAGCCGCTGGCCATGGTCTCGGACGTGCCGTCGGCCTATGCCAACCAGCCTAGCTTCCAGTTCATTCGGGATGTTCCGACGGCATGGGATGCGACCCGTGTGCTCAACGGCGAGCCGGGCGAATTCGTCACTATCGCGCGCCGCCATGGAGCTGAATGGTATCTCGGCAGCCTTACGAATTGGAGCGCACGTGAGCTGCACGTCCCGCTCGGATTTCTTGGCACGGGCACGTACACGGCCGAGATCTACGAGGATGCCCCCGATGCAACGCAGAATCCAAAGCACGTCACCATTCGCCGGCGGACCGTGCGGAGCAGCGAAGTGCTCACGCTAACGCTTGCCAGTGGCGGCGGATGTGCCATTCGCTTTCTGCCCGCTCGCTAGCGTATATCTAAGCCGGCGGCCGGGTTGGCGAGCCGGCTGGCAAAGAGCGGCAGATTGCTGCGCAGAATAATATGCGGTGCAAAACGGTGCGTCTTCACTGGCTTGTCTTTGTCCATCAAGTGGCCGATGAGCGTTTCGAAAGCTGTCTTGCCTTGCGCCTCCGGCCGCTGATAAAGGGTAGCCAGCACCTTGCCGGACTCCAGCAGCGGAATCAGCTCGGGATAGAGATCGGTGGTAATCACCTGGACCCGACCGAGCAGCTTTAGCTCTTCAAGCGCGCGCAACACGGGAAGGCTGTTGGCAGTGCTGATGTAGACTGCGTCCGGTCGCGTCTTTGCCTTCAGCAGCGCCATGCTCTGGCGATAGGCGTCTTCCGGGCTCTCATGCGATTCGACAACCGGCAGAAGAGTCAGATGCGGAGCCAGCATCGCCAGGCCCGCCGCGAACCCCCGAAGCTTCTCCGCGTGATCGAAGGTCGCGAGTTCGCCGGTGATGGTGGCGACACGCGACGGAGTCTGCAGCTTGTGGGAAAGCAGCTCGGCCGCAAGCGCTCCGCTGGTATACGCATCGACCGTCACGGCGGCAATGCGCCCGCTATCCGGTGCATCGCTGGCGACGCAGAGCATGGGAGTACCCTGCGCGACGATCCGCCGGAATACCGCGGCCAGCTCGCGCGGACGGCCGGGTGTAAAGAGGATCCCGTCATATTTCTTCGTCGCCGCGCTCTCCAGGGCGGCAAGATCGCCTGAGCCCAGGCGCGGATATTCGATGAAATCGAGCGTGAATTGCAGCCCCGCCACCTCGTCGGCGGCCGCCTGGATCCCTTGGCGCAGCGGATCGAAGAAGGCGGCAATCTCGCGCGGAAGCACTGCCGCAATGCGGAGGCTGCGATTCAGCTTGAGAGATCTGGCAGCGATATTCGGCTTGTATCCTAATTGCTCTGCCATGCGCAGCACGCGTGCCTTGGTACGCGCGCTCACGCCGCTGCGTCCATGAAGTGCGCGATCCACCGTGCCGATCGATGTTCCAAGGGCATTAGCGATCTCGCGGATGCCAGCTGCCTTACCGCTTTTCTTCGTCGATTTCATCGTGGGCTTCGCTCAACAGTTTCGCATATCGCATCGGCGCACACGAGAAAATGAGCAGATTTTGACCGCCGACGGAACGAATGTGTAAGTATCGTCGTTAACGTACCCGCGCATTAACCGTGTACTCCCGATTGAGAATGTCGCGCTGGCCTCGTGCAGACGATCACTCCCGCGTGGTCTGTTCTTCGATCTCTTCGAGGGTGCGCCCCTTGGTTTCCGGCACAAACAGAAAGACAAACACTCCGCCCGCAAGGCAGATCGTTCCATAAAGGAAGAAACTCCCGGCGCTGCTCAGGGAGCGAACGATGAACGGGTAAGAGTACGTCAGAGCAAACGAGGAGATCCAGAGCGCGGAAACCGTAACCGAAACGCCAAACGAACGTATCCGATTCGGAAAGATCTCCGAGATCAGCACCCAGGTCAGCGGCGCCAGGGTCATTGCGTAGCATGCTATCGCGCACAGCGTCAGCACCAGTACCGGTATGTCATGTGTTCCGGCGCGATAGAAAAAACCGGCCAGCAGATGCGAAATACCGATCCCGGCGCAGCCCGCCAACATGAGCGGACGCCTGCCCCACCGGTCCACGATGGCCATGGCGACGAGCGTAAAAAGAAGGTTGATCGTGCCAGTAATCACGATATCCAGCATGATCTGGTTCGCACCCAGCCCGGCAGAGCGGTACACCTCTTCCGCATAGTTGAACAGGATGTTGATGCCGCTCCATTGCTGCAACACCGCGAGCACAATGCCAATGAGCAGAACCTTGCGCGCGCCTCGACTCAGGGTTCCGCGCCGTTCGGCTGGCTGTGCCTGCTCGGCGCGCAGACTGCCTGCGATCGCCTCAATTTCAGCCGCTGCATAAGCCCCGCTGCCGCCGATCCGCTTCAGCACCTTTGTCGCCTCGTCGATGCGTCCGCGTACGAAGAGCCATCGCGGGCTTTCCGGAATTGCGAATGAGGCAACGAGAAAGATCAGTGCAGGCAGGGCCACCGCCGTGAACATCCATCGCCATCCCGTCTGAACATTCCAAGATGCAACCAGAGCCTCAGGCGAAATGTGCTCCGGCACCGGCGCGGCGATCCGCCAGTTCACGATCTGTGCCAGTAGAATGCCAACCACGACGGCGAACTGATTCAGACTCACAAGTCGTCCGCGTTGCGCAGCTGGGCTCACCTCGGCGATATATAGCGGAGAGATATTCGAGCTGAGGCCGATTGCAATGCCACCGACGATGCGCCAGAGGATGAACGCTGTGAACGAAAACGCCCATCCGGTAAAAATCGATGAAACTGCGAACAGCACCGCGGATACAAGCAGCACCGGCTTGCGTCCATAGCGGCTTCCCAGGGCTCCGGCGGCAAGGGATCCCACGAAGCATCCCACCAGGGCGCAGCTGTTGGCCCAGCCGATCGCCGAAGCACTCTGCAAATGGAAATAAACTTCAAAGAACTGGCGCGCGCCGCCAATCACGACCCAGTCGTAGCCGAACAGCAGGCCGCCTAGTGCCGCAACAACGGCGATGCCCCAGACATAACCGGAAGCGCGCGAGGAATGCAGCGGGTTTTTATCTTCGCTCGAAGCGATGGAAACAAGCACGGGTGTTTGTCCACTCACAAAGCAGCGTCGTCTTCCAGAAGATCCTGCGCGCCCATATGAGATCGATCGAGCCTACGGACCTCTTCGAGCGCCGCTCGCGCTTCCGCACCGCGTCCCAGGCCGAGCAGCGCCTGCGCGCGTAGAAATGTGGCCGTGATGTGCTGGCGCTTTGCGAGATCCTCGTCAAACAGCAACATCGTCGGCAGCGAGGTTGCAAAGTAGTCGATCTTCGGCGGCCGCTTCTCGAGTTCCTCCGCGTAGTTGAGGATCTCACCGAACAGCGACTCTGCTTCGGCTTCGCGCCCCAGTCGGCGCATCGCCATCGCGCTCCAGTAGGTCATTTCGGAAACGCCTCTCACCTGCATCTGCTGGAAGTCGCCGCGCTGGCGGACTGCTCTCTCCCAGTGCGTCCTTGCGCGAGCAGCATCCTCGGCCGCTGCCCAGGCTTCGCCCAGCCAGAACTGGATATTGCTGCTGTTCGTCAACAGATGACGGGCCTCGTTCAGGCTCTGCGGCGGATGATCCGCGGCTTCGATGCAGCGAATCGCACCACGGAAATCGCCGGCCTTCAGCAACTCCCGTCCCAGTTGCAGCTGCGCCCGCACATATTCCCCGAGGACCAGCCCCTCTCCACCTTCCCACGGCTGAAACTGCCGCGAGAGCAACAGCGCAATTGCCTCAGTCGGCCTGCCCACCTGGTTATAAAGCGCAGTAAGCTCCACTCTGAGATCATCGCGGCGGGCAACCAATGCACGATGCGCCTCCAGGCCGGCGAGCCGGTCCAGCGGATCGTCGCCCAGCCGCTTACGAAGTTGGTCTTCCTCATACAAGATGCGCGCATCGTCCGGAGAACATATCCGCGCATGATGAAAAGCCTGCCGCGCCTTCTGCCTATCGTGTTCCACGTTGAAGTAAGCAATGCCGAGATTCCGCCACGCGGTCGGGAACTTTGGGTCCAGGCTGACAGCGCGCTCCCACTGCGCAATCGCGTCGCGGTGACGCTGCCGATCATATAGAAGATTGCCGAGATAGTACGGCGCACGTGGGTCGTTCGGGTACGCCGCGATCGCTCGCTCGAGCGCCACCATCTCTTCAAGGCGGCTCGGAAATACGTAGGTTGCACTCGCCTTCGCAGCCGCTGCAGCTGCGCTCGGCTGGCCTTCCTTTTCGTGGTGACTCGTGGGAAATGCGCGCGTATAAAGCTCCATCGCCGTTGCGCCGGCCGCTAGAATCGTCTCCGCGTCGTCGAGGAGCCCGGCGCGGATGCAGTCATAGGCAAGGTCGAGGCGCCGGCCGGCATCTGCGGGAGCATCGCCGCTGCTGAGAAATCGGCTCCAGGCATCCAGCGGATCCAGACACAGCATTGCGTCGAGCTCCGCGTTCGCCTCGTCCATGCGGCCCAGCCGCCGCAGAATTACAACCTTGAGATTCCGCGCATTCGAGTTCTCTGAATCGGCTCGCAGCGAACGCAAGACGTGTTCGAGCGCTGCCGCAAGGCGGCCATGACGCAGATCGATTTCGGCAAGGCGGTGATAGCCGGGTCCGCGCCATGCGGCAGACCAGGTTGCCTTGTAGAACGCATCGTAGGCCTCATCAGCACGGTCCTGGAACAACAGCGTCATGCCGAGGTTGTAATACGCTTCGCTGTCGTACGGGTTCGGATTACGCGCAGTCAGTCGTGCAATCGCCACGCGAAAACAGTTCTCCGCCAACCCCAGCTCGCCGCGGCGGAGATGCATCCTGCCCAGCGCATTGTTGACGCGGCTGTCCATTGGATCGCGCCGCATCGCTTCGCGCCAGTAGGGCTCAGGCGAACGGGTGGCGTGACGATATTGCTCGAGGTGGAGTCCGGTCAGGTAGAGTTCGTCTGTCGAATCGATCTCCTCCGGGTCCGGAGGCTCGGTGGCCTCGACCGGAGCGGGAGCTGACCGGATCTCGTCCGGCGCATATCTCAGTAGAACCTCGCCCTCCGCTTCGAGTTCCAGGATCCACTCCTGCCCAGAGCCTGCCAGCGGCAAGGCAATCACCTCGGCGTGGTCCGGCAGCAGGTTCCCGTGCCACACGGCCGGATCATCTCCCGGCGAGCTGAGCCGCAGCATGGCTCCGGCGATAGCGTGCGTTACCTGGATGTGGACTCGCGCCTCGCCGCTTTCCCATGCAACGCGCATCGCCGTGTGCACGTTCGCAATGTCGGGTACTCCCATTCCACCGATCGGATACCAGAACTGGCTAAAGCTCTTTGTCTCTCCCGGCGCGAGAAAGGAAAAGTCCGGCTGGTTGTCTGTATACACGCCCGCCATCAACTCGATATAGGGCCCATCGTGGTCGGTCAGGCTGCGATCCCACGCATATCCGAATTCGTGGTTGCCCCATGTCCATTGTTTCTTGCCCGGTGCGATGTGATGGTCCGCGACATGCACTACGCCTGCGCGTGCGGCATGGTCGTAGCCACCGAAAAAGTCGCCGCGCGAATTCACGATCATGTAACTGGTCGGCACAGGAATATTCGCGTACCAGCTCAAGTCGTTCGCAGGATAGGAGCCATCCGGCACGAATTTCCTCGGCATCTCCCCCAAGGGAACTCCGTCCCTCGCGCGCTCTCCGTAAGCAATTCCGTAATACGTGCCGAGGCTGCAGGGAAATTCCGTCACCGCCCGCTTCGCATGATCGGCAACGTAGCGCACGTCGCGGGGAAAGAACGATTGATAGTGCTCATGCACGCGCGTTGCCGCGTTCGCCCACCAGAGAAATGTCTGCGTGTCCCAGGTACGGTTGTAGAGGCGGACCTTTAGTTCAAGGTATGCGCAGCCCGGCCGCAGACAGACGCCGTGCATTCCCTTCATTCGGGAGATCGGATCATGATCGCTGCACCACACCGTGACAGAACCGTCTTCCTCGCGCTCGATGGCGATATCGACCGGAAGAAACGTCGCTGGTCGGTGATGCTGCGGCCAGTTGAACTCGACCCCGCCTGAGATCCATGGACCGGCGAGTCCCACCAACGCCGGCTTGATCACGTTCTGGCGATAAAAGAAGTCATATCCGTTCCTCTTGTCGAAGCCGACATGAATCCGTCCGCCGATCTCGGGAAGGATCATCAGGCGCAGAAACTCGTTCTCCAAATGGACGGCCTGCCAGGCGTGCTCGCGCGGCACGGTGGCAATGCGATCGATGACCGGCAGCGGGTAAACCTTGCCGTTGCTCCCCTGGTAGACGCGCTTTTCTAGAAACAACGGATTGGGATCGGGTTCATCCGGAAGATAAGACCTCATCACCACCGACTGCTCCCATGCCTTCACGGCGGCAGTCTCACCGGCAGGCGGATCAGGAAGGACCAGCCGGGAGGTCTCTGTGGCGCGCAGATTCACGGTTTCACTGGGCATGGCAAGTATCGAGCAATCGTGTATCTCGTTAACGTTAACGCTAATCCTTGAAACTTGGCAACAGGATTTTCTCCCTAACCACCGGCGGCCACCGAATCCAGCGGCGCTTCCTCCAAATCGGCAGGCATAGTAGCCGCCGCAGCGCGGTTGATTCTGAAAGCAGTTCCAGGCAATGCTTGACAACTCTTCTTGAGCAGCCGTAAAGTGCCGTTATTTCGTCGGATTGCGTGAACGTTACCGCTTTCTGATCCAGCTCGACCCAATCCCCTGCCTGGAGAAACCGATGACCCACCCTGCACTCTCGTACTGCAGTCTCTGGTTGCACGCTGTTCGTGCAAGAATACTCGCTCTCCGCATCTTTGCGCTCCGAAGCGTGGTCTCCGCAGCCGGCGCCCTCGCCCTTCTGCTCGCAGTTGCCACAGCACCAGCTCAGGTCAACGGAGTCGGCGAACGTCCCTACTCTGGCTGGAGCACCTTCAGCGAACAGACCGTCAATTCGGGCTTCCTCAGCCAGGCCAACGTTGCGGCAGAATCCGATGCCCTCGCCGCCTCCGGCCTCCAGGCTCACGGATTTGAGTACATCAACATTGACTCCGGCTGGCAGGGCACCTTCGACACCAGTGGCCGGCCCATTCCGAACACCTCCACCTTCCCCGATATCAAGGCATTGGTCGATCACATTCACCAAAATGGGCAGAAGGCCGGCATCTACTGGATTCCCGGTGTTGAATATCCGGCCGTGGTGGCCAACTCGCCTATCCTCGGTACTCCGTATCACATCCAGGACATCCTGACAGTTCCTTACACCGCCGGAAACGCATTTGGCGCCCCCGGCACTTCTCCATACCATTACAAAATCGACTTCACCAAACCAGGAGCCCAGGAATACATGAATTCCGTGGTGGCGCTCTTCGCTTCATGGGGCATTGACCAGATCAAGCTTGACGGCGTCACTCCCGGCTCAGACAGTTACGACCTTTCCATCGACAACCGCCTGGATGTGGCCGCATGGTCGAAAGCGATCGCTGTGAGCGGTCGCCCCATCTGGCTCACCGTCTCCTGGGCGCTCGACCAGGACTACCTCGGTGTCTGGCAGCAATACGCAAACGCGCGCCGCATCGATCAGGATGTGGAGTGCGAAGGCGGCTGCGGCACGCTCACGGACTGGCCACGTATCTACGAGCGTTTCCGCGATCTGCCCGGCTGGGAAGCAGCCTCCGGCCCTGCTGTGGGATGGAACGATCTGGACTCACTCGACATCGCCGACGGTGCCCTCGACGGTCTCAGTAACGAAGAAAAGCAATCGGCGCTGTCGCTATGGGCCCTTGCCAACGCACCTCTCACTCTCGGCGGCGATCTGCAGAAGATCGACGCCTTTGGCAAACAGCTAGTCACCAACGATGAAGTGCTTGCGGTGGCACGCTCAGGGAATCCTGCACGGCAGGTCCTGGATGGCGACCTTGAAGTCTGGGTCAGCAATCTCGGCAACGGCAGTTACGTTGTCGGTATCTTCAACATGAACGCAACCACCACCCGGGCGCGCATTCCCTGGAGTCTGCTGGGATTCGCCAATGCCGTTAGCGTGCGCGATTTATGGACTCACCGCGATCTCGGGCCATCTTCCGGGAGCTTCTCCACTGCGCTCGGTGCGCACGCCTCTGAGCTCATTCAGGTCCGCGGAGTCGGCCGTCCGGCTACCTCGCCGTCAACAAGCTACGAGGGCGAGTCTGCCATCCTCGGCGGCTCCGCGGTGATTGCCAACTGTGCCGCATGTTCGGGTGGAGAGAAGGTTGGCGGTCTGGGGATCGGCGCCGGCAACAACGTCACATTCAACAACGTCTCCGTGTCCAGGGCTGGCGAATACCTTATGCAGGTCGACTCCATGACACAGGGGCTGCGATCCTACATTTATCGCGTAAATGGAGGCGCCTATCAGACGCTCAACTGCGGCGGCGGAAGCTTCTTCCTGCCCGCCTCCACAACCGTGCCTGTCCATCTTGAAAAAGGAATCAACTCCATCGAGTTCGGTAGCCCGGTGAGCTATCCGCCCGATCTCGACCGCATTGTCATTCGCGGCAATGGAGACTTCCCTACCCCGAATTCGATGACCTATGAAGCGGAGGTCGCCACGCTCAGCGGCACAGTAGTCGGCGAGTTCAGCAACTACTCGTCGGGCTTGGGCAAGGCGGGCAATATTGGCGGAGGCGCAGGCAATTCCGTGACCTTTTCCAACGTCACCGTACCGGCGAACGGCACCTACCAGCTCGAGATCGACTACCAGACCAGCGGTCCGCGATCTTACTTCATGAGCATCAATGGCGCTCCAGAAACGGAACTCGACCTCAATGGGAGCACCTTCAGCGATCCTGTTCCCACTGTACTGAAGGTTCAACTTCACGCCGGTACAAACACCATCAGTTTCGGAAATCCGTCCGGGTTTTCTCCCGATCTCGATCGGATAGTGGTAGCCCCAGCATTCTGAGGACCGCGCGAGGATCGCTAAGCGCGTCGTTCCGCTTTCATTACGCCGCCCAGGATCCGACAGCTATGACCTGAGACGGAACGGGTTCGTGGGAGGACTAGAAGGGAAAGCGTTATTGATAGTCCGGGGCTCTGTTACTGTTGATCCGCGATGAGTTGTAAGCCCGCGATTCAGCTGCGGCCGACTGCACCTTTCGGTTGGCGCCTTCAATTCAATGCGCGCTTCCAGAATTCATCGTCTCAAAACGCGCTTTGGCTATTCGCATCAACCGACCTTAAGAGCAACTGCTCGGTTGCACGCTCAATTGTTGACGCTCGCGGTGTGTTTCTTCGATTGGATTATCTGAGCACTTAATGCGCTCAAAAGAGCCAGTCCGATGGAGATCCAAATCACGTCGCGGTATCCCGATACGAAGGCCTCGTCGACGGCGTGCGTTACGAGCAAGTCGTTGATTTGGGCGCCCGCTAGTTTCGATCGCTGCATTTCGACAGTTTGGCGTACAGAGGGAGAGAGCTGCATCTGTCCGAGGCTGCGGCTCAGCGTACGGTTGAAGCCGGCTGAAAGGACGAGACCAAAGACTGCGATGGCCAACAGTCCGGCGATTCGCGACACAGCGTTATTGACTCCAGAGGCAACACCGGCCTCCCTGGAAGGTACCGATTCCATCACTGCCGTCGTAAGCGGCGCCACGCAGATCGCCATGCCGATTCCCAGAACAGCCACCGCCGGGAAGAAGGTGTTCCAGTACGGGCCCCCGATCCCGGGCCTCAAAAAGAGCGCAAAGCCTGACGCCGCGACGAGTGATCCAACGGTGAGCGGCAGTCTCGCGCCATACCGAGCCACCAGGCTTCCCGACCAGCGGGAGAGTACGAAGATCAAAAGGATCAACGGAAGCAACGCGGCTCCAGCCTGCGTTGCCGAGTAATGCTGGACTTGAATGAGATCAAGGGGAAAGAAGAATAAGATGCCGCTGAGAGGCGCGTAGAGCAGGAACGTGAGCAGGTTGGCCCCCGAAAAGTCTCTGGACCGGAAGAGATGCAAAGAGACCATCGGGGCTGGCGAATGTGATTCCACGATAAGGAAGGCAAGCAGCGTGCCCACGCCGGCCAGGCCTAAGCCCCAGACAACTGCTTCGCGTCCTGACGCCGTGGCCGAACCATCGATAAGAGCATAGGTGATCGCCCCCAGGCCAAAAGTAGCGAGCGTGGCGCCCTGCCAATCGAGACTCTTGCTTGCTGCCTCGTCACGGCTGTCCGGGACCCGCCACAGCGAGAGCAGGATTACGATGATCGCGAGAGGAAGATTGATGAAGAAGACCCAACGCCACGACGCGTTCTCCACCAACCATCCGCCCAGGACCGGCCCGATCGCGGCAGTGATCGCTGTAAAGGCAGACCAGGTGCCAATGGCCCGCCCGCGCTCGCCCTCTGTATAAGAAGCGCTGATAATGGCCAAGCTACCCGGAATGAGGAACGCCGCTCCAATTCCCTGAAGTCCGCGAGCGACGATGAGGGAAGTGATTGAGGTGGCGAGGCCGCACCAGGACGATCCAATTGCGAACAGGAGGACGCCGGAGAGGAAGACTCTGCGGCGACCATAGAGATCGCCAAGAGAACCGCCCAAGAGCAGGAGTGATGCGAGCAGAAGGGCGTAGGACTCGACCACCCATTGGATGTTCGTCACCGATGCATGAAGAGCATTCTGCAAAGCGGGGAGTGCAACGTTGACGACTGTCCCGTCAATGAATGCCATGCTGGAGGCAAGAATAGTCGCAATCAAGACCCAGGGCCCTCTGCATGGCTGTGCTGCGCCCGGAGCGACGCCCGCTGCCAGTTCCTCACACGGAGATTTGATTGGCATCATCAATCGCTGTTCAATCCTGATCTTCCATGCTTATGCGCGGCCTCGCAGAACGAATATTGCAATTCCAGTGAGATAGGTGCGTCACTTGCGACGGGGGTTGCATGAAAAGGCTATGCGATCGACACTCTTCGCTGCGGCAAGCCGTCAATCGTTGGTCGCAAACTCCGCTGAAAGCCTATTATCCATGTCTTAGAGAATCCACTAACGCGCGGCTGCCAAGTGATTGCTGCTACCCGAGTCGAGGTGAAAGGGCTTCGTGTACGGTTCGACAGGAAAACCCTTCGTTCTCCAGCCGTCGAGACCGCCCTTCAGAAATTTGATTCGCAAAAATCCCATGGCGAGAGCTCGACGCAAGATGATGCGGCTGGTCCTGTCACTCGGGCAAGTGCAATAGACGACGAGGTCGCTTTCTTTCGGGAGCAGCGATGGATTTGCGCGCACATCCTCAGGCGCAAGCCACTGTGCGCCCGGGATGATGACAGAATCGCCCAGCAAATCGAGAGGCTGACGAACATCAATAACCAGCACTTCTTGTTTGGAAGCCATTAGCGCATGCAGCGTTTCCGGCGCGATACTGTGTCGTTCCATTTCGCGGCGGTCTATCTCTCGTTCAGTCAGAAACACAGTCAGCAGAACAACGGCAAGAATGGTCGCTATCACCAGGAACATCTCTGCTCCTCCCTGACAATAGTGAGATTCATCCGAGCGTGGATGGGATTCGGCCGAAAGAAACGGCGCAGATCAACGGCGGGCGATAGGGACGGAGCGGCGCCATTCTGTCTCAGGCTTGCGCTTGTTGGACGAAGACGTACTTGGTAAAACAGGATCTCCGGCGCACCGTCCCGGACAGAGCCATTGGCAGACCCTCCATTTGGGCACAACCAGCCAGGAACGAGCTGACTTTCCGCAATGGCCGCCGGCCCAGCAGATCACACTCGCGATTTGATATGCCGTTGAAAAGTTGGCACTTTCTCCATTACGATCAGAAAGTAGCCGGCGACGCCAACCAGAGATAAACCGAAACTCGCAAGAGAGGCTGAAACGCCGAGGATAGGAATCAGCTTTCCAAGAATTAAA
>NZ_DATHHT010000017.1:0-99226 GCF_035317045.1 Occallatibacter sp.
CCATTCGTACAGAAGGAAGTCGGCCTGGTAGACGACCTGACACTGCTTCCCGTGCAATCGCTCTAGGCATTCCTCGCGGTTAAAAGACTCATTACAATTTATTATCCAAACCCAAAACAGAATAACTTTGCCTTATGCTCCAGAGTTCGCTGAAACTGATGGCGGAGGTTGACGATGATGCAGACCTGGGCCCCGCAGGCCTACGAACGGAACGGCGCATTTGTGCACGGACTCGCTGAGGGCGTGTTGGAGTTGCTTGATGCGCAGAGGGGCGAGTACATCCTTGACCTCGGCTGTGGCGATGGCCAGTTAACGCAGCGCATTGCGGTAACTGGCGCTCATGTGCTGGGAGTCGATGCATCCGCGAACATGGTGGAGGCGGCGCGTGGGCGGGGAATCGAGGCGGAGCAGGCGAACGCTGAATTGTTGCCGTTTCATGATGGAACCTTCGATGCAGTTTTCTCGAATGCTGCGCTGCACTGGGTGCGCGATCAGGACGAGATGCTGGCGCAGATACATCGCGTGCTGAGGAGCGGTGGACGTTTTGTCGCAGAAATGGGCGGACATGGGAACATTGCGGCGATTCGCGTGGCGCTGATGGCGGTGCTGGAGCGGCATGGATATGGAGATCGAGAGGATGGGGTCAATTACTATCCAACCGCTGAGAGCTATACGGAGCGGCTGAAGCGGCATGGATTTCGATTGGAACATATGGCGCTGATTCCACGGCCGACCAAGCTTGCGGAGGGTGGAATGGCGGGGTGGCTGCGGACATTTCGCCGCGGAGTCCTGGATGGATTGCCGGAGGATGTTCGTGAAGCAGTGGTGAGGGAGACGGCTGAACTACTTGCGTCAGCCCTGCAGGATGAGGTAGGAAATTGGATTGCGGATTATGTGCGGCTCCGATTTGTTGCCATCGCCTGATATGTATTCTCTGAGTAAGACGATAAGTGCAATTAAGATAGATTGAATTGCGAAGAAAATATCTTCGGATGCTTGCTTTTCGGAATTACTTATGGCAAAGTACTAACTGCGTAGGAGAAACGCCCGATGAATTGCATCACACCCAATTCGATGCTTAGGCTGGAATGGCTCGGTAAGAGTCTGACCGGTCGCCGGGCGTACTTCGTCAGTTCTCGATAACGTCTCTGGCGTCCTTATCCTGCGCGCGTTCCAGAAAACTTAAGCAACAGGGCAGATTCGAAGCGGCAGTACGCATTTCGAATGTGTGGTAGCCCGAGTGGCGAAGAAGACAGGTACTTCGAATTGGTACTCGAAAAACCGTTCTGTCTTTGCTTATTCCCTCGGGTTAGTTAAGCAGGGTTGTGTCTCGTTTTGGTGTCGCCGCAATAGTTAGTTGCGTGCGCTGGGGTAAGTGCGCTCGTTGGGTGACTTATCGAGTATGGAATTGCGTCGGTGGTGATAGAGAAGAGTTACTTCTTCGACACAGAAGGACGAGCAGGACGAAAACCTGCCGGTCGTACTTAGTTCACGGGCGGGGGCGTAGCCCAATGTACAAGGTCCCGTGAACCGGAGGCGCCGAGTCCACTCTTCTCGCAGGTTCCCCGACGTGCTTTTGAAACATGTTGTAGGAAGGAAATCATTCAGCCGGTGGTGTAGGTAGCGGATACTTCGTCTGTCCAACGAGGGGATGCAGGTTCGAGTCCTGCCTTGAGTGTGAACTCAAGTGGTCTGATGGCAAAGGCACCTAACGTTCCGCTTCCGCTTGTTCCCCGGCTGCTCTCTTGACCCGCGCTCGTATCGGGAGCGCTTTAACAGTCAACCACATTGGCCGGTGGTGTAGAAGACGGATACTTCTTAATCCGGCGGTTGTGGGTCCGAGTCCCACCCGGGGTGTAGATCCTGGTAGCTCAATGGCAGAGCATCGGAACAATGCCGTTTTCGCTGGTTCCCCGGTCAATAAACCTCCGGCGCGTCCGGATAGAAGCGATAGCGTTATGAGCAAGCTGAATGTGAAGAATGGAACTCCGGTGGGAAGCGCGCACCTGTGCAAGAGTTGCAACTGGGGGCAAGTGGTCGCGGGCTATCGCGATTCGGATCTGCTGGTGATTTGCATGAATACGAGTCCGAATATCGTGGTGCCGTTTACGGTGTTCGACTGCAGCGAGTTTAGCGACAAGCGCAAGCCGACCTGGGATGAGATGACGAAATTGGCGATCGATGTGGACCCTGTGCGAGTCTCCGCGAAAACGAAGGGCTTCTATGCGGTGACGAAGGTGCAACCGGCGGGTGATGACGATGAGGATGAAGACGAAGCGGCGCGTGCTGTTTGATCAAAGAAGGTAAACTGCCGGTGGCGCAGGGTACGGATACTTCAGTGGTAGAGGACCGAGGAAGCATTGTATCTTCGGTAGCGCAGGTTCGAATCCTGCCGCCGGGCGCGAGCCTGGTGTAAAGGCCGCACCCGATTTTTCCCCGGCAGGGATTTTGGAAAGGAGGCGCATGATGCGTCTGAACATTGCAAAGCATTACCGGCGTCCGCGTTTGCGCACGCACGAGGGAGCGCCGGCCAAGGCGATCACTCCGGAGCAGGCGCTGCGTCGCTCGGTTCTTTCCTGCATGTTGTGGGAGGGGGAGTTCTACGAGGATGGCGTGCAGATTGCCGGACGTATCGGCGAACTGGTGCCGAAGGTAGCTGCCGAGAAGGTAGCGGCGCTGGCCGTTGAGGCTCGCGAGCGGATGAAACTGCGTCACGCGCCGCTGTTACTGGTGCGCGAGATGGCGCGACTGACAACGCATCGCGGACTGGTGGCGGAAACGCTGACGCGCGTGATTCAGCGTGCCGATGAGCTGTCGGAGTTTGTCGCCATCTACTGGGCGGGCGGACGTCAGCCGTTGTCGGCGCAGGTGAAGAAGGGACTGGCTTCGGCATTCTGCAAGTTCGACGAGTACGCGCTGGCCAAGTATGACCGTGCGGGCGCGGTGCGTCTACGTGACGTGCTGTTCCTGTCGCATGCGCGGCCGGTGGACGGGGCGCAGGCTTCGCTGTGGAAGCGTCTGGCCGAGAACCAGCTGGCCACGCCGGATACGTGGGAGGTTGCGCTGTCGGCAACCGGACGTGACGGCGTGGAGAAACGCGAGGTGTGGGAGCGCTTGCTGGCTGAGCGCAAGCTTGGCGCGCTGGCTTTGCTGCGTAACCTGCGCAATATGCAGGGGGCGGCCGTGAGCGAAGAGCTCGTGCTTTCCGCGCTTTCTGCGATGAAGACGGACCGCGTTTTGCCGTTCCGTTTTCTGGCTGCGGCTCGTTCTGTTCCGCAGTGGGAGCAGGCGCTTGAGACGGCGATGTTTCGTGCGCTTGAGGGCCGTGCCGGGCGTTTGCCGGGGCACACGGTGTTGCTGGTTGACGTTTCCGGATCGATGGAGGCGGCAATTTCGCATCGCTCGGATATGCGTCGTACGGATGCGGCTTACGGACTGGCGATCCTGCTTCGAGAAATCGGAGAGAAGGTGACGGTGTACACCTTCTCGAACGAGGCGAAGTTGGTGGCGTCGCGTCGTGGAATGGCGTTGCGCGACGCGCTCGACCAGAGCCAGCCGCATGGCGGGACGTACCTGGGAAAGGCGATCGGGCAGGTTGAGGCCGACATGCGGAAGGGATACGACCGCATGGTGGTCATCACCGACGAGCAGTCGCACGACCAGGTGCCGGCGCCGCGCGGCCGCGGCTACGTGATCAACGTAGCATCGAACCGCAACGGTGTTGGATACGGCGCGTGGATGCACGTCGATGGCTGGAGCGAGGCGGTGGTTGAGTTCATTGCCGAGCTGGAGCGGTCGGACTCAAAGTGAGCGATTGGGTTCGTGCTTTCCCATCCATGACGCGATGAAACTACGTCATGGATGGGACACCCGGTTCAAATAGTCAAACGGGGAGATTTGTGAAAGCAGATCTCCCTGTTTGTTTTTGGCAAAGACGAGACGAATCGGCTAAACCGCGATTTCGTTCTCGACTCCGCGACGGTTCTTGATTTCCGGCATGGGCTCATCGGCTTCGAGCAATTTCAAGCGGAACAGTAGCCCTGCGACCAGGCCGGCGACGCTGGGAACGAGTAGAAAGAGCCAGACCTGCGCGAGCGCCGTGCCGCCAACGAAGAGCGCCGGGCCGAGGCTGCGCGCCGGGTTCACGCTGACGCCGGTGATGTGAATGCCGAAGATGTGAATGACAACGAGGGTCAGGCCGATGCCGAGGCCCGCGAAGCCCGCGGGAGCGGCTTTCTGCGTCGCTCCGAGGATGACGATTACAAAGATGAGCGTCGCCACGAATTCGAAGACGATGGCGGAGGTGACGTTGTATCCTCCCTGGTAGCCAGGGCCCCAACCGTTCTGGCCGAGGCCGCTCGTGGCCACGTCATAGCCGGTGCCAACGCCGCGAACGATGAACGAAAGCACGCCAGCTGCGAGAATTGCGCCAATGAACTGGCCGATCCAATAACCGATCATGTCGCCAGTCTTCATCCTGCCCGCGGACCACACCCCGAGGCTGACGGCGGGATTGATATGGCAGCCGGAGATGGGCCCGATTCCGTAGGCCGCTCCGATGAGTGCTAATCCGAAGGCGAAGGCAATGCCGAGGATACCAACCTTGTCCCCTGCGACCACGGCGGTTCCGCAACCGAAGAGCACGAGGATGAATGTGCCTACCAACTCAGCGAAGTACTTTTTCATGGGTTCCTCCAGTCGTTGTTTGACAGCTTAGAACTGCCGTTGCCCGGTTTCGTGCGTGTGCCGGACATCCAAAACTGCACCGGTGAGGGAGGAGAGACGGGCAGAAGCCCTTTGCTTCATGCGGAGCGAGTGTCGCAGAGGCAGCCGAATAGAGTCAAGAACGACAACCAGGGGCCGGCCGATGTTTCAAATTCATCAAACGTTTGCAATTTGTTTGCCTCCCTGAATTACTCTGTTAACGATATTGAGCGGCCTCTGCACTGAAAATCCAACGGCCGCCAGTGAAAGGCATTCCGGTTTGAGCCAAACCGTATTTGTACTGGAAGACGATACTGACATCGCGCGGCTGGTACAGCATCATCTTGAAGCCGCAGGATTTGCACCCCGGATTTTCCATACCCCGAACAACGTGATTTCCGATGCCGAGCGCCAGCCTCCGGCGCTTTTTCTGCTCGACATCATGGTTCCTGGAGGCGATGGACTGGATGTTTGCCGGAGGCTGCGGTCACATCCGGCACTTTCCACGATTCCCATCATATTTCTGACGGCGCGCGCAGGCGAAAACGATCGGGTACTCGGGCTGGAGCTGGGCGCAGACGATTACATTACCAAGCCGTTCGCCACGCGCGAACTGGTTGCGCGCGTAAAGGCGGTGCTGCGGCGATTTGAGCGCCCGACTACGCCGTCGGTGATCAGCTTTGAAGAAGTTGTGATCGACGCAAATGCCATGCAGCTCAGGGTCCGCGGGGATCTGACGACGACGACAGCCACGGAGTTTCGGCTGCTGGATTACCTTGCCCGGCACCCAGGGCGGGTATTTAGCCGCGACCACCTTCTGGACTCGGTCTGGGGCGATGCACGCTTTGTCACGCCCCGCTCGGTGGACGTGTATGTGCGCCGCATCCGTGAGAAAATCGAGGTCGATCCGGAGAATCCGCGCTACCTGAAAACCGTGCGCGGGGCCGGATATCGATTCGAGATCCCAAAGGGTGAGTGAGACCGCAGGCCAGGATCCTGGCATGAGCAGGCCCTGAATTGACGCGCAAAGTATTCACAAAATTGATGGCGCTGTTCGTGCTCCTGCTGCTGTTTGAGACAGCGGCAATGGAGATCATTCTGCGCCGGATGATGGAGCACTCCGCGGGAGAGACGCTGCATCGCCTGGGGCGGGAGGCCATCTGGTCCGGGCTGATCGCGCTGCTTGTAGCGCTGCCGATCGCAGCATTTGCGGCCAGCCGTATCACGGCGCGGCTGCAACGGGTGATGACGTTTGCACACCGCATCGCGCAAGGAGATTTGAGTGCGCGCCTGGCGCACGAGCGCGGAGGTGAACTGGCCGCGATGGAGGCCGCGCTGAACCAGACGGCTGAGCGATTGGGGCAGAGTTTTGCTGAGATCGAAAGCAGCCGACACGAGCTGGCGACGATGCTGGACTCGATGCAGGAGGCAGTGGTTGCGGTTACGGCGGAAGGCCTGGTCCGCTGGTCAAATGCCGTGATGAAGCGCATTGCTGGAACTGAAATCCGCGTTGGCCGCCCCCTGGTGCATTCGGTACGTGATCCGGAACTGCTTGACTGTGTGAAAAGCGCACAGGAATCGCGCGAAGTACGGTATGGTCGGTCGAATTCGCTGGCAGCGGGCCGGAGCTTCGAGATTAGCGCAGCTCCGCTGCCAACCGGCGGAGTTATCGCCGTTCTGCATGATGTGACTCGTATTGAGTCGGCGGAACGGTCGCGCCGCGATTTCATTGCCAATGTGAGCCACGAACTGCGCACGCCCTTGACGTCGATTCAGGGATATGTCGAAACGCTCGTGGAGGATCCGCATCCCAATCCGGCAACGACCAATGAATTCCTCCAGGTGATCCTGAAGAATGCGACGCGGATGAACCGATTGACGGAGGATTTGCTCGCATTGGCAACGATCGAGAGCCCGGATTACAAGCTTGCCATGCAGCCGACGCGGGCGAGTGAAATGGTGAATGATGCGATTGATTCGCTCGGCGGCCTTGTGGTGGATTCGGGAGTGGAGTTGGAGTCGTCGGGAGCGCCGGATATTTCTGTGATGGTCGATCCCGACGCAATGAACCAGGTTTTTGGGAATCTGATTGAAAACGCCGTCAAATATGGAAAGTCGGGCGGAAGGATCCAGGTAGGCGCGCGCGCGCTGGATGGAGAGATCGAGTTTTATGTGCGGGATTTTGGCCCAGGCATTGCATCGGAGCACCTGAACCGGATCTTTGAGCGATTTTATAGGATTGACAAGGCGCGATCGCGGGAAGCTGGCGGAACTGGCCTTGGACTGGCCATTGTGAAGCATATCGTTCAAGCGCACAGGGGACATATCCGTGCGGAGAGCGAACTTGGCTCGGGAACGACGTTTCTATTCACTCTGCCAATTGTCCCCTCAAAGCACCGCCTTGATGAGCATGCCGACGCCCCCGCAATAGCACAAAACGGCGTTTAAGTTGATAAAAATCAGAAAGCTGCCTGCTTTTCAAATCCCAGTAACATTCGCTAGAGAGAATGAAGTACGGCAGTGATCCTGCACGGGAGCGATTACGTGAAAAAGACTTTGCTTACAATGGGTTTGTTAGTTTTGGCGATGAGTGTAGCCCAGGCGCAGAAGTTAACCGCAGCCGGTGCAACATTTCCATACCCGATCTACTCAAAATGGTTCAGCGAATACAGTAGCTCGCACCCCGGAGTCGAGGTTAACTATGCCTCGATTGGTTCCGGCGGCGGTATCGCCCAGGTGACCAAAGGGCTGGTCGACTTTGGAGCGTCAGACATGCCGATGACCGACGAAATGCTCTCGTCGTCACCGGTAAAGCTGATTCATATTCCAACGGTGCTTGGAGCAGTTGTGCCGGTGTACAACGTTCCGGGCGCAAAAGAGCTTCGCTTCAGCTCCGACGTCCTGGCGGATATCTATCTCGGCAAGGTGTCAAACTGGAACGATGCAAGAATTGCGAAAGATAACCCGGATGCGAAGCTGCCGGACCAGAAGATCATCGTGGTGCATCGTTCGGATGGCTCCGGCACCAGTTTCATCTGGACCGACTACCTGACCAAGGTGAGCAAGGATTGGGCCGGTGGGCCTGGCAAAGGATCGTCCCCATCCTGGCCAGTGGGAGTGGGTGGCAAGGGTAATGAAGGTGTCGCGGGCCTTGTTCGCCAGCTGCCGGGTGCCATTGGATATGTCGAGTTGATTTATGCACTGCAGAACAAAATTGCATTTGGCTCGGTAAAGAACCCGGCAGGGAACTTTATCACCGCTTCAATTCAGGGAGTGACTGACGCGGCTGCGAGCGTGAAGCAGATGCCCGCTGACTATCGTGTGTCGATTACAAATGCTCCGGGTGCAAATGCGTATCCGATTTCGAGCTTCACGTATCTGCTAATTCCGGTGAAGGGCGCGAACCAGGCGAATCGCACCGTACTGAAGGATCTGCTTAGTTGGATTCTGAAGTCGGGCGAAGGACAGGTTTCGGCGCTGTCATATGCTCCACTGCCGGATACGCTGGTTGAGAAGGAACTGAAGACGGTTTACTCGCTGCAGTAGAGACATCCAGGGCCAAATATGCGGGGCTGCGCAAAGGCGCGGCCCCACTTTTTTGAGCGCTTATCGCGGTACGGCCAAGGCCGTGACCTTTCAAAACCCAGTTATGCAACCGTGCTAGATTTGCCTGTTCTCGTGGATGAGCCGGTCAACGAGCGGAATCAATTTCTCGCCGGTACGGGGCAGGACGAACGTGCCGGATGCGGCATCCCAGTCGAGCTTGAAGCTGGTGGAGAGGGCGGAGATCCAAATCTGGCGCACCGGGGTGTTCGGTGTGATCACGAATTTCACCGCGGGCTCTTCGAAGACAACGTTCAGCACGCCGCCCTGCTCCTCTACCTCGAAGCCGGCTTCGTCTTCTTCTTCGCGGGCGATCAGGTGCTTCTTGAGTGCCTCGAGAGCGCTTTCCGCCGCTCGGCGAAACTCGATTTCATCCTGCATGATTCAAGTGTAGCAATCGATGGCTGGCGGTGCGGTAGCCGCATCTGCCAAGAATCGAAATTCTCGTCAGCCAGCGTCTCTGACCCCATAGCACCTTCATATGGAATCGAGCGGACTTGTCTGGTCAAAGAGCGTACGATCGTTCTCTCTGCCGCAATTTACACGGTGGTGAGGAGCTCACAGGTTTGTAAGCGACGTAATCTGGGGGTGTTTAGACGGGGGAGCATGGCACAAACGGGTAGTCAGCTGGAATCCAGAATTCTCGAACGGTTTGGAGTTCTCCCCAACTTCTTTCGGCTCACCACGGACGACCCGAAGATCACAGAGAATCTGTGGGGATTTGCTCAGTTCGCGTACCTGGACAACCCGTTGCCCTCCCTGTTGAAGGAGAGGTTGTTTGTTTACTTATCCCTTTTCTGCAGTGTCCGTTACTGTATCGCCAGACATCTTGGATTCCTGGTGGGGTTAGGCCGTCCGGCGGGCGACCCTCAGTGTCTGCCCCAATCGCTAGATGAAGTGTTGCCGCTGCTCCGACGGGATCTTCCTTTTGAATCCGACCTCGATCAGCACGTTGCCTTGTGTGAAGGGCTGGGCCTGCTGTCTTTGCCTCCAGAGCCGGACAGCGCGGAGGAAAGAGCAATCTTTGCTTGTGCAGCACATGTCTTCTTGAAAACTCCGGATGCGCCGAGAGCGCTCCGTGCCCTGAAATGTGTGTTTGATGGGAAGACGCTGGAGTACACCAAACTCCTTCTTGCATTTATTCGAACAGCCCACTACTGGACCGAGATACATCCCGAACTGGTTCTGGAAGACGACATCAAGGAGTTCCTGGCTACCCATGAAGCCATCGCTGCGTGTGTCCTTGCAGCCCCGGCCGAAGTGCTGGAAAACAGGCTTGATCGTCGCATCTCAGAAGATATGATTTCCTTGCGCGATTTGAACGAGCGACATTTAAGGCTCAAACAGGATTATGCGTTGCTTGGCACCGAACATCAGAGGGCAGAGGATCGCCTGTTTGAACGGGAGCAGATGCTGGAAGACAGTTCCAAGCGCCTTGGCCAACTCGCAGCTATTGTTGAATCCTCTGACGATGTGATTGTGAGCAAGGATCTGAACGGCATCATTACAAGCTGGAACGCGGCCGCTACGCGTCTTTTCGGTTATTCCGCGGACGAGATGATCGGAGCGCCGATTCTGAAGCTTATTCCGGAGGAACTTCACTCCGATGAAAAGAACATCATGGAGAATATCCGTGCCGGACGCCGAGTCGAGCACTTTGAGACCGTGCGCCGCACCAAGAGCGGTCAGTTGCTCGATGTTTCTCTCACCGTTTCTCCGATAAGAGACGAGCACGGTCGAGTTATCGGCGCGTCCAAGATTTTGCGCGATATCTCCACGCGCAAACGGCTTGAGCAAGCCCTGTTGCAGGCAGAGAAGATTGCGGCAACCGGCCGCTTGGCGGCGACGATCGCCCATGAAATCAACAATCCTCTCGAAGCCGTGATGAACTTGATTTACCTTCTTCGTCCGATGATTACCGACCCGGCCGGTATCAGTTACTACCAGTCAGTGGAGACGGAACTCGTGCGTGTCTCGCATATTGCCAAGCAGACGCTTGGTTATTATCGCGAACATGCACCGGCAAGCAGTGCCTCAATCGGGGAGATCGTTCTCAATGCAATCACGATCTATGAGCCACGCTGTACAGCTACAGGCATTGAGATCAAGAAGGCGATTAATTCATCAAGGAAGATCGTGCTGCGTCGCGGGGAGATGATGCAGGTGGTCTCAAACCTGATGATGAACTCGATTTACGCTATGCAGGCTGGTGGCGTCTTGTCCATCTCCGTCGAGGATGCGATAGATTCCCCGGTTGGCATCGTCCTGACCATTCAGGATAACGGTGTCGGAATCGCGGAAGGTGATCTGCCAAGGGTATTTGAGGCCTTTTTCACGACCCGAAGCACTGTGGGTACAGGCATCGGCTTGTTCGTTGCAAAGCAGTTTGTCGAAGGCCACGGAGGCAGCATTGAGATTGAAAGCAGGCAAGACGCGGGAGATCAAGGTACGACCGTTCGCGTCTTTCTGCCCGTCTTCACACCGTATGATCCCTCCGGCGAATGGTACGACCGCCAAGGATTGAGCGGGCAACGAACTGCGGAAGATCGTTCCATTTCTGCCTGAAACACTGCTGGCCACTGCGGCTCCCTTTCGCTGAAGTCGTGTGTTGCGCACAGCCCCCGAGACGTGGATTGATCCGTATAAGCCGCAAAGAGCAACGGCAGTCGTGGATATCGCTGCGCAACACAGGGAGAATGAAAATCGCTGCTGGTCAGATTGTGCTTTTCTACCCAAGCGGAGCTTGGATGGGGCACCCTCGTTCGTGCCGATATCCGAATTTTCAGGGTAGATCCTTCGACTCCGTTTGGCCGAAACACCGGCCAAACTACGCTCAGGATGACAGTTTAATTCTGGTGCGAATCTTAGAGACAGACACTAGACGGTTTTTGCGTAAGGCCAGATGTCGCGGGCATGCGCGAGGCTGACAGCCCACCAGTGGAGACGGCGGAGCATCGCGTCCATAGATCGCTCGGCGCGCTCCGGATTGCGCAGTGCGCCGTTGGCATCGAACTGTTCCCACGCACCGGCGAAGCTTACACTGTCGCGGATGGTGACGGCGTGCAGTTCCGCGAAGACGAGGCGGAGCTGTTCGACTGCGCGCAGGCCGCCGGAGATTCCGCCATAGGAGACGAACGCGACCGGCTTGGCGTGCCATTCCGGCCCGAACGAGTCGATGAGCGCTTTAAGAGGAGCCGGGTAGCCGTGGTTGTACTCGGGCGTGACGACGATGAATGCATCGCATGCAGCGACGCGGCCATTCAGTGAGACTGTACTCACGGTTTCGACTGCCGCGGGATCAATGATCTCGACGGCGAAACCTTCACGGGCGACAATCTGGCCTGAGGCCCAGCGGGCAACGGTGTCGCAAAAGCGGCCCGGTCGCGTCGATCCGTAAACCAGGCCGACCCTGATTGGTGATTCCATAAGATTTTGCTGCCTCCACTGGCTCAAGAATAGAACCTCAAGTAAACTTGAGGTCAAGAGGGAAGATTGATGATTGCACGACCAGGCGACAAGAGGCAGCGGCCGGAGATCCACCTGTCTCTTACCGTGGGCGAAGTGGCGGCACGGAGTGGAGTGGCCGTATCGACGCTGCATTTCTACGAAGCGAAGGGCTTAATCAGCAGCTGGCGCAATAGCGGGAACCAACGGCGCTATGCGCGCGAGGTGCTGCGCAGAGTGGCGGTGATCAAGGTGGCACAGAGAACCGGAATTCCACTTGAAGAGATTCGAGAAGCATTGGCAACACTGCCTGAGAAGCGAACTCCAACATCAGGGGATTGGAAAAGGCTGTCGGTCGTGTGGAGGGCGCGTCTCAACGATCGGATCGAGCGGTTGACGCGGTTGAGAGACCAGTTGGATGGATGTATCGGATGCGGATGTCTCTCGTTGGAAACTTGCCCGCTTCGGAACCCCTGGGATTGCCTGGCTGCCGAGGGACCTGGTCCGCGGTTGCTGGATCCGGAGATGTGCTGTCTTAAAAAGGGAGTTAGGTAGACGATGACACGATTTGGCGGTCGTAGATGGCATACACGTGTGTTCGCCGTCGCATGTGATCGTAAACCTTAGAACGATATTCTTCGTCTTTCAAATAGAGATCAATTTTACCCAGTGAGTTCCGTTGGGGTCGGGCGGAACTGCGAGGGGCTCTGCGTACGCTGATACTGCTCAAATGCGCACTCCACTTTCGACGAGTTCCGGGCTTAATCATACTTGTGGTCGGTTTGACTTCGAGTGCACTCGCACATTGCACGACGATTGAAGACGCTGCCGCAGCCGGAGACGTAGTGACGCTGCGGGCGATGCTTGAAGCAAATCCAGCGCTGGCTCTGGCAAAAGAGGGAGACGGGACGACTCCACTTCACCTCGCGGCTCTGTACGGGCGCCGTGAGGTGGCCAACGTTCTTCTGTCTTTTCACGCCGATGTGGCTGCGCGTGATGAAAATGGGGACACTCCGCTGCACCTGGCTGCGGCAAAGGGTTGGCAGGAAGTCGTGCAGTTGCTGCTGGCAAATCGCGCCGATGTCAACGCCAAGGACGCACATGGTGCAATGCCGCTGCATGCGGCGGTTTTCTATCGGCAGGAAGAGATTGTGAAAATTCTGATCGCACGGCACGCGGAAGTTGAAGCTGCCGATGACGACGGAGAAACGCCCTTGCACATGGCGGCAGAAGCGGGATCTGTTCGCCTGACGAAGATATTGCTGGCGAACCATGCGGACATTAATGCCAGGGATACAGCAAGTGCGACGCCGCTTCATGCAGCGGTGTTCTTCAAACACGAGGACGTAGCCCGATTCCTTCGCCAACATGGCGGGCATGAGTAGTCTCTGGGGGGCTTTGCGCAGCGACAGCAGGTTTGATTCTGACTCTTCTTTCTAAAGTGTTGCTCGTTTCCGCCGATAACTATTAAACAGACAGTCCGGTGAATTCTATGGAAATCGGCCCGATACGCGAGGTTCGAGCGATAGGAGCGGCAAGCACTCCGAAGGCTGAGAGTGAGATCCAGCCGCCGTTTGCCTTCTATCCTGCTGCCCGTATGGAAGACGACGCCTATGACGGGAAAGATCACCCGCCGGAGCGCGGGCTTGAAGAGGAAGACCCGGAGGAAGCCGAAGAGCCCCAAGGGAGCGATGATCAATCGGCTGCCTTGTCAAACCAATCAGATTCAAAAACCAATGTTAACTTTTTCGCGTGAATCGCGGTGCGTGGCCAAGCAGACGGGGTTTGCGGGCGTCGTTAAGCGACGATGGCCGTGAGATGAAAGATGCGTTCGCCGAGAGTGGTGTTTCCTTCGACGGTCGAGAGCGCGAGGGCTTCATTGCGGTCGATTCCCTTGGTAAATACGCGCCAGGCGATTTGCTGCGGAATGATGACCCTGGCGGCGGGCGGATTCGCGGATGATGATACGAATGCCCAAAGTGGATTGTTTTTCGAAAGAAGCCATCTCCCTCCGCAGTTGCCGGAGATATCAAGCTGCACCGCGGTTCCGACTGGCGAATCAACATCGCGAAAGGCGTAGGGAAGTCCACGCACGAAGCAGTCGAGAACCGGATGGTAGAGTTCCGGCGTCATGATGCCGGGACGATCGGTGGCATGACGTATCTGCTGCTGGTGGTGCCATCGCTCGGTGAGTTCGCGCGCGGTATCGAACCAATTGAGAGAAGTGGATTCTCCGGCCCAACTCACGTTGAAGACGGCGGGCGCAAAGGGGTCGAGGGATTCGTGGAAGTCGGCGTTCTGGCGGCAGGCCATTTCCATGATGCCGATCAGAGCAGGCGGGCTGAGACGGCGATAGACCGTGACGCCTTCGCGATTGAGGCGATTGACGAGGTCGATGACGTCTTGGTCGGAGCGGATCTGAGGCGTTTCGACGAAGCAATGATCGCGGACCATGGATAGCTTGCGAAGCACCGTGTCGAGAAGGTGAGCTGCCACGTCGCGGATTTTCCAGGCGGGCGCAATGGTTTGCAATTCCCATTCTGCGGGGCGGAGATCGCGCAGCAATTGAATCAGCTTTCCGTCGACATGGCGAAGTAGCGGGGCGCATAGGATCGGTTCGGTGCCTGAGATTCGGTCGGACATGGGATGAAGGCTATAGTAAATCGTCATTGAGACAAATCGGTGGCGCGAGGTGCATCCTGTGAGGGGCTCGATCGAAATTGTTCATGTGAACAATGTCGGCCCCAGGCTAGACGGTAGCCCTTCAGTGCTCGACGAATGCTTTGAGCACAACGACCATCTGCGCGCCAACGGACATCTTGTTGCCGAAGTAGCTCTTCAGCCTCCGGAGACCGCGCTGACTGTGTCCTGGAAAAACGGCAAAGTCGCAACGACCGACGGACCCTATGTGGAAACCAAGGAACAGCTCGGCGGCCTTCAAATCTTTGAGGCGCGAGACCTCAATCACGCCATTCAGCTTGTCTCACAGCTTCCAGGCTTCAAGTATGGACTTGGACCGATTGTGATAGGTCCGGCTGCGGATTTGAACGAAATGATGAAGGAGAGCGAGCGGCGGCGACGAAAGAAAACCGCACGTTGAGTGCAGTCCCGGTATCGGCTTGATGCGACTGCTCCTCCTGATTCAGTTTCTGGGGACTACTGCCAGTTGATTTTCCCTGTGCTCGGACGGGTCTACGTTATCATGCACGCATGACAACGACGGGCCGGGTTACGACAATTGCAATCCTCGCGTCGGCCGTGCTGCACGCCCGTCTTGCAGCGCAAAGCGCCCCGCCTGCATCGGGCGCCGTCTGGCAACCTACGGGTGTTCAGGCTCTGGAACATGAACTCGCCGTCCGCCCACAAGAGGCTGTCGATCTCGTTCCCGACAAGACCTATACACTCCCCGAGTTGATCGACCTGGCCCAGCAGCACAACCCCGAGACGCGCGTCGCATGGCAGCAAGCAAAATCGAAGGCTGCCACTCTGGGCATTGCCCGCAGCGCTCTTTATCCCACCATGTCTGCAGTTGCACTTGCCGTCACCCTTCGTGACGCGGCCCTCGTCGGCGAATTCTTTCACCGCCAGACGGAAGGCATCTTTGAACCCGTTCTCCATGTCGAGTATTTGGTCTTCGACATCGGCGGACGCATTGGAGAAATCGACGCGGCCAAAGCCAATCTGCTGGCTTCCGATCTCGCGTTCAACGATACCCATCGCCGCGTCATTTATCAGGTCGCATCCGCCTACTACCGCCTCCTCAACGCCGAAGGCCAGCGCCAGGCAGCGGAAGTCAGCCTCGAAAACGCAAGAACCATCGAAGAGGACGCAAAGGCACGCCTCGCCAACGGGCTCGCCACCAAGCCCGACGAACTCGAAGCCACCGCCGCGCGTACCCAGGCGGACTACGACCGGCAGGCCGCCGCCGGAGCGGTCGACATCGCTCGCGGCGATCTTGCTACGGCGGTCGGACTCGCGCCAGGCACGGTATTCAAAGTCCAGGGCATTGACGAACTGAAGCCTCCTTCATCCATAGCCGCCTCCGTCGATCAGGAGATCGATCGGGCCCTCGGCCAGCGCCCCGATTTGCTCCAGCAATTAGCGCGTGTACGTGCTGCCAATGCTTCCATCAAACAGGCTCGATCGAGCTACTTTCCTTCTCTCAGCTTCACAGGCGATGGAGGCCTGGCGCGGGCCTACGGACAGCAAGACCTTTTTCCAGGACACTACGCACAAGGCGAAGCCTGGAACGCGCAACTCGAGCTCAAATGGATCCTCTTCGACGGTGCGCGGCGTGAATACAACATCGCCCGGGCCACAGCCGACAAAAAAGCTGCGCAAGCCGAGATCGACGCGCTTCGCGACCAAATTGCCAACCAGGTATGGGCAGCTTACTCCGAAATGCAGACAGCGCTGCGGCAACAACAAGCGGCGGCTGCGCTCTTGGCCGCTTCGCAACAATCGTACGAAGCGGCACATGAAGCTTACGGCTATGGCGTCCGCAATCTACTCGATGTCGTTTCCGCACAAAAGTCCTTGGCGCAGGCCCGTTCCGAAGACATCGCGGCGCGCACGCAGTTGTTACTCCAGGTCACCAACCTCGCTTTCCGCACCGGCGACCTTGTTCAAACCCAGCACTGGAGCCCAGGCCCTTAACCCCGAACTCATGCGAATGGAGCGACGCAAAAACGTGAATCGCGTGCAACGATTTTTGACTCTCCCGGCAGCGCTGTTCGTGGCTGCACTCACAGGGTGCGGCCGCTCACCCACGTTCAACATCCTCGGATCTTTCTTCCCGTCCTGGCTCATCTGCCTGGTTGCGGGTATCCTTCTGGCCGCGATCGCCAATCGCATCTTCGCCCGTTTCGCGCTCGACAAGGAACTGCTCTGGCCTGTGGTTGTCTATCCGTGTCTCGCGCTCTTTTTTGCCTGCTCGCTTTGGCTAATCCTGTTTAGTTGATCTCCTGTTTCGTTGATTCGAGGAGGAACGATGCCCTCTGACCCATCGCACAACCGCCTTCACATCGTCGGCCGCACCATCAGCATCGCGGTGATGATCGGTACGGTTCTCATCTCGCTGCTGGTCGTTCACGAGGTCAATGCCAATCCGCGCACCGATGATGCCGAAGTCTTCGCGAATTACATCGGCATGGCCCCGCTCGTCAACGGACCCGTGACCCACTTGTATGTCTCCGACAATCAGCAGGTGAAGGCCGGCGATCCGCTCTTCGATATCGACGAACGCCCCTATGCCTATGCGCTAGCCCGCGCCCGCTCCGACCAGCAGGCGCTCGAAGGCCAGATCAGCGACGAGCGCCGTATCATCGCCGCCAAATCGAGTGGCATCGACGTGGCCAAGGCGAGTGTACTTGGCTCCGAGGCTGGCGTTGCCCGCGCCGCCGCTGCCATCGAACAGGCCAAGGCTGATGTTGCCGGCGCCAAATTCGCCGTTGACCGCTCCGATGCAGAGCTCGTGTACGCCTCGAATAATCTCCACCGGATTGAACCGCTGCTGGCGCGCCAGTTTGTCACCGTCGACCAGGTAGACCAGGCGCGCACGTTGCAAATTTCGCGTACGCAGGCCGCCAACCAGGCCAAATCGCAACTCGAATTGGCCGAGGCAAGCCTCCTCGCCTCCCAGGCACAGTACAAACAGGTGCAGGCCCTGCTTGATCAGAGCCACCAGCAAGTCCAGCAGGCAACGCACAACGTCACCACGCTCGAGCCGCTCGAAGGACAGATTCTCGGCAAGCAGGCTGCCATCGACACGGCAAAATACAACTTCGACAACTGCCGCATCCTCGCTCCCTTCGATGCCCGTGTCACCAACCTCACCCTTTCCCAGGGAGCATACGCAACCGCGGGCCAACACATCTTCACCCTCATCGACACGCGCGTCTGGTGGGTCATCGCCAATTTCCGCGAAACCCAGTTGCGCCGCATCCAGCCGGGAATGGCGGCCGACGTTTATGTGATGTCCCGTCCCGGCGTTCGCTATAAAGGCGTCGTCGACAGCGTCGGATTCGGAGTCACGCCCGACAGCGACATCGTCGGCCATATCACCGCGCCAGGCCTTCCAGACGTCCAGCGCACCCTGAACTGGGTGCATCTGGCCTCGCGTTTTCCCGTGCGCGTGCGAATTCAGGACCAGCCCACTGACGTCTTTCGCCTCGGCGAATCCGCGGTCGTCATCATCCGCGGCAACGCGCCTCCGAAGATCGGGGAATAGAGATGGCCTCCGAGGCAATCCACATCCCGCACGAGGAACACTTCAACCAGTGGTTCCCCGACTTCCTCAAGAACGAACTCGCGCCTTATCCCGGCCGCGGGGCGCTCGTCGCACGCATCGTCATCGCCGCCACCCTGACCATGATTCTCATCGTCACCTTCCGCATTCCCGGAGGTGTCGTGGGTGCATTGTCCGCCTTCATCTTCTCGCGTGAAAACCTGGTGGCCACCGCCCGCTCGGCAATCTTCCTGATCACCGCGTTTGCTCTCGGAACCCTCTTCATCCCCATCGGCGCACGTCTGTTCGCTTCCACTCCCGAGACGCATTTTCTGTGGGTGGCCGGCAGCCTGTTCATCGTCTTCTTTCTGCTCCGTTGCCTCGCCAATTACGCCGTCGCCTCCGGTATGGCGCTCGTCGTTGCCAACGTTGTCGGCATCTGGTACCTGCCCGGTCCTGCGGAAAGAAATGTCGAACTGACTTTGTGGAATGTCGCTGCCACTCTCATTGGTGCGCTCGTAACGCTATGCGTCGAAGTCGTCTATTACGCGCTGCATGGCCGCGACGACCTGATCGATGGCCTCGATACACGTCTTGCCCTGATTGAAGACCTCATGGCGGATTACGCTGCGGCACGGCCCATCTCCGCCGCCACACGCGCGCGCCTTCCGCAGTTTGCCATGGTGGGAGCCGGCGCCTTGCGGCGTCACGTGGCCCGCGGAAGCTACTCGCAGTTCTATCGCACCCGCATGAGTGCCCTGGTATCCCAGGTGGGGCGTTCCATTGATTTTGCTGCCGCCCTCGCCGACGCCTATCCTTTGCTGCCCGGGCTTGAGGAGCGCGCCGAGCGCCTGACTCGAAGCATCGCCGACATCCGCCATTGCCTTCACACCCACGGCCAACCCTGCGAGGCAGTCCTTGAGCCCCGGCCCAGTCCTGGCACCCCGCTCATGTCTGAGATTGAATCCATGGTCTCGCTCATGCCCTCCATCTTTAGCGAAGAGAACTCTCCCGATCCGGCCCTTCAGAGCATCGAGGACCCGCCCGATACTACGCGCATCTTCATCCCCGACGCCTTCTCCAATCCCGAGCATCTGCGCTACATCCTGGGAGGAACCGCGGCGTCCATGCTCTGCTACATCTTTTATGTGTCGTTGGACTGGCCCAACCTCTCTACCTCCGTCACCACCTGTGTGCTCACTGCACTTACCACCATCGGCTCTTCCCGTCAGAAACAGATCCTCCGCATGGCGGGATTCGTTCTCGGCGGAGTCATCTTCGGCCTCGGATCCCAGATTTTCGTTCTCCCCTTTCTCGATTCCATCGGTGGATTCACGATCCTGTTCGCCACCGCAACCTTTGTCGCCGCGTGGATCGGGACATCGAGCACACGGCTCTCCTACGCCGGCCTGCAATTCGCATTCGCCTTCTACCTCATCCACCTCAGCGACTTTTCCATCCAGACCAATCTCACTATCGCGCGCGACCGCGTCCTCGGCGTCTTGCTCGGCATCACCATCATGTGGCTCGTGTTCGAGCGGCTACTTTCCCGCTCCGCTGCCGACGAAATGGTGCGCATCTTTGTCGCCAATCTTCGCCTGCTGGCAGATCTCTTCTCATCCACACCGCGTGCGGATGACCCGGCAGCCATTCTCAAGATTCGCCGCCAGCGCGATGCCGTCTATCGCCACTTCGGCGAAGTCAACGCCCAGTCCGACGCCGTCCCCTTTGAAACCGGACCCTTGCGTGCAGGGGATATGGCGGCTCGCGACCGCATCCGGCGATGGCAGGCTCCCCTGCGCAGCGTTTATCTGCTCGAAGCCCCGCTCCTTCAGTTCCGCATCTTTGCCACGACCGATTTGAAGTCCCGGTCATTTACCGCATTCGAGGACGATTTTCGCTTTGAATGCTCGCGCATATTCCTGCATATCGCGGAGAGCCTCGAGAACCAGCTTGCCACGCGCACTCATCCCCCCGGCTCGATCGCAAGCATCGTCGATCGCCTCGATGCTTCGCCGGAAAAAATCGAAACCGAATTTTCCGAACGCGAACGCGCTCTCCTGCGCCTCACCCGGACCATCGCACAGCTTGTCGATCGGCTCCAGGGTGAAGTCGCATTCGAAGGGCTCTACGAAGTCCAGATGCCCGCCGGTCCTGTAGCGGACCCTGGAGTCTGATGGCTGCCTGGGAATTCCCGTTCAGTTTCCACGCTGAGACCTGGGAACCGCAGCCAGCGCTGTGCATGATAGCTTTCACATAGTTCGGGACGAAGAGCATGCTACTGACTCGAGCAGAAATGAGTCCTGACGATGGGCAAGAGAAGCGCATTTTTCAGGACCAATTTCACCCGGTTTCGCGTAAATAGCTGTCTGGGAGCGGTTTGGCTGGATATCACCGGCGGAAAATGAGACTTCCATCGAGTCGAACCTCTGAGTGCCTGGCAAAAGCTTTCGTGCAGCTGCGAACGCCTCTACCTTTCCCATAGACTCTCCAAAAAGGTTAGAAATTTGACAATTTGTTCGCGCCCGAGCTGATTTTTACTCACACCATCCAGAATTCCAAGATTTTCTTACATGAAACTTCCTTGCAATTTTCTGCTGGCTCGGTTATTTTACTAACCAGTTAGTTTAACTATTTGGTCAAGATGAATCCTGATATCCAAAACGCATCCGTATCCACTGACCGATCCTCCGAAACCCGTGCGCGGATTCTCGATGCGGCTTTGCGTGAGTTCAGCGCACTGGGGATGGCAGGTGCTCGCATGGACCAGATTGCCGCGGCCGCGGGCGTGAACAAGGCGCTGCTTTACTACCACTTCGACAGCAAGGAGAACCTCTACATTGCCGCGGTGGAGATGATTTCGGCGAAGATACGGGATCTGTCGATGGCTGTTTTTCTCCGCGATGCTTCGCCGGGTGAGCGGTTGTTGAGAGCCGCACTTAACCATTTTGACCGCATCCTGGCGCAGGGCGAGTTTCAGAGCCTGATGCAGCAGGAGATGATGCGCATGCACCAGGGCGAGTCGGATGCTCTGCCGGTGCTAGTGAAGCGGGTTTTTGCTCCGCTGCAAACGATGTACCAGTCGATGATGCGCGAGGGAATTGCATCGGGCGAATTGATCGACGTCGACTGGCTGCAGATTCATCTGGCTACGCTCGGCGCGAATGTTTTTTATTTTCTAGCAGCGCCGGTTTGGCGGATCTTGATGCCATTTGAGCCTTTCGCGCCCGATGCCTTGGCGGCTCGGCGGCGTGCGGTGGTGGAGTTTCTGGGACAGGCAGTCTTTATCGACCGCGCCCATGGCGCTGAATTAGCGGCTCGCGTGCTTGCAGATACGCCCATGCCGGAACTGCCGAGTACGCGGCATCTCTTTGGGAGAAACGATGAACGCAAGAAATAGAGTTTTCATGATCCTCGGGCTGCTTACGCTGGGATCGTTCGTATGGTATCTGTTCACCGCCCGCACTTCGGGTGACCTGAAGCTGATTGGTACGGTGGATGCGAATGAAGTGCTGGTGAGCGCGAAGATTCCCGGACGCATTCAGACGCTGAGTGTGGACGAAGGGCAGACGGTGAAGGCCGGCGAGCTGATTGCGATTGTGGAGAGCGACGATCTGGCGGCGGCCGAAAAAGCGGCCCAGGCCAATGTCCAGAGCGATCAATCGAAGCTGGCGGAGACAGTTGAGACACAGCGGCAGAATGAAGGCGAAGTGTCGAGTGCGGCGACCAATGCCGAGGCGCAGGTGAAGGCGAGCGAGGCAGCACTTGCCCAGGCGCAGGCGAATCTTGCGCACCAGAGGGCAGACACGACGCGCACGGTAGCACTTGCCAAGCAGGGAATTGCGAGCGACCAGGCCAAGGACGAAGCCGTAACCAGCCTCAATGCTGCCGAGGCAGCAGTGGAGACGGCGAAGGCGAACGTGGCGGCAGCGAAAGCGGCGCTGCAGCAGGCGCATGCGCATGAGTTGCTGGCGCAGGTTTCAGCGCGAACCGTGGCATCGACGCGGGGCATCGTGCAGAACGCGAAGGCGCTGGCCGATCAGGCTGGTGTGCAGCTTGGATATGCCAGGGTGTTTGCGCCTGTCTCAGGGCCGGTGAATGTACTGGCGGCAAGACAGGGCGAGGTGTTGACGGCGGGTGGGACCATCGCGACGATTATGGACCTGACGCAGACCTGGGTATATGCTCCGCTGCCGGAGACACAGGCCGACGCTGTGCAGGTTGGCGACAGCCTGCGGGTGGTGATGCCGAGCGGCGCGTCGGTGCAGGGAAAGGTGATTGCCAAGAGTGCGGAGGCGGATTTTGCGACGCAGCGCGACATCAACGGCGGCCGCAAGCGCGACATCAGAACCGTGCGGCTGAAGTTGTTGATCGATAACCCGGATGAGAAGTTTGTGCCGGGGATGACTGCTGAGGTCTACGTGCCCAAGAACAAGCTGGTGAAGCAATGACGTCGCACGCACATACCGTCACCCCTACGCCGGACCCTTTGCATGGCCATGCGTCGGCTGCGATTCGCGTGGAGAACATCTGCAAGAAATACGGCGATTTCGAAGCAGTGAAGAGCGTGAATTTCACCGTGGCTGACGGAGAGATCTTCGGACTGCTGGGGCCGAACGGTGCCGGGAAAAGCACGCTGATCCGGATGATGACAACGCTGATTCCAGTGACGAGCGGGAAGGCGATTGTGGGTGGCCACGATGTGAGCAAGGAATCGGACGCGGTGCGTCGAATGATCGGGGTGATTCCGCAGGCGCTGACTAGCGACCAGGATCTAACGGTCGAAGAGAACCTGAGTATTTATGCGAAGCTGTACAGCGTTCCGCGGGCGCAGCGGGAGAAGAATATTACCGATGTGCTGGAAGCTGTGGACTTGACCAAATGGCGGAGTGCGCAGACCAAGACACTTTCGGGTGGCATGCGGCGGCGGCTTGAGATTGCGCGTGGGTTGGTGCATGATCCACGGATTTTCTTTCTTGACGAGCCGACAACCGGACTCGATCCTGTCTCGCGCATCGCGGTGTGGGAGATGCTGAACAATCTGAAGAAGACGCGCAACCTGACGATGCTGTTGACGACGCACTACATGGAAGAAGCCGACCGGCTTTGCGACCGCATTGCGATTGTCGATCACGGAACGCTGGTGGCATTGGGCAGTCCGGTGGAGTTGAAGCAGAGCGTGCCGGGATCGAATGTGGTTGAAGTGCAATTCAATCGTGAGGATGCAGAGTGGAAGGCGCGGCTGGAGGCCCTTCCGGATGTGACGGAGGTGCAATCGCAATCAGCGGGCGTTTATCGCGTACTGACGTCGAATGGATCGCAGACCACGACGGAGCTGGTGGAGATGGCGAAGGCATTGGGCGAGCAGCTGACTTCGCTGAGCGTGCAGAACACATCGCTCGATGACGTTTTTGTGCACTACACGGGCAGGCAATTGCGCGATGAGCAGGTGAAGTCGGTCTTCATGATGCCGCCGCGTCCGGGAGCACAACCATGAACAGGTTTATGGCGATTGTCGAGCGCGAAATGCGGAAGTTTTTCCGCTCGCCGGTGCTGATGATCATGTCGATGATGTTGCCGCTGGTGCAATTGATCATTCTGGGAAATGCTTTTGGCGGGAAGATTCGCGGGGCGAAGGTGGCGGTCGTTGACCACGATCATGGCCCGCAAGCGTTGAGGATTCGCGAGGCGTTCGATTCGGTTGCGGTGAACATTGCAACGTTCACGACAGTCAATTACGACGATGAAACACAAGCGCGGGAGGATGTTCGGACCGGGAAGGTGGATGCGGCTGTGATCATCCCGGCACAGTATTCGCGGCGCGTCTATTCGCAGGATGCACCACGGATCGGGCTGGTGGTCGACAACTCCGATCAGTTTATGAGCGGCAGCCTTGAATCGGAGATGCAATCGCTGATCGACGCGCTGAATCAGCCAGTGATCCAGGATCGGGTGGTGAAGAATATCGCGCTGGAGATTGTCGAGCTGTATCCCTACGTCGAGTACATGAAGTACCTGCTGTCGGGGTCGATTGCGCTTGCGATGTACATCTCGGTGATGATCGGCGGCGGGATGCTTTATATCGACGACAAGGCGCGCGGTGTGCACGAGGGATACCTGGTGACACCGATCAGCAAGCTTGAACTGGTGATGGGACTCAATGCGGCCGGCGCCATCAAGGCGGTGCTGGCGGGGATTTCGCTGACAGTGATTGGATCGCTGATGGCGGGGTTGGGCACGATTTTTCACCCTCTCGCATTGTTCCAGCTGTTCTTGCTGATCGTGGGAGTGTCGATCGCGTTCAACGGAATGATGTTTTTGATGATGGTGCGGGTGGACGATCCGCTGGTGCCGCGCGCGATGTTTGGGGTGCTGAATACGCTGCTGTTCTTTCCTTCGGGTGCGATTTATCCGATCGCGGCGTTTCCGAAGTGGCTGCGGGCTATCGCGATTGTCGATCCATTCACGTATGCGATTCATGGGTTCAAGGCGATCCTGCTGAAGGATGGCGGGTTCGTTGCGATTCGGGGAGATTTACTGTTTCTGTTTCTGTTTGGGATCGGCACGCTGCTGATTGCAACGCCGCTGTTCAAGAGGACACTTTAAGAACAGTGGACGGTGAACAGAGAGCCGTGAACAGTGGACAGTGGACAGTGGACAGTGAACAGTGGACAGTGATCAGTGAACGGGACCAGTAGGCGAGAACAGCGAATAGGGATTAGAGGTTTGAGTTTCCGGCGGGTAGGACGGTTAGTCCGGAATGCGATGAGGCGGTCCATTCCTTGTGGGAGGGTGGGCCGCCTTGGCGCTTCTGGAGAGTGCCCGCGGAAGACCTGATTGAGGGGGACCTGCGCTCCGGCGGTATATGCCGGCATTCGATGAACATGGACGTGACTCCTTGGCCCTATTACTCACTCTCTCTGGGTAAAGATTTTATTTACATTGACTTGCAGACGAGGGTGGCGCTAAAGATCTGTGAGGCTTGGGGATCGCTATAGAGGTTTCTGCGGATTGGACTTAGCGGACAGGCGGTGCTGGCGGAGGTATCGGGCGCCATGCGCACGATCACGGAACTGGTGGATTCAATCACGATTCCATTGTGCGCCGGGAGGGGATAATTACCTGCAAAATGGCGGGAAGTTTTTTGCGAGTGGAATGAGGGAGTTAGCGGGAATTTTCGCGAAGGGGGCTTGACGGGTTATCGGAGTTAGCCGCGCTTCGCGCGTGATTGCGGAGTTAGTTCGTGCTTTCCCACCCAAGCGGAGCTTGGATGGGGCACCCTGGTTCGTACCGATGTCTGAATTTTCACGGCAGATCCTTCGACTCCGCCTGGCCGAATAGCCGGCCAAACTTCGCTCAGGATGACAGATCAATTCTGATGCGAATTTTAGAAACAGGACACTAGATCCGCAATTTCGAGCTTCATCGCGCCGTGGCCGCAGCGGCGGAGGTTTGTGCGGCATCAAGTGTGAGATTTTCCTGCAACGACATCTGGAATTGCCATCCCGCATCGAAGAGGATGAAGTCGGTGCTGCCGGCGTGGTGATGACCGATTACGAGGGAGAGCACGAGAATGCCTACGCCTGTGCCGATGCCGATGCCTGCCAGGGTTCCGGGAGACGGTCCTACGGAGGGCAGCGGCGGCAGCGGTGGAAGCGATGGAGGGTTCTGGCCTTCAGCGACGAACGCCTTGCCGAGGTATGGCGCGCCGTCGCGGGCGTCTGCGAGCAGATACGTTGGCTGTGTTTCCGCGCCCGGAACAGACAATTTAGCCTGCACGTTTGTGGCAACCAGCGGAACCGAGTAGCCGTTCGCGAAAAGAAGGCGGGTGAACCGAAGTTGTGCGGTCGCTGAGTTACCGGCTCTTGGGTGCGCATTCACCTTGTCGACAATTCCTTCAACGTAAGTGCCTGCTGGGATGGCGACGCGCGTTCCGATTGCGAGAGGGAACGCCACAACAGCGCGCACCGGATCGCCCGGCCTGGTGGATTTGCTCTTGATGGAGGTGATGAGGTTGAGCGCAACGAGGGTTCCCATGGGCACTGTGATGGTGTTGGTGGTCGCCGCGGGATCGACAGGCTGCGGAATGGTAGGCGTTTGTGCAGCGCTGATGGAGGCGATCAGGAAGAAGGCAACAATTTTAAGCCGCATGGTTTGTCTCCCGTTTGGCTAAAGCGTCAATGGTTGTTCGTGGATGAGGAGTTTGGGCTGCGAAGCGCGCTGTATGGAACGGGTACGCTCGATGTCACAATTGGCGGTCCGGGGCAGTTACTTCCAGGAAACCCCGATGTGCCGGGGATTCCCGGAATTACGGTTGGAGGTGTCGGCGGAGTCCCTGGGATGACAGTGTCAGGCATACCTGGGCCGCCGGGGATGGTTGTATCTGGAGTTCCCGGTGAGCCGGGGATCACGGTGTCTGGGGTGCCGGGGCTGCCAGGCGTGCCGGGGGTTGGACGGCACAGGGTTGCCGATTTGAACTTGCCCAGGTCGACCGTGCGACTGAGCGGAATCGCGGCCGCGACCTGTCTTGCGTCAAGCGAAATGGGAGCCGCGAGTGTTATATCGAATTGCGTGCCGTTATCGAGCAGCAGATCATTCGAAGAACTGACGTTGACGGTCAAGTCCATTACCGTTGGCGAAAGTGGCGAGGCTGCACCCTGGGTTTGAAGCGGATCTGCCGCTGGTTGTGCCGGACTGGCGGCTGTCGAGAGAACGGGCAGCGGGACCGCGTACCCATTCGCGAAAATGAGGGTCGTGAACAGCGCTTGAATTTGAGCGCGACCTTTGAAGCGCGATGGCCGGGCGATGGACTGAATCGCACCCTGCACATAGGTCCCGGCTGGAATGGCGATGACCTTTCCGGCGGTGACTGGAAAATCCACCTGCGTGTAGAGAGCGTCTCCGGCTTTTGCGGTGCGAGCCCAGACAGGTGCGGTGACGGCGAGTTCAATCTTCGTGCCGATGGGGAGGGTTGTTAAGTCTGTGCTTGTTGAATCTGGTTGCGCGGGGGCGGCGAAACTCTGCCCACTTGCGCACACGATGAAAGCAAAGCCTGCGAACCTTGCGACCCGTTTCACGCTCACGCCTCCGTTTCGTCATCTATGGGTGAACCTTGACCAAGATGCGAAACTGCGACAACTGATATGGAGACGGTTGCGCGAGGCGGTTGGTTCTACGAAATTAGAAGGCCAGCTGCCGCCTCTGATTGTCACAGTAAGTCCGGTAGAACTTTTGATGCGACTGCAAGGCTTCTGCCTGCCAGGCGGCCATCGATAGAGCCATTGCTTCGAAACGAAGCATCACCAAAAAGTACCGTTACCCTGCACGGTAGTGGCAGTTGTTGAAGAGCAGACCTGGGCTAACATCGGAAGAGAAACCCCTATGCCTACGACAGCCCAAGCCCAAACCGCATCTGACGCGATTTCCAAACGCATCGCCGAGGTAACGAAGCCAGTGGACGGTCTTGCTGCGCCCGAGAAAAAGCGCGCCTTGACCTGGGAAGAAGAAGAGCTGCAGAACTACGAGCCCAAGCGGGCCGTTGCCGTTGAGGAAAAACGGAAGGCGGACGGCAGGGCAGCGCTCCTGGTGCGACAGCTTCCGCACCAATGGAACGCCTTGTGCGAGGTTATGTCGATTCGTTGCGAAAGCGTCAACACCAAAGCGAGCCGCACTGTTTTGCGTGGGGCCATGCCCGATCCAAATCGTCTGGAAATCCGTCGCGAAGATGAAGAGGGATTTTTGATCCAGTTTGATCCCGACCGAAAGAAGGTTACCTTCAGCGGGAAAGTGCTTGGATTCGAGCGCGTATACGAGCTGGTGGTGCAGGACCGTGACGGCGTGGACGCGACCGCGTGGTTCTCTCAAACGACTTTGCTCACAGAGCAGACCGACGACCTGGCAAAGGGAATGATCTCCACACTCATGCGATTTGACCAGTAGGGCCGCATTTTCCAGAAGCAGGCCTGGTCATCGCTCATCCGGCGCGCTTTCCCTCAGCAGCCCTACCGCCTACAATGGGGACTGACTTCAATCAAGAGGACCCCAATGCCGCTGTCTGGTGAAGCCATTCGACTGATGAACTATATTGATGATGTTGCGGTGACGCTGCGCCGCATTCTTGCGCTCATACCCACCCTCACGGCTGAAGAGCGCACACGGATCGCCGATCACCTGGAGCACTCCAGCCCGAACGCAGACGACGTGGCCAAGGCACTCGCAGCCAAGTAATCCGGAATCCAATGCAAGTTGCCATTATCGGTGCTGGGCCTCTGGGCAGATGGCTCGCGCTCGCTGCGGCCCGCGCGGGCTACACGGTGCTGATGGAAGACATAATGCCCGCAAACCTGCACCATGCGCAGGAGTATCTGCGCCAGCAATTGGGGCCGGCGGCATTGCCTATGGTCAAGTTTGCTTCCACGATAGAAGATGCGGTGCGCGAGGCCGACGTGGTAATCGACTGCGTGCCGGATGAACTGGAGTCGAAGCTGGAGATTTTCTGTCTGCTCGACCGTATGGCTCCGCCGCGAACAGTCTTGATTACGCCGACGACGAGACTCTCGATCGCGGACCTGGCGTCGTGTACTTATCGAGCGGATAAGTGTGTGGCGCTTGCCGTAGAAATGCGGGAGCTTGCCAGCTACTCGATGAAGGATGGCGACGAGAAGGGAAGCGGCGCGGGGATTCTGCTGCGAACACCACCGCAAGTGACGCCGGAAACCGTGGCGCTGGTGCGGGAGTTCTGGATGCGGGTGGGATTCAATCCGAAGTTCGAAGCCGACCGCACAGCGTGATCGAGCTTGCCAGGAGAAAGTCAACCGGCAAGCACCTCTTCGTAATACTTGATGTATTTGGGAACAACCAAAGAGGCGCAGAAGCGCTTCTGTGCGTCCTTGCGTGCTGCGTCGCGCATTGCATCAAGCCGCGGGCGATCTTTCAGGAGGGCGATGGCTCCGGCGGCCATTTCGTCTACATTTCCCACGGGAAAGAGCAGTCCAGTCACGCCATCTTCTATGAGTTCAGGAACGCCGCCAACACGGGTTGCGATCGCCGGAACCTTGCAAGCCATGGCTTCAAGGGCGGCCAGTCCGAACGATTCGAGCGAGCTGGGCATGACCATCAAGTCGGCGAGAGGAAGAAGCTCGTTTACGCGGTCTTGCTTGCCCAGGAAATGAACGCGATGGTTGATATTGAGGTCATGTGCGAGCCACTCGGCGGCAGAACGATCGGGGCCATCACCAACAAGGATCAATTGAGCCGGAACTTCACGCACCACCTGGGCGAATACCTTTACCACGTCTACGACACGCTTGACGGGGCGGAAGTTTGACAAGTGGATAAAGATGGCTTCGTCGGGACTGGCAAATTTGGCTCGGGCATTGGCTCGAGTCTCTTCGTCGGCGATCGGCGTGTAGACATCGCAATTGACGAAGTTCGGGATGACTTCGATGGGCCGCGAGATTCCGAAGTCTTCGACGGTTTTTGCTTTGAGATAGTCTGAGATGCTGGTTACGCCGTCACTTTCCTGGATGGAATAGCGCGTGATGGGCAAGTAACTGCGATCAAGGCCGACGAGCGTGATGTCTGTACCGTGCAGGGTTGTTACAAAGGGCAGTCTTCGGTCGCGCACGGCCAGCATTTGCCGGGCGAGAAGGGCGCTGACGGAGTGCGGAATAGCGTAGTGAACATGGAGAAGGTCGAGATTGCAGAATTCGGCGACCTCAGCCATCCGCGAGGCCAGGGCCAGGTCGTATGGGGGAAATTCGAAGAGAGGATAGCTTGAGACGGGAACCTCGTGGTAGAAGATACCGTCGTCGCGACCGCTGAGGCGGAACGGCTGTGAATACGAAATGAAATGGACCTCGTGGCCCAAGGCGGCGAGTTCAATGCCGAGCTCGGTCGCGACCACTCCGGAGCCGCCATAGGTGGGATAACACGTGATGCCGATACGCATGCCGGTGCCTTACATTTCAGAGATCAGGTTTTGAGAGCCACCCTGCTCAGGTTTGACGCTTCGGGTTTGAAGGGGGATGCAAAACCCGCAATTTCTGTGATTTCAGTCAGCAGCTTTCTCCTGGATCGGGTGAGCGAGACTGGCAAATGATATGAGGTCGATGCCCTGGTAGTCCTTGATCGCCATGAGCGCGTTGCGCTCGATTTCACGCGATTCCAAGAGGCGGGTGTTTGTCTTTGCCAGATGTTCATCGCGATAGCCGGGGTGGGAGACCAGTTCGAATGTACCTTCGGGCATTGCGGTTATCAGCGCATTGACGGTTGCGATGTTGACGGTGCCGGTGGCCAGGACTCCGACGGCGCCATCGGTGGTCTGGAATCCTTCTTCTTCGACAATGCGGCGAAACTTTGACTCGAAGCGGCGCAACAGGACGACTTCAGCGCGGCGTAATTCAGGCGCATTGGTGGTGGCATTCAGACTCCAAATCGGCTCAAAGGGATTGCGGATGGTGTGGATGCCGGCCGTCTTCGCTGCGCGCAGCACAGACCGCAGGATTGAGGGAAACATGTGGATGTGCTTGTGGGTGTCAACATGCGTAAGTCGAAGTCCGTAACTCTGCAGAAGAGCTATCTGGGCGGAAGCTTCGGCTTCGACATCCGCGCTGCGGATGCGCGCCGTGAAGGATCTCTTCAGGAAGGACCCAAGGCTCGGATAGAAATTCCCGGTTGTTCGATCGACGAGGGATGGAATCTTGTTCCTGTCAGAGACCGGCGTGCCGTCGACCATAACAATATGACAACCTACTCCAAGTGTAGGCATCGCCAAGGCCATCTTTACAGCTTCTTCTGTAGCACTGGCCTGCGCCATAAGCGTGGCGCTGGTAAGCACCTCGGCAGCATGAAGCTCGAGGACGGCGCGATTGACACCTGGGGCGAGTCCGAAGTCGTCGGCATTCACGATGAGACGGGGCACAAGGACTAGCTTATCAATCCAAGCGCCATGCCGCTGTGGGCTGTTCCAGAGGAATGCCAGCGGAATCCGCCTTGGAGTTCCAACGCTGGTATGATGAGCAAGGGCCGTTTTTCGGTCCTCAGCCTTTGGGGGCGGTTAGCTCAGTTGGTTAGAGCGCCTGCCTTACAAGCAGGAAGTCCGGGGTTCGAGTCCCTGACCGCCCACCATCCCCCATTCTTTCATTTCTCCCGAAAGCAACGGATTGTGCCAAGCTTCGGCATGATGCGGTGCGTTCGCGCTCCGAGAGGCGGAGAATTGCGGCAAAAGCAGCGCACGACATTTTACAAGCTGCGGAGATCAGGTTGAAGGGGCGCGAGAGTCTTCAGATTCGTGTGGCGAACGTGCCGCAAGTCAACGGAAGTTATAAAACACTTATCTTAAAAAGAGGCGCAAAGAGACTGCTTCCGAAACTCGCGAAGGACGCGGAAAGCGTTGAGACATCAGGGAATCCCCTATCTCGCCGATGCGAAGAGTTAGGTGCTCAAGTTACGAAAGATGACCGCTAACTCGGTTGAACTTTCCGAGTCAACGGAAGCCATATTCGCAAATACTCCGACCACGATGGGCACTGAAAGCACCCAGCCATGCTGAGTTTCATCGGGAGTTATGATATCGCGGGTGATGTTGCACGCGCCAGGTGCGTTCTTGTCCTTGCGATCGATTTATAACTCGAAGCGAATAATTTGCAACAAAGTTATGATGTCCCTGGTGATATCACCTGCGAGATTGCCAGTTTGTGCCCGAAGACAACGGAATTGAGAAAAGTTATGCAGTTAAAGTCATAGGTAAGTCGCATTAACACCAGTCAGGGTGCTGCCGCCGGGGCTTTCGTCCTCGAACCTTACAGTGTCGACCTCATGGCCCGGTACAAACTCAACGGGCGGGACATGCGATTCGCAAGACGGGGCCAATAGCCCCAACTGCGTGGTGCAGGTCACGGTGGGTTACAGTTTCAAGTTTCCGCTGCCTTTCTTTGCGCGGACCACACTGCCGCTTTCGAGCTGCTCTTCCATGACGATTTCCCAATAGGCCAGCGGCCTAACGCCGTTTGGAGCCGTTCGCCGGCTGTGAGGGGCACATGGGCCCGCATTTGAGTTAAAGTGAGCGCATGGGTATGTATTGCGCAGTCGGTGGAATCGACGTTGAGCTTGGCCCAGGGCAGTTGAAGGAGTTGCTTGCGGAGAGCCTTGGGAAACTTGGGCAGCGCGAGCGAGTTCTTGCGGTGCCACCGGACATGACGCGTCTGCATTCGCAGGCAGGCGTCTTGACGTGCGCGGCCAGGGAGCTTCTGGGCGATCGCCTGAAGGCAATTTTGCCGGCGATTGGGACGCATACGGCAATGACGCCGGCGCAGATTGACCACATGTATCCCGGGATGCCGCATGAGTTATTCCGGGTACACAACTGGCGAACGGATGTGGAGACGCTGGGCGAGGTTCCGGCGGAGTTTATTCGCGATCAGTCGGAGGGGAAGCTGAGCTTTCCTTGGCCGGCGCAGACGAATCGGTTGATATCGCAGGGGGGATTTGATCTGATCCTCTCGATCGGGCAGGTTGTGCCGCATGAAGTGATCGGAATGGCGAACTACAACAAGAACATTCTTATCGGCGCCGGCGGGCGCCAGAGCATTAATCTTAGCCATTACCTGGGCGCGGTTTACGGGATGGAACGCATCATGGGGCGCGCGGAGAATCCGGTGCGCGCGGTGCTGAATTATGCTTCGGATCATTTTCTACGCGAACTGCCGATTGTGTATGTGCAAACTGTGGTTGGACGGCGGACGGATGGCGGGCTGGCGGTGCGTGGATTGTTTATCGGAGACGATGTGGAGTGCTTCCATCGGGCGTCGGAGCTGAGCCTTAAGGTGAACTTTGAGCTGGTTGCGGAGCCGATCAAGAAGGCCGTGGTGTATCTCGATCCGCACGAGTTTCATTCGACGTGGCTGGGAAACAAGGCGGTGTATCGGACGCGCATGGCGCTGGCCGATGGCGCGGAGCTGATTATTCTTGCGCCTGCGGTGCGAGAGTTTGGCGAGGACAAGTGCATTGATGCGTTGATTCGCAAATACGGGTATCGCGGGACGCCGGCGACGCTGGCGGCGGTGGAAGCGAATGCCGATCTTGCGGCGGAGTTGGGTGCGGCTGCACACCTGATTCACGGGTCGTCGGAAGGGCGGTTCACGATTACGTGGTGCCCTGGGCGAATGAGCCGTGAGGAAATCGAGGGCGTGGGCTTCAAGTACGGCAACTATACGGAGACGTCGGAGCACTATAACCCGGATAAGTTATCGCATGGATATAACAGGCTAGATGGCGAAGAGCTATTCTTTGTTTCGAATCCGGGGCTGGGGTTGTGGGCGCATCACTCGCGACTGTCAAGTTAGCGCGGCATTTTGAGAATCTCATTACCTGCCATGAGCCGTGAATCGAAGGCTAATTTCAACGCGAGCCGGTACGGGCTGGCCGTTGAGCATAGCGGGTTTGAAGCGCCATGTGCGCATGATTCCCGCGACTTGCTGTTCTCGGCCCGGTTGAGCGGTGTCGAGGATTCTGATGCTTTCGGGCATTCCATTGCGATCCACCAGGACGGAAACTTTGTAGTCGCCGAGATCGAGAAGCCCGCGGGCAAACGCCATCGCGTCTGCTGATGGAGGGAACGTATGGGGCGCTTTGACATCGCCGCCGACTTTGTAGACAAGCGGATTCGGCTCTTCGGGATTTGGAGTGACCCCATTTCCAGAGACGAGCACCACCTGCTGAGGCGGATCAATCGGAGGCTTGAGTTCCTGTTCGGGCTCAGCGGCCAGGTGAAGCACCATGCGTTTCTGGCTGTGTGCATCTTTTTCGTCGCGCAGACAGGTACGCATGGATACATCGAGCGACCCGGCGACAGCAACGGGCTGGCCGTTTAGGGTGCCTGGTTTGAAGCGGTCTTCCGCGACGTGCCTGAGGGCCAGCACATCGAGGTCATTGCCGAGGGGTTGGAGAAAGAAGATATTACGGGGCGTGCCGCCGGCATCGACGATGAGCGAGAAAGAGATCTTGCCCTGCTGATCGCCGGTGCAATGGTCGGAGACATACGGATCCGACATTTGATGAGGCAAAAGCTCCGGGGCGGTGACGCCGGGGCCGGAGGTGTAGATCTTGACTGGATCGCTTTGCGCGGTTTGCGCGGCGAGGAATGAGGGGGCGAGGAGGATGATGAGGAAGGCGGATTTCATGCTGATTGGAGGAAGCAAGAGACACTTTATCACGCGGGATGGGCGTAGCGGGAAGCGCGAAAAGCAACTGCAGGTTCCTCCACTCCCTTCACTCCGTTGCGGTCGGTCGGAATGACAGCGGGCAGTTTTATTGGTGGTGGGAGTCACATCGAGAGAAGAGAAAGCAGATCATTCACTCAGCACCCCCAAACTGAACTACGTTTGGGGCTCCTTTGGCTCAGGATGATACCTTTAACTTTTACTCCCGAACTGAACTACATTTGGGGTCACGTTCCCTCAGGATGACGCCTTCAACTTTTATTGTGAACTTCGCGCATTTACGAACTTCGCGCATTTATGAATTTCGTGGACTGGATACTAGCTTAGCAATCCGAGTTCGCGGAGGAGGAAGGCGTAGTCGAAGGCGATCTCCTTCAAGTAGTCGTAGCGGCCGCTGGCGCCGCCGTGGCCGGCTTCCATGTTGGTGACTAAGAGAAGCGGATTGCCATCGGTTTTTAGTGCGCGGAGTTTGGCTACGTACTTTGCGGGTTCCCAGTACATGACCTGGCTGTCGTTGAGCGAGGTCTTGACTAACATGGCTGGATAACTTGCTGATTTCAAGTTATCGTAGGGCGAGTAACTCAACATGTATTTGAAGTAAGCTTCCTGATTGGGATCGCCCCACTCTTCGTATTCGGGCACGGTGAGCGGGAGAGACGCGTCAAGCATGGTGTTCATGACGTCGACGAAGGGGACGTGGGAGAGGACGGCACGAAAGAGATCGGGGCGGAGGTTGGTGACGGCGCCCATGAGGAGTCCACCAGCGGAGCCACCCTCGATGGCGACGCGGGCGGGATCGCCGTAGCCGTTGGCGGTGAGGTGCACGGTCGCCGAGATGAAATCGGTGAAGGTGTTCAGTTTAACGAGCATTTTTCCGGCGTCGTGCCAGGGCTTGCCGAGGTCGCCTCCGCCGCGAATGTGGGCGTAAGCGATGACGATGCCGCGATCGAGGAGGCTGAGGCGGTTGGAATTAAAGCCGAGCGGGAGGGCGTAGCCGTAAGAGCCGTATCCGTAGACATAGAGCGGTGATCGATTCGCATCGTGGCTGGTTGAGTCTTGAGCTTTCCCACTCTCGACCCGAGAAGACTGTGTCGAGGATGGGGCACCCAGGTTCTTTGCAAATCGGTCGCGGCGATAGACGAGGGATATAGGCACTTGGACGCCGTCGGGTGCGGTGGCGTGGATGCGCTCGCTGGCGTAAAGGGTGCGGTCGAATCCGCCGGGGACTTCCTGCTGCTTGAGGAGATCGGACTGGCGGGTCTCGAGGTCGTATTCGTAGACGGATCCCGGGGTGACAAGGGACTGGTAGCCGTAGCGGAAGAGTTTCGTCTCCCAGATGCGGTTGATACCGGATGAGGCGCTGTAGGCGGGCTCGGGGAAGGCGATTTCGCCGGCGGGATTGGCATCGGGAGTTTCGTCCTGGAACTTCCAGAGGCGGAGGCGCGGCAGGCCATCTTCGCGTTCGCAGGCGACAAAGAAGTTGGCGAAGAGATCGATGTCTTCGAGCATGACGGTGTCGCGGTGAGGGATGCGCTCGACCCAGTTTTCACGCGTGGGCGCATTGAGGGGTGCGGTGACGAGGCGGAAGTTGCGGCCGCGATCGTTGGTGCGGATGAACCATTGGCCGTTGCGGTGGTCGACGGAGTATTCGTGCTCGTCTTCGCGGGGACTGATGAGGATGAACTCGCCGCTGGGCTGGTCGGCGGGGAGAACGCGGCACTCGGTGGTGGTATGGCTGCCGGATTCGAGGATGATGAACTTGCCGTCGCGCGTGCGGCCTGCGCCAATGTTGAAGCGCTCGTCGTCATCCTGGTAGACGAGGACGTCGGAGGCGTGAGGCGCGTGGAGGGTGTGGCGGAAGAGTTGGAACTGACGCTTCTGTTCTTCGTCTTCGACGGAGTAGAGGAGCGTGATGTTGTCGGACGCCCAGGTTACGGAGCCTACACGCTCGACTTTGCCTGGAAGGGTTTCGCCGGTCTTGAGGTCCTTGATGTGGAGCGTGTATTGGCGGAAGCCGGTGAAGTCCACGGTGTAGGCGAGCCAGCGGCCATCGTCGGAGATGTCGGTGGCGCCGATAGAGAAGAAGGCCTGGCCTTCGGCGAGCTGGTTGCCGTCGAGGATGATGTTTTCGGGAGCGTCTGGTCCGGGTTGAGTGTTGCGGTCTCCCACCCTTGACAGCGATGAAGCTGCTGTCAAGGATGGGGCGCCCGGGCTTGATGGGGCATCCGGGTTTGTGTCAGATGCGCGCTTGCGGCAGAAGATGGAGTATTGCTTTCCCTCTTCGGTGCGGATGTAGTACCACCAGTCGCCTTCGCGGTAGGGGGCGGACTCGTCGGTCTGCTTGATGTGGCTGAGCATCTCGTTGTAGAGCTGATCGCGCAGGGGAGCGAGGTCGGCGGTGTCGGCTTCGGCGTAGGCGTTTTCAGCGTTTAGGTAGGCAGTGACTTCAGGATTTTCCTTGTCGCGGAGCCAGGCGTAGTCGTCGGAGAGGGTGATGCCGTGGAGGACGGTTTCGTGGTGGTCCTTGCGAGCGATGGGCGGTGTGAAGGATGTTTGGTCGGTCATGGCAACTTCAAGTGTAGAAGAGCAGGGATCAGGGATTAGGGGACTAGGGAACGTGAGCGAGGTGCGCTGGCGGTCTGAATGCGTGGTGGTATAACGGGCACACGGACGAATGAGGTGGGCTATGAGAGAAAACTTTGAAGGCAAGGTGGTGCTGGTGGCGGGCGGAACGGGCGGACTGGGACGAGCGGTGAGTCTCGCGTTTCTGGCTGAGGGTGCGGCGGTGGTAGTGACGTATCGAAGCGAGGAGGAATTTGCGGCATTGAAGAAGTCGGCGGGAGCTGCGACAGCATTGCTGGAAGGGTTTCGCGTTGACGTGACCGATGAGAGCGCTGTCGGCAAACTTGTCGATGGGATACTTGGGTCGCACGGGCATCTGGATGCGATGGTGAATACGGTGGGCGGTTATGCCGGGGGCATCAAGCTTTGGGAACTCGAGACGAAGACCTTTGACCAGATGCTGGCTCTGAATCTGCGAACGGGCTACGCGCTGTCGCGCGCGGCGATTGTGCCGATGCTGAAGCAGAAGCATGGATCGATCGTGAATGTTGCGGCGAAGGCGGCGGTGGATCATGGCGCGGGCGCTGCGGCCTATGCGGCATCGAAGGCGGCGGCGGTGGCGATGATGGATTCCCTGGCAGCGGATGTGAAGGGGAGCGGCGTGCGGGTGAATTCGATTCTGCCGAGCATTATCGATACGGAAGCGAATCGGAAGGCGATGCCGGGCGCTGACTTTGCGCAATGGCCGAAGCCGGAGGATATCGCGAAGGTGATTCTGTTTTTGTGCAGCGAGGATGCCAAGGTGGTGCATGGGGCGGCGATTCCGGTTTATGGGGATAGCTAGTCGTGGTCAGTCTTGTTTGCCGACGCGAGAACAAAAAGTAAAAGCAGTGGTTGGATGGCGCTCCCGCGTCGCAGATGAAGACGCGCTGGATTCGGACGTCCCTCCGGGATTGGGTTCATGTCGTCTGCTATCCCCAGGGTTCCGCTGCGCTCCACCCTGGGCTATTTTCCTGCGTTCCCTCCCGGAACTTCGTGGAGGCCGTTTGCTCAGAGTGACAGGGCAGAGGTGAAAGGCCCCGTGCGCCCGCTGTTCTGATTCGGACCGGCCCTACGGGGCGGGAGGCGATGGCTCGGATTTGTCCCAGGGTTTCACCCTGGGCTATTATCGGACGTCCCTGCGGGACCGGTGCGGGAACTTTGGGGTGGGGTGGAACGTACAATTGAGTGCGATGGAAGGCTTTCACCGCACGAGTTCGACGATGTTCCGGCTGATGCTGGCGGCTCTTTTCCTTCTTCTTCCTTTGCAGATTGCGATAGCCGAGCAAGCCAGCAGTCTGCCCAAGCCCAATGACTACGTAAATGATTATGCGCATGTGCTGTCGCCGGATGCCGTGGCGAAGCTGGACCGTATTTGCGCGGAGCTGGACCACTCGCAGGCGAACGCGCAGGTGGCAGTGGTGACGGTGCGTAATCTGGATGGCGATGACGCGGCCGATTGGGCGAATGAGCTCGAAAACAAGTGGCACATGGGCAAGAAGGGGTCGGATCGCGGCGTGCTGGTGCTGCTGGCGGTGGACGATCACAAGTACCGAATCGATGTGGGATACGGGCTTGAGGGGATTCTGAACGACGCCAAGGTGGGGGACTTTGGGCGGGCGATGGTGCCGTCGCTGCGAGCGAAGGATTATGATGCCGCGATTCTGGGCGCGGTAGGGCAGGTGGCACAGGTGATCGCGACGGATGCGCATGTGACGCTGAGCGATCAGTTGCCGGTTCCGCCGCCGGTACCGCAGCGGCATCGCTCGGGCGGACTGGCGAATTTGATTCCATTCATCTTTCTGATTCTGATTTTCAGCGGGTTTGGCGGACTGCGGTTGCTGTTTGCGATGGGATTGCTGAACAGCGCGCTGGGCGGACGCCGGTACTATGGCGGAGGCGGGCCGTTTATGGGTGGCGGGGGATTTGGAGGCGGCGGGGGCGATTCGGGTGGAGGCGGTGGGTTTGGCGGTTTTGGTGGGGGAGGTTTTGGAGGCGGGGGAGCGGGGGGAAGCTGGTAGGAGCGGGGAACGACGGGAACGAGAGAACAAGGGACCAGGGACTAGGGACGTAAGGAAAAGAAATTTGAGGTCGGAGGAGAAGGGAACGGTATGAGCAAGGGAATGCTGGTTGTGCTGGGTGTGGTGGGTGTGATCATTGTGGCGCTGCTGCTGGTGGGTGGGAGCTATGTAAGCGCCAAGAACCAGATGGTGGCGAAGGACCAGGCGGTGAAGCAGTCCTGGTCTGAGGTGGATGTACAGCTGGAGCGGAGAGCGGATTTGATTCCGAACCTGGTGGAGACGGTGAAGGGGTTCACGAAGGAAGAGAACTCTGTGTATGCCGATATCGCGAATGCGCGGGCGGGGATGTTGAACGCGCAGACTCCGCAGTCGAAGATTGCGGCGAACGGGCAGTTGGATGGGGCGCTGGGACGCTTGCTGCTGTTGACGGAGAACTATCCGCAACTGCGGTCGAGCGAGCAGTTCATGCGGCTGCAGGATGAGCTGGCGGGGACTGAGAACCGGATCGGCGTGGCGCGCCGGAGCTATAACCAGGCGATCCAGGACTACAACACGTTTATCGGACAGTTTCCGAACAGCATCTGGGCCGGGATGGCGGGATTCCACACGAATGATGCGTACTTCAAGGCAAGCCCGGCGGCGCAGCAGGTGCCTAGCGTGAAGTTCTAGAAACAGTTTTCAGTTATCAGTTTTCAGTTAGCCGATCCCAGGTCTCAAAAGCGAGACCTGGGGCACCCAGGTTGGTGTTTCCGCTTGGTGCATTCAGCTTTCCCACCCTTGCTTCGCAAGGATGGGGCACCCGATTCTGTTGCTTATGTGAATCACCAAGATCTTCAACTTCCGCGGACGGCAGCTTTTGCCTTGATACCGGACCAGGCCATGCGGTGGAAGATTGCGTCCACTTCTTTGGGATCGGTCTTCATGCCGCGATCGATCCACCAGTCGATGAGTGCGAAGAGGCTGCCTGCAAGGGCGTGCGCCTGGGCGGCTAACTGTGTGGGCTCAGCATGGATGCCGGCAAGACGGAGACGCTCATCGATGGAGCGGGCGAAGAATCCGCGACCGAGTGCGAGCACGTCATTCACTTTGCCCGAAGCAACGACGGCGGCGTAGAAGTCGCGTACCTCGGAGAGGTGGGTCAGGAATTCAGCCACAGGAGCGAGTCGGCGGGGATCAGCCCCGTTGCGTGTAAGCGCTGTGGAGAAGAGCTGGAAGAAGTCTTCGACATCGCTGAGGAACAAGTCGTGTTTGTCGCGATAGTGGGTGTAGAAGGTGGAGCGTCCGACTCCGGCGCGATCGAGAATTTCCTGCACCGTGATGTTCTCGAAGGGTTTCTCGTGCATGAGTTCGACGAGGGCGTCGCCGAGGGTGTCGCGGGTGCGAAGAATGCGGCGATCGGTTTTTGTTGTCTCGGGTCGTGCTGATTCAGGTTTCTCCGCTTGCGGCTTTGCGGGCTCGGGTTTGAGTGCGGCGAGGTTGTCGGACATTTCGCGGTCCTTTGTTCAGTATCGCGTCGCTGCTTGAAGATTGGGCACCACGCGCGCTGGGATTCCCTCTACAGTACCTCACATGACAGACGATCGTAAGGCAGGTTTGGCGTTCATTGCCGGTTCCATTGGCGGCATGGTAACGATGGCGATTCACCCAACGAGTGCTGGAGTGCTGACGCCGGCGCAGTTCGAGCGGCTCGCGGTGGTATCGGGGATTGCACACTCCTTGGCGATGGTGAGCTTTCTGGTGATGTTTTTGGGAGCGATCGGTCTGACGAGGCGGCTCGCGGCGCGAGAGGGCGAGCGGCAGGATCGGCTGGCGATTTCCGGGTTGGTTGGCTATGGATTCGGCGCTGTTGCTTTGCTGCTGGCTACGGCAGTAAGCGGCTTCATTGTTCCGGACATCATGAGGCACATGATTCGCGACGGCGCAGCGAATGTTTCGCAGTGGCGGATGATCATTGATGCGGTCTTCCAGTTCAACCAGGCGTTCGCGCGGATCTACTCGGTGGCAGCGTCGGTGGCGGTGATGCTCTGGTCGGTATCGGCGCTGCGGAATGGCGGGTTGGGAAAGGTGATTGCTGTTTATGGATGCTTGATTGCGCCGGTGTTGATTGTGCTGATCGGTGTGGGGCATCTGCGGCTGGATGTGCATGGGATGGCGGCGGTGGTGCTGGCACATGCGATCTGGTTTGTGGGGGTGGGGGTGGAGATGTGGAAGGCAGTCTCTCATGTAGACATCGCTTCCCAGATCTCAGAAGCGAGACCTGGGGCTCCCAGGCAGTGACATTGGTCAGTGAGCAGTGCTCAGTTGTGTCAGTCGCTTGCTAGGGGCTGTCAGTTTCTTCAGTTGTGGCCGGAGTGGCGATGCTGCTCTGGCCTGATGTTTTGGGCGGGGAGAATTTGAGTACCTTCGATTTAGTTGGAGTGCGATAAATCACAGTAGATCGGGCTGACTTCTGGCAGATTGGAGGCAGGGGAAGGCTGGGTGTTGCTGTGTTCCGGTTAGATTATTTCTTGTTTGCTAACGGTGTTTTCGACGGTTCTGGTGGGGCGCAAGCGGTGGACTGGGCTCGTTGTAGCGAGCGTGAACAGCGTGATCGTTTGCGTCATCGGCATGCGCACGGGGCAGCTTGGGTTTATTCCGGCGAATCTGTTTTGCATCGGCGTGTATGCGGTGAGCATCCGGTCGTGGGTGAGGCCGGAAGGCAGTGCTTAGTTTGCGTTGGTTGCGTCACAGATAGAGACAAAGACAAAGCAGATTCTTCGCGCCGCTTACCCCATGAGCGCTGGCGCGTTCTCAAGGCCCCAAGCGTGCGGCACTCAGGTTGACACGAATGGAGTGAGCATTGTGCTTTTCCACCCTTGCTTCGCAAGGATGGGGCTGCACCCAGAGAATTTGGACTTCATGGTTCTGATTTCGTAGTTTTGCCACTCATGGCGCGATGAGTCTACGCCATGAATGGGGCACCCAGATTTTGGAAATCTCGACCGACCGAAATGCAAAGGGGTCTAGAAAGCAAGAGGGCCATCCGCGGAGGATGGCCCTGGAGTGTCTGAAGAAAAACGGGCAGGGGGCTGCTCTGCCTTACTTTGATGGCGCGATACAAAATGAGATCGCGAACTTCGACTCACGGAACGAGCATACGGACCGGCTATTTGTAGGAGGCGATGGCGCTGGCTTCGTCGTCGTAGATGTCGAACACGGTGTAAAGCTTGGTGAGCTGCAGGACATCCTTGACCTTGCGGGTCAGGTTGAGCAGTTTGAGAGCGGCACCCTGGTTCTTGGCTGTGGTGTAGGCGCCAACGAGTTCGCCCAGTCCCGAGCTATCGATATAGTTCACATCGCCCAGATTCAGCAGGATATTTTTGGATCCCTTGCTGATCAGGTCGCGAATCGCTTCGCGCAGCTGCACACTGCCCTCGCCCAGAGTGATCCGCCCGCTGAGGTCCAGGACGGTGACGCCGTCCAATTCACGGGAAGCAATAGTAAGTGCCACGGAAATTCCTCCTTTGTGAGTCATACAAGTTATAGCATCTGACACCCCGCAAACGAACATCAGTTTGCGGGGCGCCTCTGGGCCATAGCGCAACTGCGCAATCCACAGAAGTGATGAGACAGAGATGCGTCAGGTTATTTTCTGCGCCGGGACGAGATGCTTGACCAGAGTCAGTTCTGTTCCGGGTTCGAGTTGACGGAAGTGGACCTCATCCATGAAGGAGCGGATGAGGAAGATGCCGCGGCCAGTGCCGCGCAGGAGATTTTCAGGAGCGAGCGGATCGGGGAGGTGTTCCCAGTCCACTCCCTTGCCTTGGTCGGCGACGGTGAAGACGAGCGATTTTCCGTTGTTTTCGAAGCTGGCGGTGACTTGTTTGGCGGGGTCGTAGTCGTTGCCGTGAAGGACGGCATTGACGGCGGCCTCGCGCACGGCCATGGTGATGCGGAAACGTTCTTCTTCGTCAATGCCAGCGTCTTCGGCCAGCTTGTCCGCGGCGGCTTCAATTTCGCCGACGCTCTCCATCGTAGAGGGTAGCGAGAAGCTCCGCTTACCTGGTCTGGGCTCGATCAAAGGCTTCGTCTCCGCCTGTACCGGGAATGGCAAAGCCCGGCTCTGACCCCACGAACCAGGACCTGTTCGCAGGGACCCCGCGACATACCGCGAGAGGAAGTAATTTGGTTTTCCTAGTTGAACGGGAAAACGTGTATAGAGGGCAGTTTCATAGCTAAGGGGCGTTGTGTCAAGAACTGGTTTGAGTTAGGCGAGGTTTGGGTGGGATCGCGAACCGGAAAAGTGCCGAGGGGAGTGACAAGAATTTGAAGCGGTCAACATGAGGGATTTCGATATTGAACGTGAGCAGCATCGATGATCGATTTGCGGCGTGTGAAGGAAAAGCAACTGCAGGTTCCTCCGCTCCACTCGTTGCGCTTGTGATTGGTCAGAATGACACGTTCCCGGCGTGGCGAGGGAAGGACGCGGGGGAGGGAGGATGCAGGTGGATCACGTTGGAGTTCTTCGCAGTACACTCAGCATATGAATCAGCGCACCACAAGGCGCGTGAGTTTGACGGCACTGTTGGGGACGCTGGTGACGGATGCGCAGGGACAGGTGCGCGGCAAGCTGAAGGACGTTGCCGTCGCGACAGGGGCTGAAGCGGGGCAGGTTGCAGGACTGGTGCTGAAGACGCGCACGGGTCTGTTGCTGGTGCCTTCGCAGGATGTGCATGAGACGCCTGCGGGAACGCTCGAACTGACGTCGACGGATACGCTGGTGCCGTTGCAGGACCAGGGCAACTACCTCTACCTGCAGCAGGATTTGGTGGACAGACAGATCATCGACATTCACGGGCGCAAGGTGGTTCGCGTGAATGACGTCGATCTGGAGTGGAAGGAAGAAGGCACCAAGCATACGCTGCGGGTGGCCGAGGTGGAAGTAGGGCTGCGCGGGGCATTCCGGCGGGTGTTCAAAGGATTGCTGCCGAGGACATCGCTCGAGGTGCTGTCGCGCAAGTTCAAAGAGCGCGGGATTCCGTGGCAGTTTGTGGATGTGATCGAGGTGGATCCGGCGCGGCGGGTCAAGCTGCGCATCGAGTACGAGCGGCTGGCTGAGATGCACCCGTCCGACCTGGCGGAGATTCTGGAAGACCTGGCTCCCGCGGAGCGCGACGCCGTTTTTACATCGCTCGATGAAGAAGTGGCGGCGGAGACACTGGAGGAGGTCGATCCAAAGCTGCAGATTTCTCTGCTCGAGAAACTGGACGAAGAAAAGATCGCCGACATTGTGGAGGAGATGGATCCTGGAGCGGCGGCGGATTTGCTGGCCGAGCTTTCGGAGGAACGGTCGGACGCGATTCTGGAAGAAATGGAACCGGAGGAGCGGCAGGAGGTCGCAGAGTTGCTCGAGTTTGACGAGCACTCGGCGGCCGGCGCGATGACGACGGACTTTGTCTATCTTGGCACGGATGCGACGGTATCGCAGGTGGGGCCGGCGCTGCGCAGCTTCGACGGGGACATTGAGACGGTGACCGAGATTTATCTCCTGGACGAGAAGCGCGTGCTGAAAGGGTCGGTTCCGCTGGCGCGGCTGGTAGTGGCGCAGCCGGATGCACGTCTTTCAGTGCTGGCGGAGGCGCGGGTGCTGTCGTGCCCGGCGGACATGAAGCAGATCGATTTGGCGGAGATGTTCGATAAATATAATCTGCATGCGCTGCCGGTGGTGGATACGCAGGGGCGCATGGTGGGCGTGGTGACGGCCGATCACGTGATCAGTTTCCTTCGCGAAAAATTGTAGTTGCCTTTGCGGAGGTCGTGTTACCCTTCACAGAAATCTGCCTTGAAACGATCAAAGAATACATACTTGGAACGATGCTCTTCGTCGTGTTGACCATCGATGTGGCCGCGATTGTGGTTTTGGCGAGGCGCGATGTATTCAAGGCGTTCTCGGTCGAAGGTGACGATACGCAAATGCTTTGGATGTGAGTGGACATTTAAACCATCAGGAGGAGTATGCCGCCATTACAACCGATCAAGACGTATGTACCGCAGCAGACGCAGACAGGGCCAAATCGCGAACGCGGCGATCATGTGGAGCAATACAAACTGCCGACGCTGATCCGGGTGTTTATCTGGCTCCTGGTGTTTCGTTCAGTGGTAAACCTGATATTCGGATTGACGTTGGGGTTGGCGCCGGACACGGATGCGGCGAACTATATTCTGGCGAATTTTGATCCGTGGCCGAAGGCGGTGTCAGCTGAAGCAGTTTTCTACATCACGGCGCTGCTCTACGGTGTGATGGCGTGGCGGTGGTATAGCCGCGACTGGAAGGTGCGGTGGGTGGTGATGTTCATGTCCGGAGCGACAGCAATAAAGCTGCTCATCAATTATGCCGCCAACCAGGCGGCAGGAAATCCGACGCCGATGTCGCCGGGGCAGGAAGCGGCGCTCTTCATCAGTGTGGGGGTCAATTTTCTGATTTGCGGATACCTTGCGTTCTATCCGGGGATGGCGCAGGCATTCAAGGAGACACCGTGGGATTGAGACGGGATTGCTCAGTCCCGTCAGTCAGTTAGCAGGCCGGTTGATCAGCCATTCGGGTGATGCGGAGTTTGACTGATACGCACTGGTTACCAGCTTCACTGGCAGCTCCAAATTAAAGACCGATATCGAACAGAATATGTGAAACAATTCAAGGATGGTCCAACTTCCACGGATTATTCAAGGCGGAATGGGTGTCGGTGTGTCCAACTGGCGCCTGGCGCAGACCGTCTCAAAACTGGGACAGCTTGGCGTCGTGTCGGGTACTGCGGTTGACCAGGTACTGGTGCGGCGGCTGGCCGATGGTGACAAGGACGGCCAAATGCGCAGGGGATTGGACGCTTTTCCGTTCCCCGAGATGGCGAGGAAGATCTGGAACGACTACTTTGTTCCCGGCGGAAAGCCGAGTGGAATACCGTATCCGACGACGCAAATGCACCAGCGGCGCGACTCGCGCAACCTGCTTGAATTGCTGATGGTAAGCAACTTTGTTGAAGTATTTCTTGCGCGCCAGGGGCACTTGAACAAGGTTGGGGTGAACTTTCTGGAAAAGGTGCAATTGCCCCATTTGGCGTCGATATATGGAGCGATGCTGGCGGGTGTGGGGTACGTGCTGATGGGCGCGGGAATCCCGCTGCACATTCCGGGGGTGCTGGACAATCTGGCCGCGGGAAAGCCGGCGGAGTACCGGCTGGCGGTGACGGGAGCTGCTGCGACCCAGGACACGATGATGCGGTTCGATCCGGCGGAGTTTGCGGACGGACGGGTGCCGCTTTTGGAACGGCCGCGGTTTCTGGCGATTGTCTCGTCGAATACGCTGGCAACGACCATGCTGCGGCGTGCAAGTGGGCGCGTGGACGGACTGGTGATTGAGAGCCCGACGGCGGGAGGGCACAATGCTCCGCCGCGCGGAAAGCTGCAGCTGAATGAAGCGGGCGAACCGATCTACGGCGAACGGGACAAGGTGAATATTGCGGAGATGCGCGAGCTGGGTGTTCCCTTCTGGCTGGCCGGCGGCTATGGGCATGCGGACAAAGTGAAGGAAGCCGTCGACATGGGCGCAGCAGGCGTGCAGGTGGGTACGGCGTTTGCATTCAGCGAGGAATCGGGGATGCGGGCGGACTTGAAGCGGACCCTGCTGGGGCAGGCGATAGCGGGGACGGGGAAGGTGTTCACGGATCCACTGGCATCGCCGACGGGGTTTCCGTTCAAGGTAGCGCAGCTTGCCGGGTCCTATTCAGACGAAGGCGTTGCGCAGGCGCGGACGCGGGTTTGCGATCTGGGGTATTTGCGTGAACCGTACGCGATAGGCGAGGACAAGATCGGGTATCGCTGCTCGGCCGAGCCTGTGGCAAACTATGTAGCCAAGGGCGGCAAGATTGAAGACACGGTTGGCCGGAAGTGCTTGTGCAATGCGCTGATGGCGAACATTGGCCACGCGCAGACGCGCAAGGACGGTTCGGCTGAACCGCCATTGGTAACGATCGGCGACGATTTGAATACCGCGTCGCAGTTTCTCGAGGCGGGTCAATTGAGCTATTCGGCAGTGGACGTGGTGAACGAGCTGCTGAGCAAAGTTGATTTGGAGCCGCAACCGCTGCAGATGCAGGCTGAATTTGAAACCGCAACGGCCTGATTTCTCATTTTAAAAAAGACGATGCGTCGGGATGAGATTGAAGGATGAAGCAGATCCTTCGCGACGCTTACCCCGTCGCGTTTCCGCGTCAGGGCCCCAGGCGTGTGTCGCTCAGGATGACACAGTTGCAAGTCAGCGCCTCGCGGTCAGGATGGTTTGTTGGATTGAAACATCCAGCGGACGCCGAACTTGTCGTTGAGTGCGCCGTAGGCTCCGAAGAACATTTCCCGCAGAGGATCGGTGACATCGGCGCCTTCGGAAAGTTTTTCGAAGAGGGAGTCCAAGTCCTCGAACGTTCCACCACTCAAGTAAAGACAAACCGTGTTGCCACGAACCGGGGTGCGATTGGGCATCAGCCAATCGGATGCCGAGATTTCAATCGCACTGCTGCGCAGACGAGCGTTGATCGTCTTGTCCTGCTGGAACGCGGGCATGTGGTCCTTCGCGGGCGAATCCTTCACTTTGGTTGATGTGAGTTCTCCGCCGAAGACGGATTTGTAGAACTCCATGGCGTCGTGGCAGGTGCCCTCGAATAAGAGGTAAGGGGTCAGGGTCATCATGTCTTCTCCTTGTGAGGGCGCGATGGGGGCGCCGGCAATTGAGGGCGCGGGTAAGGTTGCCAGCGCAGCGGCTGGAACTGCGATGGCGACGAATTTGCGGCGCGAGAGGCTGGTGAATTTGGGCATCATCTTTTCTCTGAAGGCGATGCAATCCTGACGCTGGAGCGGAATTAAGTTGGCTGGCCGAACTGGTAGATTCCCACCCTTGCTACGCAAGGATGGGGCACCCAGATTTTGGCTAGCGGGCTTCGTCTTCTTCAGCTAAAAATGCGCCGAGGCGATCGAGCTTTCGTTCCCAGGCGGTGCGATGATCGCGAATCCATTGCTCGAGTGCGCGAAAGCCGACGGGCTCAATGCGGCAGGTTCTTACGCGGCCGAGCTTCTCAGTGTGCACTAGCCTGGCCTCCGCGAGGATCTGCAAGTGCTGCGCGACGGCGGTGAGTGTGACGCCGAGGGGTTCCGCAAGACGCGAGACGGACATAGGACCGCTGGTGAGGCGGTCGAGGATCGCACGGCGTGTGGGATCTCCGAGTGCATGGAACAGGAGGTCGATTTGCTGCGGCGTTGTGGGTATTGCGTGTTTGATTTTGGGCGACATGGTCAGCTTGCCAGGTTTTTTGCGAGGCGGTCGAAGAGGCTGCGCCAGCCTTGCTCAATCATTCCCGGGCCGTCGGGCCAATCGATGTACGTTCCTTGATTGGTAAATACGAGGTTAGTGCCGGATGCTGAGGGGACGAACTCGAAGGTGAGGACTGCGATCAGGATGGGCTTGCCGTTCAGGGACATTTTCGTGGTGGTGACGATTCGATTCTCGGGAGTGATGTCCTGGTAGGTGGACTCGTTGGCGATTTCAGAGCCGGCGATGGGGTGGCCTTCCTTGAAGCGGTAACGGAAGCGCTCGGTGCCGCCAACGCGGAATTCCATCTCGAATTCTTGAATTTCGTGATCGCCTTCGGCGTACCAGCGGCGCTTGCGGGCGGGTTGGGTGAAAGCTGCGAAAACGCGGTCAGGGGGTTGGGGGTAGTTGCGATCGATAACGAAGGTGCTGTGAACGACGGTTGGATCGGACATTTGGATACCTCCTGCGTATTTAATAGTGAAGCAACTACTTCAGTATCGGGCAGACCTGGAAAATTGTCAAGTGGGGACTTCAGTATTTTGGGGAGTGTCCGAAGAACCTCATTTAGGAGATCCTTCGGCTTGCATCCCTCCCAGGTCTCAGAAGCGAGGCCTGGGGCACCCGGCGTGATTTATTCGGGGAGTTCTAGGTGCGGGTGGCGCTGACGATGTAGTAGGCAAGGGGACCGATGGGGTGGCCGACGAAGGGCAGGAGGATGGGGGCGAGAATGTTGTTCCAGCGGGCTCGGGTCATTTTTCGTTGGCCGAAGATGACGGAGGTCAGAAGGAATTTGAGGGTGACCCAGGGGACGTGAAGGACGGACGGAGTGACACGGGATTGGATCTGTTCGATTGCGATTTCTGTGAAACCGGCGCGTTGAAGTTCGCGGGTGAATGCGTGAATCTCGCCAAGGTCTTCGATGACCCAGCAATCGCAGAGTTTTCGATAGATGGATTGTTGCAAGCCGCGGAGTTTTCCGGCACCGAGAAAGCCGTCAGCGACGACGAAGCGGCCTCCCGGGCGAAGGAGACGATAGGCTTCGCGGATGAGGCGGGATTTGCTGCGGCCGGCGCTGTAGCAGCTGCTCTCAATGGCGCAGATGGCGTCGAAGGATTCTGAAGGGTAGGCTGTGTGTTCGTAGTTGCCGAGATTCAGGGTGATGTTTGTCGATTGCGGGGTGGATTGGTTGAGGAGACGGCCTTGCTCAAGCTGCCAGTGAACGAGAGTGATGCCGTGCAGATCGGCTGTGGGAAGGCGGCGGGCGAAGCTGCGGAGCGTGGCGCCAAGGCCGCAGCCCATGTCGAGAATGCGGGGATGATCGCTGGAGGTTTGCAAGCGATCAAGGACTTCGCGATTCATCTGCTCGAGCATCGCTTCGCGATTGAAGGGATTCATGCAAGAGCGGAAGAATCCGAAGTGCATGTTGAAGTGCGGGCTCCATGCAGCGTAGTCGGGGCCGGCTTCTTCATAGTATCGCTGGAAGTTGTCGGAAGTGTATTCGACTTTTGGTGCGATGGCGGTGAGAGTGGCAGGCATTAGTCCAACCTCCGTCTGCGGGATTTGGGGAGGAAGCGGGTGATGCCGCTGCCGATGCTGATGAGGGAGTGAAGGCTGGCGGGCGGCAGCTTTTTGATTTGGGTGTACCAGCCGTGGAGTTCTTCGAGGAAGAGCTGCATGGCGGTGATGCGGGCGGTGACGAGAGGCTGTGCGGGGCGCTCGGCGCGGGTTTGGACGACGAGGCGTTGGAGCATCGTCATGGTAGGGATGATCTCGCGTTCGACGCGCTGATCGACGACGGTGAGGAAGAGCGTCCAGACGTCGGCGTTGGTGCGGAAGTAGTCGCGGCGGTCGCCCATGCGGCTGTCGATTTGAACGAGGTTCCAGTTCTGCAGTTCCTTGAGGCTGTTGCTGACGTTGGAGCGCGCGACGGAGAGGGCGTCGGCGATGTCTTCGGCGATGAGGGGTTCAGCGGAGAGGTAGAGCAGGGCGTGAACCTGGGCGACGGTGCGGTTGACTCCCCAGCGAGCGCCCATTTCGCCCCAGTGGAGGATGAATTCCTGCATGGAACTGGTCAGCGTCATGCGTTCATTATATCAGATATTTCTGTCATGACTGAAATATCTGATATTGCAGATTAATTTGGAGTTCGGAGAATTAGAAGCGCATCCTTCGCTTACCACCCCCGAACTGAACTACGTTTGTGGCCCCTTGCGCTCAGGATGACAGCGGCTCGGGCGGTGGGGTGCGACAGGCGGTGGGACGGCCCTACTCGGAGCGCAGGGCTTCGACGGGATCGACGGAGGCGGCGCGAACGGCGGGGATGCTGACAGCGAGAAGGGTTACCAAGATGAGGGCGGAGATGGAAATTCCGAGCGAGAGGGGATCGGTGGGGCTGGTCTGGAAGAGCAGGCCATTGATAAGGCGGGCACCGAGGAAGCCGGCGAGAAGACCGGCGCAGATGCCGATTCCAGTGGATCCGGCAGCCTGACGCAGGATGAGTCGAAGGATGTCGCCGCGATTGGCGCCAATGGCCATGCGGACGCCGATTTCGCGCGTGCGCTGGGCGACGGAGTAGGAGAGAACGCCAAAGGATCCGATGGCGGCGAGCAGGAGAGTGATGAGCGCGAAGGAGCCGAGAAGCGTGGCAGTCATGCGCTGGCGCGCGACGGAGTCAGCAAGGACTGTGTCGATGTCTTCGACGTGATAGACGGGCTGGGTGGGATCGGCGGCGAGGACTGCATTCCGAACCAGCGTTGCAGCCGCGTCGGGGGCGAGTGAGGAGCGGACGAGGAGGACGGCGTGAAGGCCGAATCCGGGGAGGTAGATTTCCGGCTCAGGATCAGTGTCGATGCCGAGGTCGCGAGCATTGGAGACTACGCCAACGACGGGAATCTTACTCGGAGCGGGACTCATGACGCCGATGAGAATGTTGGCGCCGATGGGATCTCTTGCGGAGAGATAGTGGCGCGCAAATGCTTCGTTGACGACGAAGAAGCCAGTAGTGCTGTCGATGTCGCCGCGGGTGAAGGTTCTGCCTTTGAGGAGGCTGATGCCCATGGTGCGGAAGTAGTCAGGGCTGACGAATCGGATCTGCGTATAAGGGAAGGTGCCGGGTGCGAGCGGGGGAGCGCTTTCGATGAGAAAGCGCGTCATCAACTGTGAAGGCCGGAGAGGAACTTGCGTGGTGGTGGCGGCGGAAAGGACTCCGCCTGACTGCGAGATTGTTTCGAGGACCTGCTCGTAGAAGCGATTGGTGAGAACGCTGTCGTTATAGCGGGGAGTGGGCAGAGTGATTTCGGCAGTGAGGACGTGATCGGTACGGAAGCCGGGATCGATGGCAATCAACTTTTGAAAGCTGCGGACAACGAGCGAACTGAGAAAAACGACGACGACTGCGATGGCGATTTCGGCGGTTACGAGAATAGCGCGGCCGCGATGGCTGTGACTGCTGCTGCGATCGCCGGAACGGAGGACATCGACCAGTGGTGAGGATGTGCGGGCAGCGGGGAGAAGTCCAAAGAGGAACGCCGTGAGCGTGCATATGGCGAGGGTGAACAGCAGCACAGGAAGATTGAGGCCGATGGATTGGAGGAGCGATTCGTCGAAGCCTTCGGTATGGGCGAGCGCTACGTGTAGAAGAGGAAGGGCTACGGAGGCCAACAGAACGCCGAGCGATCCGCCGAGCAGGGAGAGCACTAGCGTCTGGACGAGGAACTGGCGGAAAAGATGCTGGCGGTCGGCGCCCAGTGCCTGGCGGACTGCTACTTCGCGTCGGCTCTCGGTGGCGCGCACCAGGAGGAGATTGGCGACATTGACGCATGCGACGATGAGCACGAGAACAACCGCGCCCATGAGGCACAGCATGGCGGGACGGAGCGTGCTGACGAGGTCATCGTGCAGCGGGGCGAGTGCGACGCCTTCATTGCGGTTGGTGGCGGGATAAGCGGCAGAGAGGCGCTGCGCAATGGTCTGCATGTCAGCACGCGCGGCAGAGAGAGAGGCGCCGGGACGCAGACGGCCGAGAACTTTAACTGAGTGCCAGACGCGCGATGCCTGGGTGGGTTGGTCGAGGAGTGAGAGGGGCAGCCACACTTCACCATCCGCCGGGAACGACGCATTCGATGGGAGCACGCCGATGAGCGTGTAGTTGGTGCCGTTCAAAGAGAGAGACCGGCCGATGGCGCCGGGATCACGTCCAAAGTAGGTAGCCCAAGCGGATGCGCTGAGAACTGCGACGTGATCTTTGCCGGTGATGTCGTCCTGACTGTTGAAGAGGCGACCGGCGAGGGGAGAGACACCGAGGAGCGAAAAGAAATTGCCGGAGGCCAGCACGCGATGCACCTGTGCCGGCTTGCCATCGAGCAGAAGAGAAACGGATTCCGGGTTGAGGGTTGTGTAGGCGGCAACCTGGCTGAAGCTGATCTGCTGTTTGCGCCAATCGAGATAGTCGAGGTAGGTGGCTTCGCTGCCGCCCTTCACCTGCGAGTTGGTTTCGGAGATGGTGATGATGCTGTGCTCATCCTGGAAGGGAAGAGATTTGAGGAGAAGGCCATAGACGCAACTGAAGATGGCGGTGGTGGCTCCGATGCCGAGCGCCAGGGTGAGAACAACCGTGATGGCGAATGCGGGAGATTTGCGGAGTTGACGGGCGGCATAGCGAAGATCGCGCAGAAGGGTTTGCATCGCTGCTCCTGATAGGACGCGCAGATGTTTCTACGGTAATCGAAACGACGCGTTCTTAGGGGGAAAGTGACGGACGGCGGTTGGCGCGAGGCGAGCGGCGCGGGGCGTTTAAACAGTTCGAGAGAAACAGCAGTCGTGGATGTCGCTGCGCGACACCCGGAAAGAACAAGAATCACTGTTGGTTAGATCGTGCTTTCCCACCCAAGCAGAGCTTGGATGGGGCACCCTCGTTCGTGCCGGTGTCTGAAATTTCACGGCAGATCCTTTGAATTCGCTCCACTCAGGAGGACGGGATTGAGCTCAGCACTTGCCGCTGGGGCGGACGGGGGAGCCTGATTCCTGTGTGGGCATGGTCTGCGTGGCTGGAAGGGTGAAGCCAGCGAAGCCGGCGAGGTTGTTGGTGCATTCGGTGAGGATGGACTGGAGGGCGGCGACGGTGGAGGGCAGTGAGGGGATGGACGTGTCGGGCCTGGTGAAGTTGAAGGCGCTGGTCATGTCGCCAACAGTGGCGCGACGCCAGGCGGAGAGATTGGGAACTTCGGCGCCGAAGCGCGTTTCGAGGAAGCGCAAGACCGAGGTGTGGTCGAAGAGATCGGAGGAGATGAATCCGCCGCGAGTGAAGGGCGAAATGATGAACATGGGCACGCGGAAGCCGAGGCCGATGGGTCCGTTGATGGAACCTTCGACGGTGGGGTCGGGGACTGACGGTGCGGTGATGTATTCGCCGGCTGTACCCGGGGGCGCAGTGACGGGCGGGACGTGATCGAAGAAGCCGCCGTTTTCGTCGTAGGTGACGAAGAGGACGGTCTTCGCCCATGCGATTGGGTTGGCGGTCAGGGCTGTGATGATGGCGGAGAGCGTGTTCTCGCCGAAAAGCGAGGGCGATGGAGGATGGTCAGAGGTGATGACGGAGCCGGTGATCCACGAGACCTGCGGGAGATTGCCGGAGAGTGCATCGGCAACAAAGTCGGTGGGGAACACAGGGTTGAATGCGTTCTTGTAGAGCGTTGTTGTCGTGTCCTGAAAAATCTTGAAGTAGGGGAGGACGTTGTCGGTTTCGAGAGAGCCGAATGCACTCTCGTCAGGGGTGGAGTAGATCTTCCACGAGATGCCGCGGGTCTGTAGCTGCTCGGGCATGGTGGTGTACGTGAGCTTGCCGAACATGGTGGCGCGATTAGAGACGAGCGTTTGCAGGAGCGGGCCTCCGTTTTTGCCATCGGGATCGATGGATGCGGCCATGGTGTAGAGACGATTGGGATCGGTGGGTCCGATGACGGAGCAGCAGTAGTTGTCGCAAAGGGTGAAGGCGTCGGCGACTGCGTAATAGTAGGGCAGGTCGGCGCGGGTGTAGTAGCCCATGGAAAGGACGGCGTCGTTCGCATTGATGGAGAGGCGCGAGGTGACGAAGCCATCCATCGCGCCGTTGTCCCAGCTTTGGTGCTGCGGGATCCAGTCGTGCGTGATGTCGTGTGTGCAGGCGGCGTTGGTCTGCGTGGTGTCGAGGTGGAAGGGCAGGAGCACGCCGGTGGGAGAGCTGGAAGTATTGCCGGGATAGGGCTGGTTGAAGGCTGCGCTCGCATCGGCGAATCCGCGAACACCGCGATAGCTGCCGAAGTAATGATCGAAGGAGCGATTTTCCTGGATGAAGATGACCACGTGATCGATGTCGGTGATTTTGGCGCAGGTGGAGGTTCCGGGAGGTGTGGGTACGGCGGGGCGTCCGCCGCAACTGTTGAGCAGGGAGCCGGTAAGGCCTGCCGCTCCGGTTGCGGCTGCGATTTTCAATATTTCGCGACGGGTTAATCGTTTGGGTGGCATTGAGTATCGACGTCCCACTTAACTAGGATGCTGATTGGACCATGGGAAGCGTTATTGGTGAGGTGTGCAGGGGGCCTGCGAACTTTTTTGGGGGATGATTGGGATTCAGTTTTGGAGAGAGGGCAGTAAAAGCAGTCCTTCGCGCCGCTTACCCCACTCTGTGAGACCCCAAGCGTGCGCGGCTCAGGATGACACGGGCTGGGTTTGTCCAACGGCTGGGGTGTGTTCGTGCTTTCCCACCCTTGCTTCGCAAGGATGGGGCACCCGGCAACGGCTGGGGTGGGTTCGTGCTTTCCCAGCCTTGCTTCGCAAGGATGGGGCACCCGGCTTCAACTCGACATGATGAGTTTTGGGACGCGGGATTCGGGGGGCGGGAGTGCTGGGAAGTCGGCGTGGGGCTCGGTCTGGTACCAGTAGGCGACGGAGTAGAAGTCGTCGGCACGGTCGTTGGCGTGGCCGTGTTCGATCGTGACCTTGATGGACTTGTCGAAGGTGATGAAGCTCTCGGTGTGCCAGCGGTAGAGGCAATAGCGGCCGCCGGTGCGTTCCGGGTCGATGATGTAGGGCGCGCCCTGGCGGAGATTGGCGAAGGCGTTGCCGTAGAAATCCCATGCGCCGTTGTAATAGTCCTCGGTACCGGTGCCGTCGATGGTGGGCTGTGAGTCGCCATCGATGAAGAACATATCGTCGCCTTCGCCGAACCAGCCGTCGGCGTTTTGGAGGACGCCGTGGGTGACGCCGACGAAGTGTCCGCGACCGGTGGCTTCGAGGAAGACGTAGTTGTCATGGCCGTTGAGATTTTTGCCGCTGGCGTTGGCGGATTTTTTGCACGGCGCGGCTTGGCGATATTGAGCGTGGAAGCGGCCGAGGTTAGCTGGTAATGCAGAGACGGCGGTGTAATCGATGGCGTAGTAGAGATTGTTGGTTCGGACTTTGCCCTCGTTGCTGATGGTGATTCTGGCAGCGGTGTCGAAGGGCATCTGGAAGTAGGCGTTGAGGGCCTTCATGGGAGCGACGACGAGCAGCGCGGACTGGTAGACGAAATAGTCGCCGAGCATGAGGCCGTAGAAGTCGCCGATTGGAGCTTCGATGGAGGGAGAAGATTCGCCGTCCCACCATGCGCGGAGGACGAGATTCTTGAGATGCATGTGGTCATCGGAGTTGATGGTGAACCAGATGTGTGTGATGACGCCGGGACCCTTGACGTCGAGCAAGGTGGCGGTGGCGCCGGGATCGAGGGGGATGAAGTCGCCGTTGCCGCCGGTGCGATCCCAACTAGAGGAGCGGCGACATTTGTAGTCGCGCAGGCGGGCCATGGAGACGAGGGCGTCGGGCGCTGACGGCAGAGTGGGAGCGGGCGGTTCGGCCTCTTTTTTTGTGGTAGCGGCAGAGGATGTGGCGGCGTCGAGGCCGAAGAGGGCGCCGGCGGCGGCGAGGGTGCCGAGCATTTTGCGGCGAGTGGGAGCGGCGGTGGTGTCGGTGTTGGCGAGATTGTCGGAGGGAATTTCGCTGGACATGGTGCTGCTCCTTGAATAGAGGAGGAGATTGTTGTGCTCGGCTGCGTGTCTGGCGCAGTTTGAAAAGACTCTCCAATATAGCAGGGCGGTGCGGTCGTTGATTTGTTTCGAAATGTGTGCGCAACAGCAAATGCAAAGGCAACTGCGGGTTCCTCGACTCCCGTTGGTCGCTCGGAACGACAGTGCATTTTGGTTTTGAGCTTTTCAGCTTTAGCCGACGGTTGAGAGATCGAAGGAAAACTATCGTCTACGTGCGGCGAGGTAGGTGTCGATCGATCGTTGCCAATCTTTCGCGGCGGTTTTGTCGGTGGCGGTGAATGTGGTGACGTGGTCGTTGCCCTCAGATGTCAGGGCGGTGCGGGTGTAGGCGACGTAAACCTGGGTAGTGGCTGAATTGGAGGACGTGAAACGCACGTCGATTGTCGTGACCATGATGTCGGGGATGAAGTAGGCGTAGATGAAGTGACGAGCTTGGAGATCGAAGAGCGTATTAACCCAGAGGTCGGTGGCGGAGCCGTGACGGACAGTGAAGACGGCGCCTTGTTCGTCGTGCGCGGGCTGGGGGTAGAGAAATTGCGGGTTCCAGTGTTTGCCGGCCCAGGAACGTTCGCCTTCGGGGCCGAAGAGCGGCGCTGCTTCGGCATACGGCAGGTTAACTACGATGTCGAAAGCGGTTTGGGTTCGCAGGAGTCGCGGTGATGGGGGTTGGGCGAGTGCGGATGCGCTGATGGCGGTTGCGGCGGCGATGATCGCGCCGGCGGCGTGGTTGAGTTTCATTATTTGCAACTCCTTTGGCGAGCGAACAAACGGATCCTTGCAACGCAGCCGGGTTCAGTCCGGCCCTACGGGGCGGAAAGATCTGTGGCCAATTGAATTCCCTGATTTCATCCTTGGCTATTTTCGATTGCTCCCTCCGGGAGCCTTTATTCGCAGTAGAAATGCGACGCGAGAGCGAAGACAAAGGCAACCGCAGGTTCCTCGACTCCCGTTGGTCGCTCGGAATGACAATCTGTGGAAGGCAAGTTCCGGAGCACTAGCGGCTTGAGACATGGAGCAAGCTCATGGTTGGAAATCATCGTTTGCGCTCCTTGAGGTGATGGCTGTCAGAGGCTTTGAGGGACATGCCGTAGAGGGATTTGAACTGCTCGATCTCTTTCAGGGTCTGCGGCGAGAAGGGTGCTTTGCCTTCGAAGGCGTGAAGGACGATGCCCTCTATGAGATCGCCGAGGGTCATGTCTTTTTGTTCGGCGATTGCTTTGAGGACCTTGAGCATGCGCTTTTCGAGGCGAACGCCGGTCTGGACGCGCTCGACTTCGACGAGAGGATGATCTTGCTTTTCCTGTACCATTGGTACCAATGTACCAAAATACACAGGTGTGCGCAAGAAGATTGCGAGATGACCGTTGTGGCAAGCCGCGGCTTGGCACCAGGCGAGGTCACGAAGAACTGAAGCAGATCCTTCGCTCACCACTCCCAAACTGAACTGCGTTTGGGGCCCCGTTCTTTCAGGATGACACCGCTGATGCCACCCGAAACGGAAAGCGTTCGGGGCCCGTGCTTGGGATGACACCGCTTTCTTTCGCAACGTGCGATGGACGCGAGCTGGTCACTCGCCAATCGGCGGTCCGCCTGTTATGGTCGTGAAGGCAGAAGAAAAATGACCCCACCCTAGGAACCCGCAGCCATGTGGAAGCGCTGGCGAATCCGGATACTGCTGTTCCTGGCCGTTCTCGGCCCCGGATTTATTACAGCCAACGTCGATAACGATTCGGGTGGCATCCTTACCTATTCCCAGGCAGGCGCGCAGTACGGTTACAGCCTGCTGTGGACCATCATTCCAATTACGATTGCGCTGATTGTGGTGCAGGAGATGTGCGCCCGCATGGGCGTGGTCACGGGCAAGGGTCTGAGCGACCTGATCCGCGAAGAGTTTGGCCTGCGCCTGACCTTCGTGCTGATGCTGCTGCTGGTGTTTGTGAACTACACGAACGTGGTGACGGAGTTCATCGGCATCGCGGGATCGCTGCACCTGTTTCACGTGACCAAGTTCATCTCCGTGCCCCTGTGTGCGTTGCTGGTGTGGTTCATGGTTGTGAAAGGGAACTACAAGAGCACGGAAAAGATTTTCCTTGTCGCTTCGGTGGTCTATATTGCGTACATTTTTGCCGGGGTTCTGTCGCAGCCGAGCTGGAGCCAGGCACTTCATGCAACCATCCAGTTGCCCGGACGCAGCGTGTGGCACGACAAGGCGTACATCTACATGGCCATCGGGATTGTAGGCACAACGATCGCGCCGTGGATGCAGTTTTATCTGCAGTCGTCGATTGTGGAGAAGGGCATTCGCGTGAAGGATTACGGGGCCTCGCGGCTTGACGTAATTGTGGGGAGCTTCTTCACGGATATTGTGGCGTGGTTCATTATTGTGGCGTGCGCGGCCACGCTTTTTGTGCATGGGATGGGCGCAATCCAGGTAGCGGCGGATGCAGCGGAGGCGATGCGGCCTCTGGCGGGCGACTACGCATTTCTTCTTTTCGCATTCGGATTATTCAACGCATCCCTGTTTGCGGCTTCGATTCTTCCACTGTCGACGGCGTACACAGTGTGCGAGGGCCTTGGATTCGAGTCGGGTGTGGATAAGAGTTTCAAAGAGGCGCCGACGTTCTACTGGCTCTATACGCTGCTGATCGCGGGGGGCGCGGTGACAGTGTTGATGCTGCCGGATGCGCAGCTAATCAACTTTGCGATTCTGTCGCAGGTATTGAATGGCGTGCTGTTGCCGGTTGTGATCATTTTGATGCTGATGCTGATCAACCGTCAGGACCTGATGGGCAAACACCGCAATTCGCACGTGTGGAACGTGGTGGCGTGGAGCACCAGCATTATCGTGATCGGGATGACGGGAGTGATGCTTTGGGGGATGATTCCGGGGCACTAGATGCAGTGGTCAATGAACAGTGGTCAGTTTTGAAAGAAGCTTTCAGGCTTCAGCTATCAGCTTTATCGAGGTAAAGCTACAGCAATGGCACTCCTCGGGGATTTACCGGCCACGGACAAAGAGCTGACGGCTGATAGCTGATCGCTACTCGGGGATATCGGGATGGCAGGGGGCATTCGATGAGTACAGTTCTTGTTACGGGTGGTTCGGGATTTATTGCCAGCCATACGATTGTGCAACTACTGGCGGCGGGATACCATGTGCGGACTACGGTGCGGAGTCTTTCGCGCGAGGGCGATGTGCGCGCGATGTTGAAGAACGGGGGCTGCGATCAGGCGAGCCGCCTCTCCTTTGTCGCGGCGGATCTGATGAACGATGCGGGGTGGCCGGCGGCGGTCGCTGGTTGCGAATTTGTGCTGCACATGGCTTCGCCGTTTCCTGCAAAGCTTCCGAAGGATGAGGATGAGTTGATTGTTCCGGCGCGCGAGGGTGCGCTACGGGTACTGCGCGCGGCCAGGGATGCGGGCGTGAAGCGCGTGGTGCTGACGTCGTCGTTTGCCGCCGTGGGATATGGGCATCCTCCACGGCGCGAACCGGGACCTGTTCGTGGGGGACCCGGTCCAGAGCAAGAGGAGGTTTTCACGGAGAAGGACTGGACTGATCCGACACAACCGGACGTAATGCCGTATACGAAATCGAAGACGCTGGCGGAACGGGCGGCGTGGGATTTTATCGCGCGCGACGGTGCGGGACTTGAGTTGGCTGTGGTGAATCCGGTAGGGGTGTTCGGACCGGTGCTGGGGCCGGATTATGCGACGTCGATTCTGCTGGTGCAGAAGATGATGGACGGTGAGATGCCGGGAGTTCCGCGGATGTGTATCGGCGTGGTGGATGTGCGCGATGTGGCGGATCTGCATTTGAAAGCAATGATGAATCCGCTGGCGAAGGGCGAGCGATTCCTGGCGGTGACAGGAGACTTCATGTGGCTGGTGGAAATCGCCAAGGTGATTAAAGCGCGGCTGGGCGACGCGGCGAAGCGGGTGCCAACGCGGCAGTTGCCCAACTGGCTGATGCGGCTGGCGGTGTTGAAAGAGCCGGCAGTGAAGCAGATTATTCCCGAGTTAGGCAAATGGAAAAATGCTACGAGCGAGAAAGCGCAACGCGTGCTGGGGTGGATGCCGCGTTCACGCGAAGATAGCGTGGTGGCTACGGCGGAAAGCATGATACGGCTGGGGCTGCTGAGGAACAGGGACTAGGGACTAGGGACGTAACGACCATGGTCGAGGGAGTAGGGAGCATCAGGCTGATTCTGCGGAATGCGGCGCTGGTCAAGTGGAATGACCGTTGAGGCGGTCGCTTCTTGTATTCACTTCTGGTGTTCTTAGATCATGGTTGGGGTGAATCTGTGGAAGAGGCCTTCTTCTCTTCGTTCTCTTTGCGGGTTTGCATGGCTTTGTGCGCCCACTCTTTTGCCTTGGCAACGTCTTCGTCGCGCAGGGCGGGGTTCTGGTAGTCCACATCGGCCTGGCGACGATAGACCAGATTCATGTACGCCATCGCGTCATCGTAGTTGGGCCGACCCTCGATTGCACGCCTGAGGTATTGGAGACCTTCTTCGACCAATGCGCGGTTCTGCCGGCTTATCGATTCGAGCACCTCTGGCGGCGCATCGTGGTTGCCTTCACCGTCATCCTGTAAGCCAGCCACGGTAAGCGCAGCTAGTGCATGGGTGTGCGCCCGGGTCCAGTCGATGACGCCGATGGTGTAGGCGGCTTCGGAATCGTTGGGATCTTCCGCTAGAACTTTCTTCTGCCATTCCCGGGCATCGTCGAAGCGCATTGTGCTGAAGTAGACGGCGGCGACCTGCTTGAGGCTGTTGATATCGTGCGGATTCTGGGCGAGAACGACCTTGAAGTTCTCGACGGAAGCATCTGCGGTTTTCAAATTGTCGGGCGTGTGGAGGCCGGGGACCACGTTTTGAGCTTGGGCAGTACCTAAATACGCTCGGGCGAGCGTGAGACACGGAGCGAGTTCAGTCGCTTTTTGAAAATGACTGATGGCTTCAGAATAGCGAGCACCCTTATAGGAGTCGACGCCCTGATTGAGCTCTTCGCGGGCTGCCGGGTTATCCGATGCGCTCGAACCCAGACAGTTTGGAGTTTGTCCTGGTGAAGGGACGGAGAGAAGGAAGAGTGAACTGAAGACTGCAAGAGGAACCTGGCGGAGCACCCATTTCAACATGCGCACCTTCGGTCAAACGGAATGGCGGACAAGCCATCATAGTTCGAAATGATGGATTGGATTGTGACGGGGTCGAGAAACTAGAGAAGTTTGCCGGCGGCGAGGTCGCGGATGAGTCCGCGATCGGCGGCGAGGAATTCGTAATCGGGGAGTTCTTCGAGTTTGACCCACTTGAACTGGTGGAAGATCTTGTTCTCCAGTTCGCCCTTGAAGGAGGGTATGGAGAAGAATTGCAGGTCAACCGCGCCGCCGTGGCGGTAGTTATGGCGGATGTGCGTGACGCGCGGTCCGATTGTGGCGGAAATACCCAGTTCTTCCTGGAGTTCGCGAAACAAAGCCTGTTCGGGGCTTTCGCCCTGCTCGATTTTGCCGCCGGGAAACTCCCACTGGAGGGCCATGGGCTGGTCGGGGCGGCGCTGGCAGATGAGGACAAGACCGTCGCGAAGCAACAAACCTGCGACGACAAAACGTAGCGCAGGACCCGGGGGGCGCGGGTTTAGTAGAGGCTGCGGTTCTTCCACTTCTCCAGTGTAAATGCTTTGCAGTACAAGTTGGTGTGACGTGGGCAACGCATGTTTCAAGGATTCAATTGAAGACCGCATGTTTTGTTGTTTGTATTTACAAATAATTCTTTCACAGGGCGAGAATCGTTGGCGGATTTAAACAGAGTGCGAGGTTTTTGTTCTGACAAATACAGCAAGTTAGCGATCGCTTCGCGATCAAGCGAGTCAGCAGGTCAGCGGCGAAGGAAGTTCCACCGTGAACCTTGATTCCGAACCAGAAACCTATTCGCCGGCGATGGGGGCCGGCAATTCTTCAGCTTCGCGGGGGCGGAAATAGCCCCAGCCGCGTTTGGCGCATTCTTCGAGAAGTGCGGATGAGGGGTTGATGGGGAACGGATGGGCGGCGATCTCGAGCATGGCGAGGTCGTGGAGCGAGTTGCCGAAGACGGCGTCGGGACGGGGAAGGCCGATGCGGCGAAGGGCCGCAGCTTTTGCCGGCCCGGTGGGCACGTCGACGAGTTCGCTGGTGATCAGGCCGTCGACCACTTTAACTTCGGCGGCGAGGACGCGTTCTTCGGGAATGCCGAAGCCGCGAACGCCTTCGGAGACGACCCATTTGTTGGTGGAGCTGACGGCCCAGAGTTCGATGTTGCGTTTTCGCAACGTTTCGATGAGCGCGGCCAATTCCGAAAAGATGTTGGGGCGCACGTGCTCGTTGAAGTAGCGCGCCGCGGCCTCGCGGAGTTCCTGCTCGCGAAGGCCCGCATAGATCTGAACCATCTCTCCGCAGATCTGGGCCTCGTCTACTTTTCCAGCGACGTAGGCGCGATAGCGCGTATCCATCCAATCGGTGGTGGAGCGGGAGACGAGGCCCTGGTCGATCGACCAGACCATAAAACCGTTGCCGGAATCTCCACTCCAGAGGGTGCCGTCGCAGTCGAAGACGGCGATTCGTGGAGAAGCCGCGGTGACGAGGCGTTCGAGTTGTTGTGCGGTCCAGCGGGTTACTTCAAGTTGCGCAGATGACAAGAGATTCGGTCCTTTTTCAAAGCGTCCACCTCTATTCTCGTCGATCACAGCCTGGGAGCGCACCTGGCCATAGAATGAACGGTTACCTACGGAGTCATCGATGCGGTAAAGCAGTTCAGGGCGAGACGGATCTGCTTCTCCTGGAAATGAACTGGAGAGAGTCCTTGATTCCGAATAATCGATCGGCCAGCTCGATGCGCATATCGCGCGCGGCCGGCGGCATTCTGAGGCGGCTGGATCTGAAATAACGAGAATCCGATCCTTGTCTGGCGGGATCGGCATCTAAGCCACGAGATTGGTTATTGACTCGCGGGAGAGGCGAACGGACTGCGCTTTCGCGAAGGCCCAGGTGGTGAAACAAGGCATGGATCACAGGCTCTCGCGATTGTCAGTACTGATGATGTGCGCGCTTGGAGCGGTGAGCTTGACGGCGGGTGCGCAAGATCCATCGCATGTGCTTCCAGATGCGCCCACACCGAATCCGATTCCTCGCACGGCTGTGCAAGGTGGGTCCATCGGGCGCAGCGCTGTGCCGATGCCGACGCGACCGCCGGTTGCAATGGCGAGGCTGAGCGGGCGGCAAAAGTATGCTCTGGCGTATCGGAGGATTGTGTCTCCGCAGACTCCCTTGAAGGCGGCGTTGGACTCAGGGTTCGAGATGGCGGCGGGGACGGGCCCGGATTTTCAGAGGAATGGATTGAGTGCATTTGGGAAGAGGGTCGGCTACAACGGGCTGAATATTTCGACCGCAATCTTTTTCGACACGGCGTTTGTGCCGGCACTGGTGCATCAGGACCCGCGATACCCGGTGCTCGGGCAGGGCCCGGTGAAGACGCGGGTAGCGTGGGCGATCAAGCACGAATTTGTGGCTTTCAGGGATGATGGGCGGGAGATGCCGAATTACGGCAACCTGGTAGGACTTGGATTGGCATCACTTACGGCCAATGCGTATACGCCGCGCGACAGTGTGGGCTACGGCGACACGATGGAGGGGTACTTGATCAATATTGGCGTCAGCACCGCGTTGAATGTGGTGATGGAGTTCAAGGTTTTTGATCAGGTGAAGACGCTTGTGCGCCACTCGAAAGCCGACAAGGATTGAGTTAACGAACTTGAGGCCTTGATGAAGCAGGTTCGGTAACTCCGCAAGATGACTCAGGTCACCTCATTCGGCGCGGATAATTGATCGTGTGGGCGTTGAAAACAACATCGGGCTCCTAAAGGACTACCAAGCTTACTTGCGGGTGGAAAAGGGGTTGCGCCCACTGACCTGCGAGGCCTACGACGGCGATCTCAAGACGTTCGCCGAGTTTCTGGAGGGCCGGCAGGGCGTGCTGGTGACGGCGGTGCAGCAGGATGTGGCCGCGTTTCTGGAGCATCTGCGCAAGCATTCGATTGATTCGCGCAGCGCGGCGCGGAAGCTGAGTTGCCTGCGGGGATTCTACAAATGGCTGCTGCTGGACCGGCGCATCCATCACGATCCAACCGTGAATATTGAGTCGCCCAAGTCGTGGAAGGTGTTGCCGAAGTCGCTGGCGGAGCCGGAAGTGGCGGAGATGCTGGAGCGCGCGGCAATGACTGCAGAGCATCCGCAGGCGCAGGCGACAGCATTGCGCGATAGCGCGATTCTGGAGTTGCTGTATGCGGGCGGGCTGCGGGTTTCGGAGATTACGGGATTGGGTACGGGCGATCTGTCGCTGGATGCGGGGCGGGTGCTTGTGCGCGGAAAGGGCGACAAGGAGCGAATTGTACCGCTGGGGCGCACGGCAGTGAAATCGCTTGAGACGTACTTGCGCGAGGGCCGTCCGCACCTGGCGCGTATCAGCACGAAGCCAAAGACGATTCCTTCGCGTCAGGATGCGACACGGCTGTTTCTTTCATTGCGCGGGATGCCGCTGACGCGGCAATGGGTGTGGCACCTGGTGAAGATGGCGAACAAGGACGCAAGTCCGCACAAGCTGCGGCATAGCTGCGCGACGCACATGGTGGAACATGGCGCGGATTTGCGCAGCGTGCAAACGATGCTTGGGCACGCGGACATTTCGACGACGCAGGTGTATACGCACCTGGCGCTGGGGCGGTTGAAGGCGGTGCATCGCGAGCATCATCCGCGAGCGAAGACCAGGATGCAGGCCGAGAATGCGACAAAGGGCGAGGCTGTGCGGGGAAGCTCGCTGCGCATTATTCACGGCGGCAAGGAGAAGAAGCGGGTCGGCGACCAAGGCGAGAACGCGAGCAGTGGTGACAAGGAGCAGAAATGAGCATCGCGCAAGATGCGTTGGATGAGCTGGAAACGCCGGCGCAACTCGCACCGCCGCCGCTTGCCGGGTTGGTGGAAGAGTATCTGCGCATGCTTGAGTTCGAGCGTCGCTCATCGGAGCACACACTGCGCGCGTATCGGCGGGAGTTGATGGGATTTGCTGTGTATGTTGCGAAGCGGCATGCGGCACTGAAAGCAGTGGATCAGATCGAGCATACTCATATTCGCGCTTATCTTGGGGCGTTGCTGGAGCGTGGATTGTCGAAGGCTTCGACGGCGCGGGCGCTGGCGGCGATTCGAAGCTGGTTCAAGTGGCTGGCGCGGACGGGGCGCGTGGAACAGAACGAGGCTTCGCTGGTGGCGACTCCGCGACTGCCGAAGCTTTTGCCGCGCGTGCCATCAATCGAGCAGATGAATCGCGTGGTGGACAGCGTTGAAGAAGATGCAGCGAGCTGGCCGGCCCGGGACAAGGCGATTCTGGAATTGCTGTATGGATGCGGTATCCGAAATGCGGAATTGACGGGATTGAATCTGAACGATATTCACTGGGCCAATGAGGCGATCCTGGTACGTGGCAAGGGACACAAGCAGAGGCTGGTTCCGCTAGGGGATGCGGCGGCGCTGGCGCTGCGTGCGTATCTCGGTGAACGGGCTGCGCGGTTGACGGCGAAGTTGGCTGGAGGGAAGGGGCAATCAACTCCGGCACTTTTTTTGAGCCTGCAACTGCGCGGGTTGGGAAAGCCGGGCGGTGAGGCGCGGCTGACGACGCGGAGTGTGGGGCGGATTGTGAAGCGGGTGGCGATTCTGCGCGGGCTTTCAGCCGATGTGCATCCGCATACGCTACGCCATGCGTTCGGCACACATCTGCTCGAAGAGGGCGCGGACTTGCGGGCGATTCAAGAGTTGCTGGGGCACGAGAGATTGTCGACGACGCAGCGATACACGCAATTGACGACCTCGCAATTGGAAGCGGTCTACGACCGGACGCATCCGCGGGCGCGATAGCGTTTAGCCATCGAGTGTCATTCCGGCAAGCTGAAATCGAAGATGCGGCCGGTGGCGGCACCGCCCGTGCCGCGTCCTTCTGTGCCGTTCACCTGCTGGCCGGTGGCCATGAAGAACCCGTATTCGCCGGGTTTCAGATCCTGGCTCAGCGTGACCTTGTAAGTGCGTATGCCCACGTGCGCCGATTCGAACGGAATCTCTTTGTCCGATTTCAATCCCGCCTTGCCGCCGCCAAACTTGCCTCCCAAACCACCAACCTGGAATTCGCGGCGATTGCCTTTCTTGATCAGCTTCAATAACGCATAGTCGGAGGAGCTGCCGCCATCGGGAACATACAGATAGAACACGGGGCGGCGATCTCGAACGATGTGGCTGGAAGTCGGGCCACTCAATGTCGCATCCCAGTGAAGCCCGCGAACACCATACGTGAACATACTGCCTGCCTTGCCGCCGATCTTGGTGTTACTCAGCACGTGCCCATCGATCAGGACGAAGCGGCTCTCGTCTCTCCAATACACGCCGACCTCGGGTGGCGGCAGGTTGGGATCGAGGGTCATTGGAGCCGCCCCTTGTGCAACGAAAGTTGCCGGTGGTGTGGGATTGATCATTACCCGCATCACTCCGTCAGGTACGCTTGCAGTTTTCAGAGCTTGCAGGGCCTGAACGCTGGTGTCGAATCGCAACGAGCCTGGATCTGCCGCATTCATGGCGCGAATCTTCGCGGTGATGACCTCCTCGGAGAGACCCATCTGCACCATGCTGACAACGTCATCGTTGGTGAAGCGCTTGTGCGCAAGCTCGGAATCCTGAGCATGCGCGGCCAAACCTGATATAAGCAGCACAATCATCAAGCACGCTGGAAGCAGAGGAGCTGACCGAAGACTTTTCATGAGGGGCACCTTTTCATTTCGATGTTTTGGAGTGATTCGGACTTCCGGAGCGCGCGAGCGTCACCATGATCGTCCCGCCGCCCGGTATATCTACCGAGGTATGGATATTGTTGGGATCCTGCATATTCCCAGACAGCGGGCCTGTCAGGTGAAGAGACGGCATATAAACGTCATCTTCCCGCGGAAAGCAAACCCATTTTCCATCGTTGAGGCCGCAACTGGATTGATGCGACTTCCCGATGATCGGAGGAGGCATTGGTGCTCCACTGGGCCCCACGAACCCGGCAATCCATATGGAGTATGTTCGGTGGGCATCATCTACCGCGATGCCTAACTTTACCCGGCGATCTCCGTCTGCGTTTCCATCCATGGTTTCCGCGCTGATCTTCTGAAGATGGTAGGCGCGGCCTCCATCGGACACTCGCACGCGACCCTGGGCCTGGACTGTTCGCTCGACATGGCCGTGATAGTTTGCGGTGCCATCCTGCACGTCGATCATGACGGTATCCTGCAAAGCGCTGGACACATCATTCAGTTCGTTGTGGGTCTCAACCCGCGTGCGCGGCCCCCAGTAGGAGATCTGGCCGCTCCACCTGGGAAGCTTCAATTCGCATCCGCAGCTCTCGTCTCCCTGGAACTTTCCCCCCATGGCGTCAATCCAGTCTCTGCCTATCTGTATAAACGCATCGTGGGTGATGGAAGGCGGCGCTGGCGCTATGTATGCTGGATTGTCTTTGTCCAAATACTGGTCAGCGTCGAGGCCTCGCGTGCCGAGGAACGCTGTGCCTGCAAAATTAGTTCCTCCATCATCATTCTGAAGATGGCGCATGAACCCATCAGCCGTTCCCGTCGACCTCTTGATCTGACGGCATAGCGTTATCGCATCCTTGTGCGGGAATGAAAGGAAGCTGGGAGCGAGCGTCCAGTTGCTATCTCGCCCGGGTGCCATGTTGCTGTGGCAATCTTTGCAGCCACGATCCATCTCGGCCGTACCGTCCGCTGGATTTACGTTGTGTTCGTGAGGTTCACGTCCTCCGCCATGTTGCACCTCCGATGCCGGAGCATTGGGGTCGGCGGGATCGAGTCCAACGCCATCGATGTATGGATTGACCCGTCCATGGCAGTTCACGCAGCGCGGCTCATTGACTATGAAAGCGGAGATCTTTGCCCAGGCTGCGACTGCCTTGCTGCTTTGGGCCTCGGTTAAAGGGCAGGACGAACCTTTTTGCGCAGAAACTTGCAGTGGTGCGAAAGCAACAGCCAACGTCGCCAGAGTTCCTATTACGACCTTGTGATCACGACCGTTCATCTATGGCCTTTGGAGTAAAGAATGGGACAGCGGGAGGCAAAACTCAGGAAACGCCGAGGCACGGTGAACTCCTTTCGAATTTCTTCGCGGGGAAGGTGCTTTCGATCAAGAAGATCGAACGCGCCGAGCTGTTCCCGAGTGGCTTCTACTTTGAGAAACGTAGAATCGCGCACAATCGGCTCACCAGAGAGAAAAAGTAGTTATTGGCGGTTGGATTCGAGGCTCGGGAGCTTTGATGCGCCGCACCACTTGACAATCGAGAGGTGTGATGGGTATACCTCTTGATTATCTAGTGGTGGAGAGACGATGGGTGATGAATCGCGGGAACTGGTGCAGGGAACCCTGGAGATGCTGGTCTTGAAGACGCTGGCCCTGGAGCCGATGCATGGATACGGCATTGCTTTGCGGATCGAGCAGATCAGCGCGGGTGTTTTTCGCGTGAATCCCGGATCGCTATTGCCGGCGCTGAATCGCATGGAGCGGGCGGGACGGGTGAAATCGGAGTGGCGCGTGTCGGCAACGAATCGGCGCGCGAAGTATTACGTTTTGACAAAACGCGGATTGAAGGCCCTTGAAGAGGAACGGCAGCAGTGGGATCGCCGGACGGCGGCGATCGGCAAAATTCTCGAAGCATAAGGAGATGGCATGCTGTTCCAAAGTTTCTTGAGTGGGATCAAGTCACTGTTCCGCCCGAGCGCCCGCAATGCCGAGATCGAGGCCGAGGTGCAGGGCTTCCGCGAGGCGGCGGTGGAACACAGAATCCAGCAGGGAATGAGCCGGGCGGATGCAGAGCGGGCAGCGCGGGCGGAGATCCGCAGCTCGGAAATGATTCGGCACAACGTGTGGACTTCGAGTTGGGAGTCGCGCGTGGAATCGTTGTGGAAGGACGTGCGATACGGTTTTCGGCAGCTTCTGCGGTCGCCGGGATTGTCGGTGGTGGCGGTTCTTTCGCTGGCGCTCGGGATTGGCGCAAACACTGCGATCTTTACGGTGATTGACGATTTGCTGTTGAAGCAATTGCCGGTTCAAGATCCGCGCATGCTGGTTTTGTTCGGCGATGGAAGCGACAACGGAATTATCGCTTCCAGTAGTCCGGGACCCTACGACATTTTTCCGTACGACTTCTATCGACACATCGGCGGGGACAGGAAAGAGTTCGAGGGAATCTGTGCGTTTGCGAGCTTTCCGACGATGGTGAGCGTGCGAACGGGATCGGGTTCGGCGGGCCCAGCGACGCAGGCAAAAGGGCATCTTGTCTCGGGAACGTTCTTCAGTGTGCTTGGCGCGCAGCCGTTGATGGGCCGTGCGTTGAATGCAGACGATACGGCGACGGAGGGAAGCAATGCGGTTGCGGTAATCAGCTATCGCTACTGGCTGGAGAATTTGTCGGCTGACCCGAATGCCGTGGGACGCTCGATCACGATCAACGGAACTTCGTTCATGGTGGTTGGCGTAATGCCGGCGACATTTTATGGAGTGGATCTGAACGAGCAGATGCCGGACATGTGGCTGCCGATCACGATGCAGGCGCAAGTGATGATGCAGCCGTCACTGTTGAAGCCGGACGGCCTGTTCTGGATTCACATGATGGCGCGGCGAAGGCCGGATGTTTCGGTGGCGCAGGCGCAGGCTTGGACGACAGTGGAGTTTCAGCGCTTTCTTACGCTGCGAGAGGGGACACAGATTTCGGCGTTGCGACGGCAGCAGATCGGCGGGACGTTCATTCCGATCTTGCCGGGGGGAGCGGGAATGTCGTACATGCGCTCCGAGTACCAGACACCATTGAAAGTGTTAATGGCCATGGTGGGGGTGGTTCTGCTGATTGCGTGCGCGAATCTCGCGAATCTGCTGCTGGCGAAGTCGGCATCGCGCGAGCGGGAGTTTTGTGCGCGTCTTGCGCTGGGATCGAGCCGAGGACGAATCGCGCGCCAGATCCTGATGGAAGCGCTGGCCCTCGCGATGGTTGGCGGGGCGCTGGGGCTGGTGCTGGCTTTCTGGGGAACGCAGGTTCTGATTCATTTCATTGACAAGGGTGCGGCGCGGACGGCGCTTTCGGCGACGCCGGATATGCGTGTGCTACTGTTTACGTTTGGCACGTGCATCGTTACGGCCGCCTTGTTCGGGATTGCTCCGGCGATGCGCAGTTCGCGCACGAATGTGGCGGGTGCTCTGAATGCAAATGCGCGCAACTCGGGCGGCACGAGCGCGGGTTCCCGCGGGTTGTTGCCAAAGATATTGATAGTGACGCAGGTGACGCTTTCGCTGGTGCTGCTGAGCGTTGCGGGACTGCTGCTGCGGACGCTGCAGAATCTTCGTTCGGAGGACATGGGGCTGAGTCGTTCAAATGTGCTGCTGGTGAATACCAATCCGAAGTTTGCGGGTTACCCGCCGGAACGATTGAACGCGCTGTACGAGCGCATTATCAGTAGGGTGGATGAACTGCCCGGAGTTCGTTCTGCAAGCATGTCGGGAGGGCCGCCGGTGAGCCGGGGAAACTGGGGATCGCCTATAGATATTGATGGGCGGCCAACGCCACCGAACGAGAACATCAGCACGCTGCTGAATCGGGTGTCAGCGGGATACTTTGAAACGCTTGGGATTCAACTGCTGCGCGGGCGAACGATCGTACCAGCGGATGCGGCGGATGCGGTGAAATCTGTCGTGGTGAACAAGACATTTGCGGATCGCTACTTTCCCAATGGCGATGCGATCGGGCACAGCTTCACGATTGCCGATCCTGCGGCTCCGGGGGTGTGGCACATCGTGGGCATAGTGCGGGATTCGAAACACAGAAGTCCCGCGGAGAAACTGGAGCCGTTTGCATTTCTGGCTGTAACCCAGCTTACGGGCGACGATCAGTACGCGTATTGGCTGCAAGTGAAAAGCGTGGGCGATCCAGCCAAGATTACGGAAGAAGTGCGGTCGGCGCTGGTTGAGATCGATCCGAATTTGCCGGTGCTCAAGACGCTGACCATCGACGAACAACTCGATGATCTTATCGATTTGCAGGTGTTCGTTTCGAAGCTGGCGGGATTCTTCGCGCTGCTGGCACTGACTCTTGCTGGGATCGGACTCTACGGAGTGATGACGTACAACGTGGTACGGCGGACGAACGAACTGGGCGTTAGGATGGCGCTCGGTGCGCCCAGGACCGGGCTCCTGTGGATGGTGCTGAGGGAAGCATTGGTGCTGCTGGGGATCGGCGTGGCGCTGGGGATCCCGATGAGCCTTGCGGCGAGCCGGGCCATCAAGTCTGGCTTATTCGGCGTCAACCCTGCGGACCCGATTACGCTGATTGCCGCGGTGGCGATTGTGAGCGCTTGCATGCTGTTTGGTTCCTACATGCCGGCGCGCCGGGCGACGAAGATCAATCCGATGGTTGCGCTACGGTACGAGTAGTCGATTCAGTGAACAGTGGACAGTGAAGAGTGAAGAGTGGAGCGAACAAGGAACAGAGTGATAGTGAACAAGAAAGGAAAAGGGAACAGTTGTCTGTGAGAAATGATGGGGATCGAGCAAGGAAAAAGCCCGGCCGGAGCCGGGCTTTTTGTTGGTGGCTCAAATTGAGTTAGACCATCGCCGCCACTTGTTGAGGGGTTGAAGGGGCGGCGGGGGTAACGGAATCCACGGAAGTCTGCGCCGGGACGTGAGCGCCGCGGGTGAGGCGGTGCACGAAATGATACGGCGGCCAGGGGCCGGAGAGCTGCATCTGGCAGTCGCGCATCATGGCACAGGTGGTGGTGAACTTGTTCTGATAGCGTTCCACGTACTTGCGGTCGATCAGGTGAGCGATATCGAGGACCATCTTGCCGGTCTCGGTGAGGCGGCAGCTGACTTCCTCATCCAGGGGTGCAAAGAGGCGATGCATCTGGAAGCTGACGGCGCGGGCTCGGGTCTGGCGTTCGCGCTGGCGGGATGCCGTTTCGCGAAGATTGGTGAGATAACCGCGACCCACTTTGTCAGTCGAAAGCTGGGCGAGCTCGCGCCCGCAGCAATCGTCCACGAGGATCTTGAGGTGCATCTCGGTTTTGCCGCGGAGTTTATCGATGTTGCCGAGAAACTGACGCTGGTTGGACCGGATGGATTTGCGGAGGCTTTCGTCGTCGTTGAATACGGTGCCAAAGCGGAAGGGAAGGACGGTGGAATGTTTGAAGCAGTCAGCGATGACGCGAGCATGATCCACACCGGATTTCTGATTTAAGGATTCTGTGGGATTGTGTTCGCTGACAATAACGGCTAGATCACTGGCTGGGTAAAGGAAGACCTGATTTCCGCTGACACCGTGTACTGACTCGAGCGGAACTGGTTTTCGGTGACGGGCTAGTTCTGGGAAGGCTTGTTTTTCACCAATGCAGTAGGCATACCATGCCATATGGAGGCACTCCGTGTGCGGACGCCCGGTAAGCGCGCCGCTCGTTAGTGAAGCTCTGTGAACTCAGTTAGAACAGCGTTTTGACACAGGGCGGAAGATCCCCAATTGAACTACGGACTGAATACTAGACCGCACATAAGACGACTGACAATGTCCTGCATCACGAAGATCGTAAAAGGTGAGTAGAGAGGCCAAAATCGCTTTTACGAAATCGAATGTAATATTGCGGATATCAAAATCACTTCAATTGTGGTCCGAATTGTGGTGTGACGAAGATCTTTGGGGGGATTTAGGGAGTTATGGGGGGCGGTAGGAGCCATCCGGCTGGTCAAAATCGAATGAGGTAGGCAATTCGGACGCAGAGCAGGGCGGTGAAAAGGATAGAGACGACCAGTAGGATGGTTACGAGGCGCATGAAGGACGAGGTGCGTTTGGCGAGTTTGGCTACGTGCTCGATGAGTTCGGCCTGATCGGCGGCGTTCTTCTGGACTGCTTCCTGAACCACGGTGAAGTCGTCTTCGAGGCGTTGGAGCGCGCGTTTCTGCTCACCGGAGTGGAAAGCCAGGGCGCGGTGCTCGGACTGGAGTCGGGAAATCGATTCCTCAAGAGGCTTGAGATTGACTTCGTGCATGGGCCGGTTGGCGAAGAGATTCGAAGCGGCTGAGACGACGTTGCCTTCGAGCAGGGGAAGCATCTTGCCGACGATGGGGAGGACGGTCCTGGCCACACTGATGGCGCGCTCTAACTTGGTGGGTTTCGGTGGTGTGGGGCGGGCCAAAGCGGTGGTGGTGGGCCTGGGTGAGGGTCTCGGGCCGGGTTTTGGAGCGGGGGGCAGCGCGGAAGCGACGGGTTCCGCAGTCGGAATCGGGAGGGGTACTTCTTCAATTCGCGGCGGTGCTCCTTTGCGAGCCATGATCTGGACGCGGGGCGATCCTTCGTTGCTGGGCGAATTTTCAATGCGAGGTGATTGTTCCTTGCGAACCTGGGCTTCAGGACTGTCGTAGTTGGCGTAGCGGACCTTGGGCCGGAGGGGAGCGAACGATCCCGGAGTCTCGAATTCGGAGACAATTTCGGCGACTCGCCGGGAAGAGTTGGCGGGGTCAGCAGGATCGGGGCCAAGGGGATCAATCATCGAATTGCCACTCTCTTAACTATAGGGGAAGGTGGGGGAAAGCCCAATTCTGAAAAACCGGGGCGCAATTCTCGTATGCTCTGGAGCAGGAGCTGACAAGTGAACCCGGTCATTGCACGAGGATTACGGAGTCTGCAGCGCAACATCCTGGCGGGAATCATCACGGTGGGGCCGCTATTTGTGACGTGGCTGATCTTCAGCTTTGTGCTGGGCAGCCTGGCGAAGGCAGGATTGCCGCTGGTGCAGCTGCTGGCGGCCATCTTTCCCGAGGATTGGCTGGCGCGGCCGGTGATGCAGTCGGTTCTGGCAGTGGTGCTGACGCTGGTGGTGCTGTATGTGCTGGGGCGGGTGACGTCGCTGGTGATCGGACGGCAGGCGTTCAGCTTGTTTGAGTCAGTGCTGGAGCGGCTGCCGTTTGTGGCGAAGGTGTATTCGTCGGTGCGGCAACTGCTGGACTCGATGATGGCGAAGAAGGATACGAACCAGCGTGTGGTGCTGGTGGATTTTCCGATCGCAGGGCAGAAGAGCATCGGGTTTTTGACGCGGACGCTGGTGGACTCGAACACGGGCGAGGAACTGGCGGCGGTATTGCTGCCGAATGCGATCAATCCTACGTCGGCGTTTCTACAACTGCTGCCGCTGAGCCGGGTGACGTTGACGGATCTGACGATGGAGCAGGCGATGAGCATGCTGATGACGGGAGGGGCCGTGGCGCCGGACAGGATGGTGTTCTCGCAGCGGCAGGAAGACACGGTTACGCCGAGGAGGTAGCGGCTGGTGAGCGCAAGATTTCCCGCTGCAAGATACGCAATCTAACGGTTGCATGTTGCCCTCCCCCCTCCCCCCCCCGTACTCTGCAAGAAAGATCGTGATTGCAAAGAAGTTGCCAGTGTGGTCCGACGCCAAAGTCTTCCAGGTATTGGACTTAGCCGTAGAGTCTTCTCAGGAAATGACTTAGCGGTGGAGGTTTGTCGCTGTGACGCTTGAATCCGAGGGCGATCTGCTGGTGGAAATGCCCGGATACTGGCTCATGATTCAAGGATAGCAATTTTGCGGAAATGACCTGCAAATGCCAGGGAAGTTTTTGACGAATGGCCTCAAGGGTTTACGGGAAATGTGTGGGACCAAGGGGTTGACAAAGGATTTTGAACCGGCGCGGAAGCTGGAGGCGCGGGAGTTTTTGCCACTCCCACTCACGCCTTGCCCGTTCTATTTGGTGACGTCTCCAACCCCGAACATAAAAGCGTCTAAAGACTCCAACGGGCTGAAGCCGAACTCACCGCTCTCTAAGGCTTTTCGGGAGTGAGAGTAAAACAGCCGCCTTCTGTTGTCTGAATTGCCCCGGGAATCTCTGACTCAGAGAGTACCGTTCTGGAGCCACCTATCAACATGTTTGTTTCCTGTGCTCGCGCTACAACAAGTAAGAGCGACATGAGGCTTGCTACTACCCAGCGCCAAGGCTGACCGTGTTCCGCGGACCATGCGAAGGCTCTCCCCATGCAGCCTGAAACCTGCAAATATGAAATCACAGCCCAATCGCCTGAAGTGTGCTGCTCAGCACACATCGGTTTGGTCGCTGCGAAAAAGTGCTCCGCGAGAATCGTGGACGATTCGGCAATGGACCGTGTTGAGAATCGGACACGCTTTGTCACTTTGCCGTTTTATGATGGACCTTCTTTAATTTTGCTGGAAGGGAACAACGCTAAAATGCGCTTTCGTGTTGCTGTGTTTTTGTTCATTGCTGCTGCCGCCGTTTCTGCTCAGTCGCCTTCGACTAAATCGGTACCTGCACCATGGGTGGGAACATGGGCTGCCTCGGCGTTCGACGGCGATCCGTGGCACACGGTGCCGACACTGGTGGATTCCACGCTGCGCGAGATTGTGCACACTTCGCTGGGCGGCAACACAGTGCGCGTGCGGCTGACGAATGAGTTTGGCACGGAGCCACTGCGCGTGGATGCTGCGACGATTGGGGTGAGTGCAGGGGTAAGCAGTGTGGACGCGGCGACGTTGCACGATCTCACGTTTGGCGGTTCGCCCTCGATCGTGATTCCGCCCGGTGCGGAAGTGGTGTCCGACGCTGTCTCGATGGCTGCGCCGGCATTTGCCAATTTGGCGGTCAGCATCTACCTGCCGCTGCAGCAGGTGAGCGACGTTACGGTGCATTCGAGTGCGCAGCAGGACAACTTTATCCAGACTGGCAACCATGTGCGGGATGCTTCATTTGCTTCTCCGGTGGTGGTGGGATCCTGGTATTTCCTGAAGGGCGTGGATGTTGAAGCGACGAGCACGCACGCCGCCGCAGTGGTGACGTTTGGCGACTCGATCACGGACGGAGCGTTGTCAACGGAAAATGCCAACCATCGCTGGCCGGACTATCTCGCGGTGCGGCTTCAGAATAATCCTGCGACTGCTCATCTTTCGGTGCTTGATGAGGGTATCGGGGGTAACTGTGTTCTGATTCACTGCGTCGCAGCGAATGCGCTGGCCCGGTTCGATCGCGATGTGCTTTCACAGGCGGGCGTGAAGTACGTAATCGTGATGGAGGGAATCAACGACATCGGCAGGCTGCATGAGCCCAACCAGCCCGACTACAAACTCACAGCCGAGGATCTTGAGCAGGGGCTTGCGCAACTTGTGGCGCGGGCACATGAGCACGGGATCAAGGTCTTCGGAGCGACGCTGACGGGATACAAGGGCGCGGGCTACTTTACGGAGAAGGGCGAACAGATACGCGAGGCGGTCAATCACTGGATTCTGACTTCGGGCGTGTTTGACGGAGTGATCGATTTCGATAAGGCGACGGGCGATCCGGCGAATCCGCTGATGTTCGCGCCGCAATACGATAGCGGCGACCATCTGCATCCGAAGGATGCGGGGTATGCCGCGATGGCGGATTCGATTGATTTGGGGTTGTTCCGGTGAAGGCGGAGACAGTGAACAGTGAACAGCGCGCGAATCGGCTGTTCGCTAGGCTGTCCGCGGAATAAACAAAAGCAGATCCTTCGGGACACTTACTCCATCGTCCGCTGCTGCGGACGATGGGGCCCCAGGCTTGTGTCGGGCAGGATGACACCATCCGGAAAGAATCAAGATGACACCATCGGGAAAGAATCTGGATGACAGCGGCCAGGGAACAATGATGATCGTGCCAAGGAACAGGGGAAATTTTCAGTCCTATAGCGGCTCTGGATTGGCGGCGGCTGGCGGATCTGTGGGGATGTGTTCGGCTTCTTCTTCGCTTTCGTGAGTGACCTTGCGCAGGCTGATGTGCTCGAACTGCGCCCAGATGAGACCGATGGGTATAGTTCCCAGAAATGTGACCAGCAGGAGAGTTGCGGCACAAGCCGTGGAGGCCTCAGGAGAGGCGCCGAAGAGGCCGGTGATGGCGGCGGCGACGATGCCGATCTGGGTGAACCAGCCGAGGACGGGCAACTGGAAGATGCTGGCTCCGCCGCTGGCGATCATGAGGAGAACGCATTTCTGTGGAGATATGGCGACGAGTTGCGGGCTCCCGCTGAATGCCCGGCAGGTGATGAAGTAGGCAAAGGCAATGAGGAGCCACATGCCAAGGGAGAGAGCGGCGGTGGCTGCGAACTCGCCGAAGGTGCGCATGGTGTCAAGGCCGGAGTGGAAGGTGCGGATTTTTTCTCCGACGGCGACGCCGAGCTTTTTTGAGACGAGGCCGAATGTGTGCTCGAAGAACGTGGCGACCGCCTGACCCGAGAGGCGGACAGCAACGAGGAAGATGGCTCCGGCGAGGGTCAAGACCAGTCCTCCATAGCGGGCGAGGATGGTGCCGAGAAGCGGGGAGTGCTTCTGCATGGAAGCGATCATGCCGGAGTGGCTGGTGGCTCGTGCGATGTCAGCCTCAGGAATCCATAACATGGCCATGGAAAAGATCAGCGCCATCGAGCCGGCGTCGAAGAGGCGTTCGACGATGTAGACGGCGAACTGGGAACTGAGAGGTAGGCCGGTTTTCCTTGAAACGAGGTAGGGGCGGACGGGGTCGGCAACGCGGCCGATGAGGGCGATGGCCGTGAAGCCCATGATCTGGGGTCCGAGCAGGGACATGGGCGAGACCTTCTGGTGGTGCTTGAGGAGGCGGGCCCAGCGGAAAGCGCGAAAGAAATAGGCGAAGTAGATGCAAAGCAGGCCGATGAGGATCTTGCGCCAGTCTGCCTGGGCGATCTGTTCACGGAAGACGTGGAAATCGAAGTGGAATTTCTGCCGGCCCCAGAGGAAGAGCGCAACAAAGGCAGCAAGCACGAGCAGACCCAGGATCCATTGCTTCTTTTTCAAGCGTTCTCCGTTTGAAGTACTGCATTTGATTTTAGGGGAAGAACCGGAATTGGTTTATTCGATGTTGGTGTGAGGATTAACAGGGTGCGGATTTTGGCAGGCAGGCGTCGAAAAAGCAACTGCAGGTTCCTCGACTCCCGTTGGTCGCTCGGAATGACAGTGTGGAGGGGATGTGGCGGAGCGGCTAGGGGTTTGGCAGGCGAGCGTCGAAAAAGCAGCTGCAGGTTCCTCGGCTCCCGCTGGTCGCTCGGAATGACAATTCTAGCCGGGGGAACGGAGTTAGTTAGTGGGCTGGGAAGGCCGGAAAGGAGGCGGTGCGGATTGACGGGCTTCGGCCTGGCGGGCTAGGACACGGCGGTTGAACTCGTGGATTACGCGGGCTACGTAGGCGCGGGTTTCGTGGTAGGGCGGGATGCCGCGATATTTGTCGACCGCAGCGGGGCCGGCGTTGTAGGCCGCTAACGCCAGGGCGATGTTGTCGTGGTACCTCACCAGGAGTTCGTTGAGGTAGGCCGAGCCGCCGCGCACATTCTGATCAGGACGAAAACTGTCGCTGACGCCCTCTTCGGCCGCGGTTTTGGGCATGAGTTGCATGAGGCCACGGGCGCCGGCACGGCTGACGGCGTGAGCATTGCCATTGCTCTCCGCCTTGACGACGCTGGCGAGCAGGTCGGCGTCGAGGTTGTGCTGCTGACCGGCCTGGGCGAGCATTTCGTGGAGGTCAAGGGGGCTGAGGCGGGCTTCGGACCGTGGTTCGTTATGGGGATTGATGGAGAGTGGCTCTGCGGGAAGTGGTGGCGGATCGGGGACAGTTTCGATTTTGGCAATGTCGGAAGGGACACGATCGATATAGCTGCTTTCGCCCGTTCCCAAGTAGAGGCGAATGTGGGAGCCGACCTGTGCGTGATGATGGCAAACGATGTCGTAGCCGTTGGTGAGGCTGACGCGCTCCGCGGACTGTGCGGGACGCGATGCGCCCGCGAGCAGGAGTGCTGCGAGGGCGACGGCGATTTGGAGGCGCGTACGCAAAGGTAGGTTCCTGCTTCTGCTCCGGCTGGTTCAGACTCTATCAGAGGTGCGGCGGGCTACAGCCATCTCCAAAGTCACTGCTACGCCATCTTCGTCATTGGGTGGAGTTTGCTTCCATCCACGGGTCTTGGCGAGGGTACGCAGATCGTGGGCGGCATTGGCCATCATGACGGCCTGGCCGGCCCACTCGAGCATGTCGACGTCGTTCCAGTTGTCGCCGATGGCCATGGTCTCTTTGCGATCGACCCCGAGGCGGGCGGCGAGGCGTTCGAGGGCCCATCCTTTGGAAACGCCTGGGGGCAACAGGTCGAGAATGGAGAGGTCCCGCCCTGGATATTCGGTGCGGACGGCTTCGCAGGAACCGCTCCATTGGCTGGCTTTGAGGGCTTTCTCGGCCTGACGCATTTTATCGAGGCCTCCGGTGACCATGCCCTGGATGGGGTCGTTGCCATCGGGGAGAGCGTTCTCGAGCGGCTGGACGACTTCGATGGCGTCGCGATTGGCTTCGACCCAAATAGCGATCCGGTGATGCGCCTGTTCGAAGTCTTCAAGGACGAGTTCGCCGCGTCCGATGTGGTCGAAGGTGAAGACAAGTGTTCCGAAGGGTCTGAGGAGACTGCAGAGGCCGCGGGCCACGCGAGCTTCGAGGTGAGAGCGATCAATCGGGTCGCCGCCGAGGGTCCTGGTCACTGCTCCATTGGACGTGATGAGGGGCATGTCCGCTCGGAGACCGAGTCCTTCGAGGAGTGGGGCGGTGTAGGCGGTGCGGCGGCCGGTGGCGATAGCGACGGTAATACCGGCCTGCTGCGCCGCGCGGAGGGCTTTTGCGTTGCGGGGGCTGATGGACTGGCTGAAGGTGGGCAGAAGGGTGCCGTCCATGTCAATGGCCACCAGGCGCACGGGGGGATGCATGTGTTTAGTTTACCGGGAGCCATCCCAAAGATCGGGGAGGGGGAGGCGAAAAGGCGATACGCGATGTTACGAAGAGAGATCCGGGACAAGACCCATTCATTCCTTTGGCGTTATTCGTGAAGCTGAAAAGACCCACTCTCCTTCCAAGTGGAAGCGCCAGTCCGGCCTCGTGCTCAGGGAGTGGAAAATTGTGCAACGAGTTGGTGGGATGCTTCACCATGTGACCGTGGGCACGCCCTGGAAATGGGAAATAGGGGCAGAATTGCGCTTGACGGAGGCGCGTATGCAAGCGGAAGTGCTGATTGCGTATGTTTCGCGGAGCGGGTCGACGGAAGACGTTGCCGAGGCGATGGGCGTGACCATGGAAGATGCCGGCGTGAACGTGGATGTGAGACCAATGGCGAACGTGGAGTCGATTGCGGACGATATGTCGGTAGTGATCGGCACGGCTTTGTATGTCGGCCGTTTTCCGAGGGAGTTTCGACAGTTTGTGATGAGGTTTCGGCGAGAGCTTGGGAATGTACGCCCATGGATTTTTGTTCTGGGACCGACGGAGAACGAGCCGAAGCATTTCGCTGCATCAGAGGAACAGGCGCGCAAGGAACTGGCGAAGTATCCGTGGCTTCATGCAGCGGATGTGCGCGTAATGGGAGGGAGTTTCGATCCGCGCCATTTGAATCTGCCGTTTGTTTTCAGACTGGCGATGAAGCTTCCCGGCAATCCCATGAGAAAGGTTCCGGCTTCGGATATTCGCGACTGGGACTTTATCCGCAGGTGGGCAGGTGGGATTGCGGAGCACGTGCAGAAGGGGACCGCAGTGCGGCGGGGAGAGTTTGCCGAGTACAGTGCGTATAAAAATAGTTTGCTGGGACACTGAGATTCGCTTCGGGGAGTTCATGCGCGGTGCTGTGTGCCATTGAGTAGACTGGGTTCATGGAACGAATATGTACGCATTGCCATGCGGTGCTGGCTGAGGATACGAAGGCGGACTGGTGCCCGGCGTGCGGTGGGGCATTGATGGAGCGTGCCGGATTGCCGGCGTCCGCAGCGAAGGCAGCAGCGGCGGAAGTGGATCATCGCGGCATCGTGTTGCCGCGAAGGCATGCACTGGGCGGAATCATCACGCCGCAGTAGGTTCATCCTTTTTTGCGGAGTCCCATTGATCGCGATTGAACACATCACACTGGGGAGAGCCCTTGTCTTCAAGGATGTGCGGCTGCGCGCATTGCGGGAGGCGCCTACGGCGTTCTCAAGCACGCATGCGAAGGAGGCGGCGTTTCTGGATGAGGAGTGGAAGAAGCGCGCGATGCGCTGGAGCAGCGGCGGGTCCGCGGGATTTCTGGCGTTTGACGGGGATCGCGGATGCGGCATGGTTTTCAGTTTTGCCGAGGAGTTGAATCCGCTGCGGGCGCAAGTGGTTTCAATGTGGGTGGCGCCCGAGGTTCGTCGCGAAGGTGTGGGGCGGCGATTGATTGAGGCGGTGATGGAGTGGGCGCGAGGGCGCGAGATGCGCGATGTGAAGCTGATGGTGACGAGCGTGAATCAGGGCGCGATCGCGTTCTATGAACGGCTGGGATTCAGGATGACGGGGAAGGCAGAGGCTTATCCGAATGACGCGACAATCAAGCAGTACGAGATGGTGTTGGCGTTGGTTTGATCCGGCACGGATATTCAAGGCTATCTAGGGGCGGAGAGAAAGCAACCGCAGGTTCCTCGACTCCCGCTGGTCGCTCGGAATGAGAGTGTGGCGGGGATGGGGCGGAGCGGGGTAGGGGTTTTTGGAGGCGAGAATGAAAAAGAGCAACCGCAGGTTCCTCGGCTCCCGCAGGTCGCTCGGAATGACAGTGTGGCGGGGATGGGACGGAGCGGGGTAGGGGTCTTGGAGGCGAGCGTCGAAAAAGCAACTGCAGGTTCCTCGGCTTCCGCTGGTCGCTCGGAATGACAGACAGAGTTTCGTGAGTTCCAAGCCATGCCGCGGTTACTCGTAGCGGAGGGCTTCAGCGGGGCGGATTCTTGCGGCGGTCGATGAGGGATAGAGAGTAGCGAGGAGCGAGATGCTGATGGAGACGGCGGAGACGAGAAGGCCGTCGAGCGCGCGGGGCGCGAAGGGTAGCGTGTCAATGGCGTAGACGTCAGGCGAGAGGTGGACATGGTACTGGCCGCCGGCCCACGCGCCAATGTATCCGAGGACGAGACCGAGAATAGTTCCGACGACGCTGATGAGGAGGCCCTGCAAGAGAAAGATGCGGCGGATCTGCGAAGGATCGACGCCGAAGCTCATGAGGACGGCGATGTCGCGGGTTTTCTCCATGACCATCATGGTAAGCGCGATAAGGATGTTGAGCGCGGCCACGATCACGATGAGCGTGATGACGATGAAGGTGACGATCCGTTCCAGCGCAAGGGCGCGAAAGAGTTCGCGATTCTGATCTTTCCAATTGGTGGTCTGAAAGCCTGGGCCTGCGGCTTGCTCGATTTCCTGAGCGATTGCGGGAGCGTTTTTGAGGTTGTCGACTCTGAAGCTGATGACTGAGACCAAGTCGGGCTCGTCATAGAGGTGCTGGGCATCGGCGAGGCGCATGAATCCCCACGCAGAGTCGTACTGGTAGAAGCCACTGTGATAAGTGCCGGCCAGACGAAAACGGACGATGTTGGGAACGACGCCAAGGGGTGTCAGATCGCCCTGCGGGCTAATCAGGGTTACAGAATCGCCGATGGTGGCGCCGATCGAGTCGGCGAGATCCTTGCCGAGAATGAGAGGACGGTCTGCGGGGCCTGACGGCGGCGAGGTTTCGCTCGGTGGTTCGAGTGCTTTCACAGCGGCGGTTGAAGCACCAGCCAGGACTTTGTTTACGTCCTTTTCGTATGCAGGCACGATGCCCTCAACAAGTGCGTAGCCTTCGCGAGCGCCACGTGTGACCACGACCTGTTCATCGAGTTCAGGGGCGGCAGCAACGACATGAGGGAGCTTTGAGAGCTTTGCGATCAGAGGCTGCCAGTCGCGGATGCCATCGTTTTTGACGCGCAAGAGCTGGACGTGGGCGCTGGAGTCGACGAGGCGGTCCTGCAGGTCGCGCTGCATGCCGTTGGTGATGGCGAGGGCGATGATGAGTGCAGCAACGCCAGCGGCAACTCCGGTGATGGAGATGGCGGTGACGACGCCGACGACGGCCTGGCGCCGCTTGGCTTTCAGATATCGGGCCGCCACGTAGAGCTCAAATCGCATCTTGCCTGCTTCTTACTTCGTGCCTGCTTCTTACTTTCGTGCCTGCTTACTTTGCCGCCGACGAGCCGAAGACGGTTTTAGCTACGCCGATGTTGTCGTGGCGGTCGTAGACGCGCACGGTGATAAGGTGTTCGCCGGTTTTGCCTTCGAGGGCTTTGGCGGGAATCTCGAAGTCGTAGTGTTCACGCTTCGCATCGGAGAGTTTGCCGACGGGGTCGATGTACTGCCATGTGCCCGCGTCGAGCGCGTACTCGGCCTGCGAGATGGGTGAGGCTGCGTCCTCGGCATCGAAGGTTACGTGCACGGGAGCGGGGCAGGGCGCCTGCGCGCACTTCGCCAGGGCTTCTTCAACATGCAGATCACTGACGACCGGGGGCGTGGTGTCGATTTCGAAGCGCTCACTTTCTTTTGCGCCGGTGAGCGCTTCGCCGGGGCTGTGCGAGGGCGAGTCGGAGGCAACGATCTTGATGCGATAGCCGCCGTCGGGAATGAGTGCAGCGTCGAAGCTGTAGGCTTTGTCGGTCACATCGTCTTTGAGCAGGTGCCAGTCGTGTTCGCCGTCGCCGCGGAGATAGAGGGAATAGACGAGGTCGTCCCCATTCTCATCGTGGGCGGCCCAGCGAATGGTGACGGCTGTGCGGTCCTTGACGGCCGGGAGCGGCGTGCTGGCGCTGCCGGGATCGACAGGAATCACAATGGATTGATTTGCGGCGGGGAAGTTGATATTCACGGTTTGCTGCTGGGCCAGATTTGAGGCCTGCGGATTGAGGCGTGCGCCGGGTACGACGACGAGGTCGTCGATCTCAGGTGCGGCGTTGACGGGGAGATAATTCACGCCGACGCCGGAGAGTTTGCCGCTTGTGTGAAGAACGGCTTTCCATTGGAGGAAGCGGCCGGCGGGTGATTGGACGGCACCATCCTTAAGGGGTTGCCAATCGGACCAGCCCCAGTCGCCGCGACCGCGCATGGGCTGCTCGACGTTGCCGGTGCGGGTGAGGATTTCGTAATTTGCGGAATCGGGGTCGATTTCGATGCGGCCGAAGCGGGCGAATGCTCCGGCGTCGAGGACGTCGCTGGCGTACTCATGTTTTTCGGATTTGCCGAGTGTGTAGAGCTTGCCGGTATTGCCGGTACCGACGAGGATGGCATTGCCACGATCTTCAGCGAGGCTGAGGCCCTGCTGCGCTTCGACGTGTGCGATGTCGGCATAATCGCCGTTCTCCTGAATGCGGAAGATGTGTCCGCGATTGCCGCTGAGGGCGAGCAGGCCGCCGGATTGAGCAGCGAGGGCGTAGACGATGTCGTCTTTGCTGGACCAGATTTTGCGTGGCGCCTGGTCTGACGCGAGGGCATATATTTCGGTGCCCTCCGGCGTGGAGGTGCTTGCGTTTGCGGCCTGCAGCGAGCCTGGTTGGACGATGGTGAAGGTGACGCTGCCAACGCCCTGCACAGTGAGGGGAGGCAGCGGATTGTGGCTTTTGTCGCCAACGCTGGCGGCGAAGATGGTGCCGTTCGCGGCTACGGCGACGGAAGTGATTTCGCGGCGGGGCGCTTCGAAGAGCACGTAGCCTTTGCCCTGCGGGCTGATGCGATAGACGAGACCGGAGCCGTCGGAGCCCGCGATCAGATTTCCTTTTGCGTCCCAGGCGAGAGCGCGAATATGTTGCTCGTCGCTTTTGAAAAATAATTCGGGACGGGCATCGGGATTTGCGGGATCGACGCGGTAGATTGCACCGGGTCCGCCGACGGCGATGTAGAGTTTACCGGCGGTGTCGAAGGTCATGTCCCAGATGTAGTGGGATTTTGATTCGCGGGTCGATTTCGATTCTGTTGCGCTGCCGTCTGCTTTGGCTACGTCAAAGATGACTTTCGCGCTGGATTCATCCTGCTTTGCAGTTGCGTTGGGGTTGAGCTTGTAGACCTTGCCACTGGGAAGGGTGGCGGCGTAGAGCGAGCCGTCTGGCCCGACGCGCACAACCTGCACGCTGACGTCGCGCGATTCAAAGAGAGTGATTGGCTTTGAATCTTTTTGAGTGTCTCCGCGCAGAACAGTAGCGGGCGAACCTGTTCCGAGATACGGCGTGCCGTTCTTGTCGACGGCCACGGACCAGACGAACGCGGAGGGCGTGGTCAGGATGTCGGTGAGTCCAGGGCCCTCGCGCAGATAGCCATTGCTGCCAATGGCGACGCCTTGCGGTGTCCCTTTTTCAAATTCTTCGATGCGGGACTGCATCCAGAGATGAGTGCCCTGTGCAGCGAGGGGTTGGACAAGGAAAAGTGTGGCGAACGCAGCGAGACCGAATGCGAAGGAGCGGCGGAGAGAGTGGGAATTCACAGCAAACATTCTGACGTTGAGTCTACTAAAGCGGGGCGGTCAGGAACTTGGGCAGGAGCAAAAGCAGATGCTTCGCGCCGCTTACCCCACGAACGTTGTTCGCGGAGCCCCAGGCTCGCGGCACTCAGGATGACAATTCTGGATCAAAAGGATTATCGGCCGGTGCGGAATTGGATGATGCGGCGGCGGTCGCGCTTGGACGGACGGCGTTCGGGCAGGGGCGCGTATTGCTGCATGGCTTTGCGCTCGGCGGCTTCGCGCTGACGTTGTTCCTTGCTGGCTTCGGTTTCGCGGTAGAGGGTTTGCGCCACGGCGGCTGGACCGCGAATCTCGCTCAGTTTAAGGACTTCGATCTGGAACTCGCCGCCTTCGTTGCGGATGCGGAGCATGTCGCCGACGCGGACGTCGCGGGCCGGCTTGGCTTCGATCTCATTGGAACGGATGCGGCCGAGGTCGCAGGCTTTGGAGGCCTGGGCGCGCGTCTTGAAGAAACGCGCAGCCCAAAGCCACTTGTCGATCCGAACGGAGTTTGATTTTTGCCCAGCGGTCACGAGATCTCGCGGGAAGCGTTACGAGGACTTGTCTGACATTCTCCAGATGTAGAGAAACTCGGCGTCGCTTGATGTCGCCACTTCTATGCCTCTCTGATGGGTTGCGCGATTGAGAGCGGACCGGATGTTCTCCTTGGTGTCGGGCAATGCCTCCAGGGGAATCCTGAGAGCGCGATCTACTTCCAGCTGTTCAATGTCGCTGAGGAGTTGCGTGACGATTTCCTTGTGCTTGCCGTCTCTCCCTTTCGGGACATCGATTTGCTTGATCGACTGGTACTTCATTGGCGGTGTGTCGGAATTCGGATTTGTGGACATGCAAGTACCCTCGCGGTTGTATTTCTTCGCCGTTCTGGAGACGTGCTCTTAACGTATGGCTAAACCATCGTAAAACTATCCTAGTGCTAAGCCGGTAGTGAAAGTCAAGCTCTTATATGGAAAAGATAGGGCAGAGATTCGTATGTCGCAGAATGCATACAGGTAGTGTAATGATGCGCTATAACTCTCGATATTGTAATTATTTACGCCGTAAACTCAAAGAGTTAGCACGTATAAAAAGAAAGCTGCTAGGGTAATTTCAGAGGTAAAAACAAGTGAGCAAGAACAAGAATTTCTCCACGATTCCGCTCAAGGATGTGCCCGCGAGCATTGAAGAAAATAATGCCAACGGGTATCGCCCTGTGGTGCTCGTTGTCGATGACGAGAGCGTGATTGCCGACACGCTGGCGGAGATTCTGACGCGAAGTGGCTACACCGCAGTGGCTGAATACGATGCCGACAGCGCGCTGGAGACTGCGCTTCTGATGCCACCGGAGATGCTGATCACCGACGTGGTTCTACCGGGCATGACAGGAATCGAACTCGCGATTACCGTGCGGCGCATTTTCCCGGACTGCAAGATCATCCTTTTCTCGGGGCAGGCTTCGACAGCCGATCTGCTGGCAAGTGCGCGGGCAGATGGTCATCACTTCACATTGCTGAACAAGCCACTGCATCCGCAGGATCTGCTGCTGCGGGTTTCGGAAGGGCTGAAAGCGAACAGGCCTGTAGCCGCTGAAGCGAAATAGTTGCCCGCGAAGGATCGGAGAGCAGAAAGTTCGACGGGCGCCCGTTTGACTGCTCACAAAGCTCGAAACCATTCCTCAGCGGCTAAAGGCGTCCTTATAGTGCTGGACTTATGACACGGATAAATCCGTGCCCTTTCAAAACGGAGGGTTTTCATCAACGTGACGGGCGCCCCAAGGGGCGCCCGTTTGATTTAGCCGGCAGATATTTAGTTGGCTAAGACGGCGCGATAGCGGACTTTGTTCTTTTTGACCTTCTCGATGGCCTCGTTGGCTTTGGCCATGGCGAAGGCTTCTGTGGTCGCCTTGACTTCATGACGGGCCGCGACGTCGAGCATTTCGCGTATTTTTTGCGGGCTTCCGATGGGGCTTCCGGTGACGGTGCGGATGCCGGAGATGAGGGGAAAAGCCTGGAGGGAGACGGGCGACGGAGGCACGCCGACAAAGCAAAGCGTACCAGTGGGCCGGAGTGCCTGGATGTAGACGTTCCAATCCTGGTCAGCGTTGGCGGTATTCAGAATGAAATCGAACGAGCCGGTGACTTCTTTCATTGATTTCGATTCGCGTGAATGCACGAAGTGATGTGCGCCAAGGGCACGAGCTTCTTCCTCTTTTCCGGTCGAGGTGGAGAAGGCGGTGACTTCTGCGCCGAAGACGCGGGCGAACTGGATAGCGATGTGTCCGAGGCCGCCGATTCCGACGACGCCCACGCGGGATGAGGGATTGACGCCGTGGTCGCGCAGCGGGCTATACACGGTGATGCCTCCACAGAGAAGCGGGGCGGCCTGTTCGCTGGGGAGGGCGTCGGGGATACGCACGACGAAGCGGGCGTTGGCGCGCACGCTGCTGGCGTATCCACCATTGCGATGGACGCAGGTGGCTTCCATCGACGGGCATAGATTCTCGAGGCCGCGGCTGCACCACTCGCACTCGCCGCAGGAGTTGGCTTGCCATCCAAGGCCAACGCGTTGGCCGATCTTCAGGGAATTGACGTGCGAACCGACTGCGGTGATGGTCCCGATGATTTCGTGCCCTGGGATGAAGGGATACTGGCTGATGCCCCAGTCGTTTGAAATGAGATGGAGGTCGCTATGACAGATGCCGCAGTGGGTGATGCCGATTTCGACTTCCTGCAAGCCCAGGTCTCCCGGGTCATAGCGAAAAGGCAAAAGCTCGGCGCCCGCTGCGTGAGCTGCTAGTCCTTGGATTAAGGCCATGGTCGTTCCGCAGTCCTCGCTGGGGGTCGCAAACAGGGCCGTATAGCAGGGCCCAGAAAAGTGCGACAAAATTTACGTAAGCGGTGCAGGTCAAGTTTAGTCTAAACCGGCGCCGGGTTCGATGTGCAGATTGAGGATTTGAAATCCGGTGAGCACGCCGCCCGCGGGAGAATCGGCGGAGACCACAGCGGACTCACCGTTGAGGGTGACATCCCTGGCGGAGCGCAGGGGCTCCAGAGCATTGGCCATGGAGAGTGGAAGTGTAGAAAGCGTGTGGCCATCGACGCCGGCCTGGGCGTCGGGCAGCAGAAGGCTGACAAAGATGCGATCGGCGGCGTGGTGGTTTTGCGCCTCGGCGAGCGCGGTGTCGAGGTCGACGGTGCGCGTGGAGATGCGCGGAGGGTTGAGAGCGCGGTCGAGGGTGCCGGCATCGGAGACGAGAAGACGGATTGGTCCAGCGGGGAGTTCCGGTGGCAGAACGATGGGGATGCGGATGTTCCGCTCAGGCTGCTGCCACGGGCGCAGGGTCGCTTCGATGACAACGGTGTCGCCGGCGTGGACGATGTTGCCGGAGTCGATGCGGGCGGTTTCGAGTTCTACCTGCGCACGTCGGGGAATGGAATCGACGTCGAGTTCGATGGCCTTGATAGCGCCCTGGCGCGCACCGTTTGCGTAGAGCTGGGCGAAGGTTTGATCGGTCTGTATGGCCGCGGAAAGTTGCGCAGAGAGCTGGTCGCCTGCGGGGGCCCAGAGGTCGAGCGGCGATGGCGGATAGCCTTCGATGTTGACACTACCCGTAACGTGATAGCTGGTTTCGAGACCGCTCCGGTTGTTTTGGAGCAGAGCGTCGTAGAGCGATACCAGTACGGCCTGCGGGGTGAGCGATGGCAGGTCTACGACTTCAATATTCAGCTTGCGGTCAGCGCCTTCACCGCGAACGGTGATGTGGACGGGAATCATATGCGGCTTGATACCGAGCACGCCGCGAATAGCGGAATCGCGATCGTCGGTGAAAGTGCCGATGGGATCGCCGGTGTTGATGATCTTGAATGCGTTGAGCGGCGAGGCGAGGGTGTCAACAACCTCAGCGGTGGTCATAGGCAGGGAGACCGAGCCGGCCTGAAGAATGGGATGACCGCATGCAAGAAGCTGTTTGGGGTCGACGTAGGTGACCGTGCAGGTGGCCGAAACTTCAAGATCGCCGCGGATAAGCTGGGCGCTGACAGCAGAGCCGGGAACGACGCTGGCAATGGCGGATGGGGAGATGGCGCCAAAGGAGCCATCAGTGTCAGCCTTTGAGGAACCGCTGCCACCACCGGCGGCGATGATGTCGAGACCGGTGCCGGCCATTTCCTTTTGCCAGAGACGAATGGCCTCGGGGCGGAAGCCGCTCATGACGAGTGGAGTCTCCATGGCCTGGAAGGTCATGCCGCCGGAGGATAGCCCGGTTTCGGTTTGTGCGAGCGGGGATGCGGGCGATGCCGAAGCCCATTGGGTGTTGACGGGCATGTCTTTGACTTCGAGCATCTGCGCGATGGGCGTAATGCCGGCGATGGGGTCTTTGGCGAACTGTCCGATGCGGTAGGAAAGGGAACCGAGGAGTTTGTTGCCGATGTATACGGGGCTTCCGCTCATGCCGGCGACTACTCCCGTGTACTCAGGCTTGGTGCCGCGAAGCTGGGCAAGGATCATGTCGTGCCCGGGCCCGCGCGCGCCACGCAGAACCCCGAGGATTTCAACCTGCATGGGCTCGGGTTTGGTACCGCTGAAAACGGTCCAGGCGGTGGCTATCTGTCCGCGGTGCACCTGGTTGAGCGGGAAAAAACCTTCTCCGGAGGGCGGAGGGCCGGATGGTGTGGTTTGGGCGGGAAGGGTGGAGGTGGCGAGCGTTGCAAGCAGGACGGTTGCGAGAATTCGAGACAAGGCCAGGCCGAGGGTTGGGGCGAGAGTTCGAATCGGGGTCGGGAATGCCTTATGGCAAGGTTTCACGTCTATAAGAGTAAACCGGTCCCGCATCGCCCCGGGAGATTGCGTGTTCTTTCCGATTGTCATGCGCTAAGGTTTTGACGCCCGAAGCTGAGGGTTGTATTCGCGGTTGCGCTGCTTTGCTTGCCGATTCCTTCGGGTAATCCCTATGCTGTGAACACAGAGGCCGTTATGCCAACGAATTGCCCTTACGATATTCGCCGTTTCCGTTTTCTTTTGTTTCTGCTGCCGGTCGTACTGGCGCTCTCGCCAGCGGCCTGGACGCAGAGTACGCCACCCGCACCGCAGACCCCGCCGGCCCAGCAGCCGGATCAGACTGCTCCCGATGCGGGCGGTCCGACTGGAGATAACGGAGCCATTGCACTTCCGAAGAAGAAGGATGCGCCGGAAACCGCGCCGCCGCCCGCACCGGCTCAACCGAAGTTCAAGAATCCGGATGGGGCGGCGGACTATTCGCTGCGGGTGAATGTTCCCGAGGTTTCGGTCGATGTGGGTGTGCTGCTCGAAAAGACTGGCCAGTTTGTTCCGGGGCTGAAGCCTTCAAACTTCAAACTGTACGAAAACGGCGTCGAGCAGAAGGTCACGGGCTTCAAGCGGGTAGAGGCGCCAATCACCGCGCTGATGCTGTGCGAATTTGCGAACAGCAATGTCACCTACCAATTTCTCTACGACATGCGTAATGCGGCGTGGGAGTTTGCACAGCAACTGCGGCCACAGGATTACGTTGCGCTGATGACGTTCGACATGCGCACGCAAATCTGGCTCGATTTCACGCAGGACAAGCGGGCGCTTTTGAATGCGATTCAGTCGCTGGTCATTCCGGGATTTTCAGAGCGGAACCTTTTCGACGCGTTGTATGAGGCAGAAGATCGCTTGAGCCGGATCGATGGACACAAGTACATCATCCTGATCGCGTCGGGGCGCGACACATTCTCGAAGCTCACGCTCGACAAGATCTATCAGAAGGTGAAGACCACGCCGGACATCACGATCTTTGCCATTTCGACGGGCGGTGCAATGCGGGCGATGACGGAGGGTGGTGGGGGTGTCAACCAGCAGATGCGGGACATCGATTATCTGCAGGCGGATAACGAGATGAAGACATTCGCCAAGATGACCGGCGGGATGTTTTTTCAGCCGCGGTTTGTGGGGGAGATGCCGGACATTTTCTCGGACATCAACAAGGCGATCCGGTCGAAGTACCAACTGGTGTACCACCCGACCGACGCCAAACAGGATGGCACCTATCGCAAGCTGCGCGTGGAACTGGTGGATGACGAAGGGAAGCCGTTACGCTTCCAGGATGAGAAGCACAAGGCTCTGAAGTACGACATCATTGCGCGCGACGGGTACCGGGCGAAGCAGGAAGTGGAGTAGAGCGGTGAAGATTGAAGACGGGCATGCGGCAGCAGATGAGCTGCCGCTTGTCCTTGGCGGGAGAGGGCAAAACTGGCTTATTTAAATTGGTTGACGACATCCATGATGTAGTAGCCGATGACGAAGAGCGTCGCAACTGCAGCAACGATCTCGGAAACTCGAATCAGCGGCTGAACTTTGTTAACCCTGGCAACGATCGCCTGCTGGGCTGTTTGTTCATGGCTGAAGGAGTCGCCGAGAAACAGTTGATCTTCTTCGTCCCGGCTAAGGCGGGAACGGTAAAGGAACATGGCCGCCAAAACAAGGATGGTGAATCCCCAGACGGACCACATGACGGGAACGAACGGCATAAAATTACCTCCAGCGAGTATTCCACCCGGCTATCGGCAAGATCCCGTGGATTGGACGTCCTGCGGCGACGCGGGGGTTGTACGGGTGAAATCATAGCCTTGGTTCGAGCCAGTGCCCGTGACGCGAATCACAGGTAATTTTGGGCCGGGAGAACCGGGGGCGGCGGCTTGAATCTATTGAGAATGCAGGGATTAGGATGGGAAGGGCTCGGCGAGATCTTCGCGACTTTTGGGTACCTCGTAGCATCCAATGGGATGGATAGACGAATGGGTCTTGTGCGGCTCCTTGCGGGGCAGTACAGTACCATTTAAGGAAGACCTCAAGAGGACTGGGAGAAACCATGGCAACGACGACTGCAGCACCGGCAACAACGACGCAGGAAACTGAAAAGAAAGCTCCTCTTATCCTGACCCCGCAGGCGATCACCAAGGTGCGCGAGATTATGGCTACCCAGGATCCGCTTCCCGCGGGTTTGCGCATTGGCGTGGTTGGCGGCGGCTGCTCTGGATTCCAGTATTCGATGGCCTTTGAAAACCAGGCTGGGATGATGGATAAGGTGTTCAAGTTCGACGACCTGAGTGTCTACGTCGATGCGACGTCGCTCATGTATCTGAACGGCTGTATCGTGGATTATGTCGAGACGCTGGAAGCGGCGGGTTTCAAGTTTGAAAATCCGCAGGTGAAGTCGACTTGCGGTTGCGGTTCTTCGTTCAGCGTTTAGCGCGACTTTCGGTTTAGGCACAAAGAAGCCCGTCCAGATGGACGGGCTTTGGTGCGTTTGAGGGCATTTCGCGGAACTATTGCTGCGGGGTGGTGGGGGTTGTGGGTGCGGTGGGCATCGTGGGGCTTGTGCCGAAGGGCGTCGTCGGGTTTGCGCCGACGGGCGTAGTGGTGCCGCTCGCGGGTTGGCCGATGAGGCCGGTGTTGCCGCCTGCCGCAGTCTGCTGGTCCATCAGAGGACTGTAGAGGAACTCCCACTCGTTGTAGTGGTTCTTCTTCTTGTAGACGAAGATCGACTGCTTCGGACTCTGCGGAGAGAAGCCGATGATGCCGCCGCCTCCGAATGTCTGTCCAGTGCCAGAGGGGTTGGCGGTGGAGCCGAATGTAGAGCCTGTGGTGGTTCCGCCCGAAGCGTTTCCAGGGGTTCCTGTTCCGGCGACGGGGTTGCCGTTGGCGTCGGTGCCACTGGCGGGGCTACCTGGTGCGCCGGCTGCACCTGTCGTGCCGGAGGGAGTGCTATTGAAAAGACCTCCACCTGGTGCCGGATTTGCTCCAGGCGCCCCACCGATTCCGGTGTTTCCCCCCGCGGGGCCAATGCCGGCGAGGGAAGCGGCGGCCAGCGGTTGACCAAAGAAGCCCATGGCCTGGGGTGTCTTGTTCTGGCCGAAGAGAACGGGTTTCCACTCATCCTTGCCAGTTGTGGGATCAATGTATTTCTTGCGCAGGAAGCGGATGTCGTTGGTCTTGATGAGCGCGTCGACATTCGGCGGATAGGCATTGAACTTGCGGTAATAGAGCTGAACGGCGCGAATGTATTGCTTGCCGCGCTGCATGGTTTCTTGTTCGCGGTCGCGCTGAATGCTCTCGCGGACCCGTGGGATCGCGACGGCGAGCGAGAGGATAAGAATGGCGAGCATGAAAATGACGGCCACGAGGATGTAGCCCTCTTCGGAAGGGCGGCGACGGATTGGAGAGTGCGGATTCATTGCGTGATTGCTCTGTGTTTTCCCAGGGGCTGAAGCCCGGTCGTTCTTATTGCATCCTGCGGCACGCGGCTTGATACGAGACGAAAGCAGATCCTTCGCTACGCTTACCCCACTTCGTGGGGCCCCAAGCTGCTCCGCTCAGCGACACTTCATTGCAACGGGTGTTGCTGCTCCGCTCAGGATGACACTTCCTTGCGTGCTTTCGATAATCGGCACGCGACCTAGAGGGTGCCACGAGCCGTGCCATTTCAAAACCATCGTTTCATTTCGTTCGAGCCCTTCGATGATCCTAGTTCGCGTTCAGGGGCAAGGTCTGCGTGTTGTTGTAGCCGAGGTCGGTAATTTGAATGGACGCTGGCATGATGGAGACAACCTTGTAGCGGTGATCGACGACGTCACCGGAATGGGCGAGGAAGATGTCATCGCCACGAACGAGGAATGCCTGCATGGTCTTGTCGCGGGTCTGGGTGTAACCGAAGTATTTCAAGTCGATCGCGGGCGGATGCGGGACTTCGGGCACAGTGACAATCGCTTGTGAACCAGGCCTCGCTCCAATCAGAGGTTTCGGGATGACGACCGGCGCGGATTCGGCAGAGAAGATGTTGCGGCCGGTTCCGGCATAGACTACATCTTCGCTTTGGGCGAGCTTATCGAAATGCAAGGTCGGGTCGATGTTGTTGCTGGCCACGTGCTGGGCCTGCGGTCCCGCGGCATTTGCGCGCTGGTTCGTTCCACGGGCAGTGGCGGCGGTTCGAGCGGGCGCTGTGGGGGCCGGCGTCGATGGGGTGCCAAAGGAGTTGTAGAGTTCGTAGCCGCCGGCGAAGACGATGATGGCCGCGAGCGCGATCACGATGTAAACCTGGCGTTTATTTTCTGTACCGAGAGCGATGGCCATGTTACTCGCCCTCCCTTGCGACAGGAGCGGCTGCAGCCGGCGTATCAGCGGGAGTGGGCATCATCCAGCCCGGCACGTCGGAGGGGCGAAGCCAGGTGGAGACGCGGAGGCGAAGGCTCACGAGTCCGCCCTGCTGGCCGGTGAAGGCCATGGCACGAACCACAAAGAAAGTCTTGTCGCGCTCGATGCCGTTCACAAAGTGCATGATCTGCTGGTATTCGCCGCTGATAGCGCAGTCGAGTGAGATTTCGGTGAGGTCGCTTGAGGTTGTTCCCTGGGAGTACCCGACACGGGAGAGGTGAACCCCGTTTTTGACGGCCAGGTCACCCAACTGCACAGCGATGGAAGAGTAGTTGCCAGGAATGCGCGTGGCGTAGAAGTCCTGGATATGAGTGCGCGATTCCTTGACGCGATCTTCGAGTCCGCGAAGGGGCTCAGTCTGCAGCTGGAGGGTTTTGAGCTCGATCTGCTTTGCGGTGAGGGCGTCAGTGGAACTGGAACCGGTGGCCGACAAGTCCATTCCGAATCGAATGGCGAGGCCGAGCATGAGCAGGACCATAACGCCGAGGCCCACGTAGTGCCAGGTGAGAGGAGAAGAGAGCCGTTCGCGCGTCGTGACGGGGTTCGGGCTCATTGCGGTACTCCTCTGTGGGGCTGCACGGGGACGCGGGGACGGGCCATGCCGGTATAGGGAGAACGACCCGTTGGTACGCCATTTTGCCGAGGCGCGTTATCCGGACTTGATTTTGAGTGGTCCTTCGCAGGTACGAGCTTGCGATCTTCCGAGGTGCCCGGCGTGTAATCGGCGAGCATGTCGAAATTGACGCGGTTGGAGGCGCTCACCGGTTCGGCGGCCTGATTCGGACCGCCCTGGGACTCGGCGGTTTCGCCCACGATGCGGGGCAGGAGAAAGTGGCGGGAGTGCTCAAGATTCTCGACAAGTCCTACGTCGCGATCGCGCGGACCGACAACACGAAGGCGGACGGAGATCTGGCCATCCTTGACAGTCGGTTCGAGGGTGTTGACCTGCACGCCAGCGGGGAGAACGGTTTCAAGGTCCTCCATGGCGAGGGTCCACGAAAAGGACTTTTCATCGAAGAGGCGGTTGAGGTTTTCTGACTGCTGCAGGGTGCGGGCGTTGTCGGGTTGCTGCATCATCGCCTGGTACTGCTGGCGCTCGTGGGTGATTTGGGCAATTTGTCCGTCAAGGGAGTGAGCCCGCTGGCGTGCGGCTTCAGCCTTGTCGTGGAGAGCGTGCAGGCCGACTGCCAGGGCAATGGCAACCAGCGCCAAAGCGCCCATAGCGATGCGCAGATTTTTGAGCGCCGGTGCAACGTCGGCGAAGTGACGTGAGGCAAGATTGATAGCTACGCGCACGCTAGACGGCTCCTGCCAAAGCGCCGGTAAGGCCGGCGATGCTCATGTTCGACAAACTGGTAGTGACGCCTGTTGAGGGCCGGGACGCCAGGTCGATGATCTTCAACTCGGAAGTGCCAAACCAATGCTCAAACTCCGCGGCTGTTCCGTTTCCGGCAAAGTAGAGTTCCTTGGGTAATACGGAGACCTTGTCTTCATAATATGCCGCTGCGACGGCCACGCTGCGCTGGACTTCAAGGAGGCGCTGCTGAGGCTCTTCAGGGAGGTCAAGGGTGCGATAGAGGAGCAGATCGTCTCCCCGGGTGATCGAGGTGGTGATGGCGACCTTGCTGAGGCAGGCGGCAAGCAGCGGTTCAGGAGACTCGAGTGTCGCCAGAGCAGCAAGGGCAGAAGGCATGACGGCGCCTGGCTCGTAACCGGCGGCGCGCACCGCGGTCTCGTATTCCTCGAGGATGTTGCTGGGGAGGATAGCGACGAGGACACGAGCTTCGGTCTTGCTTTCGGAGAGGATCTGATAGCTGAGGCCGGCGTGCTCCACATCAAAGGGAACCATTTTGCGCAGCCGGAAGCGGAGCACGGGAATCGCTTCGCTGGAGCGCGCAGGGATGGAATCGAAATCGAGCACGAAGACACGCACGGCCGTATCCGGAATGACGACGGTGACGAAGCGGCTTCGCGGCGAGACGCTTGCCAGGGCATTGCGAATCGCGAGAGAAACGGCCTCGGGAGACGTCATGTTGAGTTCGCTGATGCCGGGTATCAGGATGCCAGGACGCAGAGGTTCATAGGCGAAGACAGGCTCGTCATGCTTGTTGGGCAGCGCGGCGGCCAGCACGCCCTCTGACGTGAGTTCGATTGCTGCGGGCGGACGGCCTGCATATTGCGCTGCCGATTTCGATCTGCTGAAGATTGGACTCACTATCGCGATGCCTCGATGAAGGTTACCTTGTTGATCTCCTTGAGCGTGGTGAGCCCGCGACGAACACGGTCGAGGGCGGATTCACGAAGGAAGCTCATACCTTCGCGCTGAGCCAGCTTGCGAATCTCAGAGGTCGGCTTCTTTTCAAGAATCAACTCACGGATGGGGTCGGTCAAGTCTAAAAGCTCGTGGATGGCGGTACGTCCGCGATACCCCGTGCCACCGCACTCGATACAGCCGATGCCTTCACGGAAGGCAAACCCGCGCCATTCGGCGGGATTCATGCCGCTGGCGATGAGGACTTCGTCGGGATAGCTGACTGTGTGGACGCAGTGTTCGCAGACGGTGCGGACGAGGCGCTGGGCCAGAATGCAATTTAGCGCGGAGACGAAGTTGTAGGCTTCGACGCCCATGTTGAGGAAACGGCCGAGGACGTCGACGACGTTGTTAGCGTGGACGGTGGTGAAGACGAGGTGTCCGGTGAGCGCGGAATTGATGGCGATCTGTGCGGTTTCCTGGTCGCGGATTTCGCCGACGAGAATCTTATCGGGGTCGTGGCGGAGAATAGAGCGCAGGCCGCGGGCGAAAGTGAGGCCCTTCTTTTCGTTGACTGGAATCTGCGTGATGCCGCGGATCTGGTATTCGACCGGGTCTTCGATGGTGATGATCTTGTCTTCGTCGCTCTTGATTTCGTTGAGGGCGGCGTAGAGGGTTGTGGTTTTACCGGAGCCGGTAGGGCCGGTGACGAGCACCATGCCGTAGGGCTCGCGAATGTAGCGGCGGAAGCGGCGGAGATCCTCTTCAGCGAAGCCCACCACGTCGAGCGTGAGGTGGCGGAACTTTTCGCTCATCGATTCCTTGTCGAGGACGCGGAGGACGGCGTTTTCGCCATGCACTGTGGGCATGATGGAGACGCGGAAGTCGATGAGGCGGCCCTTGTACCGGACGCGGAAGCGGCCGTCCTGAGGCACGCGGCGCTCGGCGATGTCGAGTTCGCTCATGATCTTGATACGGCTCAGGATGGTGGTGTGGTGCTCGCGCGCGATGGGCGCCATTGCTTCCTGGAGGACGCCATCGATGCGGTACTTGACGTGGAGCGAATCGTCGTAGGTCTCGATGTGGATATCGGATGCGCGGCGCTCGAGGGCGGTGAAGATGGTGGTGTCGACCAGGCGGATGATGGGACTGATGTCCTCATCGCTGGTCAGCTTTTCGATGGAGATATTTTCGTCGGGATTCGAGTCATCGCCTGTGACGACGTCGAAGGTGAGGCCTTCGCTGGCTTCGTCGAGGACGCGCTGCGACTGCTCGGTTTTCTTGAGCAGGTCGGTAATCTGGGAGAGCGTGGCGACGCGGGCAATGATGCGATGACCGAGGAGACCGGCGATTTCGTCGAGCACCATAAGGCGCGAGGGATCGCTGACGGCGATGACGAGCACATCTGCCTGCTGCTCGATGGGCACGAAGTTGTAGCGGAACATCAGTTCCACGGGAACCGTGCGGAGCAGATCGTGCTGGATCTTGAAATTCTTTAAGTCCACGAATTCGGCGCGATAGCGTGCTGCCAGGGCTTCAGCCTGGGCACGCTCGTCGAGACCGTTTACCATCGGCCCGGTTGGCACCGTGATTGTAGTGTCTGCCATATGTGCGATTAACCCTGTGGTCCACCAACTGCCGAACCGAGCGAGAAGATCGGCAGGTAAAGCGAGATAAGAATAAAGACGACGACCACGCCCATCACGATCAAGATGGCGGGCTCAATGAGTGAGAGTGCGGCAGTCAAAGCCGTGGCTACGTCTTCTTCAAAGAATTCGGCGACGGAGTTGAGCATTTGAGGAAGAGCGCCGGTTTGTTCGCCGACCGAAATCATTTCGGTCGACAGGTCAGGGAAGACGCCGGTGTTGCTGAGCGAATCGGCGAGGTTTTTGCCTTCGCGTACGGTGCTGACTGCCGACCCGACGGCCTTGGATACGCGACGCGAGGAGATGGACCGCGCGGCCGTTTCGAGCGAAGGTACCAGCGGAAGGCCGCCGGTGAGCAGCGTGGAAAGGGTACGCGAGAAAAGCGCGACCTGGTACTTGAGCCAGATTTTGCCGAAGATCGGCAGGCGCACACGAATGCCGTCGATAGTG
>NZ_DATHHT010000018.1:0-295367 GCF_035317045.1 Occallatibacter sp.
GCGTCGATCCGATCTTGCCTTCACTGTGGATCTTGCCGGCCGCGTCCTTCACGCAATAGCTGATCGTCTTCTTGTGAACATCAAGTCCGATGTAATACATATGTCTCTGAGGAGCCTCCGTGGGTAGTTCTCTGAATCAGCGCGCAGCTGAGTTCAGCCTTTGTAACACCCTCGTGCTCCTCCTCGACTTATCATTCAAACAACACACCAGGAACGCAGAGATTCTCACGGTGCTACCCTGTTTTGAGAAAAGGGGCATCAGAAATGGCCGAAATGACACCCTTCATATACGGCGGCTTCTGCGATGTGCCCCGATGCATTTCACTTCGCTATCGGGGAAGGCGCTTTTTACTGCAGAGCGCCTTTGATGAGGGACTTGATGAATACCCCAGTGAGTACTCAATTTATATAGTCCCTGAGTCAGCTGACGATTCGCGACCGGTCTGTTCTCCGGAGTTCCTCGGCAATACGCGAATGGCTTGCATTGGATCGATTCCAATAGACCAAGTCACATTTGACATGAGCAAGCGTAAGGAACTTGATGCCACCATCCTCGACAGCTTTATCGCTGGCGAAGAGCCCTAAATCGGCATTACTTCCGGATCGATCACCACACACCAACAACCACGAATATGCTTTCGCAGCACTACGGGAATCGGCCACTTAGGGACCGACGCTCAAGGGAGGTTGCAGTTCAGCTGAAACCGAATGGAAGCCTTCTCATTCTTGCCCCATGCGGATTGAGAAAACTTCCACTTTGAGATGGATTCGCTCACTGCTGGCTGGAGCATCCGAAGTCGCGGTTCGCTAACGAACGAGATGTTCCGAATGACCCCATCTTCTCCCACCTCGAATGTCGCTTGAACCAATCCCTCTAGACGTGCGAGTTTTGCGATGGGCGGGTACTTCGGCAGTTCTGGCAAAAGCGGCGCAAACGGTGAAACTGTCTCGATTTGAATCGTAGGTGGCGGAGGAGGTTCTTTTGCGGCATCCTGCGCGATTGCAGAAACTTTCGTCTGCGGTCCGAACAGTGGATCGAAAGTACCGGCAAGAATCTGATCAATGAGATTTCCCCGTACAGGCTGTGCGGGCTGTGTCGTGTCTACAGAAAAGATGGGCTTATCCATCACTCCGGGACCGAGTGTGCTGTCGAGTCTCTGCAAAACGGCCATGCTCCATGAGGTGTTCTTTGGTGTCTTTGATGCTGAATCGAACAGATCTCGATCGAGAATATCGGTACGAATCTGTCGGTCTTTCCCGGCACAATTCACCTGCATCGTCACATCCACACCGCTAAACACAAGGCACTTCTTACAGCGCTGTCGCTCCCGGCGCAGTTCTTTCTCAGGGATTGCACAGGGGTTCTTGGATTGGAGCAGTTCCTCCATGCTCTCGTGGAGAATCCCAGAGGAGAGTTCAACCTTCGCGGGTTGAATACAGGCAATGCCTGGTGGAGTCACGAGTGCTCTCTGGACTGAAAGCTCGTTTCCATTTGGTGCAACGTTGATGATTTCGTAGAAATCATTCGGGGGACCGAAATCGAAGAACGTGTGGCGAGCGACGGTCAACTGCGTTGGCATACCAGATGGAGAAGTCTGAGAAGCGGCCATATTGCACACAAGTCCCAAGGCGCAGATAGAAATCCCTATTCCCCGATTCATGGTCGCGATTATACGTAGTTAAGGCGCTAACGCTGTGGTGGTGGCCGATTTTGGGCATTATTCCCGTATCACCGTCCAACCTTCCCTTACTATTTTTGGTGCAAAATCGTGGTAGAGGGAGCTTTCGGTGAGAGACAGGCGCACCGGTCAATAGATGAGCAAGTTGCCGGAGGGATAGAGGCCGTCCCATCCGCATGGAAAGTGCCCTTTGATATAAACAGCGGCCAGTTCCGTATAGAAGCCGAGGGGGCGAAGATCGCTGTATTCGGCCTCCATGCAAGCTCCGAGGGTATCCCACCGTACACAATGTTCAAAAGCTTTGGGCAGGTTGTGCGCAGCGGAGACGTTTGTAATTTTGCGGCTCACCATAGGCTCGATAGACCTCTTTAGGTCCGCAGTAATCTCGTTCCACTTTCGGTAACGTTCCATCGCGTGATTGTGAAGGAAGACGGTGAGCTCGTTGCGTCGCTCTAAACGAAAGGATTCCCAATCACGATGGTCGGTGGCAAAGGCGATTGCCTCCTTCCAGGAATTGAGCATCGTCGCCGGTTGGAGATCACGCAGGCCAACGCACGTGAACCAGTCGATACGATCAAGCGCGGCGAGGAGTTCTTCACTTTTCGTATTCATCGCGTTCAGAGCTCAGTCTAGCAAGTGGCTAGGGGAAGCTAACACGCGACTGCCGTTGCGGTTGATTAACCGTCCACACGTACTTTACCATTTGGTAAAGTACGGATTGCCCACAATCCTCCCGGAACACAGTTTCGCGAGCATGAATGTTGCTGAAGCTGCCGGATTCATCGTTTAAGCCGAGGGAGCCAAGTCGAATTTACGCGGGTTTTGTCCATCGACCCTTGAGGCCAGCTTTGCGCAAGCCGTCAACGAGATGTTCGACCATATCCGGTTGCCACCAAATTGCCAATCCCTCGCGAGGCGCATCTCCGATGTCAGGGCGTTGCACAAGGAGAGTCCGTAAGGCATTGCCCGCAGCCTCACGTTGATCCAATTGTCCGCATGCCGCCGCAACAGCCAGATTGGTGCGCCAGAAGCCGGGCATATTCGCTTTGCGAGCAAATTCCAAAGCAACTTCGTATTCGCCCTTTCGATAAGCATCAAAGCATGGCACAAACCAATACCAGCCCGGGTGGTGTGGGTTCAGGCTGCGCGCCGTGGATGACAGAACGCCCCCTCGCTCCCAATCACCAGCATAGGCGGTGAGAAATCCGAGATACGCGAGCGTGAATCCATCCATGGGATTCAGGTTGATAGCCCGCGCGGTTGCGATTTGAAAGCTCTGGATTTCTTTGCGGAAGAATTCGACGGCCGCGAGTGCGTGGTACGCGAGGTGGTTCGATGGCGCGAACTCGATTGCGCGTCGCGCGGCTGTGAGTGCCCGGCCGAGCGGATCAGGGCGCAGATTGAATCGATGGGTGAATTCCTCCTTCTCGACAAGCGAGAGGACTACCCCTTCGCTGCACTCCGGGTGCGCTCAACATGACACGCAATCTTGCTGTTGTTGGTGATTAACCGTCCCTTCGGAAGTTGGCATTTTTTCGATGCGAAGGATTTGAAAGACAACTGCAGGTTCCTCGACTTCGCTTGGAATGACATTCTCCCTGGGGAGGACAGAGAGATTCGGTCGCGCACATTAGTCAAACGTTTGACCTGGGAGGTGGGCGGATGGTACCGTGGGCGGCCTGGAGGGATGGAACGCATGGATCGGCGTCGATTTCTGGGTAGTTCATTGGCCGTTGCGAGCGGAGCGGTTCTGTCGGGTCGAGGTCTGCACGCTGCGGGCTCTGAGCCAAGGGGCTCGATGGTTGAGGCGGCGCAGGTTCCGGGCGTGGTGCCTCGGGCGGAGATTGAAAGTGCGCGTTTTCCGGATGGCTTTCTTTGGGGCACGGCCACCGCTGCCTTTCAGGTTGAGGGCGCATGGAACGAGGATGGTAAGGGCGAGTCGATCTGGGATCGATTTACGCACACTCCAGGAAAGGTAAAAGGCGGAACAACCGCGGATGTGGCCTGCGATCAGTACCATCTCTATGCGCAGGACATGGATCTGGCGAAACGCCTTAACCAGAAGAGCTATCGGTTCTCGATATCCTGGCCGCGGATCCAGCCCACGGGAACCGGTGCGCCCAACATGAAAGGCATCGATCACTACAGCAAGTTCCTCGACACCATGCTCGAGCAAGGGCTGCGTCCGTTTTGCACCATCTGTCACTGGGATCTGCCGCAGGCGTTGGAGGAGAAGGGTGGCTGGCCAAACCGCGACCTGGCCGGATATTTCGCAGACTACGCGGGCATCCTCGCCAAGCATCTTGGAGATCGCATCACCATCTGGGCGCCGTTCAACATGCCTTGGTCGGTGGCCTACATGGGATATGGCGTTGGGGCGCTTGCGCCCTGTCGCGCCAACTTCGACGATTTTCTGAAGGCAGCGCACACCCTGGCCCTGGCGCAGGCGCAGGCACTTCGATCGATCAAGGCGGCATCATCGAAAGCGACAGTGGGCAGTGCTTACGGGATGTGCCCGGCGTATCCCAAGACCGATTCCGAGGGGGACCGCGCAGCCGCGGCTCGCTATCACGCGATGAATAACGTGTTATTCCTGGAAGCGGCGATGAAGGGGCGGTATCCCAACGCGTTTGTGGGAGAGCCTCCGTTTGAGCGGATGGGGGTCAAGCCCGGCGATGAGAAGATCATGCACGCGCCGCTCGATTGGGTCGGCTTCCACTACTACACACGCCGCATTGTTTCCGACGCGAGCCATGTGCAGGCGTTTAGCGGGGGCGGTTTCAGCGGCACCGAGATCGAGGCTGACCCTGCGACCGGACGCGATCCGTACACACGCTTCCGGGCGGAGATGCCAACGGAGGGTCCGCTCACCGAGTCTGGACTCGAGGTTTGGCCTCGCGGCATGTACGACCTGGTGACGCAGATCTCGAAGGAGTACGACCACCCCATCATCGAAATCACTGAGAGCGGTTGTGGCTATCTCGATGCACCGTACGCAAAAGAGAATGGCCGTGTGCCCGACACTCGTCGCATCGAGTGGTTCCGGCAAGAGCTGGCTGAACTGGCGCGAGCGATTGCCGACGGTGCCCGCGTCCGCTCATTTCATGCCTGGAGCCTGATTGATAACTTTGAATGGGCGAACGGCCACACCGAGCGCTACGGTCTCATTTACGTGGATTATCGCGATCAGAAGCGCACGGTAAAGGATTCAGGGCTGTGGTACGGGCGGGTGGCGGCGACGGGGAAGCTGGGGGCTTAGGTTTTACAGTAGCTCTTCGGGCGGCCCCCGTGACGCTCTTTCGGATCGCGAACTTTCCCAGGAGGTGCGCTGCGATTCCTCCGGGCTACTTTCGATGGCTCCCTTCGGAGGTTCTGTGTGGTGCATCTTCAATCCTGGAGTTCTGCATCGAAATTGCCTGGAGTGTGAAACCATGGCGAATGAAACGAATATGAATATACCTGATCGTCCGAATCCGACCCCAATGGACGAACGAATCAATGCAGTTCCCGACGAGAAGGAAAGGGCGGAACGGGAAGCGGACAAACTGGCCCACAAGGGCGCCGAGCGGGAGCAGGAGTTTGACAACCAGCAGAAGCCGTTTACTAAGTAGAGGACCGTACTGTTAGCGCTGCCGGCGGGGTAACCTTTCCGCTGGCGTCGCTGACCGTGATCCCGTCACAAATATTCGAACAATAAATTGATTTGTAAAGTCGCTGGCTGGTTTGGTTTGCAAAACCGGCTGGTACCTTCGGGGCATCGTGGAACACGAAGGTCTCATGTCCCTAAGTAACTCTTTTGACTGGGATAGTAACCCTGAAAATTCCACTTTCGTGATTCTGGAATCACTGATGGGGAGAGCATCTTTGGCCCAAAGTGGGGCATCCTTTTAACAGTACATGCGAGGTGCAGTTGACCCCGCAAATCCCCGAACACCAGGTGACATATGCTTTCCACCGCTACAAGACGACCGGGCGATGTTGCGTCGTACCTGATGCTCCAGCACTTCCCGTTAACTAGCGCGTATCTTTGCCAGGACTGTAATTCGATTGGGAACAATGCCAATCAGTGTCCTGCGTGTGCGTCGGAGGTTCTGATGAGCCTCTCGGCCATTCTGAACCGTTCCAACGAGACAATGATTGATTCGGAATACTCTTTACCGGCCCTTGCGGTGGCTTCTGTCCACGCGGGTTCGGCTTTAGCTGCCTAGGGTTCTGCTTCTCTTGTGTATGCGCGCCCGGCCCGGGATTGAAAGAACGCCGGGGATGCTGAAGAGTTCAGCGTGTGGCGCGCGACCACTTTCCCACTTTTTCAGGCAGAAATTACCAGGACACCGACAGGACCTGATCCTCGGCGTGCGGGCTCGCGATGATGCGGCCGGCTTGCGCTTTATAATGAAGAATGGCTGGTTGCGTCCTGAGCCTCTCTGAGGCCTCAGTGACGCGGCCGGAATAATCCTTCATCCCGGTGTCTTCCCATTGACTTCATCGAACGACGCGATCGTCATCCGCGGCGCGCGGACCCACAATCTGAAGAATATCTCCTGCGAGATTCCTCACGGAAAGCTGACGGTAGTCAGTGGCGTATCGGGATCGGGCAAGAGTTCGCTCGCCTTTGACACGATCTATGCCGAGGGGCAGCGGCGGTATGTCGAGTCGTTGTCGGCGTACGCGCGGCAGTTTCTGGAGCGGATCGAAAAGCCGGATGTGGATGAGATTGACGGACTGGCGCCGGCGATTGCGATCAAGCAGAAGAACACGACGCGGAATCCGCGGTCGACGGTTGCGACTGCGACGGAGATTTACGACTATCTGCGGCTGTTATATGCGCGCTGCGGAGAGGTGCATTGCATCTTCTGCGACGGGTTGGTGAAGCGGAATTCGATGGACGAGGTTGCCGAGACCGTGCTGGCGCTGGGAGAGGGAACGCGGCTGAATGCGCTGTTCCCGGTGCGGTACGAGATGCCAGTAGTGGAGGCGGCCAAGCCGGCAAAGCGGGGGACGAAGGCGAAGGCCGGCGCAAAGAGTTCATCGGCGGCTGTACCGGATCCGATGAGCGAAGGGCTCAAGGCGCGGCTCATGAAGCTGCGGGGGGCGGGATTCAACCGGCTTTATCAGAACGGGCAGATCTACGAGTTTTCGACGCCGGAATCGTTGATCGATATCGACTTTACAGCTCCAGTGTTTGTCCTCCTGGATCGGATTGTGGTGAACGCCGAGAACCGTGCGCGCATTGTGGACGCGGCTGAGATTGCGTATCGCGAAGCGGGCGAGGTGATTTTTGAAGAGGCGCAGAAGCCGCGAGAGGAGAGCCAGATTGGCGGCAGTGCTCTCCCCGGTCTCAAAGGCGAGACCGGGGGCACCCGTGAGACGCGGGGAACTCGCAGGCATCGGTTCTCGGGGGAGTATGAGTGCACGAATTGTCATCGGCCGGGAAAGGAGCCGGAGCCGCGGCTGTTCAGTTTCAATAATCCGTTTGGCGCCTGTCCGCGCTGCCAGGGATTTGGGAACACCGTTGACTACGATTTGAACCTTGTTATTCCGGACAAGGGCCTGAGCCTCAACGACGGTGCGATCGATCCGTGGAATCGGCCAAAGTATCGGTCGTGGTTTACGGAGATGAAGAAGCAGGCGGTGGCATTGGGGATTCCGATGGATGTACCGTGGCGCGAGATGAGCGAGGCGGCGCGCGAGGTTGTTTTGCGGGGAAAAGGCGCGTTTGAGGGCGTGCACGGATTCTTTGCGCAAATGGAGCGGAAGAAATACAAGCTGCATGTGCGCGTGATGCTGAGCAAGTATCGCGGGTATGCGGAGTGTCCGGAGTGCAGAGGTCAGCGGCTGCGGGCTGAGGCGCGTGCGGTGCGGATTAACGGGCTGAATATTTGCCAGAGTGCGGCGCTGACGATTGCGAAGGCAAAGGAGTTTTTCGCGGGGCTAACGTTGACGCCAATGCAGAAGGAGATTGCCGGGTCGATTCTGGAAGAGGTGCAGCAACGGTTGAGTTTTCTGGATGCGGTGGGGCTTGAGTATCTGACGCTGGACCGGCTGGCTTCGACGTTGTCGGGCGGTGAGGCGCAGCGGATTCAGCTTGCGACTTCGCTGGGATCGCAACTGGTGGGGACGTTGTATGTGCTGGATGAACCCTCGATTGGATTGCACACGCGGGATACGGCGCGGCTGATTCGCATCCTGAAAAAGCTGCGCGACCTGGGGAACACCATTGTTGTGGTTGAACACGATGCGGATGTGTTGCGCTCGGCGGATCATCTGCTGGATCTGGGGCCGGGCGCGGGTGAGTTTGGCGGCAAGCTGCTGGCCGAGGGCGTGCTCGCTGAGATCGAGGCGAATCCGAATTCGCTAACGGGGAAGTATCTCTCGGGAAAGATTTCGATTCCAGTGCCGACGCGGCGACGTGCGCCGGGGCGCGAGAAGCTGGTGCTGAAGGGCGCGGAGGCGAACAATCTGCACGGGCTGAGTGTGGAGATTCCGCTGGGCATGCTGGTGGCGATCACGGGTGTGTCGGGATCGGGGAAATCGACGCTGGTGCACCAGGTGTTGTATCGCGCGGTGGCGCGGGCGCTGGGACAGACTGATGGCGGAGACCCTTCCAGTTTTTTTCGCTCTTTGACTGGTGTTGAGAGATTGAACGATGTGGTGCTGGTAGATCAGACGCCAATTGGACGTACGCCGCGGTCGAATCCTATCACCTACATCAAGGGATTTGATTTGGTTCGCGAACTATTTGCGTCGCAGCCGGATGCGAAGAAGCTTTCGCTGACCCCGGGACATTTTTCATTCAACGTGCCGGGCGGTCGTTGCAACACATGCGAAGGCGATGGAACGGTAACGGTGGAGATGCAGTTCCTGGCGGATGTGGAACTGCCGTGCGAGGACTGCAACGGCACGCGCTACCAGGCCAAGGTGCTTGAGGTGCAGTACAAGGGCAAGAACATTCACGAAGTGCTGCAGATGACAGTGAAGGAAGCGTTGCGGTTTTTTGCGGGACAGATGCGGCTGCTGGAGAAGCTCGCCGTGCTGGATGAGATCGGGCTTGGCTATTTGCGGTTGGGGCAGTCGGCGACGACGCTGTCGGGCGGTGAGGCGCAGCGTGTGAAACTGGCGGCCCACCTATCGCAGGTTCGAGCGGCGAACGCGAGTGCCAAGCCATCGCAGGCGAGCCGGGTGCTATATATCCTTGATGAACCGACGACGGGATTGCACTTCGATGATGTGTCGAAGCTGCTGACGGCGTTTCGCAAACTGATTGACGGCGGCGGGTCGCTGATCGTGATCGAACACAACCTGGATGTGATCAAGAGCGCAGATTGGGTGATCGACCTGGGGCCGGAGGGCGGCGAAGGCGGCGGGCGCATTGTGGCGGAGGGAACACCGGAGGAAGTCGCAAGCAATCTGCACTCGTACACGGGGGAGTGGCTGGCGAAGGTGCTTTGAACCGCGCAGGCATTACACGCAGTCATCTGCAGTTTTGGAATTTTGAATTCAGATCAGTCATACGCCGGATCATCCGGCGAACACAGAAGTTCAGATGCACGCTCGAGCATCAGGTCCGGCATCACAGGCTTTGCCAGCACCTCGAAGCTGTGCCCTTTGCTGACTGCCTCTTCCAGCAACATTGCGGTATTCGTATGGCCCGAGAAAAGAATCACATGGCACGTCGGATGGTTTGCCTTAATCACAATTGCCAGATCGATCCCGTTCATCTCCGGCAATATCACATCCAATATCGCCAATTCCGGCTGCCACTCCGCAATCAGTTCCACGGCACGTTCGGCCGTGTAGGCCACGCGTGCGTCATAACGTTGCATCTGGAAGATCAGTTGCAATGTATCGGCAATCGCCAATTCGTCATCGACAATCAGAATGCGCCGCCGACCCTTTACGCCCATCAGTTCCGGCACACTACCCCATTCAGGCATCGCTGATCCCTGCACAACGTTGGACGGAACCGATTCAGATGCGTCAGAATCGAGCAGCGAAGTGTCACCGTTTTGCCCTGGGCCCCCCAGGCCGTCGTTACCCGTTTCCGCGCGCTTCTCACTCATCTCTGCCGCGGAACGCGATTGTAAAACCCTGCACACCATGCTGGCTTACGATGCGCACCAAAGCCTGCTAGTATACCTCGGATGACGATAAATCATTGATTTCATTGAAGCAATTGCACTGATGGAATTAGTTGTGGAGCGTCCAGAACCCCACTGATGGATGAACTTGAAGCGACAACCCGCGAATGGTCCGACCGCATTCGGCGACTGTTGAAGGGACTGACACTCACCCAGGCTGGCCTCGCAGACCGCCTCGGCGTTTCACCGGCAACCGTCTCGCGATGGCTCGCGGGAAAAAACGAACCCACGGCGGAGACTTACGTCGCCCTTGGCAACCTTGCCGGCAGACCTGATGGCGCCTACTTCTGGGAGCGGGCCGGCATTGATACCTCCGAACTCCCCGACGCGAGCCTTCGCCAAACGCTCTCCTCCATCCGCACCACCCTCGAAGATTTCAACCTCATCACCACCAAAAAGGTCTCGCAGCACCTCAGCGGCAAAGCCAATGCGGTGGCCATTCCCCTCATGAACGTCTCCGCATTCGGCGACCGCGTCCCCCCGCACGAGAACGTGCGCCTCTCGCAGGCCAAGGTCGAAGACGTGCTGCTGGCTCCGCTCGCCTGGTGCCCACACCCTGAGAACATGATCAGCGTGCATGTTGCCGGCGACTCCATGTTTCCGGTCATCCCTTCCGGCTCGATCCTCTTTATCGACACGGCCGTCACTGAGCGCAGCCAACTCAATGAAAAGCTGGTCGTCGTTGCCCATCGGGATCTCGGCTTCAAGGTAGCGCGCCTGCAACGCCTCGTCGGTTCTGACCTTCTTGTCTCCGCGAATCCCAAGTACCTTCCTCTCGACGTCAGTAACGCCACAAAATGGAAGATCTTCGGCGAAGTCCTCTGGTGGATCTCCAAGGACGCCAAATACGACTCCTGATTCCCAGCGGTGACATTTCGCCTCTCACAGGCGATCATCTAATCAATTGATGCCGTCCTCCGTTACCGACGAGTTCTCTGCCGCCGTCTCACGCCAAGATCTCGAGCGCCATATTGAAGCCGCACAGGCACGCGTCAGGAATCCCATCGAAGGCGTCTTCGGTGCGGACTCCGCCACCTGGCGCGTTAGTCGTGAATCGGCCCTCTTTCTCGGCGCCGGACGCGCGGCCCTGTTGCAGCTTGCACATCCCTGGGTGGCAGTTGCCCTCGATCAGCACTCCTCTCTGCTCGCGAAGCCCATTGTGCGTTTTCACAGCACTTTTCGGGTCGTCTTCACCATGGTTTTCGGCTCGGCTCCGCAGGCCTTTCGCGCCGCTCGCTCGCTTTATCAACGTCACACCGTCATCACCGGCGAACTCCCCGGCGATGTGGCCAGCTACTCCAAGGGCTCACGCTATCAGGCACTTCATCTCCCCGCGCTGCTCTGGGTTTACGCCACGCTCATTGACAGCGCCGTCACCGCATATCAATCGGTGCTTCCCCCGCTCGACGACGCCCAACTCGCAGCCTATTACGCCGAATCGAAAATCCTCGCCGGCCTCTTCGGCTTGCCGCCCGAAGCTCTACCCGCGGACTGGCCGTGCTTCCAGGTTTACGTCAATGAGATGACCGCATCGCAGGCTCTCGGCGTCGACGATCGCTCCCGCGCGATGGCACAACGCATCATGACCGGCGCAGGTTCCAGCATCCCCATTCCTCGCTGGTATCAGGCGCTCACTGCGCAGTGGCTGCCGCCGCGTTTCCGCGAGGAGTTTGCGCTACCCTTTGAGCCTGAGGATCAAAGACGCGCACAAAGAGCCATGGACTTTCTCCCACGCATCTACACGAAACTTCCAGCCTTCCTGCGCTACGTCGGTCCCTATCGCGAAGCACAGGCGCGCATCGACGACCGCGCCGCCGGTTTCATAACCCGTCGGAGCAACCGCTTCTGGATCGGCCAGCCTCGTATGCCCTTCGCGCCGAATACAACGGACTCTGCCAACCATTAACGGTTATTCATCCACCTGTTTATCCGGCACAACGGAGCGATCGCAGGCACAAGACTGCTCAGTCTTTTGCGGCGCGCATGATTTTGGTGGTGAGGCGCTGTTTGGCTGCAGGCATCTCGGCCCAGGGATCGGTGTTGAGACGTTTCTTCCACGAACTGAAATCTGTGACGTGGAAAGTTGGGCGGAATTTGGTGTTGAGTTCCTTCCAATCGAGCGGCAGTGCTACAGGGGCGCCGGATCGGGCTCGCGTCGAGTAGGGAGCGATGGCGGTTGAACCACGATCGTTGCGGAGATAGTCAAGGTAGATGCGGTTTTTGCGGATCGCCTTGGTCATCTTGGTGACGTAAAGGCCTGGGTTCTTTCGCTCGATTCCAAGAACAACGTTGTGCGCGAACTCCTTGATGGCGGGCCACTCGTTTTCGGGGCGAATGGGAACCACGACGTGCAGACCTTTGCCGCCGGTGGTCTTAAGGAAACTCTGGAGTCCGAGGTCATCGAGGCGGGTACGGAATTCCTTTGCGGTTGCCGCGAGCACCTTCCAGTCGATGGATTCGTCAGGGTCCAGGTCAAAAATGATGCGGTCTGGTTTTTCAAGGGTGTCGTTTTTGGATCCCCAGGGATGGATTTCGAGCACACCCATCTGTGCGAGGCCGACGAGACCTTCCGGCGAGTTGAGGGTCAGGTATTGTTCGGTTGGCCCGCCCTTTTTGTCGGGAACGGGTACGCTGCGGATGCCGTGGGGAACTCCCATGCCGATGTGCTTTTGAAAAAAGCAGGGCTTTGCAGCGCCATCAGGGCAGCGGAGAATGCTGAGGGGGCGATCGGAGACGTGGGGCAACATGTGATCGGCCACCGCAACAAGGTAGTTGGCGAGCATCAGCTTGGTCATCCCGGATTCAGGGTCGAGGATTTTGTCGGGATGGGTGATGGGGAGATCAGTCTTCGACGCGCTCACGGCTTTGACATGCGTGCTACGGCCTTTGCTTGATTCCGGTGCAGACTTTGCTGGATGTGTTGGGGACGATTTCGTTAATTCGAGCGGCTCGGCTTTTTCGCGGGCGACTTCCTTGGCAGGCTTGTCTTCGCGGAGGCCTTTGAATGCGGCCTGGCGGATGAGGTTGTCGCGGGTCCAGTTGGAGAAGGATATTTGCGCGACCAGTTCGGGTTTGACCCAGTGCACACCACGCGAGACGCCCTTCGGTATATCGGCGAAGGGTGACTTGGTTTGCACGAGGTCGTTGAGTTGTTTGTGCAGGGTCTGTTGGGTCTTTTGCGTGAAGCCGGTGCCGGATCGGCCGGCGTAATGTAATTTGCCGTTTTCGAAATATCCGATGATCAGGGCGCCGATGCCGGTGCTGCCATTGGAGGGATCGGTGAAGCCGCCAATCACGAATTCCTGTTCCTGAAAGCACTTTGACTTGATCCACGAATTGCCGCGCGTGGATGAGTATGGAGCCGATGCGAGCTTGGAGACGATGCCTTCGGCACCGAGATTGCAGGCTTCGTTGAAGACCTTCTTGCCGTCCGCTGCAAAGTGTTCGCTGAAACGAATAGGATCGTCGTCATCGAGTCCGGCGAGGAGCTTTTCGAGGAGATCTTTGCGGTCGAGCAGCGGCAGATTGCGCAGGTTGTGGCCGTCGAGGTGCAATAGATCGAAGGCGAAGTAGGTGAGGCTGACGTTTGCGCCTTCCTGAAACGCCGCCTGCAGATCCGCGAAACTGGTGGCGCCTTTCTCATCGAGGACGACAGCTTCTCCATCAAGGACGGCGCTTTCGCAGGGCAGTTGCTCGGCGGCCCGCGCGAGGGTCGGCATGCGATGCGTCCAGTCGAGGCCTTTGCGCGTGAGGAGCGAGACGCGTTTCTTACGCGAGTCGCCAGCGGGGCGGACCTGGATTTGAATGCGATATCCGTCGAGTTTGAGTTCGTGGACCCAGCCATCGCCGCTGGGCGGAGCGGTGGAGGCCCGGGCTAACTGCGGGCCGATGAAGTTTGGGAATTTTTCCTTTGGAGCTGACTTGAGGGATGCCGTGAAGGACGGTTTGGACTTCGTCTTTTTTTTCTGAGACGTGGGCCGCCTGGTTGCCTCGGTTTGCTGGTCAGCGGGCCGATTGCTGTGCCAGACGCGGTCGCTGTCTTTGCCGATCTGCTCGATGGTGCGGTTGCTGATCGCGCTGTCAGGGAAGCGATCGGTGAGGGAGGGCTGATCTTCGGTGCGGGCAAACTCGTCGCGGTCTTTGATGAGGAGCCAGTTCGGTTTGCCGGGACGTGCATCGTGGGTGTGCATGCGGACGAGAGCCCAGCGGCCATGCATCTTCTGGCCCTTGAGGTCGAACTTGAGATGGCCTTCGGCGAGGGCACGATCGACGTCGGCATAATCCTTCACCGGCTCCCACTCGCCGAAGTCCCACAGCATGACGGATCCGCCGCCGTACTGGCCCTTGGGGATTGTGCCTTCAAAGTTTCCGTATTCGATGGGATGATCCTCTACCTGAACGGCGAGGCGCTTGTCGGCGGGGAGATCGCTGGGGCCTTTAGCGACGGCCCAGCTTTTGAGCACGCCATTCCAGGCGAGGCGAAAATCGTAATGGAGCCGGGTGGCTGCGTGCTTCTGAACGACGAAGGGCAGCGCACCGCTTTGGGAGGCAGCCTGGATTGCGCCTTTGTTTCCGCGGGGCTCGGCGGTGACGTTGAAGTCCCGCATTTCCCGGTATCGCTTTAGCTGGTCTTCCAGCACACTGGCTGGATCTTTCTTGCGAGAGGCGGTCTTTGCCTTTGCCATGGTTATGCGGCCTTACGCGAGCGTTTACGAGACTTGACTAGTGTAGGGCCTTTCTTCGAGGAGCGTGAAGACGCAGAGGATTTAGGATGTTTCTGCTCGCGGCCCGACTCGCTGACGCTGCGTTTCAAAGCGTCCAAAAGGTTGATGACCTTGGGTCTGGGTTTGGACTCGGCGACAGGCAGAGGCGACTTGCTGCGCCTGGCATTGATGAGTTCGTGGAGCGCGGCTTCGTAGTCGTCCTTGAAATCGTCGAGATGGAAGGGCGCGGATTGGGCGCGGATGAGATCGTTGGCGAGAGCCAGCTGCTTTTTGTCGACGGCGTGTTCTTTAATGCTGCCGAAGTAGTCCCTGGCGTCGCGCAGTTCCTCGGCATAGCGCAGGGTGTAGGCCATAAAGCCGCGGGCGTTTTTCCCGGGCGCAGGGGCAATGGCGACCAGGTGCTCGCGGCCGCCGAACGCGACTTCGCCGATGGCAACTTTGTCGGCCTGCAGCATGGCAGTTCGAACGACCGCAAACGCATCGAGGGAACCCTTGGGGTCAGGAACGACGAAGTAGGGTTTTTCGAAAAGGGCTGGGGGCAGTTCCCTGGCGTCGACAAATTGCGCAACGTCGATCGTATTCTGTGTTTCGAGGCGAAGCTTCTTTACCTCGTCGGGTTCGACGATCACATATTTGCCTTTGCTGTACTCGTAGCCTTTGACGATGTCAGAGTTATCGACCGGCTCATCGCCGTTGATGACGTTGAGATGGTGCACGCGCTGATGGGTCTTGCGATCAATCTGATGGAAAGAGATTTCAGATGTGGCACTGGTGGCAGGGAAGAGTTGGATGCCGAAGGATACGAGTGAAATTCGAAGTTGCCCAGACCAGAATGGACGTCCAGCCATGCCTGCCTCCTGGGTGCCCGCACCGGTAGTGAGCATTCGGCGATGCCCGGTTCTCGCACCCTAGGTCGTTCGATGTAGCGGCCAAAAGGCAAGTTGTCTTAAGGCTGGCTTCGATAGGCTGTCTGCGGAAGAACGATTTCAGGCAGCGAGGACTGACGACTAACGCATCATAGGTCGCATGATTCGTAAACTCAAATCCGGAGAATTTCGTTTGTATTCGAAGAAGAAGGATGTCTCCACAGGAAAGAGGCGCAACCTCGGGACATTTTCAACGCTGGAGAAGGCGAAGAAGCACGAGCGCGACGTTCAATATTTCAAGAGGCATTAGGGAGCGCGCATTGATTACGAAAACAGAAAAGCGCAGGTCTGGAGCAAAGAAGCGCGGCTCTGGAGCCGGGTCAAAGCGGAAGTGGGTGAGCAAGGTCAAGACGGTTTCGACGTATCCGCAGGAAGGCCTGTTCACGAAGGATGCTGAGACGATCGCACGGCAACTGGCGTCGAAGAAGGTTTCGCCGAAGGGGCCGGGGTCGGGAATGCGGATGCTGACCTATTTCATCAATCGGGCCGGAAAAGGGCTCAGCAAGTCGCGTAGAGCGGAACTGGAAAGGGCGAAGAAGCTGCTTTCGAAACGCGTGAAAGCCGCCCGGGAGAAGGCCAGGTCGCGCGCCGATTAGCAGCGCGCAGATCGGTTGCTGTTGACGCGAGACGCGGGTGCGATGCTTTACCATGCGCTTGTAGGTGCCGAATACCTCCCCAACGACCGCAACGAATTTGCTGAACGGCTCAGTTCTTGTGCTGATCCAGTTTGACGTGTGCGAGGAACTGCGCCTGGATCTCCTGAGGAACGTGAGGGAGCGGACGGTTCAGCAGCAGCCGAGCATGAAGCACGGTGCGCCGGCGTACGTGCGCTATGAGCGGCCCCCGGTGGTGGAACCGCTGGAGGCGCTGCAACTCGACAGCGGAGAGCGGTTGGAAGGCGTAATCAAGTACTACGATTATGGCGTGGTCAGCGTCGTGTTTCAGCTGCCGTTCTCAGGCGGGTGGGACAACCTGGTGCAACTGGCGAGCCGGTGGGTGTGGGATATCGATTTTGCGTCGCGAGCCGAACCGCTGGTAAGGGCAAGGCTGGATCAATGTGCGGCAGCGATGATTCGGCCGGCTGCGCGGTGGCTGAGCGAAGACTACTTCATTTTTCATGTGAGCGAGGCGCCGGGAGGACCGCCGGCTTCGGACTTGATTCGGGACCACGGGCTGGAGATTGCGCAGGTGGTTCGCGGAGACCGTATGCAGCTGTCTGCGGGAGAGTGCAACGAGGTTCTGCATTCGCAGATTTCGTATTATGCGAACGATCTGACGGTGATTGGTTGGAATGCGGCGTTTCTTTACGACAGCTCGGCGGGCGCGGAGACGGCGATTCAACTGCTGGAGTATGCGAATTCGCAGCTGCTGGAGTTTCGGCATTACGACGAATTGCTGACGGCTATTCTGGACAAAGCATACGCGCTGCTGGAGCAGCGGACGGGAGTCTTTGCGCGTTGGCGGATGGCGAAATCGGCGCGTACGCTGCACACCACGCTGTTGGATGTGGCGGAGCTGACAGAGCGGGCGGATAACGCAATCAAGTTTTTGAGCGACATGTTTGCGGCGCGGCTGTACAGGCTGGCGGCGGCCAAGGTGGGCGTTCCGGACTACAAGGAACTGGTATCGCGCAAGGTGAAAACGGCCGAGGACCTGTACAACTATATGGTGGATCAGTTCAATCAGAGCCGGGCGTTTTTTCTGGAGTTTACTGTGGTGCTGATTCTGCTGATCGAATTGTTTTATTTGTTTCGGGGGAAGCCGTTGTAGTGAGAATGCAAGGGCTGAATTGATCGATATTTCTCTATGACATTGTTGACGTTTACGGCGCTTCTTTTTATTGGTGCACTGCTGGCGGGCCTGCTAGGGGCGCTCACGGGGCTGGGCGGCGGCGTGGTGCTGGTGCCGTTGCTGACGCTGGGATTCCATGTGGACATTCGCTATGCAATTGGGGTGTCGCTGATCTCGGTGATTGCGACGTCGTCGGGGGCTGCGGCGGCGTATGTGCGCGAGGGATTTTCGAGCGTGCGGATCGGGATGTTTCTGGAGGTGGCCACCACGCTGGGGGCGATCCTCGGAGCATACCTGGCGACGGTGGTGCACACGCAGGCGCTGGCGATCATCTTTGGTGTTGTGCTGCTGTACTCCTCCTATTTGTCGTGGCAGCAGGTGTGCAAGCCTGTTCCGCCATTGACGAAAGGAAGCCCGTGGTCAGACAGGCTGAGGCTTTCCGGCGATTTTCCGAGGAAGGATGGCTCGCGCTGCAAATATGAAGTCGAGAATATTCCAGGCGGATTCAGCGTCATGTTTGTTGCGGGAGCGCTGTCGGGGTTGCTGGGCATCGGATCGGGAGCGGTGAAGGTGCTGGCGATGGACCGCATCATGAAGGTGCCCTTCAAAGTTTCGACGACGACGAGCAACTTCATGATCGGGGTGACGGCAGCGGCGAGTGCGGGGATCTATCTGCATCGTGGATTGATCACGCCGGGACTGGCTTTTCCTGTGATGCTGGGGGTACTGACCGGTTCGCTGATCGGCGCGCGCTACCTGGTGCGGGCGCATGTTGGAGTGCTGCGCGTTGTGTTCACGTTCGTGGTGCTGGCTTTGGGGGTCGAGATGATTATCAACGGGGTGACGAAGTGGTTCTGAGAGAGAAGCCGTTGCCGGAACGACGCGAAAGCCATTTCAACGACCGCACGATGGAGACGATCATGGGGCGTTTGCTCCAGGTTGGGGTGCTGTTGGCGTCGTTTGTGATGCTGGCGGGCGGAGTTCTGTACGTGCGGGCGCATCATACGGCGACTCCCGATTACCGGATATTCAAGAGCGAGCCGCAGGCGCTTCGGCATGTCGGGGGAGTGCTCAAGGGAGTAGTGGCGGGCGATTCCGCGGCCGTGATTCAACTGGCTGTGCTGCTGCTGATCGCGACGCCGGTGGCGCGGGTGGTGTTTGCGCTGATTGCATTCGGAATCGAGCGGGATAAGCTCTATATTGCGGTCAGTGCGGTGGTGCTGGCGGTGCTGGTGTTCGGATTTATTCGATCGCAATGAAGTGGTGACTGCGGGAATGCCGTAAAGCGGTCATAGATGTCAATGCGCGACATCGGAAAGATCAAAGGTCACTGCTGGTTAGATCGTGCTTTCCCACCCAAGCGGAGCTTGGATGGGGCACCCCTCGTTCGTGCCGATGTCTGAATTTTCACGGCGGATTCTTCCCTCACCACCCCCAGGTTCAGAGCTTTCGTAAGGCAATCAGCGCCTTTCCGTTGATTGCGCATCTAATGCCAAGAACAGGCATTCTTTTCTCTTGGTTTGGGGGAGCGATGAAGCGATTTCAGGGAAAGGTCGCGATTGTTACCGGCGCGGGTTCGGGGATCGGGCAGGGAATTGCGAAGCGGCTTGGCTGCGAGGGCGCCAAGGTGATCGTCGATTACGTGGGAAATCCCGACGGTGCCAGAGAAACGGAAGAGGCAATTGAGAAGGCCGGCGGCGAGGGCAAGATTGTTCTGGCCGATGTTACCCGCATCAATGATGTGGAGTGCCTGGTGGATACGGCATGGAGCCAGTTCGGTTCTGCGGACATCCTGGTAAACAATGCAGGGATGGAAAAGAAGTCGGACTTCTGGGATACGGCGGAGTCAGAGTATGACCAGGTGATGGCGGTGAATTTACGCGGGCCGTTTTTTCTTACGCAGGCGTTTGTGCGGCGACTGCGCGATGCGAAGAAGCCGGGGCGCGTGATCAACATCAGCTCGGTGCATGAGGACATGGTGTTTCCGGGGTTCGCTTCCTATTGCTGCAGCAAAGGCGGACTGCGGATGCTGATGCGGGATCTTGCGGTTGAACTGGGCCCGCTGGGCATTACGGTGAACAATGTTGCGCCGGGTGCGATTGTGACGCCGATCAATAAATCGCTGCTCGAGGACAAGCCCAAGCTGGATGCGCTGCTCAAGAATATTCCGCTGGGGCGGATGGGCACGCCGGATGATGTAGCGGGCGTTGTGGCTTTTCTGGCGTCGGACGATGCGGCATATGTGACGGGCTCGACGTTTGTGGTGGATGGCGGACTGATGCGCAATTATCGAGAACAATAAACCGAGATATGGCTTCCAGGATTGAAGATTACGCATTGATTGGCGATTGCCAGACGGCGGCGCTGGTGGACAAGAGCGGCTCAATTGACTGGCTCTGCTGGCCAACGTTTTCGTCTGAGGCGTGCTTTGCGAAGCTGCTGGGCACGGACGAGAACGGCTATTGGAAAATTGCACCATGCGACGGTGAATGGAAGACGACAAGGAAATATCGCGAGCACACGTTGATTGTGGAGACGGTGTTTGAAGGCGCCGAGGGCGCGGTGCGCCTTACGGACTTTATGCCGGTGCGGAACGCGCACTCCAATGTGATGAGGATCGTGGAGGGGTTGCGCGGGACGGTGCAGATGGGAATGGAACTCTCTCTTCGGTTCGATTATGGGCGGACGGTGCCATGGGTGACAGCGCTGGAAAACGGAGTTCGCGCGGTGGCGGGACCAAATCTGGCGATTCTGCGCGCTTCAGTCGAGACCCGGGGCGAGAATCTGAAGACGCTGGCGGAGTTCAAGGTTGCGGCCGGGGAACGTGTCCGGTTCTCGCTGGCGTATGGGCTCTCTTACGAGGACGATCCGGGTGGCAAGGATGTAGAGGGTGCCTTGCGGGAAACGGAGAGCTTCTGGCAGGAGTGGACGGAGGTTCTGCAATACGAGGGGAAGTATGGAGAGATTATCGAACGGTCTCTCATTACGCTGAAAGCGATGACCTATATGCCCACGGGAGGAGTGGTAGCGGCAGTGACGACGTCGCTGCCCGAGTGCATTGGCGGGGTGCGGAACTGGGACTATCGCTACTGCTGGCTGCGGGACACGACCTTTACGCTGCTGGCGCTTTCGAATGCAGGCTACATCGACGAGGCGGAGGCTTGGCAGGATTGGCTGCTGCGGGCGCTGGCGGGGAGCCCCGACCAGGTGCAGATCATGTACGGTCTGCGCGGCGAGCGGCAACTGCTGGAGTGGGAAGTTGGCTGGCTGCCGGGGTACGAAGATTCCAAGCCGGTGAGGATCGGCAATGCGGCGTCGATGCAAGTGCAACTGGACATCTACGGGGAGGTGCTGGACTGCTTTTTTCACGCGCAACACAAGGTGGGAAGGCATTCGGAAGATGACTTCAGGGTGCTGGTGCAGCTGCTAAAGCATCTGGAGACGATTTGGCAGGAGCCGGATGAGGGGATATGGGAGACGCGCGGAGGCCCGCAGCAGTTTACATATTCGAAGATGATGGCATGGGTGGCGTTTGATCGCGCGGTGCTGCTGGCGGAGCAGATGAACTATAAGGCGCCTATTGAGCAGTGGAAGTCGATACGAGACGCGATTCATGCGCAGATTTGCGAGAGTGGGTTCAACGCAGAGCGCGGTTGTTTTGTGCGGGCGTATGGATCGAATGAGTTGGATGCATCGCTGCTACAGATGCCTCTGGTGGGTTTTCTGCCGGGATCGGATCGGCGAGTGCAGAATACCGTGGAGGCAATCAGGCGCGAGCTGATGCGGGACGGGTTGGTGCTGCGCTATGACACCTCGAAGGCGGACGATGGACTTCCTCCGGGAGAGGGTGTCTTTCTCGCTTGCAGTTTCTGGATGGTGAGCAGCCTGAAAGCGGTTGGGCGCGAGCCGGAGGCAAGGAAGCTGTTTGAGGATCTGCTGAAACTGACGAACGACCTGGGATTGCTTTCGGAGGAGTACGACACGGAAGGGAAACGGCTGGTGGGGAACTTTCCGCAGGCGTTCTCGCATATCGCGCTGCTGAATGCGGCATTCGATCTTGAAGGTATGGCGGGCGTGGGCAAGCGTGCGCGTCGGCAGGGCCAGAGTTGAGAATCGCGGTGGGCCCGGTTTCGGCGAAGTGGATGGCGTTCGCAGCTTCGTTTCTTGACCCTGCGTCCAATCCTTCTGCAGCGAAGGGGGGATCATCACACGCGCTTCGCTGGTTGATGCACCTGGGTGCCGTGGGGATATTCGCGCTTGCGGTGGTTGATTCGTCGGTAATCCCGATACCGCTGCCGGGAAGCACGGACCTGGTGCTGCTGTTCTTGACGGCGTTTCGGTCGCAGTCGGCTGGCTCGCCAATCCTGTTTGGTTCATGCGCGTTTGTGGGGTCGGTCATTGGCGGTTATACCACCTGGGCTGCGGGGAAGAAGGGAGGCGAAGCCGCGCTTGATCGACTGGGGAAGGGGCGCTTTGTGCGTAGCGTACAGGGCTGGGTGAAGCGGAATGGATTGCTCTCAGTAGCGCTGGCCTCCCTGCTGCCTCCGCCGGTGCCGTTGATGCCGTTTCTGCTTGCGGCCGGGGCGCTGGGATTTTCACGCGGACGTTTTCTGATTTCGTACTGCACGGCGCGCGCAGTGCGCTATGGCGCGGTGGCATGGGTGGGCTACAAGTATGGGCGCGTGGTGATCAATTTCTGGCAGAAGGATTTGAAGGGTTGGAGCATGCCGATACTCGTCGGCTACATTTCGCTGCTTGTGGTGGGAGCGCTGTATGGGGTGTGGAAGTATCGGCGAGGGAATCGCGTGAAGAAGTAGCTGGAAAACGGAATGCAGGGTGGACCGGGATTCCCTGTCTTTGTTGTCTCGCGGAACGCAGTTTGGAGTTGAGCCAACCGGAAATTGGGACAAGGCCGGTGGACTTCGTGTCGCTTTCGCGGTGTGAGGAGGAGGTGCAACTGCAGGTTCCTCCACTCCCGTTGGTCGGTCGGAATGACAGCACTAACACAGGCTACGTTGGTGGGAATGACAGCGCTAGCGGGCTATGCCCGCGCGTGCCTGAGCATGGGCGCTGTGGGCTGTTTGGTTGCAAGGTAAGTGTCGACGGCTGCTGCGGCTTTGCGGCCTTCCGCGATGGCCCAGACTACGAGCGACTGACCACGGCGCATGTCGCCGGCGGCGAAGATGCCATCGACGGAGGTCATGTATTCCGCGTTGGTGGCGATGTTGCCGCGCTGGTCGAGGGCGACGCCCAACTGCTCGATCATGCCGCCTTTGACTGGACCGAGGAAGCCCATGGCGAGAAGCACCAGATCGACGTCGAGGGTGAACTCGGAGCCGGCGATGGGCTCGAACTTCGGTGGCGGACCAACGCGGAGGGCATGAACCTGTTTCACATTGCCGTTCTCATCGCCGGTGAAGCGGACGCTGTTGATGGCCCAGTCGCGAATACCGCCTTCTTCGTGCGCGCCTTCAGTGCGCAGTTGCAAGGGCCAGAGCGGCCACGGCGTTGACGATGCGCGGGTCTCGGGCGGCTTGGGCATGATTTCAATCTGGTGCACGCTCTTTGCTCCCTGGCGATGAGTGGTGCCGAGGCAGTCTGCGCCGGTGTCTCCGCCGCCAATGATGAGCACGCGCTTGCCCGCAGCGCTGATGGAGATGGCCGGATCAACGTAGTCGCCTTCGTTGCGACGGTTCTGCTGGGGCAGGAACTCCATGGCGAAGTGAATGCCTTTAAGTTCGCGGCCGGGAATCGTGAGATCGCGCGGATGCTCGGCACCGCCGGCGAGCAGGATGGCGTCGTAGTGTCCGGTGAGAGATTCGATGGGAACGTTGCCGCCCACATGCGCGTTGGTGAGGAAGGTGACGCCTTCGGCGCGCATCTGCTGGAGACGGCGATCGAGGACGTGCTTTTCAAGCTTGAAGTTGGGAATGCCATAGCGGAGCAGGCCGCCGACGCGATCGTTTTTTTCGTAGACGGAGACGGAATGGCCGGCGCGACGGAGTTGCTGGGCTGCGGCGAGGCCGGCGGGGCCGCTGCCGACGACGGCGACGCGCTTGCCGGTGTTCTGCTCAGGCGGCTCGGGCTGGATCCAACCTTCATCCCATGCGCGCTCGACGATGCTGCGTTCGATGAGCTTGATAGAGACTGCGGGCTGATTGATGGCGAGTACGCAAGAGGCTTCGCAAGGTGCGGGGCAGATGCGGCCAGTGAACTCGGGGAAGTTGTTGGTGGCGTGCAAGCGGCGGATGGCGTTTTGCCAGCGGCCGTTGTAGGCGAGGTCGTTCCAATCGGGGATGAGGTTGTTGACGGGGCAGCCGGTATGGCAGAAGGGGACGCCGCAGTCCATGCAGCGGGCACTCTGCTCGCGCTGCTTTTCTTCAGGGAATGGCTGATAGATTTCGAACCAGTCCTGCACGCGTTCTTCGATGTTTCGGCGTGTCGCCTGTTCGCGTTCGATTTCGAGAAATCCTGTGACTTTACCCATGCTGCACCTCTTGGGCTGCCGCCTCGGCCTGAGGCGCTGCGTTTGTTGGCGGACAGTAGATGGTGTCGACGCGTTCGACACCGAGCACGCGTTTGTACTCGTGCGGGAAGACCTTGATGAATTTCGGCTGCGCGTCGGCCCAGCGCTCGAGAATCCACGCAGCGCGCGGGCTGCCGGTGTAATCGCGATGGCGCTCGAGAAGGGCGCGGACTTCGGCGATGTCCGCTTCGGTTTCAAGCGGCTCGAGATCGACGCTGGCTTTATTGCAGCGGCGCGTGGAGAAGTCGCCCTGATCATCAAACACGAAGGCGCGGCCACCGCTCATGCCCGCGGCGAAATTGCGCCCCGTGGTACCGAGCACGACGACGGTTCCGTTGGTCATGTATTCGCAGCCGTGATCGCCGACCCCTTCAACGATAGCGGTGGCGCCGGAGTTGCGGACGGCGAAGCGCTCGCCGGCAATGCCGTTGAGGAAGACTTCACCGCTGGTGGCGCCGTAGAGAACGACGTTGCCAACGAGGATGCTTTCTTCGGGCAGGAAGAAAGAGGTCTTCGGCGGATATGCGATGATGCGTCCGCCAGAGAGGCCCTTGCCGAGGTAGTCGTTGCTGTCGCCTTCGAGTTCGAGGGTGACGCCGTTGGGAACAAATGCGCCGAAGCTCTGGCCGGCCGAGCCTTCGAACTTGAAGTGGATGGTGTTATCCGGAAGCCCAGCTGACCCGTAGCGGCGGGCGATCTGGCCGCCCAACATGCCGCCGACGGTACGGTGGACGTTGCGGATGGCGAAGTTGCCGGTGACGGGTGTTTTTGACTCGAGGGCGGGCGCGGCTTTCGCAATCAGGGCGTGATCGAGAGCCTGATCGAGGCCGTGATCCTGCGCCTGTATCTTGCGACGTGCCACGCGCGAGGGAACGGTGGGCGCGTAGAGGATCGAGGAGAGATCGATGCCTTTGGCTTTCCAGTGAGCGTCGGCGAGTGAGGCTTCGATCTTGTCGACGCGGCCTACCATCTCGTCCATGGTGCGGAAGCCGAGTTTAGCCATGTGCTCGCGGACCTGTTCGGCGATGAAGAAGAAGAAATTAACGACGTGCTCAGGCTGGCCGGTGAACCGGGCGCGGAGAACCGGGTCCTGCGTGGCGATGCCGACGGAACAGGTGTTGAGGTGGCACTTGCGCATCATGATGCAGCCCATGGCGATGAGGGGCGTGGTGGCGAAGCCAAATTCCTCGGCGCCGAGAAGGGCAGCGATGACGACGTCGCGTCCGGTCTGGAGTTTGCCGTCGGTCTGAACCTTGATGCGGCCCCGGAGGTCATTGAGCAGCAGCACTTGCTGGGTTTCCGCGAGGCCGAGTTCCCAGGGAAGGCCGGCGTGCTTGATGGAGCTGAGCGGAGATGCGCCGGTTCCACCATTGTCACCTGAGATGAGCACGACGTCGGCGTGCGCCTTTGAAACACCGGCAGCCACGGTGCCGACGCCGACTTCAGAGACGAGCTTGACGGCGATGCGGGCTTTCGGATTGACGTTCTTGAGGTCGTAGATCAACTGCGCAAGATCTTCGATGGAATAGATGTCGTGGTGCGGCGGCGGCGAGATGAGTCCGACACCGGGAATGGAGTGGCGTGTCCTGGCAATGACATCGTCAACCTTGTGACCGGGGAGCTGGCCGCCTTCGCCGGGCTTTGCACCCTGCGCCATCTTGATCTGCAACTCGTCAGCGTTAACGAGGTAGTTGGTGGTGACGCCGAAGCGGCCGCTGGCAACCTGCTTGACGGCACTGCGGCGAGAGTCGCCGTTGGGATCGGGAGTGAAGCGCGATTCCTCTTCGCCGCCTTCGCCGGTGTTTGACATGCCGCCGAGGCGGTTCATCGCGATGGCGAGCGTTTCGTGGGCCTCCTTGCTGATGGAGCCGAAGCTCATGGCGCCCGTGGTGAAGCGCTTGACGATTTCCTTGGCGGGCTCAACTTCTTCGATCGGGATGGGCTTGACGGCGTACTTGAGTTTCAGCAAACCGCGCAGGGTGCAGAGGGTGCGGTTCTGGAGATCGAGGAGGTCGGTGTACTCCTGGAAAGTGGTTGCGCTGTTGGCTTGAACCGCATGCTGGAGCTTGCTGATGGTGAGGGGATTGAGCAGGTGATACTCGCCGCCCTCGCGGTACTGATAGTGGCCACCGACAACCAATTCGGTCTCAGAGTCGGTGAGGGGCTGGAAGGCGTAGGCGTGCTTCATCTGCGCTTCACGAGCGAGCACGTCGAGTCCGACGCCTTCGATGCGTGATGCGGTACGCGGGAAGTAGGTCTGGATGAGGTCGTCGTTGAGGCCGATGGCTTCGAACACCTGGGCGCCTCGATAGCTTTGCAGGGTGCTGATGCCCATCTTGGAGAAGGTTTTCAGCAGGCCTTTGTTGATGGCTTTGATGAAGCTCTTTTCCGCGTGACCGGCGGAGACGTTATGGGGCAGGAGACCACGGCGCTTGAGGTCGTGCAGCGTCTCGATAGCGAGATAGGGGTTGATGGCACTGGCGCCGTATCCGATGAGGAGGGCGAAGTGCATGACTTCGCGAGGCTCGCCGCTCTCGATGATAAGGGCGACCTGGGTGCGGGTCTTCTCTTTGACGAGGCGGTTGTGCACAGCGGCCATGGCGAGGAGGCTTGGGATGGGCGCGTAGGTGGGATCGACGCCGCGGTCGGAGATGATGAGCAGCGTGTATCCGGAAGCGACGGCATGCGCGGCGCGCGCGCTGAGTTCCTCCAGCGAGTGACGCAGGCCGGGTTCGCCATCCTCGGCGCGGAAGAGAGCGGGAAGCGTAGTGGCGAGCAGATCGCCGGAGGAGACGCGACGGAGCTTTTCCAAATCTCGATTGGAAAGAATCGGGTGCGGCAGCTTGAGCGTGTGGCAGTTTTCGGGAGTTTCGTCGAGGATGTTGCGCTCGGTGCCGATGTAGCTGATGAGCGACATGACGAGTTCTTCGCGGATGGGATCGATGGGCGGATTGGTGACCTGGGCGAAGAGTTGCTTGAAGTAGTTGAAGAGCGGTTGCGGGCGGTCTGACAGGCAGGCAAGTGGCGTGTCCGTGCCCATCGAGCCGACAGGCTCTTCGCCGCGTGCGCCCATGGGAGCGAGCAGCAGACGAAGGTCTTCTTCGCTGTAGCCGTATGCGCGCTGGCGGCGCAGAAGGGTTTCGGGATTCGATGCGATGACGCGCGACGGCTCGGGCAGGGAATCGAGCGAGACCTGTTGCTCTTTGAGCCAGTCGGCGTAGGGCTGGCGTGCGGCGAGGCTCTTCTTGATTTCGGTGTCGGAGATGATGCGCTTCTGGACCGTGTCGACGAGGAACATGCGGCCCGGCTGCAGGCGGCCCTTCTTGCGAATGTCTTCAGCGGGGAGGTCGAGAACGCCGGCTTCGGAGGCGAGGACAACGAGATCATCTTTCGTGACGAAGTAGCGGCCGGGGCGGAGGCCGTTGCGGTCGAGTGTGGCGCCGACGACGCGTCCGTCAGTAAAGGCGATGGCGGCAGGGCCATCCCATGGTTCCATCAGCGATGCGTGGTACTCGTAGAAGGCGCGCTTGTCTTCATCCATGTCGGGATTGCCGGCCCATGCTTCAGGGATGAGCATGGCCATGACGTGGGGAAGGGAACGTCCGGACTGGAAGAGGAATTCGACGGCATTGTCGAGCGAGGCGGAGTCGCTGCCCTCGGGCATGATGACGGGAAAGAGTTCCTTGATTTTTTCGCCGTGGAGCGGGTTGTCGAGAATCGACTGGCGGGCGGTCATCCAACTGACGTTGCCGCGGATGGTGTTGATTTCGCCGTTGTGGGCCACATAGCGGTAGGGATGGGCGAGCTTCCAGCTTGGGAAGGTGTTGGTGGAGAAGCGCTGGTGGACGAGGCAGAGGGCGCTGGTGACGAGGGGATTGGCCAGCTCGAAGTAGAACTTTTCGATCTGCGGCGCCAGCATAAGGCCCTTGTAGACGATGGTGCGGCAGGAAAAGGAGGGGACGTAGAAGTCGTCCTTGCCCTCGATGTCGGAGGCGGCCATCTCGTTTTCGGTGCGGCGGCGGACGAGGTAGAGCAAGCGCTCGAAGGTGTCCTCATCCATGCCATTCGGACAGCCAACGAAGAATTGTTCTATGTACGGTTGCGAGGCACGGGCTTCGCGGCCGATGGCGTCTCCGTTGACAGGTGTGTCGCGCCAGCCTAAGACTTTCAGGCCTTCCGCGGCGGCGATACGCTCGAAAACTCCTTCACACTGAAGGCGGCTGTGCTTGTCAACCGGAAGGAAGACCATGGCGACGCCGTACGCGCCGGGGCCGGGGAGCTGGATGCCGAGTTCGCCGCACTCGCGCGCGAAGAAGACGTGAGGGATCTGGATGAGAATGCCTGCACCGTCGCCAGTCTCCGGATCGCAGCCTGCCGCGCCGCGATGGGTGAGGTTGATGAGCACCTCGAGGCCCTTGCGGATAATGTCGTGGCTTTTTTCGCCCTTGATGCTGGCCACGAGGCCCATGCCGCACGCATCGTGTTCATTGCGTGGATGGTAGAGGCCCTGAGGTTTGGGAAAGCGATGGCGTTGATCCGATATCTGCATGGCTACCTTCTTATGAATGATGTCGCTCTGCGTTTTCAGCGGTCAGGAACGGCAAAGACACAATCAGCGAGGCGTTTTCCAATGGAATTCGCCGGGGTAGTTCTGAGGGGCCCGTCGTGGCAGGCCCAGACACATGGGGATAGTGCTGAACTCTCTACTATATCTGAATTCCGATTCCGTTATTCCCGAATTACGGAATGGGCCGAATTAAGGCTTTGTTTTCCACACGCGTGGAAGGGCAACGGATGCAGGGGCTGGAAAGCCCCGACGCATATTCGGCTGCAAGCCCGGTGCGCGCAACGTCGTGATTTCGCTCCCCGTGGAATGATCAGAGTTTGCAAATGAGGAGTTCGCGCTCATAGATCATCTCTGGGGGGAGATGATCGTGGAGTTCGATGAACAGCTCTTCGTGGGCGATGACTTCCTTGCGCCAGGCTGCGCGGTCGACGGTCATGAGAGCGTCGAAGGCTTCGCGCGGAAAGTCGAGGCCGGTCCAGTCGATGTCTTCGTAGCGAGGTACCCAGCCGATGGCCGTTTCGCGACCACGGCCATGGCCTTGCACGCGTTCGACGATCCAGCGGAGCACGCGCATGTTTTCGCTGAAGCCGGGCCAGAGGAATTTACCGTTGTCGTCTTTGCGGAACCAGTTCACGTTGAAGATGCGGGGAGTGACGTCGAGGCCGCGTTGCATTTTGATCCAGTGACGGAAGTAGTCGCCCATGTGGTAGCCGCAGAAGGGAAGCATTGCCATGGGATCACGACGGACTTTGCCAACGGCGCCGGCAGCGGCAGCGGTGGTCTCAGAGCCCATGGTGGCGCCGAGATAGACGCCGCTGGACCAGTTGAAGGCCTGGTAGACGAGGGGGAGAGTATGAGAACGGCGGCCGCCGAAGATGATTGCGCTGATGGGAACGCCTTCAGGAGACTCCCAGGCAGGATCCATGGTGGGGCATTGCGAGGCGGGAGCAGTGAAGCGTCCATTGGGGTGCGCGGCGGTGGTGCCGTTCTTTTTCCCGATGGCAGGTGTCCAATGCTCTCCGTGCCAATCGAGGCATTCGGCCGGCGGCTTGTCGGTCATGCCTTCCCACCAGACTCCACCGTCGGGAGTGAGCGCGACATTGGTGAATATGCTGTTGCGCGCGAGTGCCGTCATTGCCGAGGGGTTTGTTTTCACGCTCGTTCCAGGAGCGACTCCAAAGAACCCGTATTCAGGATTGATGGCTCTTAAGCGGCCATGGGTATCGGGTCTGATCCACGCGATGTCGTCGCCGACTGTCCACACCTTCCAGCCGTGCATGGACTTGGGTGGTATGAGCATGGCGAAGTTGGTTTTTCCGCAGGCGGATGGAAAGGCGGCGGCGACGTAGGTTTTTTCGCCATCGGGACTTTCGACGCCGAGGATGAGCATGTGTTCGGCCATCCACCCCTCGTCGCGCGCGATGTTTGACGCGATGCGGAGCGCGAAACACTTCTTGCTGAGCAGGGCATTGCCGCCGTAGCCGGAACCGTAGGACCAGATCTCGCGGGTCTCAGGGAAGTGGACGATGTACTTGGTGTCGTTGCAGGGCCAGGGAACGTCCTGCTGGCCGGGCTTGAGCGGCACACCCACGGTGTGCATGCAAGGAACGACACGCTTTTCGTCCTTGTCGATCTCAGCGAAAACGGGAGCGCCGATTCGAGCCATGATGCGCATGTTGACGACGACATAGGCTGAGTCCGTGAGTTCGACGCCGATGCCGGACATGGACGATCCTACCGGGCCCATGCTGAAGGGGAGCACGTACATGGTGCGGCCCTGCATGCAGCCCTTGAAGAGCTGCTTGAGGCGGCGGCGCATGACGTAGGGGTCTTCCCAGTTATTGGTGGGACCGGCGGCGTCGCGCGAGAGGGAACAGATAAACGTGCGGTCTTCGACGCGGGCGACGTCGTTCGGAGCAGAGCGGGCATAGTAGCACCCCGGCCATTTTTTCTGATCGAGGCGCGTGAAGGTTCCGGCATCGATGAGACGATCGCAGAGGAAGTCGTATTCCGCCTGGGACCCGTCGACCCAATGGATGGAGTCGGGGCGGCAGAGCTCGGCCATCTTTTCGACCCATCGAATCAGGTGCTTATTGGTTGTTGGCGGTGTTTGGAGAGCGGCCGGCTCGTGGTTGAGAACGGATTGCTTCATATTGATATGGTTCTCCTGCGCTGCCTGTCTCTTACAGGCTACAGAAACTATAGCTTGAGTGAAAGTGGAAGAATCCCGATACCTTGGACGCAACAGTTTATCGTAGTGCGCCGCAGGGAATTAGTGATCTAGAATTCGTGGTGGTGCCGGTCAATGACTTCGGCAATGGTGTTTGGCTCCGGATTGGCGGCTTCAGCCTGGTCGCGGACCTTGGCGACGGCGAGCCAGTTGTCCTTGTGGGGATGCTCGGTCATCCAGGGTGGGAGTGGCATGCACAGCTGTTCGCTGAGGCCGACGGCATAACCCTCGTATAGGGCGCGAAGATCGCGGAGACGTTCATAGGATTGGCCGTCGCGGCAGACACTGACGCCGCTCTGGCAGAGCAATTGATAGAGCTGTTCGTAGCGCTCGCGCGGCAATCGGTCGGGAAAGCTCTGGTTTGGCTTGATCGAGAAGACCTGGGCGAGATCGACTATGGCGTGACGAGCCATCGCGAAGGTGAGTTGCGCCTGTCGGGCTTCATGTCCTTGAACGCCCGCGATGAGCAGAGCAGATGTGTCGAGCATGGTGGTGAGTGCGCTGAGCCAGCTTTGGTTGGTGTGCTGCGACCGGAAATAACAGAGCAGGGTATAGGAGATATGACTCTCAAGTAGTTCAGCAGACCATCGCTCCCATTCGGAAAGAAGCGTGGCGAGAGCGTTTTCTGCTCCATCGAAGGAGTGGCGACGCATAAGTTCGGCAGCGGTTGGTGGGGAACCGGCACGGGCATCGAGGAGAGAGATGCTGACTTCGCGCCGCGAGAATGCGCCGTAGAGGACCGGGAAGTAGCCCATGACGATGGCGAGAAAGCCGAAGCCTGTGCCGGCTTCACAGGTGGAGAGGACACGCGCGATCAACGCATGTGGAGTGACATCCCCGAGACCGAGCGTGAAGAAATTGGTGCCGCTGACGTACAGGTCGGTTAAGTATCCGATGGGACGGGAAGAGTCAGTGAATGGACTGCCGAGGGCGTAATAGACGAGGGAGAAACCAAAGACCATGCCGCAGGCCCAGACGACGAGAAGAAAGATGAGTGAAAGCGGACCGTAGAAGCTGAGGGCGGTCTCGCGCTTCCGCGGGTGCTGGATGCGGACGGCAATGAATCTCCAGGGAATCCAGGTAAGGATGTAAAAGATGCGCGTAAGCCGAAGGCGTCCCGCAGCCCGGCGCGGCAGGATGATGGTTTGAAAGGCATCGAGCAGGACGACCAACAAACAGAGAATGCCCACAAACATGGTGAAGATTTGCATTGACCTCCTTCGGCGGCGCTCTTCCCGGCGCCCGATTGCGCAACGTCCGACTATCGTATCCTAGCCGAGTCAAGGCCTCTCCGAGCCCTATGGTTGAACTTGGAAAAGCGCTTCTCGGCCTCGGTCTCCTGCTGCTTGTAATTGGAGCCGCACTGCTGATTGCGGCACGCCTCGGACTGCCGCTGGGTCGGCTGCCTGGGGATTTCTCCTACCGGGGAAAGAACGTGACGGTCCTCTTTCCCCTTGGGACCTCGATATTGATCAGTGTGGTGCTTTCCATCCTCTTCTATCTGATCTCTCGATTTCGCCGCTGAAACGCCCCTTGATCTCGAAACAAACGGCCGGGTCGTCGCTCCTCGATACCTACTTCCCAGGGATCTCAACAGTAAACGCTATCTGTTGATAAGACAGGTACATGCAACCGCTCGCGCCATTTCGAAATGGGTGCAATGTGAACTCTCGACCATTGATCCGTGACGATCATCACACACCCTCACACGGCCATTAGCGATAGCGTGGTTGACGGTCTACTGAAACGATTTAGCCGGGCTTTTCTTAGGGCCTAGCCATTGAGCCTTTCGGCTGAGAAATATTTCGGCAGGGCCATTTGAGATGTGTGAGATTGCGTCGCTTTGTATGCGGGCAGCCGATCAATGGCATGAGCTCAGGAGATGAGCTTAAAAAGCCAATCGCCAGTAAGGGCCTAGCGCCACCGAGGAGAGTGCGGCTCAAACGAAGGAACTTTCAAGATCGGTGAAAAGCCGAGCCTTCGGAATGAGCAAAATCAGAAGACCCTCTCACGGGCTGAAATTAACAAGCATTACCACTGGAAATAGGAGAGTCATATGGACGTGAAAGCAAAACGCACGAGCTACAGGTTCATTCTGTTGCCGCTGTTTTTTGCATTGGCATGCGCGGGAGTTTTTGCGCAGGCCAATTCAAACATCACCGGCATCGTTTCGGATCAATCTGGGGCTGTCATCGCGGGAGCGAGGGTTGTTCTTAGCGATCCAGCCACTGGCGCATCAAAAACTGCGATTACCGGCGAAACGGGTCTGTACGAGATTGCCGGCCTGAATGCAGCCAACTACAACATGACGGTTACGGCGAAAGGGTTCCAGACATTTGTGCAGAGTGGAATCGTCGTCAATGTATCCGCCACATTCCGTGTCGATCCCAGGCTGACGGTTGGTTCGGAGTCGACGACGGTGACTGTGAGCGCAGATGCGCTGACCGTCCAGAGCGATTCAAACGTGGTGAGTACGCTGATCAATGAGCAGCAGATCACCGAACTAGCAACAAACGGCCGCAACGTAGTTGCACTTGCTACGCTAGGCCTCGGCGTGAGCGGCAACCTTCCCGACATGAATATGCCGACGTCGGTGGGCTCGAGCTTCGCCATCAGCTTCAACGGCCTCAACCAGGCTCACAACATCTGGTTGGTAGACGGCGGCGAAGCGTATGACCGCGGATCGGGCGGCAAGTCGTCCATGATGCCATCTCAGGATGCATTGGGCGAGTTCCAGGTAATGGCCAGCAACTATCCTCCGGACTACGGCATCTCTTCGGGCGGCACGGTTTCGATGTCGATCAAGAGAGGCACGCAAGCGTTTCACGGCGAATTGTTTGAATTCGACCGCAACGATGCTATTCAGGCGCACAACTACTTCGACGCGCCGGGAGCTACAAAGCCTGAGCTGCGTTTGAACATCTTTGGCGGCAACATTGGCGGACCGGTCTACATTCCGCACGTTTACAACAACAACAAGCAGCGGACATTTTTCTTCTACAACGAAGAATGGCGCAAGATCATCCAGGGTAGTGCTCCTGCTGGTATTCACACCATTCCTGCTGCGAACTTCATCACCTCTCCGCAGAACCTGACCTACGTGGCTCCGGCATTCAATGCTGGTCATCAGATCGTGGTTCCGAATCCAGCTGAGGGCACAGCTCTTGCGGCCGCGATCGCCTCTTATAACGCGGGTGCGTCGACGAAGCTGGTTCCCGGACAGGCGTTTCCTGGAAACGTAATCCCGGCAGCCCTGTTTGTTGACAATGCCGCGCTGCAGTTCATGGCAGTCGGCGCGATTCCGAAGGCGAACAGTGCGGGCGACCTCACTTCACACTCCGCGAAACAGCCGACCAACGTTCGCGAAGATCTGTTCCGCATCGACCACAACATCAACGACAAGTGGCAGTTGTTCGGCCACTACATTGGTGACTCGGTGGGACAGACGTATGCCACTTCTATCTGGAGCGGCGACAACTATCCGACGGTTGGCTCAAACTTCAGCAACCCCTCGTGGAGCTCGGTCATCAAGCTGACCGGTTCTCTGACGCCCAACGTTCTGCTTGAGGCCGCCTTCAACTTTGACGGCAACAAGATCAGCATTCTTCCTTCGGGTAATGCATACGTGAAGCCATCCGGCTGGACTGGGCAATCGTTCTTTGGTCAGTCGGCTGATGCACTGAATCGTCTGCCCAGCGTGAACCTTGGTTCGTATGGTACACAATTCGATCCGTGGTCTCAGCCCTGGAAGAACGCCGCGTTTGATTATGCAGAGGTGTTCGGTCTCTCGGTCACGCACGGTAAGCACAGCATGAAGTTCGGCGGCGGGTACAACCGCTATATCAAGAACCAGCAGCTATTCGGCAATACCAACGGCTACTTCAACTTCAGCGATAACTGGGATACCACCAAGAACGCCCCGACCACGGCGAACCTCACTGGCGACTCATACATCGACTTCCTGTTGGGGTTGAGCACCGGCTATTCGCAGTTGCAGAACCAGGACATCCGCCACTATGTAAACCAGACGGTATCTGGGTATGCAGAGGACAACTGGCATCTCTCAAGCCGCCTGAGTGTGCAGTACGGCATTCGTTATGATGCTTTGCCGCATGCGTGGGAACGGAACAATCGCCTGGCAAGCTTCGATCCGAAGCAGTACCAGGCAGGGCTGGCACCGACAATCGACCCTTCAACCGGTGCGTTCTGCACGGCGGTTACGGGAGGGTGCGGGAGTGTTAGCGCAGGACTGCAGACCTTCGATGGCGCGCAGTTCTACCTGAACGGTGTAACGATTGCCGGCCAGGGCGGAACACCGAGCGGCATGACCAAGAACTTCTACAAGACCTACATGCCGCGCGTTGGGTTCTCCTATGACCTGACGGGAACCGGCAAAACCATCCTCCGCGGCGGTTTTGGCACGTTCTTTGAGCGCATGCAGGGCAACGATGTATACAACATCGCGACGGCGGCACCGTTCTCGAATACGCCTAGCCTGAGCAATGTAAACTTCGCGAATCCGTTCCAGAGCTGGCAGACCGGCGCATCATTATCTGCGTCTCAGTTGCCGGTAGTGCCGCAAGGCATGACAACGATCGATCCTCGTTATCCCGCACCAGGTGTTGCGCAGTTCAGCTTGGGCGTGCAGCGTGAAATCGTTCCGTCACTCATCCTCGCCAGCCAATATGTTGGCAACGTGGGATGGCATCAGAACGTGATTTTCCCGATTAACGCGTTCCCGTTGAGCACCCCGATGGCCACCAGGAAAGCGGCTGGCGCGGGTAGCCTTACTGGAGCGCAAACCACGATGCTGAGAACCTATCAGGGCTTCAACGGCATCAATGAAGAGTCGAACATTGCGACGACTTCCTACAACAGTCTGCAGGTTGGACTGCGTCAACAGAGTCGTCATGGCCTGAGCTTTGAAGTCGACTACACCTATTCGCACCAGATTGATGATGAAGTGGGTAGCTCTGACTTGAACACGTCAACCAACCCCTTCAACCTCGAGTATGACAAGGGTTCCGGATCGCTGGACCGCCGTCATATCCTCAACATGAACTACGTGTACCAGCTCCCGATCTTCGCTCATTCCACCGGTTTGGCACATAGCATCCTTGGCGGATGGGAGATCTCGGGTACGGTTATCTCGCAGTCTGGTCTGCCTTGGGCCGGTAACAACGCCCCGAGCGATGGTGGATCTGACACCGTCGGTTTGGGCGGCAACTACACCATCCGTCCCAACTTCAGCGGCAAGGTGAGCTATCCGAAGACGAGAGATTCAAAGAGCGTTTATCAGTGGGTCTCTCCGGCCGGATTCTCGCAGCCGGCGGCAGCGTGGAACGGCGGCCCGAACCTGGGCTTCGGCAACGCAGGCAGGGACGTCGTCGTAGGCCCCGGCCGCACCAACTTCAGCACCAACCTCTACAAGTCGTTTGCGTTTACTGAACGCACACGCTTCGAGTTCCGCGCTGAGACTTTCAACACCTTCAACCACACCCAGTTCAATGGCTTCCACAACAACATCACGGGAAGCGACTTTGGCGAAGTGAGCGGTGTGCAGGATCCGAGAACCTTCGAACTCGCAGGCAAGTTAATCTTCTAGTTCGAACTTGAACATAGGGCGCGGTGGCTTCGGCTGCCGCGCCTTTTTTTCTTTTGACATGAAGATTGCGGACAATCTGACGACGCCGACGCATGTGTAAATCAGAGTGAGGCTTCAAAATTCCGAACGAATGATGGAAGCACATTCCCAGGCAATTCGTGGACAGCGACTATTCAGGATACGGTTCGCCGGCGTGTACCACGCGAATGTAGTGATCGGTGAACTGCGCATGGCCACCGGGTAAATCCACCTTGGGCATATGGCAGCTTGTGCATTTGTCTTTGGCTACGGGGCAGGACTTTGCATTGGGAGGCATCGATGCAACTTTGGCCCCAGCGTGGCAGGCGAGACATTTCGCGTCGTAGGAAACAGCGTCGTGGTTTACCGGCTGATGCGGATTATGGCAGGCCACACAGCTGATGCGCGGGTCATTGCCGATGAAGCATTTGCTGTTTTCGAGACGATAGGGTTGAAATCGCACGAAGGCGGGACCGTGCCATTTGTTGCGCATCACGGTGTCCCAGGTGCGATGACACTGTCCGCAGAAGTCGGAGATCTGTTCGGCATCGAGGTGTTTGAGAGATGGAGGGACCGTCTTAAAGTTCTCCTGCGCCGCGTCGGCCATGTGCTGCTGGGAACCGGCATGGCACCGCTCGCAATCCAGTCCAGGTATGACTTTCGCGGGGACGAGCTTTTCGCCGGGAGTGATTCCACTGCCGTGACAGTTGAAGCAAGTGCGTGTTTCCCAGAGGGGAAGTTGACGGCCCATTGCTTCGGTCAGATTGTGGGGAGTGATGATCTGGTCTCCGGGCGTAATCGCGAGGCCGTTGGCACGCGGAAAGTAGCTGACGAGACTCTCATAGAAGTGGCCGTTTTTTTCGAGCACCCAGGTTTGCGAGTGCTGCCCGAAGATCCATTTGATCGGGACGGTGAGCGTGCCGTTTCCATCGGAGACGGTGTAGGTGCTTTGGCCGTTCCTGGTCTGAACCGCGTACGTATAGCCACCGATCTTGGTGGCTAAATCTGGGTGTGCGTTCAAAGCCGGGTTCACGCCTTGAGGCTCCATGGCATGCCGCATGGGCGCAGTTGCGAAATCGGTTGCAACGCCGTTGTGACAGGTCGCGCAAGTGACGGGAGCACTCGATTGCTTGGCGCGCTGAGCGATGACAACATGCGGCGCAGCCAATGTACACAGCAACGCCATTGCAGCTGTAGAACAGGCGAACACCGTCTCCGGTCGTGCGCTATTTTGCCAGATCACGGCAGACCTTTCGCTCGTGCGCGGCTTCTTCGCGGTTTCCGCTCTGGGAGTAAATGGAGACGAGCCCGAGGTGGGCTTCGAGGTTATTGGGATCGCGTTGGATGACTTGATTCAGCAAGTCTCCGCCACGTTTGATATCGCCGGTCTCTGCGAGCGACCGGCCAAGGGCGAGCTGGGCCATTTCCATGTCGGGGGCATTGGCATAAGCGCGCTGCGCCGGGGCGAGAGCGTCAGAGAAGCGGCCCGCGATGACGAGCGTCAGAGCGAGCAGCGCATTGGCAGTTTCGTTCGTGGGATTGACGGCTAACTCGGTGTGGAACTGATCGATGGCGAGCGAGGGATCGTGCGGAAAGAGGAGGAATCCGTAGAAGTAGTGAAGATTTCGCGTAGAAGGGAATTGAGCGAAGAGCTTTGTGAAGAGATCGTCGGCCTGTTCATTGTCGCCAGAAAGGAAGACGTATCCAGCGTTGCCCGCGGCTTGATACATTTCCCTGCCTTGCGCGGCGATGTCGCTTGGAAATGAGGCGACGCGCATTCCGGCAAGGGCAATTCCGATTTTCAGATCCGGAACGTCGGCCACCTGGTGTTCGGCGAAGAAGTGGTATTGGTCGAGCGCTTCCTGGAAGCGGCCGGCGTGGGCAAGCAGGAGTGCCAGGTGGTAGCGAATGATCTGTTCGTTGCGCGGCTGATTCAGGGCTCCGTGAGCGACAGCCTGCTCGAGGTCGCGGAGCGAGTCATCGTAGGCGGCGGTTTCAAATTCGCAAAGACCGCGCAGCGCCATAGCAGGGACGGCCGTAGGCACGAGCTGGAGGAGATGGGTGAAGGCATCGATTGCGCCAGGGTACTGATTGGAGCTGTACTGCAGGATGCCGAGGTACCACCAGCCCTCCTGCCAGTCGGGCTTGATCTGCTCGGCCTGAGAGTAGAGCTGAATGGCGAGGGGCAGGTTCTGTTGGTCGCGGGCAGCGGCGGCGCGGGCGGCAATGTCGTCGAATTGCGCGGGCGACTGCAGGGCAGATGTGTCCTGCGCGACGGCAATCGCACGCGTGAAGGGAAGCGTGGGAATCAGGAAGAGGAACAAGAGGCCGCGGGCGGCCGCGCTGGGGAAGACGGAGATTGCCACGTTCTCCTGGGATGCCCTGCAAAGTCTGTGATGTAGGACGAATGGGGAGCAAAACCATCGCCAGCCGCGAGGAATTTCGCACCACGAGGGACATGGTAGCAGGTGATAACGCCGACAGGTTTGCCGAGGGGGATCACTAAAGTGGATGAGGATGGGTTGGGAATATGAGACTATGCATGCGGAAATGCGTGCAAATGCTTGACTAATAAGCCTAAAGCTTGGCGCTTTCATCTTGGGGATGTGCAAAGATGGAGCACCATTTAGGATCATAGGTGGCCCAAAGAGTGCTATCGGCATAGGTCGAAGGGTGTATTGGCTTTCCTGGGATCGGACCTAGGCTATTGATAGAGCAAGTGTTTGCCTTTCGGCTTTGAGTGGCGCTTTGCGGCGTCACCTGCATTGTTTGAAGCACGTGTTGCTGTTTGTAAGCCCGCTAATCGGCGGGCTTTCCTTTTTTTAGGGGGGCGCGTAGAGGTTGGGGAGTTCGGACGGAGACCGCAGGACGCGGATCACTGTCCGAGATGATTGCCGCAAATTATTTGCTTTCAGCGGCGTACGAGGAACTCGCGAAGCATTACCAGCCCATTTCGCGCATCCGTTCAAGAATAACCGCACTATATCGATTCATGCGATCGGGCCGTCGCTTCAGGGGGGCCGGCAGGATGGCAGCGAGGCGCGCGGCCTGTTCGCGGCCAACATTGCGGGGCGCGGTTCGGTCGTAAGTTCGGCACGCCGCATCCGCACCATATATCCCAGGACCCCATTCAATGACGTTGAGATAGAGTTCGAGAATGCGTTGCTTGCCCAGAATGAGTTCGGCAACTGGCACGAGTGTGAATTCCGCGCCCTTGCGGAAGATGGAGCGGCTCGTGCCGAGAAGCAGGTTCTTCACGAGTTGCTGCGTGATCGTAGACGCGCCGCGCATACGGCCGCCCTCCATATCGTCTTCGGCGTCGATCTGGATCTGGTGCCAATCGAACCCATGGTGCTGGTAGAAGCGCGCGTCCTCTGCAGCGACGACAGCGTGTTGGAGATTGGGCGAGATCTGATTGAGGGGAACAAACCTGTAGCGTTCGTGATAGGGCGTATGGTGAATCCAGGCCTGCAGGCGACGCTCGATGTGGACGGCCGTTGTGGGTGGGTCGATCCACCGGACCACGAGAAGCATGAGCACGGCAAACGACCAAACTAGAGCGAAACCGAGGCCAAGCACGAGAACAAGGGACCTGAGAAGGCCGCTCCGTGTCGGGGTTTTGTTTCGCAGGGCTGGTTGTGCGGGCACGAATCAGGATAATAGCCGAGGCCGTGTTGGCGCTCGTGCGGCGATGCTGGAAGCGGCCGCTTCGGCTGCGGCTCGAAACGTTTGAGATGCTAACCTGTTGATAGTTTGTTTGTGCGCAGTGGCCCCGTAGCTCAGATGGATAGAGCATCGGTTTCCTAAACCGCAGGTCGGCCGTTCGAATCGGCCCGGGGTCACCATTCTCTGCGATTCCCCTTAATTTGATGATGAGATGGGCGCGTCAAGGTCATCGGCGAGCAGGAGGGAATCTTTGGTTTTGCGAGGGTTGTATCTGACGGTCAGCTGTTTGCAGTTTGCATAGTTTTCAATCCATTTATCCGCACGACCTTTCAAGATGAACCTTTGGCGAAGAGTGCCGGGATAGTTCTGGCCGGCGACGACATAGGAGTATCGGATCTCGGCATAGTAGGCGGCTGATCCCGGTTGTGCTCCGCCGGATCTCAAGGTTACCGAGGTTGCAGCGACGGCTCCAGTTGCTGTCGGCCAGGAGCGGGCCTGCTTCATGCGCAACCGCTTTCGGAGCCACAGTGCAGCTACACCAGTCAAAAAGAGGATGGAAATCGTGAACCAGAACATGTTTTGCGCTTCCAATTCACCCCCCTCGGTCGCAGTCGCCTGACATTCTCTGTGTGAAAGATGGATCTACTGACTGTTTCAGCCGTCGGGTTGGCCTAGCTCCCGCTATGCGGTGTGAGCGTTCCAACGGTGCAGTGGGCATTGACGGGCACGAAGTTGTGAACGCCGTCGTTGTTGTCGGATCGAACGATACGGCGGCCCGCAATTTCGACTGAGCCCGATCCGGCGAGCGTTCCGTTGGGCTGAAGAGTCAGAACTAGGGGAGTCGCGCCGTTCTGTAGTTTGACGGCGAAGTCGTTTCCGGCGGGAGCCACCCAATAGGCCTCCGCGGTGTGAGCCTCTCCGCATTCCACGGTCGCGGAATCATCGCGAAATTCGATGGTCAGGCCGCCCGGCTGAGCGTAGGTGCCGGTGAGTCGGAGTCCGGGCGCGGTGTTTGCAGACTTGCTGGCCTGGGTGCCGAAAAGCTGCGTGAGCGCGCTGGAGATTTTTACGGTGGAGCCGGTCGGCGGCAAGGTCGTCACGTTACAGCGTTCGGTTTTGGGAGCAGTGGGCACGCTGTAATGATGAACGGGAACCGCGTTATAGGATGTCGAAGTGACAGGCGTATCGACGGAGTATTCCATCCCATTCTGGTGAACCGAGTCGGCGGAGTAGTTCGCCACGTCATTGGCGTCGATTTGTCGCTGCTGCGTGGTGGTTTGCGTCTGGGCTTCGTAACTTGTGTTCGTGGTGGCAACGGCGCCGCCGGCGACAACGCGGCCCGCGACATCGATTGTGCCGGGGCCGGCCAGTCGTCCGTCCGGCTTGAAGGAAAGAACGAGGGGCCGTGGCGAAATGGGAATAGAGATTGCGAGCTGGGTTCCGTTGCGCTCAATTGAGTACAGGTAAGGTTGCTCGATCAGGGTCCCGCAACCCACGCTGACGGATGACTGGTCGAATTGCACATTGAAAGTACCGGCTGCATATACGCCGCTCAAGCGGAGGCCAGGTTTCACTTCGGGCAGAATTCCGGCCAGGGGATTTCCGCCGTCGAGATCCACGAGCCCGACTTTCATTCCTTCACCGAGACACTCCATATCGCTTCGGCCGGACTCCATGCATTTGCGCATCGCCACGGAGCCGGCGTCCTTGGGCATCGGCTTCGCAGCGGCTTCAGCGGCTTCCATGTCAGACTTCAATCCCTTCATTGCATTTTGCCGCTCGACGGCAATTTTCGCGTTGTAAGTTGGATTGTTGCCGCCGACGATTTGAGCGAATTGCGATTGCAAAGTTGGAGACAGAAATGTCACCCACACTGAGATGCCTTCGAATCCGAATCGCGGATCGGTGCGATTAAAGTGATATGGATTCGAAGCGAGGTCGAGTTTCTGTCCGGGCAGTTCTTTCGCGCCTGCGGTAATGAGATTTGAGGTGGCCTTGCTGTAGGTATCGAGCAGTTTCTTTTCGTCGGGCAGAAGGCCTCCGCCGCGCTGTTGCGCGAGGGTTTGAATGACCTCGCTGAGTTGATAGAGCGCGCCGATTGAGCGCGGGACGGTTTCACTGGGGGAGCCGGCCATCATGCCCTGGATGACACGGTTGACATTGGGAAATTCGCTGAGATACGGAGGATTGAGTGTGGCGCCTGCCTGGCAGGATTTGAGCTGCTGCTCGGCCTCGCTGCGCAGCTTGGGAACCTGCATGAGGAATTTTCCGTTCTGCTCGACCTTGACGAAACAGTAGTCCTGGCCATTCTCCTTCTGACACTGGAAGAGCGTGAGCACGAGTCCGCCGGCGCACTGGTAGGGCGTGTTGATCTGCAACCCGGAGGATTGCTGCGCGCCCGCCGGGGAAGCGGGGGACGGTTTTCCGATGACCGTGCAAGTGCGAAATTGATTTTCGACCTGCGAGCGAGTGTTGTAGCGCTCGGAATCCTGGTTCCGCTGGTAAAAGCAGGCTTCGAACTTCGGCCCTTTTTCGCACTTGTGAATGACGTAGGTTGCTCCGTCCGGGCATTGATAGGGGACATTGAACTGCAGCACGCTTTGTTGCGACAACATGAGCTGGGGAAAGCCGAGGATCATCAGCAAAAACATCCTGCCGCCGAGAAACGAAAGAAGTCGCCTCATTTTGAGAAGTCTCCGAAGCCAGTTGAAGTCGTGTCCCAATTACTTTTGCTTGCGCAGCATAGGCATAAAGCTTCCCGGTGGCCCTGTCAACGAACCGTCGTCGTGAATGGTGAAGACCGTCGGGTCCGCGTCTCCCTTGCAATTCAAGTTGATCGTCTTGCCACTCGAACTATAGGTGCAGTCGGCCACCTGCCCGCCGAAGGTGAGGTTGGCGCTGCCTCCCGCCTTCAACTCGAGAATGACTGCGCCCATGGTGTCAGAGTACGTGCCCCTGACACCCGAAGAACAACCTGAAGAACAGCCTGATGCAGCGAATACGGTGCTCACTGCGGCGACGGCCAGGAACGAGATGGACGATCTGAACTTCATGGTGCAACCTCCTCTTTCGGTTTTTGAAATCGACGGTGGCGACGGCGCCTATTGGGGAGGCTGCAGTGTGTTCGCAGCCCTGGCAGCAAGAAATTGTTTTGCTGCAATGGCTGCCAGATAGAGGCTGACCAGGAGCGAGAGATACGCCCCGAAGCCAATCTTGATGGCGCTCATCATTTCATCCTGTGCCTGGCGCTGCATCTCGGCCAACGGGCCGTCGACAGAGCCGCCGGTCATGCTGTGAAGGCTGCTTCGCACCATGATTCCAACGAACATCATGAAGAGGAGAGGCAGGAGGCCTGCGAGGTGAGCGCGCGCGTCCTTCCAGAAGAAGCGAACAAACGGACCGAGCAGGGCGATGATGGCGAGGAATCCGTAGAGTCCGGCGCTTGGTCCGCCTTGGCCCTGCAACACCGCCTCCAGGGCATTATTGCTGTTCAGGAACCCAAGCATCTGCCAGAACGTAAAGCTGATCTTTCCAAACATTGCCTCAACCGATACCGCGCTGAGGAAGAACCAGCCCACAACTAATAGAGCGGTTGCGATAAGGAGCGGGAGTCCGAATCGGGCGATTGCCGAGGACACTACAGCTCCGCCTTTTTCGCGGGCGGTGTTCATCATGGCCTCAGCCTGCTCTTTGGCTATCTGCGATTCACTGACCGGTGTAACGGCAGCCACGCCGCCCTCTGTGGCGAACTCTACATCCACGGTCATGCCGGCGGCAGGAGGCGTTGCCGATCGCCATTGCGCACCCAATGAAAACGGGTATTGTTGCTGTTCGACCCAGACCAATCCTGGTCCGGTACTTGTATCACGCAGGATCTTTCCACGTTTCGTCACGATTCCCTCCTGGAGAAGTGTCGTCAGGCAGCGGGGCAAGGAATTGCCTTGCATGCCCGGAAGCCGATTCAATTCCGATATTTGTGTCGCCGGCCTTCTGGATGTGGCAGAATGTCTCAATCCAGAGCAGCCCTGATGGAACGCAAGCCTGCACTGGTCTCCCCTCTCGTGTCCTGACGGAATTCTCAAGAACTCTAAAGAGGAGTTAACCCCGTGAATCTCAAGGGCCCTGCGGTTGGACTGGAGGAGAGTACAGCGCGCCTTTGGCGATTTGCCGACTGCGAATTCGACGAGCTGCGCCGGGAATTGCGCGTGAAAAGCAAGCCGGTCGAACTCGAATCGAAGCCGCTCGATTTGCTTCTTCAGTTGCTTCTCCATTCGGGAGAGGTGGTAACGAAGGAGGAGTTACTGGATTCAGTCTGGCCATCGGTGATGGTTGTGGACGGATCGCTCGCGACTGCGGTTTCGAAGTTGCGCAAAGTCATGGGGGACGAGCAGGTCATCCTGACGGTGCCGCGGGTTGGCTACCGCCTGGCCGTGCCGGTGTACTGCAAGACGGTTGCGGCGATGTCTGGACCGGAATTGGGTTTCCGGGCGGGAGATCTTGTACCGCGGAGGGAACAGTGGCGGCTCGCACGCGCCTTGGAGCGCTCTGGATCGAGCGAAGTCTGGATCGGCGAGAACCCCAAGACGCGGGTGCAGCGCGTCTTTAAATTCGCCTCGGACGGGATTCGTCTGAGAGGACTGAAGCGAGAGATCACGATCTCGCGGTTTCTGCATGAGTCCCTGGGGGAACGGCCGGAGTTCATTCGCATTCTTGAATGGAATTTCGAGGCTTCCCCCTACTTCATCGAGAGCGAGTATGCCGGGCCCAATCTCGCTGAATGGGCCGAGGGGCAAGGTGGTTTGAGGGCGGTGCCGCTCGCTATGCGTTTGCAGATCCTCATCGACATCGCCAGGGCGGTTGCGGATGCGCATGGAATCGGGATCCTGCACAAGGACCTGAAACCGGCCAACATCCTGATTGTGCCGTCGATTTCGGGATCGTAAGCTGGCGGAAGCACGTGCGCGCACACCATGGGTTGTGCTCGCGGGTGTGGCGCTGATTGCGGGGTTGGCAGTGAGCCTGATTCTCTACCGGGGCGCAGCGCGCGAACGCGATCACGCCAACCGGCAGACTGCAATTGCGACGTCGATCAACCAGTTTCTGTCGGATGATTTGCTGGGACGGAGCAATCCATTCCTGAGCGGAAAAGCAACGGAATCGCTGACCGATGCGATCAAGCAGGCATCGCCTGGAATCGACCGCCAGTTCAAGGACGAGCCGATGGTAGCGGCGCGCCTGCATCAGACGATTGCGCGCGCACTGGATAATCGCACCGCGTATGCTGACGCTCGCCAGGAATACGAACACGCGGCAACCCTTTTTCGGCAGAGGCGATGGAGAGTTATCGCAGGATGCGATCATTGTGGAACTTCAGCGCGTCACGCTTGAAGCGCGCAGCTATGAAAAGGGTTCGCTTCCACTCGCAAAGTCGATACTTGCCGATCAACAAGCATTGCTCGCGAAAATTCCGCGTCCCCGTCCGGAGGCGACTGTCTGGCTCACTTCGGCGCAGGGGATGGTTGCACTGATCGACAACAATGCCAAAGCGGCCGCGGAAGATTTTCAACTTGCGGTGAAGGAGGCTGACGCGCTGCCCGTGTTTGATGAGGCGGCCCGCCTGACATTCAAGCAGCGTCTTGGATTCGCCTACATTCGTTTGGGCGATGGGGCGAAGGCGGAGCAGACGTTCCGCGAACTGATTCTCGAGTTTGCGCGCGTCACCGGACCGGAGAGTCCCAGTGTGCTGCGTGTGCGTTTGAATCTCGCGCAGGCCTACATGATCCAGAACAAAAATGCGGAAGCGGTGAAAGAGGCGAACGCGATCTACCCGGCCTTTGTGGCCGCACTCGGTCCCGACCACGAACTCACGATGCAGTTGCTCACCACCCGGGCTCAATCGGAGGGAAGCCTGGGAATGTGGAATGATGCAATTCGAGACGACATGTCGATCTACGATCTGGCAGTCAAGAAGCAAGGCCCGCTTTCATTCTTCGCGGTGGCCACCCTGTCGGATGCATCGCTCGCCATGTGCCGGTCTGGCAGATTTCCCGAGGGAGTTGCCGACGCTCGTAAAGCGTTCGAGGCTTCAAACAAGGCGTTTGGGCCTCGCGCGGGACTGACCGGAGGAGTGGCATCCACGCTCGCCGCATGCCTCATCGGAATAGATCAGTTGGACGAGGCGAGCAAGCTGCTCAGCCAGATTGATATTCCGGTCGTCGCTCAGTTGGCGGGCGACCCGGACTGGGGGGCGGGCGTAAAGCTGCTGCAGGCCCAGATCGCGTATCGTCACGGTGACTACAAGGGTGCAGAGTCGTACGTGCACGATGTGACTCCCGTCTTTACGCGACCGAATGCGGAGCAATACCAGCGACAATCGCTCGAGTCATTGGTATCTCAGCTTGACCGCGCTCCGAAGTAACGATCGATCTGAAGGAAAACAGACAGAGTCACCCCATCACTGCATCAGGATTGCCAGCCGCCGCCAAGCGCGCTGTAAAGCTGGACGAGGGCGAGGGCCTCACCTTGCTGAGCACTCACCAGAGTCAGTTGGGCAGCATAGAGATTTGAATCGGTGGTCAGAACTTCAAGGTAGCCGGTTGATCCGCCCTGGTACCGAATGCGAGCCAGGCGCGTAGCGTCTTTTGCGGCTTCAACGAGCTTTTCCTGCTGCTCGCGATAATCGCGCTGCTTGTTGAGAGCGATGAGTGCATTGGAGACATCGCGGAATGCGCCTGAAATCGCCTTTTGATAGCTGAGGACCATCTCCTCCTTGGTTTGTTGTGAAAGTTGTAGCTGGCCGCGCAGCTTTCCGCCCTCGAATAGCGGTTGCGTGAGGGTGCCGATGCCGTAGATGGTTTTCCCGGCCGGGTCAAAGATGCTGGAAAGACTGTCGCCCCCTACGCCCCCGGAGCCGCTGATGGATAAGTTGGGGAAAAACTGAGCGCGTGCAACGCCGATTTGAGCGTTGGCGGCGATGAGGGTTGCTTCGGCCTGTTGAATATCGGGGCGCCGCTCAAGCAGACGCGAAGGCAGACCGGTAGGAAGATCCTGCGGTGGTGGCGCCAGCGCAGTGGGATCGGTGTGGGCGATGGGGCCAGGGTTTTCACCCAGCAAAAACGCGATCGCATTTTCCTGCTGCTGAATCTGCTCTTCGAGTTGAGGCACCTCGGATGTCGCAGCGTAGAGGAGTTGTTCGGCCTGGCGTACGTCGGAGAGCGGGACCGAACCTCCACTCTCGAGAGTCTTGGTGAGAGCAACCGAGTCCTGTCGAACCTTGATGGTTTCGCGGGTGATCTCGAGTTGAGCGTCGAGCGCGCGAATCTGCAAATATGCCGTTGCCACTTGCTGTACGAGTGTCAACTGGACTGCGCGCTGGGCCCAAACCTGCGACAGCAACTGCGCACGGGCTGCCTCGGTCTGCCTGCGATAGAGACCCCAGAAATCTGGTGTCCACGCCGCTGAAACATTGATCGAACCGTTCACAAGAGGGCTTGGGATCTGCGTACCGAGGGAAGACGGCAACGTTGCCCCAATGGCCGTGCCTCCGACGGTAGCTGTTGGAAACTGCTGCGAACGCGTGATCCCGACCTGGGCCTGCTGTTCGAGGATTCGACGGGCAGCGATACGGACGTCGTAGTTGTTGGCGAGCGCTTTGCGAATCAATTCCTGAAGCTCAGGCTCGTGATAGACAGCGGCCCATTGTTCGTCGCCAAAAGATTCCTTGGCGTCGGTCGCGACCGCGGCATTATCCGCACCGCGATAGGCCGGTGGCGCTGTGACACTGGGGCGCACATACTTAGGTCCAACGTTGCACGCGGCCAGAAAGACGGTTGCAGCGGCGAGCAAGCCAATCTTCGATAACTTTGAGAATGTAATCATGCCTGGCCTCCTTCCGTGCCGGGCTCAGTACCGATCTGCGCAACGGCTTGGCCCGAAGATACGCCGGGGCCACACATCGAATCCATTGTGGTGCCCCGACCACCTCGGACGAAGCGATGCGAAAGGAACTCGACGACCGCGAACGTGACGGGGATGAAGATCAGGCCGAGGATTGTAGACAGCGTCATGCCTCCCACGACGACGGTACCGAGGATCCGCCGGGAAGCAGCACCTGATCCGCTTGCAACCCACAAGGGGAGACAGCCGACGATGAAGGCGAGGGCGGTCATGACGATGGGACGGAAGCGGAGGCGGGCGGCATCGAGCGCTGCATCACAAATACTCTCGCCGCGCTCGTAGTTCATTTTCGCGAACTCCACGATGAGGATGGCGTTCTTTGCGGAGAGTCCGATGAGCATGACAAGACCGATGGTCGCGAAGATGTCGTTCTCGAAGTGCCGCGCGTGCAACGCCAGATACGCACCGAGGATTGCAACAGGCGTGCTGAGTAGAACGCTGAAGGGTAACGTCCAGCTTTCATACAGCGCGGCGAGAATGAGAAACACGAATATCAGCGAGAGACCGAACACGGCCCACGATGGCACTCCCTGTTCCGCTTGCTGCTCCTGGAACGACATGCCGGAATAGTCGAAGCCCGCGCCGGGCGGCATGGTCTCTTTGAAGACTTCCTCCAGGGCCTTTCGTACCTGGCCTGAGCTGTATCCAGGCGCGCCAGTTATGTTGAGCTGCGCCGCGTTGAACTCGTTGAATCGGTAGATGAATTCTGGGCCGGTGATCTGCTTGACATTCACCAGCGAGCTGAGCGGGACCTGGCTGCCGTTGGCGCTTCGCACATAGAACTGATCGATGTTTGCGATGTTTGTGCGTGAAGTACCTTCAGCTTCGACGTATGTCTGCCACTGGCGGCCGAAACGATTGAAGTAGTTGACGAGGTACCCGCCCATGAAGGTCTGCATCGTGGTGTAGATGTTGGAGAGATCGACCTGCTGCTGCAGCGCCTTTTCCTTGTCGACATCCACGAAGAGCTGTGGCACCGCGGGCTGATAAGAGGGGATGGCCGCGGCGATCTCAGGCCGTTTTGAAATCGCGCCAAGGAATGCGAAGACATTCTTGGTGAGCGTAGTTGGATCGTCGGAGCCGGAACGATCTTCGAGGATCATGGTGACGCCACCGGATGTTCCGATGCCTGGAATGGATGGCGGCGGAAATGCGAATGCGATTCCATCGGGATTGCCAGCGAGTTGCTTTTGCAAATTCGCCTGAATGTACTCGAGCTGTTCCTGCTTGCTCTTGCGGACAGCCCAGGGCTTGAGATTGACGAAGAAGAATCCTGCGTTAGTGCTTTGGACCTGCGTGAGGAGCGAAAAGTTGGTGACGGCGATAACGCCCTCGATGCCGGGTGTCTTGAGCAATGCGTCCGTGATCTTTTGTTGTGCAGCATCGGTGCGCTGTGCCGAAGCTCCATCAGGGAGTTGCAACGCGAGAAACATATAACCCTGATCTTCAGTTGGAATAAACCCGCCGGGAAGGCTGCTGCCGAGATAGACAGCCGCAATGCCAACCAGCACGAGGGCGAGCATGGCGATTGCAGATTTGTGGATGAGGACGCGGGACGTACCGACGAAGGCGTCTGTATTGCGGCGGAAGAATCGATTGAAGAGCTCGAACCCTCTGCCGAGCAGGCCGGGCTTGCGTTGCGCGTCTCGTGGCTTTAAAAGCAGTGAAGCTAGTGCTGGCGACAGCGTAAGCGCGTTGAAGGCCGAGATCAGAACGGAGATCGCGATGGTTACGGCGAACTGCTGATACATGCGGCCGGTGATGCCAGGAATCGCGGCAGTTGGAATGAAGACAGCAGCGAGGATGAGGGCAATGGCGACCACGGGACCGCCCACCTCTTCCATCGCTTTCTCGGTCGCGGCCTTTGGATCCATGCCTTCGTCGATGTGGTGCTCAACGGCCTCAACCACGATGATGGCGTCGTCAACCACAAGGCCAATGGCGAGCACGAGACCGAAGAGGGAAAGAGTGTTGATGGAAAAGCCGAGCGCCGGAAAGATAATAAACGTGCCGATAAGCGAGACCGGAACCGCGAGTAGTGGGATGAGAGTGGCGCGCCATCCCTGGAGAAAGACAAAGACGACGATCACGACGAGGCCGAGCGCTTCAAGCAGCGTATACACAATTTCGCGAATGCCCGACGTGACAGCCTTTGTGGTGTCGAGCGGGACGCTGTAGGTGATGCTCGGCGGAAAAGTGGCGGAGAGTTCCTTGATGCGTTTGTTTACGGCAGCCGCGGTCTCTACTGCATTGGAGCCGGGCAACTGATAGATGGCCATGACGCCAGCGGGCGCCTGGTTGTAGCGGCCTGAGATTCCGTAGGCCTGATCGCCCAACTCGATTCGCGCTACATCTTTCAGGTGAAGGATGGAGCCATCTGGGTTGGCGCGGAGGATGATGTTCCCAAACTCCTCGGGCTTGACGAGGCGCCCCTGGGTGCGAACCGTGTAGGTGAATTCCTGTCCTTGCGGAATGGGCTCACCGCCGATCTGTCCGGCGGGATTGACGTTGTTCTGGGTTTGGATGGCGGAGATTACATCGGTTGCGGTAACGCCCAGCTTGGCGAGTTTGTCAGGCTGCACCCAAACGCGCAGCGCGTATTGGCCACCAAAGACCTGCACGCGGGAAACGCCCTTCACGCGCGCAATCTGATCCTGCAGGTTGATGATGGCGTAATTGGTAAGAAAGTCCTGGCTCAGCTTGCCGCCGGGAGAGCTGACGGCGATCAGCATGAGCGGGGAAGTGAGCGCCTTCTGCACGGTGAGGCCGGCGGTCGTCACCTGCGCGGGAAGTTGCGATTGCGCCTGGTCGACGCGGAGCTGCGCAAGCACCTGGTCGATATTTGGATCCGTCTTGACGTCGAAGTCCACGAACAACTGAACCACGCCATTGTTGGCACTGACGGAGTTCATGTAGATCATGTTGTCGACGCCGTTCATCTGCTGCTCAATGGGCGTGGACACAGCCTGGCTGACCGTTTTGGCGTCGGCGCCAGGGTAGGTAGCCGTGACCAGAATTTCTGGGGGAACGATGTTGGGATACTGCGAGATCGGCAGCGTGAGCATGGAAACAACGCCGATGACGACCGTGAGGATCGCGATGACAATCGCCACGATCGGGCGACGGATGAAGAATTTTGACATGAGTTACCTGCCCGACGGTTGCGGCGGCGCTGATGCGCCGGCTTGCGTCAGCGAAATCTGCGGATTGATCGGCGCGCCTTCGCGGAGTTTCTGAAGATTGTCAACCACGACGAGGGAGCCAGCGGGGAGGCCGCCTTCAATCACCCAGTTGTCGCCATATTGCGGACCAAGTTTTACGTTGTTCACGTGAACTTTGTTGTTCGCGGCCACGGTGTAAACCTGTTCCTGACCCTGAAATTCGGTCACTGCGATTTGCGGAATAAGGATCGCATCGTGCAGCGTTTCGGTTTCGGCTCTTACGCGGCCAAACTGGCCTGGGCGGAGGATGTTGCCGGGGTTCGGAAAAGAAGCCGCAATGCGAATCGCCCCTGTCTGTGAATTCAGCTGCCGGTCGACAAAAACAACGTGACCCTTTTGCTGATAGACATCGCCATTGGAGAGCGTCAGAGTGAGCGGGATCTTTGACGCTCCGTGAAGCAGGTCGCTGCCTCTGACGCCTGCACGCTTCGTCAACGCAAGATATTCGCTGTCGCTGATGGAGAAATAGACCTTGATGGGATCAAGTTGTGAAACCGAGGTGAGAATCGACTGGGTGCTGACGAGGTTGCCGACCTGGGTTGTCGCCTGGCCTGCTACTCCGGTAATCAGCGATCTCACTTTCGTGAATCCAAGATTGAGATTTGCGGTTGCCACCGCGGCTTCTGCCGTTTTCACGGCTGCCTGCGCCTGGGCCTGCTGCTGAACCTCGTTGTCAAGCTGGCTCCGGGCAATTGCTCGAGCATCTGCCAGGGGGGTGTCGCGCTTCACGTTGATCTGGGCGAGAGCGTACTGTGCCTGCGCCTGTCCGAGTTGCCCTTGTGCCTGCTCGAGTGCAGCTTGAAATGGGCGTGGGTCGATCTCGAAGAGCACCTGGCCCTCCTGGACCTGGGAGCCTTCGCGGTAATCCTGGCGAATCAAGTAGCCGTTGGCCTGCGGCTGAATCTGGGCATTCACGTAACCGTCGAGAGTGCCAACCCACTCGCCGGCTACCGGCACATCGGTCTGTTTCGCCTTCACAACCGTAACCTTCATGGCTTGCGGAGCACCGGTTGATGCGGCGTTGGCACCGTTGTCGCAACCTGAAAGCAAACTCGCGCCAATCGGGAGCATGCCCAGAAAACTTATTGCGATTGCAGTAGGTAACGAAAATGCGCCGATGCTGCGGCGTTGCCACACGGTCATGCCAAGACTCCGTTCACGTTTGAAATGTGCTCTCTGATGGGGTCGTGCGCGTCGCATCCAGTACGTATGCGTGTTCAACTTCGATGAAGCTATCGCGACGGCGGATTCACAAAGGTGGGCGGATTGGAACTTCGCATAGCTTGTCCCTGGCTGGCGGGTAATCGCCTCGGATATTTCCGAGATATATTTGCACCGGGATAGCAGCGTACTGCATCAGCGCAATTCGACCGAAGCATGCGAGCCATGCACGACAGCGTCCTTGTCTTCTTGCAGGGATCGTTGACGGTTCGAATTCGATAGCCGCGCAGTTCGATAGCAGGGTCTTCTTTGCAAGGCTTCAGTTTTGACTTCGTGCCCTGATCCATTTATAAAAGTTGATGTCATCGAAATTGTGTTCGTGACATCATCATCGGCTCTGACCGTGGGGCCGTGCAGTCAACAACCGCAATCGTCAGGATGCTCGGGAAGGCGGTGAGACTCCGCCACTGCCCCGCAACTGTGAGCGCCTCTGGTTCGACTGACGTCGAACGAGGAGACCAGCCAGAGTTCTTCGCCCAGATGGGCGAAGGCTCTCATGAGACCACTGGAGCATAGCTCCGGGAAGGTGGCTGGAGGCCGGCCAACGGCGAAGACTTGTCGTTGGAACCCGGCGTGGCGCGAGTCAGGAGACCGGTCCTGTGCGCTCAACCCGCTTGCGTTCCGAGGGGAACGGAGGAGCCATCATGTCATTTCTTACGCTACAGCGCTTGATTTCCGGTCGCCAATTTGCCCTGCGTGTCGGGGCACTGATTCTTTTTGCGTGTTTTGCAGTTGCGGCACATGCTGCGTCGATCCGCGGTGTGGTTTCCGACGCTTCCGGCGCCAGGGTGACCGGGGCCACGGTCGACCTCCTCGCAAACGGACAGGTCGTGGGGTCCGCGGTTTCAGGGGCTGATGGCAGTTTTCAGATCATGACCGGTCTGCGCGGCCGGTTCTTTCTGGTGGTTTCGGCCACGAAATTTCGCCAGCTTGAAACGCCAGGCTTCTACGCCGGCCAGCTTGACAGTATCGAACGCAATCTCGTGCTTGAGCCGGAGTGGGTGCACGAATCGATCGTGGTGACGGCCACGGGCACTCCGACGCCGCAGGCACAGACGGGCGCAGCAACAAGTGTGATCGGTCCGAACGAACTGGAGCTGAACGAGGACCTGGTGAGTGCGCTCAGGCTGATGCCGGGAACGTTTGTAGCGCAGGCGGGACAACGCGGCGCGCAGAGTTCGCTGTTTGTGCGCGGCGGAGACTCGGACGACAACCTTGTGCTGATCGATGGCGTGAATGCCGGTGATCTCGGTGGGCGATTTGATTTCGGTCCGCTGTCCACAACGGGCGTGGAGCGGAGCGAGGTCTATCGTGGGCCGAATTCAAGCCTGTACGGAGCAGATGCGGAGAGTGGTGTTGTAAGCATGACGACTCCGCATGGGACGACAAGTTTTCCTTCGCTCATCTTTCATGGGGACTGGGGAAATTTTGAGAGCTCGCGGGAACGACTGGAAGCGGCGGGGACCTACGGCAAGCTCGATTACCTGGGCGCCTACAGCTGGCTGCAAACGGCAAATGACCTGCCGCACGATGAATATCACCTGGGCACAGCGGCAGCGAATGTGGGATTTCAACCGACGGGCTCAACGCAGCTTCGCGGCACGCTCCACTACGGTGTAGATGGAACCGGCGTTCCGGGCACATGGGAATTTCACCATTTGGCGGACAACGCCACGGAGAAAGATCAGGATCTGTACATCAGCGGGTCGATCGATAACCAGACCACCGCAGACTTCCACAACATGGCTCGTTACGGCGCAACCCGCAAGCGCGAGCAGTACAACCTGTGGGAACAGACCGGTGCTGGCGTCTTCGATACGTTCGGCGACAGCTTTGGCGACCTGGTGACGATCACCGGCGCTAATGGATACGCGGTGACCGGGCGCGCGCTGATGGATTTCGCGGGAACATATCCGCAGGGATTCCAGCTTGTGTCGAACCGCGATGCTTTGGTGTATCAGGGAGACTACACGGTCACTCCACATCTGACTGCGCAAATTGGATTCGGTTATGAAGACGAACGCGGGTCGGAGCCGGGAAGCGCGTTCTACCCGCCGGTGGAGCGTCGCAACTACGACTATCGTGCGGCAGTGCACGGCGACTTCAAGAATCGACTGTTCTACACGCTGGGCGGAGACTTGGAGCACTATTCGCTGTTCGGCGTTCAGACCACGCCGCGGGCAGGTGTTTCGTTTTATGCATTCAGGCCGAAGAAGGGCGTGCTGAGCGGGACGCGCCTGATGTTCAACTACGGCGATGCCGTGCGGGAACCGTCGCTGACTGACCAGTTTTATTCGCTCTACAGCTTTCTTGCGCAGAATGGCGGGCAATCGACGATTCAGCAGTTGCACATTACGCCGATCGGCGCGCCGACCGCACGGACCTATGAAGGCGGAGTGGAGCAGGCGTTTTTCAGCGAGCGGCTGATCTTCAAGACGAGCTTCTTTCACAACGAGTTTGGCAAGCAGATCGAGTACGTGGGGCTGGACCTGATTCCCGCATTGCTGCCCAGCCTGTCGCCAGCGCAACAGAACCTGCTGGAGCAGCAGTTGCAGGCGGATGGAGCGTTTGAGCTTACGTTGAACTCAGAGGCGTTTCGTGCCATGGGTCTCGAGACGACGGTGGAGAGCGGGATAGGGCGGTCCATCTTTCTCCGCGGCGGATACACATACCTTGACGCGGTGATTCAGCATTCATACACAAACGACGACGTGAATCTGCTGGGACCGGTGCCGACTGCTAACGGCATTCCGGTTGGTTCGGATTCGCCATTGCAGGGCGCGCGGCCATTCCGGCGGCCTCCGCACACAGGGTTCTTTACGGCGAGCTACTCGCATAGCTGGCTGACCGTCTTGTTGAACTCCGCATTCGCGAGCCGTTCAGACGATTCTGATTTTCTGGGCGGCCTTGACATGAACGGCGGCAACAGCCTGCTGCTGCCTAATCGCAACCTCGACCATGGCTACGCGAAGCTTGATTTTGGAGGCAGCATTCGGCTGCGGGATTGGGTCGGCTTCTATGCGCTGGCAGAGAACCTGACCAACAATCAGCACATTGCGCCGATCGGCTACGTAAGCCTGCCGGCCAGCGTTCGGGTCGGGTTGAAGTTCCAGTGGGGCAAAGAAAAGCCGAATGTCACTCCGTCTGCCCGGCGGTAGAAAGAACGCGGAAAGCCCTGCCGCTGAAGCAAGGTGGGGCTGCGGCGGCAGGGAAGAGGGCCTCCACAGGCCTACGATTTGGCAGTTGATTGACCCAGCTTTTCCACAGAATGGGTCCGGAATCCTCGGTTGTCACCCGAAATTCTCTTTCAAAACACGCCCGCTTGTCACAAACTATTCCTAATCTGATCTTTCCCCTCATAGTTCTATTAGCAAGTCACAGTTCTCAACATCGGAGGCCCGTTGCGGCGTCGGTAGCGCCGCTTTCCCCTTAACAGACCAAACACAAACTTTGCGTGAGGACCAAATGAATCGACTTTCTTGGAGGAGTGTCGCTCAATTCGGTCTGGTGTGCCTGACCGTGCTGATCTGTTCACAGCATGGAATAAGCCAGCAGACACTTGGATCGTTGAACGGAACCATCGTCGACCCGTCGGGAGCGGCGGTGCCGGGGGCAACCGTGACGGTCACGAACCCGGCCATCAACTACTCGACGACAACCACGACCCAAGGCACCGGGTTCTTCCAGGTATTCAATCTGCCGATCGGCACGTATTCGGTCAAAGTAAGCCATGCCGGGTTTGAAACCACTCAGCTGAGAGGGGTGCCGGTTCAAGAGGCGCGTGCGACCACGGCGAATGCAACGCTGAAGGTCGGCCAGGTTTCGGAATCCGTGGAAGTGACGGCAACGCCGCTGCTGAATGCGACGGATGCAACGAACGGCTATACGCTGGATAGCGCGCAGATCGATCTGACTCCACTGGCAACAGGCAGCTTTACGCAGATTGCCGTTTTGTCGCCGGGCGTGAATGCGGAGTTGCTTTCGAATCTCGATTCGAATGCGGGCCTTGGCAACCAGCCGATCTGGGCGAATGGACAGCGTGACACATCGAACACCTTCCAGGTGAACGGCGTCGACTCGACCAACCTGTTTAACGGCAAGAGCTCTTCGGGTTCCAGCTCGCAACGTTACAACTTCAATATCGGCAGTGCGCCTACGGTGGGCGGATCATTTTCAGTAGGCACATCGGTTTACGGTTCGAACGGCAATAGCCTGCCTTCTCCTCCGCCGGAGTTCACGCAGGAATTGCGTGTGAACGCTTCAGGGTACGACGCGCAGCAGGGCGCCACGAGCGGTGCGCAGATTGACGTGAATACCGGGACCGGCACGAACGATTGGCATGGACAGTTTTACGGCGCTTACGCTAACAACCTGATGAATGCTTCGCCGTTCTTCTTCAACCAGGCCTATCAACTGACCCAGCAGGGAATCGGCGTCTTCCCGAAAACGCTGGTCAATCCGTGGCTCCGCCGCTGGACTGGAGGCATCACGGCGGGCGGTCCAATCATCAAGGACAAGCTCTTCTTCTTCGCTGCCTACCAGCGGAGCATCAATGAGGACCAGGGTACCGGTCTCTCCGAGATGACGGTTCCGAGCGGCCTGACGGACGATCGCAGCACGACGGGGCTTGAGAATGCCGATGCTTCCTGGGGAGGCACCGGAACTGTCGCGATCGATCCAGTTGCGGCCACACTGCTGAACACCAAACTGTCGAATGGCCAGTTCCTGATTCCTTCGGCTCAGTCCAGTTCACCCTTTGAATTTGGCGTGCCGAACGTCATTCTGGTTGGGACTGCGCGCTTGAAGTCAGATCTCGCGACGATTGCGCTCGACGACGACCTGACCAAGACGGATCGTATCTCGGCGAAGTACTTCTACCAGAACGCACCGGTGACCCGTCCCTTTGGATTCTCAGAAATAGCGGGCTTCCCCGTTACGCAACATAACGGTTCCCAGGTCTTTTCGCTTGGCAACACCATTCAGCTCAGTCCGAGATTGAATTGGGAACAGCGCCTCGGATTTGTTCGGATGGGCTCATTCAGCAACTACACGCAGGCATTTGCGGGCGGCAATCTCGGTGTCTCAGGAGCGCAAACAGATAATCTTGTGGCAAATCTTATGCCCGGACTGCAGGTGAATAACTTCGCCTTCAACGACCAGTACGCCCCGCCCATGTACGCCGGCCCGGCCGGAGTGCCCGGCGCCTTCGTGGATATGGGTTACTACCAGAACCGCCTGAATCCTTCCACAAACGTTATCTTCACGGCCGGCAAGCACACCATTGTCGCCGGTGGTGGATACAGCTACACCCAACTGAACATCACGAATAACCGCACCGGTCACGCACAGGTTGTCGTAAGCGGATTTGATAATTTTTTGCAGGGCACAGTGAAAAGCGCAACTGTCGTGCAGAGTATCGATCCCGTTACGAAGCGCAACAATGCGGATCGCTACTACCGTACCAACGAACTCAGCGGTTATGTGCAGGACAAGTGGCAGGCTATGACCAATCTCAGCATCACTGCCGGTGTCCGCTATGACTACCACGGCGGCATGACAGAAAAGTTCGGCAATATTTCCAATTTCGATCCGGCGCTGTACAACGTAACCGGCACTACGACAACAGGATTCACCGTTAACAATTCCGGATTCGTCATTGCCGGCAACAATAAGGAGAACCCCACAAAGGGCATTTCCGACTCAACGCTGAACGGACGGCAGTGGGGCATCTCGCCTCGCATTGGTTTCGCCTGGTCTCCCAAGGCCTTCAACAGCAAGGTTGTTATCAGTGGTGGCGGCGGTTTGTACTATGACCGCGGCGAACTATTCACCTATCTCTCGCAGCCGGCGGGTGGTTCCATCGGCGGCCCCTTCGGTGTGACAGAATCTTCTCCCCTGGTCAGTGTCGCTACCTCGAATTCGGATACTGGTCTAACGCTCGCCAACCCCATGGGAGACCTTGCCTTCAACACTCCGGCGCAGGGTGGCATCTACACGCCGCCGGGCTCAAACCCAAATGTTGTGGGTGCGGCCTTGCAGGCTCAGTTGAATGAGATGACCGGACAACCCACTTCGGGCCATTTCGCCCAATTTGGCAAGAACTGCAGCGGTGTGCAATCCCAGGAGGGATTCTTCCTCTGCACCTCACCGCTCAACTTCGGCATTTACGACAAGGGGAACGTGCTGCCGTACACAATCAACTACACACTGAACGTGCAGTGGCAGCCAACGAACTCCATCGCTGTTTCTCTTGGATATACAGGTAATCGCGGCCGTCATTCCGTGATCCCGATTCCGATCAATGAGCCGGGCATCGCTACAGCGACCAACCCGATCTGGGGCGAGAATTCAAGCTACGGTATGGAAGTCATGAACCAGAACGAAGACAATGGTCCCCCTGATTTTGACTATCTCCCGATCTCCGTTGAGCCCTGGAACACGTTTGACGCCGGAAACACGGACTTCAGGACGCCGTTTGTGGGCTATAGTCCCAATGCCGCGGACTTCAAGACCGTTGGCGTTTCGGCCTACGACGCCCTGGAGGCACACGTAGAGAAGAGGCTCTCGCACCACTTCCAGGTCGGCGGCAGCTATACGTGGAGCCACTCCCTCGACGAACAGAGCGATATCGGTCTGTTTTTCACAGGCGACAACCCGACGCGTTTGCGCGACTCCTGGGCATCGTCGGACTTTGACCGTACCCAGGTATTTACCGCCAATTTCCAGGTGGACGTTCCCAATGCCGTCAAGACGCACAACTTTGCATCCTACTTCACAAACGACTGGCACCTGACGGGAATCACTACTCTTCAGAGCGGCGAGCCGTATTCGCTCTATGAGTTCTATGGCGCGGTAGGAAGCATCAACTTCGGAAACTTCCCAACCCTGATGAACCCGGTGATGGGCATCAAGGACCCGAAGCATCCCAAGACTGCATTCACCGGCAACAAGGGGCCCTTCCGCGGACCGGGCGGCACCTATATTCCAACCCTTGACCCCTCGCAGATCGCGATCAACTACCTACAACCGGGTACGAATGGTATTCCAATCTCAACCGGGAATGATCCTTCGGACATCTACCAGACGGCCTTCAACGTGGGACAGCGCAATATCTTCCGGCAATCGCCCCAGAAGCGTCTTGATCTTTCTGTCCGCAAGGGGTTCAGGATCACGGAGAAAATCAGGGCTCAATATGAACTCAACGTCTTCAACCTCACCAATACGACCAGCCTCGATGTCCCGCAGAATCAGGCACAGTTTCGCCAGAATAACGGGTGCTCTGCCAGTGCGATTGCCGCTTTTGGCGGTGATAATAACTGCGGTGCATTCCGCGGGTTCCTTGGATTCGGTCAGGTTGTGACGTCGAACAATCCGGGGGATCAACAGACGGCATTGGCCAACCTGGATGAGGTGCCGTTCGCATCCGGCTCTGGGAAGTCGACGCGGCTTCCTTTAACTCTGAATAACGGCGACTCCTACTGCAACCCAAATCTTTACATTACGGGTACAACCGCCTGCCCGAACAATGCCGCCAACTGGGGTTCGGTTACCGGGACTATCGGGGGTGCCCGCGCCTTTACCATGGGTATCCACATCACCTATTAACCCGCAATTCAACGGGATCATGCGGATCGGGGGCCTTCGGGCTCCCGATTTGTTTTGGGCCCGAAGGAGGGCGGCCGAGGAAGCGGGCCGAACAGAGAGACCGGATTCACCCATTGTGCGAGAGGCTCGTAAACAACCGTCGGAGGGCAAATCCTGAAGGGTCCGATGAAAACCCTGCCAAAAGTTTTATCCAGTGCACTATTTTTGTTGCTCTCAGGTCCGAACCCGAATTAGAGTGGGTTTTTCCACAGGTCAACAAATTTCTGGGGTGTCCAATGGTTTGTCCCAAGTGCAAGTCCGGGGCCCTGTCCACGGTCCCTGCTGAAATCCGGCTCTATCGCAACGCTCCCCGTACGATGAGCCATCCGCCCATGTCCCCTCAGCCCGACGTTCAGATTTGCCTGGACTGCGGATTCTCGGAGTTCGTCGTTCCGGAGAAATGGCTCTCGGCCGGATGGCTTCAAGCTGCGCGGCCCAAGGCGACTCCGGTTAGTGTTCCGACGCCGATCAACGAAGTTCGCCGCCAGATCGCCTGAGGATTGGGGATGCTCGATGGCGGCTTCGGCTGCCAGGAGCGCCTATTGAACCGAGGATTCTGAAACAAAGAGGCCCCCAGCCGAAGCTGGAGGCCTTTTGAATTTGCTTCGAAGTCGATGTCCCCGGGTCCCGGTGACGTGTCTTCGTCGCTGGGGTGGTTTAGTACATGCCATCCATGCCGCCACCGTGACCGCCGCCTGCCGGAGCCGACTTCTGCTCCGGAATCTCGACGACCAGGGCTTCGGTGGTCAGAAGCAAACCAGCGATCGAGGCCGCGTTCTGCAGGGCAGTGCGGGTGACCTTGGTGGGGTCGATGACGCCGGCCTTCACCAGGTCTTCAAAGACGCCGGTCGCAGCGTTGTAGCCGTAGTGTTGGTCTTTGGACTCGAGCACCTTGGCAACTACGACTGCACCTTCCTCGCCGGCATTGGCAACGATCTGCCGCAGCGGCTCTTCAAGCGAACGGAGCACGATCTGCGCACCGATCTTTTCGTCGCCTTCCAGGGTCTTGATGAGGGCCTGCACCGCGGGAGTGGCACGAACCAGGGCGACGCCGCCGCCCGGGACGATGCCTTCTTCGACGGCCGCACGGGTCGCGTGCAGAGCGTCCTCGACGCGAGCCTTCTTCTCCTTCAGCTCGGTCTCAGTGGCAGCGCCAACTTTGATGATGGCAACGCCACCAACCAGCTTGGCCAACCGCTCCTGTAGCTTTTCCTTGTCGTAGTCGGAGGTGGTCTTCTCGATTTGCGAACGGATTTCCTTCACGCGGCCTTCGATGTCGGATGCCTTGCCGGCGCCGTCGACGATGGTTGTGTTGTCCTTGTCGATGGTGATGCGCTTTGCCTTGCCGAGATCCTCGAGCTTGACGCCTTCGAGCTTGATGCCGAGGTCTTCGGTGATGGCCTTGCCACCGGTGAGGATGGCAATGTCGCCCAGGATGGACTTGCGGCGATCGCCGAAGCCGGGAGCCTTGACGGCTGCGACGTTCAACGTGCCACGCAGCTTGTTGACCACGAGGGTTGCGAGAGCTTCGCCCTCAACATCCTCGGCGATGATCAAGAGGGGCTTGCCGCCGCGAGCAACCTGCTCGAGGAGGGGAAGCAGATCCTTCATCGCGCTGATCTTCTTTTCATAGATCAGGATGTAGGGATCGTCGAGAGCCACTTCAAGGCGCTCGGCGTCGGTGACGAAGTAGGGGCTGAGATAGCCGCGATCAAACTGCATGCCGTCGACAGTCTCGAGGCCCGTGTGCATGGTCTTCGATTCTTCGATGGTGATGACGCCATCCTTGCCGACAACCTTGACGGCGTGGGCAATAATGTCGCCGATTTCCTGGTCGCCATTGGCAGAGATTGCGCCGACCTGGGCAACGGAACCTTCATCGACGGGCTTGGAGAGCTTGCCGAGTGCACCGTGGTCGATGAACTTGCCATCCTTGTCGCGGGTGCCGATGATGGCGGTGACCGCCTTGTCGATGCCGCGCTTCAGAGCGGTGGGGTTGGCGCCGGCGGCAACAGTCTTCACGCCTTCGCGGAAGATGGCCTGGGCCAGAACGGTTGCGGTGGTGGTGCCGTCGCCGGCAACGTCGGAGGTCTTGGAGGCGACTTCGCGGACGAGCTGCGCGCCCACATTTTCCATCGGATCCTTGAGGTCGATTTCCTTGGCAACCGTCACGCCGTCCTTGGTGATGGTAGGGGAACCGAACTTCTTTTCAATTACGACGTTGCGGCCCTTGGGGCCGAGCGTCGCCTTCACGGCGTCTGCGAGCGTGTTGACGCCGCGCAAGATCGCCTGACGGGAATCTTCACCGTGCAGAATCTGCTTTGACATGCGTTTCTCCTAAAGAACAGTGATCAGTGTTCAGTGAACAGTGATCAGTATTTGTCTGCGTAATGCAATTTGATAGTGGAAGCCGTTGGTCAGAGCAGAGTGCCAAGAGTCGGTTCACTGTGCACTGTTCACTGACCACTGGACAACTACTTCTTGATGATGCCGAGGACTTCTTCTTCACGCATGATCAGGAACTCTTCACCGTCGATCTTGATCTCGGTGCCGGAGTACTTGCCGAAGAGAATCTTGTCGCCGGCCTTGACGTCGAGAGGGAATACCTTCCCCTCATCGTTCGACTTGCCTTTGCCAACGGAGATGACTTCGCCTTCCTGGGGCTTCTCTTTTGCGCTGTCGGGGATAATGATGCCCCCGCGGACCGTTTCTCCCTCTTCCACACGGCGGACGAGGATACGATCATGGAGCGGGGTGAAGGTCGTGGTAACCGATGTTGCTGCCATTGCTTCGCTTCTCCTTCACCCGCGAACGGCTATCTGCCGGCCGCGGACTTGGTTGGATTGGGTGATAGGTTCTTGGAAACGACGGCCTCACAGGAGGCCAATTTGTGAGACGAGCACTTGAATGAAGCGGGTGCTAGCACTCACTACTTCCAATTGCTAAAGATAGGAGCGCTTTGTCCGTTTGTCAAGAGGAGGATGCGTTAAATCTTAGTGAAAGTGACTCAAATCTCGTAGAGTATGGCTCAAAATTCATTATTCGCAAGCAACTCATTGATATATTAGCTACTTCGCCCATCAAATGGACCGGAAAACATCCCGGGAGTTGCCCATCTCATTCCCGTTTAGCACGATTTTCGGTTGTCAAAAATTGTCGCCACTACAAGAAATTCACGCGGGAGTCGGACTCGACGGAGCCTCGATGCAGCAGAGGCGAACCCACTGGCTTTGTCGCGCTCAGGGACTGTTGGGGGCCTGATCAGCGCAGTCTTAACCGTCAGACTTTCCGCTTTTCGGAGTGCTGAGAAAGAGCCACAGACCGGTGATGGAAGCCTTAAACAGGACACGCCAACCGCTGGTTACGATCTCACCGGCCTCTTGCGGATCGCGTGGCCAGTCGAGCGGTTTGCGCCGAAGACGCCGAATAAGAAATCGGACTAGATCCATTCGCTGTCGAGGAAATTCGCTGAACAGCAGAAGCCAGTAGGTGACGGAATTGCGCGCTTCGTGCTCAATGGTGTCGCGGCTCAAGCGAGGATGAAAGACAACTGCGGACGGAAGGTAAGCGGCCTTGTGGCCTTCCGAGAGCAGTCGGGCGAAGGCATAGGATTCCTCTCCGATTTGAAAAGGTGCACCACGGCCAAGGCGCACATCGAACATGGTTCGACCATTGCACGCACTCTTGCGCAACGCCATGTTGCTGCCAAGACCCATGCCGCCAAAAGTCGTGATTTCGAACCAGTGGGGATCGTTGTTGCTGAGGATGCGCGCGCTCTCTGGCTTGTCGCAGTCGGAGATGGGGGTAACAACCCTGCCGGTCGAAGCAGCTGTCCGCTCATTAGCGAACGGTTCCATCAGGATGCCGAGCCAGTTTGGCGCGGGGATGGCATCGTCGTCGAGATAGGCCACGATGTCGGTGTTGCACTCGGCCAGACCGCGATTGCGAGCTCGGCTCAACCCCACGACGGGCTCAATCGTGTATCGAGCGCCGAATTCCCGGGTCACTTCTTCGGTTTCCTTGTTGCCTTGGGAGTTGTCGACGACTAGAACCAGATCGGGCTTTGGATTCAGCCGAGCGACGGCCCGAAGACATTCCCGCAACATGCCAGGGCGGTTTCTTGAGCAAATGACAACAGTTACAGTCAGTGTCGCTTCCTTGCAACAGGGAATAAGCGGGCTTTGAGCGAGGCCACTCGCTGGAGCGTTCAATCCACAGACCTCAAGTTCCAATTCCAAGCGCTCTTCTGGCCTGGCCGTGGGGTGCTCTTACGAGACGGCATACGAAATTTCGAAGAACCTCGCACAACTCATTATCTCAAAGAACCTGAAAGGATTTGCGTATTCGCAGCTTCTGGTGCCGGAAGAAACGATCCGGGCGTCCGACAGAACTCAGGGGCGGTGTCCTGATCGTGCACGCGAAGTGATGGGTCAGATGGCGAGGGATGCCAGAAGGGCGAAGCCTAAACCCGCGAAGGAGATGATCGTTTCGCAGATAGACCACGACTTTATGGTTTCGGTGACACTGAGGTTCAGGTATTCCTTCACCAGCCAGAAGCCGCCGTCGTTGACGTGCGAAAAGATGAGGGAACCGGCCCCGGTGGCGATGGCAAGCAGTTCGGGGGAAACGCCTGGCGTTTGCAGCGCGATGGGGGCAACGATTCCGGCTGCGGTGGTCATCGCCACGGTAGCAGAGCCGGTGGCGAGGCGCATAAGGGCGGCAAGCAACCAGGCAAGGAGCAGCAAGGGAAGGTGCCGCTGCATCGCGATGTCGATCATGGCGTGAGAGACGCCGCTGTCCTGGAGCACGCGACCGAAGCCCCCGCCCGCGCCGACAAGGAGCGTGATGGTGGCTGTGGGTGCGAGGCACTCGTTGCTGAAGCGAAGGATTGTTTCCCGGGTTACGCCGCGCATCACTCCGAGCGTGATGAAGCTGATGAGAACGCCGATGAGGAGGGCGATGTCGTCATTACCGATGAAGCGAATGGCTTCGTTTGCAAGGCTGCCTTTTGCCGCAAAGACATCGGCCCAACTCCCGATGAGCATCAATGCGACGGGAAGAAGGATGCTGCCGATGGTGAGCCAGAATCCCGGGAGAGTGCGTTCCGGGTTGTGATCGGCAAAATCATCGGCCATCGGATTTTCGGTTGGCACCTTGATCCAGGGGGCAATGACTTTTGCAAACAGAGGTCCAGCGAGCGCGGCGGTCGGGATGGCGATGAGCAGAGCGTAGAAAATGGTGCGGCCCACGTCAGCATGGTATGTATTGACCGCAAGCAGGGCGGCGGGATGCGGGGGCACCAGGCCGTGATCGACGGAAAGAGCGGCGACAAGGGGCAGGGCGACGCGGATCAGCGGGGTTCCGGTGCGGCGCGAGACGGTGAAAGCGATGGGGATGAGAAGGACGAATCCGACTTCGAAGAATGCGGGAAGGCCAACGATAAGGCCGATCACCATCATCGCCCAGGGGAGTCGTTTTTCGCCGAAGACGCGGATCAGAGTGAGTGCAATAGCATCAGCGCCACCGGATTCGGCCATCATTTTACCGAGCATGGTGCCGAGCGCGACTACAACAGCGATGTGGCCAAGAGTACCGCCGACTCCGGTTTCAAAAGAATGGATTACGCCGGACATCGGCATTCCCGAGACGATTGCGAGAGCGAGGGAGGCGAGGAGCAGACTGAGGAACGGGTTGAGTTTGAGGACAGTGACGAGCAGGATGATTCCGATGACGGCGCCCAGCGCGCTGAGCAAGAGAAAGATACTGTGAGGATCGATCATCGGCAGGCCAATTCCCGCGCTTCATTGGAGCCACTCGGTCGCGCCGCGAGGAAGAAAGCGGCCTGCGCGATTTCCGGTGAGTCCTTGAGCAGTGTACGACAGCATGCCGTTGACCCAGACTCGTTCGATGCCGCGGGCGGGGCGAATGGGATCGGCGAAGGAAGCGCTGTCCTCAATGGTGTGAGGATTGAAGAGAACGAGGTCAGCCCAGTAGTTTTCCGCAACAGCTCCACGCTGGGCGAGACCGAAGCGCCGGGCGGGGAGGGTGGTCATCTTGTGAATCGCCTGCGGAAGCGAGAACAGTTTTTGGTCACGGCAGTAGCGGCCGAGGACGCGCGGAAATGCGCCCCAGAGGCGGGGATGGGGGTGCTGGTCCCACGGCAGACCATCCGACCCGATCATGGTAGCGGGGTGTGCGAGAATGCGGCGCATGTCGTCTTCGTCGATGCTGTGATAGATGGCGCCGGCCGGTTGGAGACGTCCTGCGGCATCGACCTGCGAAAGGTTCCAATCGGAAGCGATGTCGGCGAGCGTCCGGCCTGCGGCTGTGGGGAAGGGCGTGCTCCAGGTGATTTCGATCTTGACGTCCGGGTCGACCTGCCTGAGGTCGAGTGTGCTGGATCCAGCGGCGTAAGGATAGCAGTCGCAGCCGATGTGCTGAGAAGTGCGCGCACGCTCGAGCGCGTCGAGGACCTCGCTACTGCGGCCCCAATTTGCAATGCCGGCGCATTTGAGATGCGAGATGACGACGGGGGACTGGCCGGAGCGGCCGATGCGGAAGGCTTCGTCCATCGCGTCGAGGATGGCGTCGGTCTCAGTACGCATGTGAGTGACGTAAATGCTGTGTGCACCGATCAGCGTGCTTGCGAGCGCCATCAATTCATCGGTGCTGGCGGCGTTGGCTGATGAGTACGCGAGGCCTGAACTCAAGCCGAGAGCGCCGGATGCAAGAGCTGCGGCAAGTTCGGCGCGCATCTGCTGAACCTCTTCGTTGGTTGCAGTCCGGTCGAGACGATCCATACAGTTGTTGCGCAGTGACGTATGGCCGATGAGGGCGGCAACATTGACCGATGGGCGCGCGGCTTCGAGTGCGGAAACATAGTCGGCGAAGGCCGGATAGCGGAAGTACTCCCGCTTCCCAAGCAGGTTCATCGGATCGGGCAGGTCGGCCTTGAGGTGGACAGGCGAGGCGCTGATGCCGCAGTTTCCGACGATGACGGTGGTGACGCCCTGCGAGATTTTGGGCAGCATCGCGGGTGTCTCAATGACGCTGGTGTCGTCGTGGGTGTGTACGTCGATAAAGCCGGGTGCGAGGCAGAGGCCGTCGGCCTCGATGATGTGCGGTGCGTTGCAATGGAGGTATGCGCCGATTTCAAGAATGCGGCCATCGAGCACCGCAACATCAAGGAGCAGCGGGTCGTTTCCGCTGCCGTCGAGCACCGTCGCGTTGCGTATGAGTGTGTCGCAATTCAGCATCTAGGCTGACTCAGAATATAGACTATGGTCGCGGGTGCGGGTTCGAGATGCCGCGTGCAGAAGAGGTGAGTCATTCCCGAAAACATGTCACAAACGCACGCGGAACCGCGAATCGGCTGCTTGAACAAGGGGCTGGGCTCGATGAAGGCGGATTCCTCGGCCGAAGAAGTTGTGCGGCTTGGATGGAATCTGCTGCGCGAGGACCTGAGCCTGCCGTCAGTGGTGCTGTACCGCGATCGGCTGGAGCACAATCTCGCGTGGATGCAGCGCTTCATGGACGCGTACAAGGTTCGGCTGGCGCCGCACGGGAAGACGACGATGGCGCCGCGGCTGTTTCAGATGCAGCTAGATGGCGGCGCGTGGGGTATCACGCTGGCCAGCGCGCACCAGACAATGGTGGCGCATGCGCATGGAGTGCATCGCGTGCTGATGGCCAACGAGCTTGTGGGGCGGCAGAACATGCAGATGATTGCGAATCTGCTTGGTGATGCAGAGTTCGAGTTTTATTGCCTGGTGGATTCGGCGGCCGGTGTGGAGATGCTGGGGAAATTCTTCTCCGCTCTCGGGCTTCGACTGAATGTGCTGCTGGAGCTTGGCGTGATCGGCGGCCGCTGCGGTGTTCGCGACGATGCGCAAATAGAGCAGGTGCTGGGTGCCCTGGCCCAATGGAACAACACGATTCAACTTTGTGGCGTGGAGCTTTACGAAGGCGTACTGAAAGAGGAGAAAGACATTCGCGCATTTATGCAGCGAGCATGCGACGTGACCCGGTCGTTACTGGAGCGGAAAGCATTCGCGCGCGGGCCGGCCCTGCTTTCGGGAGCGGGATCGGCATGGTACGACGTGGTGGCCGAGGAGTTTGCCGCGGCGGGCTTCGGCGATGCGGTGGAGATTGTGCTGCGGCCTGGCTGCTACCTGACGCACGATGTGGGCAACTATGAGACGCAGCAAAAACGCATTCTGGCTTCAAATTCGATAGCGCGGGAGATGCGGTCGGGGTTGGTGCCGGCGCTGCATATATGGGCGTACGTGCAGTCGACTCCCGAGGACGAACTCGCCGTTGTGACCATGGGCAGGCGCGATGCGGCATTCGATTCCGGACTACCGACGCCGGCGCTTCATTTCAGGCCGGGAAGGGATGAGCCCATTGCGACTCCGACGCACTGGGAAACGACGAAGATGATGGATCAGCATTCATACCTGAAGATTGCGGCGGGAGACGATGTGCGCGTGGGAGACATGGTCGGGTTTAACATTTCTCACCCATGCCTGACATTCGATAAATGGAGGATCTTGCCGATTCTGGACGAGGCCTACAATGTTGTGGATGTGGTGCAGACGTATTTCTAGAATTGGCCCATTGTCTTCTGTCCGATTCAAGTCGCTTCTGGTCCGGACCGAAACATCTCGATTGGCAGCCACTGGGCTTCTCGGGCAAGTTAGATGGCGTGGAGGTTCTGGCGCAGCGCGTTCCAATCGACGCCGGAGGAAGCTGTTCAATCTCTTCGTGAGTGCGTTGCCAGGCCGCGGCGCTCCAGCGGCTTCAAAGCCGCGGTGAGGGTGGTTCGATCCATTGCCAGAAGGGAAGCGACCGGGCCCACGGGCGAAGGCTCAGGGCGATTGAGCGCCATCAGCAAGGATAACTGCCCGTCGGTCAGATCGAAGGGGCGCAGTTCCTGGTGGAAACGTCAAGTAGTACGATGTGATCGAGTCCGATTCCCCTCGGAGGTCTTCACGAATGTCTTTTCTGCATGATCTTAAGATTGCTATCCGTTCCCTGCGGCGCGTTCGCGCTCTTTGGTTCACAGTGGCGCTCACTCTGGCCTTGGGAATCGGCGCTAACGCGGCCATCTTCAGCGTGGTGCGCGCGGTGCTGCTACGGCCTCTCGCGAATCGCGACGAGGACCGCCTGCTTTACCTGCGCCAAAGCGCGCTGGGACTTGGCCAGACAAACGCGACCTTCTCCATCCCCGAGATCAGCGATATCGGCAGCAAGCTGAAGACGATCCAGGAACTCGGTACCTTTTCAGAGATCGACTTTACCGTGGTGGGGCTGGGAACACCGCGGGAGATCCCGGCGGGTGTAGTCGATGGACACTACTTTGAGGTGATGGGCCTGAAGCCGGTCCTGGGTCGGCTGCTTGGCCCCAATGACGACGGACAGAACGCTGCGGGTGCAGTGGTGTTGACGTATCACTTCTGGAAGTCTTCGCTTCACTCCGACCCCAGCGTACTTGGCAAGCAAGTGCGGCTTGAAGGCGTCATGGGCGCCCGTTCCGCAACGATCGTTGGAGTGCTTGAGCCGTCGGTGCCGTATCCGGTGGCAACCGAGATTATTGCCAACGTGGTGACGAGCCCGCATCATCTGTCGGCGACGATGGTGACCGGCCGCGAGCACCGCATGACCGAGGTTTTTGCGCGGCTTGCTCCAGGGGCAACGGTGGATGCGGCGCGGGCTGAGTTGCGTGCTGTGTATGCGGCGATGACGGCGGCTCACCCTGAGGTATACAAGGCCGAGGATCACTACCAGATCGACGTGACACGGATGCACGACCAGATCAATGAGCGGGCGAATGCGATTTTGTGGATATTGTTCGCGGCTTCCGGATTGCTATTTGTGATTGCGAGTTCGAATGTCGCCAACCTCGTACTGGCCAGGACCGTACGGCGTGAATCGGAACTCGCAATCCGCCTGGCCCTTGGCGCAAGCACGCGCGCCATCCGGCGATCACTTCTGGCCGAGGGGCTGGTGCTATGCGGCAGCGGGGCGATCGCGGCCGTTCTGCTCGCGATTCCAATGGTGAATGTGCTCGGCCGGTATGCCGCGCGATTCTCGGTGCGCGCCAATGACCTGACACTGGATTTCAGCCTGGTGTGGTTTGGGATCGCGCTGGCACTGGTGGCGGCAGTCTTTCTAGCGTATGTACCGCGGCTGCCTTCGCCGAATGGCGCGCAGGGAGGACTCTCGGCGCGCGGCGTAAGGGTGGCGGGTGGCAGCAGTCGAAGGCTTCGCGTCTTCGCCGTAACGCAAATTACGGCGTCGTTTCTGCTGCTGGCAGGGGCGTGTGTGCTGATGAAGACGCTCTTCGTACTCGAAGAAACGCGACCACCCTTCGACTCCGCGAATGTGCTGGCGGTGAATCTGCCAGTGCTGTCGTATGGCAAAACGCCGGAGCAGGTCAGCGAGTTTTATCGCGAAGTGCAACGCCGGGTCGGTGCGCTGCCGGGAGTGGAGCATGCTTCTTCCGGATTTGTTGCGCCGTGGCGCGATGACCAGGGGCTGAACATTGCTTTCACCTTTGCCGCGCAGGGGGCACGGCGCAATGATGGGCAGGACTACCGCGCCAAATTCCGATCGGTTTCTCCGGGATTCTTTGCGACTTTCGGCCTGCCCGTTGTTGCGGGGCGCGACTTTAATCCCGGCGACAAGGAAGGAGCAGAGCGCGTGGTCATCATCAGCCAGAGCCTCGCCAATTTGCTCTATCCAGGGCAGAATCCGCTGAACCGCAAGCTGTGGTGGACCGACGGCGTGATGAAATTTATCGGCATCAGCACTGAGCCGCGCCGCATCATCGCCGTTGTGCCGGATTTTGATGACGAGAACATTATTCCTTCGCCCGCGATGACCGTATATCAGCCTGTTGAACAAGAGGGCTGGAACGGTCGGCTCTTTGTGCGCGCGCACGGCGATCCCTACACGCTGCTGCCCGCAATCAGCCGCACCATTCACGAGGTGTCTTCAGACCAGCCGGTGGAAAAGGCCAGTACGCTGGGCGACGTACGTGCCGAAGTGCTGACTCCGGATAAATTGAACGCAGTTGTCTTTGGCGGATTCGCCGCGGTGGCGCTGCTGATTTCGGTGGTGGGCGTTGCCGGTGTGCTGGCGTTCTCGGTAAGCAGCCGCACGCGAGAATTCGGAATCCGCATGGCTCTTGGCGCCCAGCGGCGCAATATTCTCACCAATGTTCTAGTGGAGGGATTGGCGATTGCCGCGATCGGTGTTACGGCTGGCGTGGTGCTTGGTTTCGGTCTTTCAGCGATTGCGGGAAAATATGTAGCGGAGATTCATCAACCCGGCGCACTGGCATTTGTGGCCTCAGCGTTTACCATCCTGGCTGCTGCCGTGATCGCATCCGCAGTGCCTGCGGCTCGTGCGGCAAACGTCAACGCGGTCGAGGCGCTGAGGGCGGAATAGGGCGTGCCGGCGGTCGGGTCTGTTGTATCCCGGCAGCCGGCAACGCGCTTATGGATTCGTGATTCTGTCGCAAAACGTGAGTTCAATCAAACTCAGCCGTGAGAATGCCGGGTTGCTTCAAACAGGAACCAGCCGCGGCGCTGTCCCTGGTCAATCCAGTTCTCAAGCAGGCTCGCAGTGGCCACGTCTCCCTCATCATCGCAGAGGGTGTGTACCGAACGCATGCTGAGAGTGAGCGCCTTCTCGTCCTCATGCAATTCTGCCAGCATATCCTCGGGAGTTACGAAGTCGGCGTCATTGTCGCGAATACGTTGCAGCCGCGCGATGTGGCCGATGGAGCGAATCGTTGTACCCCCAATCTTGCGCACCCGTTCCGCAATGTCGTCGGTCATGGCAAATAACTGATCTCCATGGTCGTCGAGCAGCAGATGATAATCGCGGAAGTGGGGTCCGCTCATATGCCAATGAAAATTCTTGGTCTTCAGATAAAGGCTGAATACATCGGCGAGCAGTGCGTTGAGTGCGCCGGTGATCTCTTTTACAGCTTTCGGATCAATGTCGGAAGGGGTGGTCAGCGGAGCCTTCTGGTGCTCCACAAGTGCCGATCTTGACGTCATTTTCAAATCTCCTTCTTGTTTTGAGATGTTTGCCGGGGGGTGAAGGGTGCAGAAGCCTGAACGGCAGTTTTCAACAATCTCGCATCATAATCACGCGACGTGACGCTACGATAAATCCGACGTCTGACGGCTTTCAAGAGGTCTGGATAGTTCGGGAGGTTTGAGATGGCGCAGCATTTTGATTCGATCGTTGTCGGCGCGGGCCAGGCAGGGCCTTCGCTGGCCGCTCGTCTGGCAAAAGCCGGGCGAAAGGTGGCGCTGGTCGAGCGGCATCTGCTGGGCGGGACGTGCGTGAACACGGGATGCACTCCGACCAAAGCGCTGGTGGCGAGCGCCCACGCGGCGCATCTCGCAAGGCGCGGGGCGGATTTCGGAGTGAAAACGGGACAGGTAACGGTGGATTGGCCTGTCGTGAAGGCACGCATGGATGCCATCGTGTCCAAGTCGCGGTTTGGCCTGGAGAAGTGGCTCGGAAGTACACCGAATTGCACCGTAATCCGAGGACAGGCCCGGTTCACCGGGCCACACACGATGTCCGTAGGCGAAGAGGACTACAAGGCAGAGCAGATCTTTCTCAACGTCGGTGCGCGCCCCGCAGTGCCGAAGATGTCTGGCGTCGATGTCGTCCCGTTCCTCACCAGCACGAGTATTCTTACGCTCGATGAGTTGCCGGAGCATTTGGTCGTGGTCGGCGGCGGTTATGTCGGCCTGGAGTTCGCGCAGATCTTCCGACGCTTTGGCTGCCACGTCACCATTGTGGAAAAAGGCGAGAGACTCGCAGGTCACGAAGATGAGGACGCATCGGGAATTATTCAGGAGATCTTCGCAGGGGAGGGCATCGACGTCAGGCTCAACGCCAACTGCATTCATCTCGAACGGCGGGACCGCGGTGTCACAGTGGGACTGGAGTGCAGTGTGGGCGCCCCCCACGTGAATGGTTCGCACGTTTTGCTGGCGGTGGGCCGCGTGCCGAACACTGACGATCTGAATCTTACGGCGGCTGGAATTGATGCCGATGAACGCGGGTACATTCGCGTAAATGACCAATTGCAGACCAATGTTGAGGGCATCTACGCACTGGGCGATTGCAATGGGCGCGGCGCCTTTACGCATACCTCGTACAACGATTATGAAATCGTCGCCGACAACCTCCTGGAGGGAGCATCGCGGAAGGTGAGCGACCGGATTCAGGCATCGGCAGTCTATATCGACCCGCCACTTGCGCGGGTAGGCATGTCGGAACCCGAGGTTCGCAAGAGCGGAAAGCCGGCGCTGATGGCGGTCCGTGCGATGACTCGAGTAAGCCGTGCGATTGAAAAAAGCGAGACCGCCGGCTTCATCAAAGTGCTGGTGGATGCAGAATCAAAACAGATTCTCGGGGCCACGGTGTTTGGGGTGGGAGGCGATGAGGCGATTCACTGCATTCTGACCGCGATGTATGCTCGCCAGCCCGCGGAACTGCTGACGCACTCAGTGCATATTCACCCCACGGTGGCGGAACTGATTCCGACGACCTTCGGGGAGTTGAAGCCGCTTGCGTAGTTCGAGCGCATTGAGTTTCACTTTTGAGTTGCGGTCTGAAGCGCCAGTTGGCCGGAGTCAACGGTCACACCGGAGCGAGCGATGGCTTGGAAATACATCTGGTCGCCATCGACTTCGACGAGCATGAAACTGCGGTCGGTATCGAGATTCACTACATCGAGATCGCAAGAGGTCCTGATGTTGTGGTAGCGCAGCTCTCCGGATTCGCCTTCGAGAAAAAAGTAGATACCCTGTTGCGGTTTCAAGTGCTCATAGACGTGTTCATGGCCGCTCCACACTGCATTCACGCCGTATTTCGTAAAAAGCGGCATGAGCTCGTTGCGAAGATCAATGTCCGGGCCGTGGTACTTTGCACACGTGAATAAGGGATGATGAAAATAGGCGATCTTCCATTTTGCATTTGAGCTTTTCAGCTTGTCTTCGAGCCATGAGAGCTGCTGTGGAGTCATGTAGTTGCTGTCGAGCACAAAGAACTGCACGTTCTTTTTCTGGAACGTGTAGTAGCGGTTGCCGTCCATGCTATAGGGCTTGTAGTTGATTTCAATCTGCGGATCATCGTGATTGCCGAGTGATGCGTAGAATTTCACATTCTCATCGAGCAGAGTCTTGTACGGCTCTTCGAACTTCAGCTGGAAGTCGCGGGGAGAATGACCGCCATAGATGTTGTCGCCGTCCATGGTAACGAAATCGAACTTGACAACGGACCAGTAGCGTTGCATCTGCTTGGCAACCTCGAGCTCGGGGCGCTCGCCTGTGCCGTTGTCGCCTATCACCGCCCATCGCACAGAGCCGTCTTTCAAAGGAAGACGAACATCGGGCGCATTAGCTGCTGTCGGCTGAGAAAGCAGTGGCGGCGTTTCATCGCCTGGCAATCCTGGATAGAAAGCAACGAGAAGCGCCAAAAAAAGAAATTGTGCGATACGCATCGGAGTGTGAACCTTTAATTCAGGGAAGCGCATTGGGTAAGAAATCAACGACTAAATTAGCGCTCGAATCGCGCAGCGCCAATGTAGTTCCGGCGATGCAATATTCCATTTCCTTCGGTAATGAAGGTAAAGCTTTCAACACGGTTGGCGGAACAGACTGGATCGGCTGGCCATCCTGGTTGGGGAATTCGGCGTTTACGCGGAAGTCGGCCGGAGCGCCGGGTTCAGCGTGATTCAGGCTGGACTTTATTTTCCCGCTATCGGGACCTTTCAGGACAGCGGCAAGGAGCTTGCGGAAGGTTTTCGCCGCTTCGGGCGTAAAGAAATCGCCCTGCTTTGCATTGGGACGGGATTGCTGCACGGCATCGCGCAGTTGCTTGCGTTGCTGTTCCAATTTGGAAACGTCAGAGGTCGGCTTCATCTTGTCGGCCGCGAGGGCGTGTTCTTTGCTGATGTAGTCTTTTGCCTGCTTGCTGAAATCCGATAGGACCTTCTGTTCAGAAGGAGAAGCCGAAGCCGTTTGCGCGGCCATAGCCTTATCAGGCGTTATGGTCAATGCCGCCAGGGCGGTGGCGATTTGAAGACAGAAACGAACACTCCGAACCATATGTATCCCCTGCAGATCTACTTACCTTTCTCGGCGGGTTTGGCGGCCTCGCTCATCGCCGCGGACGCGACCGCGTCTTTGAGCGCATCTTGAACGGCGTCCTGCACCTCGTCGTGAAAGGCTTCGCGCACGGTTTGCGCAACTTCTTCGGGCTCGAAAGGCGTTGAATCCTTGGCGTCGATGACTTTGTCGAGCACCTGCTCGAGGACAGGTTTGATAGAGATTTGCCTCGCAACCTCCTTGGCCACCTTTTTAGCGGGCACAACGAGCGCGGAGGCGAGCTTTGTGTCCTCGATAACGGGCTCGGAACGTTTCCAGTCTTTCTCAAACACCGCTTCCATCTGTTTGACGATTTTCTTATCGCGGAAGATAACTCCGATCTCGCGCCGTGCTTCGAGTTCCAGCTTGCGCAGGCTCTGACTGCCAAGGAAGGCTGAGTTGCCGTCGCGCAGAATAGCGCGAAGGTGCAATCGCGCAGGAAGGCGGCGCACCGGGATGTCGCCGCCCTTGGCAGAGGCACGCGACAGAACCCGCACTTCGGCGCCGGCTGAGATTTTTTTCTGTAATAGTTTGAGGAAGTCGCGATCGCTGATCTTCATCTCGTAGATCAGGAGCCTCTTTTTGGTGCCGGCGATAAAGTTGGTGAGCTGCTTGCGTGCGTTCACCGGACTTACAACCAGGTCGTCCTTGGCATTCTTATAGGGTCGGCGCTTGGAGTCGCAATCGAAGAGGCGAATGGCTTCTTTAACCACACTATTCTTTGAGGTGACGATGCCGAACGAACGACTGAGGTCGACGTCCATGTGCGTGAAGTTGAAGCCGAGCAGATAAAGCACCTTGTCATCGATGATGATCATTTTGCCGTGATAGCGGACGAGGTCATCGGCAGTACGCGTGACAGTGACTCCTTCGCCGAGTAGCCGCATCTCAAGCCTGCGAAGATTCTTCTCTTCGCCCTGATTGGTATGTGCGATCAGAGCCTGAACGGTAACGCCACGGCCAACGGCAGCGACCAGCGCCTTTTCGATTTCAACACGATCGAAACGGAAAATCAGGATGCGGATACTTTTTTTGGCTTTTCGCAGACCGTCGAGGAGGGGTTTGATCCCGTTGTCCGGTTGGATGAGCAGCTTCACTCGGTCTCTCCTGGGGATGCTGCAACAGATTCTTATTACTGGAGATGCAGATTGGGCCCAGGAGGATGTTTTGAAGCGGGCGGGCAGCCTCTGAATCGTTCGGACGCTTCTAACGGCAGAGCGTAGTTGCAGCAAGGAGAGAAAGAATGAAGTGCAACCACGGTTTCCTGAGCGAAATCACGATCCTGACCCTGTTTCTGCTGCCGGTCCACGGAGCGCGGGGCCAGTCGGCTGACCAGCCATCCGCACAGACTACCAGCAATCTCACCCACGACAATGACAAGCCAGTGGACACAGCAAGACTGCACAGTCCGGTGTTGTGGCATGATCCCGGAGCAATCGCGGCGCTCGATCTTTATGTAGGGCAAGGTGGCAAAGAGGGGCAGCCGGCAGCACCATTCAAGTTCGAATCAGAAGACATGAGCGGCACCAATCCCAAGTTTGATGCACGCGATGCAAACGGCACGAAATGGCGCGTGAAGCTGGGCGATGAGGCGCGGCCCGAGGTTGTTGCCTCGCGGCTGTTGTGGGCAGTGGGCTACTTCGTGAACGACGACTATGTGATAGGCACGGCGCGTGTGGAAGGGCTGCATCTTGCACGCGGGGGAAAGCACGCCAGGGATGGGGAGATCAAAGATGCGCGCTTCGAAAAGAGGCCTGACCAGGAAAAGAAGATTGGGACATGGATGTGGAAGGAGAATCCATTCACCGGTTCAAGGGAATTCAATGGGCTGCGCGTGATGATGGCAGTAATGAACAACTGGGATCTCAAGGACGTAAATAACGCCGTCTATTCCGATAAATCATCGGATCGGGAGATCTTTCTCGCCAGCGACATTGGCGCGACGTTTGGCACCAATGGATTGAGCTGGACCAGGGATCGTTCAAAGGGAGATGTGGACACATTTCAGAGATCGAAGTTCATTACGCATCAGACCGATGGCACGGTCGACTTTGGATCCCCGGCAGCGCCGACGAAGATCCTGGCTGTGAAGGCGAGGCAGTACCAGATGCGGCGCGATCTGGAATGGATTGGCAAAGGCGTTCCCATCGCTGATGCGCGATGGATTGGTTCGCTGCTGAAACAGCTGAACCACCAGCAGCTGGTGGACGCATTCCGCGCGGGTCATTTTCCGCCCGACGAAATCGACGCATATGTCGGAGTGGTTGAGGAGCGCATCCTGGAACTCGGGGCGTTGTGACTTCCGATTAAGCAGACACTTCCGCAGGCGCCTCATCGAGGCTGGCCTGAATGTCGTGAAGCTTCTTGTAGACCCCGTCTTCGCGTTGCAGCAGCTCGTCGTGTGTGCCTGATTCCGCGATGGCGCCATTGTCAATGACGAAAATGCAGCTGGCGCGCCGAACGGTGGAGAGCCGGTGAGCAATGACGATGGAGGTCTTGCCTTCCATAAGTCGATCGAGAGCATCTACGACGAGCTGTTCTGACGCTGCATCCAGGCCTGAAGTCGGCTCATCGAGAATGAGGATCGGGGTCCTGCGGATAATGGCGCGCGCAATCGCAATGCGCTGACGCTGGCCGCCCGAGAGGGTCACTCCTCGTTCCCCGACGGCGGTGTCGAATTTCTGCGGCAGTTTCTCAATGAACTCCATGGCATTGGCGGTTTCTGCAGCCTTGACGATCTGCGCCTGGGATGCGTCAGGGCAGCCGTAGGCGATGTTGTCCCAAATCGTCCCGCTGAAGAGAACAGTATCTTGCAGAACAAAACTGATTTGGCTGCGCAGAGATTTCTGCGTAAATGTGCGGACATCCTTGCCATCAATTTTGACTACTCCGGCGGTTGGGTCGTAGAAGCGGGCGATGAGATTGATGATCGTGGTTTTGCCGGCGCCCGTGGGCCCTACAAGCGCCACCATCGCGCCTGCGTCGATGTGCATGTTGACGTCGGTTAGAACAGGCTCGCTTTCCTTGTAGGAAAACTCCACATGCTCGAAATCGATCTGGCCCTTAAAGGTAGGTGCCTTGCGTGCGTTGGGTTCGTCGTGAACCTCATCGTCGCTGCGCAGGATCTCCTGGATGCGCTCGAAACCGGTCGAGGCCTTTGAATAGGCATCGATGGTTTTGGAGATGTCCTGCATGGGCTTGTACATTTTGCCGAGATAGAAGATGAACACGACCATCGACCCGGGAGCCAGATGGCCGGACATCGCGAGTTGCGCGCCGAACCAAAGCACAGCGCACGTTCCGATAGCCGTAACGATATTAACGATGGGAACCAGGCGTGCTTTGAGCGAACGCGCTGCAAGAGCAGCCTCGACTGCCTCGAGACTCTCGCCCTCGAAACGGCGGATTTCGTAGTCTTCGCGTGAAAACGCTTTGACGACGCGGATCGAAGACACTACCTCGGATACAAGCGAAACCATCCGCCCTTCTTTTTTGCGGACTTCCCGGGACGCCCTCTTTACCTTGCGCGTGTAGGTATTGACGATGAAAAAGAGTGGCGGAACGACCGCCAATGCTATCAACGTGAATTGCCAGTTCACGCAGAACATGACAACGATCATGCCGATCAGCGTGAGGGAATCGACCAGGATTCCGAGAAGACCGGAGACAATGAAGGTCTGGATGGCGTCGATGTCGACGGTTACACGGCTGATGAGATCCCCAGTCGGTTTCTGATCGTGATAGGCAAGGGAGAGACGTTGGACATGCGTGTAAATCGTCCGCCGCAGATCGTGGGCGATCCATTGGCCTACGTTCGTGGTGAGGTACTTTTCAGCGTATGTGCACATCGCGTCCGTGACGGCAATGACAAGGACAGCGATGCAGGCGAAGATGAGAATGTTACGCGGAGCGGATCCTGCGGTGGCTACAATTAATTTATGAAGCCAGCCATGCTGGTTCTTGCCCTGGAGCAAGTCATCGAGAACGATCTTGAGCGGCCACGGTTCAAGGAGGCCGGCGATGCTTTCTCCAGCGATAGCGAGCAAGCCCAGCCAAAGCTCCCGCCGGTGCGGACGTAAAACTTCTAGGATGCTCAAGCCTGGCTTTCCATCGAGCGCCTGAGAATTCATAAATAATTTGGATGCGCAAAGGTCAAGATCCGACGTTCTGCCTGGCTTTTGGCGCCTGAATTGTGGCGTTTGGCTGGACGCTTGGACTTGGCGGGAAGAAATTCTGGCGGAGAGGGGGGGATTCGAACTCCCGGAGCCCGTAAAGGCTCACTCGCTTTCGAGGCGAGCGCAATCGACCACTCTGCCACCTCTCCGCATTTTGTAGCCCGCATCTCAAAGACGACGCTTGGGCCCGGCGGCCGGCGATCTATGGCGAGAAGCGGCAGCGATCGCATACGGTCGGATTTCGCAGGCTGGGACACTCCCCAGCAACTAAGTCGCGGCTGCGATGCGATTGCGCATCCTAAGTTTACCGGTGTCGATGCCGAGGTGGCAATACTGGAGCCGCTCCGCGTTCGATTCCGCGCCGAATGAAGGATGCGGATCGCGGATGTTTTGCGGACGACAGGCAATCGGGATAGGGACGGTTGCGCGAGCGCGGCATTGAGCAAGATAGGTTTACAGGATTGCCGGCAGCCATCGGTCGCCGCGAGATGTTACTTTACTCTCTGGCCTCGTTTGACCCGGCAGGATGGCTCGAAAAGCCACGGAAAGAACAGCCTGCGGGAATTCACATTGCACGTCTTGCACGGCATTTGCTGGGGAACTGAAACTCAGATGATGGAGTTCCACATCTCGCGAAAGGCCCGGGAACGTTACAGGTTCGCGGAGTCGCTTTTCTCCTACAACGGCAACGTGGTGTTTGCCAACGTGGCGGCCTGTCGCGCCTTTGCCCACCAGATGAACCTGGTGCGCGAGGCGGATAAGCATCCGGATCTGGCCGTGCACGCCGGACAGTTGTTGGCGATGGGATTAATCGACGAGGCGAGCCATGTGCTGATGGCGCGCTACCGCGAGCAGTTTGATCCGGAAGTGATGACCTCCGCGCTCGACTGGTTTGCCGGCCGCGTAGGATCGCGCGAACTCGACACCATGCTGCTGACCTTTGTAGAGCATTTCCCCGGTCAAAGCGTGATGCGCGGGGAGGAGACTCCGCGGCAATGGCTGAACGGCAAAACCGGCATCACATCGCATCGCGAGGCAGCCCTTGAGGAGTTGCTGCTCCTTTGGTCGGCTAATCGCAATGAGGCTTTCAAAAAGTTTGAAGAACTGTTTGAAGACAAGCCGCTGGCCGAGAAGACAGTCTATCGGCAGGTGACGCAGGAGCTTCCGCAGTACTTCGCCACGCGTCCGCTCATTCCGGTCGAGGGAGCGACGGCGATCAGCCTTTTCGATTTGCTGCGCGCTCCGGCGAGCGGTGCGCCGGCTTCGCTCAGCGAGCAGCTGGCGCTAATTCGCAAGCTGTGGCGGCCGCTGCTGGGCGACACGATGGATCGGCTGCTGATGATGGGCGGCGAAGTTCTGCACGAAGAAGAGCTGGCCATCTGGATGCAGTTCAATCCCGATGCAGCGCGAGCCCGGACTGCAGCCGAAGAGGCCGCACGCCGTCGGCGCGAGCAGGGAACGCAGCAATGGCCATCGATCGTGAGCGAGTCCCAGGTGCCGACATTTGGCGATCCCGCGCATGAATATGAGAAGTTCAGCCCCGATACAGCGTGGATGCCTAACACCGTCCTGATCGCCAAAAGCACTTACGTGTGGCTCGCTCAGCTCGGCAAGCAGTACGGCCGTCACATCCACCGGCTCGATCAGATCCCGGAAGAAGAACTGGCCACGCAGGCCCATCGCGGTATCAATTCGCTATGGCTGATCGGCGTGTGGGAGCGCAGCCGCGCGTCAAAGACCATCAAGCAGCTTTGCGGCAACCAGGACGCAGTAGCATCGGCCTATTCGCTCTTCGATTACAAGATTGCCGAAGACCTGGGCGGAGAGCCGGCTTACATCACGCTGCGCGACCGCTGTTATCACAAAGGGATTCGTCTCGCCAGCGACATGGTGCCAAACCACATGGGCATCGATTCGCCGTGGGTAATCGAGCATCCCGAGTGGTTCATCTCGCGCAACGAGTCGCCGTATCCGGCATACAGCTTCAACGGTCCCGATCTGTCGCATGACAGCCGTGTCGAAATCAAAATCGAAGACCATTACTTCGAACAGACTGACGCGGCCGTCGTCTTTCGTCGCCGTGACAAGTGGACAGGCGAGACGCGTTTCATCTATCACGGCAACGATGGCACCAGCTTTCCCTGGAACGACACCGCGCAGCTCGATTATCTGAATGCCGCCGTGCGCGAACAGGTGATCCAGACCATTCTTTATGTGGCGCGACTGTTTCCGGTAATTCGTTTTGACGCCGCCATGACGCTGGCCAAACGACATTTTCATCGCCTGTGGTTTCCGGGGCCGGGGTCGAGCGGCGCCATTCCATCGCGTGCCGAGTACAGCATGAGCCAGGCGGAATTCAACAAACACATGCCGCATGAATTCTGGCGCGAAGTGGTCGACCGTGTGGCCGCCGAAGTGCCCGGCACGCTGCTGCTCGCCGAGGCTTTCTGGCTCATGGAAGGCTACTTCGTTCGCACCCTGGGCATGCATCGGGTCTACAACAGCGCGTTCATGAACATGCTGCGCGACGAGAAGAACGCCGAATATCGTTCCGTCATCAAGAACACCCTGGAATTCGACCCGGACATCATGAAGCGTTACGTGAACTTCATGAGCAATCCTGATGAAAGAACAGCAATTGACCAGTTCGGCAAAGGAGACAAGTGCTTCGGCGTGACGGCTCTGATGGCCACGCTGCCCGGGTTACCGATGTTCGGCCACGGCCAGATCGAAGGCTTCACCGAAAAGTACGGCATGGAGTACTATCGCCCGCGTTACGATGAGACGCCAGACCACTGGCTGGTGGAACGCCACGAGCGCGAGATCGCTCCGCTTCTGAAGCGCCGCTGGGTCTTCGCCGAGAGCCACAACTTTCTGCTCTACGATTTCTTCGAAGCATCCGGTTCTGTGGACGAAAATGTCTTCGCCTATTCCAACCGCACCGGCAACGAGCGTGCGCTCATTGTTTACAACAATCGTTACGGCGAAACGCAGGGCACCATCCACAACTCCGCCGCCTACGCCGATAAAGGCAACGCACAACTGCGTCAGCGCAGGATTGGCGATGGCCTCGGATTTGCGGGAGACTCCGGCGCGATTCTCGCTTACCGCGACATGCTTACGGGTCTCGAATACCTGCGCCGCGCACATGAATTCGACGAACGTGGCCTGACGTTCCATCTGCATGCCTATCAGTGCCACGTCCTGATGGATTGGCACGAGAAGTGGGCAACGGCCGAGCATCCATGGGACCGTCTGTGCGATCAACTCAATGGCCGCGGAGTACGTAGTCTCGAAGATGCGCTCATCGACATGGAATTGCAGCCGATGTACCAGGCGCTGCGGTCTCTCCTCGATCAGGACACGATTCGCCTGTTGACGGACATGGCCGAACATCCGCGCACCACCGCAGGGAACGGCAGCGTGAGCGCCGCCATCGATCGCAAGGCGAATCGCAAGCGCAGCGAACTCTTCAATGTCGCATGGAAGCGATGTGAGGTCTTCGTGCGCATCGCGCAGCAGGCGTGGCGGACACGTACCGGTAGGCAAGCGGAGTTGACCATGCCGGGACTGCTGGGTCCGGCGTTCCGCGAACGGCTCGCAGCGGCCATGCGCATTCCTGTAGTCGAAGCCCTGTTCCCACAGCCATGGACGGCAGCCGCGCGGCGCGTGCTGCCCAGTCCCAGTCCGCAGTTGACGGCGACGGCCATGTGGGCTCCCATCATCGCGTGGTGTGCGCTGGAGACGCTGGCTGAATCGATCGACGCCGAAAAGCCGGAACAGATCGCGCTCGAGGCCTTCGATCACCTGCGCCTGCGTCAGCCGCTGGGTGAAGCGTTCAAAGCTCTCGGCTTCGAAGGGGAAGCAGGTTGGCGTGCGGCTGCAAGGATCAAAGTCGTGCTTCTAGCACAGGCAGAGATTGCCAGGGGAACGGCGACCGACAAAGCAGAGTTGTCTGTGCCGCAGGCGAAAACCGATTCGAAGCCAACCGCCGAGCCGAAAGTAGCGCAAGGCGTAGACCATCCGGCAACGCCGACGGTCCCGGAAATTCCAGAGCCCCTCGTCTGCGGAATTCCGCGCGAGCTCTGGTCTGACCCGGATGTGCGCTGGCTGACCGGGGTGCACGATGCGGGAGAGAGTACCTACGTGGTCTGCGAGCCCTACGGAGAATTGTTATGGTGGCTGCAGATGCCGGAGTTGCTGAGCATTGCCGGCCAGCCCTCGCCGAGCAAGTCTGAAGTCCGCACACTCAGTACGAAGGTGCATGAGGCTTCGGCCGCAGCGGACAAGGCAGGCTATCGCCTGCAGACGATGCTCGGTCTCGACGCGAAGAAACCCCAAACGTCGCCGAATCCGATTGAGAAGAATCCAGTCGCCGGCAGGGAAGCGACGAAAGCCGAGAAGGCTGCCGAAAGCGAGTCGCTCGCCAACCCCTTGAAGAGTGCAGAAGAAGTTCCAACAAAGCCAAACAGATAATTCTCACGGACGACGTCGATCGATTTTTAATTCGTCGAATGTGGACAAACTCATTGACAAACTGAACTAAACCGTTCAGTATTGAATTTCGCGCCCCCGGAGGTCGCTCACATTGATCAGGGTGCAAAACCTCGTAAAAACATTCGGCACTGTCACAGCCGTCAACGACGTCTCTTTTGACGTTGCCGCCGGCGAAATATTTGCCTTCCTTGGTCCCAACGGAGCAGGGAAGACCACCACCATCAAAATGCTTACCACGCTGCTGCGCCCCACTAGCGGCACGATTGAACTGGATGGCCTCGATCCGCAGAAGCGGCAAAACGACGCACGCCAGCGCTTCGGCATCGTTTTCCAGGATCCAAGTCTCGACGGTGAACTCACCGCTTTGGAGAACATGGAAATTCACGGCGTGCTCTATCATGTCCCACACAAAGTCCGGAAACAGCGAACGGAAGAACTGCTCAACCTCTTCGAATTGTGGGAGCGTCGCAATGACCAGGTGAAGAAGTTCTCCGGAGGAATGAAGCGCCGTCTCGAGATTGCCCGCGGATTTCTGCATACTCCTCGAATTCTTTTCCTCGATGAACCCACACTCGGGTTGGATCCGCAGAGCCGCAACCAGCTTTGGAACCACGTGAAGAAGGTGAACGAAGCAGAGAATGTCACGGTCTTTCTCACCACGCACTACATGGACGAGGCGGACCGGGTGGCGCATCGCATCGGCATTATCGATCACGGCAAACTCGTTACCCAGGGCACGCCGAAGGAGATCAAGGAGCAGACCGGCAGTGAATCGCTGGAAGACGCATTCCTGAAACTGACCGGTTCGAATATTCGCGATGAAAGCGCAAATTCAACGGACCAATTACGGCAATTTGCAAAAATGTGGAGCAAACGATGAGCGCAATCTACATACTCTGGCTGCGGGAGTTGAAACGCTACACGCGATCGCGCGCGCAGATCATCGCGTCGCTCGGCCAGCCGCTGCTGTACCTGCTGGTACTCGGGTTCGGCCTCGGACCTGTCTTTAAACGCGCCGGCAATGGCGACTATTTTCAATTCATTGCGCCCGGTGTGATCGGCATGTCTGTCTTGTTCTCGTCAATCTTTTCGGGCCTTGGCCTTCTGTGGGATCGCCAGTTTGGCTTTCTCAAGGAGACACTGGTCGCGCCGGTGTCGCGCCTCCAGATCATGATCGGCCGCACTCTGGGTGGAGCTACGGTGGCATGCATCCAGGGCCTGTTGGTAATGGTGATCTGTCTGCTCGCGGGTTTTCGGCCCGCGCATCTGTCCGCCATCCCCCTCGCTCTTGGATTCATGGTGCTGATCGCGCTGCTCTTTGCGGCTCTGGGCATGGCAATTGGCTCGGGCCTGCAGGACATGCAGGGCTTTCAACTCATCATGAACTTCCTTGTTCTGCCCATTTACTTCCTCTCGGGAGCGATGTTTCCGCTGAGCGATACGAAAAACGTCTTGAAATACATCACGCGCGCCGATCCTTTGTCGTACGGCATTGACGGAATGCGGAATGTGCTGGGCGCGCCCAACGCGGCGTTCGATCCACGTCTTGACTTCATCGTGCTGGTCTGTGTCGGCGCCGTCCTGCTGGTGTTTGGTGCCTGGCGCTTCTCGAAGATTGAAGCCTAGCCATGGCCCGATCGCGCAGCACGGAAGCTCACGAAAAGGTCCTCAACGCCGCGCTTGGTTTGTTCGCCGAGCGCGGCATCGAGGCCACCAGCATGGACGCCATCGCGCAGGCTTCGGGCGTGAGCAAGGCCACCATCTATAACCACTGGGTCGACAAGGAAGCCCTGCTGCTGGAAGTGATGCTGATGGTCAACGGTCTCGACCGCGAGCCGGAGGATGTCGATAGCGGCGACCTGCAACGCGACCTGACAACTGTGCTCACGCGCAAGCCGCCCGACAAATTCGACGACGCGCGCAATCGCATGATGCCGTCGATGATCGCGTACTCGGCACTTCATCCGGAATTCGGCAAGGCATGGCGGCATCGCGTGATGGAACCACCGCGCCAGTGTCTCAAGCGCGTGTTGCGTCGAGGTATCGCCCGCGGTGTCCTCCCGCCGAATCTCGATCTCGAGGCTGCCATGGCATTGCTCCTCGGCCCGATGCTCTATGCGCACGTCTTTCACAAGGACCAGCAGGCCAATGCGCCTGATCTCGGACCCGTGACTGCACAGGCCTTCTGGCGTGCATACAGCCAGGTTCGCGGAGAGCATATCGAAAAAGCGGGAATCAAGAAACAGAACCCAGTGTCGAAGACCGCCTCCTGGAGAACGCCAAAGCCGAAAGCCCTCATTAGCTAGCTGGTTTTCAGAATCCCGGCGGCCGCTCAGACGCAACGGCAAAGGCACGCTCCAGCGCCAAGCCCGCTTCACAGAGTGTGCCTTCATCGAAGAGCCTGCCGATCAGCGTGACTCCGTGAGGCACTCTGCGTGGCGGCGAGAACTTCGGCAACGGATGCTGCGGATCGGGAGCCCAGTCGCTGCGTGCCTCCGACACTTCGACGAACCCGGCGCGCAGGGTGAGCGAAGGATGCCCGGTATTGTTGGTGATGACCAGAATTTCATCGCGCAACGAGGGCACCAGCAGCAGGTCAACCTGCGAGAACAGGCGCGCCATTTCCAGGGCCACTTTGCGCCGCATGCGGTCTGCCTGGACAAAATCCACCGCCGAAAGAAATCGCGATTGCCGAAAAGTATTTGGCCACGCATCGGGAACCTGCGCTTTTAACTCGGCTTCCTTATGCGCGAGCGTCAGCTCTTCAAAGGCTGCGGCTCCTTCAGCAAACAAGATCACATTGAGCGAGTCATAGGGCCAGTCCGGGAGGGAAACTTCGACGAGTTCCATCCCAAGCTTCTTTACCACGTCAAGCGCCGCTCGATCGACATCGGTCGCCGGTGTCTCTTTCATCCAGGCAGGGAAGTAGCCGACGCGCAGGCCGGCAACCTTGGCATTGGCATCGAATGCGAGGGTACTAGGAACACTGGCCATGTCGCCCGCGTCCGGCCCGGAGATCGCGCTCAACACCAGGATCGTGTCCTCGACATGCCGCGCCATCGGCCCCAACTTGTCGAGCGACCAGCAAAGCGTCATCGCACCGGTGCGCGCAACACGTCCATAGGTCGGGCGCAGTCCGGTAACACCGCAGCGCATCGAAGGGCTCACGATGCTCCCGCCGGTCTCGCTACCGATCGCGAAGCCAACCAAGCCTGCAGCTGTCGCTGCGCCCGGGCCGGCACTCGATCCGGACGCACCTTCTTCGAGCAGCCAGGGATTCATCGTCTGCCCGCCGAACCAGATGTCGTTCAGTGCCAGCGCTCCGAGGCTCAGCTTTGCGACGAGCACTGCGCCCGCCGCGTTCAACCGCTCTGCGACTGCGCTGTCTCTCTTCGGAACGCGATTCCGATAGGGCTCGGCGCCATAGGTCGTCGGAATGCCGGCTGTATCGAGCAGGTCTTTCGCACCCCACGGGATCCCGTGCAAAGGACCGCGATATCTCCCAGCTGCAATCTCAGCGTCCGCCCGTCGCGCCTGATCGAGCGCATGATCGCGCGTGAACGTAATGACGCAATGCAGCTTCGGGTCGAAACGCTGCAGTCGATCGAGGTAGATGCTGGTCAGCCGTTCCGATGTAATCTGCCGCGATTGAATCCAGCGCGAGAGCTGCGCAACCGAAGAGAACGCGATGTCCGCATCGTTAGCGGGAAACGGCGCGCGTGGATCGGCACTGCGAATGTAGTAGCTCTCGCCGCGGCCGGACTTGCCCGGCGCTAGTCCCGGCAACATGGGATTCCAAACGGTAGCCGGCGCGAGTCCTTCTTCCAGCATCATCTTCCGCGGTCCGGTTCTGCGTTCATAGAGCGGCGCCATCGCCTCGCGCCAGTTGCCCGCAGCCTGCGCGCGGTCGGCGAGCGACATCTCGATCTGCACCAGTTTCTCTGCTTCGGCAAATGTCGCCGCGGCCACTTCCGGACCCACGGGCGGCGCAGTGCCGAATGCCGTTGGCGCTCCAGGTGTCTGCTGGTTGGCGGGTATGGCCGGGGTCTGTGCTCCACTTTGTGCGTCAATCGGTAGCGCCGCGCACAACGCTCCAAGCGCACCTGCAGCGAGGAAATCTCTTCGTGTCTGGGTCATTTTTCCTTTGTTCGAACGCAAATCGAAATGATAAATACGGCAAGACTAGAAGCAATATACTCTGCGCATATCAGAGGACGGGCGCACACGCTCGGTCCTCAATCTAATCTTTTGATTCCAGCAAAGATTTGTCCAACGCAGCGCCGCCCCGTAGAATCACTAATGAGCAGCATGCGGGGCAGGAGGGTCGTTCGTGTCCCAGCCGCTGCCGACTACCGATGAGCGAACAACCATCAGGTTCCACCAACGTCCCGCAGCCGGTTTCACCTGCGTGGAAGAGAATTGAGACGGCTCGCCATCCCCAGCGGCCTTATCCCATGGACTTTATCGAGCGAATCTTCACGGATTTCAGCGAGATTCACGGGGATCGCGCTTTTGGCGACGACGCCGCAGTAGCCTGCGGCATGGCGCGCATCGGCGACGACGAAGTGCTGGTGATTGCCAACCGGAAGGGCGGCTCAACCAAAGAGCGGGTCAAGCGCAACTTCGGCATGCCGCATCCCGAGGGTTATCGCAAGGCGCTGCGCTGCATGAAAATTGCGGAGAAATTCAACCGCCCCGTCATCAGCCTGATTGATCTTCCCGGCGCTTATCCCGGACTTGGCGCGGAAGAGCGCGGCCAGGCGGAAGCCATCGCGCGCAACATTCGAGAAATGGCGCGGTTGCGCGTCCCCACCATCTCCATCATCAGCGGCGAAGGCGGATCAGGCGGAGCCCTGGCGCTAGCCGTCAGCGATCGCGTGCTTATTCTCGAAAACGCGCTGTACTTCGTCATTACGCCGGAGTCCTGCGCGGCCATCATGTGGCGCGACGCGTCGCACAAGCAACAAGCTGCTGAAGCCATGCGCATATCGGCGCCGGAGGTTGCCGCGCTCGGCTGCGTCGACGAGATCATCAGCGAACCACCCGGCGGCGCACATACCGATCACCCTGTCGGAGCCGGGCTGGTAGGCTCAGCGATCCAGAAGCACCTCGCAGAACTGAAAGCCATGCCTGTCGATGCTCTTATCGCGGCCCGTCAACGGAAGTTCCGTAACATCGCCCAGTGCTACACAGAAAGTTAGTGCGCGTGCCGTTTCGCGAGCCCATTGAGCACGATATCTGCCGATCTCCAATGTTCGTCGTCCACACATTTGCGCTTGATCAAGGGAGATCGCGATGAGTGCACCCGTACGCGGCGGCAAGTTTCGCGCCTATCTCGAATTCGTCGCAGCGGTCCTTTATTTTTTTGTGGCGCGGTCCTTCGCCCGTGGACTGGCCGTGCGCGTTCATCACGATGCGTGGGAACCACTGATTGAACAGTTTCTATTGGCAGCGCTGCTCATCCTCGGTTATGCCGCATTCGGATCCCTCTTCGACCGGCAGTCGGGGTCGATCGCTGCGCAGGGTCTGCCCCTCCGTACCGGCTGGACTCGCGAGATCGGCGTTGGCATGGCGGTCGGCTGGGGCGCAGTAGTCGCTTGCGTTCTCGCCATGGTCGTCATCGGCGGCATCGCTATCGTCGTCACCACTCAGCCTTCAGCGTGGCCCTGGCTGATTACGGACGCGGCCTACTTCGCCCTCCTCACGCTCGGTGAAGAGGTTGCTTTTCGCGGTTATGGGTTTCAGCGTTTTTCCGCGGTGGTGGGTTCGTCGGGTGCGGCGTTTGGCTTTGCCCTGTTTTATGCTATCGTCCACGCCTTGCAGCCTGGTTCCACGAATGCCAGCATCGCCATTTCCGTTGTCTTCAGCTTTCTGCTCACAACTGCCTATCTGCGCACGCGCGCTCTTTGGCTGAGTTGGGGTCTTAATTTTGCCTGGAAGGCCTCGCAGGCCCTTGTCTTCGGCCTGGCTGTCAGCGGCGTCAGCAGCCACTCTCCGGTAATTGAGGGAAATCCAATGGGACCGTTCTGGCTTACTGGGGGCGGCTTCGGCCTCGACGCAAGCTGGTTCGCCTGCCTCGTCCTTCTCGCGGCGTTTCCCGTGATCCACCGCGTAACTCGCGATCTTGATTTTCGCTACAACGCGCCTGTCATTGTGCCTGGCGGAATTCCCGTCGATCTGGATGCGGCGGCCCGTCGCCAACATGAGACTGCCATGGGCCCCGCCGCGGAGCCGCCCGTGCCCGCCTTGATCCAGATTCTTACGGTAGCCGCGCCACCCGCGCCAGCCCAGCCCGCATCAGAGACAGCAGCAGCCGGCTCCGAAGATCCTCGCTGAATCCGCCCGGCTCATCGGCCTTATGCTTCGGTTCGAACCTTCGATTTGACCTTTGTGGCTGATTAGAACTACTGTTGGCTCATCGCCCCGCGCGGCCATGGGAGGACGCCCATGATCAGGCCATTGCCCACATCCCCCTATTCAGTAGCTACCCCTCGCCATTTTGCAGTAATTTGTCGGCACGGCATCGCAGGCGTCTGCGCACTGACGCTGGCCTGTAGCGGCGTCCTGGCATCGGCACAAGCCATCACCATTGATACACATAGCGGAGCGAATAAGGGAAACGGAACAGGGACGGTCGACCGGCGCTACGCCCAGGTCAAGCCCACCAATGTTCCCCTCACGCAGTCTGAACTGGATGCGAAGACCCGCAGCGAACTTATCCGTATGCTGCAGGCCGAACAGGGATTTGCCATGCGCCCCTTTCCCATGGGGCACAAAGGCCTGAAATTGGAGGCAAACGGAAAGCTGGTTCCGGCGGGTGAGCCCTATCTCGACATGGTGACGGAATTCGGAATCTGCGCCAAGCCCGGGGACCGTGTGGTTCTCACCGATATCAAGTTTGACCACAACAAAATCATCTTCGCGCTGAATGGCGGCCCCGACCTGAAGCATCGCTTTCTGCGCCACATCGAGCTGGGCGGCGGAGGAGCCATGAATCCCGTTGTGCAGGACGACGGCAACCCCGCCACGGGAGCCCGTCTCACGCTGGAATTCAAAGGCCACATTCCCGAACTGACCGGTACCGAGGTTGAGGCGCTACTCGCGCCCCTTATCTCTTTCGGCGTTAAGACTCCCATCGAGGCGTTCACTGACACGCTTCCAGAGAAGCTCAAGAGCGCAATTCTGGGTCACGACGTGATGGTCGGCATGACCACCGACATGGTGCTCTTTGCTCTTGGCCAGCCCGAGCGCAAAGTGCGGGAGGTCGAAGGACAGATGCCCTTCGAGGAGTGGATCTACGGTGCGCCTCCCAAACCTGTCGAGTTCGTTCGCATCAATGGAAATCGCGTCATCCGCGTTGAAATCGCCAAGGTTGGTGAGCAGCCTGTCGTGTTCGACAAAGATGAAGTCGAGGGAATGATGCGTACGGATGGCTCGCCCCTCGTCGCCGCCGATGCGCCCAAAACCCGCACGGTCAAGATGGGCGACGTCCAGCGCGACCCTGACACGCAGGCTCCAGCGCCTCCGCCTACCCTTACCGCGCCCGGAGAGAAGCTACCCGACAACGCAGGACAGAATCAGCCGGGTGCCATGAAGCCGGTGCAGTTCCCGACGCAGAAGCCGGATGACTATCCCGACGTCGAAGCCGCCCGTCGCGCCGACCAGGCCAAGCAGGCCGAAGCAGCCGATAAGACAAAAGATGCGCAGCAGGACACGCAGCCGGATGCAACGAAGCCCAAGCCCGACGGCAGCGCGTCATCAACTGCGCCGGCCTCTCCGCCGGCTGACGCGCCCCAGCCGCACTGAGTCCTGATGTAAACTAGGAGCAGCGAGTCCGGCTGCCTCCCGCCAACAATTGCAAGCAGGGGTGAGTTCATCGACCGCGCCGTTGAAGCCGCGTGCAGCAATTTTGCGCGTGTGTGCAGAGACAATCTTCAAAGGAGAAACACCCGACAATGGCCAAAATTGCCAAAACAGGCGACCGCAAGAAGTCAATGGATACGACGAAGTCCACCGACTGCCCCAAGTGCAGCAAACCGACGCGCATCGTCAAGCGCGTGAAGGACCGCGAGCGCGGCGCGCCTGGCGGAGTCTATATCTCCTGCTCAGTCTGCGACTTCTACGAAAAACTTTAAGTTGTAAGTCAAGTCTCACCTTTTGAGAAGCCCGGCACTCGCTGGGCTTTTCACATTTTGCAGAGGCGCAGGTCTTTCGATTAAGGGCGAAAGGGTGGGGTCGGTGCCGTGGTCAAGCTTGATTCTTATAGTGCTCCAGACATCTCTTCCAGAATGGCCCTGGCTGCTTCAGCCGGGTTCGGTGCCTGCGTAATCGGCCGTCCTACCACGAGGTAGCTGGCGCCCAGCCGCAGTGCCTCTGCGGGCCCTGCGACACGTTTCTGGTCGCCGATCGCTGCCCCTGCCGGCCGAATCCCGGGAATGACCAGCACGCCCTCGGGTCCCGTGAGCGATCGAACCGCAGCAACTTCCTGCGGCGAGCAGACGAAGCCACGAATTCCGACGCCGATGCCCATCTTCGCCAGCACTTCAACCTGCTGCGAGGGCAGCCTATCAACGCCCGTTGCCAGCAACTGCCCGCCATCCATACTGGTCAGCACCGTCACCGCCAGCAGCTCCGGTGGATGCGCGATACCGGCTAGCGCAGCTTTCGCCGCAGTAAGCATTGCCGGTCCGCCGCCCGCGTGCACGGTCAGCATGCGCACGCCAAACGCTGCCGCCGAGCGAACCGCGCCGGCGACCGTGTTGGGAATATCGTGTAGTTTGAGATCGAGAAACACGCTGTGCCCACGCGCGACGATTGGTTCCAGCACAGCGGGCCCGGTGGCTACAAACAACTCGAGTCCTATCTTGAACCACGAGCAGGTGCCCTCGAGCTCCGCAACCAGGCGCATGGCCGACCGGGCGTCAGGCACATCGAGCGCGACGATCAGGCGTTGGCGCGCAAGCTCAATCGGGTCATTCATTACGGTTTTGGCGACCTTGGCGCGAGCGGCAGCGCTCTCGGAATAGTGCATACGTCAATCGTACCCCGGTTCCCAACTCGGCGATGGGAGTGCCGGCTGCAAATTTCCCGCGGCGAATCCTCACTGAAAACCCGCCGATGGGCAATCAGCCTCTCTCATCCACCGCGAAGTGGCTCGCGTCACATTGCGAAATCTTTTGATGTGCCCTGTATGTCGTGCAGTTGTGACAACTATCACTGCCAGCCAATACACAAAGAGAGTCTCTTCGAAGATGCAATCCCCGTCAGAGTTTTCCGAACAAGCGGAGAAATTCGCTGAGGGAAGCCATGTGCGCAAATGCAACTGCAGACGCACCATGGAGGAAGATACGGCCGCATGACCAAAGCCGCACGAATCGTTTCGTACTTCATTGCTATTTTTATCGGTCCAGCCGAGTGGATCTTCGGCTTGCTCCAGACAGCTCGACGACACAGGGCCGTCACGCTCGGCCTCCTGGCCATGATCTTGCTTGCTTTGCCCCACCGGCTTGCCGCGCAAGCGGATTGCCTGGCTTGCCATGGCGACAAGACCATGCAAGACGCAGCCGGCCACAGCATTGCGGTCGATGGCGGCAAGTTCAGTGCCAGCATGCACGGAAGCTTGCAATGCAACAATTGCCACACCGACATCAAGGAGTACCCGCATCCCGATCACATCGCCAAGGTCGAATGCAAAACCTGCCACGCCGACGAAGCCTCAAAGCTCACCGGCAGCGTGCACTCGTCTTCGAAGGAGCATCCCTGCACCAGCTGCCACGGTAATGCGCATGAGATCTTTCCCAAGACCGACTCCCGCTCCGCCGTTTACCCGCTCAACGTGCCCAAGACCTGCGGCCAATGTCACAGCGACGGCGCCATGGCCAGCAAGAAGGGTCTGCCCAGCGTCTACCCGCACTACATGGATTCGATCCATGGTTTTGCGCTCAGCAAGGAAGGCCTGCTGGTAGCGGCCAACTGCCAGAGCTGCCACGGATCGCATGGGATTCTGAGTCACAACAATCCAGCGAGTCCGACCTACAAGGCGAACATCCCCAAGACGTGCGGCACGTGCCACGCCAAAATTAACGACGACTACCAGGGCGGTGCGCATGGCCACGCTATTGGTTCGGGAAATCTGAAGGCGCCTGTATGCACCGATTGCCACACCGCGCATGCGATCCTGCAGCCGACAGAATCCGCATTCCGCATGCAGTCGACACCGATCTGCGGCTCCTGTCACAAAGAGAAGCTCTCCACCTACCGCGACACGTTCCACTCGCAACTCGGTTCGCTCGGCGGCTACGTGGAGACGGCGCGCTGCTGGGATTGCCACGGTGCACACGAGATTTACCCCGCATCGGATCCGCGCTCGCCCGTCAACAAGGCCAACCTGGTAAAGACCTGCGGCCGCTGCCACGCCGGCGCAAACCTCAGCTTCGTGCAATACCAGCCGCATGCCAATGCGCATGACCGGCACCTTAACCCGGCTCTCTACTTCGTGCGCCTGTTTATGAACCTACTCCTGGTCAGCACTCTTACGTTCTTCGTGATTCACACCATTCTGTGGCTGATTCGTTCCCGATTCGACCAAGTCAGGAAAAAGTCGGCAAATGGAGGCAAAGATGCTTGAACTGGAACTAGCACCTGTCGAAACTGAAGTTAAGAAAACAGCGAGCGGTCGCTTCTTTAACCGGTTCACGCGCGAGCAGCGCTATCTTCACCTCGTGCTTTTCAGCACGTTCCTCGGCCTCGCCGGAACCGGACTGCCCCTGCGCTTCAGCGAGAGCCTCTGGGCGCGCGGCATGGCTGGTGCTGTTGGCGGCTTTGGAGCCATTCTCTTCTTTCACAAATTCTGCGCGCTGGTACTCAGCGTCGCGTTTCTGATCCATGTCAAAGAGATCTTCACCCGCGGCCTTTTCCGCCGCGAAAAGGGAATCTTCTGGGGCGCGACTTCGATGGTCGCCAACTGGAAAGATGCGAAAGATATGTTCAACCACATGCGCTGGATGCTCGGCCTCGGCCCCAAGCCGCAATTCGAGCGCTATGCCTATTGGGAAAAGTTCGATTACTGGGCGGTGTTCTGGGGAATGATCGTGATCGGCTTTTCCGGCTACGCCATGTGGTTCGCCCCGTTCTTTGCGCGCTTTCTCCCCGGCTGGGCGCTCAACGCCGCACTCGTCATTCACAGCGAAGAAGGCCTGCTCGCAATTCTCTTCATCTTTTCCATTCACTTCGTCAACACACATTTACGTCCCGACAGCTTTCCAATGGACATGGTGATCTTCACCGGCGTCGAGAGTGAAGAGGAATTCAAGCACAAGCGCCCGCAGGAATACGCACGCATGGTGCGCGAAGGCAAACTGGAACAGCGCCTCGGCACCGCCCCTGCACCCTGGTTCGTCAACGGCTCCCGCATCGTCGGCTTTACAGCGATCGTCATCGGCCTAACCCTGCTGGTGCTGACGCTGACTGCATATTTCAGCTAAGCAGCAGTTTTCGGGCCGTGTAGCATCACAATGGCTTTCACGTCCGATCACTCTCGCCTGTCACTGTGCAGACAGACTTGTATCAGGGGTATGGCTTTGGTCACGCCTCATCATCAATCCCAAAAATATTCGCTGTGATGCGTTTCGCATCGACCTGTGATTCTTATCACGGAACTCACAGAGCCCGGGAGCGTCTCCTTGATAGCGTGAAAGTTTCCAGCAGAATCCTGCTCTGTACGTTCGCATTCTTTCTGCTGGGCTCGGTTGTCCCCACTCGCGCCCAACACAAGCTGAAAGATGAAGACTGCCTTACCTGTCACGGTGATTCGACGCTCTCAACCGACGTCAACGGGAAGTCAGTCTCCCTCTTCACCGACGCAAAAAAACTCAAGCACTCCATCCATAGTTCAATGAAGCTGGCTTGCGTGGACTGCCACAAGGACGTGAAGAGCCTGGCGCACGACACGCCTCCCCAAAAGGTCCTTTGCGCTGATTGCCATGCTGACGCTAAGGGCGCCTACGCGCACAGCACACATGCAAAGATCACCGCCGCCGGCAGAACAGCCGCCAATTGCCAGGACTGCCACGGGAACGCCCACCAGGTGCTGGCCGGCGGAGATCCAGATTCCCCGGTGAATCACGCCAATATTCCCTACACCTGCGGACGCTGCCACGGCCAGAAATTCCTGATGGAGTCCAACGGCCAGACTACGCAGCCCTTCCTCTCCTATCAGGACAGCGTGCACGGTCGTGCCACGGAAAAAGGTTCAACCAAAGCTGCCGTCTGCACTGACTGCCATGGTGCGCACGCGATCAGCCCCGCGAATGACGCCAAGTCGCCGATCTCGAAATTCAATGTCCCCGACACGTGCGGCAAATGTCACGCTGAGATCACGCAGACCTTCAATCAAAGCATTCATGGCCAGGCCATCGCGCGGGGCAACAATCTCTCGCCCGTCTGCACGGATTGCCACGGCATTCACTCCATCAAGGCGCATAACGATCCCAATTCGCCCGTGTCCGAGCAGAATCTTTCGCGCGACACCTGCGCCCGGTGCCACGAGGGCGTACGTCTCTCCAGCGAATTCGGCATTCCGGGTAATCGCGTCTCTACGTACATGGACAGCTACCACGGCCTCGCCGCAGAAGGCGGCTCGGTGGTCGCCGCAAATTGCTCAAGCTGCCATGGCGTGCACAACATTCTGCCATCGAAAGATCCACACTCCACAATCAACAAGGGCAACCTCGACGCTACCTGCGGCAGATGTCACAAAGGTGCTACCCAGAAGTTCACCCTCACACCCGTGCACATGGCCGACGGAGTACACCCCAAAGACATCGGTTCAGTCATAACGCGCTGGGTGCGCATCCTCTATATCGTTCTCATCCTCGCCGTCATTGGCGCCATGTTCCTGCACAACTTCATCATCTGGCGCAGCAAGGCCGCGGCCCGGCGACACATGCAGAACCCGATGATGCAGCGCATGAGCCCCAACCAGCGTTGGCAGCATTTGATCTTGCTCACAAGCTTTATCATCCTCGTCGCAACCGGCTTCGCGCTCAAGTTTCCAGATTCCTGGTTTGCCGAAGTCCTCGGCATGGGCGAACACCTGCGCAGCATTGTCCATCGCATTGCCGGAGTCGCACTAATCGCCGCCGGCTTCTACCACGTCTTCTATCTGGCCATCGCACGGGAGGGCCGCCGGCTTCTTCTCGACATTGCGCCGCGTCCGAAAGACGGCAAGGACGCCCTCGGCGCCATGCTTTACTACCTCGGTCTGAGCAAGAAGAAACCGCAATTCGGCCGTTTTACATATGGCGAAAAGGCGGAATACTGGGCGCTCGTATGGGGCACCGGCCTTATGGGCGTCACCGGCATCATGATGTGGGCCAAGGTGTGGGTTGGCAATCTGCTGGCGCGCTGGTGGGTCGATGTAGCCACCGCCGTACACTTCTACGAAGCGATTCTCGCCACGCTGGCAATCGTGGTGTGGCACTTCTACCAGGTGTTCTTCGATCCCGATGTTTACCCGATGAACTGGGCATGGTGGGACGGCAAGATGCCGATAGAGCACTATCGCGAAGAGCATGCGCTCGACACGGAGTCGCTGCGCGGCGCAGACTCATCCGAGACAGCCCGCGGTCAGAATTCAGGAGAACCGAAGCACTGAGGCGCTTTTGTCAGGGGTTCGGCGTCGACGGCGGCCCGTCATAGTGAATCGTCGACTCAACTCCGAACTTGTGGTACTCGCGAAACTGAATCTCGTTGACGTAGAGGCGCACACTGTCTTTCATGCGCACCTCGGAACGGCTCGGTAAATTGTAGGTCTTGCCGGCAATCTCAACCGGCCTGTACGTAATCTCAATCGTTGCCATTTTGATGGGGAAGCCGACCGGCAACTCCAGCGATGAACTGATTCGCTCCACTTCGAAGGTCTTACTGTCCACGAGAAGTCTTCCCGAGGAGGCCACCAGAATCTTCTGGCCTGTGTCCCGGTCCAGTACGATCGTGCCGTTCTGGCTGGGAACATGAAATTTGAAGACGTCCACGCTGCGGCCGTTCAAACTCGCCGCTCTTTCCCATGAAAACTCGGCATGTGCCCGCGGATCGAACAGATTGTTTAGCGCGCTGCCAAATTCACCCGCGCTGATGGCCCCTCCGAATTGCATGTGCTGTTGCCCGTCTGCCTTCTTGCCGTTCACAGCGACCACTTCGTAATGCTCCATCTGGTCAAAGAACGTCAGCCGTTCTTCGATCACGTTCTGCATGCCTCCGGAGTCGTGCGGCGCACCGGCCGGCCCGGCTCCGCCTCGCGAAGAACTCGCCCCATTGAACGTTGTGCCGAAGGTGATCTGGTCCTGGGCTTCGCGGTGAGTGACCTGGGTGCAGATGAAGTTCGGAAGATTCTGCGTGTATGCAAGCGCCAGTGCGCGCGCGCTTTCGAGCACGCGAGCCTCGTCGGCAGTCACTTCTGAACTATCGGCAGACAGACCTGTCGCCGCCCAGCCAAGCAGGAGAACTGCGACTATCCCGGACACCCTCACACCAACCGCCTCTGCCACACGAGCCATGCTCCGAGCAAATCATAGCGCCATTCAACGGTGGGCGCCGGTGATCCAGAGCCGTGTAGGGAAGTGCGGCTGAGTGGAATCTCGAATGTTGCGTGAAGATGAGAAAAAGCACGTCGGCGAAACGGCTCAGGAACTGATCGTTGGGCGGCTCAACTCAGTCCGTTGCCGCCGCATCACCTTGGCCATACCTAGCAGAAATTCTTCCATCGCCGGAGTCATCTCGCGCCGTGCTGCCTCTTGCTGAGCGAAACTGACGACCCAGTAGACAAGGGACACAAGGTAGCTCCCCGCGACGACGACGTCCACATAGTAGTAGTGCAACCCAAAAACCTGGTGAGAGTGCACCATGGTTCCGGCGAGACTTACCAGCGAAAAGAACCCGAGCCCTGTAGCAACCTGGAGTTCCCGATCCCTCCAGCCGATGCGCAGGAACTGGCTACACCCCGCCAGCACCATAAAGAACAGAATCCTCAAGACGGCAAAGGATCTTTGCATGTGAAGGGCGAGAAGCCATTCCCATGCGTATCCGGGCGAATCCTTGAGAGCGCAAAGAGGCCAAGCAAGCGCGGCGCCCGCGGCGATCAGGATCGACACCCCAGGCAGAAAACCCTTCGGCAATGAACCCTGGATGGGACGCAGAATCGACCATGCCAACTCAATCAGAACGGCGTACTGAAAGACCGAGTCTATAAACGTCTCCGCGACCCAGATGTCAAGATTTTGATTGTGCAGGACAGTGCGCAGGATGAGCACGGTGCTGTCGCCGGCCAAGCCCCAGGCAATGTAGGAGAAAAAGATCGGAAGCGACTTGTACGAGCGCCTCCGCACCAGAATTCCGAGGAATAGCGCTTCCGCAAGAATGCCAGCCAGAACCAATACATTCGCGGAAGACACGAATTCCTCCTTGGATGTTCATATTATCGACCGAGGAGCACCAAATATTTAGCCGCGCCGCATCTCGTTACCTCATTTTGGTAACAAGGCGCCGCAGACCAGCCAGCGTCCTGCGTTCATCAGTAATTCTGGATTATTGGTTCACACAACACCGCACTCTGCATCGAAATAGCTTATGTCGGAAGACGGTGCAGAGTTACCCATAACGTCCTCAGAAGAGCCTGTATGGGCTCCCGATGCCTATGCATGCTACCAGGGCGTCGTCCGCGGACTGCTTGGGGCCGGTGTCCCATTCGCCGTGAGCGGGGGCTTCGCCTTTCATCACCACACCAAAATCTGGCGCACCACCAAGGACCTCGATCTCGTGGTGCCGCCCGACGCTGTTCCCCGGGCCTTCGAGGTCCTCGTGCAAGAGGGTTTCGAGACCTACGTGCAGGATCCCGTCTGGCTGGCTAAGGCGCGTCACGGCGAATATTTTGTCGACCTCATTACCGGCGTCGGCAACGCGACCCTCACCGTCGAGCAATCCTGGATAGATCGCGCGCAGCAAGACGTTGTCCTTGGCATTCGCTGCAAAATTCTTCCGGCGGAAGAAATGATCGCCTCCAAGCTCTTTGTCACGCGTCGAGAACGGTTTGATGGGGCCGACATCGCGCACTTGCTCAAAGCCTGCGCCCGCACGCTGGACTGGGACCGCCTTCGAAAGCTGACCGATCCGCACTGGCAGATGCTTTTTGGAGAGCTCGTTCTGTTCGCATACATCTATCCGGCATACACCGGCGACATCCCACAATCCATTTGGGGCGACTTTATCGAACGCTTCCAGAAATCCATCACCGCGCCCCAGGCCAGCCAGTCCTTCCGCGGTACCCTCATCGATCCCCGCATGTTCGCGATCGATGTGAATGAGTGGGGAGAGCGCGACCTTTACCGCGAACTCTGCGAGAATTACCCGCATCCACTGCAGGAGATCAACACGACCAGGAGCAAGGAATGAGGCTGGCAGCAGTAGCCGACATCCATCTCGTCGCAGAAAACCACGAGCGCGATGTCCACCAGTTCCTGCCGGTCAACGATCTTGCAGACGTTCTGGTCGTAGCCGGTGATTTTACAAACCACGGCATGCCGGAGGAGATGCGCACCGTTCTTGCCTTGCTCGAACACATTCGCATTCCCATCATCGCGGTCCTTGGCAATCACGACCACGAGAGTGGTCATCAGGACGAACTTGCCGGAATGCTCCGCCTCGTCGGTGTCAACCTGCTCGATGGACATTGTCACGAAATCGCGGACGTGGGCTTCGCGGGCACGAAGGGCTTCTGCGGCGGTTTCTCACCGTACGAGTTGATGCCGTTTGGCGAGCAGGGAATCAAGACCTTCGTCGAGATTGCGGAACGCGAGGCCATCAAGCTTGACTACGGCCTCGCGCAGATACAGGCGCACAAGAAAGTCGCCATCACCCACTACGCGCCCATCAAGGAAACCATATCCGGCGAGCCTGAACCCATATTCGCGTTTTTGGGAAGTTCACGTCTCGAGCGCGCGCTGGAGACACACAGGCCAATGCTGGCGCTTCACGGACACGCGCACAAAGGCACTTTCTCCGCGGAGACCAGATCAGGAGTCCGCGTGTGCAATGTCGCGCTGCCCATCTTGCGCCGGCGCGGCGAAGAGCATCCCTTCGCGCTCTTCGACCTATAATGAATTTCGAAATTTAGTTCCTTGGCGGAGAAATGCGTCGAAGGAAATCCAGATCACTCACGCGATGCGGTGGGAACCTGGAACACCAATCCGTGAGCGCGGTTCGCCTGCTCAGTTGCCGCAATGTCAATCTGATCCAGCGGAATCTGCTCGTAACGCTTTTGATCCAGATCGGTCAGAGCCCTGCTGTTCACCATGTAGTTCTGCATCGTCTCGGGCGTGCGGCCGTTTTTGAAGATCACCGTGATCGCCTTCTCTGGCTCCGGCGCAGGATTCGACCCGGCATAGGCGGGCCGAGGCATCCGAGCGTCCGCGACCGGTGCCGGATCCTGCATCGGTTCAGGCCCGGCATCGTAGCCGGCATTGGAAGCCGCATCCGCGTAACCCTGAGTTGCGGAGTTGTCCGATCCATATCCTGAATTTCCCCAGTCGTAGAATCCCGGATCGATCACATAAGGATACGGGTACCCAGCCCAACCCGGATAACCATAGCCATACAATCCGGCGAACCGTGGTCCACGTCTGCGGTCGTGATCCCGATTCCAACGTCCGGAGCGATCGCCATAAACAGGGCGATACTGAGGCCGATGTGCTGCGAATCCCGGACCGCGAGAGGGAACTCGCATCCCCGGAAATCCCGGCGCACCCAATCGCCCAAGTGATGGTCTTACGGATCCTCGTTGTCCAGAGAAAGACCCAGGTCGCGAAATTCCGCGAGCAGCTGTGAAACCGGAGTGTCCGGCAAACCCTGCGTGACCTGCGGATCCGCCGTGTCCTGCGAACCCGCCTCGCGCCGCGCCATGCTGCCCATACACTGGCAACGCTAGAGCAATGGCCACCATAACGGCTGCAACCCTGTGCCTCATGCTCTCTATTTTACGCCCGATTCGCTTTGCGCGTTGAGGTCAAACCCCACTCCGGGCGGCGATGCCCGCCAGCGCATGCGACTTCACACCCGCCACTCATCCGCCCGCCAACTCTTGATCCGTTCCTTGATCTGCTTGCGGTCGAGGTTGTGTTCAAGCGCCTGCTTGGCAAGCTCCACCACCTCGTCATCGGCGGCAAACCGCAATGCGATCAACTGGTTTTCCTTGAGGCGGTAAATCTGTGCGTGCCATTGTTGCGGAGCCAGCGCCTGCAGCCGCAGCCGCTCCTCCAGCCGGATGACCCTGTCCTGCACTTTCAGCGGATAGGTGCGGAGCTTGAAAATCGGCACGATCACAGCCAGTGACAGCACAAGGTACCACCCCGAAGAGAGGCTCGGTTGCCGGTACAGGTGGAAACCCGCATACACCAGGTTCACCAGGTACAGCGCGAAAATGAAGAAGTGATAGTAGGGGTCGAATCGAGCGTGATTTTTCAAGCTCTGGGTCTCACTCATGCGTGTCCACAATTTCTTTCAGGCCGGAGTTGGCTGTCGCCGCGGAGGGCATCTCCGCTCTGCCGCCGGCAGCAGCGGCGCTGTGGACCTGGACACTTGCGCTGAGGGGATTCTCAGTGGATGAACCGGAAGATGTCAACGCTTCAAGATCGTCGGGCGCAAGCTTGGTCAGGTCGTTCGGAATCAGGTGATAGCGCCCGCGCACAACGTAATCGACGAACAGCCCACCGGCGAGGTAAGGATTCACGATCGCAATTGGTAGAGCATACGCAGTCGTAATCAGCGACTCCGAAATGCTCTTGTTTGATCGGCTCATGCGGCGATACCCGGGAATCTGAGGGATTTCAAAGATATCCAAATGAACCTCAGGGTGCTTGCGCGCGTAACGCTCCAGCTTGTATGTGATCTGTTTAGGGGTGGTCATCCCCTCATCCGGAAAGATGCTGCGCTGGAATATCCGCGGAAAATACTGGTTCAGCAGATTGTGATTCTGTCCCAATCACCCGTAGTCTGCCGGCTTTCGCGTGTTTTGAAGCCAACTCCAACACAGGAACACCACACGCGCCAATGGGTCGATTGCTTCGACACGAGTTGCACTTGAATGTCGCGCCGACCATACCTTCTGGCGAACCCCGTCCGGCTCTGATAACGTTCTCTTTCCGAAACGAGTGAGCATCGGTGTGCTCTGGACTTCGGTCGATCTTCACAGCGTGAGGCTTCTGTGCGCATATCAATCATTCCAGTCGTTCTTTTATTTCCGTCCCTTGTTGTATCTGCTCAGGTAACTTTGCCGAGAATTCTCTCCAGCCACATGGTCATCCAGCGGGATCTGCCCGTGCACGTATGGGGCAGCGCAGCGCCGGGCGAGCCTGTCAGCGTCTCTTTCCGCGGTGAGGCACGCGGAACGGAGACTGACCCGCTCGGCCACTGGAACATCTACCTCAAGCCCGGGCCTGCCGGCGGGCCATTTCAACTCACCGTAAAAGGAATTCCTGCCACCGGAGCCAGTGCTGCTCCTGAACAGCCCATCATCCTCGACGACATCATGGTCGGCGATATATGGGTCGCATCCGGGCAGTCCAACATGGAGTTTCCTCTGAGTCGAGCCGCCACCGCCGCACAGGATTTACCCAACGCGGCAAATCCGCAGATTCGCCTGCTGATGATTCGCAAGCGCAGCTCCGACTACGCCATGCCTGACGCCGACACTGACGGCTGGACGCTCTCCACTCCCGAGACTGCGAAGGATTTCTCTGCAGTCGCGTGGTATTTTGCCCGCGACATCGCCGCGCGCGAGCATGCAGCGGTCGGCGTCATCGACGCCACTTGGGGCGGAACGGTCGGCGAGTCCTGGGTACGCCTGACAGCTCTTGGCGAAGATGCATCGCTTGCGCCCGTTTTCGTCTCCCGCGGAAAAATGACCGATACCGCCGCCGATGCCGTCGCCGATGAAAAGGATCAGCAGCGCCAGATTGCCGAAGCGAAAGCCGCGGGAAAGCCCATTCCGCAGTTTCCATGGCATCCACCGCTCAACAGCTGGGGGCCGGGGCTGCTGTGGAACGGCATGATCGCGCCGCTCACGCCGCTGCCGATTCGCGGAGTCATCTGGTACCAAGGCGAAAGTAACAGCGCCCTCGCGCGCGTTCACTCCTATGACCGCATCATGCGCACGCTGATTGAAGACTGGCGTCGCCAGTGGGGCGTCGGAGACTTTCCATTTCTCTACGTCCAGATCTCCAACTTCACCTCCACGCCTCTCGAAGACTGGGCTGAACTGCGCGAACAGCAGGTGCGCACTCTCGCCATGCGCAATACCGCCTTGGTCGTCACCATCGACATCGGCAATCCCACCGACGTCCATCCCACTGACAAGCTCGACGTCGGCCTGCGCCTGGCCCGCGGAGCCCGCGCCCTTACCTACGGCGAAACAGTCGAGTATTCCGGCCCCGTGTTCCGCGAGGCTACGCCAGAAGGTGCATCGATTCGCGCATACTTCGATCACGCTGCGGGATTCACGGCCCGGGGCGGTGCGGCCACCGGCATTGAAATCGCCGGCAGAGACGGCCACTACGTTCCCGCCACTGCAACCATCGACGGCACGACCGTTGTCGCCTCTAGTCCCGACGTGCCCGTACCTGTCCGAATCCGCTATGGCTGGGCCAACAGCCCTCAGTGCAATCTCTTCAACAGCGAAGGCCTGCCCGCCTCGCCCTTCACCTCAGAACGGTAGTGCCACCCCAATTCTCATCATTGAAATGGGCCCAAGCGCAGAATGGCCCAGCTCAAAAAGCCGGGCCATTCTCACTCCTGAAGAAAACTTTGAACTCCGAACTAAGAACTCGGAACTTGGCTATCCCACGATCGGCGGCGCCTGAAGCAGGGAGAAGATCCCTCCGAACACTTGTTTCAGTTCACCGATCGACATCGATCCCTTGTGGCCGGGAGCGCATTGCATTTCGCCTACCGTAGCGTCTTCCTGAAACTCGAGGACGTCGCCATAGAAGTTGACGCTCGCATTGTTCTGTCGCGTTCCCGTAATGACAATCTTCCGGCCCGCTACCAGGCGCCGCACCGCGGGGCTTTCGACGGTCGAGAGCCGACAGCTCGGGGACTTCTTGTCGAGTTGCTCCCAGGTCGTAATCGCGCCGCCTTGGAAGTAAATCGTTCCCTGGTTTGCAGGCAGAATCACTTCGGTATTCACAGCAACGGTCGATCCAGCCCCGATGGTGGCAATCGGAGCGGTATCCGGCAAGTCCGCGCTCTGGCCTCCCAGACGCAGCGAGGAACCGAACACAAGTGCGGCAACAGCAGCCATTACGGACAAGTGGCGAAAAGAACGCATCCCCGTTAACCCCTTTCGGTGCAATAAGCGATGATTTGGGATGAATTTTAGCACTCTCTATCTCCCGGAAAAACAAGAATCCGCCTTTTCGGTAGGCCTTCTACGTTACCAAGTGGTTGCACGCAGCCTCCAAATTTCGCCCAGTCTACTGTCGAATGTCGATAACCACAGCCGACACAACACCGCCCTATTCGACCCGAAACCGGATCGGTAAGGACTCCTTCGGACCGCCCGTCACTCCCTTAATCCCTGGTCCCTATTCCCTGTTCCTTAGTACACTCATCCCAAGCCTATGCGGACTCGTGCTTTGCTTGCCTCCCTGGTGGTCGCACTTCCGGCAATGTTGTGCGCACAAACTACACCCAAAACTTCCTCGAAAATGACTACAAAACTTTCTTCCGAACAAGTCGAACGCTCTGCCATCATCATCGACACGCATGCCGACACGCCACAGCGATTCGTGGACGAGAACTACGACCTTGGCGATCCGCTGAATGGCGGCAACTGGAACCTTGAAGCCGCTGAAAAGGGAAACCTCGGCGCTGAGTTCTTCTCCATCTGGGTCGATCCCGTGCAGAACCAGGCCCACTTCGCGCGCCGCACGCTCGTCCTCATTGACGCCGTCAAGCAGCAGGTCGCAAAGCACCAGGACAAAATGATGTTCGTGACCTCACCGGAGGGAATCGAACTCGCGCACCGCGAGCACAAGATCGCCGCGCTCATGGGAATCGAGGGCGGCCATTCCATCGAAGACTCTCTTGCACTGCTGCGCCAGTTCTATTCGCTTGGCGTGCGCTACATGACGCTGACCTGGTCCAACTCCAATGGCTGGGCCGACTCATCTGGCGATATCAATGACACTTCTGTCCCGCACACCAAGGAAGGCCTCAGCGAATTCGGCAAAGACGTCGTTTATGAGATGAACCGGCTGGGCATGATGGTCGATATCTCCCACGTCTCCGATCGCACCTTCTATCGGACCCTGATCATCACCCGCGCTCCGGTCATCGCTTCTCACTCGGCCGCTCGCGCTCTTTGTGACGCACCGAGAAACATGACGGATGACATGCTTCGCGCAGTCGCCAACTCCGGCGGTCCCGGCTCCAAGGGCGGCGTGGTGCAGGTCAATTTCTATTCGGCTTTCATTTCGCAAAAATATCGCGACGCGCAAAAAGCGCAGCAGCCCGAAGTCAACAAGGCCGTCCAGACGCTCAAGGATAAGTACAAGGCGGACGGGAAGGAAGCGCCATCAGACGAGATCGAGAAGCTGCAGCGCCAGTATGCCGATCGCATTCCGCGTCCGCCACTCTCCGAACTCATTGACCACATCGACCACATCGCCAAGATTGCTGGCGTCGATCACGTTGGACTTGGCTCCGACTTCGACGGCGTCACCGGCCAGCTTCCCGAAGGCATCGACTCGCCCGGCGACATCCCCAAAATTACGGCTGCGCTGATGCAGCGCGGCTACTCGGCTGAAGACTGCCGAAAGATTCTCGGCGGCAACCTCCTCCGCGTTTTCCGTGAGATTGAAAACGTCAGCAAAGAGCTGCAGGCCGAAAATCGTCCGCGCATCACCGATAAGCAGCCATTCGAGAAGCAGCCGAAATAGGATTGCTATGGCTCTTTGCGATGACTGCTTCCATCAGTCGCAATTGAGATAGTGTAAGTTTTCTGCTTGTGCCGCGGGACTATTTACCCGCTCTCGTGCGGGGGCTCTTGCCAGAGCCTGACGAACTCTCCGAAACCGCTTGGTCCTTGCCTTCAAACGGCGTATTCGCGTCTTGATCGCTACTCTTGTCGGCAGATGCGCTCGAGGCCTTCGGCTTTTGCGCGTTCCTGGTCGCAGGCTTCTTTTGCGAGCCCTTCGCGTGATTGGAGTGCGCTGTCTTGGCACCCTGCGTCTGCTGCGCTTCCGGCACAATCAGCGGATCGCGCCGTTCAGTGGCGTGTGAGGATAGCGAGGCAACAAAGAGAACCAAGGCAACTACGGCGGCAAAATAAAAGCAAATCCGTGATTTCATGTACAACTCCCGGAAAGACCTGCGAAGTACGCCAGGTGGACGAGGGGCTGAACCGTTCATGCGGCCCCTGCTATTTGGTGTTAGTACACCCGACGCACCGGGTCACGGTAAATACAACCTGCGCAGCCCCTCCTCCCACGAAGGTGCAACGGGGCATAAATGCTTTAGTTAGAAATTCTTGACTGCAAAATGCGGAACGCCGGACCGTGTTGCTTCTGGTCCGGCGCACATTCTTCAGGTCAAGGCTCGACGATCCTATTTTCCTGGTGGGGTGCTGGTGGCGGAGGCCGTGGATGGCTTGATCTCTGAAGTCTTGTTGTTTCCCGGACGATCGTGTGTGGTCATATCTTCCGGATCCTTGTACTCGACGACCTCGTGGCTCGCACCGGAACTGGAAGCAGCCTGCCTCTCCTTCGATTCATACAGCGGATTGCTACTGGCGATCTTACTGTCCTTATAAATCAGATTTGCCGATGCGCTTTGCATCTGGCCGCCCCTGGCCTTGTCTGCCTGGGTGTTCGCGACGAGTGACTCTGTGGCATGCGCGGAACCGAGCGACTTGTCTGCGGCAATCACCATCGGCTGACGCAGGTGGCGTCCCTTAGCCATTCCTTTAGACACCTCGCGGCCGTTGGCTCGCTCGCTTGTCGCTTCGCTATCGGCAGATCGCCCAGCGGGTGCTGTCTTAGGTTTTCCGGGCGTTTGTGCTGCAGCAATGGTGGCCAGAAGCATGAGAATCGCAACCCCGTGGAAGATGAGCCGTGCCTTCATCGATGACCTCCCTCTAAATTCTCTTTGTTCGAGGCCGCGGCAACGGAACCCATCCGGATTTTAAAAACCCGGCCACCGACCTCTGCTGATCGGATCAGTACACGCCCCGGACAACCAACCGTAAATACAACTTCGCGCCTTACCGGTACAACCTAGGTACCCGAATTCCTCGGGGAATGATTGGTCTTTCCGTTCACCTGCCTCTTCGTCACAGGGACAAAGCGACGCTGATGAACGGTAAGGGAAGGAGATCAATGGTCGCCTGGTCGGCGGTGGACGACAGCAGCTAGAGTTCGAGGACGTTGTCCTCGATGGCGAGGCGGACGTTGCCGTCGGATTTGGCAAGGCGGCGGACGGCTTCAGGCTTGTCGACTTTGGCTTTCAACATGACCAGCGCGACCGGGACGCTGCGGCCGGCGCTTTTGATGGTCTGCACGGCAGTTTCGCGGTCGATTTTGCAGGCGCTCATCAAGATGCGAATGCCGCGCTCTACCAACTTGGAGTTCTGCATGTGTACGTTGACCATCAGGTTTTCGTACACGTAGCCAAGCCGCGTCATCGCGCCGGTGGTGATCATGTTGAGGATCATCTTTTGTGCGCTGGCAGCCTTCATACGGGTTGAGCCGGAGATCACTTCGGCGCCAACCTCCGCGATGATGGCGATATCGGCAACTTCAGCCACGGGGGTCCCCTGATTGCAGGTAACCGCGGCCGTATATGCTCCGCGCGCGCGTGCGTAAGCGGTAGCGGCGACCACATAAGGTGTACGGCCGGAAGCGGAGAGACCGATCACAACATCCTTGCGGGTGGGACGGCGTCGCGCGATATCGCGCTGCCCGAGTTCCTCGGAATCTTCGTTGACCTCGACGGCGGAGGCCAGGGCCTTGGGACCGCCGGCCATGATGTACTGCACCTGTCCCGGAGCTGTCGAGTAGGTGGGGGGGCACTCAGAGGCATCAAGAGCAGCAATGCGGCCGCTCGAACCGGCACCGATATAGATCAGGCGGCCGCCGTCGCGCAAACTGCGCGCCACGTGATCGATAACCTCTGCGATTTCCGGTAGAGCCTTCTTGACCGCTGTGGCGATCTTGGCGTCTTCGTGGTTGATGATGCGGGCTATCTCCAGCGCCGACTTGGTGTCAAAGCCTTGAGATGCTTCATTTTGGCTTTCGGTAGTCAGGTGCTGGAGGAGGGAAGCCGGGTCCGACTTGGTTTCCTCTTTCCCGTGAGCGCCGGCGCCTTCATGCGTCGTCGTACTGGTTAACATCAAAGTCTGTCCCCAGAATCTATTGTATCTGCAATCTGGGCAAGCCGCTCCAGAATATGGCGAGAGGAAATGTCACTTTTATGTCATTGAATTTCTTCAAATCAGAGGGCTTGTCCGTCAGACAGCGCCAGCCTGACCGCGTCATGAAAAGCTGGACGGACCTCCCTGATCAACTGGGTTTGACGATCGGGCCAGGTGCGATTGGTAAGCAGTACGGCAGTGACTGAGGCGTCGAGATCGATCCAAAGGGAACATCCGCTGAAGCCGAGGTGCCCGATCGAATGGGCCGAGAAGTATTGTCCAGCAGACGATTCTTTGGATCGTGTGTCCCAGCCAAGCGCGCGCGAAGCACCTTCAGGACCCTGCGGCATTGCGAAAGAGTCGACCGTATCGCTGGTAAAGAGTGCCGAAGCGTTTTGCGGGCTGCCATTGTCGGATGTAGCGAGAATCTCAGCTGCGAACCGAAGCAGGTCCGCCACGTTGGAAAAGAGGCCAGCGTGGCCGGCGGCTCCATTCAGAATCCACGCATTCTCGTCCTGCACTTCGCCCTGAATGAGCCTGTGCCGGAATGTATTGTCGATTTCGGTCGGCGGAATTAGTGCCCTTTGCGCAATCGAAGGAGAGAATAACGTCGCTGTGAGCCCCAGCGGCCCGAAAACCTCCTTCTGTGCCCAGACCGCCAAATTCTCCCGAGTCAGGACTTCCAGCGCCTTGCCCAGCAGAATGAAGCCGGGATCGGAGTACTCGCTCCGTTCGCCGGGCACCGCTTCGACTGGTAGTTCCAGGCATGCGCGATAAAGCTCTGCGGGTGTTGCGACCGTGCGAAAGAACTCCACGTAGCCGGGGAGGCCGGAGTTATGCGCCAGCAGGTGACGAAGCGTGACCAGGCGTGCGAGTTTTGCGCTGTCGCGGCCAACAACGAAGCCGGGAAGCAGTTCGCCCAGGGGCATGTCCAGGTCGAGCAGCCCGCGCTGGTAGAGCAGCATGGCGGCCGCAGTCGTCGAAACGACCTTGGTGATACTGGCGACGTCAAAGACCGTATGCGGCTCTACCGACGGGGACTCCGTCTCGTAGGTAAAGCGGCCCAGAGCGTCTTCAAGAACGGTTTCGCCGCCCGCAAATACCCCGAATGCGCAGCCCGGAAAGGCGTGCGTGGCGATGGCATTCTGGAGCACCTTGTAAACGCCCGCAAATCGCTCCGATTGCTCAGGCATATCGGCGATACTCGCGTAAGAATGTGTGCTCTCGGGATTCATGGTTCGCCTCTCCAATGCTCACGAATTTAGCGTACTCTGAAATAGTGTTCATTGAAAAATGTTTGGGCAGCTATCTTTGCAGCAAAACTGTCCGTCTATCTCTATAAGAGCACTCGGGAGGAATAAATGCGTCTCGGAAGCAAGAGATTGACAGCGACGCTTTTATCGGCCGCGGCCATGCAATTCGGCGTGTTGGGAACAGTGATGGCTCAAACGCCTCCGCCAGCCGACGGCGTGCAGGCCGCCGCTTCCCAACCCGCAATATCCGATCCCGTACCGGTAGCGCCAATAAACGCGGACACGGCAAGTGCACCAAAGAAGACGTACGCGGTGCCGGCCGGAACCAAGGTCCTGCTGCAGTTGCGCAGTTCGTTGAATTCGAAAAGCGCCAGGGCCGGCGATGGTGTTTACCTGGCGTCGGCGTTTCCTGTCGTAGTGGGGAATAGAGTGATGATCCCCTCCGGCGTCTTTGTGCAGGGCGTGGTTGACCGCGTGACGCGCGCAGGCCATGTGAAGGGAAGAGCGCAGCTCGACATGCACTTCACCTCCATCATCTTTCCAAATGGCACCGTAGTTGAGATTCCTGGAGTCGTCAGCGGCCTGCCTGGCGCCAGCAAGCAGAAAGTAAAGGACGGCGAAGGCACCATCGAACAGGACACGGACAAGACCCGCAACGCCGCCAAGACTGCGGAGATTGCACTGCCGACAGGCGCCACGGTTGGCTCGATTGCCGGCCTCGGTGGGGGGCACCCGCTCGCCGGCAGCTTTGGTGGGCTTGGCGCGGGACTTGCAGCGGTCGGCCTGGTTTCGCTCTTCACACGCGGCGCCGACGTCAATATCGAAGCAGGGACTCAAGTCGAGATGGTGTTGCAGAGGCCGCTGATCCTGGAAGAAGAAAATCTCGCTGAAGGAACGGCACCCGGAGCGGCGCCCGCCATGGTTCCTTCTCCGAGCCAGCCACGGCCAATGCAGAAGCCGGGGCATCCACAGCTCATATGCCCGCCGGGAGGTTTGGGTTGCAGTTAAACTCCGTGGCATTTAATAATTCGAGATAGAGATGTCGACAAACGTTCAAGGACCGGCCGTAACTGAGATTTCTTCCCCAACTGCAATGCCTGGAGCGGCAGCGCAACCGGTTGCCGCGCAGCAAAACGCCGGGCTGGGCCTCGGCCTGTGGCTTCGCGATCTGCTGATCTCTGCCGGCGTTTCTGTTCTGATCATCCTCTTTCTCTACCAGCCCGTCCGTGTCGAAGGCACCAGCATGCTTCCGCGGCTCGAGGATCACGACCGGCTCTTCATCAACAAGTTCGTTTACCACATCTCGTCGATCGAACGCGGCGATGTGGTCGTGTTTCACTATCCGCGTGATCCGGAGAAGAGCTACATCAAGCGCGTAATTGCGCTCCCGGGCGACATCCTCCGCATCGATCACGGACAGGTATGGGTGAATGGCAAGGCTCTCGCCGAGAGGTACGTCCCTCCGATGTACCGCGATACGCGCTCATATACGGCGACCGTAATTCCCGACGACTGCTATTTCGTGATGGGCGACCACCGGTCAATCTCATCGGATAGCAGGGAATTTGGAGTCGTGGAGCGCGACCTCATCTATGGCAAGGCGGTATTCGTTTATTGGCCGGCCAAGGATGTGGGTGAAGTGAAATAGAATCGCGTTTTCCACGTCCGGCGCTGCACGCTGAAACCTGCTAAAATCGATTGAATCCACTCCTCGGAGAGGCGATGCAGGCGATCCTTGCGCTCGAAGACGGGCGCATCTTCCGCGGCGAAGGCTACGGTCACCCCGGCGAATGCCAGGGAGAAGTAGTTTTCAACACTTCCCTAACCGGCTATCAGGAAATCGCTACCGATCCCTCCTATGCTGGTCAAATCGTCGTTCTTACAAATCCCCAGATCGGCAACTACGGCACGAACCAGGCAGACAACGAGTCGGCCAGACCCTATATTGAGGGCCTGATCGTGCGTGAATTCTCTGCGATCGGCTCTAACTGGCGCTCCGAGCAGGTGACCGACGAGTATATGGAGCGCTATTCGGTGCCGGTGCTTGCAGAGATCGACACGCGCGCACTGGTGCGTCATCTGCGCACCCATGGCGTGATGCGCGCGGTGATTTCGACCGAGAGTTCGGATGTCGATGCGCTCGTCCAAAAGGCCAGAAGAATTCGCAAGATGGATGGGACGGACCTCGCCAAGGTGGTTTCGACAAAGGCGTCCTACACCTTCGACGCGTCGGACCCGCGCTATCAGGGGAACGATCCGCTGTTGCCGTCCGCGGTGGACAAGCCAACGCTTCACGTCGTTGCGTACGACTTCGGCATCAAGCAGAACATCCTGCGGATGCTCGCGCGCGAGGGTTGCCGCGTAACCGTGGTTCCGGCGGAGACGACGGCGGTCGACGTGATGGCGATGAAGCCGGACGGTGTGTTTCTCTCGAACGGACCAGGCGATCCAGAGCCGGTGGATTATGCGGTGCAGGCGATACGCGACATGATGGGCCGCGTGCCGGTCTTCGGCATCTGCCTGGGACATCAGCTCTGCGGACTTGCGCTTGGCGGAAAGACCTACAAGCTGAAGTTCGGGCACCACGGCGGAAATCATCCCGTGCGCAACAACACGACGGGAAAAGTTGAGATCACGGCGCACAATCACAACTTCGCCGTCGATCCTGACTCGATCAACGCCAACGACGTTGCATTGACACACGTAGACCTGAACGACAATACGCTCGAAGGACTGCGGCACAAGACGCTGCCGCTCTTCAGCGTGCAGTATCACCCAGAGGCCGCACCGGGACCGCACGACTCGCATTATCTGTTCCGCGACTTCCGCAAAATGATGGAGGAGTGGAAGGGATGAAGCGAAGGGAATCTTTACCGGCGATTTTGGCGAGACCGGCGGGGCCTTGGCTCCGCTGTTTTTTGAGCGCAGCTTTCTGGATGCTTGTCTACGTAACAGTCGCCGGAACCTCAAGTGCGCAGGTCGACATTCCTGGTCCGGAACGCCTGGGGCATGTTGATGGTTACGTCGTGAACCCCGTGGGGCATCCGGCAGTGGATGTAGAAGTCACGCTGTCGAGGGACGGGAAAATCGCGTTGAAGGCGCGAACCGACAAGACCGGATGGTTCCGATTCGAGCATGTTAAGGGGCCGTATACATTTCAAGTGGCGCGAACAGAGTATGCGCCTGCACTCAGAGAGATCGTAGTTACAGATGAGGTAGTGACAGCACTGGAGCGGAAAAAGCTTTACGTGATTTTAGGCCCCGGAGCCTGCCAGGATGAGTGTTCCTTGATCCTGACCAACAAGCACGACTTCGACCGTGAAATTCATAAAAGAAACCGACGTTAAGTCAGGGAAGCGAAGAAAAGAATGCCACGCAGAAATGACATTCAAAAGATTCTCGTAATCGGCTCGGGGCCGATCGTGATCGGGCAGTCGGCAGAGTTTGACTACTCCGGCACGCAAGCCTGCAAGGCTCTCAAGCAGGAGGGCTATGAGGTGGTACTGGTGAATTCGAACCCGGCCACCATCATGACCGATCCCGACCTTGCCGACCGCACCTACATTGAACCCCTGACCCGCGAGTACGTCGAAGAGATCATCCGCATCGAGGCGGCATTGCTCGGCGAAGGCTCCGGTAAATTCGCGTTGTTACCCACCGTGGGCGGACAGACCGCCCTGAACCTGGCCGTCGATCTGGCAGACGCCGGCATTCTCGATCGCTACAACGTTGAACTGATCGGCGCCAAGCTCGAGGCCATCAAAAAAGCCGAAGACCGGCTGCTCTTCAAAGACGCCATGCTGCGCATCGGCCTCGACGTTTCAAAGTCCGCGCTGGTCAACAATCTTCGCGATGGCCTCGATTTCGCAAGCAAGATCGGTTTTCCGGTTCTCATTCGCCCGAGTTTTACCCTTGGCGGATCGGGCGGCGGCATCGGCTACAACCGCGAAGAGCTGATGGAGATCCTGGCACGCGGCCTCGATCTTTCTCCTGTGCATGAATGCCTGATCGAAGAAAGCGTCCTCGGCTGGAAAGAATACGAGCTCGAAGTGATGCGCGACCTCGCCGACAACGTCATCATTATCTGCTCGATTGAGAACTTCGATCCGATGGGCGTGCATACGGGCGACTCCATCACTGTCGCCCCCGCGCAGACGCTCACCGACCGCGAGTATCAGAAAATGCGCGACGCGGCCATCGCCGTCATGCGCGAAATCGGCGTCGAAACGGGCGGATCCAACGTGCAGTTTGCGGTGAATCCGGCCAATGGCCGCATGACCGTGATCGAGATGAACCCGCGTGTCTCCCGTTCGTCGGCGCTGGCATCGAAAGCTACAGGCTTTCCCATCGCGAAGATCGCGGCGAAGCTTGCTGTGGGTTATACGCTCGATGAGATTCCCAACGACATCACGCGCAAGACGCCTGCCTGCTTCGAGCCGACCATCGACTACGTTGTTGTCAAAATTCCCAAGTGGCAGTTTGAGAAGTTTCCCGGTGCGGACGACACGCTCGGACCGCAGATGAAGTCCGTCGGTGAAGTGATGGCGATGGGCCGCACATTCAAGGAAGCGCTGATGAAGGCATGGCGGGCGCTTGAGACGGGAAAGAAAACCGGCACGGAAGTTCTAGAGCCACGGCGCCTGACGCAAATGCTGGTGACGCCTCGCCCGGAACGGCTAGGCTATATCCGCTTCGCCTTTGAACGCGGCATGAGCGTGCGCGAAGTGGCACGGCTCACCGGAATGGACCCGTGGTTCCTGCATCAGATTCGCGAAGTGACGCTGGCGCAGCAATCTCTTCAGGAAATCACGCCGGACAAAATCAGCGCCGAGCAGCTTTTGAAGCTGAAGCGCTACGGCCTGAGCGACGAGCGCATCGCCACCGAGTGGAAGCTCGAAGGCCACGAGGGCATCAAGCAGGTGAGGGAACTGCGCGAGGGCAAAGGCATTCGTCCCGTCTTCAAGCTGGTAGACACCTGCGCCGCGGAGTTCGAGTCGATGACACCCTATCTCTACTCGACCTACGACGAAGAAGACGAGGCGCCGCCGACCGACAAGGCGAAGATCATCATCCTCGGTTCCGGGCCGAATCGCATCGGGCAGGGCATCGAGTTTGACTACTGCTGTTGCCATGCCGCATTTGCGTTGAAAGACGATGGCTACGAAACCATCATGGTGAATTGCAATCCCGAGACCGTCTCGACGGATTACGACACCAGCGATCGTCTCTACTTCGAGCCGCTGGTTCTGGAGGATGTGCTCGCCGTCTACAACCATGAAGCGCAGTCGGGCGCGAAGATCGGGATGATCGTGCAGTTTGGCGGTCAGACTCCACTCAATCTCGCACAGCGTCTGCTCTCAGCCGGCGTACCGATCATCGGCACATCGCCTGCGTCGATCGATCTGGCTGAGGACCGAAAGCAATTCGGGAAGCTGCTCGAAGATCTTGATATCCCGCAGCCCGCCGGCGGTACGGCAACCAGCGTGGAACAGGCGCTTGCCGTTGGCGAACGCATCGGCTACCCGGTGCTCGTGCGTCCCAGCTACGTGCTTGGCGGCCGCGCGATGGTGATTGCCTACGACGCACTGGCAGTGGCCGAATACATGAAACAGGCGGTGGAGTACTCGCAGGACCGCCCGGTGCTTGTGGACCACTTCCTTGAAAATGCGGTCGAGGTGGATGTCGATGCGCTGTGCGATTCCGAAGATGTGATCATCGCGGGGATCATGCAGCATATCGAGGAGGCCGGCATTCACTCCGGCGACTCATCGTGTGTGCTTCCCGCGGTCAGCATTCGCGAGGAGACGCTCGAGACGATTCGACAGCATACGCGCAAGCTCGCGCTTGCGCTCAAAGTTGTGGGACTCGTGAATCTGCAGTTCGCCATTCAACGCGACGGCGATGGAAACGATCATGTCTACGTGATTGAGGTAAATCCGCGGGCTTCGCGCACGGTGCCGTACGTTTCAAAGGCGACAGGAATTCCCCTGGCCAAGATTGGTGCGCGTCTCATGACCGGGCGCAAACTGCGCGAGTTGCTGCCGGACCAGCTGGCTTCAAAAAAGGATCTTGAAACCGGAACACACTTTTACGTGAAGTCGCCCGTATTTCCGTGGTCGAAGTTTGCGGGCGTTGACACCGTGCTCGGGCCGGAGATGAAGTCGACCGGCGAAGTGATGGGTGTGGCTGCGACCTTCGGCGAAGCATTTGCGAAGGCACAGCTTTCGGCCGGACAGGTTCTGCCGGCGCGTGGCACTGTTTTCTTCACGGTCAACGATCACGACAAGCCTGCGGTGGTTGAACTTGCCCGCCGATTCGCGCATCTCGGCTTCCATATGGTTGCCACCGAGGGCACAGCGAACGTCTTGGAGCGTGCCGGGTTGAGCGTTGAGCGCGTATTCAAGGTGAAAGAGGGTCGGCCGAATGTCGTTGACCTGATCAAAGGCGATCGCATCCAGCTGATCATCAACACGCCGCGCGGGCAAGACACCTTCTTCGACGAGAAGGCAATTCGCCGGGCTGCGGTGCTGGCACGCGTGCCCACGATTACAACCATCGCCGCAGCGCAAGCCGCAGTGGAAGGCATCGATGCGATGCAGCAGCACAATATCACGGTCTATGCGTTGCAAACCCTGCACTCCTTGAAGGTCGACTGAATCTGGAGAGGGAAGCGAGAAGGGAATTGACTCGCCTCCTCTAAAATAGAGTCATGTTGATCGAAGGTGTTTTTGCCGCCGTCACCACGCCGTTCTATCCCGACGAGCGGGTCTACTACCGCAAACTTGAGGCCAATGTGGCCCGGTACTCGCGGAGCCAGCTTGCGGGAATGGTGGTGCTCGGATCCACGGGCGAGGCGCCGGCGCTCAATGATGCGGAAACGCGCGACGTGCTGCGCACGGCGGTCGAGGCTGCAGCCGCTGAGAAGGTGCTAATTGCAGGCGTGAACCGCGAAAGCCTGCATGCGGTACTCGAATTGGCAGAGACGGCGGCTCACTTTCAATACGATGCCGTGCTGGTGCGGACACCGACCTACTATTCCACGCAAATGACGCCGTCTGTGGTCGAAAATTATTTCCGGGCGATTGCGGACCGCTCGCCGCTGCCGGTCGTACTCTACAACATTCCGCGCTGCGTGCCTTACCAGATCCCGGTCGAGATGGTGGCTGAACTCGCCCATCATCCAAACATCATCGCCATCAAGGATTCGAGCGGTAGCCTGGACTGCATCAAGGGAATTGTGGAAGCCACGCGTGGCGTAACGAGGCGCACCGTCACCGTCACTCCCGTTTTTGAGGCTGTGACCGCCCGCATGCTGAATGCTGCGGTAACGCTTCCGGCGACATTTGTGTCGGCGGGCGATCTTGCCGGTGGACCTGCAATTGCGGTGGCTCCTCCCGCGACGCCGTTGAAGACGCGAAGCAGGGAAGTTGGATTCCAAGTGCTCACTGGCTCAGCCGCAAACATCCTGGCATCGCTCGAGGCGGGCGCGTCCGGTGCCATTCTCGGATTTGCAGCCTGTGCACCGGAAGCATGCTACGAGGTGTACTTCGCCTGGAAAGATCGCGATGCAAAATTGGCTGCAGACAAGCAGTCGAGTGTCGCCACACCCAACCAGAAGATCGTTGCCGAAATGGGGATCGCCGGGGTGAAGTACGCTTGCGATTTTAACGGATACTATGGCGGATACCCGCGGCAGCCATTGCTGCCTTTGACCTCCGAACAGAAGGCGGCGGTGGAGGAGTTGCTGGCAGAGATCCGGAACTAGGCACGCACTCCGCTCAGACTCGACTCAGTTGTTCAGCTGCGTGCCGCACACCCGCCACTCTGGTTGATTCGATCTCAGCCCTTGCACCGGGGGTATTATCCCCCCTCTTTTAGAAAAGTACTTGTTTTCAGCGCCTTGACGGGAAGGTTGTCTGCAAAGGTTTCTTCCGATTGAACGTAGCTGTAGAGGTTCCTCAATAAAGGGCTTAGAGCCAAGTCCATCGCGCAGTTTCCCAATTCCGATTTATTGATTCGAGCGGAAATTTTGAAATGTGATGGATACATTCCCACACAAATTCATTGTGCGCCAAATGGGGGAAATTACCTGCAAATCCGGCGAGGTTTTTCTTTCGTTTGTTTTGTTGGGGTTGGGTGAGAAATGAAAGTAACGGGGGTTGACAGGAACGGCGAAGGGAAGGCGCTCGGAAGATGACGGGGACTTGGCGGCTCCGAATTGGTGACCCTTGTTGACGGACAGAAACGAGGGGTGCAATAAAGACGTGCTAAAACTCCTGGTCTTGATTTGGCGAAGCACTATCTGCCTAAGACCCAACCAGGTACGCGCTATCCTTGGACAACGACTATGTTTATCTCGGACGCAGAGGGGCCCGTGCGCAGTCCGACTCTTCAATTCGCCGATTTCCGGCTCGACTGCAGCCGATTTGAGCTGCTCCGCAACGGCCGGGCCCTTCGTGTGGAACGCAAACCCATGGAGCTACTCATCCTCCTCGCCTCGCGGAAAGGCGAACTCGTCACTCGCGCCGAAATTGCTCAGCATCTGTGGTCCAGCGACGTCTTTGTCGACACCGAGCACGGCATCAACACCGCTATTCGTAAACTCCGGCACCTTCTGCGTGACGACTCCGAAGATCCCAAGTTCATCCAAACCGTGATCGGCATCGGATACCGCTTCATCGCACCGATCACCGTTATTGAAAATGCGGAGCCCGAAGCGGTTGCGCCCAACACCGTTGCCACGATCGCTTCCGATCCAGTAAAAGCACCTTCGGCTGCCGACCCCGTTCCGGCAGCTAGATCGGATCGTCTCTGGGTAGGGATGGCCGTGGGTGCCGCCGTTTTCATCACAGTCTTAGCTGTTACACTCGGGCCCCATCCACTTCCCGCGCGCCTTCTTCATCGCAATACCCAGCCCGCCATCGCTTCGCTCGCCGTCATCCCCCTCGACAACCTATCCGGCGACCCTAGTCAGGAATACTTTGCCGATGGGATGACCGATGAGCTCATCACCATGCTGGCCAAGGATTCCACCCTCCGCATCACCTCGCGCACATCCGTGATGCAGTACAAGGGTGCACGCAAGCCACTGTCGCAGATCGCCCGGGCCCTCAATGTCGACGGTATCCTGGAAGGCTCCATCTCACGCGCCAACGGTCAGGTCCACATGACTCTTCAGCTCATTCGGGCAGATACTGATTCACATCTATGGGCCGAAAGCTATGACCGCAGCGCCAATGACGTCGCAGCGCTGCCGGACGAGGCGGCCAAAGCCGTTGCGAAGCAACTGTATCGTGCGGTTCCGACCATAAAGGCCGTCCGTTATGTGAGCCCAGCAGCGCATGACGCCTACCTGCACGGCAGGTACCTCTGGTTCACCGCCCACATGGAGGAGTCCGGGCCCTGGTTTCGGAAAGCGATCGATCTTCAGCCCGATTATGCGCTCGCCTGGGCGGGACTCGCAGACTATTACGGGGAGGGTATCGCCGGCGATGTTCTCGATCCCCGCACCAGCATCGTTCCAGAGGAGCAGGCAGCGCAACGCGCACTCGAACTGGATCCGGACCTGCCGGAAGCGCACCGGGCCATGGGTGCCATGTTCCTCATCGATCGATGGGATTGGGCAGACGCTGACCGAGAGACTCTCCGCGCCATTAGCCTCAGTCCGCAGGACGGGGATCTGTATTACCTGCGCGCCTGTGTGCTGCAGGCGGCCAACCGTGAGGCAGAAGCCATCGATTTGGGAAAGAAGGCGATGGAAATTGATCCATTCTCACGGCCCTACGCTCTCGCGTCTCTTTACGAATACACGCGCCAATTCGATGCGACATTGGCAGAGATACGGCTTCGACTGGAAGCAAATCCCAACGATCCCAATCTCATCGGTCTGGAGATGGAAATACGGCGACGTATGGGCAACTACAAGGAAGCCGTGGACGGCTGGGCAAGATGGCACATTCTCATGGGAGACCATCAGTCGGCCGCGAACCTGCGGCGTGCCTACGAGCAGGGCGGTGTCCGTGGCTTTGTTCGCTGGCAGCTCGACCGGCGTCTTCTCCAGGCGGAAAGGCACTACGTCTCTCCTGTCGAGTTGGCTAGTTATTACGCGCAGCTTGGTGACAAAGAGCAGACGCTCGCTCTCCTCGAGGAGGGCTACCGCCAGCGTGCCACGGACACTCTTTGGATCCAGGGGGATCCCGCATACGACTTTGTCCGCTCGGATCCTCGCTTTCGCTCCATCGTTCAGAAGACCGGCGTAGCGTATTAGGGTTTGCACTTCACGTCCGGAGCGGGAATCGACGAACTCAATCACGCCCAACGTATGTCTTGACTGCAAATGGCCGGTTTCCGCCATAGGGACAGGAAGGTGCAGTGATTTCAGCATATTGCCTACGTCTGATAACAGATATTATCGTCAAGTCAGAGGTTTGCCGCGCTATAGCTGAAAACTGAGAGCAACTATACGGTCACAGGAAGCCCAATTGCAAGTACCTCTTTTGTGGGATTCTCGTACCCTTTTGGAGAGGGAACCAAAATAATCAACGCCTCCAATTGCGCGCCGTTCTTCATTCTGCCCCTCATTCGATGGACCGTAGCGCCCGGAACCCTTACCGCGTGCGCTAGCTCCGTAAACGAGCCGGAAGCCTCCGAGAGGGGAACTGGAGCCATCTCCAAATCAATTCCCGCCGCCCTCAAGAGCTTCGCCATCTCGTCCGGCCCGATCCCGCCAGAAGCCAATTTTGCAAGTGAGCTAAAGCCCATCATTGCGCATTCTCCAATCTTTTTTAGTATGTGGCGCTGCCGCTCAAAGTGAGAGCCGTGCAGGTTCCCCCGCTGAGGTTCCACGCGTAGAAGTGGGTCGCGAGCAGTGTTGCCGTCGATGTATTTCCGGTCGGCGTATTTCCTGCCGAGACTGCGACCGATTGAACCGTGGTACCGGGCGAGCACGTTGCGCCCGTTCCACAATCGACTAAACGAACCGTGGGATTTCCGCTGCAGGTAAACGTCGACGCGACCACAACCACAGCGCTCAAGGGCTGATCTATCTCTTGCAGGAAAGTGGAGAAGAGCTGCGTCGTTGAAACCGAGGTTAGATTTCCGGTCGAAAAGCCGATTGAGCCATGCTGCTGCGAAAGGTTCAGAAGCGAAGTGTCGTCAATGTTGGTCGTCGTGGTGTAGCTGTTCGGCGTGGTATTTCCGAAGTTTCGAAGATAGTCGCGCACCTTGATGTTTTGCGAGTTGGTGAGGACAATATTCGCTTGGCCCGGACTGGCTGCGAGCTGGCCACCTTCGACGTAGAGGCCATTGATATATTGGCCTAGAATCGCGGGGAAAAAGCCGACAGGTGCGAGGTCGCTGTTGATCACCTGCACATTGCTGAACAGATTAGAGGAGCATCCGTTCAAATTCACCGAAGGACCTTGCATTTCTTGAATCGTGCTGTTCCTGATCGTCAAAGAATTATTGCTCGAATAGCACGCGCTGATGAGAACACCATTCGCGATGCCCGGAGAGCTAGGAGCGCCGAGGATCGTTGCATTGTCGATCACTCCAGCGTTGCCGCCGATGACGTTGACGCCTGAATTTCCCGCTCTTTGGTCGCCGATAACGAACGAATCTTTGATGACCCAGTCGCCTGAGTCCTGGTTGCGCAAATTCTGGATCGAAATGCCATCGTTTCCGGGGTTATAAAAATTGCATCCTTCGATGATCCACCCACCTCCCACCCATGCATCCCAGTCGTCCCAAAAGCTGCCAATGGAGGAGTTCTGACAATTGACCACAGAGAAGTAATTCGCGCCATTTGCGAGCACGGCCGCGCCTGCCGTCGTAGTGGACGTATTGATGAGTCCGATGCTATCGAAGGTCGTCACATCCGAGTTGGAAGTGAAAAGCACACCGGTAGGATCGGAGCTAGAAATCATCGAGGGACAGGTGAATCCGATTGAAACCGAGCACGGGCCGCTGCCCCTGACTACGGTCGGATTCGAGAAAGTAAAATGGCAGGAACTTCCAAGCTTGAAGGTTCCGACCGGGAAAAACAGGATACCTCCGCCAGCGGCTTCTTTCTGGTTATTCGCGCTCGTGACTGCCGCGCAATCATTCGTAACGCCGTCTCCCTTAGCTCCAAAGTCTTTCACGTTAAACGCGCTTTGCCCTGACGATGATCCCGCTCCGGAACCTCCTGAGCCGCCGCCAGGCCATCCGGTCCGGAAGTCCACGATGAATTGATTCGCACCGGGAGTGGGAAGGGTGCCGGGAGCAAATGCGGCCAGCGACGCGTCAAGGATGACATAGCAGGGGACTGCCGGGGTAGGCGGGCAGGCTGCCAGCGCGTTCGTCGCCATCGTCCCTACGTCTCTGCCCGGAAATGCCTTCGCATGCAACTGACCATCCTGCGCGTTCAATGCGACCGACAGCCCCAACAGAACTGCAAGGATGATTAAAATTCGTGCCTTCATTGTGTCCTCACGAAAGGGGTAACGGAGCGCACCGAAGTGCGCCCCGGTTTTGAGGGAGGGAACTGCTTATTGAGTGAAGAGTGCATGCAGCCCAGGTCCCGCCTGCAGAGCCGAATCACTTTCCGCCGCAGGAACCTTTTCCGTTTCAAGTGCGGGAGCTGCCTGCGCGGGAGCCGGATCCGGACCCTGGGGGGCCAGGTGCAGGTGCGTGGGAGCGGGAGCCGGTGCTGGTGTAGGCGCAGGAGCCGAAGCCGCTGGAACCGGTTTGTAGGCTGCCAGCAGTGCTTCCACGTCCTTGATGACCAATGCGAGATTGGCCTGCGCCTTCGGGTCCTTGATGGCCGCAACGGAATCGAGGTCGGAAAGATCGGAACTTACGCCCGCCAAAAGATCAGACACGCTTCCAGATGTTCCCGCCGCACTCGTCAACTGACTTACCGCCGCGAGCTTCGTTTGAATCTGCGCGATGACGCCACCCACGAGAGCGCCAGTAGGCGCGCCAGCGGTCATCGTGACGACGGTTTGAAGCAATGGCCCCACGACAAGCAGAGTCGATGCTGTAATGCGCTCGATTGTCGGGGCAGCGCCTTCAACTTCGGCGAGGAACTTCTCAACCTTCGATGCGATGGATTGAGCGTCCTTGATGATCGTTTGAAAAATGTTCATAGTTCTCCCTCTTTGACTTAGTGCTTGAAGATGTGAACGAGAGCCTCGCCCAGCGCGGAGCCGATAATCCCCATCGCCCACCATTTGAGGCCCTTGATGCTATCGAGAATTCGCTCCAACTTGTCCTCCGCAACCGAGAGTCGCGTAGTGATGGAGGGGTTTCCTATGCCGCTCCCCTCGTACAAATCCCGGTACATCTTGTCATGTTGCCTGAGCTGCTCGGCATCCAAACCGTTCCCCCTAATAACGCGTCAATGGTTGAACGGGGGGCTGAAAATAAGGCGCGCCCTCTGCCTTCGGAGCAACGACCACGCTCGTCGCGTAGTTAACGTTTGAGTTCGAGCGCGGCTGATGTTTCAAGCGATAGTTACTCCGCGCATTCGCCTGCAACGTCGCTTCCTCAGACCGCCCGAGGAGAGTCGCGACAACATAGATCGCCACCGCAATAACTCCAAGCTGCGCGACCGTCTTCATGATTTTGTTTTCCACTAGTACCCTCCCCCGTCAGTGCTCGAATAGTCTTGGCCCTGCCCATCGTTAAAACTGCCACTGTCGTAGCCGCTGCCTCCGTCGCCGCCGCCGTAGTCGGAATATCCGCCCGCGTCGCCAGCGCCGTAACCGCTGTAATCGGAACTGCTCGACCCGCCGCTTCCATCGGCACTGTAGTCGCCGCCATAGTCGCCGCCGTAATCAGAGCCAACGTACTCAGAGGAACTCGCGTCGCCGATTGATCCGGAGGGAAGGAAATCGCTTGCCGTTCCGCCAGCATTAAAGAAATCCAAGAAAGATTTTCCGGAATCGAGCGCGAGAGGCTGCTCCGCTACATGATCGCTTCCCGCGAGAATTGCGGCGTTGTCGGCCGCGAGATACGATGGCGCATTCTGTGCGAGCAACTGATTGCCTGCCGCCTGAAAGTCGCGAAGCTCAAGCAACTGCTCTTCCGGTTCGGTGAGGTCGTGCCCTGCAGGCCCCGCACCGTTCCCGCCGCCGAATTGGATCTTCGGAAGCTGCAGCGGCTGCTGCTGCTGATCCGGATAGTAGGGGGGAGCATACGCACCGCCGCCAGCGGGTCCGGTGAGCGTCGTTCCGTTTCCGCCGCTTCCGAAATTCTTGCTGATGTACTTCAACGCGAAGTACCCGCCGACCACGACGACGCCGCCGACAATGAGAGTCTGATTTGTGCTGGTCTTCGCCATGATTCCCCTTATTGACCCGGTACCCAGGCAACGCCCTTACGCGCGCGCCAGCCGCCGCCCCTGTAGGGCGCGCGCCATGATGCGGGCGATTGCACGAAGCTCTGAGGTTGAAGGGTCACGATGCCATACGGGTAACCGGGATACTGCGGCTGAAAGTCCGTGCCGGATTGAATCGAGCCGTTGACGTTCGCAAAGATGCCTCCGACATAGCGGAGGACAAAATAGCCAATCAAGATGAAGACACCGTACTTTAAATATTCCTTCATTGCTTCTAACCTCCCAACGGAGAACTAGGCAGGGGAACCGACTGCAATGGTTCCTCATCTATCGATTCATCGGGCGCATAGTCTGAAGTGCTTAGCGGGTCCGTGGAAGGCCCGAGCGTCGAGCCGGTATGGACTGAGTCAACCCCGCTCCCCCACTCACCGCTGAGGGGGGATATGGTTAGAGCATCCACGGACTTTGAAAACACTCCATCTACCGCATTCCACAGCTTTTTGAGCAACTGGACGATTACGCCGCCCGACCCGTCAAGCCCCTTCCATGCCCTAAATGCGAAATAGGCAAGCGCCAAAAGTGCAACCAAAAGTACCCCGCCGATCACTTCGTCTTCGACTTTTTCTAGGCTCATTCTGGTACACTCTCGATCATGAAAAACGCTATAGCGATCACTGCTTTACTTATGGTTTGCCTTGTTGCCCGCCCTCAAGAAAACCACTCGAAAACCTATTCCGTCCTGCCGGGAAAAACTCTCAACATTGAAAACCGCGCCTATCATGTAGTCGAGATTCGGACTGAATATCCTGTGCAGGTTGCGGCTGGCCCGTGCCACGCTGATTCGACCGTCCAAATCCGATGCACTTTCGATGATCCTTCCGACCTTTTCATTCGCGATCTCAGGGTGCCTCCCGTATTCAGTCAGCCAAGAGCAAACTCGATAACGATCACAGTCGGTGACTAGCGCTTTTTCTTAAACTCGCCGTTCGCCTTCCGCCTGCGTCGCGACTTCCGTTTCGTGCGCCTCTTCTTTGGTACGAGAGCCAAAAGCCTCTCCAAGCTAATTACGATACCCATCGTTCCTCCTAACCGATTGCTCCCCCGCGAATCGTCGCGAGTAGCCCATCGCCCGCCGTACCCATTGCCCAGATTTGCCCGACGTTATCGACCGGGTAAGTGATCTCCGTATCCGGAGTGATGCTGGCTCGTCTTCCGCCAGGCTGAAGAGCGCTAGGGTTTGCCGCCGCGAACACAATCGCAGCGTTGGCACCCACGCCGCTATCCCCGCGCAGACTTACGCTGCAGCCGAGAGGCACAAGGTACTGCGGAAACTGTATCGGCTGGTTCGAGGCCGCAAAGGTGATCTGGATAACTGCGAAGATCGCGCCGCGCGGTCCGACCATGTTGCCCGCTGCGGTTCCGAGATTATCTTCCTTCGAATTGGTGAGGCCTGTCGGTGCCATCAGCTTCCCCCGTCATCGTTTCGCGGTCCCTTGATGGCGACCGGAATCCCCGGAGCGTACTCCAGATAGTTCAAGAAATCCGCATCAGACATGCCGACAACTTCACCGCCCGGTAGGTAAGTCTGAAGCGCTGCTCTCGCGTAATCCTCAAGCGTGCTGGTACCCTGAGGGGCGCCTACGCCGATGTTCGCGTTCGCGTCGTCAAGCTCGTTCGCACCTGCACTCCCCTGATAGTTCACAACTGCGCTCGATTGGCCCGCGCCCTTTTTTGAGAACGCGAGCCAGACGAGTACCACCGCGGTTATAAAAAACAGGAGCCTCAACCGTCCCCCTTAGGACAGAAGCGCGAATGCGCGGCGAGTATAGACGCGCAATTGGTCGAGGTTGGCACCGCTCGGATTCAACACGTCGTAACGCACGTTAAAGCCCGGAGCGGGGTTTGTGTTCTGCAGCAGACCGTGAGTGAAGTCCAAGAAGAACTGGCCTGCCGCCGCCTGCGCGGGGTCGTACCAGTTGTCCTCGTACATGCGCTGACGGATATCCTGCGCGTACTCATCGAGGTTCAAGGTGGGCGACTGCAGCGTGACACGATTCAGAATCGTATCCGCGAGCAAAGCCGCCGCGCCCTGTTCCGTCATGATTAGCCAGGACAGGAAGGAACCATCCTGCGGCAAACCGAAATCCTGCATGCGCCGGTTCGCTGCGCCGATTTGCTGGATGTGAGTTTCCTGCACAATCGGAACCGTATCCGTCGCGATGGAGAGCCGGTCATCTTCCCATTGGCAGGTGAGGCCGGATGTGTTCAACACGCGGTCATTGCCAGAGAAGATCGTCGCAAGCGAGTTCACGAAATCGACTTCCACCTGCACCGAGCTATAGACCGGGCGCCCTGTCGAGTCGAGCAAATCGCAGTTGAGTGCGGTCTGAATCTCGTTTCGCAGTGTGCCATCAGCCCAGTAAATCGGGATACTGAGGTAAATCGGATAGGTGCCTGCCGCGCCGCTGCCGAGCACTGAGCCGGACTGTTCGCCGATGAACTTTCCGTTGTGCTCCGTGATGGCGTAACGCAGGAGGGAACGAGGATCGCAGTCAACGATGCGCCCACCGGGGTAACGCGAATTCGCGCCACGGTTGGCAGTGACTTTGATCCAGTTCACGATGTTGATAGGACCGCCCTCGCCAACAATCGCGCCGTTGGTTGTGCCGCCTGAAATGACGACGTTGCCCGCAACGACGATGTTGCCGCGCAGCACTTTGCCGCCCGGGGGAATCGTGAAAATCACAGGCGTGGAACCCTGCACAGGGTATTGCGCCCGATTAGTTCTATCTTCAAAAGCCATAATATAAATTTCTCCTCGTGTCAGTTGCCCACGCAGACGCAGCGAGTTTCTACTTTCGCCGGGGTTGAGTTACGACGTGTACTTGTTAATGAACGGAACATTGTTGCTCGCCCAAATTGCGACGAACATCAGACCGAACAAAAGAGCGATATGAGTCAGCTTCATGAATTCCCCCTTCAGAGTTGGCTGGAACAAAAAAGAGCCGGACGCACCACCTCGGTACGTCCGGCAGGAGGCCAGCTATGCGTAATTCAATTTGGAGGGGGAATCGGAGTATTTCTCAAAACTTTCGCGCTATAGCGCACGTCCTGCCATAAAGATTTGGGAATTTTCGCTTCCATCCCAAAAGAGGTAGTGGTATTTGGGCAGGGAAGGGAGGCGCGAAATTTCCTCCCCGATGTACTCTTCGAAGTACTGCAGGTGCTTCTTTTCGCGCATGTAGAAAAGACGGAGCGTCGCACATTGCGAAGTGAAACCACGCGCGACACTCATGGGGTAGCGCGCCGTCGCCAGCATCGAGACACGCGCATGGCGACCATAGTTCACGAGGTCGTAAAGCTCCTGAGGCATCCGAGCGTCCCCGAACCGAGCGCCGCAGAGCATGTCGAGTTCATCGATTGCGAAGATCATCCAGCCGAACGCGCGAACGCATGCAGCTACGCCCTTGAAATGCTCATCGATCGATCCCCCGCGCGGCTGATAGATGATCCGGAAGCGACGCCCTCGATTGACGCGCAGATAGTTTTCTAGCTCTACCCAGTGATGAATGAGCCTCCGTCCCGGCAACACGTGTTCATGGCGCGCCAGCGGGTCAAAGAAAAGCACGCCGCCCGTACAGAGGGAGAGGAGGCGCCCCATTTCGGTCGTCTTCCCCATCCCCCGCACGCCAGCGATGAAGCCACACCCGCGAATCTCGCCGTCTTGATATTCCCCATCGATAAAACCGCGCACTAAAACCACCGATAGCGGAGCTTGCTTAACTTCACTTGCCACGGCAGGCCGTTCGGAAGAGAACCGAGTTGCACCTGAGGAATCGCTCCCACCGCCCAGGTGCTTTGGGTCGCGGGCATGTTCTGGAGATTAGCCGGTACCGATTGTGGAATCCCGTCGCAGGAATAAGCGAGCACCGAACACACGTTTTTGGTGAGGTCGAAGCTGTAGTAGATGACGACCTTATGCTTCGTGTTCTGGGAGAGCGCGCCCGCGCGCAGCGTGGTATCCGTCCAGTTGCCAATATCGATCTGGCCCGTTGCGATGTGACGCTGAAGCGATAGGTTGAATTTGCGTTTCACTCCATCCGCGCAAACCGCAATCAGAATCGTGTCCGTCTCAAAGACGTTCGCGCCCTGCAGGTTTCCCCCAATCCTAAAGTCATAACTCATCTGGAACCGTCCCGTATTCGGAAGGATGGGACGCGGAGCCGTTGACCAGAGCCACGCCGGATATTGCTTGCCGGTTTTGTCGCTGTTTCCGCTCGTGCGCAACAAGAGAGCGCGAGGCATGCCGGGGATGGGTGTCGCGCCATAGTCGAGTGGGTCAATCCCGCCGATTTGTGAACCGTCAGATTGAACGTGAGAGATAAATGGACTAATCGCCTGCAGATTTGAGTCGATGTACATGCTATGCCGCCTTGTCGATTGGAATGATTTGCTCAACTACACTTTTGAAGTCTTCAGGAGCGAAGAGACGCGCGAATGTGAATCCACACTTCTCCCATGCCTGCTGATCGAAGATGCTGCAGACCGCCTGCACTTTATCCGGATCCTCGTTGTGATGGAATTCCTTGTCGACGAGGATGCGGAGCAGGGAACCGTACCCGTAGGGACGCAGGTGCGGAGTCGTCCGGTAAGTTTCGATGAGAGAGAAAATCGCCGATGAGTTATCGACGACGAGCTTCGGCGCGCGCCCCACGCTGCACGAGCTGCCCGCCGCTTGGAACTTCGCAATCAGTTGCGAGGCCGGATAGATCCCGAACCCTTCCCCCTCGTATTCTTGTGCGAGGAAAAGCCCCTGTCCTACCCAGACAAAAAGCCCTACATGACTCCACGCTTCCGGGTCGTGATGGCTGGTCGTCGCCTCAATGAGTTTTGAGATTGTCGCGACGCCATGACACGCGAGAATATCGCCAGTGCGAATCTGATCCCTGATTTCTTCGTATCGCATCAGGCTGCCTCCCCCTGCCATTCCTTGAGTTCAAGAAGCCTGCGCGCCCTCAATGCAGGATTTGGCCTGCCGGCCGCATAGCACCAATTCGGAAGCTGTGCTTCAGCCTCCGCATAATTGCCCGCGTTCAAGTACCGCAACAAGGTTGAACCCTGCAGGCGGTCGCCGAGGTTAAAACAAAAATCCGTGAGCGCGTCGAATCCGCCCTGCGTAAGCGGGACCTTGCATTCTCGCGAGACAATGCCCTCCGCGCGCTCCACGTCCCAGTCGAAAAGCTGTTCCGCTTGCGCCAACGTGATGCCGGATGCAAAGTCTTCAGTCGGACCAATCAGATGTCCATAACCGATGGTCGATTTTCCAACGCAGTCGGAATAGGGCATCAGTCTCAGTCCTTCGGATGTTTTTATTAAGAGCTTCCCTTGATCGCTCAAGTTCATATATCCCTCTCTAATCGAAATTGACCCCTGAGGCCACTGGAGGCACCGGAGGCAAGTCGTCTATGGGTTGAACCTTCGGAGCGCTCGCACCGCGTCCTGCAGGCTGCTGCCACGCGCGCTGACGCGGTTCCGGCGCGCGTTGCTTCTGTTGTTTCTCCACGGGCGAATCCGCGAGGTCCTCCGCAATCATCGGGGCGAGAGCGAACCCGGTCGCGAGCATCGCCTTGAACAAATCCGGAACGGAGGAGTTCAGGCGAAGCAAGAGCGCGGGAGCATATTTGCGCCAGAGGCCATTGAGGACGGGATTCCACGCGCCGCCAAGTTCGGCGAGTCCGTCATCATCCAGGCGATAGCATTCCCGATGCCGGATGCGACGGACGCCCGCGAGGAATATCCCGACGAGCTTCGCCGCGCTTTTCTCGTCGCAAATGTCATTGCCCGCGAGATCGGCCAGAGGGTCGTAGTCTTCCGTGATGCGCACGCCCGATGTACCCGCGTCCGGAATCGCGTCAGACAGCCCAGAAAGAATCTGTTCAGCTTCCGCCGTCAGAGGTTCGCCGGGTGAAGGCTCACGAAAAGAGGTCGCGGACGAAGGATCGGACTGCGCTGACTGCGGCTTCGATTGGATCTGTTCCGCTGCTCCGGTCTCTATCGGGGGAGGGAGGGGTTTGTTTTGTCCGCCCTCCTGTTTTTTTGGTGGACTTGCTTTTGACTTTCTTTTCTTGTACGGTCCCCGCTGCTTTTTTGGAGCCGTTACCACTGTCGCCGTCGTTTCCATCGAGATTCCCCCAGTGTTTGCATTCGGGACACTTCCCCACGAGACAGCCGCGAGCGTTCTTTGAGAACTTCTCGACGGTCGCCTTACATTTTTTGCACGTTGCCATACGCCCTCAGTTCTTGCCCATGCCGAGATTGACGCCCGTTAGCAGCGCAACCAAAACGATGAGCACTATCACAATCCAGAAATCTCTATTCACCTTTCACACCCCCCACGCGCGGCGCTTTTTCACGCCGCGCGTACCTATGTACCAAGGTACCTAGAACGGTATATCTTCGTCTGTGATCTCGGTCCCGTCGACCACGCGCGCCTTGTCGCTCACGACACCCCATGAAATCGGACCGGTCGAGAGAGCGATATCAAAAAGCTGCATGAATCGGTCTCCGCGACTGACGCTCTTGTCTTCCCCCGTGCAGATGATCTCTGCGTATCGCTTGACATCTTCCTCGGTGATTACTTCGTCGATTTTCACGGTGCCGAGAAATGAGACGCGACCGGCGCCCTTCTGAAATTCGATAATCTTTCCGCCCTCCCAGACCGCCTTTCCGAGTTCGACAGTGTACTTCGAAACTCGCTTGCCCTTGATGAGCAAACTATCGAGCGCGATGATCTTGCCTGAAATCGATTCGCCATCAGCGAACCGCATAAAGGCGGGCGCCTCGCGTTTTTGGAGAACTGCTGCTGCGGTGGTTGTCATAGCTGGAAAATTACCTCTCCTTCGGGTCGCCCAAGCGCCCGAATTGTTGGGCGGAGAACTGTTCCGCATTGATGGTTTTGAACGCTGCGTTTCAGAAGCCAGCGCCCCTCGTTAGTCATCTCCACATCGCGGGAATTGAAAATGCCGATGCGCTCGCGCATATTCAGCCCACAATTGCATTTTGGAGAACCCCAATCATCGAGGTGCTCCGTATTAAAGTCGGCCTCGATATTGAAGCCGTACCAACTTCCAAATGTTTGAATCAGGCGCGCGCCCTTGACCGCGTTGCAGAATTCCTCAACTGCATCGGGGTAGTCGCCGAAATCCGCAACTTTGCAGATGTACTTGAGAACTTCCCTACAGGCGCCGTCGCGGTCCGTCACAGGCTTCAGGTCGATGACGCGCGTATTGGCGCGGTTCCATGCCTCGCACTTCTGGAATTCACGCAGTTGCAACGGGTCTAAATCGGTGCGCGGCTGATATTTCCGGATACGCGCGTTCCATGCCTTTGCCCATTTGGTTGAGTGCGCGCGCTTCGCTGCGACCCACTTCGAGAATTCGTAGTTATAGTCCTCCCACTGCATACGCCATTTCTCGATTCGCCGCGCGGGAGGGTCAATCGCGGGCATCTTGCCCCATGCCTGCGACCAAAGACAGAGCCAGTCGAACTCGAGGCGCCATTTGAGCGCCGTAAAGGCGAGAGTCTGTTCGCACTCGAAATCGACGTAGTTTCGGCGCTTACGCCCGTCCTCTTCGACATACAGGGAGGGAAGAGATGTCGCGAAATCGGCGAGCACATGCGCGTGCAGGTGCCACGTCTTCGCCTTGCGGTTATATGTCGTTTCGAGCGAGTACACGCCACCCAAAATACCGTTGTGCTGCGCAATGAACTTGCGAAGCCTCTGCCGGAACATCGTGAAATCGTGTTTACGGAGTTCTGGGAGATTCGGAACCGTGAACGTCATCAGCACGGGATGGGTGAGCCGGTCGTACAGGCTTTTAATGCGAATCTGCGCCTTCCTAGAGCGATTCCAGGCGCAAAGGGGACAGAGACGGTGATTACAGCCCACTGGAACCGCTATAGCGCGCGTCCTGTCACCGCAGCAGGCCCATTTGTAGCCGATCCACTCCGTCTGACAGCGGGAAAGCTGGAAGTATTGCTTCTCCCATCGGACCGCGAGAGCGTTCGAGCCTACTGGCGGATTCGCTTTTCTCCATGCCTCAATGCGCTTATGACGCGTCGGAGCGTCTTCGTCTCCCTGTGTTTTCCAAATTTCATCATAGGAAGCACGCCATGCCCTAGAAACCTCGTCATTCGCCGCACGCGCATGTCTCTGCCAGATTTTCTTAACGGTGCGCAGAAGTTCTTGATGCAAAGACATTTGCGCGCTATAGCTATCCCATTCGGTTTCGTTCTCGCGCAGCCATTGCTTAACAGTTGTTGCTAGTTGATTTCCAGTATCAAGTGAAGGGGCTCGACGTTCTGTCGAGCGCGAAGCCCCCGTCTCCGAAGCCGCGCGCGCTTTCGGCGCGCGCCTACGACGGGTCCCCAGACGGACGGGACGGGAGGGGGGTATCCGTTTTTCCATGACCGCGCTCGCGTGAGTCGTCATGCGAATAGCTCCTCGCCCTGAATTTGCTCCGTCTCTTCGGGTGAGTCGTCCTCGAGGAGGCCGCTATAGCAGTCAGAGATTCGCTGCAGCAGCGAGCCGAGCATTCCGAAGGCCTGAGGGGAGTCACCATCAGCCAGCGCGAAAGTAAGGCACTTTTCGCAGGCACAAACTTTGCCAGCCGCGCGCAGCTGGCCCTTACCGAGGCCGCGCCGATAGATCGTCATCGAAATCGCGACGATATTCGGCGCGCCCTCAGAGGCCTTTGCGCCTTTCAGTGCTTCAATTCCGCACACGTCGCAAACGCGACGGTGAGGGAACAGCTTCTTATCCCTGCTCAATGTCTTGCCCCTTGTGTTTTTTAGCGAGTTACTGCGTTTTTGCCCCGAGGTTGGTGGCCGGGGGGATGGTGAACGGGGCTAAAGGGCAAGCCGCAACCACCGTCGCGGATATGGGGACAGAAGTAGCAGCGATTCCGTTCTGGTCGAATCCATTCGTCACCACGGTGACGGTCCAAGTGCCGCAGGCGAGGAAGCCTCCAGGTGTAAAGACAAAGGAAGCAGAGCCGACACTGAGGCAGGGAGAGTTAGCGGCCAGCCCTGCAGTCGCGCATGATGCGATGGTCGTAGGCGCGCCTGAGGGGGGAGTGATCGTGAGAGTCTGTCCATTCTCACAACTGCTCGTGACGGTGGAAGTGCATACGGTGGTAGCTGCGGGGTTCCAATTTGACGTGATCGTATGATTCACGCTTGCGGTTTGGCCGGCTGCGAAGCACGCGCTAGAGACAGCGAAGGCGAGGATTAGAAGTGCGAGTTTTCTCATGATGTTTCCTCCAAGGTGACAGGTGTGTCCCATAAAGCCGCCCGGACCATCGTGGTCGCAGCGTTGAGCGCGCGGCCCCGAATGACATGGCGGATTCGCGCCGGCATTCACAGACTTTTGTGTTGCGGGCGTGAGGATCTCCGAAAGCAATTCCGTGGGTTTCCTGTTCAACGCTTCGCTGTAGCGAACGAATTCGAACAGGCTGAGGCGCGCAACGCCGCCTTCCCAGTTGTAGACAGTGTTTGCATGGACAGAAATCCGCGCGCCTGCCTGAGTGCCGTTAAGATGAGCGCGTCTCCGAGCCTTGCGCAGATGCCGCCCGGTGCGAATCAGGAACATATCCCGAGGAGTCAAAATATTCCTCCCGCACTCGTGTTCTTAACTGGACACAAACCAGCAGCAAACAGCGCTACAGTTTTCGTGTCCTGAGTGCGAAATCCGCCCTTGCACTCAAGCTCGTGAATCACCGAATGGAGCAAGTTTTCGAGCGATTCTTGACCTAGATAGTGAAGTTGCATCAGGATATCTAACGCGGTTTCGGTTTCTCGGGTAGGCGTCAAGCTGTGACCGCCCTTCGATTGATTTCGGCGATTTCGGCTTCGAGGAGGCGGTTAAATTGCTCGACCAGGTGATACTCGTTCGGACCGCCTACGTTGACGGCCATGCGAAGGGCCTCATCCAGTTCCGCCTCATCGACGGGCGAGAAATGAATGGACTGTCGAATCGCAATGCTCATAGCGATTCGCCGCAGGGATTCCCACCGTTCCCAGAAAACTTCACATTCCGATTCAGGGACGGCCATTGCCTTTTGGAAAAGCGTGGTTGCGAGCTGCGTTAGAAGGGTGACCGCCGCAGCATGACGCGGGACGGTTTCAGACGTTGATGGGGTCATTACGCGTAGCCTTTCTGTTGAGCCGAACCCAGTCCGCAACGAATGACCGCGCGTCGCCCGGTGACTTCCAGGCACGTATGCGGAGTTGCGCCTCGGATTGGATACGAGGTGGTAAAAGGTGCCAGTGATGAATGCAGCAAATGTGAGGAGGGTCCACTTGGACCGAGCAATCTGGGAAACAACAGTTTTTGATAGGTGCCATGTGGCCTCCTTTCTTCGGAATCGGAGCGCGCCTATGGGGGACGCGCCCCGCTCCCGTCCGTCGCTGGTTGTCTAGACCGCTGCGACTTCTTTCGGGCGCATGAACATGCGTCGCCAGATTCTGCGTTGGTGAGAATTGCCGCCGTACCAGCCGAGCGCCTTGCGCATGTAGACCGGGGTGCGATAGACCGGAGTGCGCCGGGAGCGGAGGCCTGAAACGACCGTGCCTACCGGTTCCCGGCGCTTGGCAAATGGATTCCGGAACATCCAGACGTGAGCATTCAGGCGTTGTCTGAGGCCCCGGAAGCCTGCTTTGAGTCCGTCGCTGATGCGACCAATGAATGTCATCTAAGCCGTCTTTCCCCTACGCCGCTGCATGCGTAGCTCGTCGAGCGCTGCTGAAAGTGCTCTCAGGATCGAAATTTCCTTGCGCATTTTGATCTTTCGAATGCCTGAGCGATAGGCGCTGAAAACCTCATCGCGCGTGATCCCTAGTTCTGCGGCGATTTCCTCAAACGATTGCGAAGCATGCCGGGATATGCCGCGATGACTCACGCGTGCGCCCTCCGAGCATTCCGAGCCGCGAGCCGGGTTTCGGCCAGCATCCGGGCGAGCTTGGGTTTGGGGAGGTGCGAGAGGAGCTTCGCATCCGTGAATTTGGAGTTTTCGTTGACCAGGGCGCGAGCGAGGGAATCGCGGCGCCATGTCCGGTACTCAGGCTCGCCCGATAATTCGTGCCGGATGGGATGGAGGAGGGGAGACGCTGAATGTAAACGAATTTCCTGCGGGTCAGCTAAGAGAACGTCCGTCAGTAGGCGAATGACTTCCAGCCAGAACAGGCGCTCCGGAGCATAGCGTTGACGGGGATCACTCAGCCTACGCCATGCCGTCCCAGCGTGACAGTCGCAATGTGCAATCGCAGCTTTGAGCCACTGCAGGCCAGTTCGCCCGTCTACTTCGGCTCGCTCGAAAGCGCCCGAAGTTTCCGAAACCGGAGGCCGAGACACGATGGTTGTAGTTACTAAGGTTGTTACCGAGAAGCCTGCCAGAGGTGCCAACGATCACCAATCCCCCGCACGGGTGACCCTTGATGTCCGATAACAGATATTCTGTATAGTGAAAGTGAATGATTGGCGACGTAGTGCTATCTTCTAGTTATATTTATGGTTATTGAATTGTTCTCTGAGCTCTTCCCTACATCTTGTAACGGCCAAGGTCTTCATCGTTCAGACCTTCAAGCCATCCGCGCAACTCTTCTGCCGTAGGGCCTTCTGGCGGGCCAGCCATGTTCAGCTTTGCTGACTGCATCACCTGCTCCGAAACGAAAATCGGACAATCGGAACGCAACGCCAATGCAATCGCATCGGAGGGCCGCGCGTCCAGTGTGATGAGTTCCCCGTCCTGGCGAATCCACAGGACAGCGAAGAATGTATCGTCCCTAAGCTCTGTAATAACTACCTTATCTAACTGGCCATTCATGTGGCGCATGAGGTTTCTCGCCAAATCATGCGTCATGGGACGTGCAGCAGACACTTTTTCAATCTCAATGGCGATGGCGTTGGCTTCGAAGATGCCAACCCAGATGGGCATGACGGTATCGGAGCCGACGTCCTTCAGGACGACGATCGGCATATTGGTGGATGGGTCCATCATCAAACCGCGGATTCGGACTTCGATGTCCATGGCTTCCCCCTTCGCTAGACGTTTAGACGGCTTCACCGACCAGGCTGTTGGGAAAAGTGTTTGTGATTTTCACCTTCACATACGAGCCGGGAGCGGGGGCAATGGGGACAGGAGTCGTGAAGTTGACCGGCTTGTTCTGCGTGCTTCTGCCGGCGATCTGGCCGCGTGCCGGATGGGCTCCCTCAACCATCACTTCCATCTCTTCGCCTAAATGTTTGGCGTAATTCATTCTCTGGATCTCACGTTGCCGATCGAGCGCGTGCTGCAGCCGCTTCGCCTTTTCGATTTCAGGGATAGAGTCGATCATCGTGAGCGCCGGCGTGTTGGGTCTGCCAGAATACTTGAAACCGAAAACGCAATCGTACTGGACCTCCTGCAGCAAGTCCATCGTCTCAATGAAATCGTCGGCGGTCTCGCCCGGAAAACCGACGATGATGTCGGTGGAAAGCGAGATTTTGCGCTTCGCCGCCTTTATCCAACTGATGCGCTCAAGGTACCAATCGGATGTGTACTCGCGGGCCATCATTTTGAGCACGCGCGAGGAGCCGGACTGTACCGGAAGATGCACGTGATCGCACAGCGTCGGGTAAGAGTCGATAGCCTCGACAATGTCGCGGGTGAAATCGCGAGGATGGCTGGTGGTGAAGCGAACGCGGCGGATGCCCCGAACCTGGCCAACCGCGGCGAGCAGTTCGGCGAAGCTCAACTTCCCTTCCGGATCGCGATAGCTGTTGACGTTCTGGCCCAGAAGTTGGATCTCTGTATATCCCTGGTCGGCGATGCGTCGCGCCTCTGCGAGCACGGATAACGATCCGCGGCTGCGCTCTTTGCCGCGCGTGTATGGGACAACGCAGTAGGCGCAGAACTTGTCGCAGCCCTCAATGATGGTGATGTATCCGCGGTAGGGATTCTGGCGCGAAGTGAATTCGGTCTCAAATGTCTCGTCGGTTTGCCGGTCGTCGAGGCCCGTGATCCGGTTCTCGCCGGCCTCAAGACGGCTGAGCATCTCAGGCAGCTTTCGATAGGAGGCAGAACCGGAGACGAGCGAGACGTACGGCGCACGTTCGAAGATCTTCTCGCCTTCCTGCTGCGCGACGCAGCCGAGCACGCCGAAGCGTTTGCCGGCCTTGCGCAGCTTCTTGTAGTCGTTAAGGCGGTTGAAGACTTTCTGTTCGGCTTTGTCGCGGATGGAGCAGGTGTTGTAGAGGATCAGGCCTGCTTCCTCTTCGGTTTCGACCTGGCTGTAGCCTTCATGCAGCAATGTGCCGATAACCTTCTCGGAGTCATGCGCATTCATCTGGCATCCGAAAGTCTCGAGGTAGAAGGTCTTTTCGGAAGCCATGGCAAGTCTGAGTATAAGGCATTCAGAACTTGCGACGATTGGCCGGGACTACTCGGCGCGCAAGCGATACCGGTGCGAAACCGTCCAATTCTGAACACGATGACACAGAAACGCACATCGTTTCCGCAGGCTGTTCATCCTTCGGAACATTGAATCAACGACTTACGTAGAGCTGCCTGTGGGCTTGTACGTGCATTTCTACAGGCGAAGCGCCTGGGGTTGCGCGGGCGCCGGAGTGTTCTCGGAGGCTTTTCCTTTCCAGGCAATTGAAGTGCAAGAGCGTCTTTCCCTTGACTCGTTCAACATGAAGGGAGTCCCGATGACGACAGTGTTTCAGGATATCCGTTTCGCTATCCGCCAACTCGTCAAGACGCCGGGGTTCTCACTTACGGCGATTGTGTCTCTGATGCTTGGCATCGGCGCTACTACGGCGGTCTTCAGCGTGGTGTATGCCGTGCTGCTGGACCCCTATCCGTATTTCGCGTCAAGTCGCATGGCCCACCTGCGGTTGCTTACTCCCAAGGGAGAGGTGGGAAACTACGTCTTCCTTGCTCCATCGCAGTGGCAGGAGCTTCGCAAGTCTCCGGTGGTGGAGGACTCGTTTATCTCGGGTCCACAGAGCATGTCGATCACGGGCGGCGATCTTCCAGAGGATGTGACGGCGGCCCTCGTCAGTTCGAATACGTTCCAATTTCTGGGTGTTCCGCCCTTGCTCGGCCGCGGATTGCAACCCTCCGACGCGATCGATGGGCAGGATCCGCAGACCGTAACCGTTCTCAGCTACAAGTTCTGGCAGCGCTATTTCAATGCTGACCCGGGCGTTCTGGGCAAGAGCATCCAACTGGATCACAAGAATTACCTCATCGTCGGGGTGGCCGCGCGACGCTTTACGTGGAACGATGGGGATGTCTATCTTCCGCTAAAGATTACGCAAGATCAGACCATCAACTATTTCGCTGAGATTCGACTCAAGCCGGGCATAACCCACGCGCAGGCCGATACAGCCTTGCAGCCGCTGATCGATGAGTTTGCGCATCAAACGCCAAGATTCTTTCCGCAGGGAAAACTCCAACTTGATATCGTTGGTCTCAACGAACAATTTGTGAAGGATCTCGGAGGCACGCTCTATCTGTTGTTCGGTGCTGTTGCCCTGCTCCTGATGATCGGGTGCGCCAACGTCTCCATTCTGCTGCTGGCACGAGCCACCGCAAGGCAACATGAGTTTGCGGTGCGCTCGGCAATCGGTGCAAGCCGGATTAGAATCATTCGCCAGTTATTGACCGAAGCGCTGCTTCTTTCGTTTACGGGCGCCGGGCTTGGGATTGTGCTTGCTTACAAAACAGTGAGCGTGATTGCTGCGAATCTGCCGGAGTTTTCGTTTCCGCATGAGGCCGCAATTCAGATCAATGTGCCTGTACTCATCTTTTCCATCGTGATTGCCGTGGGCACCGGAGTTCTGTTCGGTTTGTGGCCGGCCTGGCAACTGTCGCGGCCTGAGGTCAGCCAGGTGATGCAATCGAACACGCGCAAGACGACGAGCGATGCGAGAGGCCGCAGAACGCACGCCCTTCTGATTGGCGGCCAGATTGCGCTTACCTTGCTGATGATGTCGGGAGCTGGAGCAGCGATCGAAGGATTCCTGCGCGTGGCGCATACCAAGCTGGGCTATGACCCGCACAACACCATGTCCGTTGGTATTCCTGTGCACCAGGGTGCTTACAAGACATGGCCTGAGCGGGAAGCTTTCTTTGAACAGGTTTCGGCAAAGGTAGCGCAAATTCCCGGGGTGAGGATGGTGGCGATCTCAAGCAATGCAACGCCGCCTTCGAATGGAGCTCCTCTCAAATTTGAAATTGTGGGCCAACCCTCGGCGCAGGATCAGCCGTTCCGATTCAATATCGTGAGCAAGGAGTACTTTCCCATTCTGCGGATTCCTCTTATTCAAGGGCGGATCTGGAATGAAGATGAGAGCCATCGTGGCGCCGCTCTCCTTGTCGTGAATCAGACGTTTGTGCGCCGCTACTTCCCTGCCGGCGATGCCATTGGACATGTCATTCAACTGCCGGACCTGAAGTCTCCTCCCCCATTTCTTCTGACTTCACCCGGTGCAGCAAACGGATTGTTGATCATCGGAGTAGTGGCCGACAAGCTCGACGATGGGCTCGCCAAGCCGATTGTGCCCGAAGGCTTTGCCCCATACACAGTGGCGCTGACAGGTTACACGCAGATTCTTGTCCGCTCGGATGGGTCGGCTATGGTGCTGCTGCATGCCATTCGCACGGCCGTAAGCACAATCAACCCTGACCAGCAGACGAACAGTGACGTCCGCGACCTTGAGCACTGGATCACGATGCAGCCCGAGTGGGCGCGGGGTCAGCTTGTTGCCTGGTTGTTCGGCGCATTTGCGATTCTGGCGCTTGCCCTCGCAGCCGTGGGGCTTTACAGCGTGGTTGCCTACACCGTGGCGCAACGCACGAATGAATTTGGAATTCGCATCGCTTTGGGAGCGAAGCGAGGTCATGTCCTGGGAATCGTCTTCCGGTCGACAGTGGCGAGCGTCGGCGCGGGGCTTGTCGCTGGAGTGGTGTTGACGCTTGCCCTCAACAAGGTGATGGCTGCCTGGGCTGCGGAGAGTTCGCGCGATCCCCTGCTGTTACTCGGCGCGACTTTTACTCTTTCGCTGGTCGCGTCACTCGCTTGCGTGATCCCGGCATGGCGAGCAGCTTCGATCGATCCCATGAATGCAATTCGTTATGAGTGAGTTGATTCCCGCCGATTTGGCGAAGGAGCTTTTGATGAAGACCGTGTACCAGGATATTCGTTTCGGATTCCGGCAACTGATCAGGATGCCCGGATTCACGCTCACGGCGATCGTCTCACTAGCGCTGGGCATCGGGGCCACCACGGCAGTGTTCAGCGTGGTCTATGCGATCCTGATGGACCCCTATCCTTACAAAGCGCCGGATCGCATGATCCACATGCGACTCACCATGCCGTCGGGCGACCTGAATGGCTTTGGCGTGACGGGCGCGCAATGGCAGGAGTTGCGCAAGTCCCCGGTCGTCGAAGACACATTCGTTGAGGACGACTGGAGTTTGACGGTCACCGGTGCGGACCTTCCCGAAGACGTGGCAGGCGTCTATCTCAGTTCAAATGCTTTCAACTTCTTCGGAGTGCCGGCGGCTCTTGGGCGCGGCCTTCAACCCTCCGATGCGATAGACGGACAAGATCCGCAGCCGGTTGTTGTACTCGGATACAAGTTCTGGCAGCGGCACTTCAACGGCGATACGACCGTGTTGGGGAAAACGCTGCAGTTGGTCCGCAAGAATTACACAATTATTGGGGTCTCCGGATCGCGATTTACCTGGGGTGATGCCGATGTTTACCTGCCCCTGAAGATCACCGGAGATCCAGTGAAATCCTTCTATGCCGGCGTCCGGCTGAAGCCGGGAATCACGCACGCGCAGGCGAATGCCGCGCTCGAGCCGCTTATCTTCCAATTTGCGAAGGACACACCAAAGCATTTCCCTCCGGACAAGCTTCATCTTCATGTCGTTGGCCTGAATGAGGACTTCGTCAAGCAACTGGGCGGAACACTCTACTTGTTGTTTGGAGCGGTCGCGCTACTCCTGATGATTGGTTGCGGCAACGTCTCCATTCTTCTGCTCGCGCGCGCAACAGCCCGCCAGCACGAGTTCGCCGTGCGCTCTGCGATCGGTGCGAGCCAGCGCAGAATTGTGCGCCAGTTGCTAACGGAGTCCTTGTTGTTGTCGCTTACGGGCGCGGGCCTCGGACTTGTCCTTGCCTATAAGACTGTTGCGGTAATTGTTGCCAACCTTCCGCAGTTCTCATTCCCACACGAAGCGGCAATCCAGATCAATTTGCCGGTGCTCATTTTCTGTATCCTCATCGCGGTAAGCACAGGACTCCTCTTCGGTCTCTGGCCGGCGCTCCAGCTTTCCAAGCCCGAAGTCAGCCAGGTCATGCAGGCGAATACGCGCAAGACGACTGGCGATGCGAAGGGACGCAGAATGCATGCGGCGCTTATCGGTGGTCAGATTGCCCTGACCCTGCTGATGATGGCGGGCGCGGGTGCGGCAATCGAAGGATTTCTGCGCGTTGCGAATATGAAGCTGGGTTACGACCCGCACAACATCATGTCGGTTGGAATTCCAATTCATGACGGCACGTACAAGACCTGGCCTGACCGGGCCGCTTACTTCGAGCAGATCTTCGCAAAAGTGTCGGATGTTCCCGGTGTGAAGCTGGCTGCGGTCTCCAGCAACGCGACACCGCCGGACAATGGATTCAATGTGAAGTTTGACATTGTCGGTAAGCCGTCCTCTGCGGATCAGTCCTTCCGCTTCAATCTGGTCAGCAAGGAATATTTTCCAGCTCTGAGGGTTCCGCTGATACAGGGGAGAATCTGGGACGAGGCTGAGACTCGTCGCGGTGCAGGGTTGGCAGTGGTCAATCAGAACTTTGTGAGACGCTACTTTCCTGCCGGCGACGCCGTTGGGCACACCTTCAAGGTTCCGGATCTGAAACCGGATGCGCCGTATTTCCTGATTGCTCCCGGTGCCGAGGACGGTTTCCTTATTGTGGGCGTGGTCGGCGACAAACTGGACCAGGGGCTTTCCAAGCCAATCCTACCCGAGGTGTTCGTTCCTTACACCGTGGCAATGGGCATGGGAACGCAGATGCTCGTTCGTTCTGACGTCCCACCGCTATCTCTGCTGCATTCAGTGCGTGCGGCGGTCAATTCGATCGATCCAGATCAACAGACAAACGCCAACGTACGCGACCTTGAACATTGGATTTCGGCGACACCTGAATGGGCACGCGGACAGTTGGTCGCCTGGCTCTTTGGAGCATTTGCGGCACTGGCGCTTGCACTTGCCGCTGTGGGGCTCTACAGCGTGGTCGCCTACGCCGTTGTTCAGCGCACCAATGAATTCGGCATACGAATCGCGTTGGGCGCGAAGAAGGGGCACGTCCTCGGAATTGTCTTTCGCTCCACAGTAGCAAGTGTGGGGACCGGGATCGTGGCTGGCGTTGCTCTGACACTCGCGCTCAACAAGGTGATGGCCAGTTGGGCAGCGGAGAGCGCACGCGATCCGCTACTGCTGCTCGGGGCAACCGGCGTTCTCGCGCTCGTGGCGACAGTCGCCTGCATGATCCCCGCGTGGCGCGCGGCGGGTCTTGACCCTATGAAAGCAATCCGCTACGAGTAAGACGACGGCCGAGGTGGTCGCTCGAAACGTACTTAGCGAAGCCCGGTGTGCAGGTAGGCGAGCAGCGCTGACATCTGCTCCTCGTCGAATCGACCGTTGAAGGACGGCATCATGCCTTTTCCGGCGAGGACAACCTGCCGGACATCGGCGTCAGTGGCGGCCGCGCCGCTCGGAAGCTTCGCGCTGCTGAAAACGGCGTGCAAGTCGGGCGGGACTTTCTTGAGCGCCAGATCATTGTCCCGGTGGCAGTGTGCACAGCGTCCTTCGTAGAGATGCTTCCCTTCTGCCTGCTGAGGTGTGAGCGGTTCGGCGCTGCGACAGCCTGTGAAGGTGAGAGCGATGCCGGCCGTCAGCAACAGAATTGAAGGAGAACTCTGAAGAATCATCCAGTCCCATTTTAAGGCGCAAGGTTCGATATGCTTGAGCCATGACGCTTCCCTCTTTGGAGCAGATCCGCGGGGCTCAAAATGTCCTCTACCGTTATATGCCGCCTACTCCGCAATACAGTTGGCCGCTGATCAATCGCCGGCTGGATGCGGAGGTGTGGGTGAAGCATGAAAATCATACCCCCGTGGGCGCATTTAAAATTCGCGGCGCCATGTTGTATATGGAATGGCTCAAACGAACGCATCCGGAACTGCGGGGCGTGATTGCGGCAACGCGCGGCAATCACGGACAAGGTGTTGCCATGGCGGCCCGATTGCACGGAGTCGCGTGCGTGATCGTGGTACCGCACGGCAACAGCATCGAGAAGAACCGCGCCATGATCGCGCAGGGCGCAGAATTGGTAGAACACGGTCAGGATTTTCAAGAGTCGCTCGAATATGCGCGCGTGCTTGCCACCGATCGCGGATTCGTCATGGTCGACTCCTTTCACGAACGCCTGGTGATGGGGACGGCGACGTATGCGCTCGAGTTTCTGCAATCGGCACCGCCGCTGGCCCGTGTCTATGTGCCGATCGGGCTGGGATCCTCCATTTGCGGCGTGTCGGCTGCACGCAACGCTCTGGGGCTAACAACAGAGATCGTCGGAGTGGTTGCATCGGGATCTCCGTCCTACGCGCGCAGCTTCATGCAGCGAAAAGTCGTTGAGGCTCCCGCACAAACAGCGATCGCGGATGGCCTTGCATGCCGAACGCCGAATCCGATGGCCATGGAAATCATTTGGCAGAACGTGGCGCGCATCATCGAGGTTTCCGACGCCGAGATTGAAGCGGCGATGCGAGCTCTCTATCAGGACACGCACAACGTTGCAGAGGGCGCGGCGGCAGCGGCGCTGGCGGGAGCTCTGAAAGAACAGGATGTGAATCGCGGTAAGCGGATCGGCATCGTGCTGACCGGGGGCAATGTCGATGCGGATGTTTTTGCGCGCGTGCTAGTGGAAGAGTCGGTGCAACGATGAGACCGCACTTCGACAACCTGACGCCTCTCGCGCACTCCGCGCAGAATCGGTGCTTTGGCTGCGGCGAAGCCAATCCGCAAGGTCTTCAACTGGATTTCCTGCTGGCGGCGGACGGAACGGTGGTCTGCCCTGCCGTCATTCCGGATCAATTCGAAGGCCATCCGGGCTTCCTGCATGGCGGGATCATCGCCACGTTGCTCGACGAGACAATGAGCAAGGCAGTTCGCGCTCGCGGACTCACGGCCATGACACGCCATCTCGAAGTCGACTACAAGCGGCCCGTTCCGTCCTGTGCGCAGATTCGCATGGAGGGCCGCGTCGTCAAAGACGAGGGACGGAAGCACTGGGCTGAAGCGACAATCTTCGGCAGCGACGGTCATGCCCTTGCGCATGGCAAGGGACTGTTTATCGAAGTGCGTCCCCCAAAGCCCGTTTGACCCGGGTCGGCTAGGCTTCACTTCAGCGTGGAGAGCCACTCGATGATCGTGCTCTCGAGAAAGATTCGGTGATCAGACCAGCCATGATCCGTCTCTGCGTGGATCGCCTTGACGTTGCGGTTGCCCTCGGCTTGGATGGCATGGACAAGGGCGTCAGTCTGCGGCGCCAGCCCATCGTTGGCTGACAGAACAAGCATGGGCACATCCTTGAGCCCGGGCACGGCGTTGGCAAATTCGAAGGCTTTGGCGTTCTGCGCATCTTCGTTTGCCATCGACTCCGCAGTGACACCGGCAAGGCCTTCCATGTTGTCGGCCATCTCCGCAACCAGCTTTGTGTGTTCCATTTTGCCGAGCTGGCCCATATCCGCGGCGCTGATCAGGACTACGCCGGCTAAACCGTGATCGTGCGCGGCGGTCATCACCGTTACCCATCCGCCCATGCTGTGGCCTGCGAGGACGATGTGTTTGGTGTCGATCCCGAGCCTCGCGGCATTCGATGGCTCATGCAAATAGGCCAGGACGGCATCGGCATCTTCAAGGTTTTGCGCAAACCTGTACGATCCGGGACTACCCCAGGAGCCGCGGTAGTTGAAGGTCACCGCATTCCAACCGGCGCGACGAAGTGCTTGCGCGAGGTCGAGATTTTTTTCGTTTCCAGGCAGTCCGTGGCAGATAACGATTGTGGGGTGCGGTTCCGCGCCCGCCGGAGCATATACAACGCCATTGATAAGCTGTCCGTGGCTGGGAATATGCAGCACCGTCATGGCTGCGGGATGTTTTACGTCCGCAGGCGGGTCAGTGTAGATCGCGGGAGGAACAGATTGTCCTGAGACCACGGCTGAACACGCAAAAACCAGGACGGCGAAATATAGAGCGCGCATTTGAGAGATCCTCTCCTCCTTCATGCCTCCAGTCCGTTGCCGCGCGCGCATCGAGTTACATACAAGGCGCGGCAGGTTATGTAGTCATGAACCGGGAAGCGATCGAAGTATAGCCAGTGTACATTTTGAATCGCACGAGCAAAGCGCAATGCAAAGACAAAGGACGCCGGTCCGCAGAATTAGATGCTTCTGTAGCCCGGCGTCTTCACATACATTGCCTTCTCCCCAACCCAGGAAGGCGTTAGTGAATCATGTTGATGGTTTCCTGCGTAACCGTGTCGAAGGTTGTCACGGCCTTCGAGTTTGCCTCGAAAGCACGCTGGGCAATGATCAGTTCAGAGAACTCAGCTGAGATGTTCACATTCGAGGCCTCCAACGCTCCGCCCTGCATGGATCCAAGCCCGGAGGTGCCCGAAACTCCGATGGTCGCGGTACCGCTGGCCAATGTGGTTGCATAGTCGCCGTCGCCCGTGTCCTGCAACCCCTGAAGGTTTACGACATTCCCGAGCGCCAACTGTCCGACGTTGAGCTTCTGCCCATTTTTGAAGGTCGCCGTCACGGTTCCGTCCGAGCCGATTGTAAAGCCGTTATAGTTTCCGCTGGCAAAGCCATTCTGCGTTGAGGATGAGACGGCTGACGCCTGTTCCACTACCTGGGTCAACGTGGATGCCCCATCGGCTCCAAACAGGTTCCACGTCATGTTCATATTTGTGGCGCCGTCGGAGAGCCCTGAGAAACTGATGCCGGTGACGTCAGCCGAAGGGCTCACCAGGTTTCATTCGAATTGAAAGTCAACGAGCCCGTGGCCGTCGCTGAAGCTACCGGATCCTGAATGACGCTTCCCCATGTAGTGATGTTGGCTCCGCTGATCGTCAACTGGCCTGCAGCAGTTGGGGTCACAGTTGCGGTAATGCCTGCCGCGCCCAACGCATTCCGCATATCAGTAGCGTACGTGCTGACAGACTCTCCGGGAGTGACGACCGGCGCGTTAATAGTCGTCGAGACACCGCCCGCATTGGGCCCCGTAATCGTCAGGTTTGTGGCCGGATCGACGGTTGCTACGACCCCGCCGCTCGAACCGAAGTTGTAGATCTGCGTGTTTACAGCTCCCACGCTGCTGCTGTTTGCAGCGAGCGTATCGGGCAGCGTTACGTTGTACGACCACGTGTTGGTCGCGGTCTTGGTATAGGTCACCTGGGCTTGATAATCGTTGCCCAGCGAATCGTAGACCTGGATCTTGCCGGAGAGGCTGTCACCCACTTTGGCAGCTGAATTCAGAGTCGCTGTCATTTCGAAATTGGTTGTTGCGCTGGGAGGCTCTACCTCTCCCACCGGGATGTGTACAGCAGCGAGCGGAGCGTTGGCATCTACAATCCCATTTGCGGCCGGGAACCCCATCACGTTGAGCCCACTTGAGGTGATCAAGTTTCCATTGAGATCAAGCGAAAAATCGCCATTTCTGGTCAGAAGAGTATTGTTCCCACTGCCGACCACAAAGAATCCACTCCCTTGCAAAGCGACATTCGTATCCACATTCGTCGTATTAGGCGATCCATTGGAGAAGTCTGTTTCGATGGAGCACACCTGCGTCCCTGAACCACGTTGGATCGGATCGCCGGAGCCCGCTTCTCCAACCTGCTGATAGAACAGATCGGAAAAGTTTACAGATTGCGATTTGTAGCCGGTCGTATTCATGTTCGACAAATTGTTCGCAATCGTATTCAGTGCGGTCGAATCCGCGTTCAAACCCGTAAGCGGAATGTAAAAGCTTGCCATGTTGATTCTCCTCTGCGATAACTCCGGCTTTGTGTGCCGACGGTGAATGGTAGACAGCGAAGACGAATGCGGTTCACAACCTGTTGGTATTAATGCCCAACGCGCCCGCGACTCGTTGAGCCGCTGGGTTGGTTTCGGGGACCGTAAGATTGCCTCCTGCAAGCGGCGCTGAAGGGCTCCTCGACGGCTGCTGAAAGCCGACTGCTTTGACGGCGCCACCGGTGGGAGTCGCGGAGGAATCCGTGGTGAGGGTCTGGTTGATGGAGATGAGTTGCTCCAGGCTGTTTACCTGGACCAGTTGATTGATGTACTCGTTTGGATCTGTATTGGCAGTGGGGTCCTGGTTTTTCATTTCCGTTACCAGCAATGTAAGAAAATCGTTTGCCGAGATGCTTGCGGAGTCGCTGCCAGCGTTGCCGGATCCGCCGTTAACCGGGTTCGTGTCCTGACTCCGGTCAAGCATCGCGTTCCGGCTTTTGGCCGGCGTCGCACTGTTGGTTTCGTGCGCCGTTAGAATCTGGTTCCAGATCGGGTTCATCTGCGCTGCCATAGTGTGTCCTACCTTTCGATCCTCTCTTGTCTGTTCATCCTCAACCCATGCCCTGCTTTCAGAGGTCACGCCACGGCAGAGAAATGACGTTCCCGCAGATCCATGCCCGGGGTGAATACCGGGAGTTCGGTGCTCGTCCGATCTTCCAGAAGGCCATGGGAGAATTGCCGAATCGACTCGAACGTCGTTGGTCCGGAATTCTCTTGCCCCTGCTGCTGACCGCCATGGCCCGGACCTCCGCCATTTCCCTGGGCCAGTTCTCGATCTGTGTCGTGGCTGTTCCACCCGGTGAGAGGGGCTGAAAGAGTGACCGCATTCATATGCTCGTAGTGGTTTGCCATGTGGGCATTCAAGCCCGCGAGATGGCCGCTCAGCACTTCCGCGGCAGAATTGGACGGAGGCATGATCGCTGCGTGAATGCCGCCTGCACTCGCCTGCGCGCGCACACTCACCCATCCCAAGGTCGGGTCTTGAAAGCCCGCTTCAGCCCGGTGACTGTCCGCGCGAATCCACCCGGCAGCGCCATCGTTCATACCTGCATCCATGACCGCAAAGGGTTCGTGCACTGGGGCCGTCTTTCCAGCGGGCATGGCGGGTGAGTCAAGGCCCGGTGGCGATGCCATCCATGCCGCCGAGAACGGTGGTAGTGGACCACCACGCGTCTGCCCGAGAGCGGCTGCACCTGCGTCTGAAACAGGCTGATTCAGGATCAAAGGAGCCGTTACGTCTTTAGCCGGAGAGTTCAGCGACGTTTCACCGATGCCGGCCCGATCGCGATGTGCTGAATCCTTTTTCAGCGCGGCGGTCGACGGCTGCTTAATCTGCGCGCCCCGTTCGAGAGTGGCGTCCGTAGCTTCGCCCGAGTTTATGAAAGTCTCGCTCGCAAAAGCCGCGCTTGTCGGATTGCTCGAGATGGCCCCAAGCGATGGTTCGTTTGGCATTGACGGCTTTGGTTGTTCGACACCGGCGGTGGACTTCCGCGGGGGGACATGTTGGCTCGGATCGTCGGGCACCTGACTTGTGCGCTCTGACGAAAGTTGAGACGAAAGGGTGGCCGCCACATTGTGTTCTTCATTCTTGACGTCGACCGCTGTCGTGCCGGTTGGTCGTCGGTCCGTAACAGATGACGGCCCCGTACCAGCTGTCGATGCAGTCACGTCAACCTGAGAGTCCTGCGAGTTCCCTTTCCAATTCAGGAACTCCGGTGCGGAGAACCCCGCTTGCGGCATGTCCTTCGTGGACGGCTGAACTCCGAGCTTCGGCGCACTCGGCTGTAAGATCAGGACCTCGGAATTAGGCGCGGTCGCGGTTGTAGTCTGAACGTCCGTATTCTGTCGCGCAGCAGACTGATCACTCCTGCGCGAAGACTTCGGCGGATGAGATGCGAAATCATCTGCGCTCCCTTTTGCCGGAGGGTGATTTGAATCCGCGTAACTTGCATCTTGCAGAGGCGAGATTTGCGGAACAATTCCGAAACGCGGCGCAGTGGAATTCGCAGTCGAGGCGCTTGCAGGGACGAGTGCGCCGGTCACGCACGCGGCTGTATCTTTGAGTGGTCGACCTTCGTCCGCAGCAACCGCAGCGGGCTTTTTGACAGAAATGACGTAGCCGGCCTTCTCAGGCGCACGCAATGCGCCAACGATTGCCGTCTACCCCTGACGAAAGGCGTCATCGGCCACTCGCACTCCTGGATTCGAAGCGATGGTCAAAGATGCAGAATGGCTTTGAAGCTGAAATGCGGGTATTTTGCGATCGAAATCCGGCCCCTGTTTCTGTACGTCTGTTCCGCCTATGTTGCTCGCGCCGCTCATGCCGGTGTCGGAGCAGATGACATGCCAAATCAATTGTCACTTGGTTAGAGGAATGTCAGACTTGGAGCGTGAGGTATTGGCTTTCCGCATCGCTGGCATCCTTTGGGATCGATGCCAATCGTCGAGCTCTGATTGGGTCTTCCGATTTGACTCTGCCCTGGCCTCGACCGACTTCGCGTCCACCAGCGTTTCAACCTGGCGTCGCGCGAGTCGCCTGGCCAACAATTCCAGCCTCTTGTATTCTGCTTTCTTTCTTGCTGCGTCGATCATCTCCGCGAGCATTCGCTGCAGTCGATCGGTCGTCGTCATCTCCTGCAAACCAGCGATCCTGTCCATCAGCTCTCCGGTTTGCGTGCTCGAAGCCACCAGTGCGCGGGCGCGCGTCCTCCGTTCGTGCGCCGTCACGTGGGCCCATTCCAGGCGTTGCAGTTCTGAAATTGCCGTCTCCACCTCTGACTCGCTGCGTTCCTCTTCGGCCTGCCGAATTCCGAGCAAACGGTGCAGGCTTTTGGAAGGGGCCATGGGCTAGATCTCCCCGGCCAATGCCGAGAGCTGAAGCCGGCAATCCGCATAGGCTACACGCTCCGCCGGCGTCTGCATCATGAAGTCTCTCATCGCCGTGCGGGCGCGAAGAGCCCTGTCAAGGTCAGGGTCGGCGCCCGGCTTATAGGCTCCGATTCGCACCAAGTCCTCTGAGCGCGCATAAGCCGCCATCATTCGCCGGAAGAGAGCCGCATGTTCACGGTGGCCCTTCTCCGTGACCGCAGGCATCAACCGGCTGATGGAATCAAGTAGATCGATCGGCGGATACCAGCCCTCTGTAGCTAGCTTTCGCGAGAGAACAACGTGGCCATCCAGCAGCGAGCGCACTGCATCCACCAACGGGTCCTGCTGGTCGTCTCCCTCCATCAGCACAGTGTAAAAGGCGGTGATCGAGCCAGTGCGAAAGTTTCCAGCTCTCTCGACCAGTTTGGCCAGCCTGCTGAACACAGAGGGAGTGTAGCCCTTCGCCGTGGGAGGTTCGCCTGCCGCCAATCCGATTTCACGCGCAGCCATGGCAAAGCGCGTCAAAGAATCCAGTACCAGCAGAACGGCTCTTCCCTTCCCGGCAAGGTATTCTGCCATGGCGGTGGCGGTCATGGCGGCCCGCATGCGCATGAGCGGAGACTGATCAGAGGTGGAAACGATAAGCACAGACCGCGAGAGCCCTTCTCGACCGAGCGTACTCTCGATGAATTCGCGAACCTCGCGGCCGCGTTCGCCCACGAGGCCGACCACCGTGACGTCCGCCTCGGTGTTCCGCGTCATGATGCTGATCAACGTGCTCTTGCCCACGCCCGATCCCCCGAAGATGCCGATACGCTGTCCTCGGCCCACGGTGAGTAACCCATCCACAGCTCTGATTCCTGTTCCGAGGGGACTTTGAATCGGCACGCGATCGAGGGGCGAATGCAAAGGGCCTGCAAGCGCCAGCTTCTCCGTCTTGCCGCGAATATGTCCTCCATCCAAGGGAACGCCCATGCCGTCGAGAATCTGACCGATTACACCGTCCCCGACCGTGATTTCAGGGCCCGCACCAAGGGCATAAATGGCATCTCCAAAGCGAACCCCCTCGGCCGTCTTCAATGGCATTGCAAGGACACTCGATCCTCGAAATCCGATCACTTCGGCGAGGTGTCTTGTACCCAGGCGATCTTCAATCTCGCAGCACTCTCCCACGGCGACCACCGGTCCGATCGACTCGATAGTCTGGCCAAGGGATTCCACGATCTGCCCGCGCCAACGCCAGGGTTGCCGCGATTGCACGCGAGACGCGTAGCGATCCAGAACGCCACTCATACCTGCACCTCCTGTCGATTCGCATCAGGACCGCCGCGAATCCCTTCCTCATTCGCAGGTGCTTCATCTAATAATGCACACTCGATCTGATGAAGCTGGGCAGGTAGACCAAGATCCACCGAGCCCATACCGGTTTCGATGGCGCAGTCACCGGCATGCATGGATTCATCGGGTACCACAGCGGGTTTTACCTTCAGATTCGGGATATGTGCCAACGTCTCGGCCCAAAGGCAAGCATCCATGGCTGGGACACGCAGCCGAACCTCGAGTGTTGCAGCAAGCTGTCCCAGCGCCACGCGCACCGCTCCCACCAGAAACAGAGGGTCTGTCTGAGCTTCGCGGCGAAGAATGCGCGCCGCGATGGCCAGCGCGAGCTTAACAACCTCATGTTCCACGGTCTGCAGGAATCGGTCTCTCTCGATCGCAAACTGGTTGGCCAGATGTGCAGCTTGCTCCGCCCCCTTCTTCTCTGCCTCCCGCAATAACTCGCGCTGCGCCAGCGCCTCTGCCTCGCGACCTTCCCGGCTTCCCTTCTCTCGACCAGCTTCGAAACTTCGCATCGCATGTTCGGCGGTGGCGGGCGATGACTCCATGGACCGCATATCCGGGTTAGCAAGTCCAGCCTTGTCGTCGATGTTGTGGTCTCGCAATTCGGCGCCCACCTCAACCAGTTCGTCCCACAGCACCGGAAGCGGCTTGCTGCTCGCCGGATAATCGAATAGTTCAATTCGCGATGCTGTTCGGCTGCGCACGCTGCCCATTCCCTTCAATCGACTGTCACTCAAGCAAGCATCTCATCGCCGGTCTCGAGCTTGAGAATCACCTTGCCCTCTGATTCCAGGCGTCGCGCAAGGTTCAGAATCTCCTGCTGTGCCTGGGCGACCTCGCGTGATCGCACCGGCCCGAGAACTTCCATATCTTCCTTCAGCATCTCCACGGCGCGCGCACTCATCGCCTTGAAGATTGCGGCACGCAGCTCTTCGTTGGCTCCGCGCAGCGCCATGGCTAACTGCTTCTTGTCGACGCCGGAGACAATCTCGCGGATCGTCGCAGGTGGCACCGTGACGAGGTCTTCAAACGTAAACATCAGGTTGCGGATGCTGAGTGCCAACTCCGGTTGTCCTTCTTCAATGACTTCGAGAATGCGCTTCGACTCCTCCGCATTCAGGCGGTTCATCAGGTCTGCAACGGCCTTGAATCCCGAATAGCTTTTCCGGCCGCTGTCCCCGACGGTTTCGAGGCGCCTATGCAGGATGTGCGCCACCTTTTGCGCCATTTCGGGAGAGAACTGCCGCATCGCGGCCAGGCGCTGGATGGAAATAACCTTGTGCTCTTCGCTCAGGTTGCTCAGCACCAGCGAGGCTCGCTTGGGGTCGAGATGAGCCAGCACCAGTGCGATGGTCTGGGGATGTTCGGCGTCGAGTAATTTGCCGAGTTGTTGGGGGTCGGTGCGCTGCAGCTTGGCGAGGTTGCCTTGTTCGGCCTCCTGCGCGCGGCGCAGTTGCATCATCAAATCGTCCGCGCGCTGCTTCCCAAAGGTCTCTGCAAGTAGGCGACTGGCATAGTCCAAACCTCCATGCACCATGAAGCCCTGGGTCTCCAGCAGTTCCCAGAATTCTTCGAGAATAGCAGCGGTGATTTCCGGAGTAATGCCTCGCAGGTTGGCGAACTCTTCTGTCAGGCGTTCCACATCCGATTCAGGAAGAGTGCGGAGGATCTCCTTGGCAAGCTCCTCTCCCACTGCCATCAGCAGTACTGCGGCTTTGCGCGCCCCGCTCAGACTCGCGGTTTTGCCCTGCCCGGGTCTTGCAAAATCGGCGCCTTCTCCAACCAAGTTTCTCCTCCTTTCCCCATGTTTCCCAATCGCGCTTTGCTCTCTCTTGAATCCCGATCAATCAACCCTGGTAATTCTCCGCGTTTCGGCCTCGGCTATTCCGAATGAATCCAGCTTTGCAAAAGCCGCGAAGTCTGCGCCGGCTCCTGCTTTAGCTGACTGGTAACCTGCTGAAAGATTTCCTGGGCTCTGGCGTGTCCGGGATCGGGTACGGCAACCTCGGGCTGTGGCAATGCGGATCGTCCGGCAGCGACAGCTCCGGGGAGTTCACGAGATACGCTCTTCACTTCGGTTAAGGCCTTTCGCAGGGCCGGGCGTACGCCAAAAACGAGCACAGCCATGAGACCGATCAGCAGGGTCAGGTATTTCACGAGCAGCGGTGAAGCCTCCACTCTTGACATCATCTGCGCAGGCATGGAGGGAGGAGGCTGGGCCCGATTTTCCTCAAAGGCCAAATCCTGCACGGTCACCACGTCGCCTCGGGACGCGTCAAACCCCACTGCGGCCTGCGCCAGCGATGTAAGGTTCCTCAGTTCGTCCTGCGAGCGGCCCTGCCAGCGGGCTGCGGCTCCTTTCCCGGACTCCTGCATCAGCCGGTCATTCACGACGATTGCCGCGGTAAGCCTGTGTACCTTGCCGGGATTTTCAACCAGGTGCCGAACCGACTTGGTGACGCCATACGTACCAGATTCCGTCTTCGACGTCTGAGGCTGCGAAGCCAGCTTCGGATACACCGGAAGCGACTGGGAATTCGGCGCATTCGAAGCGGTTCCCGGAACTCCGGCGGCGACCGGCTGCCCCCCGGTTGTCTGCTCGGTACGTTCCATCGAAAGCGTTGCCGACTGGGTGGGATCGTAGCTCTCCCTCGTTTCCTCGAGCGCATCGGGATCGTAGTCCAATGTCACCGAAGCGCGGACGTTGCCGGATCCCGTCACGGGCTCAAGCGTGGAAATCAATTTCTCTTCCAGGGCCTGCTCCGCACTCAGCTGCAATGCCCCAGGCGTCTTCGGTCCCAGAGGCAGGCGGCCCGAGGAATCGACGAGGACCACATGATCGGCGCCGAGCCCATCCACTGCCGATGCGACCAGGTTGCGAATGGCATCCGCTTCGCCATCGGCGAGCGCTCCATGACGGAGCTTGAGGACCACCGAGGCTTTAGCGGGACGATCCTGCTCGCGAAACAGCGAATCGTGTGCCAGGACGAGATGCACCCGGGCTGACTCGACGTCGGCAAGCGACCCGACCGTGTGCTCAAGTTCCCCTTCGAGCGCCCTTTGATAGTTGACCTGCTCGTCAAATTCAGAACCTACCCAGTTGGGTTTGTCGAACAGCTCGAATCCCATGCGGCCGCTCTTCACGCCCTTCGCCGCAGTGGCCAAACGCGCCTTGTCCAGTTGCGCAGCCGGTACTCGCAACGTCGTGCCATTGTCAGCCACGTCGTAGGGAATCTGTCCCTGGGTCAGCGTCAGTCCAACCTGGCGGGCGTCTTCCGGATCGAGGCCCGCATACAGCGTGCGCCAGTCGGTACGAAGGCCATACCAGAAAAGCCCTCCCAGCAATGCCGCAAGCATGACGCCAGCGGTCATCGCCCAGCGGCGCTGCTGTGGGGACATGGTCGCCCAGCCGACGCGTGCGCGGGTCCAGATCGCCGCAGCACCGGCGGCCATCGGCCCAGCATCGCCGAGGGGTCCCCGTTTCTCCAATTGTGTTCCAGGAGGAGCCATCTTTCCTTTCCCGTTTCCATTGGACGCCGCATTTGCATAGCGCTATCGATTGGGTATGCGCAATATCAGAACTGCATGCTCATTACGGATTGATAGCTCTGGATCGCCTTGTTCCTGACGGCGAGAGCCATTTCGAATGCCATGCTGGCTTTTTCACTCGCGATCATGGCCTGGTGTACGTCGACGCCGGAACCCGCCATCAGTCCGTCGACTGCATGGCGCGCCTGGTCTTCGAGATTGCCGACATTGCTGACCGCATCGGTGAGCAAATCGGCGAAAGGTGACGCTCCCCCAGACGCTACTGCGCCCTGGGTGGGTAACGCAGCATGGGAGCCCGATAACCCCGCGCTTGCGAGGTTGGCGGTCTGAATGGCTGTGATCATTTTTACCTCTTCGTTCCTACGACCTGGCGATATCGAGCGCTGAAGAGATCATGCCCTTCTCTGCTTGTACCGCCGAACTATTGAGCCCATAGGCACGTGTCGCTCCCATCAGATCAACCATCTCTGTGAGCGGGTTAATGTCGGGATAGGACACGTAGCCATCCGGGCCGGCATCCGGATGCTCGGGATCATATCGTTTAAGCGCCGGAGCATTGTCTTCGATCACCTGGGCAATATGCACGCCCCCCGGCGGCTCGGTGGCACTCCTGGGCTGTAGCGTCTTTTCTGCCGCCGCGCCAAACGAACTGACAAAGTTCTCATCCGCTGGGTTGGCGGCAAACACGACATGCTGCCGACGATAAGGACCGCCGGATTCGGTTCGCGTGGTTTCGGCATTGGCCATGTTTGCAGCCACCACTTCAGCGCGCGCTCGCTCGGCCTGCATCGCCGACCCTGAAGTATCCATCAATCCGAACAGGTTCATTGCCGCACCTCGCCCGCTACTTGCCCGTTACTTGTCTGCATGTATGGCGTCCATGACGCGCTGGTTTTCGAGACGCATCAACACGACTCCGGTTTTGAACTTTAGTTGTGCCTCCGCGAGGTTTAGTCCCTCACGATCCATCGAAACGTTGTTGCCATCCGGCCGTGAGATCAGGCCGTCCACTTCCTTCACATGGATTGGCAGGGCCTTCTGCGCATCTACGCTCGCGAGCGCATTGCGTATCTCCGTCTCGAAATCGAACCCCACGGTTCGATAACCCGGTGTATCGATGTTGGCCATGTTGGCGGCGGTCAGTTTGGCTTCGTTCGTTGCCAGGTCCAGATAGCGAGCGAGCTGGTCGCTCAATTGTGTTTCGATATGCATAGGCGACTCCCCTCCGATGTAGTCAGCTCAGTTTGCCTGTCGTTCCTCGGCGCCGCGAATCGTCGGTTCCCCAAAATCAATGTCAGCAGCCTTCAATACCGGTTCCTCGCCCGCAAGAATGGCTGCGCGTTCAAGTACATGTTCCAGTTCGCGCACGTTTCCCGGCCACGAATGCGCCATGAGCTTCGCCATTGCCGCTTCATCCAATCGTTTGACCGGCCGTTCGCGGCCCATTCGCTCCAGGAAGTGATCGACCAGGAGGGGCAGGTCCTCGATATGTTCCGCCAGAGCAGGCGTGTGCACCAGAAAGACCGCCAGCCGGTAGTAGAGGTCGGCGCGAAAACTTCCCGCCTGGGTGTGCTGAGCGAGCGGCTGATGCGTGGCGGCGATGATCCGCACGTCCACTTTTGCGTTCTCGTTGTCCCCGACACGCTGCAACTCCCCGCACTCGACGAAGCGCAGCAGCTTGGCTTGCAGGCCCAGCGGCATTTCTCCGATCTCGTCCAGGAACAGAGTTCCTCCGTCGGCAGCTTCGATGCGTCCTATGCGGCCGTGCACCGCGCCGGTAAACGCCCCGCGCGTGTGGCCGAACAGCTCGGCTTCCAGCAGCGCCTCTGGAATGGCCGCGCAATTGATGGCCACAAACGGCCGGCGACTGCGCGCGGAGAGCTTGTGCAGTGATTCGGCAACCACCTCCTTGCCCGTGCCGCTGGGTCCTTCGATCAATACCGGCGTGGTCCGGGGCGCAACAAGCCGAATGCGTCTGCTGATCTCGAGCATGCAGGGCGAGTTGCCAATCAGGTCCGGAATCCGGGCGCTCTCCGATACCGGCCTCGGCTGCAAACGTCGGTCGGCACCATCCTTTGCACCAGAATCTTTTTGAGAGTTAAGGTTGCCGGAAATTCTGCCGCCTTCCACTGCCGGAGGTCTTTCGAGCAGCCCGCCAGCTCTCAGCGCGGTCCTGTGCGGCTCCAAGTCTGCGATGTCGTCAAGGACAGGAGCGGTATTCCAGGCGGCAGTATCCGTCTCCTGTACGCTCCGAAGAGCATAGAGAATTTCCTGGCGATGGGGTCCGGGCGCACTCTCCAAGGTGGTTACATTGCTTGAGGTCACCACATCCACCTGCGGAAAGGCCGTGCGGAACTCGCGCAGGAATTCGCCGAGATCCAGATCGGGCAGCCATGAGTCCACGATAATCGCCTGCGGAAGCGCATCCATCGCCTCTCCCCAGGCCTCCGCGCCACTCTTTGCTTCGCGCACCCGCCAACGCAAACCTGTCAGTATTGCGCTGAGCCGTTGCCGGAAACTGCCGTCGGCACTCGCCACCAATGCGGTACGGGCTCGCATCCGTGAACTTGCCGGTGAGACTAATGCCGCTGTTGCTGCCATTTCCAATCCCCCTGCGTATGAAGTTTCAATCCGCTACTCATGCTTGTGCCGCTGTCAACTGAGGCACGTCCGCTGCGCCGTAAAACGCTGCGCAGCAAGCGGCACTTTCTGCCTCGAAAGGGATCATGTATCCCTGGCCTCGAACTGTTCGAATCAGAAGTCCCGGCGGAACATCCGCCAGCTTTCGGCGCAGGTAATTCACGTAGACATCGACGATATTGGTCGATTGCGCGGGTTCCATGTTCCAGACACTTTCAAGCAGTTCCACGCGCGATGCACAGCGGCCGCGATGGAGCATCAGGTGCTCAAGAAGCGCGAACTCCTTGTTCGTGAGATTCAGGAGCCTTCCGGCACGGCGCACGGAGTGATCCAGGCGGCTAATCTCAAGATCGCCCGCGCGCAATTCAATCTGTCCTTCCCGCTTGCGGCGCAGCAGCGCCCGGCAGCGCGCACGCAATTCAGAAAGGCTGAACGGTTTCGTCATCAGGTCATCTGCTCCGCCGTCGAGACAGCGGACGCGCGTATCTATTTCATGGCGCGCTGTGAGCACAAGCACGGGTAAGTCCACATTTAGTTGGCGGATCTCAGCGAGGACAGTTTCCCCATCCTTGACAGGCAAATTCAGATCGAGAATGGTCAGGTCGGGCGATTCGTCGCGGAAGGCCGTGACAGCTGTGGCGCCGTCGTGAACGATGTGCACGTGATGGCCTTCGCTTTCGAGTCCTCGACACAGAAACAGACTCAGCGCTTCGTCATCCTCGGCGATCAACAGCCTCATTTTCTCTTCTCCCGGCTCTGTACATTCGTCCCGCCGAGTGACTTAGAAGGTGCTAACCTGCGGAACATCTCTACCTTCTCGCGAAGTGAGAGAGAACTCAAGATTCGGATGAGAGAAGAATCGGGAGGGTTTTCAGAATGGAGGAGGAGGTTGGGAAATTCCCGGGACAGGATTGCAAACGTTGACTTGTGATGGCGGGTACAATGCGCCTGCCATTCGACCGCGAAGCAATTCAACCTCGGGATCCGCACAACGTCGATGAGTCTTGCTCAGGCGGTTCTTCGTTGCTCAGCCGGTTCGCGCCCGATACACAGCGCGGCATCCGCACGCTCCAGAATTCCTTGCACTGTGTCGCCTTTCCGATATTCTGTACAACCAATCGAAGCATCCAGTCGGACGCTTGCATGCCCAGGCCTCCCCGGAATCAGATATGGCCTGCCTATCCACCCCCGCAAACGTTCAGCTTGCGCGTTGGCAGTGCTTGCCGCGCCGTCAAGAACGACGAGGAACGTGACGCCGGTCCAGCGGGCTACAAGGCTTGACAAGCGGCAGGATGAGCGCAACTCCCTTGCGAATTCCTTCAGTAGCAGGTCGCCGACCATGCGTCCGAATTCAGCGTTCACGCGTCGGAATTCCTTGATATCGATCATCAGAACGCTGAAGGAAGATCCCGCTTCGATGCGCCGCTGCATTCTGGCTTCGATCCAGAGCCTGCTACCGAGTCCTGTCAGCGCATCGCACGAAGCGAGGTGATTGGCTTTTTCAAGTTTTGCCTGGTAGGTCAAGACCTCCGCGCGCAGATGATCGATCACTGACTTGTTCTCGGCCGACATTTGGGCGACAGAGCTCGTCAATTGACGAGCGCTCTCTTCGAGCGATACGCGCATCTTCGAGATGTCGTCGAAGCTGGCGATCGATTTCAACTGAGCGGTGACGGAATCGAGTTGGTGCGCATAGCGATCGTCTTTGTGACCCAAGGACTCGGCGGTTCGCGCCATCACCAGCAACAGGTCTTTTACTTCGCCTGCCTTGTCGAGGTAATGCCGGGCAGTCTTCTTACCCCAGTCCTGCAGCAGATCATCGACAGTACACCTGGTTCGTGCAATTCCGGGCACGTCCGAATGTTCCCCCAACTCTTCGTCGATCCGGATGAGGCTCGACTTGAGTTCTGTACTGAGGTCTGGGCAAACGCTTTCGCCGCACTCTCCAATGTCCGCGAGAAGGCCGCGATAAGCGGAAAGGAGAATCGAGAATGGCTCCAACACGGACTCAATCTCCGCGCTGCGACCCCGAACCGGGTCCGAATCGAGGTATTTCTTCAGCGAAATCACCAGGTAGCCCCCATGCACACCCGTTGGTTGGCAAATCTGCGAAGGATTGCGTTACTGTCTTCATCGGCAGGGGCAAGGAGCTTCTTGAGATTAGGAGGAAAGAAGTCAAATCACCCTCAGCCCACTACGCCAGTTCGAAAGCCAGAAATCTGACTTTTCGTGGCACAGAAGACACCGTGGGGAATAGAAGACAAAAACTTTCCTTGCAATTCGCTTTTTCTTCGCTATAATCCGCCCATGGCTGTCACTCGAAGGCAAAAAGAGATCATCGATTTTCTCGAATCGTTCGTGTCCCGTAACGGCTATTCCCCTTCCTTTGAGGAAATTGCACGGGGAATGAACTTGAAGAGCCTGGCCACCGTGCATAAACACGTGACGAATTTAGAGAAGAAGGGACTGCTGGACCGCGTCCACAATCGCAGCCGCTCCATCGATCTGCTGCCGCCTGGCGCGCGCAATCGAACCAGCGACCGTCTTCCTCTCGCCGGCCGCATCGCCGCCGGGTTGCCGGTGGAGACGTCTGAGAATCCTGAGACCATCTCGCTTCACGACGTCGTCGGCAATCGCGATGTTTTTGCGCTCGAAGTTCGTGGGGATTCGATGCGCGATGAGCACATCATCAATGGAGACTACGTCCTCGTGGAGCGGACGCGCACGGCGCGGCAGGGGGAGATCGTCGTTGCGCTGGTCCACGGCTCAGAGACAACCCTCAAGCGCTTCTACGCCGAAGGGCAGATGGTTCGACTGCAGCCCGCAAACGTGGAAATGGACCCGATCTATGTACCGGCCGCACATGTCGCTATCCAGGGCCGGGTACTCGGGGTTTTGCGCAAATACCGTTGAAAATTCTGCTGTCCAAACGAGAAAAGCCCGGCGAATTGCCGGGCTTTTTCATGAATCAGGCGCCAACTACGCGAGAAGGCTCTGCAGCCAAAAGGCGCTGAATTTTCTCTTCGATCACGTTTTGTGGTGCGTACCCCACAACCTGGTCGGCCACTTTGCCGCCCTTGAAGAACAAAAGTGCCGGAATTCCCCGAATTCCATAGCGCGAGGGCGTCGCTGCATTGCGGTCCACATCCACTTTTGCCACCTTCAACTTGCCGGCGTAGGCCTGCGCAACGCCATCCACGATGGGCGCGATCGCGCGGCATGGGCCGCACCAGACCGCCCAGAAATCAACCAGCACGGGTTGCTCGCTCTGGAGCACTTCCTGCTCGAATGTTGCATCACTTACTTCTAAAACACCCACACCTGCCATGTTTCTCCTTGTCCTGCCCCGCTATCTCTATAGATTAACCTCTATAGATTAACGGAAACTGCGCCTCTATAAGATGCTCCAGGGGGTTATAAAGTCGCAATCCGACCCAAAGCGGCCAACCGGCGAACGGACCCCGAAGCAGCTACCCCTCGCAAAAGTCTCTGTCATTGGGCTGACGAGGCCAATCGTTTTATCTCAAATCAAAATAGAAGCGCCCGGATCCGTTGTCGGACCACGGGCGCTAGAGCAGCCCTCCCCCAGAACTGCCCACGGTGCGAATTTAGGTGGTCTGGAGTTCAATATCAAGGAAACTTAGGTAATCGGTTAGGTAATCTAAATTCGGTGATTTACCTCACAGTTATCTCTTAACCGCAAGGGTTACTGCTCAGTGAACAAGCTGCAGGCTTGTAACCGCGAGGAAATCACGGTTCAAGATTGAGTGAATGTCTCGCGCCCGAGGCATCAAAACAGCAAGCCAGAAGCCTCGGCTCGGCGAGTCTCCCAATCGCGCGCAAGATCGACTCCGACGCTGCAGCGAGCTGCGCATCGCACTCGACAATCACCAGAACCGACGGGCCTGCGCCGCTCAAGCCGACCCCGAGAATTCCGTTCATCCCGGCCAGCGGGAGGAGCCTTGGCAGCATCGGACACATTTCAGCTCGATATGGCTGATGAATCCGATCCTGCATTGCCACGCGCAGCAGGTCTCCTCGCTGCTGTGCAAACGCCAGTCCCAGCATCGAAACGGCTTGGATGTTCGCCACAACGTCCGCGCTCGGATAACTCGCCGGAAGCACAGCCCGGGCTTTGCTGGTCGCAAGCGAGTCCTGCGGAAGCACGACAATGGCGCGCCAGGCAGCGGGCGGTTCGACGCGGGCGACATGGACCGCTCTGCCCTCATTCGCGGCTGCTACAAATCCGCCGAGCCAGCACGCAGCGGCGTTATCCGGATGCCCTTCCAGCGCGCATACTTCTTCCAGAATCTGTTCGTCGCACCAGCCAAGCCCGCCGAAGTGTGCGGCGAGAGCGACTGCGGCAAGCCTGCCGGCAGCCGAGGAACCGCATCCCATTCCCAGCGGGATCTCATTGTGCATTCGGATCGCGAGCGGCGTCGCGGGCTTTGCGTTTGATTCAAGAATGCGCTTGTAAATTCCAAGGATGAGGTTGTTCTCGAGCCGGGAGCATTGATTGCTATCCAGGCCGCTCGCCTCAATTGAGAATTTCTCCGCTTCCTCTGCTTGAATCTGAAGAGCGAAATTCAATGCAACCGCCGCTGCATCAAATCCCGAGCCGAGATTGGCCGATGTCGCCGGCAGCCGCATTCTGAAGGTTTTTGTGCTGCCGGTCATCCAGCTAATCCCTTCAGCGTTGCGAGCACGGCAGACGGTGTGGCATCGACGACCACCGCATCGCGCTGTAACTGTGCGATCTCCGGCTGAAGACCCGCGACCTCCTGCTCGTCAAGCAAGGTTCCACGATGAAAGTTGATGGTGTAATCCGCATCTTTCAACGTGTGCCCGGTAAGCAGGAGAACGACAGTGTCGCTGGCGGCGACCTTGCCCTCGGCGCGCAGCTTCTTAAGCCCAGCCAGCGTCACGGCCGAGGCCGGTTCACAGCCCAGACCTTCAGTTCCGAGTTCGGCTTTGGCAACAGCTATTTCTGCTTCGCTCACATCGAGGCACCACCCACCCGTGTCCTTGATGACACGCGCGGCTTTGCGCCACGACGCGGGATTTCCGATACGAATGGCCGTTGCGCGCGTATGTGCTTCCACCGGCTCCATGCGCTCGCCATTGTTTGCAGCGAAGCTTCGGGCAAGCGGATTGGCACCTTCCGCCTGAACTACGGAGATGCGCGGAATGCGCGCGACCAAGCCAAGCTCATGCAGTTCCCTGAACCCTTTACCGAGTGCCGAGCTGTTAGCCAGATTTCCGCCGGGTACGATGAGGTGATCGGGCACGGTCCAGTCGAAGGCTTCGGCAATTTCGAATGCCGGCGTCTTTTGTCCCTCGAGACGATAGGGGTTTACCGAGTTCAGCAGGTAGATCGGAGCTTCCTTCACGATCTGCGTGAGGACCCTCATACATCCATCAAAGTCCGACTTGAGCTGGCAGGTGATTGCGCCGTAATCCATGGCCTGCGAAAGCTTGCCCCAGGCAATCTTGCCCTCGGGAATCAATACCAGGCTTCGTAGCCCTGCGCGTGCCGCATAGGCTGCCATGGCCGCAGAAGTATTTCCCGTCGATGCGCACGCCACCCACGTGAATCCGCGCTCGCGGGCGACGCTCAAGGCTGCGGTCATGCCGGTATCTTTGAAAGATCCTGTCGGGTTCATGCCCTGATGCTTGGCAAAAAGCTGGTCGATCCCCAGCGCACTGGCTGCGCGTTTCAACTTATAGAGCGGGGTGTTGCCTTCGTGCAGACTGACTGCGTTGCCGAAGTTGTCGAGGATCGGCAGCAGTTCGCGAAACCGCCAGACGCCACTCTGGTCGAGCGCTTCGCTGGAGCAGCGCCGCTCGCGCCAAAGCCACTTCAACGCTCCGGGATTAGGTCTGTCGTGCCCTTGCCGATGGCCCCAGCCTGCGTACTCCACTTCAAACAGATCGCCGCACTCCGCGCACCGGAAGTCGGGTCGAGCCTCCGGGCCGGCGATGCGCACGCCGCATCCGAAGCACCGTAATGTGTGCAGATTGTCGTTCATGCCTTGGTGTTAGCGTAACAGAGCTTCGGCTGACGCTCGCCGCGCACGCCCTGCTGTTCATTGCGGCATCCTGCATGGCGAGAAGATGCGAAAAATTAGGACTTATCAAAGCCCAGCATCATGGGTTCCATCTGGAGTTGAATTCCAAATTGCCTCTCGACGGCATCTCGGATCTTATCGGCCAGCGACAGGATCGCTGCCGCGGTCGCTCCGCCGCGATTCACCAGCGCGAGCGTATGTTTGCTTGAGATTCCTGCAGCGCCGAGCGTATACCCCTTTGTAAATCCGGCTTTCTCGATCAGCCACGCGGCCGGCAATTTCACCGCACTCTCCCTGCCCGGCCCGGCGGGAAAGCGCGGAGGTTCTTCACCGACCACCGCCGCCACCGCAGCCGCGCCCTCCGCATTTACAATCGGGTTCTTAAAAAAGCTGCCGGCACTGCGGCTGTCCGGATCACCTTCGACGATGAGCATCCCTTTGGACCGGCGGATTGAGCGGACTGTCTCGGCAACTTCGCGCAACCCGGGCGTGGTGTTGGTCGCGAATTCCTTTTGCAGATCCGCATATTTCAGCATGGCGTTGCCGTGAAGGTTCAGCCGATAGTCGACGCGCGATACCGCATACCGTCCGCGATCCGTTGTATTGAAGCGGCTGTGTCGATAGGCGAAAGCGCAGTCGGTGGCGGTGAACTCTACAAAGGTCTGCTCGTGCAAGTCGAAGGCCCGCACACGATCGATCACTCTGGAGACTTCTTGCCCGTAGGCTCCAACGTTTTGCACCGGCGTTCCGCCTGTTGTGCCGGGAATGCCAGCCAGGCACTCAAGACCGGCGCAATCTTCCTCAACGGTTCGCTGCACAAACTGGTCCCAGTCTTCTCCGGCCGCGACCCTGTAAACCCGCTCATTGAAACCCGCAACTCCCGCTTGAGCATGAATCCCTTTGAGCGCAATGTGTAGCACCAAGCCGTCGAATCCTGCATCGGCTACAACAAGGTTGCTGCCGCCGCCGAGCACAAAAAGAGGTACGCTTTCTCCGCGCGCCCATGCCGCCGCATCGGCGATATCGGCTTCGGTTCCTGCGGAGACATACCACCGCGCCGGTCCGCCGATGCCCAAGGTCGTGAGCGGCGCAAGCTCCTTGTTCTCTTCAATGAGCATCGAAGCAAGGCTACACCAATGCGCACATCCCAGGGCTCGACTACGGTCTTCTGTAGAATAGAAACAGGCAATCGGCCACAAGCCGCAAGATCCCCTTGCCGGAGGTTACATGTACCCAGAAATTATGGTCATCCCCATGCGCGAAGAACTCAGCCGCGCCGGAATCAATGAAACCCGTACCGCTGAGGACGTGGACGCCGCTCTTGCGCAGCCCGGAACAACGCTGCTGGTCGTGAACTCAATCTGCGGATGCGCCGCAGGCAAAATGCGTCCCGGTGTCCGGCTGGCGCTTTCGAACACAGCAAATGCGCCGGATCACAAGATCACCGTCTTCGCCGGTCAGGACCGCGAAGCTACAGAAAAGGCGCGCAGCTACTTCGAAGGCCATCCGCCGACCTCGCCGGCCATTGCGATTCTGCGCGACGGCAAGCTGGTTTACCTGATGCAGCGCTTTGTGATCGAGCAGGCCACGGCGCAGCAGATTGCCGGCGAACTCGTTCGCGCCTTCGACGAGTTCTGCGCCAAGACTTCGGCATAGCGAACGATTCTCTTCCCAAACAGAACGGCCTCCTGCAAAGGAGGCCGTTGCTATTTGCAGAGGATTGGAACTCAGTCTCCGTCCACAGCCCGCGAAACCGGCATCTGCTGCACCTTGCTGTGTTTCAGCGAATATCCGAAGTAGATAATCAGTCCGATAACTAGCCAGCCGATCATGACTTCCCATGTGAAGAGCATCAAGCGCGTCATCAGGTAAACCGCGGAGAGAATACCCAGAATCGGCACAAGTGGCACAAAAGGCGTCTTGAATGGACGTTCCATATGCGGATGGCGCACCCGCAACACCCAGACGCCGGCCGACACAATGGTGAAAGCGAGCAGCGTGCCGATGTTGACGAGTTCAGAGAGAACATCGATGTTGAAGAACGCCGGCATTAGGGCTGCGAACGAGCCAAACACAATGGTAGTAATCCACGGCGTGCGGAATTTTGGATGCACGGCTGAAGCCCACTTCGGCAACAGTCCGTCTTTTGACATCGAGTAGAACACCCGCGTCTGGCCGAGCAACATGACCAACATGACCGTAGCGAGCCCGAACACCGCGCCGATCTTCACCAGCAGCGATCCCCAGCCAACCCCGGTCGCATCAATCGCCAGCGCAACAGGCGCCGACACGTTCAGCGTCTTGTAGCTCACGAGCCCGGTCAGTACAAGCGACACCAGGATGTAAAGGATCGTACAGACCACCAGGGATCCAAGAATGCCGATCGGCATATCGCGCTTGGGATTCTTTGCTTCCTGCGCCGCAGTCGAGACCGCGTCGAAACCGATGTACGCGAAAAAGATCGATGCCGCTGCCTTTGGAATTCCACCCCAGCCGAAGTTTCCATTCTGGTCTTGTGGAGGCACAAACGGATGCCAGTTCATCTTCGCGACTTCAGGATGCTTGAACAGAAACCAGCCGCCAATCACCAGGAAGATACACACAATCGTAACCTTGATGATTACGACGGCGGAGTTGAAGTTGGCTGACTCCTTGATGCCGATCACCAGAATCGCAGTGATAACCATGACAATGCCAACGGCAATCAGGTTGACGACTCCCGTCGCGTGCGGCAGGCCTGCATCGCTCACGCCCGGAGGCAGCGACATCAACTGCAGCCATTGATCATGATAGAAAACGAGCGTCGTGCCCGGGGTAGCTGTAATTTGCGGAGGAAGATAGATATGGAATTGCTGCAGGAGGCTGTTGAAGTAGCCCGCCCAGCCCGACGCCACGGTAGATGCGCCGAAGGCGTACTCCAGGCAAAGGTCCCAGCCAATAATCCATGCCACCAGTTCACCGAGCGTTGCATAGCCGTAGGTGTAAGCCGAACCAGCAATCGGAATGATCGAAGCGAATTCCGCGTAGCACAGACCTGCAAACGCGCAGGTCAATCCGGCCACTACAAAGCTCAGTGCCACGGCAGGACCTGCGCGCAGAGCTGCGGCCTGGCCGGTGAGCGTAAAGATGCCCGCGCCAATGACTGCTCCAATGCCGAGCGTGACAAGATTGAGCGCGCCCAGCGAGCGCTTGAGTGTGTGTTCGCCCTGTTCCGCGGCCTCTTGGGTCAGCATCGACATCGGTTTGATTCGTAGCAATTTGGACATGAGTGAGGGACATCCTCCACAAAGGCTTTAGGTACGGTTTGCTATTCCTGCGTTCGAGGTTGCGAACGCCGCGACCAGAAAAGATACACCGGGATTCCCAGGAGAACAAGAACCAGGCCCGGCCATGTGTATTGGGGCTTGTAACGCAATAGTACGATACAAATCCAGGAAGCCATGACGATGTACAGCGCGGGCAGAACCGGGTAGCCGAGCGCCTTGTAGGGACGGTTGGTATTCGGCTGCTTCACGCGCAGAACGAATAGCCCGAGAATCGTAAGGATGTAGAACACCAGCACGGCGAAGATGATGTAGTCGAGCAACTGGCTGTAGGAGCCCGACACGCAGAGCAGCGCCGTCCAGCAGGCCTGCACAAAAAGCCCTGCCGACGGTGTCTTGTATTTCTCGCTCAATTTGCCGACGGATTTGAAGAAGAGGCCGTCCTGGCTCATCGCGTAGTAGACGCGCGCGCCCGCCAACGACAGGCCGTTGGCACATCCAAATGTAGAAACCAGGATCGCCGCGGCCATCAGGTACGCGCCGCCGGAGTGAAATATCACTTCCAGCGCTGCCGTTCCCACACGATCTTCCGAGGCAAATTGCATGCCGCGCGCCAATGCTGTCGCACCGTGCGGATCGCCGTGCATTGGAAGCACCATCAGGTATCCGAGGGTGGCGAGGAAGTAGACCGTGACCACGAAGCCGGTGCCCATAATGAGCGAGAGCGGAATGTTGCGGCGCGGGTTCTTCACTTCCCCTGCAGTAAAGGTGATGTTGTTCCAGGCATCGGCAGAGAAAAGCGAACCCACCTGCACCACGGCGAGGATCACAAGCAGATTTACAAAAACGATTGGCCCGCCGATTCCAACCTGCACGGGATGCATCGCGCCCCATCCAGCATTCTTCCAGAATTCGCCCAGGCCATCGCCGAAGTTCGCGGCCATCGCGGTCGCATTGCGCCCCACAGTGAGAGTGAGCAGCACTAATGCCGCGAGCGACAGCGCTTTGGCAGACGTGAACACATTCTGGATCAGCGCGCCCAGTTTCAGGCCAAACATGTTCACGAAGGCCAGGAAGAACACGATGACGATACCGGTGAGGTTGGCAGTGTTGACACCTATTTCCATATTTCCCAAAACCATCGGTCCGATTTTGATAGGCGGAACATGGGCGATATGCCACAGCCAATGCGTGGTTGAAATTGAGGGGAAAAAAACTCCGAGAAATTTGCCGAAAGCCACGCAAACTGCGGCAATAGTCCCGGTCTGAATCACGAGAAACAACGTCCAGCCGTAAAGAAATCCCCACAGTGGCCCGAGCGACTCGCGCAGATAGACGTACTGGCCGCCGGCCTTGGGCATCATGGCGGCAAGTTCTCCGTAGCTCAGAGCGCCGATAACCGTCAGGATTCCGGTAACGACCCAGGCGCCAAGGACGAGCGCGGGTGAGTTAGCGGTGCGCGCGATTTCTGCATCCACAAGAAAAATGCCGGACCCGATCATGGAGCCGGCAACGAGCGCGGTTGAGCTGAACAATCCCAGCGTCTGCACCATTTTGGGCGCTACGGGGATTGCTGCGGCTGAGACATCAGAAGTGAGTTTGGGAGTTGCCACTGGGCTTGTTTTATCTGAATTTAAAGCAATTGTCTCGCGTAATTTTTGGGCGAATCAGCGCCCGTCCCGCGTACCCGTTTCATCCGAGCAGTTCAATCCACCGTTGGAACTCCGTCGCCGGCTCTTGCGCGCGAAAGATCGCTTCCGCTACGGCAACCATGTTTGCACCCGCGTTGAGCACAGCCTTTGCGGTTTCGAGCGTGATTCCGGCAGCGGCGCTTAGAATGACATCGGGGCCGGCTTGTTCGCGCAGCCGCCGGACGCCCTCGACGCCGATGGGCGCCTTCTCTGTCTTCTTCGTCCTCGTTGCAAAAACCGGGCCGACCGCGAAATAATCCGCAGGCTCCTTCAGAATCCCGGGCAGCAGCGAGTCACTTCCGCCAAAGGTGCCTATGATTCTGTCGGGTCCGAGCAGCCGGCGAGCCTCGGCAGGCGTCCGATCTCCGTCATCTACATGCACGCCGTCAAATCCAGTTGCATCAATCAGATCAACCCTGTCATCGAGAATCAACTTTACCTCTCCGGGAGGCAGCGCTGCGCGCAAAATCCTGGCGTCGGCGAGAATCACCTCGTCTGCGCCGTTTTTGTTCCGGTATTCGAGCAGCGTCACGCCGGCACGAGTCAGCGAAGATCCAAGTTCGTGGAGGAACTCGTCCCGCCGCGCCGATGGAATGATCGACGAATCCAGAATCGGATACACCTTCGGAAAGGAAAACTCCATGAACCAAGGATAAAGCCGCCAAGCGGATGCCTGCCCTGCGTGCAAAAAGGCCGGAGATTCGGCGAGATTCCGTCCGATCCCGGCCTCCTATTCCCTGTTCCCCAATCCCTGTTCTTCTCACATCTCATCAGCGGATGGGCCGTACATCCCGGGAACCTTCTTATCAAGCAGGCGCAGGTAGACGCCGAGTTGTGCACGGTGATGGACAAGGTGGTTGAGCACCCAGGTCCGCCAGACGTTGTACTTGGTGTCGTCAATCCAGGTCTGGTCGCCAGCAACGAACTTCCAGTTTGAATCCCATTTGGCGGGCGTCATGGCTGCCAGCGCAGGTTTGGCCTCCGCCACCTGCTTGTCAAAGCGCGCCAGCAGTTCTTTCTTGGTTTTCGGGGTTTCGGATTTCATGTCGGGAGACCAATCGAGCCGATCGGTAGTAAGGGTGTGAACAGCCCAATCACCGGTCGTGTCGCTGACGTGGCCAGCAAGACCGCCCAGCGCGGCAGACTTGGCATGGGGTTTCCAGGCGAAATCGGCGTCATCGGGAATAGCCTCGAGGATTTTCCGGGTGCTGGCAGCCTCGCGGTCGTACTCAGCAATAAGTTCCTTTTGAAAGTCCATGTTGCAACCTCCATGTTGCGAAAGTCAGCATAACTCATGTGCCTGTGAAAAGGCGAAGAAAAAGCGATAATTATCTAAGCTGGTTCTTTGCTGTTGTGAACAGGATTCCCGCTCGGCTGCACCGTTTCCGACATGACCGGCAAACCTGCCGCATCCCACGCCGCGAGACCCCCAGCGATTTCAGTCAGGTTAGTGATGCCGTGCTGGTGCAGGATGCTGACAGCGATAGACGACCGATAGCCGCCGGCGCAGTGCACCGCGACCCGTCGGTTGCGCGGCACTTCGTTGAGGCGCTCCTGAAGGTGATTGAGCGGCAAATTGACGCTACCCTTGATGTGCTTCATTTCCCATTCGCCGGGTCCGCGGACGTCCAGCAGAAAAGGCGGGTCACCGGTCTCCAGTTCCTCAGCCGCGATGAGAACGCCTGTGCGCTCCGTTGGCCAGACGAGGTCGGGCCGGTCGGCGAGCGCGGCCATGCCACCACGCAGGTAGCCCATTATGTGATCGAACCCAATCCTGCCAAGGCGTAGAGCAGCTTCCTGCTCGCGGCCCGGCTCGGCAACGATCAAAATCGGCTTGGCGCGATCGAGGATCGTGCCTGCCCACGTCGCGTACTGTCCACCGAGGCCGATGTTGATGCTTCCCGCGAGATGGCCCTTGGCGTATTCGGCCGGGTCCCGCACGTCGAGAATCTGTGCCCCCTTATCTCCGAGTTGAAGAACCTCGTCGAGTTCGACCGGCTTTAGACCTTCCTCGAGTGCCTTATCGAGTGTGGCGCGTTCCCGCGTGTTAAGGATGGCATCGTATGTGAAGTAGGGGGGTGCGTCAGGCTGGTCCGCGGTCACGAGCCGGACGAATTCTTCCTTGCTCATCGGCTTGAGCGCGTAGTTGAAGCGGCGCTGATCGCCGAGCGTCGACACCGTGTCAGACGAAAGGTTCTTGCCGCAGAGCGAACCTGCTCCGTGTGCCGGATAGACAAGCACTTCGTCGGGCAACGGAAGCAGCTTGCTATGCAGTGAGTCATAGAGGTGGCCGCCAAGTTCATTCGCAGTCCAGCCCAGGGAGGCACGCAGGTCAGGCCGCCCTACGTCGCCAATGAAGAGGGTGTCCCCGGTGAGCACGGCGAACGGTTTCGCTTTGTCTTTGACGAGATCGAATACAAGAATCGAGATGGACTCGATCGTATGACCGGGCGTATGCAGCACCTGCAGACGCATGCCCGGAAACTCGAGCGTGTCGCCATCATTCATCGGAACGAAAGCGTATTCCGCCTGCGCGCGTGAGCCAAGGTGAATTTTGGCGCCACATGCATCGCGCAACTCGAGGTGTCCTGCCACAAAGTCCGCGTGAAAGTGCGACAAAAAAACATGCCGGATCTGCAGCCCGAATTTCTCGGCGTCCGCAACATACTGTTGGATATCGCGCTGCGGGTCGACCACCACCGCGATGCCGCTCTGTTCGTCGCCAAGCAGGTACGAGGCATGCGCGAGGCAACCGAGATAATACTGTTTCAGGATCATGGGCTCCTGCGAGTCTAGCACCGGCTTTTCGCAGCGGTCAGCATGAATCTCAGGGCTATTTCGGCGAAGTGTCTGGAAGAGCGAATGCCACATAGACTCCGCCTTGCGGAGCGCTGGGTGTGCGCGCATTGCTCGCAGCGATCACGACGTACTGGCGGCCGTCGATCATGTACGTCGAGGGCGTAGCCACGCCGGCGAAAGGCAGATCGGCCTGCCAAAGCAATTTGCCGTCGCGGGTATTGAAGGCGCGCAACTTGTGATCGTAGACTGTGGCACCGATAAAGAGCACGCCGCTCGCAGTCACCACAGGGCCGCCGTAGTTCTCAGTGCCGGTGTTCGTCATTCCCTTCTCCGCGAGCGCGGGGTAATTCCCGAGCGGAACTTTCCAGAGATACCTGCCGGTTTTGAGATCGATGGCATTCAGCGTTCCCCACGGCGGCGCGATGGCCGGGTAACCGTCGGGGTCAAGAAACTTGCGGTAGCCGGTGAAGATGTACTTATTCGACCACTCTTCCGGATTTGCCTCCTGCGGCTTCACGGCCGGAGCGACTGCGAGGAAACGGAGCAGAGCTTCGAGTTCAGAGCCTTTCACATCCATCGCGGGCATCTGGTTCTTGCCCTTCTGAATGATGTCGGTGGTTTGCGCCGCGTTCATGCGTGCGCCAAGGCCAACGAGAGGCGGCGATGGTGCGACCCCTTCGAGGTGATCGCCGTGGCAGGCTGCGCACTCCTCGCTGTAGGCCTTCGCGCCCGCCGGATCGGTTGCTGTCTTGGCAGTGCTTTCGGCTGCAGGAGCAGCCTGCAATTCCTTCGGCGGGGCAGCCGCACCTGCACTGCGGAGATAGGAGACGAGGGCATTGAGACGTTTGCCTTCGATATTCGGAAACGACGGCATGCGCCCAACACCCTGGTGAATCTTGTCGATCACCTTATCGGCGGGCATGCGCTTTTCGATGTCGACCAGCGATGGAAAGGCCGGAGGCGCGCCGGCGCGATCGATGCCGTGGCACATGGCGCACTGGCTCTGATACACAGCTTCGCCGGGACTGCCTGCCTTGCTCGGGACCAGGCCGCCGGTCCAGGCCATCTCGGTCGCGTTGATGTAGATAACGGCATGTACAGGATCGATGGCGGGCCCGCCCCACTCCCCGCCGCCATCGAAGCCGGGAAGGATGATCGTCTGCTGCCCAACCGCGAAAGGATAGAACTGGCCACCGTTGCGAAAGGTGCGAAAGGTTTTGACGGCCCAGTCATGCGCTTCGGGCGTACGCGTGGTCAGAGTGTCTTCGGTCAGTTGCTGGCGCGCGTAGGGTTCGGGTGCATCAGGCTTGGGTTGTGTTGGGGAAGTCAATTCGCCGGGAACAGTGCTCGGCGGATACTTGAGCTCGTGGATCGGAAAGAGCGGCTCGCCGGTGATGCGGTTGAAGAGGTAGAGATATCCTTGCTTGGTGGTCTGCGCGATAGCGTCGATGCGCTTGCCGTTGTGCTCAACGCTGAAGAGTGCGGGAGGCGAGGGAAAATCGCGATCCCAGATGTCATGGTGCACTCCCTGGAAATGCCAGAGGCGCTTGCCTGTTTTGGTGTCGAGCGCGAGCAGCGAGTTGGCGTATAGGTCATTGCCGAGGCGATCGCCGCCATAGAAGTCCATCACCGCGGAACCGGTGGGTGCATAGAGGATGCCGTGTTCGGCATCGAGCGTCATGCCTGTCCAGTTGTTGGCCGCGCCTGCATTTTTGTAGGCATCCTTCGGCCATGTTTCATAGCCAGGCTCACCGGGCAGCGGAATGGTGTGGAAGACCCAGCGTAGTTGCCCCGTGCGCAGGTCGAAGGCCTGTATGTATCCGGGCGGTGCGGGATGCGCCTCGGGCTCGCGTCCGCCGACGATGATCATGTCCTTGTAAATGACGCCCGGCGTGGTGAGCGCAATCGAGAGAGCGCTGAAGTCCGTTTTCAAACCGTCGATCACGAGGCCTTTCCTCAGATCGATGTGGCCGTTCTCACCGAAGCTCGTGATGACCTTGCCGGTCTCGGCGTCGAGGCAAAACAGGAAGTTCATCACCCCGGCATAGATACGACCGCGCTGGCCGTCGTTCCAGTAGGTAACGCCGCGCGCAGGCTGGCCGGCAACGATGCCGGAGTCGAACTTCCACTTCAATTTGCCGTTGACGGCGTCGAGCGCGATGACTTCGGTCTTCGGCGTATAGGCGTAAAGTGTGCGGCCCACGATGAGTGGGTTTGTCTGGATTGCGCCCTGTTCACCGGTATCGTAGCTCCATGCCTGCTGGAGCAGGTGCACGTTGTCGCGGTTGATCTGGGTCAGCTTTGAGTAGTGATCCCCATCGAGCCCTCCGTTGTAGACGGGCCATCCGGTCTGCGACTGCGCGAGACAGATCGGCGCGGAAACAAATGCGACCAACGACAGAATTGCGGATTGAATTGCGAATCGGAGAATAGAAACAGGAAGCATTCGGATGGCGGGCCCAATCTGGCTCGGCTGGTCAAGAATACACGCTCGGGTGGCGCATGCGGACAGGCGGGTGAGGTTGCGCGTTGGGTGCGGAGTCGAGCAGCGGCATCAGCTCTGGGGTTTCCATTACACTCGAAATTCAGGAGGGCCAATGGACGCGAAGGAATTCCAGACTTTTGGACATCAAGTCGTGGATCTGTTGTCGGAATATTTTGAGAGCATCGAGGACAAGCCCGTTTTCCCAGATGCGGATCCGAAGTTCATCAATGGACTCTTTGAAGAGCCGTTGCCCGACAACCCTGAGCCCTTCGAAGAGCTATTGCAGGAACTCCAGAAGAAGCTTCTTCCCTATTGCACGCATGTTGGCCATCCCGGATATATGGGACTCATCACGCCGTCACCGAATCCGGTGGGAGTGATTGGGGACTTTATCTGCTCCGCGTTGAATCAGAATCTTGGCGTCTACTCGATCGGGCCTTCGGCGGTTGCGATGGAGAGACAGACCGTGCGCTGGCTTACGGATCTTGCAGGTTACGGCAAGCAGGCCGGAGGCAACCTGACAAGCGGCGGCATGATGGCCAACTTCATCGGGCTGAAGCTGGCCCGCGACTGGGCCTCGGGCGATCGCGCGCAACACGACGGCGTGCAGCATCGCTGGGCTATCTATGGTTCAGAAGAGCGACACGTCTCGGTCGACAAGGCAGTCGATGCCATCGGACTGGGACGAAACGCGTATCGGGCGATCCCCACCGACGTGGAGTTTCGCGTGCGTATCGACGCCCTCGAAGCCGCGATTGAGAAGGACAAGAGGGATGGAATCCGGCCAATGTGCATTGTGAGTATGTTTGGAACGACCAACACGGGAGCCGTCGATGATATCCGCACGCTTAGGAGGATCGCCGACCGGGAGGGCATGTGGCTCCACGCCGATGCAGCCTACGGAGGCGGAATGCTGCTATCGCGTGATTTCGCTCTGCATGGGGCTGGCCTTGAATTGGCGGATTCCATAACCATCGATCCGCACAAATGGTTCTATGCGCCGCTCGATGCGGGAGCCGTCCTGGTTAAGGATGAGAAGAGGCTGACGGCTTCTTTCGGTATGAAGCCGGCATATCTGACCGATGAGATGGAGGGCGCGAAGGAGCGGTACCAGTACTACGTGCATGGGTTCGAGCAATCGCGACGGTTCCGCAGCCTGAAGGTGTGGATGAGTTTCAAGCGGTATGGCGGGCGGCAGATTGGCGAGTGGATCGACAACAACGTGCGGCAGGCGCAACATCTTTACGCGCTGGCAAAGGATGATGCGGAGTTCGAAGCGGCAAGCAATCCACCCATGTCCGCGATTTGCATTCGGTATAAACCGGTACCCGAATCCGATGCGATGAGACTGCACGCGGACGTTGCGGAGCGCGTGGAGAAGAGCGGCAAATTCTGGATCGGAACAACAGAGTTGAAGGGAAAGATGTGGTTCCGGATCAATCCAGTGAACTTTCGGACGCGCGAGGAGCATATGGATCAGTTGCTGGCGTTGTTGCGAGAGGAGTGCCGATCGGTTGCAAAGGTCCAGGCCTGAAGGCCCTCTCCCCATCGGAAAGTGGTATTCAGCGGCCTGAAGGCCGCTGTTATCTCAGCTCAAAACAGGTCGCGTGTTTGGCAGGTCTTTCGACTCGGTGCGCTGCGCTCAAGATGACAACTCCTTATGGGCTGAAGTGAAGGGAAACTAGCCCTGCCGACGGGCCAGGAACCGCTCCATGAACTTCGTGTCGAATTTGCCCGCGCGGAAATCCTCATCCGCGAAGATCTCCTGGTGGAGCGAGATCGACGTGTCAATTCCCTGCACCACGAATTGCGAGAGCGCGCGCTCCATCTTGGCGATGGCCTCGGCGCGGTCGACACCGTGCACGATGAGCTTTGCGATGAGCGAATCGTAGTAAGGCGGCACCACGCCTTCGGCATATTGCGCGGTATCCACGCGGATGCCGTTGCCGCCGGGAACATTGAACGCTGTGATCTTGCCGGCTGACGGCGTGAACTTCACGGGGTGCTCGGCGTTGATGCGGCACTCGATGGAGTGGCCCTTCATCTCGATCTTTGAAGGCAGAATGGCGCTGAGACGCTCGCCGGATGCAATGCGTAGTTGCGCCTTCACCAAGTCGATCCCGGTAATGGCTTCTGTGATCGGGTGCTCCACCTGGATGCGCGTGTTCATCTCAATGAAGTAGAGCTTGCCGTCCTCGTCCATGAGGAACTCGACAGTGCCGGCATTCTGGTAGCCGATTTCGGTGAGGCAATGGCACAGAGTCTTGCTGATCTCCTCGCGCATCTTAGGTGTGACCTGCAGCGAAGGTGCCTCTTCGATCAGTTTCTGATGGCGGCGCTGGATCGAGCACTCGCGCTCGAACAGGGTTGTGACATGGCCGTGTTCGTCAGCGAGGATCTGGAACTCGATGTGGCGCGGCTGCTCAATGAACTTTTCCATGTACAGTTCGCCGTTGCCGAAGGCGTTGGCGGCTTCAGTGGATGCGGCATGGAATAAGTTGGGCAGTTCCTCGTTGGTGCGCACGATGCGCATGCCGCGTCCACCACCGCCGGACTTGGCTTTGAGGATGACGGGATAGCCGATGTCCCGGGCGACATCCTGGGCTTCTTCGGCGGTGGCGAGCACGCCATCGGAACCGGGGAGGATGGGAACTTTGGCTTCCTTCATCGCCTGCCGGGCCTTTTCTTTTTCGCCCATCAGGCGTGTCACTTCGGGTGGCGGTCCGATGAACTTGATATTGGACGCACGGCAGACTTCGGCGAAGTTCGCGTTCTCACTGAGGAGCCCGTAGCCGGGATGGATCGCATCAACGTTCGCAATTTCTGCGGCAGAGATGACGGCAGGCACGTTGAGATAGCTATCGGCGGGGCGCGGCGGACCGATGCAGATCGCTTCATCGGCAAAGCGTACGTGAAGCGAATTGCGATCGGCCTCACTATAAACGGCGACAGTACGAATTCCGAGTTCGCGGCACGCATTCAGCACGCGCAGAGCGATTTCACCGCGATTGGCAACCAAGACCTTACGAAACATTGAGAACCTTAAAAATCAGGGGTAGCAAAGTTAGCGGAGTCAGGAACTGCCGATTCAATCAAAGAGCATTATTGCTTTGGGATGCTTTTGCGCGCTAACACCGCTAACTCCGCTGGCGGTGTTCGCTCCGCTGTTGTTTTAACCTTCGCGAATCGAGAACAGGGGCTGACCAAACTCGATGGGCTGGCCGTTGCTGATGAAGCATTTCACCACTTCGCCCGAAGCGTCGGCTTCGATCTCATTCATCAGCTTCATGGCTTCAACAATGCAGATCACCTGGCCCTTTTCAACCCGATCGCCGGGCGAGACAAAGGGCGATGCGCCTGGTGATGGCGAGCCGTAGTAAGTCCCGACGATGGGCGATTTGACGATGTGCAGGCCTGCATCGGGATCGGCAGGTGCGGCCGGAACTGCGGCGGGCTGTGCCGCTGGAGACGCTGTGGCCGGCGGGGCCGCGGCTACCAGCCGGGCCAGGTCGGCAACGCTGGCAGCGGGCGCCACAGCCTGCGAAAATTTCAGCCGGATCTTGATATCGCCGCGCTCGAGGTCGAATTCGGCAACCTGATATTTTTTGAGGAACTCGATCAGTTCTTGAAGATCCTTGATGTCCTGTGGTTTCATTCGTTCCTTTTGCCTGCGCACAATTGCGCGTCAACGAGTCAAAGTTCGATCAGAGCCTTGGGCGCCGGCGTAAGCACCTGGCCACCGGATTGCGTCACGGCCACCATGTCTTCAATGCGAATGCCGAACTTGCCCGGCCAATACACTCCGGGTTCAATGGTAACAACCATGCCCGTCTGCAACCTTGTCTTCTGTCCCGCCCCCACTCGCGGCGACTCGTGGATCTCCAATCCGACTCCATGGCCAGTCGAATGCGAAAATGCATCCGCCATTCCCGCCTCGCGGAGGATGCTGCGCGCCGCCTCGTCCACTTCCGCGCAACTAACGCCGGCGGCCACGGCGGAAACCGCTCTCTCCTGCGCTTCCAGTACTGCTTCGTAAGCGGTTCGTTCTTCTGCCTTTGGCTTGCCCAGGCAGACAGTACGGGTCATGTCGGAGCAGTAGCCCTCCCGGATTATACCGAAGTCGAGGGTTACGAACCCTCTGCGCGGCACCTGAGCGGTCGATGCCTTTCCGTGCGGCATTGCGGAACGTTCTCCGGAGGCAACGATCGTTTCGAAGCTCATGCCCTCCGCACCGTGGAGTCGCGCCTGGTATTCGAGTTCCGCGGCAATATCGACCTCGCGAATACCGGGCCGGATCATGGTGAGAATATGCTCGAAGAGTTCGCAGCCGACCAATGCTGCCTGCGACATCAGCTTCAGTTCATCTTCGTCCTTGACGAGACGCAGCGGTTCAATCATGGGAGCGCCAAGAGCGGTGAGAAAGGTTCGGCGCAGTTTTGACGGCAACTCGGCGCGGAAGCGGGTGAGTTCGGCGACCGTGGTGTGGGTCGGATCGAAGCCGGCGAACTCGGCGCCGGGTTGTGCGGCCAGCCATTGCACCGCCGCGATGGCGGACGGGCCGCTAACAATCTCAACCTGTGCTCCCTGCACCTGCGCGTTAGCCTGCGTTTTGTAACGCCCGTCAGTGAATAGGCGTGCGCTGCGCCGCGTAATGGCAAGGGCAGCGCTGGAGCCGGTGAATCCCGAGAGATAGCGAACATCGGAAAGATGGGTGACAAGCAGGCTGGAAAGACCAGCCTTCGTTATGCGGCGACGCAACATCCCGATTCTGCGTGCGTGATCCATCCGGAAAGGTATATCACGGCGCCCTTGCACCTCAAATACCTCGCGCGTTGCACGATCTCAGTCGGGAAAATAGATTGTGATTGTTCCGTCGTTATTGTCGGCAGCAATGATTTCGCTGCGGTTGTCTTTGGTCAGCTTCGCAATCGCGATGCCGCCCCACCCGCCCTTTGCAGGGATCGGGAATGAGGTGAACCGCCCTTGAGCATCTGGCACGAACAACATCAATTCCCTGTTTTCCGCGCACGCAACCGCGATCACGATTTTGCCGCTGCCAAGATCGCCGGCAGTCACACCATTGGCTCCTCGGCATTCGCCTAACGGAAGTGGCGATCCGGACATGGGCGAAAACGATCCGTGACCGTTTCCGAGTAGCACGGTCACTCCGTTTTCAGAGGCACTGCTAATGTCGCGCTGATAGGGAATGGTGATGAGGTCCGCATTTCCATCATGATTGACGTCATCGACGAACACCTGCCACGGTTTGGCTCCAGCCGCGAAGGGCGAGCCATGTGCTTCAGCGAATCCGCCTTTTCCATCGCCGAGCAGAATTGAAACCGTCCCGTCATCGAGATTTGTCGTAACGATGTCGGGATGTCCGTCGCGATTGAAGTCTGCAGTGCGCAACCGCTCATAGGGCCGATGACCCACCGGAAAGAAGTGGCCCGGCAGGCGAAGTCCACCTTTGCCGTTGCCTGACAGCAACTCGATTTGATTGGAGCCCCAGCTGTCTGTTGCTACATCCTGTTTGCCGTCGCCGTCGAAATCCGCCGCAGCTACACCGTGGGGATGTGGATTCGAGTGAACATCAAAAGGCGAGCCGGGTGCAGGCGCAAATTTTCCTGTCCCGTCTCCAAGAAGAATCGTGAGATAGGGGGACTGATGATTGGCAATCACCAAATCCAGGTTCCCGTCTCCGTTCATATCTGCGACGGCGATGTCGTTCGGAAGATGCCCTGCAGCAACAGGTGACCCAGACGCGTTATGAAAAATGCCCTTCCCGTCGCCCAATAGAACGCTGACGCTGCCTGCATCCGCATTGGCCACGAGAATATCGCGATTTCCGTCGTCATTCACATCCGCGACAGCAATCCAGCGCGGCCCGCGATCGACGTGAATGGAGACTTGGTGGAATTGGGGAGTTCGGGAGGCTGAGTCGCCTGAGAGGAAGCCCAGTACGACAATCAGAGTTGTCGCCAAAACGATCTTCACGGGACTTGTCCTCCCTTGAAGGCGACCACATCACGCGCCCCGGTTACATCGCGGGCTTGACGGGCTTCTTCATCTCCGGATTGAACTCGGCAGCCTGGATTTCCGACTGGCGGTCCATCCACTCATCGAGGCGCGAGCGCTTGAAGCGCCAGCGATTCCCCAGCTTGAAAGCCGGGACAAATCCCTCCGAGGCGTACTTGTAGAGAGTGTCGGGGGAGATGCCTAGGTAGTCCGACGCCTGGCGTATATCCATCACTTCGCGGATTTCAGGGACAAGGAGGTTGGATCGAGCGGCGGAGCTTCGCATGACTGGCACCCCAGGCGGGATTCCGGCAGGAGAGCCGGTGTCCCTGTTTATATCGCGGTTTTGCCTGGCAATTCAAGGGTTTTTCGGGGATTCTCCGCGTATTGCCCGGTACCGATGGGTGCTAACCGCTTCAGGACGTGATTGTTAGGCCGGGAAACCGCAACCTGTGGTGTTTGCCGGATGAGCCGCACCCTAAGGGTTGGACCGGTGAACCAGATGGTGCCCGCCGGCAGCCGAAGCATCAACCCGAGCCCTCACTAACGCTCTTTTGGTTTTTCTCCAGGAGAAGAGCGCTTACGGCGGTCGACGTACAACTGCTCGATGTTCCTCGCCACCGTATTCGCCCCGACCTCGTCGCCTGCGGCCTGGAAGGCGGGTTCCGCTTGCTCGTAAAGCTCAAGGGCGCGCTGTCCGTCACCCAGGTGCGAGTAAGCGGTGCCCATATTGTTCAAGGTGGTTGCTTCGCCTTTTTTGTCGCCCAATTGACGCTGGATCGCGAGGGCCTGTTGAAACGGATCAAGTGCCTTCCTGGTTTCTCCGAATGCGTTATAAGTTCCGCCAATGTTATTCAGTGCATTGGCTTCACCGGAGAGATTCATGCCTGAGTGATACATTTCGCATGCTTTGAGAAATGCATCGAGCGCTTTCTTCTTGTCCTTCGACGCGTAGTAGACAAGGCCTATATTGTTGAGCACCGCGGCTTGGCCGTTGCGGTTGCCGGCCGTTTCGTACAACGGCAGGGCCTTCTGGTCGAAGTGCAATGCTTCGTCCTGATCGTTGAGCGCACGAAAGACTTCGCCAATATCGCCGAGAATTGCGGCTTCGTGATCTGAATTCCCCATCTTGTGCCAGATAGGGAGCGCCTGTTTGAAGGCGTCGAGCGCTTCCTCATTGCGACCAAGCGCGAAGTTCGCGGCGCCAATGTCGGACAGTGCTGTTGCTTCGGCGATCGGCTCATCGAGCTTGTGCACGATCGCGAACGTCCGCTGAAAATGCTTCAGGGCTTGAGCCGGGTTGCCGTGAGTGAAATACAGAGCGCCGATCGTGTCCAGTGCGAGCGCCTGGGCTTTCTGGTCGTTCGCGTCAATTGCTGCCATGAGATTCGCTTCAAGTCCGGCGAGGCTGATTTCGACTTCGGGAGCCAGTTGCATCGATGCTGAGCCGGCTGCAGGCGAGAGAGAGGACTCCTGTGCATGAGTTGGCTGGGCGAGTGCAAGAGAGCAGACAAGAATCGTTACAGCTGCGGTAGCTGCCGGCCGTGAGGCATGGGCGGGGGTGCGCATGGACCGACCTCCAGGACTCAGGTATGTTGCCCGCGACAAATGGAACTGTTGCGGGGCATAAATTCTGTGAGATTGGAGGAACTGTACCCCGGAAATCGAAGTGGATGCAATCGCATTCTGACTGAAAGTCGCTAATTTCCTGTCCCAGCGGTGGAAAAACAAGAACGCCGCCGAAGGTTCGGCGGCGTTTCTTCCCAGGAAGGAGTTCTGCTTTTATTGATTTTGATCGTCGCGGCGGTGAAGCGTTGGTCTGTCATCGCCGCTGTTGTCGCCGGCCTGGCCATTAGGGTTGGTGTTGGTATCGCCGGTGCTGGCGCGGCGCAGGCTGGGCTTGTTCTTGTCTTTGGTGTCAATCAGGCGGCGCTTGTTTTCGATCCGCGCGAGCCGGGCCTTCACGTCATCGAACTCCGACGTTGTGACCGTATACTCATCGCGCGCGGGCAATATCTTGGCTATCTCTTCCTGCGAGTGCAGGATGCGATCCGGAGTCTGGGGGTGGTCGGAGAAGGCTTTGGCCACCAGACCTGGTTTACGCTTCTCGAGTGCCTGCACCTTCTCAAAGAACGTGATGAAGGCCTGGGGATCGTAGCCCGAACGATACATGTACTGGATGCCCAGGAAGTCAGCCTGGGCCTCGAAGTCGCGTGAGAACTTGAGGAAGGTCATCGGAACCGCGAATTGCACGGCTTCATAGATACCATAGCCAGTCCAGCTATAGCCGGTCATCATGATCAGCGGGATGGTGCCGAGCTGCGCGTAGTTCATGCGCGTCTGCTCGCGCACGGCGTGGTGGGCGCAGACGTGGGCAATCTCGTGGGCCATGACGCCCGCGATTTCAGCTTCCTCGTCGGCATTCAGGATGAGGCCTGAATTCACGTAGAAAAAGCCGCCGGGAAGAGCCATCGCGTTGATTTCGTCCGAATCAATGACCTTGATCGTGAAGGGTACCTTGCAATCGGAGTTCTTGACGATGTTCTGGCCGATGCGGTTCACATACTCGGTGACAGTGGGATCGGTGATGAACTTCGTGCTCTTCTCGATCTCGGTGGCGTACATCTTGCCCATCTTGATCTCGGTGTCAGTGGAATACCAGTTGCCTAAGCCGCGCCCTCCAATGTCACGATTGCCCACGGCGCTCACGTCATCGATGCTGCCCGGCTTCACCTTGGTGGGATTGCTGCCCACATCGACCACTTTTTCGGGATCGACGTTGGCCGCGGCCACGTCCCCCTTGACGGGCTCGGTTCCTGCGGGGCAGGGATTGTCCTTATCCTTCTTTTTGTTTTTCTTATCCTTCTTGTCGCTTGTGTCATCAGACGGAACGCAATCGGGAGCGGCCGCGCTATCCTTCGGCGCAGGCGCTTTGCCGGTGTTGGCGTCGGGCTGGGCAGGCGTGTCGCCACCTACCGGGGTCGTGCCGGGAGAGGGCTTCGCCGAAGGGTCGGTTGCAGGCGGTGTTGTGGTCGCCGGGGGATTCGCTTGCGGGGTGGTCTGAGCCGGTGGGGCTGCCGTCGGGTCGCTCGCCGGCGTCGACTGAGGTGTGGATTGCGCGCTCACCGCGGTGGCCATGGCCAACGCCAATGCTGCGATAACTCCCGACCTGAAACTGCTGAATGCTGCCGTCATGACCTCACCTCTGGACCTGACTTCGTGACTTTTTGACTCGCCGGTTTGCACTGTTCATTGCGATGCAACTGCCCGTACTTCTGCCGCTTCGCTCTAGTCATTAGACGTTAGTATGCGCCGAGTTGGCAGCCGGGTTTACAACATTTTCGCAAGGGTAAACCCCGCCTCTGGTTCCCTGCCAATGCCGCGCTCGCCCGTCCCGGAGGGGTATCAGGTTGAAATTGGCCGAAAAGCCCACTTTGTTTGGGCCATCGTACCCCTCTGCATTAAATTGAAGAACACGAAGAATTTCTGGAGGAGATGTGCGCCGGGTATCGTTTTGGGCCATTGCCGTGTTCACGCTGGCTACGGTGCAAACCTTTGCGCTACAAACGCATCCGCGAGTGCCTTTTCCGGGATTCGGGCACGCGCGCAAGGCCGAGGTTCCCTCCAAACCAGAACAGGCTCCTTCGATTATCGATGCCTCCAGTCTTGGTTCACCACTCGTTCTCGACAGGGGCTGGCGGGTTGGAATCTCTGCTGATCCTGCGGCAGCAAACCCCGCTTTTGACGACTCCGGCTGGGCGGTTCGTAACGGAAAAGGCACTATCGCCGATGTAACCGAGCCGTCGGACGAACCTGACCATCCCGACCATCCTGACCGCGAGGACAAGTATGCATGGTTTCGGCTCCACTTGAAGCTTGAGCCGAACCATGGACCCCTCGCGCTGCTGATCGAGCTGCCAGTCACCCAAAGCGCCTCTATGAACTTTACGAATGCCGGCCCGGGTGCGGATGTCTATGCAAACGGAAAGTTGATTCTGCCGGAGGGTCCGCATCCGGGGGACAGCTTCAAATACCAGCAGATCTCGCGCCTTTACAACCTGGACATTCCTGCGTCGGAGACTTCGCTCACGCTTGCGGTTCGCACGCTTTACATCCCGTTTGGCCTTACCGGTTACACCAACTTCTTCTATAACCGGACTTTTCGTCTCGGCAACCGTGAAGATCTCGACAGGACACTTGAGCTCTGGTCGGTGCGGACGCTGTTTGAGCGGCTGCCGCGGCTGGTGATCGCGATCCTGCTCTTGTTCTTATCGGTCTTTCTGGTCACGCTCTTCTTCACCCAGAAAGGTCATCCTGAGTATCTGTGGCTGGCGCTTCACGAACTGGTGCAGGTACCGATCGGCATTATTGATCAGGCCGGAAGCTCGGCTCGTCTCGACAACATCTGGTACGGTGCGCTGTATCTTCAACTGCTTTTCATCTCCGCTTATCTGTATTTCGAATTTCTTGTGGCGTTTCTGGCGCTGAAGCGGCGCTGGTATATCAAGGGCCTGCGCTACTCGTCGCCCATTTTGGCTTTTATCGCTCCGACAATTCTGACGGTCGGGCATAACAAGGCAATCGGCGTTGTGCTCCTTATCGTATTTGTCTGCGCGATCTTCTGGATGATTGGCTGGGCAATCTTCGTCTTCCTGACCCTCATCGTTGCCACCATCAAACGCAACTTCGAAGCTGGTCTGCTGCTGATTCCCCTTGTGCTGACCATGGTGGGAATAGCGGAGCCGATCCTGACCGGCGGTATGGGCAACTTCGGGGGCGGCAGCTACAAGTCCCCGCTTACCATCCAGGCCGGACCCATTCCTATTCACTTCGCGGCAATCGCCGACTTTACCGGCTTGCTGGCGATTATCGTCATCATCTTCGTGCGCTTCCTCCGCATTCACCACGAGCAGGAGCGTGCCAGCGGTGAGCTGGCCGCGGCACGCAGCGTGCAGGAGCTGATGATTCCGCGCGAGAAGATCGAGACACCAGGGTACGAGGTGGACTCTGTGTACAACCCGGCGAATGAAGTGGGCGGAGACTTTTTCCATATCGAGCCGACATCGGACGGCGGATTGCTGGTGATCCTCGGCGATGTGGCAGGCCACGGCCTGCAGGCCGCAATGAATGTTTCCATGCTCATGGGCGCACTGCGCCGCTCTGAAGTGAAAAGCCCGTCGCGCATTCTCGAGTCGCTCAATCGCGTGCTGATCGGAAGCAGCTTTACGACCTGCCAGGTAGCTTGGTTCGGGCCCGACGGCGAGGTCGTTGTGGCAAATGCCGGGCATCTGCCGCCCTACCTGAACACGCAGGAGGTTCGCCTGCCGGGTGGCTTGCCGCTTGGCGTGATCTCCGATGTGACCTACGACGAGGTGCGACTCTACCTGCATCCGGGCGACAGGCTGCTGATGATGTCGGACGGTGTGGTCGAAGCAAGGCTTGGATCGGGTGAATTGTTCGGCTTCGATCGCGTCCACAATCTCAGCAATCAATCGGCGTTTTATATTGCCGATGCAGCGAAAGCATTCGGACAGGAAGACGACATTACGGTCCTCACCATCCGGCGCCTGGCAAAGGCTATGGCGGCGTAGCAATCTGTTCGCCCTCGAAACCTCGACAAACAACGGCTCCTAAGCCGCGTGCATCGAAGCTCATAATGAGCCGAACGTTGCTGCCCGGTAAGCCCTTCCCCTTGGGATCGACTGCTCATCGAAAAGGCACGAACTTCGCCCTCTTCTCAGAAGGCGCGGAGCGCGTGGACGTGTGTTTCTACGACCCTGACGGCAATGAGACAGACTGCGTCAAGCTCATTGAAAGAACTGCATTCGTCTGGCACGGGTTTGTCAGCGGCATCAAGCCGGGACAGCTTTACAACTACCGCGTGTTTGGGCCGTGGGATCCCGAACACGGCGTACGCTTCAATCCGTCAAAATCGCTCATCGATCCCTACGCCAAGGCGATTGCGGGACAAGTTGACTGGAAGGCGCCGGTCTTTCCCTACGAGGTCGCTGCGGGCGACCAGCTCAAAATCGACGGGCAGGACAGCGCACGTGGAGTGCCGAAGTCAGTCGTGATTCACGATCCATTCGACTGGTCGGACGATCTCCGACCGGAAACTCCGCTGCCGGACTCCGTGATCTACGAAATGCACGTGAAGGGCTTCAGCTTCCGGAATCCCGACATTCCCGAAAACCTTCGCGGCACCTACGCGGGACTCGCGCATCCGGCCAGCATCGAGTACCTCAAGAATCTCGGCATTACCGCGGTCGAGCTGCTGCCCATCCACGACTTCATCGATGAAGGGAATCTCGTCGAGAAGGGGCTCAGCGACTACTGGGGCTACAACACGCTGGGATACTTCGCGCCCACAGCGCGCTATTGTTCCTGCGGCGACCGCGGCGGCCAGGTGCGCGAATTCAAGGAGATGGTGAAGGCGCTGCATGCGGCAGGCATCGAGGTGATTCTCGACGTGGTCTACAACCACACCTGCGAAGGAAATCATATGGGGCCGGCGCTAAGTTGGAAAGGCATCGACAACCTGACGTACTACCGAGTCATGCAGGACGATGCGCAGTTCTACATGGACTATACCGGCACCGGTAATTCGCTGAATGTGCGCAATCCGCAAGTATTGAAGATGATTATGGACTCGCTGCGCTACTGGGTCACGCACATGCATGTGGATGGGTTTCGCTTTGATCTCGCGGCCACGCTGGCGCGCGAACTGCACGACGTGAGCAAGCTGTCGTCATTCTTCGATACGATCCATCAGGATCCGACGCTGGCCGAAGTGAAGCTGATCGCCGAGCCATGGGATGTGGGCGAAGGCGGATACCAGGTAGGCCAGTTCCCTGTTTTGTGGGCGGAATGGAACGGGAAATATCGCGACACTGTGCGCAGATTCTGGAAGGGCGATGCGGGGCAGCTGTCCGATTTTGCGTATCGGCTCACGGGATCGAGCGACCTCTACCAGTTCGACGGCCGGAAGCCCTATGCGAGCATCAACTTCATTACTGCGCACGATGGATTCACACTGTGCGATCTGGTGAGCTACAACGAGAAGCATAACGAGGCCAACGGCGAGGAGAATCGCGACGGATCAGACAACAACGACTCGTGGAACATGGGAGTCGAGGGACCGACAGATGACCCTGCGGTCAATACTCTCCGCGAAAGGCAGATGCGGAACTTTTTGACAACGCTGTTGCTGTCGCAGGGAGTGCCGATGCTGGCCGGCGGAGATGAAGTGGCGCGCTCCCAGATGGGCAACAACAACTGCTACTGCCAGGACAATGAACTGACGTGGATGGATTGGAATCTCGACGAGAGCCGCAAGCGCCTTCGCGAATTTACCTGCCATATCATCAAGCTTCGCCTCGCGCATCCTAATCTGCACCGGCGGAAGTTCTTTCAAGACCGTGAAGTTCGCAGGCGCTCAGACGGCTCGGTTGTGCTTTTGGAGAAGGATGCGGCGTGGATCAATCCAGACGGCAACGAAGTATCGGACGAGGAATGGAACGCAAGCTGGACACGGGCCATAGCCCTGCTCCTCAACGGCTGCACCCTTCAGGTGTCCGATGAGGATGGTGAGTGGATCATCGACGACAGCTTTCTGCTACTGATTAATGCCGCTGATCAGGGAGTTGAATTCAAACTGCCTCAGTCGCCGAGAGGGAAGCCATGGCGCCAGGTGATCGATACCGAAAACATTGCCGATCCGTTTGCGAATACGTCCGTCCGCGCTTCGGTGATCGTGGGGGGCCGAGCGCTGAAACTCCTCAGCGACGCAGAACTCTGATGGGGGAAGCGAATTGATTCCCGCTAGGAGATCGAACTGGTCAGCAGGGTTCCCGCGGCGCGGAAGATCTGATTCAGGCTTTGTGCGACAGCACTCATTCCCGCGACACTTCCCAGGGCGACGACGGCCATCGTAAGTCCATACTCGACCAGATCCTGTCCTGTCTCGTCGAGCAACTTTGCAGTGATATGAGGGAAAAGGCTGCGGATAAATTCGGGCATTGGATTCCTCTCGCTCTCTAGTAAATACCACGAAAATGCAAGCCTTCAACCACGAACATCTCGTGCGAACCAGAGTTTGCTTTCAACAGAGGAGATCGGAACAAAGATGACCTGGGATGAGATGACAAGGGTAATTCAGAAAGAGATTACAAAAGTGGCAGCGTGATGGCGGTGGGCTCGAATTGCGCTTTGAAGGATGGAGCAAAGGCGGAGCGAGCACTATGGGCCGCACAGAGCTCGAGAAGGAAGGAGCCGAAGACGATAGCCGGACGCGACCAGGCGCACTGTCAGAGAGAGCGCGGAATACCAACCTGGCTTCGGTCGCTAGTGGGTGACGCCGTTCACAATCGTCGTTCCGATGGAAACGAAAATGTGATTCACGCTGGTGGCCACGGCGGCCTCGCCGGCGATACAGCCGAAAGCGATCAGGCCAATGGCCATCGCGTATTCGGTCATGCCTTGGCCCTCGGTGCGATCGAGCACGAACTTTGCAGCAGCATAGAGTTTCAGGATGAGGTCTTGCATTCTGTGTCCCCTATCGTGAATGCAATCTGTCGGCGAGTTGCGCCGCATGTGCACCCAATTCCACAGCCCCGATGCATCAACTAAACGCTTTCCGGAGAGTTGGGCACAGATGCCGGGGGTCCATGGACCATAGTTCCCTGCCCTGAAATGGCTTAAATTCAACATGCGAAAGGAAAAGCCCCAACCTCTACGGATGGGGCTTTGTTTCTCGGCTTTTGCCGACCAAGGGGCGGCGGTCGCCTGGACGGCCAGTCCTCCGTGGGTGACTAGTCGTAGTACTCGAGGCCGAGGTGGGTGATCAGGTCAGCGCCCATGATATGACGCAGTGTGTTCTTCAGCTTCATCGACTGGATAAAGAGATCGTGTTCGGGATACAGGCCCTCGCGCGTCTGCGGAGACTTGAGGTAGAAACTGAGCCACTCCTGGATGCCGATGGACTGAAGCGATGGTGTGCGCTTGGCGAGATCGAGGAACAGGACCAGATCGAGCGCAATGGGTGCGGCGAGGATCGAATCGCGACACAAGAAGTCGACCTTGATCTGCATGGGGTAGCCGAGCCATCCGAAGATGTCGATGTTATCCCAGCCTTCCTTGTTGTCGCCGCGCGGCGGGTAGTAGTTGATGCGGACTTTGTGGAAGATATCCTTGTAGAGATCGGGATAGAGCTCGGGCTGGAAGATGTATTCGAGCGAGCCAAGCTTGGACTCTTCCTTGGTCTTGAACGACTCGGGGTCGTCGAGGACTTCGCCATCGCGGTTGCCGAGGATGTTGGTCGAGTACCACCCGGAAACGCCGAGCAGGCGCGCTTTGAATGCCGGTGCGAGGACAGTCTTCATGAAGGTCTGACCGGTCTTGAAGTCCTTGCCGCAGATGGGCGCCGCGTGCTTCTTTGAAAGCTCGATCATCGCCGGCACATCGACGGTCAGATTCGGTGCGCCATTTGCAAACGGTACGCCCTCAGTAAGAGCGGCATAGGCATATATCTGCGATGGAGCGATGCCGGGATCATTCGACTCGAGGCCTTGTTCAAAAGCCTCAATGGACTGATGAACGGCAGACGGTTCGAGGAAGATTTCTGTCGAGCCGCACCAGATCATGACGACGCGGTCGACCGTCTTCCTGAAGGCCTGAATATCGGAGCGCACCTGCTCCGCCAGGTCGCGTTTGTTCTTGCCCTTCTTCACGTGAGTGCCGTGCAGGCGCTTGACGTAGTACTGGTCGAAAACTGCGGGCAGGGGCTTGATGGTTTCGAGAAAGGGCTTCAGTTGCTGGAGCAGGTCTTTGTCGAGCACTTTGGCGTGCGCGGCGCTCTCGTAGACGTTGTCTTCGAATATGTCCCATCCGGTGAAGACGACGTCATTCAGATTCGCGAGAGGAACGAATTCTTTCAGCAGCGGCGACTTGTTGTCGGTCCGCTTGCCGAGGCGGATCGTGCCCATCTGGGTAAGAGAGCCGATCGGTTTGGCAAGACCGCGACGGACTGCTTCAACGCCGGCGATCATCGTGGTGGCCACGGCGCCGAGTCCAACGACCATGACTCCAAGCTTGCCCTTGGCGGGCTCAGGCTTCGTAACAGCGGTCTTCGGGCCGCCTTGTTCTGTAGTGCTCATTTCGTTTTTCCTAACCTTCCTTTGATTGCATTACGATTCCAAAAATTTCGATTCACGCAGACGCAACAGTGTACTCCCGCAGGCCGCGGACATTCCGAGCCGCGCCCATCACGCCTCACTGGCTTGGCGGAAGCGGTTGATATGGCTCCATACAAACCAGATGACAGCGGCCAGAAGACCCAGCTCCACCACCAGGTGAAAGCGATGAAAAGCCTGCTCGAATCTTGGATCTGTGTGCCACTTTTCTCCGAGCTTCATGCCGACGTAGGCAAGGCCAAAGCACCACGGCCACGATCCAATAAAGGTGTAAACATGGAACCGCAACTGGGGCATTCTTGCCACGCCTGCGGGAAATGCAATAAACGTCCTGACCACCGGCAGCAACCGGCCCACAAGCACGGTGATGGTGCCGTACTTCTCGAAGAAGTGTGTCATCCGGTCGAGGTCGTGGTGGCTCATGAGCACCCAGCGACCATAGCGCATCACGAGCGGACGTCCACCCGCAGCGCCGACCCAATAAGCGATTACGGACCCGAGGTTGCAGCCAATCGCGCCCGCGGTGGCGGCCCAGAATAGGCTGAACCGGCCGGTGTAGACCAGATAGCCGGCAAAGGGCATGATGATTTCGCTCGGGAGCGGGACACAGGCCGATTCGATGCCCATCAATGCGGCAATGCCTGCGTATCCCAATGAGCCGATGACCTGGGTGACGAAGTGAATCAAAAAGGGCAAAATGCGTTCAGTCATGGGCTCTTTATCAGTATATAGGTTTGAGTCCGGTCAAGTCGGATGGAACATAAGCCTTCATAGGCTGCGGAAAGACCGTCGAAGCGGGCTTTGTATCAAGGCATGACTTTCCGGGATCCCCGCGGACAGGACTTCGTTCGTGAGGTGGCTTGAGTCATGCCGATAAGGCCAACAAAATCGGCATGGGCGCGACGATCCGAATCAAAAATCGACTTTTCCCGCGCCTGTCGAGACCACTGAATAGATGTGACGCGCAGCGCAGGGCCTTCAGGCCCGGGCTTCATATCCTGCTACGATTGAGTTGATTCGAACGCACGTCCGAGGTGTTTCCGTTGCCTGACTTTCCTCCTGTTCCGCTTACCCTTGAGGGGTCTGCGCTGTTGCATCAGTTTTTTCGCTTTGACTGGAAGTCGTGGCGCGCCTGCGCCGACTCCGATCGTTCGAAGATGGTGGCGGACTTTACATCGGCGTTCCTGCAACTTGAACACTCAAACGATGGAAGGGTGCAGACAGGACTCTTCTCGGAACTGGGACACAAGGGAGACCTGATCCTCATTCACTTTCGCGACTCCTTTGAAGCGCTGAACCAGGTCGAGTTGGAACTGGCGCAGACCGCCTTCTACGACTTCCTGATCCCGACGCACTCCTACGTTTCCGTCGTCGAACTGGGACTGTACGAGTCGAGCCGGAAGACGTATGAAGCAGCGTCGGCCAAGGGTTTCGACAACCACACGCCGGAGTGGAATGCTGAAGTCGAAGCGTCGCTCAAACGCGGAGCAGAGGCCATGAAGCCGCGGCTCTTCCCTTCCATTCCCGATGCGAAGTACCTCAGCTTTTATCCCATGGACCGCAAACGCGGCGAGAAGGTGAACTGGTACACGGTGCCATTTACCGAACGGCAGCGCATGATGCACGAACATGGCATGATCGGTCGTCGTTACGGCGATGTTGTAAAGCAGATCATCTCAGGCTCGATCGGGATGGACGACTGGGAATGGGGCGTAGACCTGTTCGCCGATGATCCAGTCGTCTTCAAGAAGCTGATCTACGAGATGCGGTTCGATGAAGTAAGTGCGGTGTATGCGCTGTTCGGGCAGTTCTATTTGGCGCTGCGGCTCCCGGTAGAGAAGCTGGGCGAGTGGCTGAACGGAAAGCTCTAAGAGAGATTCGCACAAGCCGATTTCAGCTTCAATCGAATGCCGGCTTGTTTGCGCTCTCGATGACCACTACCTCAACGGAGCCCTTCTCAGGTTGAAGCTTCAGGCCCAGCTGTTCCCGCAGCGCAGTGAACAGGCCGGGCAACGCAGGATCGGCAGTGGTGCCATCGCCATTGTCCTGCGCCCAGTTGAGTTTGAAGTCGTACTCCCCCGTCAGCCCGGTCTGGTTGAGAACCATCCTGCCGCCTGTCTCCCGCTGGTAGTCCAAATCGTCTGCGAACGCATCCATCGAAGTTGCGATCGCGATCATGCGCCCGTTCGTGGTGGAGATATGGTTGCCTTTCTCGGCCGCCTCAGGCGAAGTGGGAGTGAGTTTTGCGCCGGACTTGTCGATCACCAGCGCAAAAACCGGCATTTTCCGTTGATCGAGGCGCGCCTTCAGCGCGAACCGTTCGACCAGCAGCGACTGAAGCATCGCATTTTGTTCTCGTCGTTTCGCCAGCCAATCCATCGATTTCATCTTCGCGATTTCGGTCTCATCGATCTTTGCACTGATGTCGAATGCCTGTTTGTCGAGCCAGTCCGGGCCACTCAGAACCTGGGCGTCGGTTTTGAGACCATATGCGGATTTGATCAAGTGTCGAAGCGTGTAGTTCTCGATGAGAATCCGGTCTGCTGAACCGTGCCAGCTTTGGTTTCGGTCATCGGGCTTGCTCGGCTTGATCGCTGCTACTTCAAAGTGAGGAGTCTCGTCAGCAGCGGCAACAGCAGGCTTAGTCTGCGCTCTCGCGCTACGCACACTGACGGCGGCGAGTGACAGCGCAAAGAAGATTGAGAGCAAGAATCTGCAGGCACGCGCACCGCGAACCGGTTTCGAGACGAGATCGGCTTTGCAAGTCTCTAGTACCATGGATCAGCAGGAATCCTCGCGACTATGGCTACAAAAAAGACATTGAAAAAGACAGCTGCCAAAAAGGCGTCTTCCCCGCGCAGATCGACCCCGAAACTGCCCGGCGCCATTTCGATAAAGACGTTATCACAGCGCGCTGCGCTCGCTCCTGAGCGCATCGCCGCGATTCTGAAGGCCCTTGACGAGGCGTATCCCGATGCGGTGTGCGCGCTGACGCATCGGACGCCCTGGGAACTCCTCGTCGCCACCATTCTCTCGGCGCAGTGCACGGATGTGCGCGTCAACATGGTGACTCCCGAGTTGTTCAAGCGCTTCCCTACTCCGGCGGCAATGGCGAAGGCGGAGTTGCCGGAACTGATCGAAATTATCCGGACCACGGGGTTCTTCAATAACAAAGCGAAGTCGATCAACGGTGCCGCAAAAAAGATTACCGAACAGTTCGGCGGCAAGGTTCCTGAGACGCTGGCCGAGTTAATCACCGTTCCGGGTGCGGCGCGCAAGACGGCGAACGTGGTCCTCGGCGTGAGCTTCGGCAAGGCCGAGGGTATAGTTGTCGATACGCACGTCTTCCGCATCGCGCACCGGCTCGACCTCACCAAATCCGATACTGCCGAAAAAGTCGAGCAGGACCTGATGCGCATCCTTCCGAAGGATCACTGGATTCGTTTTTCGCATCAGGTGATTCACCACGGACGTCAGGTGTGTATCGCGCGCAAACCCAAGTGCGACAAGTGCAACCTCGAGCAGCTTTGCCACTCGAAAGACAAAACCTGGTCGTCCTGAATCGCGCGCTCTTATCCGTGCGGATGGATGAAATAGACGAGGCCGAGATAATCGTCCGACAGCAGAAAGCTGTCTTTGTCCACGCGCAGAATTCCGCAGGGGCGCCCGTGCACGACCGCCCTTCCATTCTCGAGTGTCAGAAAGCCGGTAATGAAGTCATGCGGTTTGCGGTCGGAGAGCGTGAACTCCACGAGGCGATAGCCGGAGCGAATCTGCGGATGGCTGGCGCCATGCAATGCAACCAGGAAACTGTCGCGCAGCGCGCTATTCTCCTGTGAAAAATACGCGAAGCCAAGTGGCGAGCTGTGCGCCGCAAAACTGGTGTACGCAGCCGGAACCAGTTCACACGATTTGAGCGCTGTGGGGGCAGCACCTAAATCAGCGTTGGGATCGAGGCTTTGCTTTTGCCCTCCTCCCGCGCTGAGATTTGTACCTGCTGCCGCAACGCTCTTCTGTTCTCCGTAGACAGAGTCATTGCTCCGGGGCTTGGGATCCGCGTTGCCTTCTGCGCGCGCGTCACGCAGGGTTGGAAGCGGTGTCTTGTCGAGAACCGCCTTGCCATTGGCGAAATAGCAGGTAGGCCAGCCGTAGTTCGGCGGCTGCTTCGCTGCAATGTTGAGTTCGAAGAACGTATCTTCCGGCAGCTTGTCGCCCAGATGGTCATCGCCCATGTTGGTCGCGAAGATCATCCCGCCATCGATCTCGTCAACCTGCTGCAGATCGACCGCATTGCGCAGTCCCTGCGCTTCAATCTTTTGATGCTTCCCATCCGGATCCATGCTCACGACCGACGCGCGCAGCACCTCATCCTCCTGGCAATAATTGCAGGATGATCCGATGGACACGAAAACCCGCGTGTCGTTGCCCACTTTTGCCATGGCCACGGTCCGCGTGAGATGCCAGCCGCCATATTTATAGTTCAGCCCGTAGTCGGGAAACTTGATCAACGTCTCCTGCGGAGAAGAAGGCGCATTATCGCCGGAGTTGTATTTGTAGCGCACGAGCCTGTCGGTGAGCGGCAGATAGAGCCAGCCCTGCCCGGTTGCGGCGTCGGTCCAGAAGGCGACGTTGTTGGGATTGCGGAGGTGATCGAGATAGTGCGTGACCTTCGCAAAGGTATGCGTCTTCTGGTTCCAGCCGTCGAGGATGAAAACTGATCCGCGGCGGTTATCGGAGAGATCCTGCATCCCCGTGGCGAAGATGCGGCCGTCAGGAGCTTTGGCGAAGAAGCGAACGCGCTTGAGCCCAGTTGCGGCAATGTTGATGTCGAGGGGGGCAGGCAATGCAAGCGTGATCGACTTGCCCGGCGCGTAGACCAGCGTATGTCGTTGTTGTGCGTTGCAGAAAAGGGCAGCCGCAGCGGCGAAGATCAGGCCAGCACATGAGCGAATGAACGCCGAACGCATAACTGGAGTTTAAATCTTCAGCGCGTGGCTGCCGAGTCCTCGCCGAGCGCGCAAACCGCCGCGGCGATGAGACCGGGGATGTCGTGCGGTGTGGCTTCGGCGGCGGGTTCCCAGCGGAGTTCGCGGAGAGTGCCGCTCGTCACCGGTCCAATCGAGATGGCTTTGACCCCGGCAAACGGAAAAGCGATGCCGGCGGCACGGGCAACCTCAGCAAGGTGTGTGGCGCTGGAGGAACTGGCGAAGGTGGCAGCGTCGATCTGCGTAGCGAGGGCTGCGCGCAGTTGGTCGGGTGCCGCCGCGGGGATCGCGTTCTGATAGGCATCCACCACGTTGACCACGGCTCCGGCATTCCGCAACGCGTCGGGGATGATGTCGCGGGCGACAGCAGCTCGGGCCAGTAGCACATGCTTGCCTTGAACGCGACTGCCGAGCGCGGCAACCATGCTTTCGGCAACGTAGCTTTCTGGCGTGAGGGTAACGTGAAGTCCCGCGTGGTGCGCTGCCTCTGCCGTGACCTGGCCGATTGCCGCGATGTGCGGTCCGTGATCACGGAGCCGGATCTTGAGGGCGATGGAGCGTTCCGCGATGACGCGCACCGTGTTGGCGCTCGTGAGGATCAGCCAGTCGTAACTGAAGAGACTGCGGAGTGCCAGGTCAAGCGGTACGTAGCTTGAGGGTGGCTGGATTTCCAGGACAGGGACCTCAACGGGTTCAGCACCGGCGGCGCGGAGTGCTCCACTCAGCTTGCCGGCCTGGTGCGCGGCGCGGGTCACGAGAATCCGGCGTCCGGCAAGGGGAGGCGCGGTCACGCGGATGCTCCAGTGAGTTCGATTCCGATCTTCAATCTGCTCTCCGGGCGAATGCCTCTTCGCCGTTCCGCCATGGATCCACTGGCAGATGCCCAAAGGCCTGAGACTGCAAAAGCCTCACGCCGTGTGACGGAATAATCTTACGCGGAAGCGCCAGCGGGAGGATTGGCGGTGGATTCAAGCAGCTGACCTGCACCGGCTTCGAGAAGCATTTCAGCGGCGAGTTGGCCGAGGGCAACGGGCCCGATTTCGGAGCGGCGCGACTCGTGATGGATGCGAACCGCCCTGCCGGTGGCCGGGTCGGCCACGACAGCGAAGATCTCCTGCCATTCCCCTGCTTCGTCCTGCGGCGCAACGCGGCAATGGATGCCAATGGGAACCTGGCAACCTCCCCCCAGTGCGGCAAGAGCGGCGCGTTCAGCGGTAACCGCGAAGCGCGTGGTTGGATCGTCGAGGAAGGCAATCGCGCCCATGGTCCTGGCATCGTCCTTGCGAGCCTCAATCCCGAGCGAACCCTGCCCGGCAGCAGGACAGAAATGATTCGGTTCCAGCCGTTCGCGCACCCACTCGGTCTTCTCAAGCCGATCGAGACCGGCGGCCGCCAGCAGGATAGCGTCAACCTGGCCTTCTGCGAGTTTGCGCAGGCGGGTGTCCACGTTACCGCGAAACTCCACGGCCTGAATGTCGGGCCGGATGGCCAACATTTGGGCGCGGCGTCGCTGGCTGCTGGTGCCCACCACTGCGCCCTTGGGCAGCGCGTGCAGACTGTGATATTTGACGGAGACCAAAACGTCGCGCGGATCGACCCGCCGCGGCGTCGCGGCCAGCATAAACGGTGCGGGAAGTTCCGTCGGCAGGTCCTTGAGCGAATGCACCGCCAGATCGACCCGACCCTCAGCGAGTGCATCTTCGATTTCCTTGGTAAACATTCCCTTGGATCCAACCTGCGCGAAGGTCACTTCCTGCAGCCGGTCGCCGGTCGTCTTGATGATTTCGATTTCCACCGAGTGACCGCGCGCTCGCAGCAGCGCAGCGATGTGATTGGACTGCCAAAGCGCGAGTTGCGAGCCGCGACTGCCGATGCGCAGATTCATTTGCCACCTACTGCACTGTGTTCACTTTGGCGGCGCTCCGCGCTTGGGCTCTCGTCTGCGGCACGGGCAGGAGGAACCGATTCCGATTGTGGTTGAAGCGGCTTCGCCTCCGCCTCCGACACTGCCGGCAACGACCACGCTTCGCAGAGTGCATCCACGCGGGTTGAGTCGTTTTCGCGCGCTGCCTGCTTCAGTGCCTGCATTGGTGGATGCAGGAACTTGTTGACGAGCCCGCGGGTAAGCGCTTCTACGGCGGCGAGTTGTTCGGCGCTGAGGACGCCCAGCTTGGCATGCATGCGCTTCAATTCGTTCTGCCGGATCTCCTCGGCCTGGTGTTGTAGCGAGACGATCGCCGGAGCGACGTTGACGGCCCGGCGGCGCTGGTGGAAGCGTTCGACCTCGGCGTTGATCAGCGCCTCGGCGTCGCCCGCCTGCGTCTGGCGCTCTGCGATGTGTGAGGCGGCAACGGCCTGCAGGTCGTCGATGTCGTAGACAAAGATGCCTTCCACCTTGTTCATCGCGGGATCGACGTCGCGCGGAACGGCGATATCAATGAAGAACATCGGCCGATTGCGCCGGCGATGCATGAACTGCTGGCCGTGTTCGCGACGGAAGATCGGATGCGGCGCGCCGGTCGAGCTGATCACGATGTCGGCTTCGGTGGCAGTTTCGTGGAGTTGATCGAAGGGGATAACGCGGCCCTTGAAAGGCTCGGCGAGCTGCCGGGCACGCTCGAGAGTGCGGTTGGTGACCAGAATAGCTCCGGCGCCCTGCTGCACCAGGTGGCGTGCGGCGAGTTCACTCATTTTGCCGGCACCGACCAGGAAAACGGTGCGCCCCTGCAGAGATCCGAAGATCTTGCGGGCGAGTTCCACCGCGACCGACGCGATCGAAACGGAGTTCGATCCAATCGCAGTTTCGGTCCGGACCCTCTTGGCGGCAGCAAAGGCGGATTGCAGCAGGTGTTCGAGCTGGCCTGAAACAGTGCCGGCAGCGCGCGCGGTGGCGAATGCTTCTTTCACCTGGCCCAGGATCTGCGGCTCGCCGACAACCATGGAGTCAAGGCTGGCCGCGACGCGGAAGAGATGGCGGACGGCCTGCTGATCGCGATGTTCGTAGATATGCGGAGCAAGCACCGTACGATCCAGACCGAAATGGTTATTGAGAAATGCGGTGAGGTCCGTCTTCGGCGATTCAACCGCCGCCAGCATCTCCACGCGGTTACAGGTGGAAACGATCATGCATTCGCTCACGCCGGGCTGAGCAGCAAGGGCGCGGGTGACGTCGGCCAGCTCGTCGCGGGAGATGGCGATGCGCTCGCGCAACTCGATGGGCGCGGTCTTGTGGTTGACCCCGATAAGAACGATCTCGCTCATGGGGCACCGAACCTGTGGACGTGGCTCACGGTGTTGGCCGCCCACACGCAGAGCATCACGATCAATACCGCGCCGGAAAGATAAGCCGCTTTGCGCCCACGCAGGCCGGCAGACTGACGCAGAAAGATCAGCAGGACGTAGAGTCCCCACATGGCATAGGAAGCAAGCACCTTGGGGTCTACAAAGTAGGACGCGCCCAGCGAGGTCTCCTGCACCAGTACGGCGCCCAGAATGAGGCCAACCGTCATGCACGGAAAGCCGAACAACAGCATGGCGTGGGCGATGCGCTCCAGGGTGTCGAGCGGTGGCAGCCAGTCCAGCGGTATCCACCAGGAGCCGTCAGTGGATTTGTGTTTGGCTTTCAGCCGGCGTTCCTGCACCAGGTAAAGCAGCGATGCCAGCAGGCTGAATCCGAGTGCGGCGTAAGCAGCCAAAAGTGCGGTAATGTGTGCGATCAGCCAGCTTGTCCGAACACCTTCACTGGGGAAGGCATAACCGCGGGTGCCCAGCGCCGGAACAAAGACCAGAAAGAATGTGATGGGCAGGGCGAATACCCCAAGCGAGATCGCGTCATAAAGCCACCACGCCAGAAAGAACAGGCCGGCAACGGCAAACCCAAGCAAAGATTCAGCTTCGCGGGCGCCAACCGGAACCCAGCGATGGGCCTGGACAAGCATTTCTACGGCAGAGACGAAATGAAAGAAGAAGGCCATGCCGCCCAGGTGCACGCACCACCGTCGTGCTCGCTCTGAGGAATTGAGCACGGCGGGGAAAATCGTGACACTTGCGGCCGCGTATAAGATTGTCGCGACTCTGAGCCAGAGGAGATGCATGCCGAACTCAAATCTAAAGCCTTAGCTCTCAGTATACTGTGATCCAAATCACCGTAACGGATCAGGCGAACCAGATGGCTGTGATCTGTTCCCAAGGAACTTAAAGTGATCAGGACCGCAATACACGTAATCGGCCTCTGCACAGCGGCTTGCCTGTTGGTCTTTACGGCTCAGGCGGTTGCGGGCCAGCCATCCAGCTTTCCAAAGAAGACCGGCGTCCAGAGGCCGGGCGTGCAGCACCCCATGACGAAACTCCCAAAGGCCGCCACCTTTGTCGTGAAAGGCGAACCCGATTGGCTGACAGCGACTTTGGACGCAGTTTGGGTAACCAGCGAAAAAACCGACAGCGTGGTTCGGCTCAATCCCAAAACAAACCAGCCGGGAAAGACAATCACCGTGCACAAGCCATGTTCGGGGCTGGCGGTAGGCTTTGGCAGCCTGTGGATTCCAAGCTGCGGCGACAAGACCGTGGTTCGTGTGAATGCAGAAACCGGAGCGCCGCAGGCGATCGTTCCGGCTGTGCCGGCAGATTCCGAAGGCGGCATTACGACGGGTGCCGGAAGCGTTTGGCTGGTGACCTCGGCCAAGGGCGAGCTGACGCGGATCGACCCCGCAACGAACAGGATCGTAGCGACCATCCGCATTCCAGCCGGGTCGTTCAATCCCCTTTTTGCGGCCGGCGCGGTCTGGGTCAGTTCGAATGCCGGCAATGCGCTCATCCGAGTAGATCCCGCAACGAATAACGTCCTAAGTTCCACGCCGGTTGGACCGAAGCCGCGGTTTCTGACTTTCGGCGCGGGGTCGATCTGGGTGCTGAACCAAGGCGACGGAACAGTCTCCCGCGTGGGTGCGAAGACCGGCAAGCTCTTGGCAAGCATTCCGGCGGGGATTCCCGGACATGGCGGCGAAATCACCTTTGGCGCAGGTTCGGTGTGGGCCACAGAGACCGAGTTTCCGTTGACCCGGATCGACGTAAAGACGAACAAGGTTGTGGCGCAGTGGCATGGCGACGGTGGGGATAGCGTCCGCTATGCGTTTGGCACAGTCTGGTTGACAGATTTGAAGGGTGGAAAGATCTGGCGGATTCCCTCTCCCCCATCGGGCCGCTGATCAGCCGGCGCTGGTGCTCTTCCGTCCGATGCAGCAGACCCAACCCTTGCTGGGCTCGCTCGCTACCGCAACTTCGCGAAATCCAGCGGTTTCGAGCAGCGTCCGGTGCTCGTCGAGAGTGAGCAGGGTCATGCCCGTTCGTGGGGCTGTTTTTTCGCAGAGGCGTGCTGTAACGGTGTTGGCGCCTTTGTAGACTTCTGCGATCAGGACGAAGGTCCCGCCGGGTTTGAGGACGCGGAGAACTTCGCGGACATCGTTTGGCAGATCGGGCCAGAAGAAGTGGGTTTCGACAGCGGTTACGAGATCGAACAAATCCGCGACGAACGGCATTTGCGAAACTGATCCATTGACGATTTCAACTTTTCCCGCCTTAATGGCCGCCTCGTTGATTTTTGTGGCAACGGCGACGCTATCAGCGGAGTAGTCGATTCCGTAGACCTTGCCCCCTTCCGACGCAATCGCGAGCTTGCTGATTGTGCGTCCACCGCCACAACCTGCGTCGAGCACGATGGACTCCCTGCCCACGATGAAGTGTGCGAGACCCCAGTCCGTGACACCGGAGTGCCGGGAGTTCATGTTGCGCAGTACGATACGCCCAAGCCATCCGCTCGGCTTACGGCATTGATTAGCGCGGGGAGCGGCATCCGTCATGCGAAAAATCTTAAACCGGCTGAGTCGTCCAGACGACCACAAATGTCGAGAGGGCAAGGCGTGGGATTGGTATTTAGGTGCCGATTCGGAACCAGCCGGTTTGCTCCTCGTTCTGCACAGGGCGCGGAGCAGTGACACCACGATAATCTGTAGGCTATCGTGCAACCCGCAGATCTTCAATCCGCGGCGCCGCCGCTGTCTCCCCCTGCCTCTGACGAGATGGAATTGGCGCACCCCGACGCGTCGGCCACCAAGGCCGGCGCGAAGTCGCTCGAGCCCACTCCTTTCATGCGCCAGTGGTCGGCCGCCAAGCGGGAGAACCCTGATGCGCTCCTCTTCTTTCGCATGGGCGATTTTTACGAGCTGTTCTACGACGATGCGGTCACAGCAAGCCGCGAACTCCAACTGACATTGACAGCGCGCGACCGGGAACGGCAGTTGCCGATGTGCGGCGTTCCCCATCACTCGGTCGAAGGTTACCTGAGACGGCTGTTAAGCAAGGGCTATCGGATCGCGATCTGTGACCAGATGGAGGATCCGAAACTCACCAAGAAGATTGTGAAGCGCCAAGTCACCCGCGTGCTGTCGCCGGGGACGGCGCTCGACCCTGCGCTTGGGCAGGAACGGAACAATTTTCTGGCGGCATATTTCGAAAGCGGTCCCGAAAAACAGACAGTGTGCGCGGTGGCACTGCTCGACGTTTCTACAGGTGAGTTTCGTACAGCGGAGTTTCAGGGGCCGAAGGCACGCCAACAGGCCCTGGAGGACCTGTCGCTCGCATCGCCGAGCGAGGTGCTGCTGCCATCGAGCGCCCAGACGCCGGGGGCCCTCGAAAACATCGTCGCGCGTACCCGCGTCGAAGACTGGGTATGGACGCGCGACTTTGCGGTGCCGCTTGTCGAACGCCAACTGCAGGTGCGGTCGCTCGAAGGCTTCGGGCTCATCGGGCATGAGGCCGCGGCGATTGCCGCCGGCGTTGTTCTGCATTACGTCCGCACGACGCAGAAAAACGAAGCGCTGCACATCGATTCGCTGAAGTTTCAGGAGCATTCGACCGCACTCGAACTCGACCAGGTGACGGTGCGGAATCTTGAACTCGTCGAACCACTCTTCGCTGGACAGGATGAGAGAGTCACTCTCTTCCGTACGCTCGATGCCTGCGTGACGCCAATGGGGAAGCGCCTGCTGCGTGCGACGATCCTGCGGCCCTTGATCGATGCCGAAGTTTTGAACGCGCGCTATGAGGCCGTGTCCGAGGCACACGCCGATCTACTCAAGCGCGAAGAAGTACGGCGGGCATTCGATGGCATCCTCGATCTTGAGCGTTTGCTGGCACGCCTGAGTCTGGATTCGGCCGGTCCACGCGACGTGCGTGCATTGGCCGCCAGCCTTGCGCGTTTGCCGCAATTGAAGTCCGCCGTCGAGGCCATGCAGGCTGCGTGCTGGCGGAAACTGCTTAGCCGGCTGGACACGCTCGAAGATGTAACAGTACGCATTGCTTCGACGCTGGTGGCGGAGCCTCCGCTGACCATGGCCGACGGCGGAGCGATTGCCGCCGGCGTCGATGCAGAGCTCGACGACCTGCGAGCCATCTCGTCGACGGGACGGCAGTCGATTGCAGCGATCGAGGAGCGAGAGCGCGCGCGCACAGGGATAGGGTCGCTGAAGGTCCGCTACAACTCCGTCTTCGGCTACTACATCGAGATCACGAAATCAAACCTCGCCCTGGCCCCGGCGGATTATGAACGCAAGCAGACGCTGGTGAATGCAGAGCGGTTTACAACGCCGGAGCTGAAAGAGTACGAAGTCAAGATCTTGACCGCGCACGACCGCTGCATCGATATCGAGAAACGGATTCTTGCGGAGCTTCGGGAAAAGGTGTTGCAGGCCGCCGGCAGAATCCGGCAGGCGTCGGCTGCGGTTGCCGAAGCGGATCTGCTGACTAACTTTGCCCACCTCGCGGCGCTGCGCCGTTACGCGCGCCCGGTGCTGACCGAGGAGCCTGTGCTGGAAGCGGTCGCGGCGCGACATCCTGTGATCGAACAGTGGATGGAGGACACGCGCGAAGGGCGCTTCATTGCCAACGATCTCTATCTGAACGCCAACGAGAACGGCCCGAGCCTTCTGCTGATTACAGGCCCAAACATGGGCGGTAAAAGCACCTATCTCCGCCAGGCCGCGATGCTGGTGCTGATGGCGCAGATGGGCAGCTTCGTTCCGGCGCAGAGTCTGCGGCTAGGGCTGGTGGATCGTATCTATACGCGCATCGGTGCCAGCGACAACGTGGCGCGCGGCCGCTCCACCTTTATGGTGGAGATGACCGAGACGGCAACCATTCTGAACACCGCAACGAAGCGCTCGCTGATTCTGCTCGACGAGATGGGACGCGGCACCGCAACGTTTGATGGGCTATCACTGGCGTGGGCCACGGTCGAATATCTCCACGCGGAGACGGGTGCACGCACCCTGTTCGCAACCCACTATCACGAACTGACCATGCTGGCCGAAAAGCTGCCCCGCGTGCGCAATCTGCGTGTCGGCGTCAAGGAAGGCGCGGGCGGCATCGTCTTTCTGCATACTATCGAGCCGGGAGCGGCGAGCAAAAGCTATGGCATCGAGGTTGCAAAGTTGGCGGGATTGCCCGCGGCCGTAATCGAACGCGCGAAGCATGTATTGCGACAGCACGAGAAGCAGGAGCGCCAGAGCGTGCAAGTTGAAACCGCGCCCGAGCCTATGCAGTTGACCATCTTCACGCCCCTCTCGCAGCGCATCGTCGATCGCGTCGAGGCGGTGGATGTAAATGCGCTCACGCCGCTCCAGGCACTGAATCTGCTCGAAGAGCTTCAACAAGAGCTCAAGGAAAAATCATGACAATGACGGTGCGCCAGGCTGCGGGAAGCCTGCTGGTGGTGGGACTGGGCGGAACGGAGTTGACGGCGCTGGAACGCGCCTGGCTCGGGTTGGTGCGTCCAGGTGGCGTCATTCTCTTCCGGCGTAACATCAAGGACCCGCAGCAGACGCGCGCACTGCTTGAAGAGGCCACCGGATTCTGCTGCCCCAGGGCCATTCGTTGCGTTGACGTGGAAGGTGGAACGGTGAATCGTCTGCGCGATGCGCTGGCGCCGATTGCGTCGGCGCAGGCCGTAGCTGCCGCCGCACGCATTCCCAGTTCCTCCCCGAAAAAGCAACGCGCTTCCGGTTCTTTACCACGGCAGCACGGCGAATTGATTGCGCGCGCGGTGAAGGCGTTCGGGTTCAACACCACGCTTGCGCCAGTGGTCGATCTTGCATTGCCCGAAGCGGCCGAAGTCCTCGGTTCGCGCACAGCCGGCGCGAATGCCGCGGAGGTGATCGCATACGCGCGCGACCTTCTGGCCGGCATCGCCGCACACGGAGTCATCAGTTGCGGCAAGCATTTCCCGGGACTCGGAGGAGCGGCCGGCGATACGCATTTCGTAACGCCCGCGATTGAACGTTCTTGGCCGCAGATGTGGGATGAGGATGTCGTTCCCTATCGCGAGCTGCACCGGGCGATGCCGATGATCATGATGAATCATGCCGCGTATCCGCACACGCCGGGCAAGAACGAACCGGCCAGCGCTTCGCGATTCTGGATCACGGAAACGTTGCGCAAACGAATCGGCTACAAAGGCATCATTCTCTCCGACGATCTGGAGATGGGTGGCATCTTGAAATTCTTGCCCGTCGAAGAAGCGGCGGTGGCGGCCATCCGCGCCGGATCAGACCTGCTCGAAATCTGCCACAGCCCCGAGCTGATTCTGCGCAGCTACGACGCGCTGGTTTCCGAGAGCGAGCGCTCGGCGGCCTTTCGCAAAGTGCTGATGACCACCGCGCGGGATGCCGCACGCAAGCGCGCCCGACTCTACGCGCGCGGTATCGCGCCGCCGCTCAACGCGACCAGGCTCGAAGCGCTGCGCAAAAACATTCTCGACTTCAACCGAATCGTAACGACCATAACGAATGCCGCGGCCGACGCAGCACCCAGAGCGGCCTCTCCCGCGGAGGCTTCGTGAAACTGAAGCCGATGATCGTGGCCGGCATCATGAGCGGAACGTCGGCGGACGGGATCGATGTTGCAGTCGTCCAAATCGCGCCTGCCAGGGGACGGCCGAACCTGACGCTTCTGGTGCATCGGGGATTCCGCTATCCGCCGGCACTGCGTCGAGCGGTTCTGACGGCGATGAATGCAAAGTCCACGACGACTGCTGAACTCGCAAAGTTAAATTGGCGGCTCGGCATCGCCTACGCCGAAGCGGTGAAAGCGACAATCAAGCAACACAAAATCAAAATCGATCTAGTCGGGTGCCATGGCCAGACGCTCTACCACCAGGCGCGTCCCGCATCCTACGCGGACAAGAGTTTTGCCTGCACGTGGCAGGCGGGTGAGGCTGCCATAATTGCTGCGGAAACCGGTGTTCCCGTCGTCTCGAATTTTCGGACTGCCGATATGGCCAACGGCGGACAGGGCGCGCCGCTTGTTCCTCTCCTCGACTACGTCATGTTCTCCGACCCCAGGCGCAATCGAGTGTTACAGAACATCGGAGGCATCGCAAATCTGACTGCCCTTCCCGCTGGCGCCTACAGCGACAAGATAGTTGCCTTCGACACCGGCCCCGGCAACATGGTGATCGATGCGCTGGCACTGAAGCTCTTCAACAAGAACTACGACCGCAATGGAACGACCGCAGCAAAGGGTCAGATTCTTGTCCCGGTCCTGAAGGAGATGTTGCGCGATCGCTACTTCGCGCTGAAGCCTCCGCGAACAACAGGACGCGAGCAGTTTGGGCGCGAGTACGCTGCGAGCTTTCTCGCAGCCTGTCGCCGCCACAGCCGGAAACCCGAAGATGCGCTGGCAACGGCTACCGCGCTCACTGCGGAAACAATTGCGCGAAGCTTCGAGAGCTTCGTGTTGCCAACGATGAGAAGCAAGCCAATTGACTACATCGTTTCCGGCGGAGGCGCGCGCAACCCGACCTTGATGAAAATGCTCGAGGCGAAACTCGGCCCGCTTGGTTGCACCCTATCGACGACAGAGCAGTTCGGCATGCCCGCCGAAGCAAAAGAAGCCGCAGCGTTCGCCCTGATGGCGTGGATGACCTGGCATTACCTCCCGGGAAATGTGCCCTCCGCGACCGGCGCCAAACGACCCGTCATCCTGGGACAGTTCAGCTATGCGTAAGCTGCTGTGCATTGCTGCGCCGTTCTTCACTCCGGCGCTCGCGAAAAGCTGAAAACAGAGCACTCCCGTCACGCTGGTCTTTCATCTACGCCCCTGAACTAAATCCATAACCACGTCGCTCCGCATCGGCATCCGTTCCCGCACATTTGCGCGCCACACCTCCCTTCACGACGAGCTGGAGCTTAAGTTTTCCTTAAGAGCCGCTTCAATTAAGTGCCTTGATTGGTTCCACATAGCGCTCGTCCTTGCCTTCGCAAAAATGGCTTCACAGTTTCGCACCAATTCTCAACCTTTTGCGCCGCTGACTCGTCTACAGAAACAGATAACGATTACAGCGCAGCGACTCGACTGTGGATGCGCGGAGAGATCAATGAAGAGCAGGAATTGGAATCGATTTGCGGTCGCGACGGGGCGGTTGTTTCTCCTGTTCGTTTTGGCAATCGCATGCAACAAGCTCGATGCGCAGGCCCCGGCGAAGTTCGTGGGTACTGTTACTGCGATCAGCGGAAACACGATCACCGTGAAGACCGACGCCGGCGACTCAAAGCAGGTGGAAGTCTCTGCAACCGCGGTAATCAAGCAGCTTGAGCCGGGGCAGAAGGACTTGAGCGCTGCGGCGACGATCCAGTTGACCGAGCTTGCCGCAGGCGACCGCGTGCTCGTGAAACTCGACCCGAATAGCGCAACTCCGCAGGCGCTTCAGATCGTAGCGATGAAGAAGACGGACATCGCGCAACGGCAGCAAAAGGACCAGGAAGAATGGCAGCGCAATGGAACGGGCGGCCTGGTGAAGAGCGTTGATCCGGCCTCGGGCCTCGTTCTGTTGACAACCGGCGCAGGACCAACCGCCAAGACTGTTACGGTTCACATCCGCAAAGACGCTGTCCTCAAGCGCTACGCATCAACTTCGGTTCGCTTCGCCGATGCGCAGCCCGCGCCGTTGGACGCGATCCATCCAGGTGACCAGTTTCAGGTGCTTGGTCAGAAGAACGCCGACGGAACGGATATCACGGCCGCGCAAGTGGTTTCTGGCAGTTTCAGAAATGTTTCAGGATTGGTGACTGCGATCGATACAAGTGCTTCAACTTTGACGGTGAAGGATCTGGCGACGAAGAAAAACGTCACGGTGCATATCACGCCGGATGCAGATATGCGCCGCCTGCCCGACATGATGGCAAAGATGATTGCAGCCCGTTTAAAGGGCGGAGCCGCGCCGGCCGGCGGCACCTCAGTCGCAGCTCGTCCGCAGGGCAGCGGCGCTGGTGGACCGCAAGGTTCGAACGGACAGGGCGGTGGAATGGGAGCAGGACAGGGTCGCCGCACCGGTGGTGGCATGTCGCAGGCGCTTGATCGCGCACCCGCCGTGCAACTCGGCGATTTGAAGAAGGGCGAAGCCGTGATGCTCGTGTCTACCGAGGGCACGGACGATGTTACCGCGATCAAGCTGCTGGCGGGAGTAGAGCCGTTGCTTGAGAGCCCCGACGCTTCACGTGATCTGCTCGCCAACTGGAGCATGGGCTCCGGCGGCGGCGAAGAAGCGGGAACACAATAGACAGTTTTGCAATCAGCAGGAATTGAGTGAGGAATACGTGTATTCAAGACATCATTGCTTTTTTCATCTCCTTCATTTTTTAGTTGCGTTGGCTTTTGGGTTGACGAGCCTCACTGCGCACGCGCAATCGGCGCCCGCTGCGACGGCAACCATTCACGGCCACATCGCCGACCAGACTGGCGCATTGATCCCCGGCGCCAAAGTGACCGTCACCTCAACCAGTGGAAAGACGGTCGGCACCGCCACCGCTGACGCAAGCGGAGCCTACGAAATCACAGGTCTTGCAGCCGGAAGCTACATCGTGAGTGCGGACTATTCCGGATTCGCGGCTTTCAAGTCGCAAGCCATCGCCGTGACAGCAGGTCAAGTCAAACGCGTCGATATCGCCATGGCGATTGAAGTCGAGCAGCAAAGCATTACTGTCAGCGATGAAACTCCGACGGTGAGCGTGGAAGCTGGTGCGAATGCCAGCTCTCTCGTCTTGAAAGACAAGGACCTCGATGCGCTCTCCGACGATCCCGATGAGCTTTCCAATGAGCTCACTGCGCTCGCCGGACCTTCGGCCGGACCGAACGGCGGCCAGATCTATATCGATGGCTTTACGGGCGGCCAACTGCCGCCCAAGTCGGCGATTCGCGAAATCCGCATCAATCAAAACCCGTTCTCGGCGGAGTTTGACAAGCTGGGGTACGGCCGAATCGAGATCCTCACCAAGCCCGGCACCGACAAGCTGCACGGCCAGGTGTTTCTGATGGGCAATCAAAGCGCGACCAACACCGGGAGCCCGTTTATTCCCAATGTTCCTTCGTACTACCGGATCCAGTACAACGGAACCATCAGCGGCGCGTTGAGCAAGACTGCTTCGTTCTTCATGAGCATGGAGCAGCGCGATAACCATGACGAAGCGATCTTCAACTACTTCCCTGCCGTACAGGATCCGACGTCTGGACTCTATTCGATCTCCAGCACCCGCGCATCGGGAGCGCTCGCGAATCCCCACAACCACATCAACGTGTCTCCGCGCCTCGATCTGCAGCTCGGACAAAAGAACACCCTCACGGTGCGCTATCAGTTTTTTTATGATTCCGAGTCAGGCGACATCGGGTCTACACAGCTTCCGTCGCAATCGATGACAACGACATCAACCGAACATACGCTCCAGTTGAGCGATTCACAGATCATCAACGACCACATCGTCAACGAGACTCGTTTTGAATACCGGCGCGAACTCAATTCCATTTCTCCCGTGAGCAAATTGCCAACACTCATCGTTGCCGGCGACTTCACCGGCGGCGGCTCCTCGGAACAGTCGTCCAATGATCATCAGGATCATCTCGAGTTGCAGAATTACACCACGATGACCGCCGGACCGCAGACCATTAAGTTTGGCGCCTGGTTGCGCGACAATCGCGACGCCAATGCCTCATTTGCAAACCGGAATGGCTCCTTGGTCTTCACAGAGAAGGGCTATGTGGATGCGCTGAATGCGCTGGCTCAGGGCCAGAGCCTGTCCACACTGCCTGCGGGCGACTTCGTTAACTTGAGCGTGACCGCCGGCCGCACCGCCTACACTTCGAACTTGTTCGACGGCTCACTGTTCTTGCAGGACGACTGGAAGGTCAATCCGCGCCTCACGCTGTCCGGCGGTTTGCGGTGGGAGACGCAGAACCATATCTCTGACCACAACGATTGGGCGCCGCGCGTGGCCTTCGCGTACGCACTTGACGCCAAGGGAAAGAAGCCTGCCAAGACCGTACTCCGCGCCGGCTTCGGCATTTTCTATGATCGCTTGTCCATTGGGGATCTCCTGGCGGCAACGCGACAAGGCGTAAACGCCGGAGAGGTGCAAACCTCGGTGGATTCGCCAGCCTGCCTGAGCGGATCCGACCTGAATAACCTGGATTTCACGGCCTGCCAGCCTGCGGCGCCCTTTACGCCAACGGCCGACAGCACCCTGGTGGCGATCTCGCCCACCTATCATTCGCCCTATACCGAACAGTTGGGAGCCAGCCTCGAACGGCAGGTTACCAAGACCGTGACGATGACCGGCACTTACCTTCGCTCCTTTGGCGTGCATCAAATGGTGACACGCGATGCCAATCCCTACTCTCCGTTGCCGGGAACAACGTTCTACAACAGCACCACGGGTCCACGCTTGAATCCAAGCCTGGGAATCATCCAGGAATACTATCCCGAAGCAATCTTCAAAGAGAATCAGATGATTCTCAATGTGAATGCGCGCATTTCGCCGAAGCTGGGGTTCTTCGGGTTTTATAACCTGTCGTTTGCCAACACTGACAATGCCGGCGGAATGGCTTCGAACTCCTACAACCTGAGTCAGGACTACGGCCGCGCAAGCTTTGTGTCCCGGAGCAATATCTTCCTCATGGGCAATTACACCGGCCCATGGGCGCTCCGGTTCAACCCGTTCCTGATTGCCCGCACCGGACGTCCTTACAACGTAGTCTCAAGCAACGACCTGACGGGCGATCAGTTTCTCAACAATCGGCCGTCCTTCGCTGATGCCTCGCTGTGCACCGCAGGCAGCGAGCAATACTTCCAGACACAATTCGGTTGTCTGAATGCAGATCCCGGCCAGGGAGATTCCCTCGTGCCGATGAATCTTGGATCTGGACCACCAAGTATTGCCTTCAACCTGCGCCTCAGCAAAACCATCGGCGTTGGACCAAAGACGGAAGCGGCCGCCGGAGTTGCAGGCGGCGGGCCCGGCGGTGGACCAGGCGGCGGCCGCGGTGGTGGTGGCGGCGGTGGTGGTCGCGGCGGCGGTCCTGGCGGCGGACTCGGCCCCGGCGGACTCGGCGGTGGTGGCGGCCCAGGCGGCATGATGGGATCGGCCGGAACAGGGCGTAAATTCAACCTGACGTTCAGTGCCCAGGCACTCAACATGTTCAACAACGTCAATTACGGAACACCGATTGGCACTTTGGGAGCAAGCGAGTTTGGTCGTTCGACAAGCCTCGCAAACGGACCCTACTCCGGTCCCGGCGGCTCGACCTCGAGACGTATTTTCTTCCAGGCCGTCTTTGCGTTCTAGTTGCAAAGCATTAGCAAAAGGGCCGGAGCTTCTTTGCTCCGGCCTCTTGCTTTTATCGGTTAAGCAATCGGGAGACTACCGGGCATCGCCAGCAGCCGCGAATAAAGCGCTTCCCATTCTGCGGCCTTCGCATTCATGTCGAAATGTTTGCGAATTCGCGCGCGCGCGGCCTCGCCCATGACGCTGAGCTCTTCCTGCGACTTGCGCATGACGTAAAGCATTGCTCCCGCAAGCGCGCCGGCGTCGTTTGGCGGAACGATCATCCCGGCATCGCCGGCCAGTTCGCGGACGCCTCCCACATCCGTTGCTACCACGGGCTTCTCCATCGCCATCGCCTCACCCACGACCAGCGGCATTCCCTCCCATGCGGAGCCCAGCACAAATGCGTCAGCGCCATCGAATACAGCGGGCATCTCGTCGCGCAAGCCGAGCCAATCAATATGCTCGGTGAGCCCTTCCTGAGCCGCGAGGTTGCGAACAAGCTCTCCTTCCTGATCGCTCCCTTCCCCGGCCACCCATAGGCGCGTCTGAGAAACTACTGCAAGTACCCGCGCAAATGCTCCCAACAGATTCGGATAGTCTTTGGCGGCAGCGATACGGCCTGCGGCAAGCCAGATGAAATTGCTGCCGGCATTGAGTTCCGTTCGCATCGCATCTCTGCGACCACCATCTTTCGCGAAGAGCGCAACATCGATTCCGTTGGTGAGAACAGAGCATTTGCTCCCCGCAACGACACCCGATTCAATGCTGCGCGTTGCGACGGCGCGACTGACTGCCGTGGTGTGGATCGCCAGGCGGTCCGTGAGCCCGTAGGCGAGCGTGCGATGCCAGGGGCCTTCATATACGTTGTGAATTGTAGAAAGAGTCCTCGGGAATGCGCCCGCAACACAAAGCAGGCGCCCGGCCATGTTGGCATGAAATGTGTGGCAATGCACGAGATCCGGTCGAAAGTCGCACAGAACGCGCCTGCCTCGGACCAGTCCGCTCACAACGCCCGCAGGGCTCTTGCTCATGTCGAGGTAGACCACGTCAACATTGGTCGGCCATACATGCTCTGCACGACACCGAAGCACGATCAGCAGGACCTGGTGTCCTCGCGCTGCCATGCGCTCTGCCAGTGCGACGACCTGTCGTTCGGCGCCCCCGAAGCCGAGCGAAGTAAGCATGTAGGCGATGCGCATGGTCTCCTGAGTCCGTGACTCAATGAATCAAGAGATGATAGCGCGATGCGATCACGAAACCGTGTGCGCAGGCTCACCCCGTGTGCCGATCCATCGTTTCAGCAGCGTGTCCACCGCAAACACGCCCGGGCCAAGTATGAGTATCAGAAGCGCTGCGAACCAGTATGTGTAGGGCGAAGCTCCGTAGAAGTCCTCGGGTTTCGAGAAAATGTGAGAGAAATTCACGCGATCGTCCGGGACGCTCAAGTAAGCCATCGTCATATTGACGAAGAGAACCAAGGAAGTAAGACGCGAAGCAATCCCAAATGTGAAGAGGAATCCGCCGCAGAGTTCAATTAGCGCAACCGCCAGCGCGGTCATGTGCGGCGCCGGTAGATTCAGGTTAGTGAAGAAATCGGTGACCTTGTCGAGATGCGTCAGTTTTCCCCATCCATCCTGCATGAACTGGTAGCCCCAATAGAGGCGAATCGCCAGCAGAAGCGGACTTTGCAGCCGGTTCAGAACCGAGGCAAAGCCATTGTAGAGTTTGGTTACGGAGTTTACGAGGCCGCTCATCATTCCCTTTCCAATCGCTCAGGGCTTGGAAGCCCTTGCATTTACCTGGGCCTTTGGCGACACGGCAGAAGTCGCCCGTATCACCGAATTGGCACTCCCTTGAAGACGGTCACGCCCGAACCCTCGGTGAGGAAGGCGGAATCGGGTGCCTTCCCCAAGACCCTCGCGAACTCGGCGCCAAAATACTTCTCCGCATTCCCGCTGAAGCATGCCCGGTTTGCGTCGCTCACATTCCACTGCGGGTGTTCCACCTGGTACTCCAGCGTGCCGCCCGTCCCTTGCGCCGCGTATCCCCAGTAGTGCTCGGTGATGAACTGGCCAAGCGAACCCTCCTGCGGCAGGTAGCCATCGCCCAATGTCTCGGCAGAGATCGTGCACCGATCTGAACTCGATCCCCATGAGAACGCCGCGGTCGTGATTCCGTTGCTCTTGTCGATCCGATGCGCCATCGTCACGCACGAATAGCGCTCACCATACACGAACTTCGCGATCGCCGTCACCGCAAACTTGGGAACCAGTTCGCCAATGAAGACAACGCCTCTCCTCCCGGAGCGCCGCACATAAAATCGTAGATTCACTTCTTCGAACGACTGGTGAAATGGAATTGCCCTGCCAAATACGCGTGTCTTATTGAATTCGAAACCGATGAGGCTGACATACGTCTTGCCCTCAAATTGATCCAGTTCGGTACCCGCCGGAACGAGCGGCTGCAGCAGCGCCGGATCGACGGCATAGTTCAGCATCAACAGGTTCTTCCATTCCGCAGTGAGGAAGGTGCGTTGCCGGGCCATCGTCATTCTGCTTTTAAGGGCAATCTGTGCCCGCCGATGAGTTACCAGAAATTTCTCGCAGCATTGATGCTCAGGAATGCAGCCCCTCAATATCGGGTGCGCACATCCAGCCAAGTTCTGACCAGCTCTTGAACCACTGCCCGACCAGTTGTGGCCGCTTCCCGCTGGGTACGCGTGAACTGGTAACACCCGTCTCGATGGCTTGCGCAAGCGGAATTCCAGCTTGGATGGCGGCGAGTGTCAGGAATTCCTCGCGTCGAATACGCAGATAGTAGACCGAAAAATCTACCCGGTGGACTGCCAGCCAGGTCGCCTTGTATCGCAGGGCCGGCAGCTTCGCCGGAGCCTCTTCATCGTCCTCATGGCGAACGCCCGCTTCGCTCGTCTGGCGCTTCTCGTTCTTGTGAAGATTCAGCACCAGTTCGTCGACAGGAAAATCCAGTGCGACCAGCCGTAGATGCGGTTGCAGCGCGAGGTGCGAGTCGCCGTCAAGTGTGGAGATTTGTTCCAGGGTAAGCGGATCGCGTTCGGCGCCGTCAAAAGCTTCCACGAATGCCCACTCAATCCGCGCCACGTCTTCCGCAAGGCGCGCGCGCCTGCCGGCAAAGTGCGGATTCTTCTTGAGCCATTCCGAAAGATGCGAGCCGAGATTGCGCAGCGAAAACGATCGGCTGGGATGCTCGGAGAGGTACGCCACAGACATCGCTTCGAACGCACGGGCGCCGATGACCGAACGCAACGCCGGAAAATCCTCGGCCAGTGCGCCCAGCACACGATACCAGTATTGCCGGTTGTAAATCTCGAGACGCTCAAAGGAACTGAGCCGGCTGTTTGGTGCAATGATGGATGCGGCCACCTGGTCCATCGAGCGGCCATCGGGCGATTCCCGACGCATCTCTTCATCGGGGGTCAGCGGCATCATGACAGCGCGCGCCATTTCGCGCTGCAGTTGGGCGAGGCTCATGGCTTGGGAATTCATTGAGCCGCCTCCACATGTGTTTCCCATGCCTTTGGATCATGTCCAGCGACAGCAGTCGTGCTTCCCGTCCTTGCAAATTTCTGCAGGTAGCGATTCGCCTTCAGGGCCTCTGCGTGCACCTCGTCGAAACTTGGAATGTGATCGTCCCATTCCAGCAGCGTCGGCATCGGGCCGCAGCGTTCGATCGCGCGTGCATACAGTTTCCATACCGGATCGATGACCGGATGGTCGTGCGTGTCCAGAATGTATTTCTCGTATTTCGAGTGACCCGCGATATGAATCTGCGCAACGCGATGCGCCGGTATGGCATTCACATACACCATCGGATCGAATTCGTGATTGACCGAGGAGACATAAATATTATTCACGTCGAGCAGAATGCCGCAGTCCGCGCGTTCCACCACTTCATTCAGGAACTCCCACTCCGTCATCTGCGAAGCCGTGAAAGCAGCGTAGGAGCTGACATTCTCAACGGCGACGGGAATCTCGAGGAAGTCCTGCACCTTGCGAACGCGCTCGACCGTCCGCGCCACGGCTTCCCAGGTGTACGGCAGCGGCAGCAGGTCATGCGTATAGGTGCCGTCGACTGAGCCCCAGCAAAGATGATCGCTGAGCCACGGAGTGCCGGTACGCCGCACAAGCGTCTTGAGCCGCTTGAGGTGTTCCGGATCGGGTTCGGTCACCGATCCGAAGTACATCGAAACGCCATGCTGCACGACCCGATAGCGCTCGAGTATCTGATCGAGCATAGCCAGCGGTCGGCCACCATCGATCATGAAGTTTTCCGAGATGACTTCAAACCAGTCGACCACGGGCTTCCGCGAAAAAATGTGCTGGTAATGCGGAATGCGCAAACCAATTCCGACGCCGTGGTTCTGGAATGCATTGAAACGATTGCCGGCCATAGATATTCGTCAAGGGGAATAGCTGAACAAAAGTCTCAGCTTTCTTTGAAGATTGACTGACCTCAATTCATTTGACGTTCCTTGAGGATTCTCGAATCCTACTACATTGAAACGGTGTAAGTGAAGAGATTCGAGGGCAACGCCACGCTGGAACCGCAAACGCTGACCTCGATTTCTCGCAATTTTTCATGACAGCTTCTTCAGCAGCCGGTGAACGAGAAAAAGTCACCAAGCGGCGTGGCCAAATGAGGGTTGAAGGGTTCAAAGGTGCGTGGACGATCGATGTCAAATCCCGCTGCATGTGCGTGTGCCTTGTCAACAAATGGAAGCAGCGCTGTTACTGCCTGGCTGATATTGGTCAGGCACAGCGTTCGTTCGTATCCGTTATTGTTCGGTGGATCCACCTTCTCCGGGACTCCCTGGAGCCCTGTGATTCTTTTAATCGGCCCGCCATCCTGCGTGGCAACATCGCCTGAAACAGCGCGCGCCAGCGTGCGATGATCGCTTTCAATTCCCATGATGCGTGCAGCCGTAACGCGCAAATCGGCAGTACTGAAGTAGCGCACCCCCACGAGATAGGCAGCAATGAACGCATCTTCAAGACTGACCAACGTATTCAGTGAGACCTGTGCGTTTGAGAACATGCCCTTCGGATAGTAGAAGGTGGTAAATGGAGAATCTTTCCCAGTTGCCGATGAGGCCAGCAGATAGTGCGACATCTCTTCCTCGCGTGCCGCATGAAAGTAACCCTGGTCGTCATCGGGAATGCGGGTAAACCACCCGGAATCGCGGACGATGCCGGTGTAGGTTGCAACCGCGAGAGCCTCGGCAATAGCTGCAGCTGAAAGGATATCCACGTCGCCGCTGGTACCGGTCGCGCCTTTGATGTGATCATGGCCCGGATTTGGTTGATCTGCAAATGCGCGTACGGTACCGGCAAGTCCGAAGAGCCCCAAGGCGGTCGCCGTACTCGCGAGAGTTGCGTGCTCAAAGAAAGAACGCCTCGAAAGTCCGGGGGAACACGTTTCAACTGGGATTTCAATGCTGTTTTCAGAAACACTCATGTTGGTTCTCCTTCGCTAGGTTGGGTTTCGCGCAAGCCCAGTGCCTACCAAGGAATCGCTTGAGATGATGCGGCGGAGATGCTCCGGCCTCTCCGCCGCGTCGGCGATGGAGAACTGTTTAGACGAACTTCGGCATCTTGGAGCCGTCGGTTGCGCAGCCGCCCTTGCCTTTGCAGCTGTTCTTGGCTTTGCAGCCGTTGTCGCTGGACTTGCAGCCGCCCTGACCCTTGCAATCGTTCTTGCCTTTACAGGAGTGTTTGGCAGGCTTGTCTTGTCCGGCATAGCGCAAGCCGGCCTTGGCCGCCTTGACTGTCGGGTTGTTTGTATTCGAGCTCGTGGTGGCCGCGTGAGCCGCGACGGTTCCACCCATCAGACCGGTGAGAGCAGCGGTGAGCAGCATTGCACTGAATTGATTCTTCATGTGAGATAGACCTCGCTGGGGGGTTAAGGCGGGGAATCCGCCGGGTTGTCACAACGCGGCACCTACCGGGAAGCACAAATGCCGCACAATCTGGGGCACGCACTCTAGGCGTGCGGGCATGCGCGAAAGGTTACAAGGAAAGGGGGCTCGCTGAAAATGAAATTCTTTGCACCGGTTCCTTTGTCTTATGAACGGGCCAGGCAGGACTTTGGATTGGCCGGTTTGTCGCGCTGCTTTGAACCGTGGGAGACGCTCGGCGAAAACCAGACTGACGATTCAGGAAGGCAAGGTCAATAAACTGCAATTCCAGGAGAAAGAGTAAGGATTTGCCGGCAAGGATCCTGCGACTGAGCCGCGAATGCCTGTAGCGGCAGGGGCACGCCGACCCGCTAAATCGTTTAAATGGCAACGGTAAGTTTTTGGCATTCAGCAAGATTCTTATATAAAATTTACCAACCCGTATGTACAATCGCGACGAGGAGAGCCATGGCCGGAGATATTCAACTTACGTGCAGTGATTGTGGACAAGATTTTACGTTCACCGCTGCGGATCAGGCGTTCTTTCAGGAACGCGGTTATTCGACCCCCAAGCGCTGCAAGCCTTGCCGTCAGGCAAAGAAGAGCGAACAAGGTGGGGGAGGCTCCGGGTATCGTCCGGCTCCATCCCATGGAACACCTGTCATCTGCTCCGGCTGTGGCCAGCCAACCACTGTTCCATTTGAACCACGCGGCGATCGCCCGGTGTTTTGCCGGGACTGCTACCAGGCACGTAAAGGCAGCAGCAGCGGCGCCCGCTCGGGACGCTATTAGAGATCCCGGCTCCGATGCCTCCATTGGGGTGTCGGAGCCGGCTCTCTTGGTTGCCCGACAACGCAAGTTGAGACACAATGCAAACAGCAGGACCGGCTACGGTCTCGGTTGCTGTTTCTTGAGGACCGTCCTTGTGTTCGCTTTTTCCGTTTTTATAAACCTTTAACAATCCATTGACCGCGTGGATCTGCGCTTCGGCGGAACCGCGGATCGCGCATCGTTGCGGAAGCGGCCGCTAAACAGCAGAATTCCGTGCCGACTCGACTCATTCCCCGATATCCTTCAACCAGCATGGCCACTCAACTGACTTTTGTCCGGTTCGCCTGGAAGAACCTTTGGCGTAGGCGCCTGCGAACCGTGTTGACATTGGCCGGCATCGGCATGGCCATGGGTGCGTTTGTCTGCCTTGTAGGCTTCTCGCGCGCGTTCGAACAAGCGTGGCGTCAGATGTACGCCAACAGCGGAACCGACATCGCGGTCGTTGCAGAAACGTTTCTCAACACTACGATTGACCAATCCGTCGGAGCAAAGTTGCAGACGCTGCCCGTCATTGCTGAGGCCGCACCCATGACATTCAACTTCATGGGTCTCACAGCCGACGTGAACGCCATCGCTTATGGGTGGAAGGCCGATTCGTTTGAGTTCTCGGCGATATCGATAACCGCGGGCACGCGCTTCCACGACGGCCAGCCCGAGATCCTCCTCGGAGACCTGCTCGCAGACAGCCTGAAAAAGCATGTAGGCGACTCTCTCGAGATTCAGGGAGCCAATTTCAACGTAGTCGGCGTGTTTCATGGCGGCTCAGCGCTCGAGGCGGGCGCAGTCATCATGCCGCTCGATCAGATGCAGAAGCTCAGCAGCCTCGAAGGCAAGGTCACCGCGTTCCATGTCCGGCTCAAACCCGCGCCTGTCGGAGAATCCCCAGAACACTACATGGCGCGAGCGCAAGGTCTGATCGAGTCGGCGCTGCCAGGAGTTCGCGCCGTTCCCGCCGCTGAGCGCGCCAGCAACAATCAGCTCGTCTTGCTGGCACATGCCACCGCCTGGGGCACATCGTCCATTGCATTGCTGATCGGCATTCTCGGTATCGCAAACACCATGGCTATGTCGGTCTTCGAACGCACGCGCGAAATAGGAGTCTTGCGCGCTCTTGGATGGAACAGCCGGCGTGTTCTGCTCCTCATTCAACTAGAAGCCGCTGCGCTTGGGATGGCAGGAGGACTTTTGGGCATTGGATTCGGATGGCTGGCTCTGCGCATACTCGCGCACCTCCCGCAGACCGCAAGCATCGTTTCCGCTTCATTTCCCTTCCCCGTCCTGGCTGAAGCTCTCGCCATCGCGATTGCCGCCGGGCTTCTTGCCGGCATTATCCCGGCGTGGCGCGGCGCTCGATTGTCTCCGGTTGAGGCGCTTCGCTATGAGTAGTCCGCAGCTCGAACTGCGCGCGGTAACCAAGCATTACGATGGCGGACGCATCGAAGCGCTGCGCGGTGTGGGCCTCTCCATCACCGCCGGAGAGTTTGTCACGATCAGCGGCCCTAGCGGAAGCGGCAAGTCCACGATTCTGCACCTGCTCGGAGGGCTGGATTCCCCTACAACCGGCGAAGTGCTCTTCCAGAATTCCCCCCTGGGCTCCGCGTCCGACACCGATAACTATCGGTCGCGTCATGTCGGTTTCATCTTTCAGGCATTCCATCTGCTCCCCACGTTGAGTGCCATCGAGAACGTACAGGTGCCAATGCTGGCAGCGAAAGGAGCAGATCACCACGTAGAACGAGCGGAGACCCTGCTGCGCGAAGTCGGAATGGAGAACCGGCTCGATCATCGGCCCAGTGAGCTTTCAGCCGGCGAACGCCAGCGCGTGGCAATCGCCAGGGCTCTCGCCAATTCTCCCGGCATCCTCCTCGCCGACGAGCCAACGGGAAATCTCGATTCCGAGAACTCCGCACGCATCATGAAAATCCTTACCGGGATCCAGCAGGATCGAGGCATGACGCTGATCGTTGTAACCCATGAGAACGAAATCGCCGCATCGGCACCGCGCCACATTCGCATTCGCGACGGCAGGATCGAAGCATGAAGATTCTCTGGGCTGCGGTCCTTGCCCTCCTGCTGCCGACTCTGGCGCACGGCGCGGATGCGCGGCCGGTATTGGCCGCATCCCGACAGCGCATCGAAGCTGCCGACTATCGCATTGTCGGGCACATCGTGCGCGTCGACGCCAAAGGCGCCCGTACCAACTTCTCCGTTACCGTGAAGGCGCATTGGTTTCCCGGTGTCCTGCGAGTACTGCTCGACGTCACTTCCCCGCCGCCCCAGCGCTTGCGCGTCCTGATGGAACTGCGGGCAAACGGACAAGTCCAGATGAAGATCGCGCATCAGGGCGACAAGGAATTTGCAAGTCTCCCCTTCGCCCGATGGACAAGCGAACTCTTCGGCCCAGCCTTCAGCTACGAGGATCTGCTCGATCCACAGTTCTACTGGCCCGACCAGACAATGGAAAACGCAAAATACGGCGCACGCGATTGCGATCTGCTCACGAGCAGCCCTGGCACGGAAGATCGCACCCGCTATTCCAAAGTGCGTACCTGGCTTGACCACACCATCGCATTCCCCGTGCACGAAGAGAAAACGTTGAACGGAACCGGCGCGATCGAGGAGATCGACTTTATCGGTCTGCGGCATGTGAGCGGAGTCTGGTCCGCCAGCCAGATTGAAAGCAAGCTGAAGGGACAAAATGGATCAACGTTGTTCCTGCTCGAACGGGGTGCTGCGAAAGCGAATCTCAAGGCAACAGATTTCAATGCGGAGAGCCTTCTGAAGTTTTAGCGTCGCTATGCACATACTTCTCTTGATAATCGGCCTTCTCGCGGCGCTCCTCATTCTCGGCTGCGCCTATCAATTCGTCGCCACGCGCCGCGATCGCCTGCGTTACGCAAGCCGCGGCAGATGGATCGAAATCGGAAATCGCCAAAGCCTGTTTGTAGTCGAGAGAGGGAGTGGAAGCACCACCGTAGTCTTCGAGTCCGGAATCGCCGCCACTCATCTCAACTGGTGCACCATCCAGGAGGAAGTTTCTCAATTCGGTTGTGCCGTGGGATACGATCGCTGCGGCCTTGGATGGAGCAGCCCAGCGCGCACTGAGCGCACGCCCGCGAACGTCGCATCCGAGCTTCACCGGATGCTCGAAGGCGCGCACATTTACCCACCGTACGTTTTGGTCGGCCATTCCTTTGGCGGCATGGTGATGCGCCGTTTCGCGCTTCTCTATCCCGACCAGGTTGCCGGAGTTGTGCTCGTCGATCCGATGCGCTGTTGCGAGTGGCCGCCGATCAATGCCGGGCAGCAGGCCACTCTCAATCGTGCGATTCGATGGCTGCGCTATGCGGTCCCGGTTGCGCACATCGGACTGGCTCGTCTTGCGGTAACCTCTGCTCTTTGCGGTTCCGGATTCCTCGCACGCCGCATGGCAAACGCTGCCGGCGACGGCGGTCGACATGTGCTGGGTCGCGTAACCGGTGAATTGGCGAAGATGCCAGGCGAAATCCGGCCCCGCATCGCCGCGCATTGGTCAAGGCCCGACTTCTACAAAGGAATGCGCCGCCATATCCAGGCCGTCCCTGAAACCGTGGTCGAAATGTGCAACGCCGATCCCATCGAACGCATTCCCGTGCTCGTGCTGACGCCGGGACAATCAACGCCCCTGGACGACGAAGAAATCAACAGGATCGGTAGCAATGTGAAGCAGGTGATCGCCGCGGAGAGCGGTCATTGGGTTCATCTCGACCAGCCCGACCTTGTCGTTCAATCCATCTTCGAAATGGTGATGGCGCACGATCCTCAAGCCGTAAGTTGAGATGGTAGCAAGACTACTTCTCGCCCGCTGAAAACTTAGTCCACGGGCCCGCTTTCATATCCTTGAGAACCGGCTTCAGATAGTCGAACTCGTGATGCGCGGCAAAGAATGGCGCGGCCTGGAAATCCTCACCGCACGGGTGCCCCGCGCGCGCAATCAGTGAGAGATTCGCCGCGAGATCTGAGTCCGTCACCTTTCCCGTGACAGCCCCATCGGGATAGTACGGCGGATCGCCCCATTCAGGAACACCTTTAGGATCCACGTCAATGTGTCCACAGAGCGTGCGCGCATCCGCGCCCGTCTTGCCGGTATAACTGTCATCGTGATTCGCAAGAAACTGCTCCGCCAGATCCACATCGATCTGGCCTTTGCTGGCTGCAATCTTCCGCTCCCAGGTCAAATGCCGTGCATTCATCGACGAAGACTTGTTGGACGAATCAAAACCATCCGTCTCCTGCTTGATCAATGCAGGATCTCGCGGGAAATTCGAACTGATGAAGTAGCCGTCTTTTGTGCGCCACAGCGGAGTATTCTTCAACCCCAGCTCGAGGTATGCAATCTCGCCCGTATTGCGGTCGCCAACAAGCCAGTCATTGGCATAGCCGCCGTTGTTGCCCTCTTTGATGATGGACACATACTCATCAATCGAGCTCGCATATTGCATCGCTTTGCGCGAGCGCACAAACTCCGGCACGCCCTCAGGATTCCATCCGATAAACTGCGTGATCGTCGTCTCGGTGATGATGAGACCCGCATCGTTCACGCCAAAGTCGTCCTGGCTGGTGATGACGCCTGGTTCTCCATCCATCACCATGCGGTGGCCGTGCGCGGGCTTGATGTCGAACATCACGGTCCAGCGTTCACCGTCGGCATAGCTCGACCAGTTGTTGTGCGCGATAACAATCTTGCCGCCTTTGGTATAGCTGCCCGTCGCAATGAAAGCGGAGCAGTGCCCCTCCGGGCGAATCACCGGTGCATTCATCGCGTGCTCGTTCTTGTTCAGCCACGGAACGTAATATTCTGGCAGCTCGATGCCGCCATTCAGCGCGACGATGTCCCACACGTCGAGCTTCACGCCCTTCGATTGCGCGCCTTTTGCGATGCCTGTCAGCTCCTGCTGATATTCGCTGCCGACATGCGGCCAGAGCATCTTGCGGCTTGCGTCGCGATAGAAACTCCAATCCCGCTTCGTGTCATGCTTCGACTCGACCTTCAACACATTCACCAGGTCGGCGATCTCCGCAGCGAGCAACTGCCCATGCTGAAACCCAATCTCTTCCGGTGTCCCTTCAAGATGCACATACTTCCATCCGCCGCGATCGAAGCGATAACCCGCACCGCTGCTTTCCACCGAAGAACTAGCGGGGGCGATGCGCTTCGCAAACGTGGGAGCAGCCGACGTGAGCAGCATGCAGAGCAGACAGAGAAATGAGATGCGGGGAAGCAGTCGTGCCATCCGGGTTCTCCCGATGTCGAGATTGTGCATCGAGAATAGCAGCTTGCCGCGCGGGCAAGCGCCGTTGCCTGCCCGCACCATTTCTGATCAGCGCTTCTTACCGGCCTTGGGCGCCGGCTTCTTCGCAATCGCTTTAGCGGGCTTGGTGGCTGCATGCGGCTTTGCCTTGGCGACTGGAGCAGCCTTCTTTGCGGGAACCGCTTTGTGCGCGGGCTTGGCATGCGCCTTTACCTGGGCTGCCTTGACGGGCGCTTTTTGAGGAGCCTTTGCTGCGGGCTTGGCCGCATGTGCCGGCCTCGCGACAGTCGCAGGCTTGGCTGGCACTGGAACCGGCTTTTTCGCTGCCGGTGGAGGCGTGGCTATCTTGGCCTTCTCCGCCTTAGGAGGCTCGGGCTTCACTTTCAGTGCAGGTGCGGGCTTAGCCGTCGCTGCAGACTTTGCCACAGGCGCAGCTTTTTGACCGCCCGCTTTGCCCTTCGCATCCTCAGCCTTGTGTGCTGCTTTGTCGGGCTTCGCGTTCGGGGCCTGCTTGCCGCGTCCTTTGCGCACAGGTTCTTCATCTTCGTCGTCGCCCGCGTCGCCTTCGTCCGATTCCGCTTCGTCCTCCTCACCCAGTTCTTCGTCGAGCGCATCGCCCTTGATCATCGGCAGGCCGAGATCGATCTCTTCTTCATCGCCGCCGCCAATATCGTCGAGGTCATCCTCTTCGGCTCCGTCTTCAGACTCGTCGTCTTCGTCGAAAGCCTTTTCCTTGACCTTCTCCACGTTGCGCTTCGCGCGCGTGCGCTTGATCGTGATCTGCGGTGGCGGAGCGGGCGGAGAATGCGGTTCCAGAAAAGCCTTGATCTCCTCCGGCGTGTTCAACCCGCCATCGATCAACTGCAGGAAAATCTGGTGAAGAATATCTTTGTACGTCGCCAGATCCGGCGTAATCCGCATCTCCTGCATTTGCGCATAGGGAATCCGCTGCCGCGCTTCAGGCCATGTCTTCAGGAAGAGTTCGTACTTTGCCTTGACGGCATTCTCCTTGCTGGTGAAGCCCAGCCAGAGCACCGCCTCGGGATCGTAGGTGGTGAAAAGTTTGTAGCTCGCCGAAGGCGTGGCATTGGACTTGTTCAGCAGCACCTTGGCAAAGCCGCTGGCGAGCGCGTCCAGGCTGTTCCATTCCTCCACAAATCCCGGCCGCAGCAACTGCTTCTTCAGCCCAGAAACATCCTTCGGTGCCATCTTCGCCGTCAGCAACTGCATCTGCCCCGCCGACATATCGGGGTGTACGCCCTGCATCTGCAGCTGGATGCGCAGATCGTGCAACGCCGTCAGCTTTTCTTCATCCGCCTTGGCCGCGGTCCACGTGGCGCACAGGATCTTCATCCAGCCTTCGGCTTCGAGCGCGCGCAGCACCTTCAGTGCTTCATCCTCATGTCCGATCTGCTCGAGTTCCTGGCTGTGGTCGTGCGTCGAAAGGGCCTCGATTACGTTCTCAGCCTTCGCATTCTCATAGCGCTGCAGCGTGCGAGGATCGAGGTCCCACCCGAGGCGGGCAATGTAGCGCGTGGCGCGGATCAACAGCGCCGGCTCTTCCAGAAATCCGTAATTTGAAACCAGACGAAGGGTGCGCGCCTCGATGTCGGCGGCTCCGTTCAAGGGGTCCATCAGAAGCCCGAACGAGCCCTCGTTCAGAGAAATCGCCATGGCGTTGACCGTAAAATCGCGTCGGCGCAGGTCGTCCTGAATCGAAGCAAAGTGGTAGGCGGGCTTTCCCGGCTTGGGATACTCGCGGCGATGGGTGCTCACCACGTCTACCCTGACTGTTCCGGGAAAACAGAGGTACAGCGAGTGCGATGCGTCGTCTTCACCCCAGGTCTTGCCGCCGAGCTTTTCGATCGCCTTTTTCAGCTTGAGCGCGTTGCCCTGGACTGCGACTTCAATGTCACGAACCGCGTGGCCGCTGGTCAGATCGCGGACTGCGTCGCCGGTCAAAAAAAGGAGGTTTCCGGCTTCCCGGCACACTTCGCGTAACTGCCGCAGAGCATTCTGCTGATCGGCTGAAAGCCGGTTCTCAAGAAGGTAAATGTAGTCGGGCATTCCGTTCCTGCTTCCACACGCAAAACCAAAGGCAAGTCTCTGATGACGTTATGCTTATGGCAGGCCATGGCAGAGGTTGCAAACCAGTACCTTATCACAATCTTCTTCGATTGGCCAGCAGGAACAGCACCATTTCTGCGACTTTTGAGAGCGCGGATGCGCGCTTGCATGCGACAATCCATGCCATGGGCTCCGCTCGTAAGCCGGTGATTGTGCGCAAGTTCTCCCGCGAGTGGTATGCCGGCTATGCAGGTGCCGTTTTTGCGCAGGACGCTCCGGCTCTGGAGGTCCTCGACCTCTCGGGCAAGGTGCTTACCGTTGCCTGGGACGCGGTGAAGTGGGTCTGCTATGTGCGTGATTTTTCCTCAAGTTCTGACTTAACCAATCCAGAACGCCTGCTGCAGAAAAAGTTCACTGTCAGACCCCGGGCGGCGGGGCTATGGCTGCGCATGACCCTGAACGACGGGGACGAGCTGGAGGGCATCACCGCCAACGACCGTTCACTGGTCTCAGGCGCCGGTCTCCTGCTAACGCCCCCCGACACGCGTTCGAACACCCAGCGCATTTATGTCCCCCGCCAGGCAATCCAGACCCTCGAGGTTGTGGGCCTGATCGGCGCGACCGGCCGAAAGCGCAAGCCAGAGACCGGCGATGCCGAAGGCCAGCCCGAGCTGTTCCCTGCTGAACCCGAATCCGAGTAGCCGCGCAGAACAATCAGCCAACTCCGTTACAATCTCCACGATGAAACTTGGCGAGCTTGCAAGTCGGCTGGGCGCGGAACTGCGCGGCGACGCGGAACTGGAAATTACTGGCGTAAAAGGGATTGAGGATGCCGGAGCCTCCGAAATCACCTTCGTTGCCAATCCAAAATACGCCGGGCTCGCGCGCAAAACGAGCGCCGCAGCCGTTCTGGTCGACCCGGAGTTTCCTGAGATAACTGCGGCGACCCTCCGCATCAAAAATCCCTACCACGCGTTTTCCCGTGCTCTGGCCCTCTTTTACCAGCCACCATCCTATCCGCCCGGCATTCACGCCACCGCCGTCATCGACCCGACCGCGCAGATCGGCGATGGAGCGCATATCGGGGCCTACGTCGTCATCGGTCCAAACGTGAAACTTGGATCACATGCGACTCTGCTGCCCCATGTGGTGCTTTATCCTGGTGTGAAAGCAGGAAGCCGATTCTTCGCCCACGCGCATGCCGTCGTACGCGAAAACTGCGAACTAGGCGACAACGTCACGCTGGAAAACGGCGCGATCGTCGGTGCCGACGGCTTTGGCTTTTCGAAAAACGATCACGGCCAGTGGGAAAAGACTCCGCAGTCTGGTCCGGTGCGCATCGGCGATCGCGTCGACATCCAGGCCAATGCCTGCGTCGATCGCGCGACCGTCGGCGCAACAGAGATCGGCAATGGCAGCAAGATCGACAACCTCGTGCAGGTCGGCCACGGCTCGCGCATCGGCAACGATACACTCGTCTGCGCGCAGACTGGTCTCGCCGGATCGTCCATCATCGGCAACAACGTCATTCTGGCCGGGCAGACCGGTATCGCCGGGCACTGCAGCGTGGGCGACGGCGTCATTCTGACCGCGCAGTCGGCAGTGAGCCACGATGTGCCGCCGGGCAAAATGATCTCCGGATCGCCGGGATTCGACAATCGCATCTGGCTGCGTGCCGTAGCGGTCTTTCAGCGCCTCCCCGAATTGCTGAAACGCCTGGACCGGCTGGAAAAGCGCGTCGCGGCAACAACTCCCGCAGACAGCACTTCGAGCCCTGGCGAGGAAAAGGGATGAAGAGTATTGCGCGGTTCCGGAAAAAAGTCGGCACGGCACTATCGGCGTCGGCACTACTGATCGTCGCAGCCGGATGCCACTCCTATCACATCGAAGCCACCGTCGAAAATCGCACCGGCGGCACCATCACACTACTTGAAGTTGATTACCCCACCGCAAGTTTTGGAGTGGATACGCTGGCGGCGGACGCCGTAGTCCATCATCGAATTCAAACCCGCGACAGCGCACCCATCACCGTGCAGTACACGGCTGCCCACGGCCGCCAGGTACTCGTGAAAGGACCGACCCTCTACGAAGAGCAGGAAGGCAGCATTCAGATTGTTTTGCTGCCCGACGGGAAAGCAGAATTTCATCCAGCTTTAAATCCGCGACACTAACGAATCACTTGTCATCGCAGGCTCTCCTCAAGCTCATTCATTCCCGTTCGACTAAGGCCGATAAGTCCAGTGGGGATCAATTTGAGTCGGCACCTCAAGCTTCGCACTCATACGAATGCTCGGCGTTTCTTGCGTCGACATGGTCTTGCCCTGCGCCTGAGTGGATGCTTCGGAGCGATCTTCGCGGCAACCGTCGCCGTCGGTCTGGATGATAGCGGAAACCTTGTCTGGGTAGCCAACGGCCTTTTGCTTTCTTACCTCCTTCTCGCACCAAGGTGGCTGTGGAAGCACTACTTCACCGCGGGCTTTGCGGCAATACTCTTGGGCGGGCTTGCCGTAAATCCCGACGGTTGGCCGAAATGCATCGCGCTCAGCGTCCTCAATGTGGCCGAAGTTGCGTTGTCCGCTTTCCTGCTCCGCAAACGCTCAACACAATTGCCACGCTTCACCGATCAGCGCTATCTCTTCCGGTTTACAGCATGCGCGGTTTTGGCGGCTCCGACTGCGGCCGCCATCGTGTTCGCGACAGCATATTGGCTTTGGATGAGAGGGTCGCCCTGGTATCCCCTGCTCTCGTGGATCACGACAGACGGACTCGGAACCGCTGTCGTCGCTCCTGCATGTGTTTCTCTTTTCTCATCGCACCTGAAGCAGCCGGGACGCTGGAAGAGCTACTGGTGCTTGCCCGCCGCCTTGATCCCGATCACTCTTGTCTCGTTCTGCCAGGTGCGTGTGCCGGTTATCATTCTCATCTATCCCACCGTGGCACTGATTCTTTTTCGATTTGGCCTTGGCTGGGCTTCGATCAGCACCCTGTATGTGAATGCAGTGGGAAGTTGGTTCACCATCCACGGGCTCGGACCCTTCGCGCAGATGGGCTCGGCATTTTCAGTTGGGCCGACAATCCTGCTGCAGCTCTATATTGCGTCGGGAATGTTTCTCGTCCTCGCCGCCGCATCGGTGCTGGATGCGCTGCGCTCTACGGAGCATCGCCTCCGCGAGATCGTGTCGCTTCACAATCTTGTCACCGAGAATTCAAGGGATGTGATCATCCTGGCCGACTTTGATGGAAATCGGAGTTACGTATCAGCGTCCGCTGCTACGTGGGGTGGATGGCGGCGCGATGAATTAATGGGGACGACCAGTCTCTCTCTGGTGCATCCCGATGATCGCGGCAGGGCTGAGAGAATGCTTCGCGATCTGCGATCGGGGGGCAACGGCGGTTTGCTGGAGTGCCGCGCGAGAAACAAACGCGGGGACTTCGTCTGGGTCGAAGCGAATCTTCGCCCGGTGCGCGATCCCACGACCGGCGCTTCGATAGGGATTCTCAACGTCGTGCGCGATATCGCACGCCGCAAGAAAGCAGAACTGGAGTTGAAGACTGCCAATGCCGCTCTCGAGGCGCTGTCCCTTACAGACGCCCTTACACATCTCGCCAACCGACGTCGATACGACCAGTGCCTCTCAAGCGAATGGCGGCGTTGCCTGCGTGAGAAGCTGCCTCTGTCGCTCCTTTTGCTGGATGTCGACTGGTTCAAGTCTTACAACGACACGTACGGGCATCCGCGCGGTGACGTCTGTCTCAAGCAAATTGCAGAAGCTGCGCAGGACGTTGTATTCCGGCCTGGCGACCTCGTGGCGCGCATCGGGGGCGAGGAGTTTGCCGTCATCCTTCCCAATACCCCTGCCGCCGGCGCAATCGAGGTCGCGGAGCAAATCGGCTCGCAAGTGCGGCACCGAAAACTTCCCCATAACACCAATCCGCTCGGCTGCGTCACGATCTCGGTCGGCTGCTCGACCATCGTTCCATCCCCTGGCCAGCGTCCCTCAACTCTGATGCAACTCGCCGATAAGGCTCTCTATGCGGCAAAGCACGCGGGGCGTAATTGGGTCTGCGGTGCCTACCTTGAGGACGAGCCTGAAACCTCACGCAAAGCCAGCTGACAAAGTCAAAGCAAAACAGGAGCCGAAGCCCCCGTTTCCAAAACTGCTTTTCCCAGCCGAATCGTGAGAATCAGTGCACCATGCTCTGAAACAACGAGGACTTCAACAAGCTGTTGAAGTCGTTGTCCGAAGTGGCAAAGTGGATGCTGAGCTGCCCGGCGCTCGAGCTGATGTCCGTCGCCGCCAGCGCCGCTTTTTCCGTTTCGTCGCCGCTCATTTTCTTGTAGACGATCGCTGCAGAGAGCAGCGATGAAACCGTGGCCGCGGCAAATGAATCGCCCGTTGAGATGGTCAGGTCGAACTTCACACCGTGCTGAAAATTCATGCCGTACCACGACGAATCCAGCCGCTTCCGCACCGATTCATAATCCGCTACTGATCCCGCTTCTCCCAGCACCGCCTTCATCATGATCTCGGTGCCGGCTTTGTCCAACACGCTCCACAATGGCTCCGAATCGACCGACTGCATCGCTTCCATCATCGGCCCGTTGGTCAGCATTCCCGCAGCATATCCGTCGCGCACATCGAGCGCGGCCCTCACCGCCTCCATGCTTCCGAACACCATGGTTGAGGGATCGAAGAAGCACAAAACCATGCCGGTGTGCGCCAGCGGAAAGACGCGGTTGGTGCGCACGAGCTTGGGCTGGACCTTCTGCTTGCGAAAATTCGCCATGATGCCCTGCACGTCGAACTGCCCTTGCGCAATGCCCACAGTCTCGAGGCTGTCATTGGACGTACCGGTACGAAACAGCGCAAACGCCAGTTCGTCCACGTCGTGATTGTCGTTCAGACCAGACTTGCGGATGGCCTCGTCAAACTGTTTCAGATCCGGAGGCATGACGCGGTCGCGCAGTTCCATGGCAGTGTTGGAGTTCTGCATCGCGCGATAGTCAATCACGACAAGCTGCTGTACTTCGTGCGGAATTGCCGCGCGGGCATCGCCGGAAAGCTGCGCCGCCGGTGCTGCAACAGTCATGGCCGCAAGGAACGCGGGAACCGAAATCCTGGCAAAAAACTTGAGCACTCTTATCCTCCGGGAAGCCACAAAGCTCGCCGTCTTCTACGCTGCGGGAGCAGGAAAATAGACACCACCCGCATCCCCATTTTACCTCTGTACAGTTTTTAGACGTTGACCAGTTTGGTGTCGGTACCGTTACCTTCGCCAGGCCAGGATAGCGGCGATTCAAGCCGCCGCTCCAGGATCTTGGTTTCGTCGTCGAACTCATTCAACTGACGCATCCATTCGCTTTCCCGCTCGCAGGCAGCTTCGGGTATCAGTCCGACGACCTCGCCCTCAACCGGTGCCGTCTTGTGCTTTAACGCCAGTCTTGAGACCGTGCTGTAAACCTGAGACACCGGCGTCGCCTCAAAATCGGTGATGTTCAGGGTGAGTTGAGCGCGTCCGTGTGCCAGTACGCCAAGAGCCTTGACCCCGTGCAGGCCGCCGAAAGCAGTCCGCACTTCCCGCGCGATTGCCCTCACCACCGCTACATCGGCGGAATCGAAGTACACGTTGTATGCCACCAGAAATTTGCGTGCTCCCACAGCGCATGCCCCGGCCGTTGGGTGCAATCCTGGTCCGCCAAGATCGGGTCGCCGTGCAGCCTCTTTGCGCACCGCGTCGCGCAGCCCTTCAAATTGCCCGCGGCGTACATCGTCGAGATTGGCGCGATCAGGACGCGATGCTGCAGATTCGTAGAAGTACACCGGAAGTCCGAAGCGCCGCCATATCTCAAGACCTGCCTGCCGCGCGAGCATCACGCACTGCTCCAGCTTGATGCCGGAGAGTGGAACAAACGGAATTACATCCGCTGCCCCGATGCGCGGATGCGAGCCCTCCTGGCTGGTGAGATCGATCAGTTCGACAGCCTTTCCCACCCCGCGAACCGCGGACTCCAGCACCGCGGCAGGTGCGCCGGCAATGGTGACGACCGAGCGGTTGTGGTCCGCGTCCTTTGACCAGTCCAGCAGGCGCACCCCTTCCACCCGCATCGCAGCGACAATGGCTTCCACACGCCGGGCGTCCCTGCCTTCAGAGAAGTTCGGAACGCACTCAACAACTGCCTCTTTCATCTCTGTCTTTCAACCTGCGCGCGCATCCGGGATCTGGTATGCGCCCCGCTGCCCTTCTACTTCCAGAATGTGTATCCCACCTGCACCTGGATGCTGGCATTCACGCCCGGATTGCGATCGCCGAGCGACGCCGATGAGATGTGAACCGCATTCACGCCCAGATCGATGGATCGCCTGGGACGCGTGAAGTAGTGGACTCCAATTCCACCCTGCGGCGAAAAATTCCATACCGATGTGCCGCCGGGCACACCATGCGGCACTAATACATCCGGTGGAAACTTGTGAGTGGTGTAGACGAGCCCGCCGGCAGCCTGAAACCACGGCTGCACCCGTTTCGAATGCGTAAGAAAATTCCAGCGGAAGATCACCGGGGTGATGCTGGCGCCGGTATAGGTTCCACCGCCTACTTGTTGCTGGTACGTCACACCCTGAAAGACGAAAGTCTCTACGTGGGGCGCAGGTGTATACGCCTGCCAGAAGGGGATAATATTTACGGCATATTGGAACTGGCCGCTCAGAATCCCCGCGTGCACTGGTGGCGTCAACACTTTTCCCGCCTCAACACCCAGAAAAAAGAAGCGGTAATTTGAGCGGTCGCCGCCGATGCCGTTGCCATAATTCACAAAAGGCGCATACTCCCAGCTGCGTTCATTGCGAACCTCGGCTACCGGTGAATTGTCTTCAGCTACAGTGGCTTGCGCCGATGCCACAGCGGTTCCAATAACCAGGCATGTCAACACAAATAACTTCGCAGTTGGGGTCAACGCTCTTCCCTTTTCCTATTTCTGAATATCAAACTAGCTCTGCCATCTTTCCACGCGGGGAATAGGTCTGAGTTTTGTAACAGGGCACGAACTTTAGTCGTACCGAAAAAGCTGCAAAATGAATGCGGGCTTCAGCCGCTGCTGAATGCTCCATAATCCACAACCGCCTCTTTCACCTACCTTGCAATTCGCCGGGTTAAACCGATATGCACTCTCTTAGAATCTGTACTCCACGAAAAAAGGCCGCCATCTTCAGGCGGCCTTCGGATTGCCAGCCTGCCCGCTCTTATCCCGCCATCTGCGCCATTTGCTCTGCGTCCATATCGAAGTTCGAGTACACATTCTGCGTATCGTCGAAGTCTTCGAGCACCTCGAGCAATCGAAGCATCTGGTTCGCTGCAGCTCCTTCCAGCTTGGTGTAGGTCGAAGCCAGCATGGTTACTTCGCTCGATGCCGGAGTGATATTCGCTGCCTTCACGGCATTCAACACACCCTCAAAGCCATGCGGATCGGTCACGATCTCCCACACTTCGCCTTCGTCGCGCAGATCCTCGCCGCCGTGCTCCAGCACGATGTCCATCAGCTGTTCTTCGGTGGCGTTGGCTTTCTCGATGTCGATCACGCCCTTCTTCGAGAACATGTGCAGAACCGAACCTGTCGAGCCAAGATTGCCGCCATTCTTTGAGAACGCGTGGCGAATTTCGCTGACGGTACGGTTGCGATTGTCGGTCAGCGTTTCCACTACGATTGCCACGCCGCCGGGCCCGTAGCCCTCGAACGTGATCTCTTCGTAGCTCACGCCTTCCAACTCGCCTGTACCGCGCTGGATGGCCCGCTTGATGTTGTCCTGCGGCATGTTTTCGGCCTTGGCCGCGGCAACGGCCGTGCGAAGCCGAGCGTTGCTGTCAGGGTTGCCGCCGCCCTTGGCAGCCATGGCGATTTCCCTTAGCAGACGGGTGAAGATCTTGCCGCGCTTGGCATCCAGCGCGCCCTTTTTGTGCTTGATTGTGGCCCATTTGGAATGGCCGGACATGGAAACCTCAATAAACGTGAAAACGCGGGTGCAGCAGGCGCACCCGCCCATGTGAGTATACCACCGGGAAGGTATGGCGAAAATGGGCTCCAGACGGCCTCTCAGCGAGGCAATCCCTCCCCTCAACGCCTCAAACGAACTGCCTCTCAACGCGAATCTCTGGCTGGGTTGTCCTTGCCGCCAAGGGGCCATCCGCGTTCCCCTATCGGCTGGTCACGGGGGTACTTCGATCCAGCGTCCGACTTGGACATGGATCAAGCAGCAATCTCAAAAATGAACAAGAGTTCATTTGCTGGGTTCCGCTTCTTCCGCTCTGCCACCGCTTACAATTTTGTTGAGAGCCGCAATCGAAGAAAGAAAGAAATCGCTCGCGTTACCCTTCCCAAAACCTGCCCGTCTCAGGAGCCTGCTTGAAGCGCATTCTTTCTGTCCTCTCTCTTCTCGCTGCCACAGCCGGATTCGCACACGCGCAAGGCAACTACGAAATTCAGGTTTACGGCTCTGAGACGCAGGCTCCCCGCAGCACCATGGTCGAGTTACATTCGAACTTCACAGCAGTCGGTCAGAGGCGATTCATCGATGGCGTCAATCCCACCAATCACGCCGAGCACGAGACCATCGAAATCACCCAGGGATTGACCGACTGGGCAGAACTTGGCTTCTACTTCTTTACCAGCGAACAGAGCGGCACAGGTGTGCAATGGGTCGGCGACCACATCCGCCCCCGCGTCCGAGTGCCGGAGTCGTGGCACTGGCCTGTGGGAGTCAGTCTCTCGATGGAAGCCGGGTATCAACGTGCCTTCTTCGACCGCGACACCTGGACGTGGGAGATCCGCCCCATCATCGACAAGCAGCAGGGCCGCTTCTACTGGGCCGTCAACCCGGCACTCGAACGTACCTGGCACGGTCCCGACGTGAATCTCGGTCTCGATTTCGCCCCCGCCGTGAAGCTAAGCTGGAACTTCACCAAGGTCGTCGCCGGCGGCGTGGAATACTACGCCGACTACGGCAGCCTCACCGACATTGCCAGCCTCCACGACCAGCAGCAGCAGATCTTCCCTGCCATCGACCTCAACGTCTCGCCCAAGTGGGAGATCAACTTCGGCGTCGGCGTTGGACCAACCGCAGCGACCGACCACTGGATTGTCAAAGGCATCCTCGGCCGCCGCTTCGACTGGGGCCACCACGACCGAGGTCCGATTGGAAATCACTAGCAGATTGTGCCCGGCCCATGCGTCGTTGAAGCAGTGTTCCTAGAACCCGCCCCCGCCATCATCGGAACTTCCTCCACCATCATCAAAGCTGCCGGAGTCGTCAAAACCGGATCCGTCATCCACATTCTGATCGTCGTAAGCTGCCGGATCAGCAAGGTTCGAAGCATCGGCAAAGGCGCTGGTATCTTGATCTCCTCCTGCGCTCGCATTCTGATCGAATCCGCGCAAGTTGTCGTTCGGGTCGTTTTCGCGCGGGTTGTAACCGGCGCCAGAGTCGTGCCCGGCATCGTTGAACTGCGCACCCCCTGACGGTATTTGGTCCTGCATGTGGTGTTCACTGTGTTCGGAGCCGCGCCCGGGTTCGTCGTAGTAATTGTTGTTGATCACCTCTTCAACAGGACGCTCGCCCGCACCAAACCCGCCCATTCCATAGCCGGAACCACCCAAGCCCCCGTGCCCGAATCCATGAAGAATTGACTCCACGCCCTCGAACGCCAGCGCGCCCGCCGCAACGCCCGCCGCCGTCTGCATGGCGCCGCGCAGAAAACTCGGCTGCCCGCCGACAGGAACATACTGCCCCTGCGGATACTGCGGCTGCCCGTACGGCGGATAAGGCTGCGCCTGCGGCCCTGCATATTGCGGCATAGGCTGATATGCCGGAGCGGGAGCCTGCTGCTGTTGAGGAACTTGATCGTGCTCGCCAAGCAGCCGTCCCAGAAAGCTTGTGGTATGCGCCGGCTGCGGCCTCTGTTGTTGCTGCTGCTGGACCTGCTGTTGCAACTGCCCGATCTGCGCCTTGGCCTGGTCGAGAGCGATGTTCTGCACCAGCACGGTCTGCGCCAGCATGTAAAGCGCATCGGGATTCGGGCCGAGCTTCTGATTGATCAGCGCTTCGGCGTCGGGATCCATTTCCTGAAGTTGCGTCTGGTTGACCCGCTCGATGAGCGAGTTAAGAAGCTGTTCTTCCTGGGGAGTCAACGGTGTAACCTCCGGCGGCCGGCAACTGCGGGGTCGGGCCGCCTCTCGCTATTGAGACGCGATCCCGCCGGCAAAGTTGCTCCGCCTCGAAGACAGTACGATGCCGATTGTCAGATGGTTCCAGCACGCACCCATCTACAGCCGATACCGGCACTTCCGCATCCTGCCCCCATACTTGCGGATTCCGCAGTCCTCCGGGACATCCACAATCTCAACCAATTCCGCTCCTGCAAGCTCCAGGCTCCGCCGCGATGCAATGTTTTCTGGATCGCACGTTATCCACATCGGATCGATGCCCAGACTGCGCGCCACGGGCAGCAGCAACTTGACTGAACGCGCCGCATAATGGTGTCCGCGATACGCCGGATGAACCCCGTATCCGATGTGGCCTGCATACCGCTCCACGTGCGTCGTGGATCCAATTCGCAGGTTGACGGTGCCCATCTCTTCTGCACGATCAACGCTCATCATGCGGAAGAAATACGTAGGCACCCTGTGATGCGCGTGCACCGAGTGGTCCGCCAGACGCAATGCGAGGTCGCCGTGCCGCAACTCCAGCGACCGTACGACCTCGAGGTCTTCGTTCATAATTGGCACGATGTGAATTCTTGAGCGTGAGCTTCATTTGAAGCTCTTTTGGTTCAGGGCACGACTTCAGTCGCGTCGCATGAGACCTGAAAGATGAGGGGTCGTAACACCTGAGCAGGTGACAATCGGATCTGGATACATCACTTATACATCACTTATGAAGCACTCTCTAGCCCTGTCCCACCAGTTCGAAGGCGCGAATCTCTTCCTTGCGAACCGTAAGCTGCTCGACCAGGTCCGCGCGCACTTCGTAACCGCGTCCGGGCGCATCGGAGATCAGAATCTCGCCTTCCGACGTGACCGTGACCTCGGGCTCGATGATGTCCTCGTGCCAGTAGCGCGCCGAGGCCGACACATCGCCAGGCAGGCGGAAATTCTCCAGGGTCGAAAGCGCAATGTTATGCGCGCGTCCCACGCCCGACTCCAGCATCCCGCCGCACCACACCGGAATCCCCCGCTCCTGCGCCGCGTTATGCACCGCAATAGCCTCCGAGAAGCCTCCCACGCGACCCAGCTTGATGTTGATGATCTTGCACGACTCCATTTCGATCGCAGCCAGCGCGTCGCGCCGGTTGCGAATCGATTCATCCAGGCAGATCGGCGTGTTCATCCGCGTCTGCAGCATCGAGTGATAGTAGAAGTCGTCGTGCCAAAGCGGCTGCTCCACCATCAGCAGATCGAACGCGTCGAAGGTGACCAGGTGGTCAGCATCTTTCAGCTTGTAAGCGGAGTTGGCGTCGCAACTCAGCATGATGTCAGGCCACTGAGTCCGCACCTTTTCAAAAACCTCGACGTCCCAGCCCGGTTTGCACTTCAACTTGATCCTCTGGTACCCCGCCGCAATTTCGCGGTCGATGATGTCCAAAAGCTCTGGAATCGATTTTTGAATCCCCAGCGATACGCCGCACGCAATCCGGTCGCGCACGCCTCCTATCAATTGGGAAAGTGAAACACCCTCACGCTGCGCCTCAAGATCCCAGATCGCGTTTTCCAGCGCCGCCTTCGCCATCGGATTGCCGCGCACGATGTTGAAAATCATCGGGCAATCCCCGCCGTGATCCACAGTGGCGCTCGTCAGCATCGGCCCCAACTCGTTCACGATCACCTGCCAGGCCGTGTCCGTCGACTCGCCGGAAAAATGCGGCCGCTCGCCTGCCGTGCACTCACCCCAGCCCACCAGTCCTTCTGACCGAACCTCGGCCAGCAGGATCCTGCGGTTGCGGGTTACGCCGAAACTTGTCTCAAAGGGTCGCACCAGCGGAAGGTGCAGCTCACGTAGGACGATTCCGTCAATTCTCATAAAGTGTTGCTTCCTTTGGATGACTGCTTACGAAGATGTTGGTAGTTCCATATCCCGGCTGTGAAAATCAGACTTTCGCCGGTTCAGCCCAATGGCCCAGTTCGAAGACTCCGTTACCTTCCGCGTCCCGGTTAAACGAGACGACGGCTAATCCTTTTGAAAAGGCTTCCTGAAACTTCTGGCGATTCTGCAACTGGACGGCAAGTGCTTGCTCCCGGCCACCGGAGGAAGCCTTCCATTGGTAGATGGCGGCTGGGACCTGGATGCGTTCTTCAATTTCATATGTGACCGGGGGCCGGCCTTCCAGCAATCCATTAACTCGGTCAGAGTCGAGATACCACTCTGCAACGAGACGGTCCGTTGGAAGTCCACCTTGGAGTCGAGAAGAGGATACACCATAAAAATTCACGTAATAGCTACGTACGATCGCGCCTAGCTTATGTATGTTGAGATGCGCGTTCTTGATCTCCAGTGGATCGAACGTCCACTCCATGCGCCGGATACCGCGTGAAAGTGCCTCACGTCGTTGCTCCAGCTTAAGTTGCGCTCCAAGTCCACGGTCTCGGTAGTGATCGCGCACCGCCATCATATGCGAGTGTAAATAGGGCTGTGGATTTCCCGCTGTGGAATTCTTTCCCGTCTTCACACCCGGCAAAGACATGGCGAAACCCACCATCGACTCCGGCGTGCCGTTCGGCGCGGCTCCCGGCAGCGTCGTATCAAAAGCCCCCAGCACCTGGCCGCCGATTTTCTGCGCCACCAGGAATGCCTTGCGCGGAATAATGTCGCTGTCGTCGTAACCCCACGTCTCAATCTGCATCTGAACGCAGGCTTCCAGTTCATCATGCCCCGAACACGCGCGGATCAGGATCATCGTTGATCCATCCTGCGATCTCGCCCAATCCTCGACGGTTTAGTTCGCTCCGTGTCAGGGCACGACTCGGGGAACCCACACAGTGGGTCGCGTGCCGTAACAGTCTCGAAAAAGAAGTGGGCTTCAGCTCCTGCAAAGACTCCATCCCAAATCATCGCGCTCTGCCCTCCTCCCTCGTTCCCAGCTTCCTCTTCGCTTCAACCCATAATGCTTCCAACTCCGCAGGCTGCAATTCCTCCAGCGGCTTTTCTGAGGCCAGTTCCATCTCGGCGAATCGCTGCCTGAAACGCAGATTGCAGCCGCGCAGCGCCATCTCCGCATCCACGCCCAGGTGCCGCCCAAGATTGACGACCGTAAAAAGCAGATCGCCAAGTTCAGCTTCGACCGCGGCTTTGATTGCGGGATCATCCGACTTTTCCGAGGCCGCCGCTTCAGCCTCCAGTTCCGCAGTTTCCTCAGCCAACTTCGGCAGCAGATCGCGCCAGTGCGGCCAATCGAATCCGGACTTGGCAGCCTTCGCGCCGATCTTCGCTGCCTCGGCCAATGCGGGCATGGCGCGCTGCACGCTATCGAGCCGGGAACTCGTCCGAGGCCACACTGCACGCAGCACCTCCGCAGCCTTGATCTCTTCCCAGTTGCGAAGCACCTTGGCCGCCGACCCCTCGACCGCTGAATCCACATTGGCTTCATTACCGGCGGCGCGCGAAGCCTCCTCGCCAAAGACGTGCGGATGACGCCGAACCAGCTTGCGGTTCAGGTGGTCGATCACGTCAGCAATGGTGAAGTGGCCTTCGTTGGCAGCCATCTCCGCGTAGAACAGCACCTGCAGCAGCAGGTCGCCCAGTTCTTCAGCCAGATGCGGAAAATCGCGCCGCTCAATGGCGTCGAAGACCTCGTAGGCCTCTTCCAGCGTGTATTTGCGAATGGTATCGAAAGTTTGCTCGCGGTCCCACGGGCATCCGCCCGGCGCGCGCAGCCGCGCCATGATGGCAACCGCCTGCTGAAACAGGGCCGCCGCCCGCTCCGGATCGCTGAGAACTGCGCTGCTCGGTGCAGACGTTGAAGACTGAGGACTGTGTGCGTCTCTCGCGCCGTCCATCGCATCCAGTGTAACTCTGCCGGTTCGAAGGCTGTTCTCATGATGCGTAGAACAATCCAGGAGCAGCCCCTGCAGCCCGGGCGAAAATGTCAAGCCACCTTCGCGCGTCTTTCCGCCAAGCCGCTGATTTTAAGACGAAATCTCTTCGAGGCATTTTTCAGGTAATTTTCCCGATTCCGCGCATAATCCGGTCCGAGATTCGGGACGCTCAAGGTTTGCGAACCAGTGGAGCACCTGCGATCGTGAGATGGATTCGATAGATACTGGTGCTCGCGGTGATGTACAACGTCTTGTGGTCAGGACCGCCCCAGGCAACGTTGGCCGACTTTTCGGGCATGACGATCGTGCCCAGCGGCTTCCCTTCCGGTGAGAAAATCCACACCCCTCCCGGCCCCGTGCTGTAGACATTTCCCTTCTCATCCACCTTCATGCCATCAGGCGCACCTGGCCGCGTATCGGACGTCGCATCGTAGAAGAGCTTGGCATCGGTGAGAGAACCGTCCGGCTGCACCCGATAGCGCATCCAGATCTTCTTCGGTTCGGAGTTATTCACGTAGAGATACTTCTCGTCCGGGGAAAAGGCGATCCCGTTCGGCCGCGGGAGATCGGAGACAAGAAGCTGAATATCTGATCGAGCAGACTGAGAACCGGGCTTCTGCTCGAGCGCATGAGGAATGCGGTAGACGCCGTTCACCTTGAGCTCTTTCTCTGGGTCATCGTCCTTTTGCGAGCGCAGTCCATACGGAGGATCTGTGAAATAGAGCGAACCATCCGACCGGTACACAAGATCGTTCGGGCTGTTGAGCTTCTTGCCCTGGTAGCCGTCGGCGAGAATGCTGATCGGGCTGTCGGAGCGTAGCGATTCCAACCGGTACACGTCGCGCTGAGCATGACCGGCAACCGTAAGCCTGCCGCGAGTGTCGAGCGTCATTCCATTTGACCCCGACTCAGGGCCTCCGTATGGCGCGGAGCCTTTGTATCCGCTCGGCGTGAGAAACATCGTGACGCCGGAGCCCGGTGTCCACCTGCGGATCGTGTTGCTGGGGATCTCTGCAAAATAGAGCGTTCCATCCGCCCACACCGGGCCTTCCGTCCACTTGAATCCCGAGGCGACCTCCTCCAGCATTGCATCAGCCGGAACAATCTGATCGATAGCAGGATCCAGCCGATCAAGCTTTAGAACGCTGACGCCAGTGAGATTTACCTTCCCAGGCTTATCCGACTCCATCCGCGCGTGACATCCCGCCGTCACTCCAACGACGGCAAACAGGACTGTTGCAAGGACAATCAGTTTCGTCCGATTCACTCGATCCTTCCTTCCGACACAACGCTGTCCATTCTGAATGTCCGACACTGCGAACGGCAAGAACTTCCGCAACGTCTTACGCATGCACCGTGTGGCCGTATACTCAACCTTCCCGGTGATTCCTTAATGATCCGCATTCTCGGCACGATATTGGCTGCGCTGCTGGGGCTCGCCTTCGGCAGCTTCCTCAACGTGTGCCTCAGCCGCTGGCCCGCTGGCGAGAGCGTAGTCAAGCCGCGTTCCCACTGCCGCAACTGCGGTCGCACCCTCGCCTGGTGGGAGAACATCCCGCTCCTGAGTTGGCTTGCCCTTCGCGGTCATTGCCGCACCTGCAAAGTAAAAATCGGCTGGCGCTATCCGCTCGTCGAGTTGGCTGTGAGCGTCCTCTGGGCGCTATCGGCGTGGATCTCGATTCCCGACTTCCCGTTGCTACCTGTCGCTGAGAAGGAGGCGATTGCTGGTGCAGTGGCGATGATGATACTGGGCTGGCTCTTGATCGCATTGGCGATTCTGGATGCTGAAAATCTGTGGTTGCCGAACTTCTTAACCTACCCAGGAATCATTGTTGGAATCGTGCTCACCAGCATCTTTTCGGCGATTGGTAATGAATTCTTCCGCCCTGCTCACCCGATGTATTTCTTTTGGGAGCGCGCTGGAAGCGCGGCGGCGGCCGCATCTGTGATCCTCCTCATCCGCTGGACCTACTGGCTAGTTCGCCACCGCGAAGGCATCGGCCTCGGCGACGCCAAGCTGATGGCCATGCTGGGCGCGTGGCTCGGTCTCTCCGGCGCTCTATTGTCCTTCGCCATCGGCGTCCTGCTCGGCGCAGTTTTCGCCCTCGTCGTACTCGCGGTTCCCGCCGCGCGACGCGAATCGGACACCTGGCTCCTATCCAAAATGCCCCTCGGTACGTTCCTATGCGTCGGCGGAATCATCAGCGCCCTCTGGGGTCAGCCGCTCATCGCCGCTTACCTGCACCTCGTAGGATTGCGCTAAGTGAATCCAGTAGCCGCCGTGTCATTCCGACCGACCAACGGGAGTGGAGGAATCTGCAGTTGCCGTTCGCAAAGCCCGATTCAAGACAGCAGCCTGTCAGTTGCAGTTCTATAGTCCGCCGGCTCGTATTCAAGCCAATCTCTGCTTAGATCAAGCGCTGGAAGACCCTCTTTCGATGTTCGCCAGTGACACCGATACACAGTGTGCGGCTAGCGGCTCGCAACAATGTAGGTCGAATAGAGGCGTTCGTACAAATGCGCTGTCATTCCGACCGACCGCAGGGAGTGGAGGAACCTGCAGTTGGTTTTTCGCTTGGGCTCGTGCGCTGATCTCCATCACAGCGAACCCGATGCGGGCTGAATACACTCTCGGAATGAAAGGCGTGCGGCTGGTCGATTACTGTGGCTGTTGGTTCTTTGACACTGCCGGCGCATTCGCCAACTCCGGTTCCTTCAGCCACTTCTTCGCTTCCTTCGCATGCTTGCTGTCGGGGTCGTACTCCATCACCTTCTGGTAGTTGACCTTGGCATTCGCATAGTCGCCTATTGAGCGTTGCGCTTCGGCCATCCCCCAGTACACATCAGGATTCTCTGGATCAGTGATCAAGGCTGACTGGTACCGTGACAGTGCAGCCTTCCAGTTCTTCCGGCTCAGTTCAAGGGAGCCGACATCCTCATCTTCCTTTGCTGTCTCCTGGTGGATGGGCGGCTCGTCACCTTTCTTCGCGTGCTTGCCCGGCCGCGTTTCATCCGGGATGTTCACATCGGCGGCTCCAGTCAGGCTTGAGCTGAATCCGTCGCCGGAGTCCGATGCGCCGGGCGGCGGGTCGTCGGGGCTGTGCACCGGGTCGGTATCGTCGTGCAGCAGGCTCGTCGTTCCCGAGCTTTCGCCTGTGACCGGTACGGGCTGCGGTGGCGCGGGCTCTCCGCTCGTCGGCACCACGGGTACACTGTTCGTATCTTCAGGAAACGGGTTCGACGCGACGGGTGGCTTCTGCGCAGGCTGCTGTTGCGATGGGCTCGCCGGCGGATTCGGCTTCTGCGCTGGTGGCGGTGTCGACTGCGCATACAGGACCGTTGCCGCCATCAAGCCGCATCCAAACCCCAGCGCAATGTTAAATCTCAAATTCATTTCAGTTCTTTTCGCGTCCCGCCGTTCATTCTCATCACATCAATGTTACGATGCGGTGCATACAGCACTTCAACTCACCCCAGGAAAAACCCGCATTCCCCATGGCTCTCATCATCCGCTCCTCAGCTATCCATGCCGCCGGCTGCTATAGCACCACCGCGGTTCGCAAAGGCACGCGCGTTGCCGAATACACCGGGCCGCGCCTCAGTAAAGACGAAGCCGACGCGTCCAATGAAGACTCGCCCATTACCTACTTGTTTGGACTCGGCGACGGCTCCGTCGTGATCGATGGTCATTGCATGGCCATGTTCATTAACCACAGTTGCAGGCCGAATTGTGAGACCGAGGAAATCCGGGGCCGCGTTTGGATCACGGCCATCCGCAAAATTGAGCCCGGAGAAGAAATTACCTACGACTACTGCCTCTACGACGGGGGCGAAGACGAGGCCACCTGCAACTGCGGCGCGAAGCGCTGCCGCGGCACCATGTACTCTCCCCAGGAGATCCGCCGTCGCAAAGCCGCCGCCCGAAGAGCCGAAAAGAAAAAGCCTGCAAAACGCCGCTCCCGCGCCACCGAGATTCCGATTCCTCGCCAGCCCGAGGTGGTCGAAGAGGAAGACGCTGCCTGATGGAGTCCCCCAATCGCGCCTGAGTTTTCGATTGCAACGCGCTCTCCAGCCCTGCTAGCATCCGCGAACCATGTCAACCACCCAAGTTGTGCGCCCAGGCAAGTCCGCGCCTTCCTCGGGCCTTCGCGGAATTACCGAAAGATACTTCTACTTCTTCATGTCACTGCTGATCGCCGTGACGGTCGTCTACGGATTCAGCCAAACCGTAGGCCAGAATCTCTTCAATCCCGCCCCTTCGAGGCCCATCCTGCTCTTTCTTCATGGAGCCGTGTTTTCGGGCTGGGTGGTCTTCTTCATCTTCCAGTCAGCGCTCGTGCGGACACATCATGTGTCCTGGCACCGCCGCACAGGTTGGTTTGGCGCAGGACTGGGGGCGCTGATTCCAATACTCGGTGCTGTCATATCCGTTGTCATGGCGCGGTTCGATGTCTTCCAGCTGCACCAGCCCCGAGACCAACGCGCTCCTTTCACGTTGATTCCCTTGTTCGACATGGTCTGCTTCACAAGCACGTTCTGGCTCGCGGTCCTCTGGCGCAAACGACCCGAGTATCACCGCCGACTGGTTTTCGTAGCCTCATGCTCTCTCACTGCCGCGGCCTTCTTTCGCTTTCCTGAGGCGTTTCACTCACACATCTATTTCTACGCGGGAGTTGATGCTCTTATCTTTCTCGGCGTCATACGCGACCTGGTTGTGAGCCGTCGTGTTCATGCAGTGTACTTATGGGCCCTTCCGGCCTTCGCTCTCGGCCAATACCTCGTGATGCACACAATATCGACGGGCGCGCAGTGGTGGCTGAAGATCGCCGACGCTATCGTCGGGTAAGGATTCCGGCAAAATCCTGGTAGGTGCACCGTCCAGAGTGGCAGCTCAGCCTGGCGCACGCCTTTATCGGACAACCGGGTTGAAACCACCGCTCGCGCCTTTCAGGTAAATTGAGACCAGCAGGCTTGGCCGGCTCCCGGATTGCCGGTCTTACTCTGCACTTCGGCATTGCCGATCTCATCCGGCAGCCACCACCATGACGCAAGAGCCAGAGCAACCGCCCCTCACCGATGTGCAACTCGACATATTGCGCCGCTTTGCGCTCTTCGAGGTCAGCCGGGACGACATGCTGCAAGCACTCGCCGGAGCCTTCGACATCAACTTCGATCCCAAAGAAGAAACCTCCAAGGGCATCACCCAGCGCCGCTCCGCCAATAACCGTTTTCCGATCCCCGAACCCGGCATCGTCATCACCCGTGAACACATCTCAAACGCACTCGAGCACAAACGCTTCGGCCTCGTCTCCGAGCGCGACCTGGTCTACTGGGCAACGATTCTCCTGCTCAACGATGCCTACGTCTTCGATCCCGGCGACGAAGACCTGATCGCCGAATGGCTCAACGACATTAGCTTCAACCTCGACGCAAACTAAGCCCTTTCCCACATTCTGGACGCTGCTCGGGCGGCATTTTCCACCTCCGCCTCCGCGCACCCCGGAACGATACAATCCAACCTGGAGCCTGCATCAAAAATCGCCGGCCTCGGGGAGTAATCGATCGCATGGGTTATCAGGTTCTGGCTCGCAAGTATCGGCCACAAAAGTTTGCCGACGTCGCCGGCCAGGATCACGTTACGCGCACCCTGCTGAACGCGCTCACCCAGAACCGCATCGCGCACGGCTACATCTTCTCCGGCCATCGCGGCATCGGCAAAACCACCATCGCCCGCATCCTGGCCCAGGCGCTGAACTGCCGCACTGAGATCGGCTCCGCGCAGCGCCCCACAGCCGAGCCCTGCGGCATCTGCGACTCCTGCGTTGAAATCCGCCAGGGCAATGCCGTCGACGTGATCGAGATCGACGCAGCCACCAATCGCGGCATCGACGAGATTCGCGAACTGCGCGACGCAGCCCGCTACGCGCCCGCCCGCGATCGCTACAAGATCTACATCCTCGACGAAGCCCACCAGATCACCGAGGCCGCCTTCAACGCGCTCCTCAAGACCCTCGAAGAGCCGCCGTCGCATGTCATCTTCATGATGGCAACGACGGAACCCGAGAATATTCCGCAGACCATACGCTCCCGCTGCCAGCACTTCAGCTTTCACGCCGTCAAGTTCGACGACATCCTCGCGCAACTCAAGATGATCGCCGGGCAGGAGAAAGTCGAAGCCGAAGAAGCCGCACTCGCCCTGCTGGCCGAAGCCGGTGATGGATCGATGCGCGATGCGCTCAGCATCATGGACCAGGCCATTGCCTCCGCCCCATGCGATGCGAGCAATCGCCCCGTTCTTTCGACAGAGCAAATCCGCGAGCTGATGGGATCAGTTCCCAACACCGTCTTCGAGCATCTGCTTGAATCAGTCGCTGCGGGCGAGAGCGCACCGGTCATGATGCAGTTGAACGACCTGCTCAACGCCGGACATAGCGCGCAGTCCCTGGCACGGCAAATCGTTCGCTATCTGCGCAACACCCTGATGGCAAAGCTCGGCGGCGAGCAGACCGAACTGCTGCAGATCTCCGCCGACGAGCGCGCCCGTGCCGCGCGCACCGCCCTGCTCTTCGGCGAAGAAGAGATCACGCGCAACCTCCAGATCATGCTGCGAACCTTCGACGACCTGAATTACCGTCAGGAGCAGCGCTTTCATCTTGAACTGGGCCTGATGAAACTCGTCCACGCCCAGCGCCTCCTTCCCCTCGAAGAACTGCTCAGTTCTGTGGCGAGTGGCAAGCCGATTAGCAGTGGCGCATCGTCCGCACCACGTACATCCTCCGCGCCCTCACGAAGTTCATCGCCCGTATCGCATTCTTTGCCAGTTTCGAGCGCTCCGCCGCCTCGCTCGCCCTTCGGATCAGGCCCAGTTATGCAGTCCGCGCCGATCGCGGAGAGCCACGCCGTAAACGGCTCTGTAGCATTGGCGTCCTCTCGCCCGGAAGTCGCGCATGCCGGAGCCGTCATCCCGTTCCCCTCTGCTCAGCCACGGCCCAGCGATCTTGAAGCACTCGATACGAAGAGCGATCCCGCCGAATTGCCTGTTCCTCAATTGACGATCCCGCCTGCAGCGCCCCCGAGCACGCCATCGGCCGACGGACTTACTCCCGACTCCGTTCAACAAGTCATCGTTGCAGGTCTCGCCCAGAACGGTCATGCATCCGCATCGCAACTCCTCTCCACGGCGCGTTTCACGCTCGAAGCCACCAGCCTGCGCATTGAAGTTCCGGGAATCGGCAAGAAGATGCTGGCTCTCACCGTCAATCCCGCCGCCGAGAAAATCATCAAGCAGGACTTGCAGCGCATCGGCGCGCCGGCTCGGTTCATGGTGATTCCGGGCGAGGGCGTGGCGGCCACATCTGCGGTCTCCGCGCCGGTTGTCGGCAGCATCCAGCAGGCCGCGCTCGAACATCCCATGGTGCAGCGGGCGAAGGAAATCTTTAATGCCGAAGTGCGCAGCGTGGTTGACCTGCGCACCAAATAGAACCGAGGAGGCCCTGATGGTAAACCCGCTCAAGATCGCCGAAATGCTCTCCCAGGCAAACAAAATGCAAGAGGAGATGCAGCGCAAGCTGGCGGAAACGGTGGTCGAGGGATCGACTGGCGGCGGAGCCGTCACGGTCACCATGAACGGCAAAAAAGAGCTTCTAAAGATTAAGATCGATCCTTCGGCCGTCGCCAGCTTCAGCGGTCCCAGCCCCGATGTAGAAATGCTCGAGGCCTTGATCGTGGGCGCTGTAAACGATGCGGGCCATAAGGCCGACGAGGCGATCCAGTCAAGCGTCAAAGGCGCGCTCGGCGGCTTCAACATTCCCGGCCTCGGTTAAACTCGATTTCTTCCCTGCTCGTGCAGAGCTTTTTGGGTAGTACCAGGAGGTTGTAATGTCAGGCGAAATGAATCGCAGAAGCTTTCTCCATCTGGGCGCGGCGGCCGGCGCTGCTGCGCTTGCATCGCGTTGGGTGTTTGCGCAAGCGGCGCCCCCAGCCGACCGTCTCACGCAGATGCGCACCGCAGGCGCGTCGACGCCAATCAAGTCCACGAAGCTCTACGACAACCTCTGGCTGCTGCAGGGCGCTGGCGGCAACATGGCCGTCCAGAGCGGCAAAGACGGCAACATCCTCATCGATTCCAGTTTCGCCACAGCCGTTCCCCACATCCGCGAGGCCATCGCCGCGGTCAGCACCGATGCACCCCACGCGCTCGTCAATACTCATTGGCACGTCGACCACGTTGACGGCAATGAAGGCATGCACGCCGCAGGATTCCACGTGATTGCCCACGAGAAGACGAAAGAGCGTATGTCGCAACCCGCGGAGATGAAACTGTTTCAGATGTCGCTGCCTGCATACCCTGACAGCGCCCTTCCCGCCACCACCTTCGCAACCTCGATGCACCACAACCACAACGGCGACAGCATTGACCTGGTTCACTACGACCCCGCGCACACCGACACCGATATCTACATCCACTTCCACAATGCCGACATCCTGCACTGCGGCGATATCTTCTTCAACAAAACCTATCCCTTCATCGATGAAGGCACCGGCGGTTCGATCGGTGGCACGATTGCGGCGGCGCAGAAATCGCTGGCGCTGGCCGGTGATAAGACCAAGATTATCCCTGGGCATGGCCCGCTGGGAGACAAGACCGATTTGAGGGAATACGTCGACATGCTTTCAGTGGTGCGCGACAAGGTTGCGGCGCTGAAGCAAGGAGGCGCCAGCGAACAGGAAGTGATTGGCAAAAAGCCCACGGCCGACCTTGACGCGGATTGGGCGCATGGTTTTGCGCCAGACATGTTCGTGGGTATTGTCTACCGTACCGTTTAGGAGGAGTTGTTGTGGCACGCTATGCCGAGCCCATGGCCCGGCTCATCGACGAATTGAAGAAGCTCCCCGGGGTGGGAACCAAGACTGCCCAGCGCTTCGCCTTTCACATCCTGCGCTCCACCGACGACGATGCCTCCGCTTTGGCCGATGCCGTTCGCGGGCTCAAAGCCAGCCTGCGCCTCTGCTCGGTCTGCAATAACATCACCGACGTCGACCCCTGCGCCTACTGCGCCAGTCCCACGCGCAACCAGCGGCTGGTCTGCGTGGTCGAGGAGCCAACCAACATCGACGCCGTGGAGCGGTCCCGGTATGGCGGTGTCTACCATGTGCTGCACGGAACGCTGTCGCCGCTCCATGGAGTCGGCCCCGATCAGTTGCGCGGTCGCGGTCTCGTCCAGCGGGTCGAGCGCGGTGAGGTGGATGAGGTGATCCTTGCCACCAGTCCGACCCTCGAAGGCGAAGCCACGGCAAGCTGGCTGGCCGGTGCGCTGCGCGAATTCAAGGTGCGCGTCACGCGGATCGCGATGGGCGTTCCGGCCGGCAGCGACATTGAATATGCCGACGAAGTCACCATGGCGCACGCCATCGAAGGCCGGCACGAGATGAAGCCATGAGCAAAATTAGATCGTTTGGCTAGCTGCGCAGCCGGGTCAACAGGTCCTGCGGGTGCACTGGCTTGGCGAGAATCTCAAATTCATAGCCTTGGGAGCGTGCCTTTTCCAGCAGGTCGGCTGTTGCGGCCTGGCCTGAGAACAGCAGAATCTTGATTCTCGGCAGGAGTGCGCGAATCTGGATCGCCGCATCGATGCCGTTCAAATCGGCCATGATGACATCGGCGATCAGCATATCCGGCTCGTAGCTTGAGGCGGTTTCCAGCGCGGTTTCTCCGGAATAAACGGCCCTCGCCTGAAATCCGCTCTGATTGAGAATCATAGCCAGCGTATCCGCAATGACACGCTCGTCGTCTACCACTAGAACTTTGGGCTTAACGTGATTATCGGGCATACACTCCTGAACGCCAAAGGGATCTGCGCAAAGCCTTATCAGTCAAACGCGCCGCGCAGCGAAGCCGAACAGCACCGCTTACCGTACGATCAGCTTGGTAAACACTTTGTTAGGATAACATCTTCGGAAGGGACAACGCGCAACCCTCAGGGCCCCCCGGCTCCACAGTTTAAGGATGCTTCCTGCATTGCGCAAGATGGCTGTTGTTTCTCAATATTCGCTCTGTCTGTTGGACGAATCGCGGGCAGAAGTAGTGCCCTATTTGACCCGATTTCTTTCTCGAAAGCCCCGTCTGCTCATGGCCTGCCACGGGTTCCCCTGGACTGCGTTACTCTAATTCCGCGGATACTTCCCTGCCCGTCGGAAATTCATCGGGAAGAAACGCAATCCACATAAGCTTTTGAAACACCGGCTCCCGCCGGAGCCACGGCGAAATTTGAGGCGAAGAGGCACGCATGCAGCCTGCAGGCATCCAGAACGAAGCGCTGAACCCTGCCCCTGACGCAGCGAATCGCCCCAATGGCGAATTCACTTCCCGCGCCGGTGAAGCAATCATTCGCGCCGAAAAGATCGAAAAGTATTATGCGCAGCCCAGCCAGAATCGCATCCAGGTGATTTCGCCCACCGACCTGAGCATCGTTCCTGGAGAGATCGTCGCCCTGCTCGGACCCTCCGGCTCGGGCAAGTCCACCATGTTGCGCATGCTCTCCGGCCTTTCGCGCCCTTCCGCCGGTCAGGTTTACTGGCACGAAAAACCGATTGCCGAGGCCGAGATCAACGTCTCGATTGTCTTCCAGAGCTTTGCCCTCTTTCCCTGGCTCACCGTGCTTGAAAATGTCGAGGCCCCCCTCCAGGCACGCGGCGTTGATCCCGAAGAGCGCCGTTCGAGAAGCATGCGCATGATCGACACCGTCGGTCTCGATGGTTTTGAGTCCGCCTATCCGAAGGAACTCTCCGGCGGCATGAAGCAGCGCGTCGGCTTTGCTCGCGCCCTCGTGGTCGAGCCCGAGGTCCTCTTCATGGATGAGCCCTTCTCTGCCCTCGACGTCCTCACCGCCGAAAACCTCCGCAGTGAACTGCTCGAGTTGTGGGCGAAAAAGACAATGCCCACGCGCTGTGTCTTCATCGTGACGCACAACATCGAAGAAGCCGTCCTGCTCGCCGACCGCATCATCGTTCTCGGCCGCAACCCCGGGCACATCCGTACCGATTTTCGCAACCAGCTTCCTCAGCCGCGTGATCGCAAATCCGAACCCTTCACGCAACTGGTCGACTATATTTACAAAGTGCTCACGCGGCCCGACGTCGCTCCCACCCAGGCGCCCGAGCATCAGCATCCCGGCCCGCGCATCCGCGACCAGCGCCAGATGAAGTACCAGATGTTACCCCACGCAAGACCCGGCGGCGTTGCGGGATTGCTCGAACTCCTTCTCGACAAGGGCGGCCGCGACGACATCTACCGTCTGGCCGACGACCTTGCCTTCGAAATCGACGACCTCCTCCCTATCGTCGACGCTGCGCAGCTGCTCGGGTTTCTCAAAGTGGAGGAAGGAGACGCCTCTATCACCGAGACCGGCACCGAATTCGCCAATTCCGAAATTCTGCGGCAAAAAGAACTCTTCCGCGATGCTGCCCTTGCCAACGTCCTGTTGCTTCGTCAGATTCGCCGCGCCCTCGACGCGAAGAGCGACCACACCGTCCCCGATGAATTCTTCCTCGATATGCTCGACGAACAGTTCAGCGACGAGGAATCGCACCGTCAGATTGAGACCGCCGTCAACTGGGGCCGCTACGGCGAATTGTTCGATTTCGATGCTGCTCGACGCCGCTTCGTGATGCCCGACGCCCTTGAAGAAACCGCCGATGCCGGAGGCGACGAGTGACCCTGCAGCGCACCTTCGCGCGGTCGCTCGTCACCGTTCGCACCTGGCCCTTCATCATCGACTTGGGCGTGGCTGTCTGCGGTCTTGCCATTTTCTTTGCCATCGTCGGCACCGGCAGATACTGGCTCAGCAAACCCGCACCCATCGCTGAAATCTCTCATTCCATCAGCGCTCTTCCCCTCTACGCCTTTTACTCCATCGTCCGCATCGGCATCGCATACCTGCTCAGCCTGGTCTTCGCTATCGCCTACGGCTATATCGCCGCCTACAATCCGCGCATTGAGCCCTGGATGGTCGCCGTCCTCGACATTCTTCAGTCCATCCCGGTTCTCAGCTTCCTGCCCCCTGTGGTCCTTTTCATGGTCGTTTTGATTCCCGGCCACCAGTTGGGCATCGAGATGGCCGTCATCCTCCTCATCTTCACCGGGCAGGTGTGGAACCTGGCCTTCAGTTTCTATTCCTCGCTAAAATCCATCCCTCGCGAAATGGTGGAAGCCTCGCGCATTTATCGCTATTCTGCCTGGCAGCGTTTTTGGCAGCTTGAAATGCCCTACGCCGCCATTGGCTTGGTGTGGAATTCCATCGTCTCCGTCGCCGGCGGATGGTTCGCCCTCATCGCGTGCGAGATCTCGCCCTTCGCCAATTACACCTACCAGCTTCCTGGAATTGGCAGCTATCTTCAGGTCGCCACCAACACCGGCGACTACCGCGCGCTGACCTTCGGCATCGTTACCGTCATCCTCATCGTCGTCGCCACCGATCAGCTTGTCTGGCGCCCGCTCATCGCCTGGAGCGACAAATTCAAATTCGAACAGGTCGAGTCCACCGATCGCGTCCGCTCGCCGATGCTCGCTCTTCTGCGCCGTTCTAGCCTCCTCAGCTCGCTCCCCACCCGCGTCTGGACGAGCATCGAAGAACCAATCTATCGCCGGCTTTCCCGCACCAGACAATGCCGCGTCGTCCAACCCGTCGACGAAGAGAAATCCACTCGGAGTTCCTTCTGGTTTCATCTCCTGGCGGTTGCGGCCGCGGGAGTCGTCGGCTGGGGAGCATTGCAGGCTGTCGTCATGCTCAGAACGATCAGCTGGGCCGACCTGAAACTGCTCTTCGAAGGCGCGGCCGCAACCTTTGGCCGCGTCAATGCGGCTCTTCTCATCTCTGCTGCGTGGACAGTCCCTGTCGGCGTCGCCATCGGCCTCAATCCGCGTCTCTCGCGCATCGTCCAGCCAACCGCCCAGGTACTCGCATCCATCCCCGCCACGGCCTTTTTCCCCATCATCCTCATCGGACTGGTCAAAATCGGCGGCGGCCTCGGCATCGGATCCATCGCGCTCATGCTCCTTGGCACACAGTGGTACATCCTTTTCAACGTCATCGCCGGTGCCATGTCCATCCCCTCTGACCTGCGCGAAGTCACAGCGCTCTATCACTTCACCCGCTGGCAGCGCTGGACCAAGCTCATTCTTCCCGGGATATTCCCCTACCTCATCACCGGCATGGTGACAGCCTCCGGCGGTGCATGGAATGCCTCTGTCTACGCCGAATACTCCCACCTCAAAGACAGCACCCTGCAGACCATCGGCCTTGGCGCCGAGATTAGCTCCGCAACTGACAGCGGACGCTTCCCCATCATCCTGCTCGCCACCATCATGATCTCTCTCATGGTCGTTACCATGAATCGACTCGTCTGGCGGCGCCTCTATCGCCTCGCTGAAACCCGGTATAAACTCGAAAGCTAAATAGAACAAACGACTGTCGGTGCGTTCGGGGGAAGTTATGATTCGCGTTGGACTAGTTGGTTTCGGCATGGCGGGCCGCGTATTCCATGCGCCGCTCATCTCCTCGGTCGAAGGTTTCGAGCTCGCCGCCGTAGTCGAGCGCTCTAAAAATAACGCTGCCGAGCGTTATCCCGGCATCACCACCTATCGCTCCGTCGAGGAGTTACTGGCCGACGCGTCCATCAAGCTAGTCGTCGTCGCCACCCCTAACAGCACGCATTTCTCCATCGCCATGCAGGCGCTCGAGGCCGCAAAGAGCGTCATCGTCGACAAGCCTGTTGCCATGAACGCTACGGAAATTGCCCAGCTCGCCGAACTTGCCGGCGGCCTTGGCCTGAATTTCTTTCCGTTCCATAACCGTCGTTTTGACAATGATTTCCTGACTATTCGCAAATTAATACATGAACATACTCTTGGTCGACTCGTTCACTTTGAATCGAACTTCGACCGATGGCGTCCGGGACTCTCCACGCGGGCTTGGAAAGAAGAGACCGATCAAGGCGGCATTCTCTACGATCTCGGCACACACATCGTCGATCAGGCGCTTGTACTCTTCGGCCAGCCTGCGTCCGTGGGCGCGGAGATCCGGCGCGAGCGCGACGGCGAAGGCTCCAACGATGCCATCACAATTCGCCTCGACTACCTGACCGGCTTCTCCGTAACCCTGGGAGCCAACTGTCTTTCTTCGCTGGCCCGTCCGCGCTTTCATTTGCGCGGCACCCGCGGCAACTTCTGGAAATGGGGAATGGACCCTCAGGAAGAAGCGTTGAACGCCATCGCCAAGATCACCGATCCCAACTGGGGTCAGGAGCCCAGCGATCGATGGGGCACCCTCAGCGTCGATGCCGATGGCAGCCTGGTGACGCGGCCGGAACCTTCAACAACGGGAGATTACCGGCTCTTCTACGCCGGCGTCCGTGACGTGCTCACCGGCAATGCGACTGCACCGCCCGTCACTCCCACAGAAGCCTGGCGGACCGCCCGCGTTCTCGAACTGGCAAAACAAAGCTCCAGCGAACAGCGAGACATCGAGTGCGATTGGAGCGGAGAGCCGGGCTGATCACCGAGCCGTATCGGCTGCCTGCTTTTCCTCCCGCGGTACCCAGAAACGAAAGATGCTGCCATGCTCCGGATTGCTCTCCACCGCGATGCCGCCGCCATGCGCCACCATGATGGCTCCGGCAATCGCCAGACCCATGCCCGTTCCCTTGCCGAGCTTTGCGCCCTTCTTGCCGCGATAGAATTTCTCAAAGATATGCGGCAAATCGACCTTGTCGATGCCGGGACCGCTGTCTTCCACTTCAAATTCCAGCCTGCCCTCCACGCGCCGGCTCCGCAACACGATCCTGCTTTCCGGTGGTGAATATTGCGCGGCATTCTCGATCAGATGGCGAAACACACGGCCCAGCAGCTTGGCATCGAACCACACCGGGGTGTCGGGCTCCTGCACCATCAACGTGACCTGGTGGCGCGCCAGCACGCGACGCGATGCCTCAACCGCGTGATCCAGCAACATGCGCGTATGGTGCGGCGCACGTTGGACCCTGAGCACCTTGGCGTCGAGTTCCGCCATCTCCACGGCCTCGCCGATCAATGCATCCAGATGCGCCGATTCCTCGTCGACCACGGTAGCCAGTTCCTTGCGGACCTCATCGTCCAGACCTTCATCCTGGGTCAACGTTGTCGCTGCCGCGCGGATTGACGTCAAAGGCGTCCGCAACTCGTGCGTGAGAGAGTCGATGAGCGCGGCGCGCAGCCGCTCGCCCTCGCGCGAAGCCTCCATGCGCGCCGTCGCCTCAATGGCAATGGCTCGCGTGATGGCGATTCCCACCTGCGCGCAAACGGCGGTCGCCACTTCACGCGACAGCCTCGCAGGCTTCCAGGCCATTGCCCCCACCGCGCGCATTCCCACCATCAGCGCGTGCGCTTCAAATCCATCGTGCGCCGCGATGGCAGCGTTTGCGCCTCCCGTCATCTCGCGCAGATTGGCCTTGAACATCGCCGACAATTCTGTGTCGGTCGAGACGTACTGGTCCCGCTCCTGCACAAACAACACAACGCTCGCGAGCGCGAATCCCTTCGCCACGAGAGATGGCAGATCCCGAATCAGCCCTTCCGCGTCCTCATGCAGCATCATCTCCTGGCTCAGCAGGTAGAGCCGTTCCACATCTTCGCGGCGCTGCTCGGCCTGCTCCTTCTGCTTTCGCGCCCGTTCCGACACCCGCCCCGCAACAACCGAGCTCACAGCAAACGTCAGGATTGAAACCCACTCCTGCGGACCCGCAAGCGTGAAAGTGTGCAATGGAGGAAGAAAGAAGTAGTCAAACGAGATTGCGCAAAGCAGCGCGCTGTAGAGCGCAATTACAAGTTCGGCTTGCGATGCGGTGACAACAACCACGACAAGAAACACCATTCCGGCAGTGGCCGCTCGCGCGCCGGCCATCGCCAGGCCAACCGTTGTCAGTACCGCAGCCACCGTGGCGCCCAGCCATTGAAAATAATGGCGCGCCTTCGGCTTCAAATCCATGCTGGTCTCCACCCGGAATCATACCGGTCCCGCCCGATGATGTAAGCTGCGGATGGAAGAAGTGCGAAAATGCCGGGCAGAATCCTTGTCATCGACGATGAACCGCAAATCACCCGCGTGCTTCGCGCCGCATTGTCCGCGCAAGCCTTTGATGTACGCACCGCCAACGATCCTGAAGAGGGTCTTCGCCTCTTCGCCGAGTGGCCGCCCGACCTTGTCATTACCGACCTCATGATGCCCGGACTTAGTGGTGTTGAGGTGTGCCGCGCCATTCGCACAACCTCATCCACGCCGATCCTCGTGCTTTCTGTGCGCGATCACGAGCGCGCCAAGATCGAGGCGCTCGACTCCGGAGCCGACGACTACGTCACCAAGCCCTTCAGCATCCAGGAACTGCTCGCGCGCGTCCGTGCCCACTTGCGGCGCGCGCCCGAGCGGACCGAGTCGGCCGTCGTCGCCGGCGATTTTGTTATCGATGCCGCCGCACACAGCATCGAAGTTGCGGGCAAGCCAATCCACCTGACCCCTAAGGAATTTGAACTTCTGCTCCACCTTGCGCGCCATGCCGGCAAGGTTATTACGCATCGCGCCCTGCTTACCGCTGTCTGGGGCGCGCAATCGGCTCATCAGCCGGAGTACCTCCGCGTCTTCGTCGGCCAGCTTCGCAAAAAGCTCGAAGCCGAATCCGGAAAGCAGTTCATTCAGACGGAACCCTGGGTGGGCTATCGCTTTGTCCCCGAGGGTTTCAACGCCAAAGAAGAGTAGACCCCAGCGCCGCTCATTAAGGCTGAATCGTCTATATCTTTATATTTCCTTTAGATTTCCCTTCCACGAACGTAACGCCCCAACCCGCAAAATCGATTTTGGCGTCTCAGAGGCCCGTACGGCTCTGTGCCGCTCTGAATCGAGGGACTTCGCATGCAAGATCTCGTCATGCTCTTCTTCACCGCAGTTTTTTTTACCGTGGCCTTTCTGTATGTCAAGGCCTGTCAGAAGCTGAGGTAAGACATGGACCTTGTCACCGTTATCGCTCTCTTGCTTTCGGTCCTGATGCTTATTTATCTCGGCGCCACGCTGCTCTATCCGGAGAAGTTCTGACATGTCTGCGAATGGCTGGTTGCAGTTTCTTTTCTTTTCTGTCGTTCTGGCGCTCCTCACGCGCCCGGTTGGCCTCTATATCGCGCAAGTGTTGGAACGCAAGCGCACCTGGCTTGATCCGGTTCTGCGTCCCATCGAGCGTCTGATCTACAAGGCGTGCGGGGTGCAGGCCGATCACGAAATGAACTGGCGCGAATACGCGTTCGGCGTGCTCGGATTCTCCGCGGTGAGCCTTTTGCTTACCTATGGGATCGAGCGTCTCCAGGCCGTAATCAAGCTATGGAATCCTCAGGGGCTCGCTGCTGTTGTTCCCGATCTTGCGTTTAATACGGCCGCAAGTTTCACGACGAACACCAACTGGCAGTCGTACACACCCGAGTCCACCATGAGTTACCTGACGGAGATGGCGGGGCTTGCCACGCACAACTTCTTCTCCGCAGCCGTCGGCATCGTAGTTGCGGTGGCGCTGATCCGCGGTATCAAGCGAACGATGTCCGGCACGATCGGTAACTTCTGGGTCGATACCACGCGCACGCTGCTCTACATCCTGCTGCCGGGATCCATCATCTACGCGCTACTGCTGGTCGGTCAGGGCGTGCCCCAGAACTTCAAGGCCTACACAACCGCCCACACAATCGAGAATCAGACGCAGACCATTGCGCAAGGGCCCGTGGCTTCGCAGGAAGCCATCAAGATGCTCGGTACCAACGGCGGCGGCTTCTTCAACGCCAACAGTGCTCACCCGTTCGAAAACCCCACTCCGTTCTCGAACTTTCTGCAGATTCTATCGATCTTCATCATCCCCGCCGGCCTGACCTTCACACTTGGCCGTATGACCGGTTCGCCGGGCCACGGCTGGGCGGTCTTCGCTGCAATGTACGTCCTCTTTGCTGCGGGATTCACCACCGTGTACTGGGCTGAAGCGCATCCCCATCCCTTGATCCATGGCGCTGCGCAAACCGCAACGGCCACAGCGCCTGGCGGCAACATGGAGGGCAAGGAAGTCCGAAACGGCATTGCCGAAAGCGCCTTGTTCGCCACCATCACCACGGATGCCAGTTGCGGCGCGGTGAATGGTACACATGACAGCTTCACCGCGCTCGGCGGCATGGTTGTTCTCACCAACATCATGCTCGGAGAAGTTATCTTCGGCGGTGTCGGCTCTGGCCTTTATGGAATTCTGATCTTCGTCGTTCTCTCTGTCTTCATCGCGGGTCTTATGGTCGGCCGAACCCCCGAGTACCTGGGCAAGAAAATTGAAGCCTACGACGTGAAGATGGCGATGCTTTACGTGCTTATCTTTCCGCTGATCATCCTGAATCTGACGGCGATATTTGTGATGTCGTCAAAGGTCGGACTCGCGGCGCTTTCGAACAGCGGGCCACACGGGCTGACCGAGATTCTTTATGCCTTCACATCGGGCGCGGGCAACAACGGCTCGGCCTTTGCTGGCCTGAATATTCCAGTGAATCCAACCACGCAGTGGTGGTACAACATCGCACTCGGCTTCGACATGCTGGTGGGTCGCTTTCTCATGCTCATCCCAGTGCTCGCAATGGCGGGAAATCTCGCCCAGAAGAAAAGCATTCCGCCGTCGCCCGGAACGTTTCCGGTTAACACTTCGCTGTTTACCGTCCTGCTCGTCGGTGTGGTCATGATTCTCGGCGCGCTCACCTTCTTCCCGGCACTTAGCCTGGGACCGATCCTCGACCATCTGCTACTGAAATCCGGACAGCTCTTCTGAGGAGACCTGACATGAGTTCTTACAACAAATTCAATTCTCCCGCTCAAGCTGAAGTTCATTCGGATTCAGGAATGCCTTCCGTTGAGCCTGCCTCATCCTCCGCGCTGCCGCCGGAGCATCATGAACATCGCAGAAAAAAATCCACTGAACAGAAGAGCCTGTGGAACACCGGGATTATTCGCCAGGCGCTCATCGACGCATTCCGCAAGCTCGATCCCCGCTGGATGGTCAAGAACCCCGTGATGTTTGTGGTTGAGGTCGGCAGCGTTTTGACCTCGGCCCTGCTCATCGACAACACCATCCACCACCGCGCGGGATTCGGTTTCAATCTCCAGATCACGCTCTGGCTCTGGTTCACTGTACTGTTTGCCAACTTCGCCGAGGCCATGGCCGAAGGCCGCGGCAAAGCACAGGCCGACACCCTGCGCAAAGCCAAGGGCGAAACCATCGCGCAGCGCTACACCGCTTCGGGGTCTCTGGAACAGGTAGCCAGTGGCCTTCTCCGCGCCGGCGACATCATCTACGTGCCTGCGGGTAGCTACATTGCCGGCGACGGCGAAGTGATCGAAGGCGTTGCTTCCGTCGACGAGTCAGCGATCACCGGCGAATCGGCACCCGTAATCCGCGAGGCCGGCGGCGACCGCTCGGCGGTAACCGGTGGAACCAAGGTGCTATCGGACTGGGTCAAGATCCGCATTACCTCTAATCCCGGCGAAACCTTCCTTGACCGCATGATTGCTTTGGTGGAAGGCGCGACGCGCCAGAAAACGCCGAACGAGATCGCGCTCTCGATTCTGCTCTCCGGCCTGACTATCGTCTTTCTGCTCGCGGTCGTGACGCTTCAACCCTTCGCCATCTACTCCAAAGCGCCGCAAACAGTCTTCGTGCTGGTCTCGCTGCTAGTCTGCCTGATTCCGACCACCATCGGCGGCCTGCTTTCCGCCATCGGCATCGCCGGAATGGATCGCCTAGTCCAGTACAACGTTCTGGCCATGAGCGGACGCGCCGTCGAAGCGGCTGGCGACGTGAACACCTTGCTGCTCGACAAGACCGGCACCATCACCCTCGGCAATCGCCAGGCCACCGAATTCATCCCGGCGCCCGACGTCACGCCGGAACGGCTCGCCGATGCCGCGCAGCTAGCCTCTCTCTCCGACGAAACGCCGGAGGGCCGCTCGATCGTCGTGCTGGCAAAGGAGAAGTACAACCTGCGCGGCCGCGATCTCGGCGGCATCCACGCCGAGTTCGTTCCCTTCTCCGCGCAGACGCGTATGAGCGGCGTCAACCTGCCTGGCGTTCGCATTCGCAAGGGTTCCGCCGATGCGATCGCCCGCTTCCTTGAAGACCAGGGATCGTCGCTGCCTAGAAAAGTGCGTGATGCTGTCGAAGAGATCGCCCGCGCCGGCGGCACACCGCTCGTCGTAGCTGAAAACTCCACAGCCCTGGGCGTCATTTATCTCAAAGACATTGTGAAAGGCGGACTCAAGGAAAGGCTTGCACGCCTGCGCGCCATGGGCATCCGCACCATCATGATCACCGGCGATAACCCCCTCACGGCGGCCGTAATCGCGCGTGAGGCAGGCGTCGACGACTTTCTCGCCGAAGCCAAGCCGAAAGACAAGATGGACCTCATCAAGCGCGAACAAGGGAAAGGCAAGCTTGTCGCCATGACCGGCGATGGCACCAACGACGCCCCCGCACTCGCGCAGGCCGACGTAGGTGTTGCCATGAACTCCGGCACGCAGGCCGCCAAGGAGGCCGGCAACATGGTCGACCTCGACTCCAATCCGACCAAGCTCATCGAAATTGTCGAGATCGGTAAACAGCTGCTGATGACCCGCGGCGCCCTCACCACTTTTTCGATTGCCAACGATGTGGCGAAATATTTCGCCATCATTCCAGCGATGTTCTCGGTGGCCTTTCCAGTACTCAATGCGCTGAACATCATGCACCTCCATTCGCCGCAGTCTGCGATTCTTTCAGCCGTCGTCTTCAACGCCATCATCATCGTGGCGCTGATCCCTCTTGCTCTGCGCGGCGTCAAATACGAACCCAAAGCCGCGGAAGCACTCCTGCGGCGGAACCTGCTCATCTACGGTGTCGGCGGCGTCATTATTCCGTTCATCGGCATCAAGGCCATCGACATGCTGCTCGTAGCCATGCACATGGCATAGGGGACTGAACATGCACGCAACAACGACCTTCGCTCCGTCAGCGCCAGTCCAGACTGCAACCGTCACTCACTCGATCTGGCGCACCTCCATCCGCTTCACGCTGCTTGCAACCTTGCTGTTCGGCATTGGCTACCCGCTCCTCGTCACAGGAATCGCAGGCACCCTGTTTCCCCACAAAGCGGCGGGCAGCCTGATCCTGAAAAACGGCCAGGTCATCGGCTCCGAACTCCTCGCCCAGAGCTTCACCTCCGATCGCTACTTCCACCCGCGCCCCTCCGCGGCCGGCAATGGGTATGATCCAACCTCCTCCGGCGGATCGAACCTGGCGCAGTCCAACGCCAAGCTCGTCCAGCGCATGCAGGGCGACATCGACAAGCTCGACGCGGAAAATCCCGGCCACCCCGTCCCCATCGACGCAGTCACCACTTCCGGATCGGGCCTCGACCCCGACATCACCCCCGACAATGCGACGTTTCAAGCTCGCCGCATCGCCAAGGCCCGCGGACTGACCGAAGCGCAGGTAAACGAACTCATTCAGCAGCACACCGCAGGCCGCACCTTCGGACTGCTGGGCGAACCGCGCGTCAATGTCCTTGAGCTGAATCTCGCCCTCGACAATCTCTCCAAATAGGGTTTCCCTGCAAATTGGGGGCGGAGCAATTCCTCCCCCGCCTTTTTCCTGCCTGGCGACATCTCTGCTGCGCACGATTCGACAAGCCTCTCCCCGCGAAATATCATCGTCTTTCACATCCTGCTTGTCTGATGGGTCTCGCGGATGCGCGCATCGCTCTTCATTACCTGCTACAACGACACGCTCTTTCCCGAAACCGGGCGCGCCGTAGTGCGGCTGCTCGAACGGCTTGGCATTACACTCGACTTTCTGCCGGCACAAACCTGCTGCGGCCAGATGCACGCCAACACCGGATTCCGCGGCGAGGCCTTTTCGCAAGCCAAACGCTTCGTCCAGCTCTATCGCGATACCGAATGCGTCGTCATTCCCTCCTCCTCCTGCGTCGCCATGATCCGAGACCAATATCAGGGCCTATTCGAGGAACTGGGAAATGAGGAACTGCGGCGGCAGTTCGCGGCACTGCTGCCCCGCGTCTTCGAGTTGAGCGAATTTCTCACCGACAAACTCGGCCTCGACGACGTCGGCGCATATTTCCCGCACCGCGTCACCTATCACGCCAGTTGCCACGGCCTTCGCGCACTGCAAGTGGGCGACCGACCCTTTCGCCTGCTCCGCAAAGTAAGCGGACTCGAACTGCTCCCCCTCGCCAACCTCGAGCGCTGCTGCGGTTTCGGCGGCACCTTCTCCGTGAAAAACGCTGAAGTCTCCACCGCCATGCTGGATGCCAAGCTCATTGACGTGCTCGCCACTGGCGCAGGCTATTGCACCGCCCTCGATAACAGTTGCCTGATGCACCTGGGCGGCGCGCTGCACCGCCAGAAGAAAGCCATCCAGACCATCCATATCGCCGGCATTCTCGCGAGCACTGTTGAGCATCCATACAGGGCCGGCCAATGACGACGCCCGCCCATCATCCGCCCGTAATGGACCCGCGCTTTGCGCCGCCGTTTCCCGCCGCTGCCCTTCCCATCCTCCAGAACACCCAGCTCCGCACCAACGTCGCGCACGCCACCGACGTGATCCAGACCAAACGCAACAGCCTTGTTGCTGAAAAGAGGGACTGGCAAGAACTGCGCAATTCCGCAGCTGCCATTCGCGCTCACGTTCTCGCGAATCTCGGCGATTATCTGGAGCAGTTCGAATCCAACTGCACCGCCGCCGGCGGGACGGTCCACTGGGCAACCGACGCCGCCGAAGCGCGCACCATCATTCTCGATCTCCTCCGTCAGGAAAAGGCTAGCGAAGTCATCAAGATCAAGACCATGACCTCCGCCGAAATCCAGCTCAACCCCGCACTGGAAGCAGCCGGCATCAGCGCAATCGAAACCGATCTTGCTGAATTAATCCTCCAACTTGGCGACGACGAACCCTCGCACATCGTCGTGCCCGCACTGCACGTCAATCGCCGTCAGGTGCGCGAGATATTTGCAGAGCGCATGGGGTTGCCCCAACTCTCCGACGATCCCCAGGCCCTAACCGCAGCCGCCCGCACTTACCTGCGCAGGAAATTCCTCAGCGTCCCCACAGCCATCAGCGGCGCAAATTTCCTCATCGCCGAAAATGGTTCGGTCGCGATCGTCGAGTCAGAAGGCAATGGCCGCATGTGTCTCACGTTGCCCCGTACGCTCATCGCCCTCGCCGGCATTGAAAAGCTCCTGCCGCGATTCTCCGATCTCGAAGTGATGCTGCAGGTCCTCGCGCGTTCGGCCACGGGAGAGCGCATGAATCCCTACACCTCGCTCTGGTCCGGTGTCGTTCCGGGTGATGGGCCGCAGCGCTTCCACATTGTGCTCCTCGATAACGGCCGCTCCCGCATTCTCGCGCGAAAGGTCGAGCGGCAAACCTTGCAATGCATTCGCTGCGCCGCCTGCCTCAACACATGCCCCGTCTATCGCCAGACCGGCGGACACGCCTACGGTTCCCCCTACGCCGGCCCCATCGGCGCAATTCTCACACCCCAGCTTGAGCGCATGCAGCACGCGCAGTCCCTGCCTTACGCGTCGTCCCTCTGCGGCGCCTGTTATGAAGTTTGCCCCGTCAAAATCAACATCCCTGAAGTCCTCATCGAACTCCGCGCGCAAGTCGTAAACCAGCAGCGCGCACAGAGCAGCCGATGGTTCGATCCAATGTTCATCGGCATGAAGGCCGCCAACGTTACCTTTGCCAGCGCGTCGCGCTTCCAAATCGCGCAACGACTCGGTCGCATCGGCCTCCGCGTCTTCACCCGCAGCGACGGCTGGATCCACCGCCTTCCCTCGCTTGGCGGACGCTGGACCCTCTCCCGCGATCTTCGCGCACTCCCCAACCAAACCTTTCGCGATTGGTGGGCAGCGCGTCCCTCGAAGGGGAACCGATGACGGCCTCTTCTTCACGCCGCACAATCCTCGATCGCGTCCGCGCCGCCACAAGCGCCGATGCGAATACCTACGCCGACATTCCGCGCAACTACACGCATCGCGGCGCGCTCGACACCGCTGCCCGTCTGCATCTCATGACCGAGCGCCTCCTCGAGTACGGCGCCGAAGTCATCGAAGCCTCGCCCGCTGATCTTCCCGCCACCGTCGCGCATCAACTTCAATCCAGCGGCCGCCGAACCTTTGTCGCGTGCCCCGCCCTTCCCCCTGAATTGCTGCCTCCCGACGTCAACTTGAAACTCGACAACGATCTCTCCTTCGACGAGATTGAGCTTTGCGACGGAGTTCTCACTGGTTCCTTCGCAGGCATCGCAGAATCCGGCACCATCGTCCTTCACCATTCGCCCAGCGAAGGTCGCCGCATTCTCACCCTTCTGCCCGACTTCCACCTCTGCATTCTCCGCGCCTCGCAAATCGTCGAAACCTTGCCCGAATACTTTGCCCGCTGCCCCGAACTGCCCCGCCTCGCCACCTACATCTCCGGCCCCAGCGCCACAGCCGACATCGAAATGACCCGCATCAAGGGCGTTCATGGACCCCGTTTCCTCAGCGTGATCATCGTCCGCGACGATCTCTAGGCGTTAGTGCAACCGCTCACGTCCTTTCGGCCGGAGGAAGACGCAGACTTCGGCCGCTGACAAACTCATGTCTCTGTGGAGGGAGCGTGGGGGCTTCAGTCCCACTAATCACGGCCATAAAATGAGAGGCTTTAGCCCCGGCTTTTTCTCAAGTCCACACCCGTCAGCGCTACACTTGCAGAGCAGAGGCAGCCATGAGTCCATCTGATTCCGCTCTCTTCGAAACTGCGGCACACATCCTCGATCGCTTCCAAATTGAAATCCCATCCTGGGGATTCGCCAACACCGGCACGCGCTTTGGCAAGTTCGTGCAGTCCGCCGCCGCCTCCACCCTTGAAGAGAAATTCAATGACGCCGCCGAAGTGCATCGCCTCACCGGCGCCACTCCCACGCTGGCACTCCACGTGTTGTGGGACCTGCCCAGCGGCCTCGCCGATGTCGAACAGGTTCAGGCGCTCGAGCGCACCACCGGCATCCGTGCGGGTTCCATCAATCCCAACCTCTTTCAGGATCAGCAATACAAGTTCGGCTCCCTCTGCAATCCTTCTGAAGAAATCCGAGGAAGCGCCCTGAGCCACGTGCTTGACTCCATCGAAATCGCCCGCCACTTGCATGCGCGCGACATTTCCCTCTGGCTCGCCGACGGCTCCAACTACCCCGGCACGCAGTCCATGCGCCGCCGCATCGAGTGGCTTGAAGAAGCGCTCCGCACCGCGCACCAGCGCCTCGCCCCAGATCAGCGTCTTCTCGTCGAATACAAGCCCTTCGAACCTGCCTTTTACCACACTGACATTGCCGACTGGGGCATGTCCTCGCATCTCTGCCGCACAGCCGGGCCACAGGCTTTCGTTCTTGTGGATACCGGCCACCACTACCTCTCGCAAAACATCGAGCAGATCGTTGCCTGGCTCCTGCATCTGAATCTCCTCGGCGGATTCCACTTCAACGATCGCCGTTATGCCGACGACGACCTCACCCTCGGCTCCATCGATCCTTACCAGGTCTTCCGAATCTTTCACGAGCTCCACAACCCCCACTCCAAAGAGTCAGACGGCGGAGCCGCGTTCATGATCGATCAGAGCCATAACCTCAAAGGCAAAATCGAGGCCATGGTACAGACCGTCGCCACGGCGCAGGAATTGTGGCTCAAGGCTGCGCTCATCGATCGGGAACAGCTCGCGGTCCTGCAGCAATCCTGCGATCTTGTCGCGGCTGAGGAGCTCTTCCGCGGCGCTTTCTGGCGCGACGTTCGCCCGCTGCTTGCTTTATGGCGTCAATCGCGCGGTCTCGCCGCCGACCCGCTCAGTGCGCTCCGCGAAGACGGTTATGTCGAGCGCATCACGCGCGAACGCGCCGGCCGGCAGTCCACCGTCGGCAGCTACGCGTGACTTTGCGCTTTCGGCGGTAAAATTGAACTCTGGCACTTCGATCAATTCCCATCTGGTGGTGCACTATGTCGCAGGCAACTCTCCCAACCGCAACGCTACGCTTCCTCGAAGACCGCTGGGATCCCGCCGTTGCTTCTTCGCTCGACGAGCCCGAGCTTCTGCGCTATCGCTCCAACCTGCTCGGCTCTGACCTGCGCATCACCAACTTTGCCGGCGGCAACACCAGCTCCAAGGTGATGGAGACAGATCCCCTCACCGGCGAACCGGTTGAAGTCATCTGGGTCAAAGGATCGGGCGGCGACCTTGGCAGCATCAAGCGCACCGGTTTCGCCACCCTCTACCAGGAAAAGCTGCTCGCACTTGAGCGCAGCTACAAGGGCGTTGACACCGAAGACGATATGGTGGCGATGTATCCCATGTGCGCCTTCCGCAACAACCCGGTCGCCGCATCGATTGATACGCCGCTGCACGGCTTTCTTCCCTTCCCGCACGTCGATCATCTCCACCCCGACTGGGGCATTGCCCTGGCTGCATCTGCCAATGGCAAAACGAAGATGGACGAGTTCAATCGCGAGTTCAACCACACGCTCATCTGGATTCCGTGGCAGCGGCCCGGCTTTGAGCTCGGTCTCATGATGCGCGATGCCCTCCGCGCCAATCCGGGATGCGATGGAATCGTCCTTGGCGGCCACGGTCTTTTCACCTGGGGCCAGACCCAACGCGGATGCTACCTCAATACCGTCATCATCATCGATCAGATTGGCCAGTTCATCGCACGCCACGGTGAGACAAAGGCGACAGTCCGTTTTGGTGGGGAATCTGTACCCTCGCGCAACGATCGCCATGATCTCGCGCTCGAGGTTGCGCCACACCTCCGCGGCCGCGTGAGCTCACAGCATTGTTGGATCTCCAGTTTCAGCGACGCGCCCGACGTGCTCCAGTTCGTCAACTCCGCGCAAGCCGAAGAACTAGCCTACCTCGGCACCAGTTGCCCCGACCACTTCATCCGCACCAAGATTCGTCCCATGTTCGTGCCCTGGCCGAAAAACGGCAGCATCACCGATCTCAAAGCGCAGATCGATCGATCGCTCACCGAATATCGCGAACAGTACTGCACCTACTACCACTACTTCGCCACGCCCGATTCCCCCTCGCTTCGCGACCCAAGCCCCACCGTCGTCCTCATCCCCGGACTCGGCATGTTCAGCTTCGGCAAAAACAAGACTGAGGCGCGCATCGTCGGCGAGTTCTACACCAACGCCATCCACGTCATCGAGGGAGCAACTCTCCTGTCCGAGGGCAAGGTCTCCGGCACCCTTCCGCAATGTGGAGAGGGGATGGAGCCCGCAAGCTTCAAGACCTTCAGCAACTATGTCGCCCTGCCGCCCATCGAGGCCTTTCGCATCGAGTACTGGGCGATGGAAGAGGCCAAGCTGCGCCGTCAGCCGCCCGAGAAAGAACTCAGCCGCCGCATCGCTCTCGTCGTTGGCGGAGGCAGCGGCATCGGCCGCGAAGTCGCACATCTCGCCGCCGCCCGCGGAGCGCACGTCATGATCGCGGACTACGATAGCGTCGCTGCAGCCCGTGTCGCCGCTCAGCTGGCGCACATCACGCAAAAGGAATTTGTTGCCACAACCGCCGTCGACATCCGCAGCCGCGATACGATCCGCGATGCGATCCGCGCCACCATCGCCGCATTCGGCGGCATCGACATCCTCATCAACACCGCTGCGCTTTTCCCGTCGTCATCCGATGGCAAAATCGGCGACGATCTCTGGTCCGCGACGATGAACATCAACGTCACCGCCAACTTCATCCTTGCCGACGAAGCCGCCAAATTCTTCGCCGAACAGGATCTCGATGGCTCCATCGTGCTCACCAGTTCCGCAAATGCAGTGGTACCCAAGCGCGGCAGTGAGGCCTACGACGTCAGCAAGGCCGCTCTTTCGCATCTGGTTAGAGAACTCGCCGTTTCGCTCGCGCCGAAAGTCCGCGTCAATGCCGTAAGTCCCGCCACCGTCGTCAAAGGCAGCACCATGTTTCCCCGCGACCGCGTCCGCGCCTCGCTCACCAAGTACAACATCGCCTTCGACGATTCCAAATCCGACGACGAATTGCGCTCGTTGCTCGCGGGCTATTATGCCCAGCGTACGCTGACCCATCGCCCCATCGATCCGGCTGACTGCGCCGAAGCCATCCTCTTCCTCGCCGGCCCTAAGGCTCACTGCACCACCGGCCACATCTTTCCCGTCGACGGAGGATTACCCGAGGCATTTCTCCGGTGAGTTCTCCCAGAGATTCAGATTGGTTGCCCCCGGTCTCGCGTTTGAGACCGGGGAGCGAACCGGACCTCAGCGACCAACTTCAGCGTGATCCTCGCGCCCGCGTTGCCATCGACCTCGGCGCCGAAAGCTGCCGCGTCTCCGTTCTTCGATCGGTGGATAACGGTCCCATCATCACCGAGGTCCACCGTATTCCCGATGGGCCCGTCTCCAACGGCTCCTCGCTCCGTTGGCCCCTCCAGCGCATTCTCACCGGCATCGAAGAAGGCCTTCGCCAGGCGGCCTATCTCGCCACAGAAGGCATAGCCTCCATCGCCGTCGATGGCTGGGCTGTCGACTACGTTCGTCTCGATGAAGATGGAAACCCGTTGCACGATCCATTCTGTTATCGGGACGAGCGCACCATCGCCGCGAAGCACAAGGCCGACGCAGTTCTGCCTCCCGAGGAAACCTTTCGCAGAACAGGCGCGCAGCCCCTCCGCATCAATACGCTCTACCAGCTCCTTGCCGATTCTGAAAAAGAACAGCGCGCTCCCTGGCTTTGTCTGCCCGAGTTTGTCCTGCATTGGCTGGGCGCACCGAGAGTTGCCGAGTACACCAACGCCACCCACACCGGCCTGGTCGATCTCGCCACCGGCAACTGGGCCCCTGACATCTTCGCCACGCTCGGTCTGGACATCCAGGCCGCGCCCCGCATCGTTCCCCCGGGCACGCGGCTCGGTCGTCTGCAAGGCCCCCTGTCTGCGCTCGCTGCATTCCGCGATACCGAGCTCATCGCCCCCGCCTGCCACGACACCGCGTCCGCCATCGCAGGCATTCCCGCGGACCTCGACTCAACAGCATACATCTGTTCCGGAACATGGTCGTTGATCGGCACGCTCGTGTCCCAGCCCATCACAACCCCTCACGCCCTCGCCGCCCGCTACACAAATCAGGGCGCCGCCGCAGGCGGATTCTGCTTCCACACCAACGTCAATGGCATGTGGCTCCTCAAACAATGCATGGAGCAATGGTCTGCAACCGGTCGCAACTTCACCATCCCTGAACTCGTCGAGCGAGCCACCGCCTGCGCAGCCACTCCCATCATCAACGTCGATGCCGAGCCGCTGCTCCTCGCCGGCGACATGCCCACGCGCATCAACGAACAACTCGCCGCAGCCGGCCATTCTCCCATCGCGGACATCCCCGGCAACGAGCCGCTCTTCGCCCGCATGATCTTCGAAAGCCTCGCCACACGTTACGCCACCGCAATCGCCGATCTCGAACAGATGCTGCGTAGAAAACTCACCCGCATCCACATCATTGGAGGCGCCAGCCGCAACCGCCTTCTCGCCGATCTCACCGCACGCCAAACCGGCCTTCCGGTCGATTGCGGACATCCCGAAAGCTCCACCCTCGGCAATTTCGCCGTGCAGCTAGCCGCAAGCGAAAGCTCGGACGGCCATCTCAATCAAGCCAAACTCCGGCGCTGGGCCAGCCTACTCGGAGACTACTGACTCTTCTCCCAACTGGAAGTATCATTCTGAGCGAACGGGGCCGCAAACGTTTTTAGTTTGCGGATGGTGAGCGAAGGATCTGCTTTTAGGGCTTTCATCGTTTCCACCGGAAGAAGCGTTGGGTTTTCAGCCCCACGAATAACGTCCCTGAAATCATTGGGCTCAGCCCCTGTGCCCGACAAAACTTTAGTGCTATTTACGTTCTTCCGATTTCGTACTAACTTCGGTACACAAATCCTTTCTTGCGAACCAAAGCAGGCCAGATTCGGGGAAGCCCCCATCGGGTTGTGCGGCCACTCAACCCAGTGGCTGAACGGTTCCCTTTCCCGTCAATTCCTCCATCCGCTCCACCCAGCATCGATCCGCGGCAACGCTCATCTGCTCCGGCTCAAGTATCACTTGAAATTCCCCTTTTTTCTCCAGGAAAATCATGACCTTACCGGGTCCCGGTGCTGCGTCTGCAGCGCTCTTCACGCTTGCCATAAGCTCGTCCGTCGCGCGATCAAGGCTGATGCGGATCCGTACTCCCGTGGGCAACTTCACTTGGACAGCATCAAGGGACTGAATGTTACTCACTGAAATCTTCGGAGCCGAATCCTCATCGCCCATCAGCGTTCCGCGAACCAGAACCGGCGCCTCAATCCTCCACTGCTCCGAAAGCCGCTCATAATCGCGCGAAAACGAGATCAGCTCAATCTTCCCTGTCGCGTCTTCGAGCGACCCTGTGGCATAGAGTTTGCCATCACGCTTGCCCTTCTGCACCCTGATGCCCTGAATGATACCCGCCACCTGGATCTCGTCCGCAGGGTCCGCATCCTTGCCCCACCGCCGCTCGGCAGGTTTGCGCTCCAGCGCGTCCGCGGTCGAAATCACGCCGCTGAGATTCTTGATTTTGTCGGCATACTTATCCAGCGGATGTCCCGAGACAAAGAAGCCCAGCACCTCCTTCTCGTTCGCCAGGCGCTCGCCCTCTTCCCAGTCCGGCACGTTGGGCAAATCGTCGCCGCGTCTTCCGTGCGCCGGTTCCTCGTTGAACAATCCGAACAGCCCGGCCTGCCCTTGCTCGGCGTCCCTCTGTGCTTTCTGGGCGCGCTCCATGGCTTTGTCGATCGCCGCAAACAGCGGAGCACGCTTCCCCAGCGAGTCGAGGGCGCCCGCCTTGATCAGCGACTCGATGACCCGTTTGTTCATCACCCGCAGGTCAACCTTCTCGCAGAATTCCCAGAAAGTCTTGAAGAGCCCACCCGCCTCCGCACGCGCCGACGTGATCGATTCAATCGCATTGCCGCCGACATTCTTCACCGCCGCGAGTCCAAACCGGATCGCCGCCTCCCCATGTGGCGTAAACTGCGCGCCGCTCACTTGCACATCCGGCGGCTCGACACTGATGTTCATTTCCCTGCATTCGCCGATGTACTTCACCACGTTTTCCGGCTTCGAGGTTTCGCTCGTCAGCAGCGCTGCCATAAACTCCACCGGATAATGTGTCTTCAAATACGCCGTCTGGTACGCCACCAGCGCATACGCTGCGGAGTGCGATTTGTTGAATCCGTACTCTGAGAACTTCGCCATCTGCTCAAACAACTCTTCGAGCACATTTTTCGGGTGTCCCAGCTTCGCCGCGCCGTTCATAAAGCGATCGCGCATCTCCGCCATCGCCTTTTGATCTTTTTTTCCCATTGCGCGCCGCAGCAGGTCCGCCTCGCCCAGGCTGAAGCTCGCCAGCACCTGCGCAATCCGCATCACCTGCTCCTGATACACGATCACGCCGAGCGAGTCCTTCAGAATCCCCTCAAGCTCCGGCAGCAGGAACTCAACCTTGCGCCGACCCCATTTGCGCTCGATGAAGTCGTCGATCATGTTCATCGGTCCAGGCCGGTACAACGCATTCAACGCCGTCAGTTCCTCCACCGTGTCCGGCTTGTACCGCCGCAAAATGTCCCGCATCCCGCTTGATTCAAATTGAAAAATCCCCGAAGTCAGCGCTGTATGAAACACGCGCTTCATGGTCTCAGGATCGTCCCCCGGAACCATCTCGATGTCGATCTGCTCTCCGCGATTTAGTTCGATCAGCTTCAGGCAATCGGTAATCACCGTCAGCGTCGCGAGGCCCAGAAAGTCCATCTTCAACAGGCCCATCTTTTCGACGGACTTCATGTCGTAGGCCGTCACGATTTCATCGTTCTTCGTGCGATTCAGCGGCACCAGTTCCGTTAGCGGACGCGGCGCAATCACCACCGCCGAAGCATGAACGCCCGCCCCGCGCACCAGTCCCTCCAGCTTCTTCGCCGTATCGATCAGCTCGCGAACCTGCTTGTCCGAGTCATACGCCTTGCGCAAATCGGGCGACTCTTCCAGCGCCCTTTCCAGCGTCATCCCCACGGTCGGCGGCACCAGTTTCGCAATCCGATCCACGTCCCCGTACGGCATATCCATCGCGCGCCCGCAGTCCTTGATCGAAGCCTTCGCAGCCATGGTGTTGAACGTGATGATCTGCGCGACCTGCTCGCGCCCATACTTTCGCGTAACGTAATCGATCACTTCGCCGCGCCGGTTCTGGCAGAAGTCCACGTCGATATCCGGCATCGTCACGCGCTCGGGGTTCAGGAACCGCTCGAACAGCAACACGTTCTGCATCGGATCGATGTTTGTAATCTCCATCGCATACGCCACCAGCGATCCCGTTGCCGATCCGCGTCCCGGTCCGACAGGGATGCCGTTGTCCCGCGCATACTTGATGAAGTCCCACACGATCAGGAAGTACCCCGAGTACTTCATCTGCTTGATAATGCCGATCTCGAAATTCAGCCGCGCCTCGTACTCATGCGTCGGCGACCGGCGCACCCCGCGCAGCTCCAGTTGCCGCACCGCCGTCTCGAGCCGCTTCTTCAAACCCTCGCGGCACACCTCTTCAAAATAGCTGTCGATGGTGTGCCCCATCGGGACCGCAAACTCCGGAAACGGATTGTCCACGGCATGCAGTTTGAAGTTGCACCGCTCCGCAATCTCCATCGTCGTCGTAGTCACGCCCGGCGAGTCGGGAAAGATGCGCCCCATCTCGTCGGCGCTCTTCACAAAAAACTGGTCGGAGTCGAACCGGAACCGTTCGGCATCGTGAATCTTCGAGCCCGTCTGCACGCAGAGCATCACGTCGTGCGCGTGCGAGTCTTCGCCGCACAGGTAGTGCGAGTCGTTCGTGAGGACGAGCGGGATGTCGAGTTCCTTCTCCAGCCTGAACAGATCGGCCTGAATCTTCTTCTCCTGCTCCAGTCCCTGGTCCTGAATCTCGAGATAGAAGTTGCCGCGCCCAAAGATGTCCTGGTACTGCACGGCCGCGCTCTTGGCCTTCTCGTAGTGTCCTGCCGAGAGCTCTTCGCAAAGCTCGCCGCTCAGGCAGCCTGAAAACCCGATCAACCCCTTCGCATTGTCCGCAAGAAACTTCTTGCTCACCCTCGGCTTGCGATAGAACCCATGCAGGCTAGCCTCGCTCGTGAGCCGGATCAGGTTGCGATACCCTTCCTCGTTCTCCGCCAGCACCAGCAGATGGTTGTTGGTGTCATTCGGGGTATCGGCGCGATGGTCCTCCGCCTTGCACACGTAGAGTTCGCATCCAAGAATCGGCTTGATCCCCTTCGCCTTGGCCGCATTGAAAAAGTGAACTGCTCCGTAAATGTTCCCGTGGTCTGTCATCGCGACAGACTTCTGCCCCAGCGCGGCTACGCGATCAATCAGTTTGTGAATGTCGCAGGCGCCGTCAAGGAGCGAGTATTCCGTATGAAGATGTAAGTGAGTAAATTCAGCCATGGTCTATCACTATTTTACCGAGGCAGCACCTTGACGATGTGCGGTTGAAAACGCGGTCGAAATCCCTATTGCGATTAACGATCAAACGAAGGATCTGCTTTCAGTTTTTGGCGAGCAGTGGAGCCGGCCGGCGGGTGGCCCACCCATCACCATCTGGGTGCCCCATCCTTGCGTAGCAAGGGTGGGAAAGTAAATCCCCCAGCCTCCGCTGAGAAATCCGCCATGCGCGGGAACTTCGCTATCACGCGGCGGGTGGCCCACCCATCACCAAATCTGGGTGCCCCATCCTTGCGTAGCAAGGGTGGGAAAGTAAAATCCCCAGCCTCCGCTGCGAATGCCGCCAAGCGCGCGAACTCCGCTATCACACGCCCCGTGTCAACCCCTCGCAGCCAACATTCCCGCTAACCCCCTCATTCCACTCACCAAATTCTTCAGGTCATTTTGCAGGTAATTTCCCCCTCCCGGCGCACAATGGAAGTAGAGTGAAAGCCCGAATGCAAACGATAGCCGCTCAGTGTCCACTGTTCACTGCCCACTGTCCACTGCCTCTAGCTAAGCCCAATCCGCAGAAACCTCTACAGCTAACCCCAGTGCACAGATATCTTTGGCGCCACCCCTCTCTGCAATTCGATGAAAGCAGCATGCTTACCTCGAGAGACGGGATAATAGGGGGTGCCCAGGAGTCATATCGATGTTCAAGGAGTGTCCCCACATCCTGACCGATGGCAACAACTGCAAGGCCGCCGTCCGAGGACACGCGTTAGCTCCGCAGCCTACTTGAAAACGTTCTTCTCCGGCACCCCAAAATGCGGCGCCAGCGGAACGCAGTCATCGATCGACTTCAGAACGATATTGTTCTCATCCCCCACATTCATCCCGGAAATAATGTAGGGTCGATACTTCTCCTTCGGTGTGTGGTTATCCACATATCCCTTGATCCAACGCGGACAGCCCATGAACCCCGCACCTTTCTCATCCGTCCACCACACCACATGAATGCGGAACGCCCGCCCGCTCTCCACAACGCCTGAGATCACGGAGTAGGAAGTATCCGTGCTGTTCGTGATCGATTTGAACTCATCAATCTTGAACACCAGCCAATTCCCCTTCTTGCTGGGGTCGAAAAGCTTGCACGCCTCGGCATCGCAGGTCCGCTCCAGGCGGTACACATCTATCGTGACCGGCTGCTGCGAGACGTTCTTGTACTCCACGATGATTTTTCCGTTCGTCGGCGTGTACTTTCCCTGCGCCCCGCGCGCCGATGCGAACGGCAGAGGATTGGTATCACTCATCAAGGTCAAGCGAATGCAGTCCATGGTGCAGGGATTCGCCTGCACGGCCGTCCACCCGATCTCTACGGGCTTCGCGCTCTCAACCCGAGCTGTGTAAGCCTCACCCGGCTTCAACGCCACACCCGACCGGATCGGGATATGCTTCACCGCGCCATACACAGTGCCGGTGCAGAGGATCGTCAAACATAAAACTGAGCGCAACATGGCAGCAATTATATCTTCGGGTCTCTGCGGGATGCGGGCCCTCGTCGATCCTCACGCTACTTCAGATTGCGGTCAATTCAGACCATCAATCTCTCCGCAGACCCGCTAGGCTGTGAGAGATTGTCAGGAAAAGGCGGCTCCCCATGTTCGAAGTAGGCCAGCAAGTCACGGTTATTACAGATAAGGGAATTGGCTACAACTGCTATGTCCTCGCCCGCGCAAGCGGCGATAACGGAATGAAGGCTTACAAGGTTTCAAGTGATGAGGGCGGCATGGGACACATGGGCCAATGGCACAAGGCGGCAGACATCTTCGTCATCGATCCCGATACCACGGCGCCGATGGCGATGCCCGACTCCCTCGAAGGCATTGTCAACAACACTTCCGTCTCCCAGGCGAATAGCGGGCCTTGATTGAGGCTGAATTTCGCACAGCGCGTCGTCGAGGCCCAAAAGCCCTCAGTTTCTCTGCCGGTTTACCCTCCAATCAGTCCCATGCAATCAAAGGCGTACATCCTTAAGTCCAAAGGCTCAGGAACTTTGGATTGCGGTGAGGCGATCCAGGATAAGCACCTGGCCCCGAATGCGCGTAGCATTGGGAGCACCATCCGTTCCCAGACGGTCCCTCTTGCTGCCAGTAAAGTGAGCCTCCAACAACGAGAGCATTCAGAAACTGTACAGAGGAAACACGCATGACACGCTTTCGCATCGTCGCTTCCGTCTCCATCCTGTCTCTCACTCTCGGGGCATGCGCTTTCTCTTACGCCCAGGACAACCAGGACAAGAACAAAGACAAACGGCAGAATCAGGACAAACATGCCGGTCCAGCCAACCAGCCGAAGGGGCAGACCGATCAGCATGGACCTCAGAGCTCGCGCCCGCAGAATCAGGTCGATAACGGCCGGCGTGTTGGGCAACAGAAGCAGATGGAGCGCTCACCGGAACAAGCGCACGACCAGCAAAGAACGCAGGAACGTGCCTGGCAGGAGCGGCGCGCGAATCATTGGGAATACGAGCGCCGCAGCTGGCAGCAACGAGGCGGTTATAGCGGCTATCGGGTTCCTGAGGATTACTTCCACGATCATTACGGCGACGGACACGCTTTCCGGATCTACGGCCTTCCTTTCCAGTACGAAGCTGGAAATCCGCGTTTCCAGTATGACGGCTACTGGTTCACCCTGCTCGATCCATTCCCAGAGAGTTGGGGCGGAAGATGGTATGAGACCGACGACGTCTACGTGGCCTACAAGGGGGACGGCTATTACCTGTTCAACCGCCGCTATCCCGGCCCTCTAGGAATTGCACTTAGCGTTTCCCTCTGAAATTGCCGACTTAGCTAAGTGGCGCATCCGACAGCCATTCCTCACGTTTCTCAGGTTTCCGCCACAAATGGTGCGGAAGAGGAAGCTCTTCTGTCACGTTACCTCAGAGTGTCAGCCCCTCCAGACGCGCCGCCATTCGACTGGCCCGCCCCATACACTCTGGGAAACACTTGGATAGAGGTCCTGACATGAGCAAGCCCCGCTGGATGGGTTTCGGGATGGCGTTTCTTGTGATCGCGACAAGCGTGCAGTCGGTCTGCGCGCAGAAACTGGATGCGACCGTGCTGTACCGCCAAGCCAGCGACTCGAACTACTTCGCCGTGATCCCTGGATATACCATCACTCCCAATGAAGGCGGCACCGACTGCTCCCTTGAACCGCTCTCCGAGGCGTGCGCTGCGCCCAGCCACGCCAATGCTGCGCTCGCCGCGCCGGGACAGGTTTCCTTCAATCTCGTGGGCACCACGCTTTCGCTGCTGCTGCCCGACGGAAGAGTCGCGCTAGTCAACTGCGTCAACAAATACTCATCCAAGGGCAATTACATCAGCCGCCGCATCTGCGAAATGCCACTGGTTGAGCACGTAGAGACCGAGCTGAATGGCAAGAACGCGAAGCTCAAGTGGCCCGTGGGCACCGACGGCAAAACCGCAGCGGAAACCTACCGCATCGTCGCCATTTTCGATAAGCAGCTCATCGCCTCGCGCTGAGCCCTGCTAAATGCACATCTCCCACAGGTAAAGTTGCGCGGCCGCTTGCTTGGCGAGGTCGGTCCGCGCCTCCTCGTTGTCTCCTCCGCTAAAAAAGAGAAGCGAGGTTTTATTTCCTGCTAAATTGTGGACATGCTGACCAATCGCTCCGTCCCGCCATGTACCGTGATTCCCGTGCTCATATATCCTGATCCCTCAGTCGCGGCAGAGTGGCTGGGCAAGGCGTTCGGGTTTACCGTGCGTCTGCGCATTGCCAACCATCGTATTCAGATGCGTGCTGGCGAAGGCTGCTTCACTATCGCCGAAGGCACTATTGCGCCCAATCGTTCGCACATCATTCAGGTCCGTGTAGAAGACGCGCGTGCACACTGCGAGCGCGCCCGTCAGGCCGGAGCCGTCATCCTCAGTGAGCCTGCTGACCACATGTACGGCGAGCGTCAATACAACGCGCGAGACTTCCACGGCCACCACTGGGACTTCACGCAGACACTCGCCGACATCGAGCCCGAAAGCTGGGGCGGTACCTGGGTTGCGCTTTGAACAAGCGGTTCGAGCCCATCGCTCCCTGAACGCTATCTCCTCCGTGCTCTAGGCTCCAACGCTTCCCCCGTCACAATTCCAGTAAGATTCCGTGCTGCCATTGCGCTGTTGAACGCCTTCGCGTCGTCAGCAAGAAACAGGTTGAATTTGCGGATCGCGGTTTCGAACTCCGCATCTACTTGGCGTTGGTCGTCCATCACGGCTGCCGTCGGGGCCATATCGTCGCCTTCCAATAGACCATCCAGCGCGAACAACTTCTCGTGGATCTGGTCGGGCATGCGCAACGTCGATTCCCTGGCGCCCGCATTGCTTGTCAGCACGCTCTGCGCCCGCCTTCATCTTCTTTGCAAAGGCGTCGATCTCCGCCTTCACTTTCTCCTCATCCGGCATGCTCTTGGTGGCTTCGCCTCACCACCATCGGCAACTGGGTGCGGCCTTCGTTGTTCGCCTTCTGCGGACCAGCCGCGCCGGCGAACGGCACAGCGGTCGACTGGGCAAACGCGGTCAAAGTTGGAAAACAAAGAACCAGGCACAGTGCGGCACGCGCTCAGGGGAGTGGGCAAAAGTCTTTCAAATGTAAGGGATTCATGCTCGACCTCTTAAGCCTCGCAGTTTACCACGCTGCATTCGTCGCTAAGTGTCCCTTTCAAAGCCGCAAATCAATATTCGCGCTCATCATCAGAACGTCGTCAGCCGCACCCGCAGCAGCACATTCTCGTCCGCCTTCAGGTTCAATCCATAATCCGTCTGATCTCCATTCCAGATCCGCACCGTCTTCCAGGTCCCCGCCGCGTCATAACTGCCTTCTTCCACCTTGAGCCAAAGCCGTTTCTTCCCGGGCGCAAATGTCGGCACGAAATCCACACGCACGTGATGGCCCGCGACAAGATATTCATCCTGCCCCAGTTCCACAACCACCGCACCTCCATCTGGAGGCGTGTTCCCTTTCGGCTGCATCCAGTTTCCAAACGATGGCATGCCGTATTTCACCACCACGTCCCACCGTCCAAATGGGATCTCGTTCGTATGAAGTTCAGGACTTTCACTCACTCCCAAAACCTTCCCTTCGAGGTTCGCCTTCGCAATCCGCCGCGCAATCGGCGCCAGCAACGCATACTGCTCCGCAACCGGCTTCAGCGCGTTCGCCTCCATCGCCTCCGGCCCTTCCGCCAGGTTGCTGTAGCGCGACAGGTCCAGGCCGAATGGAGCCCATCCCATCGCGCCATGCCCGATCGCAGCGTACACATAGTGCGCGTAAATCGCCGCGTTCCCCGTCTCCGGAATCATCAGCGGATTCCCTGGTCGTCCGTAAAGATCCATCACCTTCAGGTACTTCGCATAGTCCGGAATATAGATATCCGGTGCCACCACATCAATCGACGGCGAGGCAATCTTCCACAAGCTAATGTTGTTGTCCGTCGGCGCACCCGATTCGTAGCTCGGCGCCCTTCCTGGATGAAACGGATCGCGCAGCGCTGCATTTACATACAACGGCAGGCGGTATTCCGCCCTTCCCGCCGCCGCGACTTGCTCAATGTATACCGCCGTGTACCATGCCTCGAAGGTCTCATCCGCATCCTCTCCAAAGACCTCCTTCCACGTTCCCGCCTGCTTACCGAGCCCCTTCACCAGCTTTTCAGGAACCGGCCCCGCGAACGCCTTCTGCGCCGCATCGCCGTAATCGCGCACGCCGCCCCACACTCCCCCTTCGTTTTCCACCTGCATCAGCAAGACCGTCCGCTGCACATCGGCGTCCTTTAAATGCCGCATCAGCGCGCGAAATGCAGTCTTGTCCGCTTCGAGAAATGCCTCTGAAAACGGCGATGGCGAATCCACTGTCTCGCCCTTTTCATTTCTCAGAAACGGATACTTCTCCTGGTTCAGCTTGATCCAGTCCGGTGTGTAATGCGAGCTGCCGTTCTTCCACGTGCCAAACCACAGCAGCAACAAGCGCTTATGATGTTCCCGCGCCTGCTTCAAAATCAGATCCACGGCGCTGAAATCAAACTTGCCCTGCGTCGGCTCCATCTGTTCCCAATAGATCGGCAGCTCCACTGTGTTTGCGTGCAACGTCTCCGCCGCAGGCCACACCTTGTCGAGATAGGCCGGCCACGCGCTTGAATTATTCGCCTGGACGCCCAGCATCAAGTACGGCTCACCATCCACCATGAGCGCGTAACGGCCATCCTTCTGCGCGATCGTTGGAATCGGCCTTGCGCGTGCTGCCATTGGACGAGGCTCTTGCGCCCAAATCAACAAACCTGCAAACGTTTCCAAAAGCAGCACAACAAGAGCTGATTTTCTCGCATTCATCCACGCGCTCGTACCTGTCATCTCCGTGCCCTCAAAAGTTCAGCGTTAAATCAACGCCAAGTATATCCCTCGCCAACTGCATCTTCACGCCACAGAATTACACTGGAAAAGCACGGAGCCACCACACCTTCATGGACAAGTTCGTCATTCGCGGCGGAAATCCGCTGGTTGGAACAGTTCGCATCTCGGGCGCAAAGAACTCCGCACTTCCCTGCATGGCAGCCGCCATCCTCACCGAAGACGAAGTCACGCTCGAAAACATTCCCCAGGTCCGCGACATCGAGACCGAGCGCAAACTCCTCGTCGCCATGGGCGCTGAAGTCGAGCTAGGCACAGGAACCGCCGACCACAGCACCCGCATTAGCTTCCGCACCCTCTCCAGCCCTGAGGCAAAATACGAAATCGTCAAAACCATGCGCGCAAGTTCCCTCGTCCTGGGCCCGCTCGTCGCCCGCGCTGGAATGGCCCGCGTGGCCATGCCCGGCGGTTGCGCCATCGGCGGCCGCCCCATCGATCTCCACATCAAGGGCCTCGAAAAAATGGGAGCTGAGATTTTCCAGGAACACGGCTACCTCGAAGCCCGCGCCGGCAAGCTAAAAGGCGCTCACATTGTCTTCGACAAAATCACCGTCACCGGCACTGAAGATCTACTCATGGCCGCCGTCCTCGCCGAAGGCGAAACCCTGATGGAAAACTGCGCGCGCGAGCCTGAAGTTTGCGATCTCTCCGACTTGCTCATTGCCATGGGCGCAAAGATCGAAGGCGCTGGAACCTCCACCATCCGCGTGCAGGGCGTCACCAGCCTCAACGGCGCGCACTACCGCATCAACCCCGACCGCATCGAAGCCGGCACATTCCTCATCGCCGGCGCAATCACTGGGGGTGACCTCACCATCGCCGATTGCAACCCCAACCACCTCGGCGCCGTCATCGCCAAGCTTCAAGAGGCCGGCGCGACCGTCGACATCCTCAACGCCACCTCCGTCCGCGTCCGCAGCGATGGCAAGCTTCGCGCCGCCGACATCTCCACTGAAGAGTATCCTGGCTTTCCCACTGACATGCAGGCGCAGTACATGGCGCTGACAACGCAGGCCGAGGGCGTTAGTCAGATATCGGAAAATATCTTTGAGAACCGGTTCATGCACGTGCAAGAACTCGTGCGCATGGGCGCAAACATCAAGGTCGACGGCCGCACTGCCACGGTTCGCGGTCCCGCCCCTCTATCCGCCGCGGCCGTCATGTGCTCGGACCTGCGCGCATCCGCCTCGCTGGTTCTCGCAGCCCTTGTCGCCGATGGCGAATCCATCCTTGACCGTGTCTACCACATGGACCGCGGCTATGAACGCATCGAGCAGAAACTCGAAAGCGCTGGCGCCCAGATCCGCCGCATGGGAAACGTCTTCGGCTGAGTCCGGCATTGACAAACCAATACGGTTGCTGCCTCGCCCACATGGGATTCGTATACGGGTTTGGTCACAAATACGCGATTGCCCGGGCGAGCTGCCACTTTGGGAACCTTCGGGAACTATTGTCACGAAATCACCGTACGGTACACCATGAGATCTGTCTGTGCCGTCGCAGGCGCGGCTTTGTTTGCCTGCAATCTTGCCGGGCTCGCAGAGACAAAAGTCTCCTGCGATCAGACCCTAACCGCCCCACTCCGCTCGAGCGCCGTCCTCATAATTGACTCGCGGCCCGCAGGTCTCGAAATCGTTGGAACCGACCATGGGACGATCCACGTGACGTGCAGCGGTGGTGACAGCGAGGACGCGGCCCGCCATATCCTCCTTCAATTCTCTCCAACCCCAGACGGCGGCAGACTGACAATTGAGGGCAGACATCTGAGACACGGGGATAACCTTCAGGTCAGAGTCGAGGTGCCGTGGAAAACGAATCTGAGCGTGCGAATGCCTGCAGGAGAAGTGAAAGTCGAGGAGATCAAGGGCGACAAGGATATCGATCTCTACGCCGGCCAGATTACGATTTCATCTGCCCACGAATGGAACTACCGAAGCGTGAATGCATCTGTGACGATCGGCCAAGTTAGTGCACGAGTTTATGGCGCTGACAAGGGCGGCTTCTTCCGCAGCTTCACGAAGAAAACAACGGACGGCGAATATCGATTGCACGCCCACGTCATGACCGGCGAAATTGACCTGGTGGGCAGAAAAGCACGCGCTGAGGGGGCGCGACAGCCGAACTGACTTCACAATTCCCGCCATCCTGTCTGTTGGGCCGCTTGAGAACTACTCACCGCCAGCTCACCGCCAGGTGCCACCGCAATTTGTACTGTGCCGTCTTCTCCAGCACCCGCTCGTACTCCCGCAGTTCACCCAGGATCGGCAGGGTCTCCGATCCGAATGCCACCGGCGTATCCGCAAGAAAGCGAATCAGCGCGCGTACGCTCACCAGTCCATCGGCCGGGTCAAACCATTGTGGTTCCGGCAGGTTGCAAGCCCATTCCGGGTCGCCCGCGCCCTGGTCCAGCAGAAGGCACATCGAGTTCTCGTCTGCGGAGAAGAACTGCAGCAGCGGCGCAACGCTGAGCGACTCCGCCAGACGCTCCAGCGCATCTTCGTTACGCGCCAGTGCGTGGCCGTTGACGAAGATGTCGAAGCCGGGGTCTACTCCTTCCACAACAATGTACAAACTCGCAGCCATCGCTTTTGAGCATAGTGGAGAGAAACTGTAGCAAACACTCAATTTCCCCTCAGGTAATCCAAAGGATCACTGGTTCGGGTGGGAGCGCAAGATTACGCAAGTTTCATAGGTATTGCTGCCGCAATACAACAAAAGCGTCATCTCGCTCATTCTCAATATAAGACCGCATCTAAAATTGATGCAGAACGGATTGTGGAACCGAGGGACCCTGGGTGGATTGGACTAAACTCCCCGACCTTGCAGCGGTGGCTGCGCTCACGTGCGCATTTGCGTCCGTGGCGCGGCGTGGCCAAACCACGACCTCGCGGCATTGGCTCACCGGCTGGGTCCTCATTGCTGTCCACTTCGCCGCCTTCATCTTCTCTTCAGCGCCCGGCGCCTGGGGCAAGATCGCAACTGACATCGGCTTGATCTCGCTCATTTCTGCCGGCGTGCTCTTCATGTGGGCATCCGTTCCCTACCGCACTGAGCGCTCGAGCGTATGGATGTTGATCTCAGTGCTCGCCACCAACGCGATCTACATTGTGCTGCTGGGCTTCGATCACCCATGGCCATCGGCGCTCAACACTGCGGCAATCCTCTTTGGAGCAGCACCCCTGACCCTCGCCCTCACTGCACGGCGCGACTTTACCCACCTTTTGCGCTGGTTGCTCGTCGGCATCTATTGCGTGCTCGCCGTTTTCCTGCTCGCTTTCCAAAACCGGCCTGGCAATGGACTCTATATCGCATCCAATGCCGTCCTGTTTACGGTCTATTTCGGTTGCTGCGTGCATGTCTGGTATAGCTATCGCGAACGCGTGAGCGCAGGCTCGTTGATCACGATTGTCGGATTTCTTGGTTGGGCGATGGTGTTTGTCCTTGCGCCGATTGCCGGATTTCTTGTACCCAATGCTCAAATTGAGAGCGAGGTTTGGAACCTGCCTAAGTACGTCGTCGCCGTTGGCATGATTCTGCTCCTCCTCGAGGACCAGATTGAGCACAACAAGTACCTGGCCCTCCACGACGAACTCACCGGCCTCCCCAATCGTCGTCTCTTTCTTGACCGCCTCGCGCTCTCGCTTGAACGCGCACGCCGCATGGAATCCAAAGCCGCTCTGCTGGTCATCGACTTGAACCACTTCAAGCGGGTCAACGATACGCTCGGCCACCATGCCGGAGACCTGCTGCTCAAAAAAGTCAGCTCGATCTTCCAGAGCCGCGTCCGCCGCTCCGATACCGTGGCCCGCACCGGAGGCGACGAATTCTCTCTCATCCTTGAAGAGCCCACCAACCGCTCCAACGCCAAGTGGGTCGCAAAGTCTCTGATGGAAATGCTCGATGAGCCCCTGCAGGTCGGCGAACACACACTCAAGGTCGGTGCCAGCATCGGCGTCGCCGTCTTTCCCGACGATGCAGCCGACATTGAAGGCCTGTGCATCGCTGCCGATCTCCGCATGTACGACGACAAAAATGAATCGCGAGAGACCGACGCCGAGCGCCTCCCCGTCAAGTCAGAGCCTCTGCCAGAGTTTCGCAGCAAAGAAAACGAAGGCTTCAAGATGATCGCGCACGTACCGAAAATCTAGGCGCTACGCATAACGCAAAAAGAATGCCCGAGCTTTTGGCTCGGGCACTCTGTCTTGCGTGTGCCTCATTTTGGTTCGACTGGGTTACCGGCTACCGCCGCCGCCACCCTGTCCGCCGCGTCCGCCGCGCCGCCGCCGACGACGATTCCTGTTGGCTGGGCCTCCCGCAGCGCCACCACCAGCGGGCCTGGGTCCTGCTCCTCCACCGACAACTTGTCCTGCCGGAACAGGGGTTCCATCCGCGCGATTGAAGTTGGGCTCGTTCTCTTCATCGATTTCTTCGCCCTCTTCGTCGTCATCGTCGAAGTCTTCCCCGCCCTCAATCAGAATCGTGCTCTGATTTGAGCGGGGCTGACGTTCGTCGAATTCGTGACGCGGTCGCGCAGGCGGTGGAATTGCTGCTTCGGTTTCAGTACCGCCCTCGATGGGCTCTGGAGCCTCAGCTACTGGCGCAGACTGCGCCAGCTTCGCCTTCTGCTCGCGGATGAGCGCCTTGCGGCTCAGCTTGATGCGATTGCCCTCGATAGCGAGGACCTTCACCATCACCTGATCACCTTCGCGCAACTCATCCTTGACTTCCTTCACGCGATGCTCTGCGATCTCCGAGATGTGCAGCAGTCCATCGGTGCCGGGGAACAATTCGACAAATGCGCCGAATTCCGCCAGACGAACCACCTTACCCAAGTAGACCTTGCCGATCTCGGGAACCGCTGTGATGTTGCCAATGATTTCGAGTGCGCGCTTCAGGCCGTCCGCGTCGCTTGAGGCCACGCTCACCTTGCCCGTATCGTCCACATCGATCTTGGCTCCTGTCTGCTCGATGATGCCGCGGATTGTCGCGCCACCCTTGCCTATCAGATCGCGAATCTTGTCCGTCGGAATCATGACGGTCTCGATCCGCGGAGCATAAGCCGAGCGCTCCGTGCGCGGTCCATCCAGAACTGCATCCATCTTGTCCAGCAGGAAGAGCCTGCCGCGTTTCGCCTGCTCCATGGCCTGCTGCAGGATCTCGCGCGTCAGTCCGCCGATCTTGATGTCCATTTGCAGCGCGGTAATTCCCTTACGCGTTCCGGCAACTTTAAAGTCCATATCGCCGTAGTGATCTTCCGCTCCGGCAATGTCGGTAAGGATGGCATAGTTATCGCCTTCCTTCACCAGGCCCATCGCCACACCGGCCACTGCACCCTTCAGTGCGATGCCGGAGTCATAGAGAGCAAGACTCGCGCCGCAAACCGAGGCCATCGACGAAGATCCATTGGACTCCAGAATGTCCGAGACGATGCGAATGCTGTAGGGCGACTCATCTGCGGTCGGCAGAACCGCAGTGATGGCGCGCTCGGCCAACGCTCCGTGTCCGATTTCGCGACGGCCTGTTCCGGTCATACGTCCCGTCTCACCAACAGAGAACGGCGGGAAGTTGTAGTGAAGCATGAAGTTCTTTTTCTTCTCGCCTTCATAGCTCTCCAGGCGCTGTCCGTCATCGGCGGTTCCCAGGGTTGCCGTCACCAGGGCCTGTGTCTCGCCGCGGGTAAACAGTGCTGAACCATGGGTGCGGGGAAGAACGCTGGTCTCGATCGTGATCTCGCGAATCTCGTCGAAAGCGCGGCGGTCGGGACGAATCCGTTCCTTGGTCACCTGCTCGCGGAAAGTCCGCTCGCGGAGTAGCTCGTAATACGTGGCCAGTTTTTTCTTTGCGGTTGCATCGTCGGCGGGAAGCTCGGCAGCCAACTCGTCCTTGAGCTTCTTTACCAGTGCGTAGCTGTCGGTCTTGGCGTACTTCTTGGTGTCGAGAGCATCCTTGAGGCGATCGCCGATCTTGGTCTTCAGCTCATCGTAATAGCCTTCGTCCGTGCTAGGCGCGACGAATGCACGCTTCGGCTTGCCGGCCTTGGAAACCAACTCATCGATCGCAGCGACAATCTTCTTGATCTCGGTATGAGCGAATTCGATGGCCGCGAGAATGACTTCTTCCGTCTCCTCCTTCGCGCCCGACTCGATCATCACGATGCCGTCCTTGTGACCGACAACCATGATGTTCACCGTCGTTTCCGCGCGCTCTGAATAGGTGGGATTGATGACGAATTCCCCATTCACGCGACCCACGCGAACGGCGCCGACCGTGGCGCTGAACGGAATGTCACTGAGAGCCAATGCGCAAGCTGCTGCATTAATCCCGACAACATCGGGATCGTTTTCCTTGTCCGCCGAGAAGACCAGGGCAATTACCTGTGTCTCGTTGCGGAAGCCATCAGGAAACAGTGGACGGATCGGTCGGTCAATCTGCCGGCAGGTAAGAACTTCCTTTTCGCTGGGCCGGCCTTCGCGCTTGATGAATCCGCCGGGGATGCGTCCGCCGGCGTAGGTGTATTCGCGGTAATCCACCGTGAGGGGGAAAAAGTCGATGCCTTCTCTTGGGTCAGGAGACGCGACCGCGGTGGCCAGAACCACGGTTTCGCCCGTGGTGACCAGTGCAGCACCAGATGCCTGCTTCGCCATGCGCCCGGTCTCAAAGACCAGCCGCTTGCCGCCTGCAAGCTCGACTGTCACTTCTTGTTTAGACATGGAGTCCTCGTTTCATTTTTTTCGCTTGGGAAACTTGTGGGTAGGAAGATCCGGAAATCCGGTGGGTGTACCGATGCGCGGAAGTCGCAGGACGCGACTGAACCAAACCAATTTGCATCGATACAAAATGCGCGGGCCGCGCGAAGCTTCCAAATCGCCAATCGGCGACAGCTCTGCGCGAGCCCTGGCGGCATCTTTGATTCGCCAGGTACACCATGGCCCCAGGTTCTAGGTAATGCGGGGCCGTGACCAAAATCCGGTCTGGGCGCTTCCGGGTCAACGTTTGCTTTCTGATTACTTGCGGATACCGAGCTTGCCGATTACGTCGCGATAGCGATCGGAATCATGCGTCTTCAGGTAGTCCAGCAGGCGGCGGCGCTTGCTGACCAGCATCAAAAGTCCACGCCGCGAAGCGTGATCCTTCTTGTGAGTCTTGAAGTGCTCGGTCAGTTCACCAATCCGCTCACTCAGAATCGCGATCTGGACTTCGGGGGAACCGGTGTCCTTCTCGTGGGTGCGGAAGCGTTCAATCAGGGTAGTTTTCTTGGCAGTCGCCAGCACGGCGGTATTACTCCTCTTGCGTTCTCAGTCCACTCTCAAGTGTCTAGATAGAGATTACCATGAATGACTTGCGCGAGTAACCCCGTGCCCTTCATACCCCGCCGAAACTAGACCTCTGCGTTCCATGCAATACCTGAACTACAGTGATATCGAGCTGTGGAGTCCCAACAAGTGCAACGAAAGACAACCCTCTACGTCGATATCGACGACACCATCATCGCGGAGGTCTTGCCCGGTTCCGGCTTCGATCTCCGCCCATGCGTCATTACCCACCTGACAATTTTGGGGCGAATGTACGACTGCTGCTGGCTCACTTCCTGGCCATACATCGACACGTCCTTGTCCGCCACAGGAGTCTCCGTCGCGACTCTGATGCGCGGACTCTACGGCGCCAGCATCAACGAGTCCTTCCGCTACGCCGATTGGGATCATGACCACCCCGACGGCAAAGCCGGCTTCGTTCTTCGCGAAGGTGCGCCCGAAGATTGGCACTGGCTCGAAGACCCGATCCCGAAAGGCGAAGAAGCCGCCCTCGCAACAGCCGGCCAACTCGATCGTTACATCGCCGTTGAACCGACAGGCGCATGGGGATTTCTCGACGCCGTCAACGAACTGTTCCGGCGCACCGGAAAAACCGCCGCCGATATCCGTCATGCCGGCGCCCGCCCCGAATGGTTCGACCGCACTACTCTTGCCTCGAATGGATGATTTGGATTTTCTCTTTCCTGCCGCCGAATGTTGGTTGGGAACCAATGTGAACCCTTGGGGCATCGCGACGCGCCGCATTTTGACCTAACCCAATCGCAGTATTTTTGCGCAGGCACACGCTAATTCAATCACCTGCTCGTCATACTATTGAGAAATCGACGCAAAGCCCGCGTGGACGGCTTGGCACCCGTCGCACTCTAACGGTTTTGCGAGTTGCTCCTAAGGCTTTGAAGTACATCGGGGCCGCGATGTATGAGCGTTCGTGACAAGGCGAGAATTCCGTTGCACAATTGGCCTTCTGCATTCGGTCCTTTTCCGGTAGACCCGGTTGTTGTTCTCGCAACCTTGGATTCGTTCGCACGTCCAGGCACAATCGACTCAGGTATGTTCTGGTCCAGATTGGCCTCGAAAAGGAGATGAAAGTATGCGTATAAAGCTGGCGATCGCCGCGACCATCCTTCTCGTTTCGATTCCGAGCCTTGCTCAGATTGAACCTCAGGCAACTGCGGGCAGAAAGTTCCCTGTCCACTGGAGTGCCGGCGGAGGAATGGACTATTTCTCAGGTGACTGGAGGTCTGGGGATATCAACAGGTGGGGTCCCGCCGCCTGGGCTACCGCAACCGTTTGGCATTGCCTCGGGGTCACAGCGGAAGGCCACTCCATGATCATAGGCGGAAACCAGAATGCTTCCAATTACAAGCTCTTCGTCGGCGAAGGCGGTCTGATTTGCACCATGAGTTACTGGGGCAGGCTTCAGCCCATTTTCAAAGGCGAGCTCGGCTCCGCCAGTTTGTCTCAACCAGGTAACGGTACCGGCCATTCCCATTCCACGTACAGCACTTGGTCTGTCGGAGGCGGCGCGGAGTACCACATGCGGGGCCATTGGTGGACTCGAGTGGACTATACCTACGAGGCCATCCCGAGCTTTCACAGTAGCATCACCAACCAGAACCACACCCTGAATCCGCGCGGCATATCCTTCGGCGTAACTTACCGTTTTGGTGCATCGGGAACCCGTTTCTGACCCTGCTTGGGCTGAAACGAATCCCGCCGACCTGCCCTCACCTTGGTGCTTTAGCGGTGACTGCCAAGCCGGCAGTCACTCGCTTGGCAACAATTCAATCCATCCAGATGCGTAACAACTTTCAAGGATCCTGAGATTTGGGGCAGGGGTTTCACCAATATCACCCGCAGAACCGTTCATAATTCTCATAATGCCTTTTACTATCTCTCATGCTGCCGCAGCTATGCCGTTTCGGCGAACGCGTCTCATCATGTCGGCCCTGATCATCGGCTGCTTTGCCCCCGATTTCGAGTACTTCGTTCCCTTTGCACACCACAGCACCTTCGGCCACACTCTGCTGGGCGTCTTTGCTCTTGATCTGCCTCTCAGCCTGGTCGTGCTCTGGCTCTTTCACCGCTATGCCAAGGAACCCCTCGCTGCTTGCCTACCCGCAGGCGCCCGCGCACGACTCCGGCTCGGGCCCCGGACCCTGTCCATCAACTCTTTTTCCCGCCTTGCCTTGATCGTGTTCTCCATTCTCGTCGGCGTTGCCAGCCACATCCTCTGGGACTCCTTTACCCACACCGGATATTGGTTCAGCGATCACGTGCCCCTCCTCAACCGTTACGTTTCGCTTCCGCTCTTTGGTCCTCGTCCATGGTTGGGAATCCTCCAATACTTCAGTTCCGCCCTGGGCATCGTCATTCTTTTGATTTGGGTTATTCACTGGTATCGCGATGCTATTCCCGTCTCTTCCAAAAACAACCGCAACGTCCTGAAGGGCGACAGAATCGCTCTCGCCTGTTCTTTTTTGATTGCGCTTTTCGTTGCTCTGGTCCGCGCCGCTGCATCAGGACTCCCCAACGGAGTGCACGGAGCCCAGCGCTTCATGACCATCACGGCGATTACAGGAATCGCTGTGCTCTGTTTCGAGATCGTGATCTACGGTATTGTGCGCGATCACACACGCAACACTGTCAATCCCGCGTGAAACATCGTGGCCCGATTTGTTGGGGAGCATAGTGTGCGTGCCCCATCCATGCGGCGCCTCTTGCCGCTTGAGTACCGCAGATCGAATGCAACCTCGTGCTCTCGATCAATCCTTCAGAAGCGCTCGTCTAATCAGCCCCGGCAACTGCTTCTGCGCCGCCTCCACATTCCCAAACGACTCCGCCAGCGCATCGAAAAATTCGAATGACGTCAACGCCGTCAGGCACGCAATCTTCTCCGGTCTCTGCCCCGGTGCGCGATCCCCAAGCCCCTCAATCACCCGCGTCGCCGCCATCTGCCTGCGCTGATTCCTCGCCTCAATCGCCTTCCCAAACTCTGGATCGATCGCAGCGATCCCGTGGATCCGCTTCAACAGCAGCCGGTTCCTCGACCAAAATGTCGCGAACACTTCGATAAATCCGTCCAGCATATCCCCCGCATCCGGCGCCGTCATCACGTCCCGCATCCGCTCCATCCCGCCGTCGCGGGCGATCACATCGAACAACGTCTCCAGCACGCCCGTCCGTGTGCCGAAAAGATTGTGAATGGTCTGCCGCGTCACCCCGCTCGCCTTCGCCAGCGACTCCATAGAAAACTCCCGCATCCCCCCCGCCTCGAGTTGCTGTCTGGCCGCCGACAGTACAGCCGCCTTCGTGCGCCCCATCTGCTCCAGGCGCTTGCCCAATTCATAAGGGCGCTTGCATGAAGGATTTCCGTCATTTCCCATCGAAACTCATCTTACCCATCGTCAATTACATTTGACAATATGTAAATCTAATATTAGGCTTTGATCTTGTCAGTTGGAGGTCGGTGATTCCCCACCAGTCCCAACCCGTCCCAGTCCTCGAGTCCAACTCAAAAGCCCCTCTCTGGCTCCGCACCGGCTTCTGGATCGCCATCGCCATTTCCGTCGCCGTCGTACTGCGCCGCGTCCTCGCTCTCGCTACCCCGCCGCGCAAGCTCCCGCCCCAGCTGGCCTCACTTGATAACACTTTCGCTGCCCACACCGCCCTCACTCTAGCCCATATCGTTCCCGCACTGCTCTTCGTCCTGCTTGTCCCGGTGGTGGTCTTTCGTCCCGATCGCCAGCCCGCCTGGGCTCAAGGCATCTTCTATCCCCTCGGCGCCATCGTCGCCCTCACCGCCTACGCCATGAGTCTCTACTCCATCGGCGGCTGGACCGAACGCTCCGCCATCCTCCTCTTCGACACACTCTTTCTCGTCTCGCTCGCCCGCGCTTATGCATACAGATCGCATGCCGACAATCTGCGCGAGCGCCGCTGGCAGCTCCGCGCGATTGCTATTCTCCTCGGCATCGCCACCACGCGTCCGGTAATGGGCGTCTTCTTCGCCACCGCGCGTCTCACCCATCTCGTACCACAACAGTTCTTCGGCATCGCCTTCTGGATTGGCTTCTCCATCAACGTCCTCGTCTTCGAACTCTGGATTCGTTCCGTCGATCGCCAACGCGCACGCACATCCAGTTCGCCAATCCCCAACTCTCCCATGAGGAGCGTCCTATGACATCACCAACTCCGCACATCGCCGCAACCGCCAGCCTCAAGCATCACGGACCGCCGCTCTGGCTTCTCGCCATTCTCTACACGGTTCTTTTCAACGCAGGCCTCTTCCCCGTCACCATGTTTGGAGGCATGCCCTACTGGCCCGGCCCGTGGGAAACTCCTGCTGTCATCGCTGCTTTCTTCCAGACGCAAACCACGCGTGTGCTCTCCTGCATCTTCCTGCAAACCGGAGCCACGATCTGCCTCGGCCTTTTCACCGCGGTCATCGTCAGCCGCCTGCAATTCCTCGGCATACGCGCCGCCGGGGTAACCATCGCCCTCTTCGGCGGATTCCTCTGCGTCTTCGATAGCATGGCCGCGTCCTTCACAACCTGGACACTGATCCGCCCCGCAGTTGCCGCAAATCCGCAGATCCTCGTCGCCCTCAACTACCTCGCATACGCCTTCGGCGGGCCGGGCTTCTCCATCCCCATGGGTCTCCTCATGGCGGGAGTCTCCATCTCAGCAGGCCTGACAAAACTCATCCCGAAATGGATCATGATCCTCGGTCTCTTCCTGGCAGCCTGCGGCGAACTCAGCGTCTTCCACCTCATCAGTCCGCAACTCCTCTTCCTGATTCCGCTAACAAGATTCCCTGGCTTCATCTGGATCATCGCCGTAGCTTTCGCCCTGCCCCGCCACCGCAAAGAACAGCCCCTTGCCGCCGCCGCGTAGAGCAGACCGCACCGCGCCTGAGATGTGTTTCCTGGTCTGCCCAGGTCGGCACTGCAGATCCGTCGTCGGCACTGTCATTCCGAGCGACCAACGGGAGTCGAGGAACCTGCAGTTGCTTTTTTGCAGCCTCAGAACCATCGAGATGATTTGATCGTGGGTGCCCCATTTCATGCGGCGTCTCTTGCCACATGAGCGGGGACCTCGCACTACCTCAACTCACTGCCCCGGCTCCCGCCAATAATTCGCCCGGGCAATAATCCGCGCCCCATAGTCCTCTACCGTCCGCACGCGAATCGTATGCAGCCCCGGCATCGGGTCGGAAGGGCTGAACGTAATCAGATATCGATTGCGCACATCCTTCGCCGCCTCCATCACCCGCGCTTCAAACCGCCGGTCCCCGGTAAACGTTGTGTACTCGCCCCCGCTCATAATCGCAATCTGCTTCGCCACATTCTTCTTGAACGCCTGCACCGCCATCACCAGCGTCGACACCATGTTCAGCATCCGATCTTCGCCATTGTCTTTGATATCGTGCGCCAACTCCGCCTTCGATGGCGAATAAGAAATGCTCAGAACCAGCACATCCGATCGCCCGATCTTGCTCACCAGTTGGGCCGGCTTCGTGTGCTTGCTTCCATGGTCGCGCTCTTCGCTGATCAGCAGCAGTACACGCCGATACTCCTTCGGCTGATCCTCCAGCAGGTCGACTCCGTAGCTGATCGTGTCCAAAATCGCCGCTCCGCCATCCCCCGGCTCCAGCGCCTGCAGCCTTGCCGCTAGTTCCTCTTCCGAGTGCGTGTAGTCCTGTATCAGTCGCGGCTTCGATCCAAATCCAACGAGCGCGGCCTGGCTGCGCGGGTCCGACAAAAACGTATCCAGCAGTGGCCCCAACTTCCCCAACTTCTGAAACTCCAACCACCCGGCCCTTCCCTCTTCCATCGCAACCACAAGGGCCACTGGAGCCGTATCCAGTTCCTCCTGCACATGAATCTTCTGCGGAACGCCGTTGTCTTCCACAACAAAGTCCGACTGCTTTAGCCCGTAGACGATGCCGCCTCCATGTGGCTTCTCCACAAGCGTCGGCACCAGCACCTCATTCGTCGTCACCCGAATCGTAGGTGGCTCCGAACGGGCACCCGGCATCGGCTTCGCCGGCTCAATCGGCGGCAACTGCTGTGCCTGCCCCAGCGCCGCGCAAAACAAACCAGCCGCAAACCCAAGCCTCTTCAAATGATTCAATCCGAAATTTATCCTCTGCATGAATGTCCAGATTACCGGGTACCGCATCTGTGGGATTCCACAAACCCTCATCAACCGCACTGGCAACGCGCCCCGCGTCAAGGCCTCCGTCGCGCCTCCCGCTCCAGGTCCCCGGTCCAGAACAAAAAACTCAACAGCTCCCACTTCTGATCCCACATGAATCCGAACACATCGCGCGCCCTCAAACTCTCCGCCGGCTTGCCCGAATATGTCTCCACCCGCCATCGCAGAAACTCGCTCCGCCAGGGCGCCAGCCGATGCCCGCGCGTCGCATTCCAAAGAAACCGTATCGCTCCAAACAAATTCTGAATCCCCCCTCCGAGTGTAAATCTCCTCCCGCCTTCTCCCCGCTGGTCCTTTGCTCATGTCGGCCTTGCGCAGAGCACAGCGAAGCCCAATGACTTCAAATTGCCCGATAGGTTCAGATGACGGGCCGACGCCAGCGGCGGATTGTCACCCGCATTTCCGGCCATCTATTCCAGAGAAGCAATTTCAAGAACGGCTCTGGCTTCGCGCAGATTGGCAGTCTCGAAGCCTTCGGTGAAGGAGGAGTAAATCTCCGCAAGTCGCGTGTGGTTTGGATCCCCAAGCAGCAGGTCAACACGGTGCATGCTCAATGCGGCTCTCAATTCCCACGATTTCGCTCCCTGCTGCTGCGCGATTGCGAGGGCGTCAGCAAAACATGCTCGAGCCCGAGAAAGGGCCGTTGATCGAGATGAGTCATTCGCAGAATGGTTTAGTTCGCTACTTTTCATGAGGAGTTCGCCTTTGGTGCGATGCAACTCGGGAAGCCCAAACCCTTCCCCCGTCCGCTGAGCGAGGTCTAACGCCTTTGAGATCGCTAGCACTCCTTCTTCTACGCGTCCCCATTTTCCTAGTTGATCAGCCAGTAGTCCCAGAAAATACGGAGTGCGGAGTCTTGCGCCCGTCGCTTCGTAATCCGCCAGACCCCGCTCCATCTTCTCTATTCCGTCTTGCGGGTTTCCCAGTTCGGCCTCGGCCCAGCCGAACTCGATCAAACAGTATGACACCCAAACCGTCAGGCCGTACTCGTCTGCAAGTTCCATTGCCTCTTTGGCGCGCTCATAGGCGAGAGAGGGTTCGACTCGCAAATGATGGATCTGAGCCGCGATATGTCCGGCTACAACTAGCGTCTGGGCATGACCAAGTTTTCGCGCCACTGCCAAACCTGCAGCCATCCTTTCAGCAGATCGATCGGCGTAGCCAAGATCCAAAAGTGCCAGGGCAGCAAAACACTCAAACATCACTTTGCTATCGAGGCCAGCAAAGACACGGTTGCGCTCATCGTCATGTGTAGCACATAGTGCTAGGCCCTTTTTAAGGTGCTCAAGTGCTTCTGTACATCGCCCTAATAGGACAAGCGTCGCTCCTGTGGAGCGATGTGCTTCCTTCATCAGCTCTTCATCCTTGAGTTTCTCAGCCAGTTGCATCAGCTGATATGAAATCTCCAGCGAGGATTGCATTTCTCCAGAGAACTGCTGGTAAAAATACAGCGACCACAACATGTAAAACAACTCTTGCGAAGGACCGTGGCGCCAGAAGAGCTCGCGTCCACGCGCATTGACTTCTTCCACTTCAGCCGAAGCGAATCCCTTGACCGCCATCATCGAGGCAATCAAGATCACGCGCAATTTCATTTCATGCTTTGAACACTCAGCAGCTTGGGCATGTGATTTGAGGGCCTCAAGGCCCCGGTTTGCAAGGTCGATGGCTTCGTGGTGGGCGGATCGTGCTGCGGCGTTTTCTGCGGCTTGCAAAAGATGTTCGAGAGCGCGCGGCCAATCGCGGCTTTGTTCGTAGTGCATGGCAAGCTCGGCCGCAATCTCACTCTTCCGGTCCCCGAATATCTGCTCACCGCGTTCGGCGATCCGCTGATGGATCTGCGAGCGCAACCTTGGCGCAATCAGCCGGTAAGGAACATCCCTATAAAGAACGTGGATGAAACGTTGCCGCGGAGTGACGGTTCCGTCCGGCAGTTCGACCAACCATGCCGGCGATAGAAACTGATGCCTTCGAGCCAATTCTTCGCAGTGCTTCTCCACCCATTCCGTCGGCTTGTCAAGTCC
>NZ_DATHHT010000019.1:0-109589 GCF_035317045.1 Occallatibacter sp.
TGGCACGGTAGTCACGGGCCGCATCGAGCGCGGCAAGGTGAAGGTTGGCGAGGATGTCGAGATTGTCGGCTTCCGCGAGACCCGCAAGTCGGTTTGCACGGGCGTTGAAATGTTCAAGAAGCAGCTGGACGAAGGCCTGGCAGGCGATAACGCCGGCATCCTGCTGCGCGGCATTGCCAAGGAAGACGTGGAGCGCGGCATGGTTCTGGCCAAGCCGGGATCGATTACGCCTCACACCAAGTTCAAGGGGACCATCTACGTCCTGAGCAAGGAAGAAGGCGGCCGTCATACGCCGTTCTTCAAGGGTTACAGGCCGCAGTTCTACTTCCGTACGACGGACGTGACGGGCGTGGCGGAATTGCCTGAAGGCACGGAGATGGTGATGCCGGGCGACAACGTGGAGCTGACGATTGAACTGATTACGCCAGTAGCCATGGAAAAGGGATTGCGGTTTGCCATCCGCGAAGGCGGACGCACGGTAGGCGCGGGCGCGATTTCGGAAATTATCAAGTAGCGAGTGTGCAGTGAACAGTGGACAGCCGAAGCTGCTGCGGTTCAAGCAAAGAGCGACGGCAGGCGAAGAAAACTGATCACTGTTCACTGAACACTGATCACTGGAAGGATTTGAAATGCGGGAAATTGTGACATTGCAGTGTACGGAGTGCAAGGAGCGGAACTACTCTACGACGAAGAACAAGAAGACGACCACCGGCCGTCTCGAGTTCAAGAAGTTCTGTAACCGCTGCCGCAAGCACCAGCCGCACAAGGAAACGAAGTAACGAGACGAGTGATCAGTGTCAGTGATGAGTGGTCAGTTGGATTTTGCTCAAGAAGAGTCATTGGACTTGGACTAAGCACTAAACTGACCACTGTTCACTGTTCACTGACCACTAGCTTTTAGGGGCGTAAGCTCAACGGCTAAACTGTCGGTCTCCAAAACCGAACTTGGGGGTTCGAATCCCTCCGCCCCTGCCAGATTGGGAAAACAGAGCATCAGAGATCGGGGAACAGAGATCAGGAAAAACGGGAAGCTGCTGAACGACCACGAAAAACTGATCACTGTTCACTGACCACTGTTCTCTGAGAAGGATTGGAAGTATGGCAACAGAATCAGCAATCAAGAAGGGCGACGACCATTCCGCCAAACGGCAGGAGCCGAACGCTTTGACGAACTTCTCAGGCGGCGCGATGGGAGCGTGGAGTAACTTCACCGGCTTCCTGAGCGACGTTCGCGCGGAGATGAAGAAGGTGGTCACGCCAACACGGAAGGAAGTTCAGGCCACCACTTCCGTGGTCATCATCACAGTGTTTATCTTCGGGTTTTTCTTCTGGGTGACGGACAGCATTTTCAGCAGGGCTCTTCAGGCGATATTACACAAGCTGGGCGCGCAATAAGACGTGCAGCATCGAATCGAGACAGGAATGGCAGAAGAACAAGAGAAGGCCGCCGAACAGCCGCCGGCGCCTGAACGCAACCCGCTTTTCAAGTGGTACATCCTTCACGCCTACTCGGGGTTTGAGCGCAAGGTGCGCGAGTCGATCGCGAGCCGCGTCGAGGCCTTCGGGCTGCGCGACAAGGTGGGGCGCGTGATGATTCCCACCGAACCCGTGACCGAGATTATCAATGGCAAAAAGCGCACGGTGGAGCGCGTCTTCCTGCCCGGCTACGTGCTGGTGGAGATGGATCTCGACAACAACCTGTGGCACGTGTTGAAAGACACGCCCAAGGTGACGGGCTTTCTGGGCACGGGCGACAAGCCGGTGGCGCTGAGCGAGGAAGAAGTGAGTTCGATTCTCTTCCGCTCGGAGACGGCTAAAGAAAAGCCGCGGATGAAGATCAAGTTCGAGAAGAACGAGCAGGTCCGCATTACTGACGGGCCTTTTGCCAACTTCAACGGCGTGGTGGACGAGATCAACGAAGATCGCGAAACAATGAAGGTCATGGTGACCATCTTCGGACGCTCGACACCTGTCGAACTGGAGTTCAGCAAAGTGGAAAAGATTGAGTAGTTGCAGCTTTCAGCTATTAGCTTTCAGCTTCTAGCCGGTTCGGTGACTAGCCGCCGCCGGTTGCGAGCAAACGCTTAGGCGCAACACCAAAATCCGCAACGACACCGACCAGCTAAAAGCTGATGGCTAGAAGCTACAAGCTGGTTTCCGAAGGAAACATCAATGGCACCTCCGAAGAAAATCACCGCACAGGTCAAGCTGCAGATCGAAGCAGGCAAGGCCACTCCCGCGCCGCCGGTCGGTCCCGCATTGGGCCAGGCGCAGGTCAACATCATGGAGTTCTGCAAGCAGTTCAACGCGCGCACGCAGAACAAGGAGATGGCCGGACTCATCATTCCGGTTGTCATCACGGTTTATGCCGATCGCTCGTTCACCTTCATTACCAAGACGCCGCCCGCGGCTGTCCTGCTGAAGAAGGCTGCGGGTCTCGCCAAGGGATCGGGCACGCCCAACAAGGAAAAGGTGGGCAAGGTGACCGAGAAGCAGGTGCGCGAGATCGCCACGCAGAAGATGCCCGACCTGAATGCCGCCTCAATCGATGCGGCCGTCAAGAGCATCAAGGGCACGGCACGTTCCATGGGCATTGAAGTTGTAGGGTAAGTCCGGACTGGCTTACTACGGCAAGACCAGAGATGGTGCGTCGTAGCCAGTGTTTTCCAAGGTCGCCGCTGGTTGTTGGTGATGTCGACTTGAAATCGTGGCTTCGGCAAACAACATTCTCTGGTCTTGCTCCTGCCCTAAATGAAATGCCCTCCCCGCGGGGAGGGCATTTCTGCGTTTGCAATCTATTACGGAAGCGATTGGAGTTCTGCTCCGGAAAGCCTACTTCGGCGGAGCGGGGGTGAAGATCTCGCGCCGAGCTGGTTCTGGCTTCGGTTTGGGTTTCGGCGCCTTCTTGGCTTCTTTTCTACCTTTGTCTTTGCTTCCCATGGTTAAAAGCATGACACAAACTTCGGCCAGGGGAAAGAGCAAATCGATTGAGTGCGCCTCTGCTATATCATCCACGCTGCTAGCGTGAATGCGGCTGCAGTGATGAGTGAGCCTACCTCCCCGGTCCCCAAAAGCGAGGGACCGGGGGCACCCTCGGCGGGTTTGAAAACGATCTTCGGGACCGGGGATACCGCTCGCCTCCCGTCAGAAGATTGAAGAACGACACGATCCTCGGTCTCGGTCACCTGCACCCAGTCTAGAGAAACGCTGAAGCGAATCTGTGCGATCCTGTTCTCTCGTCGGGTCATCCAACCGGAATCCTGTCTCCGTGGTCGTGATTACAGACCTGCTTCGCTCTTTTAGTTTTGGCTTGCGTTTTCGGCTGTCCCAGGCCGGGCAAGTGCTAGTATGCTTCCCGCATGTATCCCGGCGGTCGATGGTTTCGTGCGCTTGCTTTGGTTGCTCTCGCGATCCTCGTGCCAGCGGTTTCGGCCCAACATTCGGGCAGCTTGCCAAATCAGACAACTTCCGAGAGCTCGTATGTGGAATCAAAGTTTGAGCTCGCCACTACCGATCCTTCTCGCGATACCGCGTTTTATTCAAAGCTGGGATTTCGCGTTGTCGCGAAGACATCGTATGGGTACGTGACGCTGAAATCTGGGCCCGTAGTCATTGCTCTGAGTCCAGTCGCCAGGATCGACTCCGGCGATGCGGCTTCGTTATCGAAGCTTCGGCACCCACCGGTTGGAGTGGAGATCGTTTTGTACACCACCGAGAATCTCGAAGAGAAGCACGCAAGACTAAGGCGCCTGGGACTGAACCCGACCGATATTCGACTCCAAGCATGGGGAGTCAGGGATTTTAGAATCACTGATCCCGGCGGCTACTACATCCGCATCTCTGAGGGGCATGCAATACCCGCCAACTGAGGACGGCATTGTCGGCCCCGACAATGAATGAGCCTCGATTCCGAAGTCCCGATTTTCTGTTTCATTCGAGTGTGTTGTGGACCGATTCGGCGGTAACTTCAGGGTGAATCGGGTTTCAGCCGAAGCCTGAATGCCTACCGCGCGTCAGGTTCGCACGCTGCCCGGGGTGGACCCAGGCGGCAGCGTGAACTGGATGCCGGAAATTACACTGAATCCGGCACCCAGCTCAAACTCAAATTCATCCGTTGTCTATTTCTTTTCCCCCGTCACCGCTGGCCGCGCAAGATGATCGTGGTTGAGGATTGCATTGAAGACCAGGGCATAGTCGCCGATGGTTTCGCCGCGATAGATGGGGTTATTGCCGAACAGCAGCACGCTGCCCTGGCCGAGGTGTGCGTTGACCACGACGGCGTGCTCGGCGATGGAGCCGGCCTTGTCGAGGAGGCCGTCGAGCAGCAGGTCCTTGTTGCCGGCGAAGCGGAGGATAACCTCAGGGCGCATCGCTTCAGGGATCACGGAGAAGTTGTTGCGGGTCTGTTCTTCATTCAGCTTCTTTGCCTGCCAGGCTTCCACCTTTTCGAGTGGCTCCGCGTCCACGGCTTTCCGGCCAAGGGCTTCGTCGTTCTCTTCAAGGCTGCCGCGGCCGGTGGGTCTTTCCGCATAGGGGTCCATCAACAAGCGCCCGCCGGCGCGGCCCAGGGTATTGCTGATGTTGAAGGCCATGCCGTTGGCGCTGATCACGGGCAGATTCGTGCCGTAGCCGGCGGCAATCGGATTGTCTTTGGCAACGAAGACCGTGTTGAGCACGGAGCCAACGATGCGGGCATCGCCACGTGCCACGGAGCTGACGCCCGGAGCGAGGCCGGTATCGATAGCGAACTGCGCGGTGTCTTCGCAGGTGATCAGCAGGCCGCCCTGCTCGACGAATTTCCGGAGGTGCTCGAGGCCATCGTAGCCGAGGCCGGGACGGATATCGTCCGTGGAGTCGATGCGACCGAGGTTTGGTGTGATGTCGGATTTCTTCCACGGCATCGCGTTGTTCCACATCGGCAGGCCGTTGATGATGTCGAGAGAAGACGAGCGGCCGACGGGGGCGAAGATGATGACGTCGTACTTCGAGCGCAGATCATCCTGCCTGGCGACGGCTTGTGTGCTCATGTAGTCGAAGGGAATGCCGGCGGTATCGAAGGCGTAGCGCCACCAACCTTCGGTTTGTGTGGCAAGCCAGGTGTGCATGAAGGCGATGCGGGGAGCTGCAACCTCGTGCATGGCGACGGAGGGTGCCGCGCTGAGATTTGAGCCATCGAGTGCAAGATCGTGAAGTGCGGCAGCGACCTTGTCGTCGGCGCTGTTGATGAGGAGCGAGCCTGCAGCGTAGTGTTTGCCATTGGCATCGAATGGTTTTTCGGCGACCTGGATCTTCGCGTCCTTAAGTTTGTAGATGAGGGAGAGCAGCGAAATCTGGCCGGTGTTGTTGACGGCGATGATGGAACCGGCTCCATCGATCTTGCCGACCAGCGTGGACGGATCATCGACGGGCTTCATCGAGGCTTTGAGGATTGCCGAATCGGAGATACGCACTGCCTTCACGTTGAAGAGGTGGGTGAAGGACCAGCCAGTGTCGTCGTAGGGATGCTTCTGCGGATCGTCGGGCGCCCAGAACTGGCGGTCAAGCAGGGCATCGGCGATGCGCGAGTAGGGCTGATCCATGCGCACGACGATGCTGCCGGCGGGGAAGGTCTGCGGCTTGGGTTTGTCGGCGCGCTTCTCTCCTCCGACATCTGCAGAGATTGCGTCGGTGAGTTGCTGGATTTCGACATGCTGGCGCTTGAGAACCTTCAACAACTCGACTTCGCGATTGGTTGCGGCGGCGTCGGGCGCAATGACATAGGCAGCGGGGCCTTCAAGGGTCGGCTTCTGAATTGAGCGCTTGCTCTTGGTGTAGTAGTTCTCGAGGAAGTGATGCCCGTGCTGCGCGAAGTACGAAATCGTGGTGAGCAGCGCGCTCTGTTCGTAGTTATTGTTGTCGCGCTGCGACCAGGTAACGATGGGCAGCGGCGGATTCTGGCGGTACCAGGTACGTGAGTATTCTTCGGGATCGAGAATGCGCTTTTCGGTGTCGGCGCCGCCGTTGCCGAATGTCTCGTAGAGGCGACTGATGCCGTTGTGCATGGCGGCGAGGAACATCAGGTACCCGGGACTCCATGTATCGAAGTCGCCGTGGGTAAAGACGCCGGGCATGCCGAAGTTCTGCATCTGCGCGACGTTGTTCCAGCCAAGTTCGGCCCATTCATCGGCGAGGAGCGGGTCGACCCATGCGTTGTAAGGGCCGTCGCCGACGGTGTTGTCGTAGAGGAAGGGAACGGATTCGTGCAGATCGTGCAGCACCTGCGCGTGCCAGTCAATGTAGGTATCGAGCACGTTGCGCGTCAGGTCGAGGGTCATGCCCATGGCGTCGCGATTGTTGTCGTGGGCGACGTAGTGGCCCCAGTAGAGGAGGTGCGGCCACTGCTCGTTGGGGTGGGCCTTGTGCCAGCGATAGATGTCGACCATGCGGTCGCGGCCATCGACTTCAACCACCGGGGTGATGAGGACGATCATGTGCGAGCGGATGTACTTGATATACGGCGAGTCATCGACGGCGAGGCGATACGCCAGCTCCATCAGTGCGGTGGGCGCGCCGGTTTCGACGGAGTGAATGGTGCCGGTGATGTAGTAGACGGGGTAGGACTGGTCAATGAGCGCGCGAGCCTTGGCGTCGTCGAAGTTGATGGTGCGCGGATCGCCGAGCTGGGCGAGACGCTGCTTGTTGGCGTCGGCGTTCTTGAGCAGGTCGGCATCGGCGATGGCGACAGCGATCATCTCGCGGCCCTCTTCGGTGTGTCCGATGGTGACGACCTTGACGCGTGGGCTGGCAGCGGCGAGCGAGCGGAAGTACTTGTAGACGTCTTCGGCGTAGGGCAGCATGTCGGGAGCGCCGGAGACATCGCCGAGAGTTTTGGCAGGGGTGGGCACGGTCTTCGAAGCAGGCAGGTAGTCGACCAGCGGCGACAGGAACGACGGGTCGGTCGTGTACTTGTGGATGTGGTCGGTGTATTCCTGATCGACGGGCTGCTGCGGGTCACGGGCGAAGTTGGTGTTCAGCGCGGATGTTTGAGCGGCAACAGAAGCGGCGCAAAGGACAAAGGGAAGGACAGACAGCGGGTAGAGTCTCATAATCCTCGGTTGGAACAAGTGTTGTTGGGTCGCGCGATGTATCCACTGGTACCACGGCGGGGCAGGGGAGTTCAATCAAGACTAAGATGAGAGGCCGCCGGCTGTATATTGCTCCTATTCCCCGTTCGATGTCGTCCAGTCAGCACAAGGAGGAAACCTGGTGTGTGGAAGATAGCCCGATGGCCTCTCGTGTCTGCTGCGACCGTGGTCCTCGCGCTCCCGCTGAGCGCGCAGGATGCGCTTTCTGTGCCGCCGTCGCAATGCGTCTTCCGCTCCGGCGACGATGTGCACTGGGCCGAGACCAACCTCGATGAATCAGCATGGCAGCCGGCCTCACAGCGGGTCGAAGCGTCGACAGGCGAAGCCCACTTCTGGCTTCGCTGCAAGCTCGTTCCCGCGGAACTCGCGCCGTCCATTCGTCCGGTTTTACAGGTGGCGGGGGATGCGGCCTACGAAATCTTTCTCGACGGCAGGCTGCTGGCGCGCTTCGGGAATGTGAATAACGGTTCTCACACTGTGGGGGTCGTCAACCAGTACGAGTCACCCGCGCTTTACCACGGCGCGCCGCCACTCGAGCTCGCCGTTCGCATCGCATACAGCCCTACGCTCTATGGCCAGCAGGCGTTGCCATGGATTTTGATCGGCGATGCGGGTCAGATGCGCAACAGCTACGACGCACGAGCATGGAATGCCGTACGCTTGCGCTGGATCATCTGGCTGTGCAACGCGATCATGGCCGCGGCCGGGCTGTTTTTCATCACTCTCTACTTCTTCGATCGTTCGCAGCGCCTGTTGCTGTGGGCCAGCCTGACGTGGCTCGGCCTCGCCATGATCCGCTTCGGCGAATTCCTGGTCACGGCCTCGGTGCATTTCCCCTCCAGCCTGGAGTATTCCCTTTACGCGATCGGGAACACAGAGCAGATCTTTTATGCTCTGTTCTTCTTCGCGCTGGCTGGGCGGCGCGTCCCTACCTTGTTTCGCGCACTTTTGACGGTCAACGTTATCAATAATGGCCTGCTCTTCGTACCCATTTTTCTTCCATTGCGACAAAGTATGGCGATGCGTTACTGGGTGGATATGTCTCCCCAGCTCCAGTCCTTCTTTGTTCCCATTGAGGTGCTCATCGCCTTCGCGCCATTAGCGGCTTTCTGGCCGATCAACAAGCTTTCACGCTCCCAGCTGGCACTCTACTTTGTTTGCTCCTTCTGGATGGGCATGGATGTGCTTTATCTCGGCGTGCAATTCCCCTTGTTGCACTTCGGAACCTTCTTCTTTCTCGCCTTCCAGAGCGTGCGTTCCGTGTCCATTGCGGCCGTTGTCGTAGCTATGACACTGCTGCTCATTCAGCGCATCCGCAACACCAACCGGGAGCGCGCGGCACTTTCGGCGGAGATGCGCGCGGCACAGGAGATTCAGCGGATCCTGGTTCCGCAGCGCATTGAAAGCGCGCCCGGTTTCGAAGTTGAAGCGGTGTTTCTGCCTGCGCAGGAGGTGGGCGGTGATTTTTATCGTTTTCGTGTGCTGGAGGATGGAACGCAGTGGATGTTGCTGGGGGACGTAAGCGGGAAGGGAGTCGGCGCCGGTATGACGGGGGCCATGCTGCTGGGAGCGTGCGAAGGCCACACGGCGGACCCTCCGGCAGTTCTGCTGGGACATTTAAACCGCGTGCTATGCGAGAGCCAGGTCGGGGGATTTGCCACGTGTCTCTGCGCACGCATTGAGCGAGATGGAACGGTTCTATTGGCGAATGCGGGCCATTTGGCGCCGTACCTTGAGCGCAGGGAGATCCGACTGGAAAATGGACTACCGTTGGGTCTCACGGCGGACGCGAGCTACCTGGAGGAATCACTGCATCTCGCCTCGGGAGATGCGCTCACATTTTTGTCGGATGGAGTCGTGGAGGCGCAGGATGCAAGCGGCGAGCTATTCGGGTTCGACCGAACCCAGGCGTTAAGCGGGAAGCCGGCTGCGGAAATCGCAGATGTGGCGAAGCGATTCGGGCAACGGGACGACATTACCGTGCTGCGGGTGTCGTTTGCCGCCACACCGGCGCTTACGCTGGACGCGTAGGAACGTTCGATCTCACGCGAAAGGACCTTTCGCAATCAATTCGTCGGAGAATCAGTCATGATTGCGGTCTCCTTAGCAACTGAGTCGAATCGTGGGCACTGGTAAAGCTTGAAACTTGACCAGTACCGAATCGTGGCGCAAAAAAAGCAGGCAGGTGCTTTCAAGATCACCTGCCTGCGGTCTTTTGCAGGAATTCCTGCGGATCAACTTACTCGCGCGCGGTGGCGGCGCCGGTGACGAGCACTTTCTGCGGCGAAGCGACCTTTGCGGACGGGACCTTGAGATCGACTTTCATTGATTCGATCTCTGGCTTGCCGTTCGAAGGCGCAGTAAAGTTGAGCTCGTACTGGTTATTCAAGCGACGGCGCAAATCCTGCAGGAACGGCTGGAGCGAAACGGGATTGCCAAGACCTTCCCAATAGCTGTTGCCGCCGGTCGCCTGTGTGACCGTCAGCAGGAGGTTCTGTCCGGCGTTGCTTTCATACCAGCTGTTGTTGGCTCGCCCCATGTCTTTCCAGTAGATCGAGTACACGATCAATCCGCCGCGTACTGAGTCGTTGATCGCGGTCGTCACGTACGGATCATCGGGGTCGTACCGCCGGTCGTAATTATCAACGCCGTCGGTGATCATGAGCACTTCGCGCCGAGCCGTGCGATCGTGCGACGGCCAGTTCTTGGCGAGGTCGGATAGGCAGAAGTAGGGGCTGGCATTGGAGCCGGGGAAGCCGGCGCTGAGATGCAGTCCTTTCAGGACGTCGGCTGCATTGGACGAAAGCTGGCTGGAGAAGGCCGCGCGTCCAGCATCCATATAGGCGATCGCCATTTTGGTGTTGGGCGGCATTTCCTTCACGAAGGCTTCAATCTCGGAGAATTCGGATCCCAGGCTGGTGCGTGAGCCACTATCGAGAAGCAATACAAGTTCGATTGGACTGTTGGCTTCTGCAAGCGGGGTGAAATTCGTGACGGTGGAGTCCTTGCCGTTCACCTTAAGCTTCAGGCTCTGTGCGGGAACCTGGCTGACAGTGCCGTTCTTGGCAGACGGCAGAATGGTAACCACGGCACGGCCTTGTCCCATTTGATCGTTTTTTTGCGCAAAGGCCGGACAAACCGCGAAGATCGCAGTTGCGGTCAGCGCAATGGATAATCCTAGTTTTTTCATATTGTTATTCCTCAATGAAGCACCCGCTCAATCGACTCTGGCCAGGGTGCTGGTCTCTTCTTCTCTTTCCCTTATTTAGATGCGATGTCGGGAAATTTGTTGCGGTGCTTCTCTCAACCCTAAGCATGCCATCACCTTGCATTCTGCAAAATCAAAGCGAGCCGGAAAGCAAGTGCGGCCAATTCATCGGATTTTGATTTGACCGGGACCTGGCCGGATTTGATGATGGGCGTCGTAAGAACATGCATTTTACGGAATTTGATCGCTAATCCGAACCAGTTCTTTGTCTTCGGATTCAAGGATTCTGACCTGGGGGGCTCGGCATTTTTGCCCCAGTTCCCGGAACATCGGGAGGGTCCGGCCTTTCCGCGGTAGGACTTGGGCGCGGTTTCGTGAAGGGAACCGGCGCCTGAACCTTTCAGCTGCCGAATGTAATCTAATTAGGAGCCTCGTTTGTTGCACTTTTGCCGCTCTTTCCGCTATGATTCAAAGATGTGCTCGGGGATATGCCCGGGCTGTCAATAGCACCACGGCTTTTGGACCTGTTCGAGGGCGTAAGCGCCGAGGGTTTAAGGCGCATAGCTTCCAGGTTCCCCGAAATTGGGGCTGGCAACTGCGGTGGGAGACGAGGAACTGATGGCTAAATCCAGCAAGAATATTGCGAAGGCGCGTGCGGCTGTAATCAAGCCCGCGTATCCGCTGACCGAAGCGGTTACCCTGCTCAAGGAAGTGAAGTACGCCAAGTTCGACGAGACTGTCGACCTGACCATGCGTCTGGGTGTCGACACCCGGCATGCCGACCAGATGGTGCGCGGAACCGTGGTTCTGCCGCACGGACTGGGCAAGACCAAGACCGTTGCGGTGATCGCTTCCGGCGACCGCCAGAACGAAGCGCGGGAAGCCGGCGCTGATTTTGTCGGCGGCGAAGAGATGGTCGAGAAGATTCAGAAAGAAAACTGGACCGCATTCGATGCGCTGATCGCGACGCCCGACATGATGAAAGTGGTTGGCCGTCTTGGCAAGGTGCTCGGACCCAAGGGATTGATGCCGAACCCGAAGACGGGAACCGTCACGCAGGATGTAGCGGCGGCGGTGAAAGAGATCAAGGCCGGCAAGGTGGAGTTCCGCGCCGACAAGACCAGCCTGGTGCACGTGCCGGTGGGCAAGCTGAGCTTTGCGCCTGAAAAGCTGGTGGAGAACGCGACCACGGTGATTACGTCGATCGTGCGTGCCAAGCCTTCAGCGGCGAAGGGTAAGTACATCAAGAGCGTCACGCTGAGCTCGACGATGGGCCCGGGGGTTCCGCTGGATTCAGCGGTGGCGGACGCGGCGGGCAAGCATTAAGAAGCCAGTGAACAGTGGTCAGTGAACAGTGGTCAGTAAGTGCTAGTGACCGGACGCTGATGGACTGGCGAAGAGGCTGATGAAGTTTGAAGCGCCGATTCAGGCGCGGAGCAGGGATAGAAGAGGCTGAACAGCAGGTTCCGGGAAACTGACCACTGATCACTGATCACTGTCCACTGTCGTAGCGGAGCGAAGACATGGCAATTTCGAAGGCAAAGAAGACGGAGAAGGTCCAGCAGCTGGCGAAGGAGCTGGAGACCTCGACCACAGCGATTATCGGCACGTTCAGCAAGCTGACGGTTGCCAAGGATTACGAGCTGCGCAAGGTCATTCGCGAAGCGGGTGGCAAGTATCGCGTGGTGAAGAACAAGCTGGCAGCGGTTTCGGGCGAGGGTACCTCGATCGCTCCCGCGCTGAAGGGCCTGAAGGGCGTGAACTCGGTTGCGTTCACCTCGGGCGACCCGGTGGCGCTGGCCAAAGTCTTCGCCAAGTGGGCGGGCGAGAATGCGGAGTTCCAGTTCAAGCTGGGCATCGTCGATGGCAAGCTGCTGAACGTGCAAGAGGTCAAGGCGCTCGCGACCCTGCCGGGTAAGGAAGAGCTCTTCTCGAAGCTGCTCTACCTCATCAACGCTCCGGCGCAGCGGCTGGTAACAGTGATGAACGCTACCGGACGCGACCTGGCCGTAGTGATCAACCAGGGCGTGGAAAAAGAGAAGTTCGCTGCGGCGTGAAGATTTGTGGATCCCACCCATTTCACAAAAAGTGCGAAATGGATGGGGCACCCAGTTCTTAGCGGACAGCTAAGGCTAATAGCTACGGGCTGGTTTTAAGGGTTTTGGTATTAGGCAGGCGGGAAGTGCGCGGGTCTGGCGCATCGGAAACTTCCACTGCGAGGGGACGTGATCCTGGATAGGGATTTCGTCTTGATCGGGAAATTCAACAAACGATTTTGAATGGAGAACAAAAATGGCGGATCTCGCACAGTTGGAAGAACAGATTGTTGGCCTGAGCCTGCTTGAGGCAGCGTCTCTGGTGAAGAAGCTTGAAGAGCGCCTCGGCGTTTCGGCAGCAGCGGCAGCCCCGGTTGCAGCTGCCGGTGGCGGCGGTGCGGCAGCGGCTCCGGCGGCCGAGGAGAAGACCGAATTCCAGGTCATTCTCAAGGATGCCGGCGCGAACAAGATCAACACCATTAAGGCCGTCCGCGAGGTTACCTCGCTCGGCCTGAAGGAAGCCAAGGACCTGGTCGATGGCGCCCCCAAGGCGTTGAAGGAAAGCGCGACCAAGGACGAGGCTGAGGCGATCAAGAAGAAGTTTGAAGGCGTCGCAACCGTCGAAATCAAGTAGTTTGGTACGCGACTTGCAAGAAGAGCCGGGACGCGCTACGATAAACGTTGCGCGTCTTTTCGGCCCATGCTTGGATTTCCGCGGTTTGGGCGAAAACCACTACAGCGCGTCTTAATCAAGAGTCAAAGGGCACAAATGTTTCGCACCCTCGGCTGGGCCAAGCAGCCACGGGGCAAACATCAACGCGAAGTTAAGTGCTCTCGTGTCATCGGGATAGGCGGGTTTCCCGGGGACGGATGTCGATTGGCAGGCGGCGGCGGCAGAAGCGAGCTTTGGGATCGGCGATAGCAGTGCAACAAGAGTCGGATGGGAGCACAGGCAATAAGCCGCGCTCGTGAGGAATTGTGTCCTCGCGGGCATTTGTGTCTCTAACACGGCAGATTGGGCTGTCTCAGCAAAATCTACCATGCATTTGCAGGCATTGGGGGCCGGATCTTCGGCTGGCCTGTTACCGATTGTGCGCAGTCTAGCGCAACACCCTGAAGTGCGACAACGCCTGTGGCGCGATTTTCACCGCGCCGCAATCAAGTAAATACGCTTGGCGCGGAGATTCCGAAAGCTCGGCTGGAGTGTGGCTGAACGTTTCGGACGGGACTTGGCAACTTGCGGGGAGCCAGTCTGGACTAACGGTTTTTCTACGTAAACTGCTGGCGCCTCGAGACTCAGGTGCCGGCCCGGCGCGAACCTGGATGGCGGGTTTGCGCTGGTGTGACGAGCCTCAGGAGTGATGCATGCCTAACGAGAAGCGCGCGATTCGGAGCCGGCTCGATTTTTCCAAGATTCCTACCGCAACCCAGATTCCCAACCTGATCGAAGTGCAGCGCCGCTCGTACGAGCGTTTTCTGCAGATGGACAAGCTGCCTAACGAGCGCGATGACTCAGGGCTGCAGTCGGTGTTTGTTTCTGTTTTCCCGATTACTGACTTCCGCGGCATCTCGCAGCTTGATTTCGTCGACTACTCCATCGGCAACTGGGAGTGCAAGTGCGGCCACCTTAAAGGTCTTCATCACCTGCGCACCGCCTGCACGCATTGCGGAGCCATGGTGATTACGGATCCGTTTCTTCCTGGCGATGTTCTCTGCCACAAGTGCGGAACGTACAACAAGAACGTTCCCGACTTCTGTAACAAGTGCGGCGATCCGGTCGGCCTGCAGCTGAAGTATGACCAGCAGGAGTGCGAAGAGCGCGGCATGACGTTCTCTGCACCGCTGAAGGTGACGGTCCGCCTGACGATTTACGACAAGGATGCGGAGACCGGCAACAAGACCATTCGCGACATCAAGGAGCAGGAAGTCTTCTTTGGCGACATTCCGCTGATGACGCCGAACGGCACCTTCATCGTCAACGGCACGGAGCGCGTGATTGTTTCACAGCTGCACCGTTCGCCGGGCGTCTTCTTTGAGACGGCGAACAACCGCACCTACTTCCTGGGCAAGATCATTCCCTATCGCGGATCGTGGGTGGAGTTCGAGTACGACCAGAAGAACACGCTCTACGTTCGTATCGACCGCAAGCGCAAGTTTCTGGGAACCATCTTCCTGCGCGCGCTCGGTCTTCGCTCGGACGAGGAGATTCTCAAGACCTTCTACACCATCGACCGCTTCCACGTAGCGGATGGCAAGGTGCAATGGGCTGTTTCGCCAGACAAGGTGGCGACCCACCTGCTGGGAGCGAAGCCGGCGCACGCCGTTCTGCACAAGGGCGAAGAGATCGCGCACTCCGGCCGCAAAATCACGGCGAGCACGCTGAAGGCGATCCGTGCGGCGAACATCGACAAGATTGAAGTGGAATCGGCCGAACTGGATGGGGCAATCACGGCTGCCGACATTGTCGATCTGAACACCGGCGAAGTGGTTGTCGAAGCCAATGTTGAGCTAACTGCCGATCGCCTGCACAAGGTGATGGCAAGCGGCGCGACGAGCTTCGAGCTGTTCTTCCCCGAGCGCGACGACGTGGGCAACATCATCACCAACACGTTGAAACGTGACTCGGTACACAAGCCGGAAGAAGCGCTCATCGAAATCTACCGCAAGCTGCGCCCGGGCGATCCGCCGACGCTCGACACAGCGACTGCGTTGTTTGAAGGCATGTTCTTCGACCCGCGCAAGTATGACTTCTCGCGCGTGGGCCGTTTGAAGTTCAACATCAAGCTCTACGAGAGCCAGGATGCGACGCCGCTCGATCACCGCACGCTGACGCCCGAGGACTTCTATGCGACCATCCGCTACCTGCTGAAGCTGCGCAAGAATATCGGCATGGTGGACGATATCGATCACCTCGGCAACCGCCGTGTGCGCGCCGTCGGTGAATTGATGGAGAACCAGTTCCGCATCGGACTGGTCCGCATGGAGCGCGCCATCAAGGAAAAGATGAGCGTGTATCAGGAGCTGTCGACGGCGATGCCGCACGACCTGATCAACGCCAAGCCGGTCATGGCTGCAATCCGCGAGTTCTTCGGTTCGTCGCAGTTGTCTCAGTTCATGGACCAGACGAATCCGCTGTCGGAGATTACGCACAAGCGCCGCCTGTCGGCTCTTGGACCGGGCGGCTTGTCGCGTGAGCGCGCGGGATTCGAAGTCCGCGACGTGCACCCGACGCACTACGGACGAATCTGTCCGATTGAAACGCCGGAAGGTCCGAACATCGGCCTGATCAGCTCTCTGAGCTGCTTTGCGCGGATCAATGAGTATGGATTCATCGAGTCGCCTTACCGCAAGGTGAAGGACTCGCGGATCCTGGATTACGTTGAGATCGTGAACGCGGGCGAAAGCGGACTGCGCGTCGGCGACCACATCGAGAAGGAAGAAGCGATCAAGCTGAATGCTTCGCTGAAGAAGGGGAACAAGCGGCAGATTGACTACATGCCGTACAGCTTCTACCTGTCGGCGTGGGAAGAAGACAAGCACACTATCGCGCAGGCCAACATCGAGTTCAACGCGGAAGGGCAGATCACCGAAGACCTGGTGAATGCGCGCCGGCAGGGGAACTTCGTACTGGTGAATCGGACCGACGTGGACTACATCGACGTCTCGCCGAAGCAGCTCGTCTCCGTGGCCGCATCGCTGGTGCCGTTCCTGGAGCATGATGACGCAAACCGCGCGCTGATGGGCGCCAACATGCAGCGGCAGTCTGTGCCTCTGCTGGTGGCGGAAGCTCCGCTGGTGGGTACCGGCATGGAAGGCGTTACGGCTCGCGACTCGGGCGCCGTGATTCTGGCCAAGCGCAACGGTATCGTGGACTCGGTCGACTCCGAGCGCATTATCGTGCGCGTCGAGGGTGAACACCATCCCACGCAGCTGTCGCGTGAGGTTGGATCGGACATCTATACGCTGATCAAGTTCAAGCGCTCGAACCAGAACACCTGCATCAACCAGAAGCCGGTGGTGCGGGAGGGTGAGCGCGTGGTGAAGGGCCAGGTCATCGCTGACGGTCCTTGCACGGAACAGGGTGAGTTGGCGCTGGGACGTAACGTGCTGGTGGCCTTCATGCCATGGCGTGGTTACAACTTCGAGGACGCGATCCTGATCAGCGAAAAGCTGGTGCGTGAGGACTACTACACCTCGGTTCACATCGAGGAGTTCGAGATCGAAGCTCGCGACACGAAGCTCGGTCCCGAAGAAATCACGCGCGACATTCCCAACGTCAGCGAGCATGCGCTGCGCGACCTGGACGAGAGCGGAGTTATCCGCATCGGCGCCCAGATCGGCCACGGCGACATCCTGGTCGGCAAGGTTACGCCCAAGGGCGAGACGCAACTGACTCCGGAAGAGAAGCTGCTGCGCGCAATCTTCGGCGAAAAGGCCGGCGATGTTCGCGATGCTTCGCTCACGTGCCCCCCGGGTATCGAGGGTACGGTGGTCGATGTTCGCATCTTCTCGCGCAAGGGCCAGGAGAAGGACGAGCGTGCCAAGCAGATTGAAGCGGAGTACGTAGCCAAGCTCGAAAAGAACCTGGGCGACGAAATCCGCATTTTGACGGACGAGCGTCTGAAGCGTCTCGAAGCGATTCTGGGCGGCAAAGAAGTGTTGGCCGATCTGCACGATGAGCGGACCAACAAACGCTTGATCACCAAGGCTGCGCTCCTGGACCGCGAAACGATCGAGCGCATCTCGACCAAGAACCTCAAGCGTATTCGCTACAACGACAAGGACCCCCGCGTCAACGAGCAGATCGATGAGATCGAAGAGATGACCTCGCGCCAGATTGAAGTCCTGCGCAAGATCACCAACGAGAAGATTGCGAAATTGCAGAAGGGCGACGAACTGCCTCCCGGCGTCATCAAGCTGGTCAAGGTCTACGTTGCCATGAAGCGCAAGCTTTCAGTCGGCGACAAGATGGCCGGCCGTCACGGCAACAAGGGCGTGATCGCGCGCATTCTTCCGGAGGAAGACATGCCGTATCTGCCCGATGGCACACCGGTGGAGATCGTTCTGAATCCGCTTGGCGTTCCTTCTCGTATGAACGTCGGACAGATTCTGGAGACGCACCTTGGCTGGGCTGCCCATGCGCTTGGCGCCAAGATCGCCGCATTGATCAAGGCCAACAGCGACGTTGAGGCAACGCGCGAACTGATGAAGAAAGAGTTTGCCGGAACCGCAACGCTGCGCCAGTTGCTCGAACTTGATGACGAGATGCTGCTTCGCGTTGGAGCGGGCATGCAGCGGGGCATCTGGTTTGGAACCGCGGTGTTCGATGGCGCCAAGGAAAGCGAGATCAAAGCTTTGCTGGCTTCAGCCGGTCTGCCTTCATCCGGCAAGACGGCGCTGTTCGACGGCATGACCGGCGAGCAGTTTGAACAGCCGGTCACGGTGGGCTACATCTACATGCTCAAGCTGTCGCACCTGGTCGACGACAAGATTCACGCTCGCTCGATCGGACCGTACTCGCTGATCACGCAACAGCCACTGGGCGGCAAGGCGCAGTTCGGTGGACAGCGCTTTGGCGAAATGGAAGTGTGGGCGCTGGAAGCTTACGGCGCTGCATACATCCTGCAGGAGCTGCTGACCGCAAAGTCCGATGACGTTTATGGCCGTACCAAGATTTATGAGGCCATCGTCAAGGGTGAAGCGGCAATCGAGCCGGGTGTGCCGGAGTCGTTCAACGTGCTGATTCGCGAATTGCAGTCGCTGTGCCTCGACGTGGAGTTGATCAAACGCGCAGATCTGCTGAAGAAAGCTCCTGCGCCGGAAGTTGCGGCAGTTGCTGACTAATTGAGGATCCCCAGGTCTCAGAATCGAGACCTGGGGCACCCACAGTTAGCCGGAAGCAAAGAGTTTTTCGGTGTCCTTCTTGAAAGCGGTAACCGCCGCTTCCCGGGAAGGAAGGACCCGCTAAAGAATCCCCGGGAGATACCGCGGCGAGCGCTGAAAGCCTTGCCAAGGAGGGTTACCTTGTTCCGTTCAAACCCGTTTGAACTCACCAGCCCGATTACCGATTTTGACGCTATCCGCATCATGCTTGCTTCGCCGGAGAAGATCCGCAGCTGGTCGCATGGTGAGGTCACGAAGCCGGAAACGATCAACTACCGCACCTTCAAGCCGGAGCGCGATGGCTTGTTCTGCGCCCGCATCTTTGGACCTGTAACGGATTGGGAGTGTCTCTGCGGCAAATACAAGCGCATGAAGCACCGCGGCGTGATCTGCGACAAGTGCGGCGTTGAAGTGACGGTGAGCAAAGTGCGCCGCGAGCGCATGGGCCACATCGAGCTCGCGTCCCCTTGTTCGCACGTGTGGTTCTTCAAGGGCCTGCCGTCGCGCATCGGCCACCTGCTCGATATTTCGCTGCGCGACCTGGAGAGCATTCTCTACTTTGAGTCTTACGTTGTGGTCGACGTGGGCGACGCTCCGGTGAAGGAGCGCGAGATCATCAAGGACGAAGCCCGCTACCGTGAGCTCGACCAGCAGTATCGTCCGTCCGGCTTCAAGGCCATGATGGGCGCAGAGGCCATCAAGGAATTGCTGAAGCGCGTCCAGATCGAGGAGCTTGGCCTGGAACTGCGCGAGCGGATGAAGACCGAGACCTCCGCGCAGAAGAAGATCAAGTACGCCAAGCGGCTGAAGGTCGTTGAAGCCTTCCGCAAGTCGAGCAACAAGCCGCAATGGATGATTCTCGATGTGCTGCCAGTCATTCCTCCAGAGCTGCGCCCGCTGGTGCCGCTGGATGGTGGCCGCTTTGCCACGTCGGACTTGAACGACCTCTATCGCCGCGTCATCAACCGCAACAACCGGTTGAAGAAGCTGATGGACCTGCACGCGCCTGAAGTGATCGTGCGCAACGAAAAGCGCATGCTGCAGGAAGCCGTGGATGCTCTGTTTGATAACGGCCGCCGCGGTCGTGTGCTGCGTGGCGCCAACAATCGCCCGCTCAAGTCGCTCTCCGATACCCTCAAGGGCAAACAGGGCCGCTTCCGTCAGAACCTGCTCGGCAAGCGCGTGGATTACTCGGGCCGGTCTGTAATTGTCGTAGGTCCGGAATTGAAGCTGCACCAGTGCGGTCTGCCGAAAAAGATGGCGCTTGAGCTGTTCAAGCCATTCATCTATCACCGCCTGGAGCAGACAGGCCACTGCACGACCATCAAGCAAGCCAAGGAAATGGTGGAGATGCAGGAGCCGGTGGTGTGGGACATCCTTGAAGAAGTCATCAAGGATCACCCCGTGCTGCTGAACCGCGCCCCAACGCTTCACCGCCTCGGCATTCAGGCGTTTGAGCCGGTCCTCGTCGAAGGTAAAGCCATCAAGATTCACCCATTGGTCTGCACCGCCTTCAACGCCGACTTTGACGGCGACCAGATGGCCGTGCACATTCCGCTGTCGCCTGAGGCGCAGATCGAAGCCAGCGTGCTGATGCTCGCTTCGCACAACATTCTTTCGCCGGCTTCGGGCCAGCCGATCACCGTTCCTACACAGGACATGGTGCTTGGTCTCTATTACCTGACCAAGATGAAGAAGGGTGGCATTGGCGAAGGCCGCGTGTTCTCGAACACGGAAGAGATCCTGATGGCCCTCGAAGCGCGCCAGGTGGAAACCCTGACGCCGATTCGTCTGCGCTACACAGGCAAGGTGCTCGACATGACCACCGCCTACGACGATCAGGATTTGACGCATACCGAGCCGGTTGACTTCAACAATGAGTACATCAACACCACCGTCGGCCGCGTGATCCTGAACGACGCGCTTCCTTCGGGCATGCCGTACATCAACGGCCTGCTGAAGAAGAAGGGCATCGGCCAGCTGGTCAATTATTGCAACCAGAACCTCGGTCTTGAGGTGACGGTGGGCATGCTCGATCGCATCAAGCAGCTGGGCTTTAACTATGCCACCAAGTCGGGCTTGTCAGTTGGTCTGGACGACATGGTCATTCCTGCCAGCAAGTACACCACTGTAGACGAAGCCGACAAGAAGGTGATCGAGGTCCAGAAGCAGTACATGGACGGCGCCATCACCAACGGCGAGCGGTCCAACAAGGTCATCCAGATGTGGTCGGCTGTAACGGACCAGGTTGCGGACGAGATGTTCGGCAACATGAAGAAGGCGGACGACGAAGGAGCCATGAATCCGATTTACATCATGGCCGACTCCGGCGCGCGCGGTTCGAAGCAGCAGATTCGCCAGCTTTCGGGTATGCGCGGATTGATGGCCAAGCCTTCCGGCGAGGTTATCGAAACACCGATCACTGCGAACTTCCGCGAAGGTCTGACGGTGCTCGAATACTTCATCTCGACCCACGGCGCACGCAAGGGCCTGGCCGATACGGCGTTGAAGACCGCCGACTCGGGCTACCTGACACGCCGCCTGGTTGACGTGGCGCAGGACGTGATCGTTACTGAATACGACTGCGGTACGAGCGAAGGCATCTACGTGGGCTCGATCGTTGAGTCCGGCGAGATCATCGAGCCCATGCGTGACCGCATCATCGGGCGCGTTTCCCTTGAAAGGATCAAGGACTACGACGGCAACGTAGTGGTTGAAGTGAACCAGCCCATCGACGAAGACATCGCTTTGGGCATTCAGGGTGCGGGTGTCGAGAAGGTGAAGATCCGCTCGGTGCTGACCTGCGAGTCACGTCGCGGCGTCTGCGCGCTCTGCTACGGGCGCAACCTTGGTTCGGGCCGGATGGTCGAGCTCGGCGAAACCTGCGGCGTTATTGCGGCGCAATCCATCGGCGAGCCGGGAACGCAGCTTACCATGCGTACCTTCCACGTCGGCGGAACCGCCAGCCGCGTGCAGGACAAGTCGCGCCTCGATGCCAAGAACAACGGCTTCGTGCGCTTCATCAACCTCAGCACTGTCGAAAGCAAGGACGGCGCGCTGGTTTCGATGAATCGCTCGGGGTCAATTGCTGTAGTGGACGAGCGTGGCCGTGAAAAGGAGCGCTACCAGGTGGTTTATGGCGCGCGTCTCCGCGTGAAGGACGGCCAGGCTGTCAAACTCGGCGAGCTTCTGGCCGAGTGGGATCCTTACACCTACGCCATTCTCACTGAGATCGGCGGCACGGTGCAGTTCAAGGATCTGCAAGAAGGCATCACGCTCAACGAGGAAGTGGACGAAGTCACCGGCCTGTCGCGCTGGGTGGTTGCGGACGCTGCCGATGAGAAGCGCCAGCCTGCCTTCATGGTGAAGAACGCGAAAACGCACAAGCGGTATCTGTTGCCTCGCGGCGCTCACCTGATGATCCAGGACGGCGACGAGGTAGGTCCGGGCGATGTGCTCGCGAAGATTCCGAAGGAGTCGACGCGTACCAAGGACATCACCGGGGGTCTGCCGCGCGTTGTCGAACTCTTCGAAGCCCGCAAGCCGCGCGAGACGGCCATCATCAGCGAGATCGATGGTGTGGTCCGCTTCGGCGAAGTTGCCAAGGGTCAGCGCAAGATTTACGTTACGGCTGACAATGGCGACGAGAAGGAATACTCGGTACCTCGCGGTATCCACGTCAACGTGCAGGAAGGCGAACGCCTTCGTGCCGGCGACCCGCTGATGGACGGTCCCTTGAACCCCCACGACATTCTTGCCGTGCTGGGCGAAAAGGAACTGCAGGCTTACCTGGTGAACGAAATTCAGGAAGTCTACCGTCTGCAGGGCGTGGCCATCTCAGACAAGCACATCGAAGTGATTGTCCGGCAGATGCTGCGCTGGGTGCGCATCGACGAAGTGGGCGATACCAACTTCCTGCTTGAGCAGCAGGTCGATCGCTTCCGCTTCCGCGAAGAGAACGAGCGCATCGTCAGGGAAGGTGGCCGCCCGGCACTCGGTCGTCCGCTGTTGCTCGGCATCACCAAGGCTTCGCTCTCGACAGACAGCTTCATCTCCGCAGCAAGCTTCCAGGAGACGACGCGTGTTCTTACCGAAGCCAGCATTAACGGAGCGATCGACAATCTCCGCGGCCTCAAGGAGAACGTCATCGTCGGCCGGCTCATCCCGGCAGGCACGGGCCTCGAGTACTACCGCAACGTCCAGCTCTCACCGGAACTGGAAGAAGCGGCAGCGCGCGTGCAGCAGGAGGTTTCGGCAGAGATCGAAGCCGCCGAGCGCGAACTCGAACTCATGCGCCAGGAAGGCGAAGCCGAAGAGATGGCAGCCGAATAAGGATAGTTGTCAGTGGACAGTGGTCAGTAAACAGAAGGCCCGGCGCAAGCCGGGCCTTCTGTTTTTGCCGCGCTGCGACGAGAATCAGCCTCGTGTGACACTTTCGAGTGATAACCAGAGTCATGTGAAGACTCTAATGTCCGCAGGCATTACCAGGCCCGCTGTCGGCCGATTCATTCGAATCGGTTTCATCAACCGGAGAGACTTCGTAAGGTGCGAGGAACTTTCCTCTGGGTTCTCTAATCTTCTACCCGGTGCGGAGGGCATTCTTGGGCTGCAGATCTGTTTTTCAGCGGCTAATATGTTGTGCCGCATGCAACGGAGCAAGCCTGGCGGCTGCGGAAAAAGGATTGATTACGGGTCAGCTTCCTCGAAAGCATCCGGCTAAAGCCGACCTTGATTTGATTGGCTTTTATCGGCAGCTGGCCTGACGAATCTCGATGTGGCTCTGCGATGGAGCGCGCATAAGCGCTGGACTTCGCATAGCATCGTCGCAGATTTCCTGCCTGTCGCATTTGAATACACACATTAGTGGTCACTCAAACACCGTCGATAAGGTAATTAATTGGAGGGACCAAATGAAGTTGAACTTCCGCATTCCAGCCATCGTTACTCTCGTTGCCATCACGGTTTTCTCGCAGACGCTGCTTGCACAAACCGGTCGGCCTTCCACGAAGGTGGACGTGCCGTTTGCTTTCGACTACGGGAACCAGCACTTCGCTGCCGGAATCTACACTGTCGCGATGCGAGATCAGAACATCCTCACGATAAACGGGATCAGCCGCACTGCGTGGGCAATGATCCAGGCGGGTTATGATCCAACCGCGCACAACCAGGGTTGCGTGACCTTCCGCAAATACGGCGACCGCTACTTTCTTACGGAATTTAGTCCCGCTAACGCTTCAATTCACGCTTCAGTTTTCGAATCTTCGAGTGAACAGCGCGTAGCCAGAGACTTCAGAGCCAGCCACGTCGTGCCCAGCAAAGTTCAGATTGCCTTACTGCCGAATTACGGCGATAAGTCAATGTCCAGGTAAGCAATCGCTCGGGCATGAGCCACCCTGCGTAGCTCATGCCCGGATCGGGTGTGGAGATGTAGATTAGGAGCCGCTGACGTTCTGCTTACGAAAGTTTGAAGCTGGGTCGACTTTCCCCAGAGTTGCAAGTATTTGCTGAGAGAGAGTTTCGGAGCTGCGCGCTTTTGGATGATCGGGAATCCAGCTTGGTACCCGCCAAACCCGCGCCTTCTTTATTTCGGCCTGATGAACATCGTGCTAATATCAAGCCATTCAAGACAATTCAATTTGAGCGGAAACCAGAATTGCCTAACCAATCTGTATCTGTAGCTGCATCCGTATCCGAATTCCCAGTGCTCCGCAACAGCGCGGCCAAGCCGCCGATGCTGATTGAGCGGACGCAACCCGTGCTCCAAAAGCTATCGCGCGCACTTGGCGAGCCCATCATCACCTACTGGAATTCCAATAAAGGCTCCATCTGCCAGAACGACGTTACCGGCCTTTATGCCCTGGTGCGGAATCTTGGGAACGTCGAACGGCTGACGCTGTTTGTGAAATCCGACGGCGGATCAGGACAGGCATCGCTGCGCATGGTGAATCTGCTGCGCCGCTATGTGAAACATCTCACGGTGCTTGCACCGCTCGAGTGCCAGTCGGCGGCAACCATGCTTGCCCTGGGCGCCGACCGCATCCTGATGGGCCCGCTGGCGCACTTGTCCGCCGTCGACACTTCGCTGACCCACGATCTTTCGCCCATCGATCGCGACAACGACCGCGTAAGCGTGAGCAACGACGAACTGCTGCGCGTGATCCGGCTGTGGACCGAGCAGGCCAAAAGCTCGACCACGAATCCCTACGAGGCGTTGTTCCCCTACGTGCATCCGCTGGTTATCGGCGCGGTTGACCGCTCCAGCGCGCTTTCGACGCGCATCTGCGAAGAGATTCTGTCGTACCACATGGACGACAAGGAGCGGGCGCGCGAGATCAGCAATAACCTGAACTCCGGCTATCCGTCGCATAACTACCCCATCACGCTGCGCGAGGCGAGACGGATCGGCCTCAACGTCGAAGCCATGGATGACGGGGTGAACGCACTGCTGTTTGAGTTGAACGAGATCTACTCGGAGATGGGCGAGAGCGCGACCACCGACTACGACGAGAAGAATTCGCACGACAACAGCATCATCAAGGTGATGGAAGCTGCCGGAACGCTGATCTACTACCAGCTCGACAAGGACTGGCATTACCGCAGCGAAGAACGCCGATGGGTGGCTCTGAACGAGAAAAGCCAGTGGCGCAAGGCGGACCTGATCAAGGGCAAGGTGACGATCTCGCAACTGCATGTGCGCTGAAGAGCAGACGAAGGTTTTCCGTGGGGGGAAAAGCGCGTCGATTCGATTTGAATCGGCGCGCTTCTATTTGCCTTGTTCTTCGGGATTAAAGAGCGCCTTATGCAGTCGGTCCGGCATCTCGGCGCCATGGCGCTTGGTGTGCTTGGCAACGTACATGGCGGCGTCGGCGGCACTCAGCAGACTATCGGCCGAGGTCCCGTCGTCGGGATAGAGTGCAACGCCAACGCTTGCGCCTCCGCGCAGCACATAGCCTTCGACCGCAAAGGGGGCGTCAAAGCAGCGTTCGAGCCGTTGCGCGATCTCCTCAAGAGCGGAGTGGCTGCGCACCACGGGCACAAGCGCCGCAAATTCGTCGCCGCCAAGGCGCGCGAGCATATCGCCGGACCGGAGCTGGCGCTTCATGCGCATGGAAACTTCCTGCAGATAGAGGTCTCCAATGTGATGGCCGTAGAAGTCATTGACCTGTTTGAACTCGTCCAGATCGATGTAGACGAGGCCCAAGATCGAGCCTTCCACTTTTGACTTTTCGATCAACTCCTCCAGGTACCGGTCGAGGGAAAACCGATTATGGATATCGGTAAGCAAATCGAACTCTGAGCGATAGACGAGGTCTTTGTAAAGCCTCCGCGTTTCAATGGCGAGTGTTGCCAACCGAACGCCTGCTTCGAGGGCCGAGGACTCGTCGTGAGGATGAGGTTCACCAGCCTCGGTGGCAGCAAACAACGTTCCCAGCGAACCGCCGGCGCGGGCGGGAATGTCGAGACGAATGCTGCGAAGTCCTTTCGCCTTTGCTGGAGCATTTCCCAGGCGCGCCCCATCCGGCATTTCGCACCAGCAGAACGGGAAGCCGAGGCCGAACGCCACCATTTCTGTAATGGCATCGATCAGTTCGGGCAAGGGACGCGAGCTGTTAATGTCCTCGAGGATCTTGCTGCGCTTGGTCTCCAATTGCGCATTGTGCCGCTCGATTCGGGCTTCAGACTCGGAATGCGCGGTGATGGTCCGGGTCTGGTTGTCGACCTTCTTGCGAAGAATCCAGCCCCAAAAGCCTGCGATCAAGACAAGGACCGCCAGCACTACGACGATCGGAAGCAGAGAGTGGGCGCTGAGCCACGAGGGAGCGCCGATGGCGGTGAGGTTCGTAGCTTCCCGAGCGTCTGAGGCATGTGCAAACTGTGTCGCAATCGCAACAGCCAGAAACGCGGCCGCGAGCGTCAGACACTGCCGGGATTTGCCACACAACTTCATGTCAGCATCCTTCGAGATTGCCTGCTAGCTCCTTATCGTGAGGAACTTAGCTGGTACCACATGCAATCTCGAACTTGTTGCGATTGATAAAAGTTTACGCTCAAGTCTGGTTACTCTCGTTACACCTTTCGCGGTAGTTTGAGGCCACGGGTCATACCACTTTCAGAACAGGGATGGCCCGTTTCGGGGCATGCGGCGGGGGGCAAAGGGTATGATGGCTGGGGCTCAGATTCGGGAGAGCAACCCTGCATGGCAACCAACCCAGAACTTCCCCTTGTCGTCACCTCGTTTTCACCCAGCGGAAACCAATCGCTACCCACCCGGCGCATCCGCGTGCTCGGCGTGCCTCTCGACATGGGCGCGAGTCGTCGTGGCGTCGATATGGGGCCCTCGGCAATGCGCGTGGCGGGACTCGAAGCTCGCCTTGAAGCCCTCGGTCACCACGTAATCGACAGTGGAAATGTGGAAGTAGACATCGCGGAGACCCAGAATGTGGGCGAGCCAAATGCGCGCTACCTCAAACAGATTGCCGACACGTGTACGCGCACCTCGAAGGCGGTCTGCAAGACGCTGGAAGAGGGAATGATTCCCCTGGTGCTGGGCGGCGACCATTCCATTGCGGTCGGGACAGTCTCGGGCGTCTCGGAGTTCTACAGGCGACAGAACCAGAAGATCGGCGTGATCTGGATCGATGCGCACTCCGACATCAACACACCGGATACCTCACCCAGCGGAAACGTGCACGGCATGCCGTTGGCTGCGCTGCTTGGCTTGGGGCCCGATCTGCTGACCAACATCGGCGGCTTTGCCCCGAAGATTGCGCCGGAAAACACGGTGCTCGTAGGGGTGCGTGACATTGATGCGGCCGAACGCGCAAATATCAAGCGCGCAGGGATGGGCGAGGTTTACACGATGCGCGACATTGACGAACGGGGAATGCGCGCGGTGATGGAAGAGGCCCTGCGTGCGGCGGGCCGCGGCACAGCCGGCTACCACATCTCGCTCGATATGGACTGGATCGATCCGGAAGATGCGCCCGGAGTGGGCACGCCGGTTCGCGGCGGCGCGACGTATCGCGAAGCTCACCTGGCCATGGAGATTCTTGCCGATCATGGACGGATGCTGAGCTTTGAGATCGTTGAAGTAAACCCGGTGATCGACGAGCACAACCGGACTGCGGATCTGGCGGTCGAACTGGCGTGTTCGGCGTTTGGGAAAAAGATACTTTGATGCGCGGCGGATCGCAGTCTGACATGGATCCGGGCCCGCGCTGCGAGAAGATTTGCTCAAGGTGTCTGGCTGACGAACCTTGCCAATTAACTTCATCCACGTTCCTTTGAGCGACAATAGGAGCGATGGCAAAGAAACTTCGCGTAGGTGTGTTATTCGGCGGGCGCAGCGGCGAGCATGAAGTCTCGCTGCTCTCGGCTGCTTCGATTCTGAAGGCAATCGATCGCAACAAATTTGATGTAGTGCCGATCGGCATTACAAAAGAGGGTAGGTGGCTGGCAGCAGCGGATGCGACCGGACTGCTGGCGGGCGACCCGGACGCCGGGGCGCGCCGGCTGCGTGCCGGCGATCCTGCGGCGACGCCGGGCGCGAAGCTGCTGCACGAGGGCATTCCAACGCTACTTGCGCCTGAGCCTGGTCCTCAAGGTCCGGCGGGAAAAGCCATCGACGTGGTGTTTCCGGTGCTGCACGGCACCTTTGGCGAAGACGGTACGATCCAGGGGCTGTTTGAGCTGGCGGGGATTGCGTATGTCGGTTCGGGTGTTCTGGGTTCGTCGGCCGGCATGGACAAGGACGTGATGAAGCGGCTGTTTGCGCAGGCAAGGCTGCCGATCGTGAAGCATGTCACCGTGCTGCGCTCGGCGTGGGAAGGATCGCCGCGAAAGGCAATCGCGCAGATCGAGGCCTCGCTCAAGTACCCGGTATTTGTGAAGCCCGCGAATCTTGGATCGTCGGTGGGGATAAGCAAGGCACACGATCGCAAGGAACTGGGGCCCGCGCTCGATGAGGCCGCGAAGTACGATCGCAAGCTCGTTGTGGAGCAAGGAGTCGGCGGCAAAAAATCGCGCGCCCGCGAACTCGAAGTCGGTGTGCTCGGCAACGATGACCCCAGGGCCAGCGTGGTGGGCGAAATCATTCCCGGCAAGGAGTTTTACGACTACGAAGCAAAATACCTGTCCGAAGGCTCCGTACCTGTGATTCCAGCGAAGATCACGCGCGATGAAGCGAAGAGGATTCGTGAGATGGCGGTGGCAGCATTTCGCGCCTGCGATCTCTCCGGACTGGCGCGTGTCGATTTCCTGATGGAGCCGGATGGCAAGCGCCGCATCTATCTCAACGAAGTGAACACTCTGCCGGGGTTCACGCAGATCAGCATGTACCCCAAGCTGTGGGAGGCGACCGGCATCCCGTATAGCGCGCTGATCACCCAGCTGATCGAACTTGCGCTCGAGCGCCACGAAGACAAGAACAGGAACACGTATAGCCGGGAGTGAAAGAGGCAGGGAATAGGGGACTAGCGAATAGGGAGCCGGGAACTACCCATGTCCTCCCGGTGTCTAAGATAGAAGAGGGTTTAGACTGCGCTCAATCGATCTGTGCTGCACGATGGTCGCGCAACACAACACTGACGTTGGTTATTCCTTCTCCCTGTTCCCAACTGCCTTCAGTGGCTTATGCTTGACTGCGAGGAAAGTCTGAATGACTCTGCTGGATGCTCCCAAATTTGACGAGGCCCGCGACCTGCGCAATCGGGTAATGCTGTATAGCGGCGGCGGCCTGCTTTTGGTTTTCATTATTGTGTTCTGGCTTGCTTCGGGCCATCCTGCTGACTGGCCTTGGAACTGGTGGACGCATCTGCGGGGGCGACACACCATGAACAACTTCATGGAAGCTGTGGAGAAAAACGATCTGAAGCAGGCCTACGGGATCTGGATGCACGATCCCAATTGGCAGCAGCACGCGAACAAGTACGGTGCGTACCCCTTCGATCGCTTTCAGGCCGATTGGGGCCCGAACAACCAGCAGAACGAGTATGGAATCATCCAGAGCCACCAGATTGTGGCGGCACGGGTCTTTCGCAATGTGTTGCTTGTAGGGCTGTTGATCAACGGCCGCAAGAGCAAGGCGCTGTTTCTTACCTACTATCCCAAGGACCACACGCTGGACTTCGCGCCGCCGGATGAAGAACTGTATCTCGGGCCGTAGTCGGCCAAGCCAATCAGGCTGTTTCGTGTAGCGGGCCTCAGGCTCCGGCTAACTCCGCGAGGGCCTTTTCGAGGCTTACCGAGTCCTCGACGTTGAGCGATTTCTGCGTCGGATCGATCTGTTTCAGCAGCCCGCAGAGCACCTTGCCGGGGCCGGCTTCAATAAATAATTCAGCTTCCGCACCGACCAGCGTTCGCACACAATCCACCCAGCGTATCGTGCCTATGACCTGCTCGATGAGGGCTTCACGCGTGCCCTGTGCCGTTGTAGCCATCGTCCCGCTCACGTTAGCGGCGACCGGAATTTTAGGGTCATTCAGCTGAATGCCTGCCAGCACGCGCGCTACTTCTTCCTGCGCGGGCTTCATCAATGCGCAATGGAACGGAGCGCTGACAGGAAGCATTACTGCCCGTCTTGCACCGCGCTCCTTGCACAGGGCGACGGCTTTTTCGACGGCGGCAGTTGCACCGGAGATGACCGTTTGACCCGGCGAGTTGAAATTGGCTGCCGAAACTATGAGCCCGGTATCCTGGGCGGCGGCGAGACAGGCATCGGTAACTTTTTCCGGATCAAGGGAGAGGATCGCCGCCATTGTTCCTTGTCCTGCCGGCACCGCCTGTTGCATCGCACGGCCGCGCGCTTTTACCGCTTGCACGGCATCGGCGAACGTCAGCGTTCCAGCAGCAACGTGCGCGGACCATTCGCCCAGCGAATGTCCGGCGGCAAGCGCGGGTTGAATTCCGTGTTCCGCGAGCACGCGCAAGACTGCCACGCTGACGGCCATGATGGCAGGTTGCGTGTTTTCAGTCAGCTTCAGGTCCTCTTCGGGGCCTTCGAAACAAAGCCGTGACAGGGCGAACCCGCAGGCCTCGTCGGCCTCGGCGAAAGTCTGTTTTGCCACAGGGAAACGCTCGGCAAGATCGCGGCCCATGCCGACGGTTTGCGAACCTTGCCCCGGAAAAAGAAATGCAATCTTCTTATTCATTCCATTGAGGATTGTATCGCGTAGATCTCTCCAGGACGACCTCTGCCCCGGCCCCAGTATGGATTTACCCTCCAACGAACTGCAACCGCCGCGCCCGCATCACAGTTGAAGCGTCCTGGTGCATTACCGCCGGGTCTCAATCGAGAGGACAGGAAAATGGGAATTCAACGGGAAAGAACGCGCGTCAATTTGAACGAAAGCTCGGTTTACGCGGAGGACAAGGCCGCACCGGATGCCAACCAATCCGACGATGTCGCGACCGATGCGGAGCTGGATCGCCTGGAAGCCATCACCGGCGGCGCCGATGAACCGCTCATCGCCGAGGGTGATCTCGGCCAGAAATTCGACGAACTGGATGCCAGCACGAATGAAGAACTGGATGCGCTCCAGATAAATCTTCTCCAGGAAGACGAGCGTCCCAATGCCCGCGATGGCTCCGGTCTGATTGTGGACGACGCGGCAGAAGAGCGCATTGCGCGGTTCACGGAGTCGGATCCGATGGTGGAGAATCTCGGTGCAGAAAGTGTTGAGCCGGGGCGCGACGACACCAGCTCAGTGCTTCGCCGTCATCATCCCAACAGCACTGCCCGTTCCGACGCTGTGGTTGAGGGCAATATCGACGAGACCATGGATGAGACCAAAACAGAGTCCAGGGCGGATGAAGGAACAGCCGGCTGAGGGCCCGTAGCTTATGCCTGAACTATCGGAGGCCGAGCCGGCAGCCTTGCGCGCAAAGACATAGGCGCGCCGGGTCTGGAACACCACAAGTGGCAAAAGATTGTCAGGGCTGTGGTTATTTTCTGTGACGCGCTTTTTTGCTGGACGGCGCGAACGAGACAGAGCGATGATCAGGCCACACATCTGTCTCCTCAAAAGAGCAATACCATCGTGGTCCGGCTACCCGCACGCTTTCAAGTGCGAGGCCAGGAAATTAGTCGTCAGCACTTGGAGGTCGTCATGAATCGGAATCTTGAGTTTGCCGCGGGGGCAGCTGTTCTTACCCTTTTCTGTGTCGGAGTCGGTTGCGGGCAGCACAATCATGCTTCGCCGGCTTCGTCGTCCGGCGCCTCGTCGGCGCAATCGGGCAAAGTGTCACTGTCCAGCACGCGCAAGGTTGAAGCCGCTGATCCGGTCTACCAGATGACTGCGTACACTCTCGAGGTTCCGTCAGATTGGAAATACGCCGGTACGATTGCGCGTGGAACAGGCTGCCACGCAAATGGCGCCGCGCTAAAGTACACAGCGCAGACCGCCGACGGCCTCACCGCTGTTGTGCAGATGCCGGGCGTTTCATGGAGCTGGTCAACGAGCCAGCAGATGCAACAGATCATGGCGCAATCGCATTGCCCGGGCGTTGACATCGATACAGCAGCGGGTTTGCTCGTCAACATCGTTGTACCGAACTTGCGACCGAACGGAAAGATCGTCGAGGTCTTGCCTCTGCTGCCGCAGGGACAGGCAGCGCTTGCCGATCAGCTTGCCAAGGCACGCGAACAAAACGCTGCTATGGCGCGCCAGTACGGACAGCCGCCGCAGAAACTCACGATAGAGGGGGCACGCGCGCGCGTCATCTCAGATCGCGACGGAAAGCCTGTCGAAGAAATGATTTCGGCGGTCATCGACTGCATGGAATCTCAAATGCCCGGCCTCATGGGCCAACCGGCTTCTGCACGCCGTAGTTGTTCCTCACGGGGCGAGGTCATCGTTCGCGCACCCAAGGGCCAACTCGATGCATTGCTGGCACTGCCGCAGTTCCAGGCGCTCTCCAAGACGATTCAGGCCAATCCCGATTGGGCAGCGCGCCTGAGCCGCGATCAGCAGGCTGCCTTCCAGCAGGCGCAGGCAGCGAATAACGCGCAGTTCCAAACGATGATGCGCAACAGCGAAGCGCAGCACCAGCAACTGCTCGCCAATGGCCGCGCCTTCCAGGCCAACATGCAGGCCAATACGGATCGTGTACTTGCCAACGATCGCGCTCATCAGGCGGCCATGGACGAATCCGCCCACAAGACCGCGATGTATTCTCTCGATCAGCAGGAATTCCGCAATCCGAATACAGGGCAGGTTATCCAGGCCAGCAATCAGTACAACCACCAGTGGATCTCCTCCGACGGAAGCACGCTCATCCAGGCGAATGACCACACCTACGATCCCAACGGGCAGGTGTACCCCGTGAGCCAAAGCTGGACGGAGCTGGTTCCAAAATAGACTGTCGTCGGGCTTGCGATCCTGCGCGTATGGATTGGTCGGTCAGTTAAAGGCCGTCGCCTGGGGCTGTTCGTGATCGAAGGGCTTGCCCTCCAGTTCGCGAAACATCCTCCGCGCGTATTCGCCTGCAATGCGGTCGTAGTTCTCGCGGATAATTTCGATTCGGTTTTGGGGCATGGCGTTGAGGTCGATCCTGCAGGAAGAGGACGAGCGGCTTCAGTTCCAGCGCTTCTTGTCGTCGTGATCCTTGTCGAGCTGCTTCCCGCTGCCGTCGAACTTCACAGTGCGGCCCTGCGAGCGCATGTAGACTTCAAACTTTTTTGCGGCTCGGCGGCGCTTCCAGCGGTAGTATCCATTGCGCATGCCGTACCACTTTTCGCTGAACACAAGCGATATTCCTCGACGCGGCGCCATGCGCATGAAGAGAAAGCCTCCCAACGCACCGCCAAGCTGTGCGAAGCCGTACAGGCGCATGGAACTGAAGAGATATGCGGTTGCTACAAGGCCTGCGATGATTGCCACGTAACGAGCCTTGATGCTGATGGGAAGCGGAAAAAGCATGAACTCCATATCGCCATAGAGGACGCCAATGACCACGATGAATCCGAACAGTCCGCCGAATGAGCCTGTGAGCGGAATCTCTGGTAACGCGTAGCCAAGGGCTACGTGACCAAGGTAAATAACAAGGCCAGCGGCAGCGGTGGCCAGAACCGAGACCGCGTAAAGCGACAGAACCCAGTCACGTTCGTGGAAGTTCTCAAGGAAGCCGGCCAGAAACCAAAGCCCCAGCAAAGAGAGGAGCGTCGACGTGATGCCGAGCTGCACAAAGCTGTAGGTCAAGGGCTGCCATATCCACCAGTGCAGAAAAGCCTGCGGTATAAAAGCGCCATGAAGAACGAGCCACCGGAAGAGGTCCTCGTTCGTTGATCCAAGGATCAGCAGCAGGAAAAAGGCGACCAGGTTGGTCAGCACCAGCAGGCGGGTTGCGCCTCGGAAACTTGGAAACGACAGTTGGGTGGCGCCAATCCTGGGCATCGTAGTCAACAGGTTAAATGGAATGGCGCTTCCATGTCATGGGAAGTTCCAGATCCATGAAATCTTCATGCGTCCAGCAACTTCAATTCGCCGCAGCTGCCTTGGTCGGCATCTCCGGGACCGACAACACCAGGCCCAGGGCGTCGCTCTTCAACGTCAGCGGTTGCACCCCGGCAAATAGGCCCGGTTGGTCTGTGTCGCCGCAGATCACGCTTCCCGACACCTGTCCAACAGAGGCCGGCTTGCTGGCAGGAGCACCCTCCGGGGTATTCACCGCAAAACCCACTTGTCCGAAAGTTGAAGTTGGCTTGGCGAAGAAAAGGCAGGCAGGGGCAACAAGGACAACCAGCTTCATGGCGGTCTCCTCACAGGATTCCCTACAGAAAAGATCCTGATAATTGATCGCCCATAGTCTTACTGCACAGTGAACGGCGTGTATGTTACGGAACCGCCACCAATCCGCGATGACCTTTCGCGTCGACGGCGCGCACGCCGAAAATCACGTTGTCCTTGGAGACAGGCAGAGACACCGTGACCGGACCCACGGCAGTGGTCGCAGCAACCTGCTTCACATACTGCCAGGAGGGTGCGGTCGTTTCACGCCATAGGACGTCATAGCGTGCTGCTCCGCCGCCAACCGGCGGCTCCCAGGTCAGCGTCGAGCCGTTCTCGGTCATCTTGTTTACGATGGTCACCTTCTGCGGTTCACCGGGTGCAAAGGCCAGGGTAGCCAGGGTTGCCGCATTCAGACGCGCCACCTGCGCCACATAGTTGAAGTCCACGAAGCGGATCAGGTCTCCGAGAATGGGATCCTTCGAATCGGCGGGCGGCATCACGATGTTCTGGTGCTGATGGTTGTAGTCTTCGCGCCACTCGGTAAAGCGCACGGCCGCAAAGCCCTCGTGGTTGAAGGAGCTGTGGTCGCCGCCGCGCAGGTAGCGGTCGGGCCGCTCGACCAGGGATGCTGCAAACGGTCTTGCCGTGCCCGAACGCGAGAGATAGGTGTGTGCTGCCTCGGCGATGGCCCGGGCCAGTTCACGGCTGGGCGAATCGTTTTCCTTGCCAAGCGCGCGAATGGCGCGCGCCTCCTCTGGAGTCGCGGCCTGGGGAACACCTTCGGAGAATACGCGCACGCGGTCTTTCATCTGCAAGGTATCGCCGGGCGTGGTATTGCCGCCCACGATGTCGTTGTTCAGCGCTGCTTCCAGATCCCAGGCTTCATCCTTCGCCAGCTTGGCCAGGTGGCCGGACCCCACCAGCCCCTGTTCCTCGCCCGCGACGGCCACAAAGACGATGGTTCCCGGAAACTTCAGCTTGCTCAGAGCACGTGCGCACTCCAGCGAAACGGCTACACCGGAAGCGTCGTCGTTGGCGCCGGGCGCAGCGGCATGGTCATCGTTATTGCTGGAATTGCGCGAGTCGTAATGGCCTGTGACCAGGACCATGCGCTTGGCCTGTTCCGGATCGGTTCCGCGCTGAATCGCGTAAACATTGGTGATTTTGGTGGGCTTGGGAATGCGGCGCGCCCACTGCGCGCCACTTGCCGGATCGGCAGTAAAAGTGTCGCGTTTGACTTCGAGGCAGCCGCCGCATTCGTGCGAAATGGCTTCAAACTGTGCAGCGATCCAGTCGGCTGCGGCGTTTATGCCCTGTCCGGGCGGCAGATCGGTCTCCATACTCGATAACGTGCTGCGTGTGCCGAAACCAACGAGGGTTTGAATCGTCTCATGTATTTGTTGGGGCTTGATGGTTGCAAGGGCCCGGACGATGGCCGGATCGACCGGCGCGGGGCCGACGGGGGTGGCATGAAGGGAATAGTCAGGCTGCGCAACCGCGGCGCCACACGCCAATGCCAGCCCGCAAAGCAGGATTAATTGGGGAATCTTCATGATTTGTTCTCCGGTGTACGTACTTCGGTGCAGCGGCGGGGGATTCGGCCTCTTGACCTTTCCAACGGCTTGCCTAAAACTAACCCAAGTCCGTACCCTAGGGGTAACGCCATCCTACATCACGAAAAGCCTTGGGAGGAGGCTGCCATGACAAGCTGCCCGGAATGTGAAAACAATCTCGATATCGACGTTGAAGAAGTGGAAGAGGGCGATGTAGTCGCCTGTGATGAATGTGGAACAGAGTACGAGGTCGTTGGAGTGGAACCGCTCGAGCTCTCGAAGGTAGAAGAAGGCATCGACGAGGAAGACGACTTGCTGGTTGAGGACGAGGAGGAAGAGTGACAGGGAACCGCGCACGAGTGGCGGCTTGGGTGGCATTTGCCGCCTTAGCAGTGGTGATCTTCTCAGGGGTAAACACTTCCGGCGTGGCCCACGCCCAGAACCTCGGTTCGCGCAATGTCGGCGGACTGGTCATCGACGCCAATTCCACGCCTGTGCAGGGCGCCACCGTCTTTCTCAAGAACACGAAAAGCAAATCCATCCGCAGTTATACGTCTTCCAGCAACGGCAGCTTTCGCTTTGCCCAGGTCAGCATGACCGACGACTACGATCTGTGGGCCGAGAAGGACGGCAAGAAGAGCCCGACAAAAACTGTCAGTAACTGGGACGCGCGCAAGGATTTTCAGACGGAGTTGAAACTGAAATAGAGAGCGCCCCAGACAAATCCACCCGTTCGAAATTTACTCCACTGGAATCCTGATCGGTCACTCTGATCTCGAGCACGGGGATGCGCCGATGGGGGTTGCATCAGGCCGACTCATTCCGCTTCCGGCTTTTGAAGATATCCGCAAATTCGTTGTCATCGACCTCAGGCGACAAGAAATGCCGTCTCAAAAAACATCTGAAACTTGCGATCCGTGACGCGAGAGGCGGCGAAATTGCCAGTTCCGGTGGGGTGCAGATAATGGACTACTGCGCCGAATTGGGGCCGGAAGGGCTCATCGTCGAGATACTGGGGTTCCCCTATCCTCCTTACGAAGAACTCTTCCCGCAGCACGTCGAAGCGTACGGACAGCATTGGAAGAAAAAATGAAGACCGAAGCAGACTACTTCTGCTTGCCTCGGCTCGACAACACGAGCTGATTCCCATCCGGATCCTTGAATACCGCGACGGAACCCCACGGTTCGGTCGTCGGCTCCTTGGCGAAGATCACACCTCTCTTCTTCATGGCTTCGGCGGTTGCAAACACGTCGTCGCACCAGAACGAGATCGACTGGTGTTCGCCGATGCGCTTCTCATGCCCCTCCGGCGTGAAGAGCGCAACGCCGGTATCCGCGCCCGGAATCATCAGTTCAATCCAGCGCTGCTGCGGCGTGAAAGGTTGGTCCGTCATTACTTTCATGCCTATCGCCTCGGTGTAAAACTTCAGCGCCACATCCTGATCTCGCACGGGAATCCCGACAAACTTGATGCCTCTGATCATGCTGACCTCACAGTGGATCGAGAATAACGTGGGCGCAAATTCGGGATCAATCAGTTATTCGATGCTATAGTATCGGTTGGTATAGATGCCGATCCTGGATGATTACATTACCGAAACGCTGATGCGTGACCTGGTTGGCCACGACCGCAAGCCGGTGAGCTTTCTGGTGTACCTGTGGCTCGCCGCCGAACAGGCGAAGACGCGCACCGAAGTGCAGGCGAGTTACCAGCACGTGGCCGAGTCGGTGGGAATTTCGAAAAGTTCAGCGCAGGCTGCAATTGGCTGGTTGCTCAAGCGGAGCCTTCTCGGTGTGAAGAAGGAGAGCGCAACCGCAACGCCCGTCTACACCATACGCAGTCCGTGGCGCGAAGCTGCCCGACGGCTCAAGAGCCACGATTGATTGTGGCCAGCGCTATTCCTGGTTGAGAATCACATCACCGTTGACGGTTTCGATCGTAACGCGGTTTGTGCCACTGCCCACAATCCCGCTGGCGCGAATGTACTTGCGCGGCGTGCCAAACGAATGATCCCAATCGCTCGTTTCGTGCACGTCCAGTCCAGCGTGCTGAGTGATGTGGTACTGGCGATCGGTCCGGGTGTAGGCGAGCGTGATCTTTACATCCATTGGGAAGTCTTTGGGAACGGTCAGCTCGATGGTTCCACCTTTCGAGTCCAGGCGGATATCCCGCTGCTGGCTCGACGTGCCCACTTCACGCACGGTGATGCCGCCGCCCATTGAAGTAGCTTTCACGGGCCCTTCGGAAGTGCTGATAGTGATGCCGCCACCCATGGTCGTGGCATCCACCGAACCGGTGGCGTGGTCGACATCGATGCCACCGCCCATTGTCTTGATCCTGGCGAACGAAGCGACATTGCCGACGTGAATACCCCCGCCCATGGTAGACAGGGTGGCTCCATGCGGCGCGTTAGCGACGTCGATGCCTCCGCCCATTTTGTTGATGACGACCTCGCCAGACGCGCCGGTCGTACTGTTCGACATCCCATCATTGATATAGTGCGAACCGAAACCTCTACAGCCTGCCAGAAAAGCCGGCAGCGCACCCACCAGCAACAGTGCACATCCCTTGCGCAGGTTCATATCGCAGACCCTCCTGAAGGGCTGAAGAGCCCGTCTCAGATCAACATACGCACGCGCTGCGCTCAGGGTTCCCTTCCGCGACGGAATCGAAGTGCCGGCCGTCTTATCCGTCCAGCTTCTTCGTCACCAGTTGGTTCAGAAGAGCCGGGTTGGCCTGACCTTTCGACGCCTTCATCACCTGGCCCACGAAGAAGCCGGCGACCGTCTTCTTGCCGGCGCGATACTGCTCAACCTGCTTTGGATTGGCGGCGATGACCTCGTCGATCATGGCTTCAATGGCCGAAGAGTCGGTGATCTGCTGCGGCTTCTCGCGCTCGTATACGGCAGGGAAGTCCTCGCCCCTTTCAAAGCAGATATCAAACAGGCCCTTCAGTTGCTTCGAACTGATCTTGTTGTCGTCGAGCAGATCGGCAGCCATCACGACGCCCGCCATCGAAACAGGCGATTGATCAAGTTCGAGACCCAGCGCATGCAGGCGTCCACCCAGCTCACTCAGCAGTATGTTGGCGACGCGCCGTGGATTCTTTGCGGTCTTCGCAGCGGCCTCAAACCGGTCGGCGAATTCCCGGGAAGCCGTGAGCGTGTGAGCATCCTTCGGGTTCAGCTCGTATTCGGCGATCATCCGCTTGCGGCGTGCTTCGGGCAGTTCGGGAAGCCTGGCCCGGGCAGCTTCGAGGAATTCCGGCGTCACGATCAGCGGCGGCAGGTCCGGTTCGGGGAAGTAGCGGTAGTCGTGCGCCTGCTCTTTCGATCGCATCGGGTAAGTGCGGCCTTCGTTCGCGTTCCACAGGCGCGTCTCCTGTACCACTCGCCCGCCCTCTTCGATCACTTCGATCTGGCGCTTGATCTCGTACTCCAGCGCCGCGCGAATGAAGCGGAAGCTGTTTACGTTTTTCACTTCAGCCTTGGTGCCGAAGCGCTCCGCACCCTTCAAACGCACGCTAACGTTGGCATCGCAACGGAGGGAGCCTTCTTCCATGTTGCAGTCGGAGACGGCGGTGTAGAGCAGGATCTCTTTGAGCCGCGTGAGGTATTCAAAGGCTTCGTCGGGGGTGCGGATATCGGGCTCGCTGACGATTTCGATCAGCGGCGTGCCGCAGCGATTCAGGTCGAGATAGGTGCGCGTCGCGGAGTCGGGAAGGCCGTCGTGGAGACTTTTGCCCGCGTCCTCTTCCATATGTACGCGGGTGATGCCGATCTTCTTCCACCCCAGCGACGAAGACCTGTCGCTGGGGGCCCCGGTCTTCGTGCCGCCGTCGGCCGTGGGGACCTCGATCCAGCCATGCTCTGCCAGCGGCTTGTCGTATTGCGAAATCTGGTAGCCCTTGGGCAAATCGGGATAGAAGTAGTTCTTGCGCGCAAAGATCGACCGCTCGCGCACTTCACAATTCAGCGCCAGCGAGGCAAGCACGGCAAACTCCACGGCCTTCGCATTCAGCACAGGCAGCGAGCCAGGCAACCCCAGGCACACCGGGCAGATATTCGTATTCGGCTCTGAGCCAAATCTGTTCGAGCATCCGCAGAAGATCTTGCTCGCGGTGAGCAGTTGCACGTGTACTTCGAGGCCGATCACCGGCTCGTACTTGGCGAGAACGTCAGGAGTGAGTGCGGTTGCGGCCATATCCAAATTCTAGCGCGAAGCGAAAGAGGCGCTTTTCGCTAGTGTAGAACTGGGTGCCCCATGTCTCGATTTTGAGACGTGGGAAACTGGAACCTAACCCGCCGGCAATCCCTCGGTGCCCGTTACTCCGCCGGATCCTGCGCGGTAAACGCAGAGCAGCAAGGCTTCTCGGTCGCGTGGAAGTTCATCAGCTCCGCGCGAATCCCGTCCGGGTCGTACATGTTGAATTGCCCTTTGCCGTCCTTGCCGATCTTGGGGCCCGCGTCGTGCCTGCCCTCAAGCCGGTTGCCCGTCTGCAGGACTTTGTACGCATCTTCCACTGACTTTTCGCCAACTGCGAAATGGTCCAGCACACCCAGCGTCTGTTGCGTCATATTCGCGGGAATACCCGTCCCTGAGGGCCCGCTCGTCATCATGTACTCCACCCAGTCGTGCCCATCAGGAACCTGCTGGCTCACCCAGTCGACCTTGTCGTCTTGCATACCGCCAAACCAATAAGGCTTGAAGCCGAGCAGATCGCGGTAGAACTTGTCCTCCGCCTCGCGGCTGTGAACGAGGAGTCCTACATGAATAATGTGGTGGCCAATTGCATTCGGATTATCCGGAGCCTTCGCGTTGGTCGCGGGCTGCACGAACTCGATCTTGTTGCCTTCAGGATCCTGCACCGAGAACCAACGGCTCCCATCGGAACCCTTTGTTACCGCCCCTGGAGTCTTCCACCCCTTCGCGGCGAGATATTTCCGCATGGCTTCCGCGTTCACTGTGTTGAACGCCGCATGGTCCATGCGGTTGATGCCCGCATTGGGCGGCAGGGGCAGCACTTCAACAAATTGTGTCGCGCTGAAGGCGTACTTCACACCCTGCGGATTTTCGGGGTCCGTCTGCTTCGCAGCACCTATGACCTGGCGATAGTAGTGGTCAGTCGCCGCCGCGTCCGATGTGTACACGGCCAAATGAGAAACTCCAGTGATTTTAGGCCGTTCCTGTGCCGTCAACGTTACGGTAGCGACACTGAGTACAGCCATTCCTGCCACAGCAAAAAACTTCAAATGCATAATGCACCTCAAATACTCGCGGCATCACGATAAATCGATTTGGCACATCCTGTAAACCGGCAACTGCTTGCATCGTTCAGAGATACAACCACCAGAGCGCTGCCGTACAATTCTGCAATGCCCCGCCAGACCTTTTCCGCACTCTTTGCAGCCGCAGCATGTACCGCAGTTTTCGGGCTTTCAGCGCTCGCACAATCGGCCCTGCCAACCACATCGCCGGCCGAGCGCGCCGAAGCTCGCGACATCTTCAAGCAGCTGATCGAAATCAACACCACCGACACGCCCAAAGGCAGCGTAACGGCGGCGACCAAGGCCATGGAGAAGCGTTTCCTCGATGCGGGCTTCTCGCCTGACGATGTTCACCTGCTCGGACCTGACGCGAATAAGCAGAACCTCGTTGTCCGCATGCGCGCCGCTGCGCCCACCACGGAAAAGCCTGTCCTCTTCCTCTGCCACATCGATGTTGTTGAAGCGCTGCCCTCGGACTGGCACACCGATCCGTTTCAATTTGTCGAGAAGGATGGCTATTTCTACGGCAGGGGCACGCAGGACATGAAGAACTCGGATGCCGCGCTGGTCTTCACTTTCCTGCGGCTTCACAAGGAGGGATATAAGCCGAAGCGCGATCTGATTCTTGCGCTCACTGCCGATGAAGAAGGCGGCAGGTTCAATGGAGCGTCGTGGCTTGTAACGAATCATCGCGACCTGGTTGACGCCGCGTTTGTGATCAATCCCGATGCGGGCGGAGTTGAAATGGACCACGGCCGCGCGATTGTCGGCGACGTGGAAGCAACTGAGAAGGTCTACGCCGACTACCAGATCACGGCCAGCAATCGCGGCGGCCACAGCTCGCTGCCCCGGCCCGACAATGCCATTTACGAGCTCACTACGGCGCTCAATAAACTGGCCGCATACAGTTTTCCGTTTGAGATGAACGAAGTGACGAAGGTCTACTTCGGGAATCTCGCCAAGCAAGAAACGAGCGAGATGGCAGAGAACATTCGCGGCGTGCTTGCCACGCCGCCCGATGCGGATGCGGTTGCGCGCCTTAGCCGCGAACCCAGCTTCAACTCGAATTTCCGCACCACGTGCGTAGCTACGCGCCTCGCTGCCGGCCACGCCAACAACGCGTTACCGCAAACCGCGCAGGCCAACGTGAATTGCCGCATCTTCCCGGGCCACTCGCCTGAAGAGATTCGCCAGCAGCTGATCGCGCTCTTCACCGATCCCAAGCTCAGCGTGAAGTACGTTTCCGATGGAGGCAAAGTTTCCGATATCGCGCCCGAGCGTAAAGCCATCGTCCCGCCCGCACCGCTGAAGGAAGTCTTCGAGCCGCTCACCCGCTTTACAAACGCGATCTGGCCCGGCATCCCCGTGACCCCGGAGATGGAGGACGGCGCCAGCGATTCTATCTACTTCGCGCAGGCCGGCTACGCCTGCTATGGCTTCTCGGCCGCCGCGCTGGAGCGTAACGATGTACGCGCCCACGGGCAGGACGAACGCTTGCCCGTTGACTCGTACTGGAAGGCGCTGGACTTCTTCTATTCCTTCGCGAAGGCAATGGGTCGCGCATGACTCCCTGCCGCATGCGCATCACATCGAGGTGTGGGCAGGTCGCATTATGATGGAAATCCGTAAGTCACATTCGTCCACTGGGGTGGCCAGAGTGCCGGGCAAGATCGAACTGATGCTGGGGCCGATGCGCAGCAACAAGACCGCCGAGATGCTGCGGCGTGCCGAAATGCGCCGCCAGTATGCCAAGCAACACGTGCTTGTGCTCAAGCCGAACGATGACACCAAGGGCGGACCCGGGCTGGTGGAAAGCCGCAATCCGAACGGCCATGCGAGGATGGATGCCCTTGAGTTCCCATCGAGCAATCCCTGGTCGGTTATGAAGGCCATCGACGATCTCGAGCAGGAGATCGGTAAACGCGTGGAGTGCATCGCGATTGACGAGGGCCAATTCGTCACCGACCTTTTCCTTTTTACGAAAAATCTGCTCGACGCCAATCATGACGTGCTTGTCGCCGGGCTCGATCTGGATTTTCGCGCCATGCCTTTCGGCGAGATGCTGAACCTGTCGTGGCTGGTGAACGCCTTTGGCGGCAGTATCACGGAGTGCATGGCGTATTGCACCTGCGGCGCCCGGGCGCTCTATTCGCAACGCCTGATTGACGGCAAGCCCGCGCCCTACGACAGCCCGATCAAGGTTCCCGGCGACGCGTACGAGCCCCGCTGCGCGGAGCACTTCGTACTGCCGGGACGTCCACACTAGAGCCGTTTTCAGTTCGGGGGCGGTGAGCGAAGAATCCGCTTTTGCACTTCGCTTAAGCCAGTAGCATGACATCTCACTGGCCCTGATCCTATAAGCTTGTTCGCGCCCACCAAGGAGCCGCGGCGCGTGAGCCCAATTCCCATGAGTCCGCTCTACCGCAAGATCGCGTGGCGACTCGTTCCATTCCTCATGCTGCTGTACATGGTGGCTTTCCTCGATCGCGTCAACGTGAGCTTTGCCGCGCTCACTATGAACCGCGACCTCGGTATCAGCGAGAGCGTGTACGGTTTCGCGGCGGGCGTTTTCTTCCTGAGCTACTGTCTCTTCGAAGTTCCCGCCAACCTTGTGCTGGCGCGGATGGGAGCACGGCGCTGGCTCGCCATCCTCATGGTTGTCTGGGGAATCGTTTCGATGAGCACGGCGTTTGTGCACACCGAGGCGTCGTACATCGGCGTACGGTTTCTTCTCGGAATTGCGGAGTCCGGCTTCTATCCCGGCGTGATTTACTACTTCACGTTCTGGCTGCCACGGGCTTTGCGTACGCGCATCCTGGCGCTCTTTTTGCTTGCGGTGCCGTTGTGCAATTCCATTGGCTCGCCGATCTCAGCGCACATTCTTATGCTCAACAATCTCTCCGGTCTGCACGGCTGGCAGTGGCTCTTTCTGCTGGAGGGCGCGCCGGCGGTGATCCTCGGCTTTGCAGCCTGGTTGGTGCTCGCCGACAGGCCCGATTCCGCGCGGTGGCTTACGGCGGCAGACAAGCAGCAGATCGAAGACGATCTCAAGCGCGAGGGCGCTCTGCAAATTGAATCGGGGAACCAAACGGCGCACATTGTGCGGGACTGCATTGTCTACTTCCTCTGGAGCAGCGGCAACTACGGTCTGACTTTCTGGCTGCCCAGAATCTTGAGCTTCCATGGCGCGTCAAACGTGTCGACGGGCTGGTGGGCATCGGTGACCTTCGGCTTTGGTGCGATTGCGATGCTGTGGGCCAGCCGCCGCCGCGGATTTCGGACGCTGCCGTATTTGTTCGTCGCGTCCACGCTGGGATTCATCGCTGCCGGTTTGGCCGATTCTGTCATTTTGGCCGTGGCCGGGTTCAGCCTTGCCGCGATGGGAATTCTCGCCTCACTGCCGATGTTCTGGAGTCTTGCGGCCAGCCGCCTTTCGGGGAAAGCAGCAGGGGCAGCAATCGCACTGGTCAACTCCGTCGGTGCCGTCGGAGCCTTCGCCGGCCCCTCCGCCATGGGCTGGCTCCACGACGTCACCCACCACTACACTGCCGGTCTCTGGGCGATTGCGGGTGCGATGGCTTTGGGCGGATGCCTGGTTTCCAGGGAAGCATTGAAAGCGCCGGTCGCTGTGCCGCAATCCGCCGATTGACGCCAGAGCCCTGGCCAAGCCGCTAATGGCGCGAAGCGCGATTCGCTGGACGCGCAGTCCTCGGGTAAACTGGAAACTGCATGATCCTCCCGTTTGTCCGCGAAATTTTCGCGGAACTGGAGCAGTCCTCCTCCTTCGACCGCGTTCGCAGGCACCTCTCACTCGGTGTCGGTCGGCGACGTGTGTCCGGACTCACGAATACTGCACGGTCTCTTTACCTTCCGCTGCTCGCTCGTGCCGCCAAACAGCCCGTCATCGTTGTTGTTGCCGACAACAAGGCGGCTGAGGCGCTGGAGCCAATGCTCCGCGCCGGCTGCGACCTTACCGGGGCCATCGATCCCGACCGGGTGGTTCGCCTGCCTGCGCACGACGTGCTTCCGTTTGAGAATCTTTCACCCCACCCCGACGTGCAGGAGCAGCGTGCGGCCGCGCTGTTCAAACTCGCGACCGGAGCCGTGGCGATTCTGATTGCACCGGCGGAGGCCGCCGCGCTTCGCCTGTTTCATCGCGATTACTATTCGAGCCTCGCCGTTACCATACGCCGCGGCGAAGAAATTGACGTCGAAGTCCTCACCGCGCATCTCGCCAGCGTGGGCTACACCCAGATGGATCTCGTCGAAATGCCGGGCCAGTTTACGCGCCGCGGCGGAATTCTTGATGTGTACTCACCCGAGGCCGATCGCCCAATCCGCATCGAATTCTTCGGCGACGAAATCGAAACAATTCGCAAGTTCGACCCCGAGACGCAGCGCTCGCAATCCGGCCTTGACGAAACGCAGCTTCTGCCGCTGACCGAAACGCCGGTGACCGAACACTTGCTGGCCGCCGTGCACGCGCGCCTGAGCAAGCAGAGGGTGCAGATCACTGATGGTGCGAGCGAGGACGAAGAAGAGATGGCCATCGAAGCGGAAGCCGCCGGTGGCGTCAGCGTCTTTCCCGGCTGGGAGTTCTTTTCCTCCGTCGCAGGAGCCGATCACCACTTGCTCAACCTGCTGCCGCGGAGCGTGCTCTTTGTCGAAGAGCCTGCCATGGTGCGCAACCAGATCGACCGCTGGTGGAGCAAGGTCGAGCAGCGCCATGAACGCTCTGGAATCGGTTCGCTCATCCGGCCTGAAGATATTTACCTGCGCCCTGAAGTTCTCGAGAGCCTGCTTGAATCGCACCATGGGCTTGATCTCGATCAGCTTGGCGCTATCGACGTGCTCGAAGAAGACTCGACGCTCGGCGAAATCGCGGTCAACTCGCGGCCAACTCTGCGCTTTCACGGTTCCATTCCCGCGTTGGTGGATCAGATGAAGAACCTGATGGCTGCCGAGCAGCGCATCGTTCTTGCCGTTCCCACACAGGGCGACGTCGAGCGCACGGCGACGATGCTGCGCGAATACCAGGTGCCGTATCGATTGGGAAGCCGCGTTGTCACTCACGGATCGGAACTCGAAGAGGCTAGTTACCTTGCCGGCGACATGCGCGTGCCGGTCATCGTACGCACACACATTGCCAGCGGGGTCAGCTTTCCCAATGCCAACCTGATTCTGTTCGGCGCGAACGATATGTCGGACGACGCCGACATCACGGCGCGCCCCGAACCCAAGAAATCGAAGACCGCTGCGTTTCTCTCCGACTTTCGCGATCTCGCTATCGGCGACTATGTTGTCCACGTAGAGCACGGCATTGCGCAGTACCAGGGCCTGAAAGAGATTGTGCAGGACGGGCTTTCCGTCGAGTTCATGATTCTCGAATTCGCTGAGCAGGCCAAGCTGTACGTTCCTCTTACGCGGCTCGACCTGATCCAGAAATACCGCTCCACCGATACCGGGCCCGCGCCGGTCCTGAACAGGCTTGGCTCACAGCAGTGGGTCAAGACGAAGGCGCGCGTGAAGAAGGCCATGCAGGATATGGCCGCCGAACTGCTCAAGCTTTACGCGCAGCGCCGCACGGCGGAGGGCAACGCCTTCTCGCCCGACAATGATTTTCAGCGTGAGTTTGAAGATTCCTTCGACTACCGCGAGACTGACGACCAGCTCACCGCGATCAGCGCCGTCAAGCAGGATATGGAGGCGACCACTCCGATGGATCGCCTGCTGTGCGGCGACGTGGGCTACGGCAAGACCGAGGTCGCGATGCGCGCCGCTTTCAAGGCCGTGCAGGATGGGAAGCAGGTCGCAGTGCTTACGCCCACTACGGTCCTTGCTTTCCAGCATTACGAGACATTCAAAAAGCGTTTCTCGCAGTTTCCCATCAACGTCGAGATGATTTCGCGCTTCCGCACACCGAAGGAACAGAAAGTCATCGTCGAGAAAATTGAAACAGGCAAGGTGGACATTCTGATTGGCACCCACCGCATTTTGTCGAAAGACATCAAGTTCCAGGACCTGGGGCTGCTTGTTGTCGACGAAGAACAGCGATTCGGCGTGCGTCACAAGGAGCGCCTGAAGCAGCTTCGCAAGGAAATCGATGTGCTGGCCATGAGCGCGACGCCCATCCCGCGCACGCTGCACATGTCTCTTGTGGGCCTGCGCGATATGTCGGTGATCGAGACGCCGCCCAAGGACCGCATGGCGATTCAGACCGTCGTCGCCAAGTTCGACGAGAAGATTATCCGTCCTGCCATTGAAGTCGAACTCGAGCGCGGAGGCCAAGTCTACTTCGTGCACAATCGTGTCGAGACCATCTACGAGATCGCCTCGCGCATCCAGGAACTCGTGCCCGGCGCGCGCGTTGTGGTTGCCCACGGACAGATGGGCGAGAAGGATCTGGAATCCGTGATGCTTGCCTTCATGCATCACGAGTTCGATGTGCTGGTCGCGACTACGATCATTGAAAACGGGCTCGACATTCCCTTGGCGAACACCATCATCATCAATCGCGCCGACCGCCACGGCCTGAGCGAGCTCTACCAATTACGCGGGCGTGTAGGCCGGTCTAACCGTCGCGCCTATGCGTACCTGCTGATTCCGCCGGAGCGCGAACTAACGGACATTGCGCGTCGTCGGCTCGCAGCGCTCAAAGAATTCTCAGATCTAGGTGCAGGCTTCAAGATTGCCGCCCTCGATCTCGAACTGCGCGGGGCAGGGAACATGCTGGGCGGCGAACAGAGTGGCCACATCGAGGCTGTCGGCTTTGAACTGTACACGACAATGCTCGAAGCCGCCGTCAAGGAACTGAAAGGCGAAGGCGGCGAAGAGCGTCCATCGACGCAACTCAATCTCGGCATTGCATTGCGGATCGACGAGAGTTACGTCGCGGAAGAGAATCAGCGCCTGCGCCTGTACAAGAAAATTGCGGGCGCCGAAAACGAAAAGGCCATCGCCGACCTCCGCGCGGAGATGGAAGACCGTTACGGCGCGCTGCCCGACGCAACGGTCTACCTGCTCGAAGCCGCGGCCCTGCGTTTGGAGTGCGAACGCCTGGGCATAGCGCAGGTCGACCGCAAACGCACCGAGTTGCAGATTCGATTTACTGAGAAGGCCGCCATCGATCCGCAGCAGCTGATGCGGCTGGTGGCCCGCAACGCCAAGCGGGGAGCGCAGTTCACGCCGCAGGGACTGTTGAAGTTCCCGCTGGCCGCCACCCGCCCCGACGATGTATTACTGGAGATTCGCGACTTGCTTACTAAACTCGCGCCCGATGTTGTTACCGCATAGTTCACAATCAATACACGAGGGACCGTGAGAAAACTTGTCACTCTTTTTGCTTTAGGAGCTTGCATGACATTTGTCGCCGCACACGCCGAAAACCAAACTGCGAAGCAACAGTTTCAGCGTGTCTCCGATGATTACTTCGACCAGGTCTACTTCCCGAATCAACCCTCGGGCGGAACGATCGCTGGCTACCACCAGTACGACAGTATGCTCGAAGACTTCTCGCGCCCTCACGTCGACGCTGCAGTCGCGGCTCTGCACGAATTTGAAAAGCGCGTCAGCGCGATTCCCGCTGCATCGCTGGACCAGACGACGCGCGGCGATCGGGAGATGGTCCTGGGCGACATCCGCTCGCGGCTGCTGACGCTCGAGACGATACAGCCGTGGGCCAAGAATGCCGATGGTTACTCCAGCACCTGCGCCGGCTCTGCCTTTGTTCTGATGGAACGCAAGTTTGCCCCGGCCGATGATCGTCTCCGATCCCTGATTGCCCGGGAAAAGAAGATGCCCGGCCTCATTGCCGAAGCGCACACGAACCTCGAGAATCCGCCGCGTATCTTCACCGAGATCGCCATCGACCAACTCCCCGGCATCGTAAGCTTCTTCGAGCACGACGTACCCGACGCCTTTGCCGATGCACACGACCCCGCACTCAAAGCCGAATTCGCGCAGACCAATGCGGCCGTTATCGTAGCACTCAATGACTATCTCAAATGGCTGAAGACCGATCTTCTGCCGCGCTCCAACGGCGACTACCGCATCGGCGCCGATGCCTTTTCAAAGAAGCTTCTCTACGACGAAATGGTCGATGTGCCGCTCCCGAAGCTTCTCGAGATCGGGTACGCCGACCTGCACAAGAACCAGCAACGCTTCGCCGAGGTGGCCAAAGAGCTCGAGCCCTCCAAAACCCCACGCGAAGTTCTCGAAGAGTTAGGCAGCCAGCATCCTGCTCCAGATCAGTTGATCCTCGCTTTCACTGCCACTTTCACCAGCCTTCTCGATTTCATTCGTGCCCACCACATCGTGACCATTCCTTCGGATGTGCGCCCGGTTGTCGAAGAGACGCCGCCCTTCATGCGCGCAACCACGCAGGCCAGCATGGATTCGCCGGGGCCATACGAAACGAAGGCCACTACCTCGTACTTCAATGTGACGCTCCCGGATGCCTCCATGGCGCCGGCGGAAGTTGAGGGCTATATGCACTCCTTCAATATCGGCACGGTGATTTCGACGGCAGTCCACGAGGCTTACCCCGGCCATTACGTGCAATATCTTTATTCGCTCAAGGCGCCTAGCCGCGTGCGCAAAATCCTGAGCGCGACCACCAACGTCGAGGGCTGGGCTCACTACACTGAGCAGATGATGCTCGACAACGGCTATGGCCAGCCGGGCTCAGGCGCCAAAGACGAGCGAGAGGCGAAGTTTCTTCGCCTGGGCCAGCTCCAGGATGCGCTGCTGCGCAACGCGCGCTTCATTGTCGGCATCCAAATGCATACAGGGAACATGACTTACGACCAGGCCGTCGAATTCTTCCAGAAGGAAGGCTACCAGCCCAAGGAGACCGCTGCGGTGGAAGCCAAGCGCGGCGCGGGCGATCCCACGTATCTCTACTACACGTTAGGCAAGCTTGAGATCATGAAGCTGCGGGCAGACCTCCAGAAAAAGCAGGGTGCTGCCTTTTCACTGCAAAAATTCCACGACGAATTTCTCAGCCAGGGTTTTCCACCAATCAAGATCATCCGCGAAGCCCTGCTTGGCGACGATTCTCCGACACTTTGAAACAGCGTTGGCCAATACCACGAATGAGCTAGAGCCCCACTGTCAATGACCGATGGAAAATGAAAATTGGGCCGTGCCTGGTCCCCACGGTAGCTTTGAACCGTTTTCCTGGAGATGCGATGAGCGAGCAAGTACGGAAAGTAGTCTTCCCCGCCGGCGGCCTGGGCACACGTTTCCTCCCGGCAACCAAAGTAATTCCCAAGGAAATGCTGGCTCTGGTCGACAAGCCCATCATTCAGTATGGCGTTGAAGAGGCCGTCGCTTCCGGTATCGAGCACATCATCATCATCACAGGGCGCGGAAAAGGCGCCATGGAAGACCATTTTGACAACAGCTTCGAACTCGATGCCACCCTTGAGCGCCGTGGCAAAAAAGAATTGCTTGCTGTTTCACGCGGCGTCTCTGCGCTGGCCCGCGTCAGCTATGTGCGCCAGCGCGAACCTCTCGGCCTGGGGCATGCGGTGCTTTGCGCCAAGGAACTGGTGGGAAACGAGCCATTCGCGGTAGTTCTGCCCGATGATGTGATCGATTCTGAAGTGCCATGCCTCAAGCAAATGATCGACGTGTTCAACGAGCGTGGAGGTTCAGTGATTGCCACGCAAACGGTTGAGGGCCCCGGCATCTCCGCATATGGCGTATTGGCCGGCTCACCTGATCCGGACGATCCGCGCATCTACAACTGCACCGGTATGGTGGAGAAGCCGAAGCTCGAAGACGCGCCGTCGAAGCAGGCCATCATCGGACGCTACGTACTTACCCCGCGCATCTTTGAATTGCTGGAGCAGACGACGCCCGGCGCCGGCGGCGAGATTCAGCTGACTGACGGCATCAAGGCGTTGTTGAAAGAACAGCCAGTATTCGGCTACACCTTCGAAGGCAAGCGCTTCGATGCCGGAGACAAATTCGGCATGCTGCAGGCGACGGTGGAGTTTGCGCTGAAGCGGCCCGAGTTCGGCGATAAGTTCCGCGAATATCTGAAGAGCCTGCCTCTTTGAGCGGAGCTAGCTTGACGCTCGTGAAGCCGGATCGAGGATTGCTAACTCCGCCAACTCCGCTAAACACAAGCCGCAGAGCGGCTGCTTACTCCGCTAGCTCTTCCACTTGATATTGCAGCCGACCGAGGCGCGTTGATCGGTCCCCGGCTTTTCACCATGCAGCACCGCATCCATCGCTGCGCGCAGGTCGTTGCCAGTTACGGGAACGCCGTTACTAGGCCGGCTCCCGTCGAACTGTCCGCGATAGACCAGTTTCAAGTCCTGTTCGAACAGGTAAATGTCCGGCGTGCACGCAGCTTTGTACGCGTGGGCGACCTGCTGCGATTCATCGTAGAGATAGGGAAATCTGAAGCCGAATGTCTGCGCCTGGCGCTTCAATCCTGCCGGGCTGTCATCGGGATAACTTTCCGCATCATTGCTGCCGATGGCCACGATGCCCAGCTTGCCAGCATAGTCTGCGCCCAGCGTGGCCAGCCCCTTCTCGATGTGCTTCACAAAGGGGCAGTGCGTGCAGATGAACATCACGAGCAATCCTTTCTGCCCGCGAAAATCATCCCGCCGTACAGTCTCGCCCGTCACCACATCAGGCAGTGCGAAATCCGGCGCCGTCGTTCCCAGTTCCAGCATCGTTGACTCAGTCAATGCCATTGAATCACTCCAGAAATTCCATCGTGCAACAACCCGCTAACTTCGTAACTCGCCAGGCCGCAAAGCGGCGCTAACTCGCTAATCTGCAAACTAACTCCGGCAATCAGCCGCGCAATGGCGTCATTTCCGCTAACTCCGCTGACTCAAAACAACCCCGGCTGCCGTCTCGGCATATCCACGCCGAAGTGTTCGTAAGCCAGCCGCGTCGCCACGCGTCCGCGCGGCGTCCGATCCAGAAAGCCGATCTGGATCAGGAATGGCTCGTACACTTCCTCGAGCGCATCTTCCTCCTCGGCTAAAGTTGCCGCAAGCGTTCCCAATCCCACCGGGCCGCCGTCGTACTTTTGCATAATCGTCAGCATCAGCCGGCGATCGATCTCGTCGAATCCGTGCGCATCCACTTCCAGCAAAGTAAGCGCCGCGTTGGCCGTTGGGAGATCGATGTTCCCCGTTCCGCGCACCTGGGCGAAATCCCGTACACGCCGCAACAGCCGGTTCGCAATCCGTGGCGTCCCACGCGAGCGCAGCGCGATCTCCGCCGCGCCATCGGCGTCAATCGGCACTCCCAGCACCTCCGCCGACCGCTCCACAATCACCTTCAACTCATCCTCTGTATAAAACTCCAGGCGCAGCAGGATGCCGAACCGCGACCGCAGCGGCGAACTCAGCAATCCCGGTCGCGTGGTCGCACCAATGAAGGTGAACGGCCTGATCTCCATGACATGCGTGCGCGCCGCCGGACCCTGCCCGATGATGATGTCGAGTTTGTAGTCTTCGAGGGCGGTATAAAGCTTTTCTTCGAGGACGGGCTGCATGCGGTGGATCTCGTCGAGAAACAGTACCTGGCGCTCGCGCAGGTTTGTCAGAATCGCCGTGAGGTCGCCCTGAATCTGAAGCGCGGGACCCGAAGTCTGCTGAAACCCCACGTCGAGTTCATTGGCGATGATGGTGGCAAGCGTTGTTTTCCCTAATCCGGGCGGCCCGAACAGCAGCACGTGATCCAGGGCTTCGCCGCGCGACTTTGCGGCTTCGAGCGCGATGGCCAACTGCTCCTTGGCTTTCGTCTGGCCAATGAACTCTTTCAGCCAGCGCGGCCGCAATTTCAGCTCAAAATTCTGTTCTTCCTCAGCGCGCGAGGCGCTTACCAGCCGTTCCGGAGAGTTGTCGGGCGCAATCGCCATCCTGCCAGCAGTGTAGCGGTTGCAGGTCCCCCAGGTAAAACGGCCAAGCCGGCGCAAAATTCGCCAGCTCGCCCGCCTTTGAGCGGCACTTTACCGCAGCGAAAACTACAACGGCTCCATTGCTGCCAACTGTTCGCAATTTAGCAAGTTACGCGCGTAACAATTCAGGCTCTCCCACCCAAGATTGCTATTGATTCGCCGCTTGAAAGTGCCGTATCCTTGGGCCACCTCTCAAGAGGCATGTTGTCGTGTTTACTCGGTTCTTTCACGAAGTGGAGAGCTTGGCGGGTAAAGACTTGTGTGGCTGTAGAGCCCAGATGACGTCTTTGCGCAAGGTTGCAGCCTACTGAGCCTACACGAGAGATCGTCCTGTCTTAGGCAGGGGACTGCCCCAGGGTACTGGGGGTCGTTGGAATTGCAGGTTGGCCAAAGCTAAGGGGGCCAACTCGGCGGAGACGCCAGGAGATTCGAATGCGTTATCGTTCTTTGTTAGGTGCCTTGTTAATTACTGGCGTATTGATTCCAATCACCAGCTGCATCAGTTCTCCATCGCTGACTTCGATTACCGTTTCTCCGAGCGTGATGAACTTCGGTGGGCCCGGACTCCACACTCAGCTGACCGCCATTGGAACCTATACGCGTCCGAATCACGCGCCGGTCACCAGAGATCTTACGAGTCAAGTGAATTGGGCGAGCGCGACACCCGAGTGCGTCACCGTGAGCAGCAGTGGGTTTATTGAATCGCAGCAGAACATTTGTTCGGGCATCCTGATCACGGCGAGCTCGCAGGGGTTTCACGGCATTATTCAGGGCTCCATGACCGTCAATGTGACCCAGCCGGGAGCCGCGGGAACCGATGTGACACAGGTGCTTATATCTCCCGCCAACCCCGCTCCTATAGCGGTTGCCGCAGTGGAACAATTTGCAGCAAGCGGATTCACGGGTGCGGGCAACCCAGTTACCTTAACGAATCCCGTGTCGTGGACGTCAAGCAATACCGGCGTAGCAACGATTGACCAAACGGGTCGGGCGACAGCCGTTGCAGCAGGCTCGACCACCATTACAGGCGCTTATACAAATCCAGACGGCAGCTCGGCGATCCCGGGGACAGCGATCCTTTCCGTGCAGTAATTGTTCTGGCTCCTGCTGAATCACCAGTCACGAAGACGTTTTGATGAAAGCCGCCCGCAAATGGGCGGCTTTTGCTTTTTGGGCGCAAATGCGTTACGCGTCAAGAGACGAAACGCCAAAGATGGATCGAGAGATGCCGGCGTGCTGTCGCCTGCGAGACGGTCAACCCGTTCGGGTCTGGGCATTTAGACTGAGACAGTCTGCTGCCGCACGAAATGACCCATCGATTCGCCCGCCTTCGCCGCTTCCACTTCAACTTCCCGCAACGGATCGCGGCGGGGTTCCTCGCGCTCTTTCTCATGCAAGGCTTTTGGATTACGGGACATCAGACGCTGTCTGACCGCGACTACCAGTACGCGCGCTGCGGCCGCGAAACCTGGGAGAAGCCGTCGCCATTGGCCGGCTACTACACCTCCTGCGGCAACATCCGCGACGGCATTCTTGCCTACCGTGTGGCGGGCCTGCCTCTCACCGTCAATCTGCTCTTGCAGCGTGGTTTCGATCTTTTCCGCAAGCCCGAGGATCGCGTCGTCCAGGCCTCCGCAGGGCAGGGAGGCGCGGAGTTGAGCGTCTGGGAACTCCGTCACCAGATGACCCATGTTCTCCTGCTGCTGCGTCTTCCGTTTCTCGCATGCGGTTGTGTCCTCGGAGCGGGCTTGTGGTGGGTCACGCGGCGCCTCTACGGCAACACGGGCGGATACGTTGCCCTGGCGCTGTACTGTTTTTCGCCTCCCATCCTGAAGGCATGCGTCTCGCCCAATCCTGATATCTTCGCGGCTCTCGGCGTCTACGGCGGAATCTATACCTGCATCGGTGTCGCGCATGCCATGCAGGGCCCGCGCCGCAAATGGCGCCCGCGGATCATTCTGCTTACGCTCCTCTTTGGAATCGCGGCTGCGGCGCACATCGCAGCATTGCCGGTTGCTGCGCTTCTGGGCCTCGCGCTCATGATCTGGATCGCCGAAGGCCGCCGCAGCCAGCTGCTTCCTGTTGTGCTTCTGGCATCCGCCGGCGCACTCCTGTTGGTCTTCGCCTGTTACGGCTTCTCGCCCGACGCCTTCAGTTATGTCTTCCGCTCCGCCTCAGGGTTTTTGTCAGTGTCGCTGGATTCTGCGCGCCATTTCTTCTCGACATTTTCAAACGCAGGAACCGTTATTGCGGCTGCTGCTGCCGCGCTGCTGTACCTCGGCGTTCGCCGATCGCGCTACTTCGGCAATACCGCTCCACTCCTATGTTTTCTGGTCCCCGCAGCACTCGTCACAACCGGCGTGCAATCGAGCCCATGGCTATGGTCGCTGCCATTTCTCATTACCTTTATTGGCGGAGTCTTTGCCGACGGCTTCGAGTCGCAGCGCGGAAAGTTCTTTCTGGTAGCCGCAGCCTCCCTGGTTGCCCTTCAGATCATCGTGTGCATTATGAGCTTGCCGGGCCTGATCTGATCGTTGCGCGTATACTCCCGGCGTTCTTTATCTTATGGAGAGCCGAGGTCTCGATGAACTTCTCGAAACTTGCTTCACAACTCAGACGAATTCTCCGCATTGCGGAGATGTCCGTGTTGGTGTCCGCCTTCGCATGCGCGCTCGCCGCGCGCCAGCTTCCGTCGGATGCTTCCGCACTTTCCGCAAAAGGCGAGGCATCGGCAACCGAGGCTCACTACGTTGGCTCTGAAACCTGCAAGAGGTGCCATCTTGCCGCCTACAACGGCTGGAAAAAGAGCCGGATGGCCAACATCCTTCTCGACCCGCGCCAGCATCCTGAAGCTGTGGTCGGCGATTTCTCAAAGCCCGATCCCGTTCGCTCCTTCACCCTCGACGACGTCGCCTTTACCTACGGCGGCCGCTTCAAGCAGCGCTATTTCACCAAACGAGGAGACGACTACTATCCCCTTCCCGCGCAATGGGACGTCCAAAAGCAAAAATGGCTTCCCTATCACGTCGAAGCGGGTGCGGACTGGTGGGTGCCGTTCTATGGTCCCACTAACTTCGATCGCCCAACCGGCCCGACGTGCGACGGATGTCACTCCGTAAACTACGACATCCGCACGAAGCAAGTTACGGAGTGGAATGTCGGTTGCGAAAAATGCCACGGTCCCGGAAGCAAGCATGCCGCGCATCCCACGCGGACAAACATCGTCAATCCCGGCAAACTCGACTTCGTTCGCGCCAACGACGTTTGTATTCAGTGCCACAGCCAGGGTCGGCCGCTCAACAATCCGATCAATGGACGATACTACGACTGGCCTGTCGGATTCACTGCGGGAAAACGACTCGCGGACTACTGGCAACTCGAGGAAACCAAGCCCGGCGTTACGAACTTCTACCAATTTGCCGACCTTACCTCGCACAAAAACCGCATGCAGGGCAACGACTTCGTCCAGAGCAATATGTATCACCGCCAGATCCGCTGCTTCGACTGCCACCAGGTTCATAGCAGTGCGGTTTCCAATCTTCCATTGAGCGGCAATGCCTTGTGCCTGGGCTGCCACACGCGTCAGAATCCGGCGGGGCTGCACGGTACCGTGGCAGAACACACGCATCATGCAGCCAACAGTACGGGAAGCAAATGCACGGCGTGTCACATGCCGCGCATCGAACAGACCATCAAGGACAACTACGTTGCCGCGCATACTTTTCGTTTCATCACGCCCGTCGAAACCGAACAATCCGGCATTCCGAACCCCTGCGTTTCATGCCACAAGGACAAATCGAATGCCTGGGCAAAACAGGAACTTGCAAAGTGGACCACCACGTCTCCGTGGCGTGTAGCGGAGTGATTCCCACCCCTCTGGACAACCTCTTTGACGCACCGGAAATTCGCAAGGGAGAGCGCGTTTCCGGGTGCGCTTGGAGGGGCTAAAATCCAACCGGATTCAGTCCGATATAAATATAATGAAATATTGCATTTAGAGGGTCTGGTGAGCCTTGCTGAAAGGGCTCTTCGCGGCGTAAAATGAAGTTGTAGCCCGCGAGATTCCCGGCCCAGCATTTCTGGTACTTTTTGCCGCCTCTCCGACGGGAATAGCGGTTCTCCAATTTGGTGCAAAAAGGAGACCCGGCAACGCTGAGTGTTCTTTCTTAAAGAAAGGACACAGAGCACACTTTCAAAAACTCCACTGTGAATTGGAAAACCGCTCTAAAAAACCTCTATGCCCGACGATCAGAACCCCCAGCTCCCTCTTGATGGCGGAACCCCACCGCGCGAAGGCAGTCTCATCTCGATCAATATCGAAGAGGAGATGCGCCGGTCGTATCTCGACTACTCGATGTCGGTCATCATCGGGCGCGCTCTCCCCGATGCTCGCGACGGCCTCAAGCCCGTCCATCGCCGTGTGCTCTACGCCATGAGCGAGATGGGCCTCGAGTACAACAAGAAGTACACCAAGTGCGCGAAGGTTGTCGGACAAGCGATGGGTGTCTACCATCCCCACGGCGACTCCGCGATTTACGACACGCTGGTGCGTATGGCGCAGCCCTTCTCGCTGCGTTATCCACTCATCGATGGCCAGGGCAACTTCGGCTCCGTCGATGGCGATCCACCCGCTGCCATGCGTTATACCGAGTGCCGTTTGGCGCGCATCGCCGGCGAGCTGCTCGCCGACATCGACATGGAGACCGTCGACTTTGTCCCCAATTACGACGAGTCCACGCAAGAGCCATCAGTCCTGCCCTCGCGCATTCCCAATCTCATCGTCAATGGCTCCAGCGGCATCGCCGTCGGCATGGCCACCAACATTCCGCCGCACAACCTCACCGAGGTTGTGAATGCGACGATCGAGCTGGTCAAGAATCCCAAGGCCGGCCTGATCGAAATTCTTCAGCACGTCCAGGGACCCGATTTTCCCACCGGCGGATTCCTCTACGGCAAGAGCGGCATCGTCAACGCCTACAAGACCGGCCGCGGCCGCTTCATGATGCGCGCCAAGGTGGCCACTGAAAACCTGACCAAGGAAAAGCTGGCGATCATCGTCACCGAAATTCCCTACCAGGTCAACAAGTCCAAGCTGATCGAGCGCATCGCCGAACTGGTCACCGAAAAAATCATCGACGAGATCAGTGACGTTCGCGACGAGAGCGATCGCGACGGCATGCGCATCGTCATCGAGCTCAAGCGCGCCGCGCAGCCCGAGATCGTGCTCAATCAGCTCTACAAGCACACGCAGATGCAGGAGAGCTTCTCCATGATCTTCCTGGCCGTTCTCAATGGCCAGCCCAAAGAGTTTCCGCTCGACGAAGCAATCCGCGCTTTCATCAATCACCGCATCGACGTGGTGCAGCGCCGAACCGCCTACCTGCTGCGCAAGGCCCGCGAGCGCGAACACATTCTCGAAGGCTACAAGATCGCGCTCGATAACCTCGACATGGTCATCAAGATCATCCGCGGATCGAACTCGCGCGCCGAGGCTCGCGAAAACCTGTACACGTGGGGCAAGGGAACCGAGATTATCGTCAGTCTCGAGCGCGAACGCCTGGCCACCGAGGAGCGTGGCCTTTCGCTCAAGCAGGTTGATGCCATTCTCGAACTGCAGCTCTATCGCCTCACGCAGCTGTCGGTCGACGAAATCCTGAAAGAATTGCAGCAGAAGCGCGAAGAGATCGCCGAATACGAATCGATCCTCGCCAGCGACAAGAAACTGCGCAACGTCATCATCAAGGAACTCGAGAAGGTTCGCGACCAGTACGGCGACGCACGCCGCACGCAAATCGTCGATGAGTCCGCCGAACTCCAGCTTGAAGATCTCATCGCCGACGAGCAGGTCGCCGTCACCGTAAGTCACCAGGGCTACCTGAAGCGAACACCTATCTCCATCTATCGTCAGCAGCGCCGTGGCGGCACCGGCCGTACCGGCATGAAAACGCGCGAAGAAGATTTTGTCTCGCAGCTCATCATCGACTCGACGCATGCCTACCTGCTCTGCTTCACCAACACCGGCCGCGTCTACTGGATCAAGGTGTACGAAGTTCCTGATGTGGGCGCCGCAGGCAAGGGCAAAAGCATGCAGAGCCTGCTCAACCTGCAGCCCGGCGAAAATGTGCGCGCCATCCTGCCCGTTCGCGATCTTGAAGAAGAAGGGAAGTTCATCTTCTTTGCCACGCGCAATGGCGTGGTGAAAAAGACCCCGCTCAAGGATTTCTCCAACGTCATGTCGCGCGGCATCATCGCCATCGCCATCGAAAAAGATGATGATCTGATTTCCGCGGGACTCACCAACGGCAAGCAGACAATCTTCCTCGGCACGCGCGATGGAATGGCCATTCGTTTTGATGAGGAGTACGATCCCGAACGCAATGGCATTGGCTTGCGGCCCATGGGGCGCAATGCTGCGGGCAATCGCGGAATCTCCCTCAAGAAGGGTGACTACGTTATCGGTGCGGCCATCACCGATTCCGATCCTACCCGGGACAAAGAACGCGACGAGTGCGCCGCTAAACTGAACCTCACAAAAAAGCTCACTGAGTTGCGGAATGCTCTGGAAAAGGCGAAAGAGCAGCTGCAGAAAGCCAGAGAGGAACAGCGCACAGCGCCGAAAGAAAGTGAGTCTCTGAACACAGCGGTCAAGACCGCGGAAAAACGTCGTGATGACGCCGAGAAAGATCTGAAAGAGTTTGACGTGAAGCTGTGCGTCAGCAAGTCGCTTATCTTGACCGTTACTGAAAATGGATTCGGCAAGCGAACGGATGTAGACGAATATCGTTTGACCGCCCGAGGCGCCCAGGGAGTGAACAACCTGAAGGCCACACCCAAGGTAGGCAAGTCTGCGTCAATCCTGCTGGTCAACGAAACCTCGGAGCTGGTGGTCATCAGCCAGTGGGGCAAGATCATCCGCATCGACACAAAGACGGTTCGCGCAGCCGGCCGCGCCACCCAGGGCGTCCGCCTGCTCAACCTGGAAGACGACGACAAGGTAGCTGCCGCCGTCATCATTCCACCCGATGAAGTGAACGGCAAGGAAGACGAACAAGGCACGTTGATCCAGTAGCCTGCTCACGCGAACAAACCTGGGTGCCCCAGGTCTCTCTTCTGAGACCTGGGTTTTCCGCCTCTATCTGGTTGCCCCCTCAGGTCCGGGCTCCACGAAGAGGTCTTCGTAGTGTGGGGTGGAGATCTTGCGTCTGAGTTTTGGTTTCACCTCTGCTACAAGCGTTGATGCCAACGCCTCGTTTCTCCTCAGCATCACATCATTACTCGACGAGGGTTTTCCAAGTCGATTATCCGGCGATCTCAAGAGATTAAACTACGCCAAATGAGGCACATGCTTTATACGTCAAACGCGCGATGGCAACCGCTCCCGGGGAGGCCGGCGCAAAATGCGACTTATCAGACAAATACGAACCACTATCAGTACTCCAAATCGAAGCTGCTGCGTCTTACACTAGTGGTGCTCAGGTTTCTCCGCGTACCCCTCATGGTGCGCACCGGATTTTTAGCTATTTTGCTGGTTATGTTCGTTGCAATCTCTGCCAGCGCGGCGCGCATCGTGCCGACGCGGCCGCGTGCACATGCAACTATCAGTAAATCGACGCCGCACCGCTCCCGTCGCTCGCTCCAGCCTGCTCCAACCGACACTCGACGCCAGGTTCACAAATCAGCGGGGACTCATGCTCAGCGCACCACGAGCAGCCGACATGCCCGCCCCTCCGGTTCGATGCATCGCACACGCAGTTCCGCCGGACGTCCGGCGACCCTGAGGCGCGCGCGCTACCACAGCTATCGCAGCAAAGCGCACCTGGTTCCGCGGGCAGCAGATCCCGTGTCCACTTCAAGACGTGTATCCGAAGAACCGAACGACTCCGCGGCTACGGCCATCGATTCAGCTGAAGTGTCTGCTGCCAATCCCCGCCGCATTGACAATTCAGTTCCCCACCAGGACTCAACGCCTCGCACAACGGAACCTTCAGGGCAAGTAAGCACAGCCCCCGACGAAACTGACACGCTGCCGGCTCCCGGCACCGACCCTTCGGTCATGGCCTCGGCAGGAAACCCGCTTGCCGCGCCACGCGAATCCCGCGCTCTCATATCGAGCGCTTCAGGCCAGGTGGCCGAACTCACACGCCCACCGCTCTTCTCGGGTCGCGTTTCAAGTTATTCGCTTCGCGGCACCCACGACTCCCTCGTCCGTCAGAACGAGCGCTCTGAGGACGAAAACCTCGAGCGCATTGAAAATGACACAGACCTGCAGGATCGCATCACTCGCGGATTGCTGGTGCGCGTCCCCGAGTCATCCGCTCTCGCTGTCAATCCTGCTTTGCCTGACAACCGCCGCTACTGCCGACCCTGGACCGCCGACTTTCTCACCGACCTTGCGCGTGCGCACCGTGCCCAATTCCATACGCCGCTCATGGTCAGTTCCGCCGTTCGCACCGTTGAGTATCAGATGCGCCTGATGCGCATCAATGGCAATGCAGCCGACGCTGAAGGCGACATCGTCAGTCCGCATCTCACCGGCGCCACCATCGACATTGCCAAGTCCGGCCTCTCGCGCCATGAACTCGATTGGATGCGCCGCCAGTTGCTTGCCTACCAGAACGCCGGCATCATCGATGTGGAAGAAGAATTCCACCAGCGCTGCTTCCACATTACTGTGTACAGGAACCACGGTTCCGGATCGCAGTCAAGCCGGTCTCCCGAGGCCGTTGGCGCGGCGGCGCCCCCCGGAATGGATTCGCAGGACACGCCTTCCCCGGCCAGCACCAGTCCAGACAATCGATAATTCCTGCACCTGCGCAGAACCGTCCTCTAAATTCATTCCGAAATTGCACCGGACGCGCTACAATCGCGTGCGAGCGCAAATCCTCCGTGCGCTCGACTCGGTGCTGTCTTTGCGCAGGACTCTGAAGTCTCCTCGCCGAAGACTTCGCCGCCATACAGGGATTCTCAATGATCTTTTCGAGAGGCAAATCATGACTGATCAGGTAGTCCAACCAACGGGTGAAGTTACTCCGGGTCTCACGCAAATGGAGCGCTTTGTTGATACTTTTACGGCGCCGTCCAAGACTTTCACCGACATTAAACTAGGCCACAAAAGCTGGTGGCTGCCGTTTGTCATTTACGTCGTACTCGGCTTTGCCTTCTACGGCGTTGTGAACGCCAAAGTCGGCATGCGGCAAGTAAGTGAGAACCAGATCAAGCTCAGCCCAAAAGCTGAAGATCAGATGGCGCAGTTGACGCCCGAGCAGCGCGAGCAACGGATGAAGATCTCCACTGCGATCACGCAAGGCATTTTTCTGGGAGGACCAATCGTTCTGCTGATCATGGGAGCGGTTATCTCGGTGGTTCTCCTGGGAACGATCAACTTCGGCTTCGGCGGCAAGGCCAAGTTCGGGAGCATTTTCACCGTTTGGATGTATGCGATGCTCCCCTCGTGCATAAAAACGATCCTCGGCATTGCGGTACTCCTCGCGGGCACTGCACCGGATTCGTTCAACATCAAGAATTTTGCACCAACCAACCTGGGTGCATTCTTGAATCCGATCGATACCAATGCGGGTCTCTATAGTCTTGCGACCTCGCTCGATGTCATCACCATTTGGTCGTTGGTTCTGGTGGGGATCGGAACGGCGATCGTAGCAGGAACCAAGCGCAGTTCGGGCTATATCGCATCCTTCGGATGGTGGGCGCTCCTTGTGATAGTCGGCGCGGGAATTGCCGCTGCATTCGGTTAATTCCAGGCAATGCCAATGGCGCATATCGCAAGATATGCGCCATTCAGGTTTGATGAAGAACCCTTAGCTTTGAAAGGGCACAGATTTATCCGTGCCACAAGTCCCGCAACTGAGGATGGCTTTAGCCGCTGAGGGATGGTTTAAGCTTTCTCAACTGATAGCAGATCCCCGCCTTACTCCGTCCATCTCCGCATAATCAGCGTCGCATTGATTCCGCCGAAGCCGAAGGAGTTCGACAGCGCCACGTCGAAGCTGTGCTTGATGGCTTTGTTTGCCACATAGTCAAGCCGGCACTCGGGATCGGGATTATCCAGGTTGATTGTGGGCGGAAGCTCCTGCTTCATTAGCGCGAGCACGGTGATGCCCGCTTCGAGTCCCCCCGCACCGCCGAGCAGATGTCCGGTCATCGACTTTGTTCCGCTGATCTTGAGCTTGTGACTCAGCGCATGTTCGCCGAACACCAGCTCGATGGCGCGCGACTCGTTTCCATCACCCGCGGGCGTCGAGGTCGCATGCGCATTCACGTAGCCCACGTCTTCCGGTTTGATCCCTGCGTCTTTCAGTGCCGCACGCATGCTGCGTTGTGCACCCGCACCGTCGGGAGCGATGCCCGTCATGTGATATGCGTCCGCACTCATGCCGTAGCCGATGACTTCACCCAGAATCTTCGCGCCGCGATTCTTCGCAAACTCGAGCTCTTCCAGAATCAGGATCCCGGCGCCTTCGCCGATCACAAATCCATCGCGATCCTTGTCGAAGGGACGGCTGGCCTTCGTCGGCTCCTCATTGCGTGTGGAAAGCGCGCGCATGGAAGCAAATCCGCCTACCGACAGCGGCGTTACAGCCGCTTCCGATCCGCCGGCAATCATCGCATCCGCATCGCCGTGCAGAATCATGCGCACCGAATCGCCAATGGAGTTGGCTGACGTCGCGCATGCCGTCGCTGTAGCGGAAATCGGCCCTCGGGCGCCATAGCGAATGCTCAATTGCCCCGCCGCCATATTCACAATCGCTGCCGGAATGAAGAAAGGCGATATCTTGCGCGGGCCGCCTGCAAGCAGATTTGCATGCTCACGCTCGATGATCTCGAACCCGCCGATGCCCGAGCCGATAAATACGCCAACGCGATCCGCGTTTTCATCGGTGATCTTCAGGCCAGACTGTTCGAGAGCCTCTTGCGTGGCAGCAAAGGCAAAATGGATGAAGCGCCCCATCTTGCGCGCTTCTTTCTTTTCAACGAAATTGAGCGGGTCAAAATTCTTGACCTCGGCGGCAAACGTGACAGGGAAGCCGGATGTGTCGAATCCCGCGATCGGGGCCATACCGCTGGCGCCCGTTACCAGTTTCTCCCACACCTCCGGTGCGGTGTTGCCCACACCGCACACCAGCCCGAGGCCGGTGATCACGACTCTTCGGTTCACCGGCTACTTGCCTTTCGATTTCTCGTTCTTTTCGATGTAATCAATCGCGTCCTTGACAGTCTTGATCTTCTCAGCGTCCTCGTCGGGAATCTCCAGATCAAACGCCTCTTCAAATTGCATTACAAGCTCCACCACGTCCAGCGAATCGGCTCCCAGGTCTTCCTGAAAGCTTGCGCCGGGGGTCACTTCGGCTTCGTCCACCTGCAACTGCTCGACGATGATCTGTTTTACCTTTTCTTCTACCGCCATGCCTGATTCTCCTCGATTCTGTTTGCCCAAAAATCCGGTTTCGATCCGGGAATTCAATCGCTTGCATTCCGCCTGCCTACAATAAAGGCATACGGCACACCAACACAACTCCGGGGTCCCCGGCGACAGGTTCACGTCGCAGGGGTAGTCCCGCCGCGCCAACAAAAGATCGCCCGGCCCCGAAACTCCAAGTCTACCGGGCGCCTCCCGGTGTGTAAAGCCAACGCAGAGTGGAAATAAGTCAATCATCTGCGCTTGCTTGAGCGTGCCTTAACTCCTCCGCAACCCCCGCGCAAAAAGCCCGGATTTCGACCCGGAATTGCACATCGAAAAGGCGTACATTAGGCGAAGAGATTCTCGGAGGCTTCCATGCAAGCTCTTACCGCCGTTCTAGCCGTTGTCGCAGGAATCTTGCTGGGCTTTTGGATCCGCACGGTCTCGACTAAACGCGAGTGGGCCCTTTTGGAGGAGCGCAATCGGGAATCTCTCGATGCGCTTGCAGCATTGCAGAAGCAGTTGACGCAAGCCCATGCGGAATCCGCAGCCCGGGCGGGCTTCGAATCGTTGGCAGCGGAGCGTGCAGCCGCGATCGCGCATGCAAACGCTGAAGTTGCTGCCCTCCGCTCTGAACTCGAATCAAAATCCACGCAAGCATCTTCATTGAATGCCCGCATCAGCCAACTCGAAGCCGACCTTCACAATGAGCGCAAGAGCCTCGGGGAGAAAGTGGAGCTTCTCGAAAATGCGAAGAAGGCCCTCGCCGATCAGTTTCAGGTGTTGGCAACCGATATTCTCGATCAAAAATCAAAATCGTTCTCCGACGGCAGCCAGAAGGAAATCGGCACTCTTCTCAACCCTCTTCGCCAACAAATTGAAGACTTCCGCAAAAAAGTGGAAGAAGCTCAGTCGGACTCGAAAACCGGTGTTACCAGACTCGAGACTCTCATTGGCTCACTGGGAAATTTGAATCAGGCCTTGACTGAAGAAGCCCGCAGTCTGACTACAGCCCTGCGTGGATCCTCAAAAGCTCAAGGCGACTGGGGCGAATTTATTCTCCGCGACCTGCTCGACAAGGCCGGTCTTCGCGAGGGCGAGCAGTACGTATTTCAACAGTCCTTCGCAGTTGAAGGTGAAAACGGCGAGCGTGCGCGTTCCGTCCGCACCGACGTGATCGTCTTCCTGCCGGGCGGGCGCAACCTCGTGATCGACTCGAAAGTTTCCCTCACCGCCTATACCGACTGCGTAAACGCCACCGACGAAGAAGCTCGCAAGGCAGCGCTTAAATTGCACATGGCCAGCATGCGCGCCCACATCTCAGGACTCGCGAAAGCCGGCTATCACAATCTTCCCGGTATCGAGGTTCCCGATTTCATTGTGATGTTTGTTCCCATCGAACCGGCATTCCTTTTGGCTCTGCAAGGAGATGGCGAGCTGTGGGCCGATGCCTACAAACATGGAATTCTTCTCGTCGGGCCCACGACATTGCTTTATGTCATTCGCATCGTGAACGTCCTGTGGCAGCAGGAACGCCAGGCCCGCAATGTGCAAAAGGTTATGGATCGCGGCACAAAGCTCTACGAGAAATTCGTGGGATTCGTCACCGATATGGAGATGATCGGCGATGGCATCCGTAAGGCCGACCAGAATTATTCACTGGCATGGAAGAAACTGGTAGAGGGCCCCGGCAACCTTGTAGGCCAGGTCGAAAAGCTCAAGCAACTCGGTATTCCTACCAACAAATCAATTCCGAGGAAGATTCTTGATCGCGCGGCTGTAGACCAGGAGGAGTTGGCCCTTGCGGCTGAAGGCGAAGAGATCGACAGCGGGATAATCTCAGGAAACGAATGACGAGGCAAATTTCTTGAGGAATATCAGCATCAAGACGCTCCCTTAGGCCCCTGATATCGCCGGCAATGGCAGATTCCTCGGGCTAGTCCCAGATGGCAGGATTTTCCTGTTACTTTCGTCCCGGAACGTCGGGGTTACCTCACCGCGATGACACCCTGGTTCCGCTTAAATTAAGATTAGGACACCGGAATACATGGGAAGTACGGTCATACTCGTCGGTGCGGTCGCGCTTGGAACTGGCCTTGTCTGTTTGATTTGCGGTTATCTTTGGGGCCGTTCCAACGTCAGGTCGCAGATCGAAGATGCGCTGGATAAGGCGCGCATCTCCGCCGACGCACGCGAATTCTCCGTGCGCGAAGAGCTCGACGACAGGATGCTGGAGCTCGCCGATCTCCGGGCTCGCGCAGAAGAACTCCCTCGTCTGCGAGAGCAAGTTGAGCAACTGACATCGGAACGAACGCGCGGCTCTGCCGGCGGAAGAGTCTTCGCTTACGCTCCGGAAAATAATGCGCCGACAGAAGAGAAGCCTCCCGAGAAAGTACAGCACCAGGTCCCAGTTCCTGAATCAACCGACAAGACCATCCAGAATCTTCTGAAATCAATCGAGGAGAGGATGAATCAAACTAATTCTCGAGACACTGTTCAGGAGAGCACGACACCTGCGGTGACTAAGTTTGCCGTTGAGATCCCCCCCACCGTCACTCAGCTGAGCAGCAAGCCGGTTCCGGCGGAATTGCCAGCGGCGAAGCCCGCCCCGGCCGTCAAGGACGAATGGCAGGAGTTTGCGGCCTCCCTCACCACCTTGAGGAATCGCCAGAAATAACGATCTTCGCTTCGCCCATCGAGAGTGAACAATCGAGAGAATGCAACTGTCTGGTTGCGCATCTCTTGAATGGCGCCGCGCAGCAAACCCCGCTCACGCGTGCCGAGCACAGCAAGGGTTATTCCAACTCTGTAAACGTCCCTCGCAGCCGCTTCCAGGTTGTGCCCAGATCTTCCGGCAGCACCCGCGTCTCCGCCACCGTCGTCATGAAGTTGGTATCGCCAATCCACCGCGGCATCGCGTGCATGTGCAGATGTCCCGCAACCCCCGCACCCGCCGCCTGGCCCAGGTTCAATCCGAAATTGAATCCATGAGGGCGGTAAAGCTGCTCCAGCGCACGCTCAGTCAATTGCGCCAGGTCCATCAGTTCGTGCGCGGCATCGGCGTCAAGTTTGGCGATGCGGTCGAGGTGCGCGTAAGGCATCACCATCACATGCCCCGAGGTGTACGGGTACGCATTGAGGCAGATGAAACAGGATTTGCCTCGCTTGACCAGCCCTCCAGCTTCTTCTGCCTCGTCCGGATCCATGCCGTGTTCAATTGCAAAATCGATGCTGGCGATCAGGTTGCAGAAAACGCAATTCAGGTCCCCCGGCCATGCATTCAGACGTGCGGGCACACCGGGCCGAGGCGCCCCATCCGCCGTCGTCACATACGCAAATCGCCATGGACTCCAGAGCTGATCCATAATCAGGCTTTGCAGCGAATCCTTTCTGCCTGCCGTCTCCGTCGCACCTCAGTATAGTGCCCTGTTCATCGTCGTCTGGATCAACAGGAACAACTCCAGATCAGCCATGCCGCGTTGACCAGACTTGAGTTTAACTTCAATGAGGGGCTCGCAAATTCTTGACCAATACAGGAACTACACACCTGTATTCGACGTCACACTTCAACGCTAAGCTCAACCGAATCTCCGCCAAACTGCACCGGCCCTGCAGCACTTTGTCATCCCCTGTTCACACCAGCCAAAGCATTGGATTGACGGGGAAAACAGACCATTGCTACACTTGAAAGCGTAGCTTCCTGCGCGGATTCCAGCAGTTAGCTGCGGCCGCCCTCCGCCAGCCGTTGCCTGCCTGGTGTTTCCTGAAGGAGACGAGTCGCTTTACCGCCAGCTCTCTGGCTGAAGCCCCGTCTCTCTAGAAACTCCACGGAAAGGGCTCTCGGTTGCCGAGGTTTCGGCCACCGGCATTGCCTCGCCACCGCGGCGAGCACATGCCAACCGTCGACAGTCGACCGTTGCCGGGCAGAATGAATCGGAGCTGCTGCATGCCAAACGTCCTCAATCCCGAACCCGAGAGCATAACCCTGAACACCGAACTCGAAACACCCACCCTAGAGCCTGCGACCGAGCTTGATGCTCCCTCGTCCGAATCCACGTCCAACCCAGAGACTGCCGAAGCACAAACTGCTGTCGAATCGCACGCGCTGGACGCCGATGCCCCAACCGAGCCTGTAGCCCAGGCCGTTCCCACACAACAGGAGCACACGGAACTTCAAGAACCCGTAGCTCACGTTGCGTCCGCGCCCCACGAACACAGCGCCGATTCTGCTGCTGATGATTTTTCAGCTGCCCTCGAAGCCTTTGAGCGCGAGCAAGCCGCTGAAGCTGCTGCCGTCGAAGCCTATGGCGACAAAGTCGTCCCCGGCACCGTACTCAAGCAGACTGAAAAGCATCTGGTTGTCGACGTAGGTCTCAAGTCCGAGGGCCTTGTGCCCATCGAACAGGTTCTCGACCACACCGGCGCGGTAAGATTCCAGCCCGGCGAAGTCATTGACGTGGTTATCGAACGCGAAGAGCCCGAGGGCGGCTATCTCGTCAGCTACGAGAAGGCCCAGCGCCTCCGCGTGTGGGACACCATTGAGAAGCATGCCAACGACAAGACCCCGATGATGGGCACTGTTGTCAGCCGCGTCAAGGGTGGTCTTACCGTTGATATCGGTTTGAAGGCTTTCCTGCCCGGCTCGCAGCTTGAGATTCGTCCCGTCCGCAACCTCGACGGCTATCTCGGCCAGCAGATTGAAGTCCGCGTCATCAAGCTCAACAAGAAGCGCGGCAACGTGGTCGTCTCCCGCAAGGAAATCCTCGAAGAAGAGCAGAACGCCAAGCGTTCCACCACTCTCGAGCATCTCGGCGAGGGCGCGGTCCTTACCGGCACCGTCAAGAACCTCACCGACTACGGCGCGTTTGTCGACCTCGGTGGCATCGACGGCCTCCTCCACATCACCGACATGAGCTGGGGACGCCTCACCCATCCCCGCGATCTGGTTAACGTCGGCGATGAGATCCAGGTCAAGGTGCTCAAGTTCGACAAAGACAAGCAGCGCGTCTCTCTCGGATTCAAGCAGCTCACGCCTGACCCGTGGCTCGATGCCTCTGAACGCTACCCCGTTGGCGCACACGTCCACGGCCGCGTTCTTTCGGTGACGGATTACGGTGCGTTCGTTGAGCTCGAGCAGGGAATCGAAGGCCTGGTTCACCTCTCTGAGATGACCTGGTCCAAGCGACTCAAGCACCCCTCCAAGCTGGTCAAGCCCGGCGATGAGGTCGACACGGTTGTCCTCAGCGTCAACCCCGCCGATCGCCGCATCTCGCTCGGCATGAAGCAGCTGATGGAGAACCCGTGGGAGAACCTCACTGAGCGTTATCCCGCCGGAACCGTTGTCGAGGGTCGCGTTCGCAACCTTACCGACTTCGGCGCCTTCATCGAAATCGAGGATGGCATCGACGGCCTCGTCCACGTCTCCAACCTGAGCTGGACAAAGCGCGTGAAACATCCTTCTGAAATCGTGAAGAAGGGCGAAAAGGTCAAGGCAGTTGTTCTCGGCGTCGAGCCGCAGAATCGCCGCCTGAGCCTCGGCATCAAGCAGCTTCAACCCGACGTGTGGGAGAGTTTCTTCGCTACCCATCGCGTTGGCGATGTGGTTCACGGCAAGGTGCTTCGCACCGCGCAGTTCGGAGCTTTCGTTGAGATCTCCGAGGGCGTTGAAGGCCTCTGCCACATCTCTGAAGCCAGCGAAGTGCCCGGCGAACCCAGCAAGCTCGAAGCCGGTCAGGAGCACGACTTCAAGATCATCAAGATCAACGTCGAAGAGAAAAAGGTGGGCCTCAGCCTGCGAGCGATATCCGGCCATGAAGCCAGTCGCTCCGAAGTTCAGGACTATAAGGCGGAAGCTCGCGGCGGCAGCCACAGACAGCCCGTCTCCAGCGGTACCACCACCCTCGGCGATCTCATCAACTGGCGCAAGAGCGAGTCTAAATAGCTCGAAAGCCCATCAACGTTAACGGCCACCCGCAAGGGTGGCCGTTTTGCATTGGCGCGAATCGATATATCACCTAATTAGGCCCGTCATTCCGAGCGGAGGTCGCCGCAGCGACCGCAGTCGAGGAACCTGCAGTTGCTTTTACTGATTGCAACGGGTCCCCTTCTGGAACCTGAGAGACCTCGAACGTCACCGGCCTACTACCGTTCGGGTGCCCCATCCTTGACGAAGTCAAGGGTGGGAAAACAAGTTCCTCCTTAAGACCCTGAAGCGAAATCTCCATCACTCCGCCCGCAGCGCCTCCACCGGATTCACCCCCGCTGCCCTCCGCGCCGGAGCCACTGCCGGGTGCCCCATCCAAGCCGCATCTTTTGCGGCTTGGGTGGGAAACCCGAACCCCAACCAGCCGCTCCTAAAGAACGATTGCGCAAAGAGCATAGATAGCGCCCGAAGAGCACTAACTCATCTAGCCCGCTACTCCGCCCGAAGCGCCTCCACCGGATTCACCCCCGCCGCCCTCCGCGCCGGAACCACTGCCGCCAGCAATCCGCAAATCACCAGCCCCAGCGGCGCCAATCCCATCGTCCACGGATCCGTAGCGCTCACGCCATACAGAAACCCATGCAGCAGCCGATTGCTCCACAACGCCAGCCCCAGGCCCATCGCCACACCCGCACCCATCAGCATCAGCGTCTGCCGCATCACCATGCCAACCACGGCACTGCGATCCGCACCCAGCGCCATCCGTATACCGATCTCCCGCGTCCGCTGCTCCACCAGGTAACTTAACAAGCCGTAGAGCCCAACCACGGTGATCAGCAGCGCCAGTCCTCCAAACGTGCCCACCACTTCCGCTGCAAGCCGTTGCGTTCCCAGCGAATCCTCCACAGCCGCCTGCATGGTGGTGAAGTCCCCAATCGCCAGCCGCGAATTCGCCTCCGCAATCTTCCGCCGCACCTCGGGAATCATCGCTCCCGGCGCAATCTCCGTCCGCACCGCGAGCTGCATAATTCTCCCCAGCAGCGCCCGATATAGCGGATTATCCGGTGTCACCTGAGCCATGCAGATGTAGAACTCCGGCTGGCTCGCAGCCGCCACATCATCCTGGTGGACATCGTCGATCACGCCCACAATCGTCGCGGCCCACGGAGTGCGCCCAACCCGTATCGGCTTACCGAGCGCTTCGCCTCCACCAAGATAGCGATTCACAAAAGTCCGATTCACCACCACCACCGGCAAGCTCGACGTTGTGTCATTCGCATCCAAAAATCTCCCGCTCCGCATGCGCACACCCAGCACCTCCATCAGCCCTGGCGAAGCCGCGCGCACCACGGCGCTGTCGTCGGCCTGCATCCAGTCGGTCTTGTACACAATCGTCTCCAACTCCACCGGATGCTCGAGTGGCATCACCGTTGACATCGCCGCACTCTCCACTCCCGGCATCTGCCGCACTGCATCCAGCACAGGCTGCCACGCCAACGTGCCGATATTCCGGCCCGTATATTCGCTCGACGACGCGGTCAAACTTGTCAGCAGAAGGTGTTCCGTGCGGAACCCGAGCGGCACATGCCGCAGCGCATACATCGTCCGCATCATCAATCCGGCGGCGGTCAGCAGCGCAATCGACAACGCAACCTCGCCCACCAGCAGAACCGCGCGTGCGCGATTCTGTCCGCGATCGCCCGCCTGCTTTCTGCCAAATCCCGCTTGCGTCCCCGTCCACGCCGCCAGCAGCGCCGGAAACATCCCGAATGCCAGCGCCGTCAAAAGAGTGAGAACCAGCAGGCTCAAAAACACTACCCAATTCAGGTGAATGTTCTGCGCAAGTGGCAGCGTCTTCCCCAGCATGTTCCGGAATGTCCGCAGCATTGCCGCCGCCAGCGCCAGTCCTCCCATCGCTCCCGCCGCACTCAGCAGCAGGCTCTCCGTCATAAACTGCGCAACAATCCGCCGCCGTCCCGCGCCCAGCGCCGACCGCACGGCAATCTCTGTCCGTCGCGCCGTCACCCGCGCCAGCAGCAGGCCGGCCACGTTGGAGCACGCAATCAGCCACACCAACCCGACCGCGATCTCCAGCGCAAACAGCGCTGGCTGCACATCATGCACCATCAGATCGTGCTTGCGCACCAGGTGCACGCGGCTTTGCTTGCCGCGTCCGACAAACTGAGCGTGCGCGTGGGCGATCTGCGCCTCGACCCTGTCGACCGGCACGCCTCCATGCACGCGCACAATCGGCTCAAATGCCGCACCATATGGATCCTTCACCGATGGTGTCATTGCACCGCGCTCCAACGGGACCCACACCGCGGGACCATCGTCGTAGACGGGATATTTAAACTCCCGAGGCATGACCCCCACCACCGTGTACCCCACACCCCCGATATGCACGGTCTTTCCCAGCACGCCGCGATCGCCCGCAAAACTGTGCTGCCACATTGCGTAGCTCAGCACCACGACATCCGGATGATCTGTCCCCTGTTCGGCGGGCAAAAATCCGCGTCCCAGCATGGGAGAAACGCCCAGCAGCGAAAACAGGTTTTCGCTGGCCGTGATCTCTGAAACCAGCACCGCGCCGGTTGGCGTATCCACAATATTCAAACCGCCGCCGCTAAACCCGATGTCAGCCGAATCTGCACTCGCCTGCTGCCATTGCCGGATCTCCGGATACGCGGCGGTCAAATGATCGTCGCTTTGGGCAGTCTGTTCGAGAGGCCCAAAAAGCTGCCGGTCCGCCGCGAAGGGAAGCGGCCTCAGCAGTACGCCGTAGCTGATAGTGAACATCGCGGTGACTGTACCGATCCCTAACGCAAGCACCAGGACCGTGAAGACCGCATACCCCGGCGCCCTCCGAAACTGCCTCGCTCCGAAGCGCAAATCGTCCCAAAGCCTTCGCGCAGCATCCACCATCTGTATCGCCCGCCTGCCTTCGATCCTACCCCGGCTGCATTCTGCCCCAGGGTTCCCACAACTCATCTCCCGCGGAGATCATCCGCGCTGTCAAGAGCCGAACTCCATCCGACGCGGTCCGGTTCCTGCCTAACCTGGCGCAAATGAGCTGATTAGCGCCACAAAATTTTCTCTGCCAACTTTGCAGGTTATTTCACCGATTTCTTCATAATGGAATTAGAAGAGCTCAGGGTGATGGAGCCGTGAATTTGTTCAGCGGCGGCTGAGAAATTTCACACGGATGATACAGACAACGGATCTGTTTGCTCATGGCCACGAACGCTGGTGCACGGTCAAACCGGTTAACCCCTGTATTTAGGAACCTCTACAGCTAAATCCAATAGCAAGAAACCTTTGCGGCGACCCTTCGCCATAACCCTCAGAAAACAAAATGCTTGCCTGAAGAGGGGGGATAATAGGGTACCTTCCGCAACCCAACGGTTGCCGATCGAACGCCGGTAACATGGATCGAGCGCGCACCGTGATGCATCGGGCAGCTCCTCCTCTATACTGAGGGAGCAACATTCATTCTTACCCTCCCGTAAATCATGGCAACAATGATTAGCCGCAAAACCGCCCCGCCCTCCGTGTCTTCGAACGCGAGTGCCTGGCAGATCATCAGTTTCACGTCGCTCAGTTTCGTCGTTTATCTCGCCATTGGACTTCCGCTGGCCATCCTGCCCGAGTACGTCCACATGCGGATGGGTTATCACGCCTCGTTGGCGGGTCTCGTCATCAGCATTCAGTACATCGCGACGTTTCTCAGCCGTCCCTGGGCCGGACGCATCTCCGATCGCAGAGGAGCAAAAATCTCCGTTCTGTGGGGCATGGGCGCATGCACCCTCAGCGGTTTCCTGATGCTCGGAGCGGCGGCTCTCCACCGTAATCCTGCATGGCTCAGTCTCACCAGCCTCATCGCCAGTCGTCTCGTGCTCGGTATCGGCGAAAGCCTCGGCTCGACGGGCGCAACGTTGTGGGGAATCTCCAGCGCAGGTCCCGAGCACACCGCCAAAGTCATCTCCTACAACGGAGTCAGCACCTACGGAGCCCTGGCCCTCGGCGCGCCGCTCGGCGTCGTCATGGAAACGCACTGGGGCCTCACCTCCGTCGCGATTCTCACCATCATCGTCTGCGCACTCGCATACGCGTGGGCAGCGCTTAAGCCGCCGGTCCCCGTCACTCCCGGCGAACATCTTCCCTTCCGCCACGTTCTCGGCCGCGTCACTCCGCACGGCATGGGCCTTGCGCTCGGCGGAGTCGGCTACAGCGCCCTCGCCACCTTCGTTACGCTTTTCTACGTGAGCCGCCACTGGAACGGTGCGGCGCTCTGCCTCACCGCATTCGGAGTAGCATTCATCGTTGCCCGCCTTCTGTTTATTCGCACCATCGGCACCTTCGGCGGTTTTCCCGTCGCGAAGGTTTGTCTTGTGGTCGAATCGCTCGGCGTGCTGCTGCTCTGGCTCTCCACATCTCCGTGGATGGCGCTGTTGGGTGCGGCTCTGACCGGCTTTGGCTATTCGCTAGTCTTTCCCGCGCTCGGGGTCGAAGCCGTCGAGCGCGTGCCAATCGAGAATCGCGGCACCGCACTCGGCGTCTACACCGTCTTCGCCGACGTTTCGTTTTTCATGGTCGGCCCGATCGCAGGCGCCGTGATCGGCCTCTTCGGTTATGCCAGCGTGTTTCTTTTCGCGCTTATCTGCGTGATCGCCGCGCTGGCCATCGTCCTCATCCTCGCGGAGAGAAAGACACGAACCGGCTTTGTACCCGCCGATTGAACCTGGGTGCCCCATCCATACGAACCGCGCAGCGGATCGAATGGGTGGGAAAGCAATAGCCTCACCCGGAATCGTCCTGCTAACTCCGCTAACGGTGCGTGAGCGCCGCTAACCAGCCGCGAAGCGGCCGCTAACTCCGCTAAACTAGAACCGTGCCGCCCACCTTTCACATCGAGAACTTCGGCTGCCGCGCTGCCCGCGCCGACGGCGAAGCGATCGGCGCCCTCCTACGCACTTCGGGAGCATCCGAAGGCGCACAGGCACTCTCCGATGTGGTCATCGTCAACACCTGCAGCGTGACCGCCGAGGCCGATCGCCAAGCCCGCGCCTACATTCGGCGCACACACCGCCTGAACCCCACGGCCCGCATCATTGCCACCGGCTGCTACGCCCAGCGCGCTCCTGAAGAACTAGCCGGCCTCGGCGGCGTCTCTGCCGTCATCGGAAACAGCCACAAAGCTCTTGCCCCCGAAATCGCGCTTCATCTTTCGTCCGTGTCAGGGCACGACTTCAGTCTTGCGGCAAATGCCGCTCAAAGGGAATGGGCTCCAGCCCTTGAGGATACTTCGCCGGTCGTTACCATCTCCGAGCTGCTCAACGCATCGAGTCACCCGCTCATCCTGGCCGACGACATCTTCGCCCACTCCTTCCTTGAAGAAGCGCCGATCACGCCCGGTGTGCAGACGCGCCCGAATCTCAAGATTCAGGAAGGCTGCTCGAACCGCTGTTCATTCTGCGTCATTCCCCAAACCCGCGGCCGTTCGCGCAGCCTCTCCGCCGAATCGGTCCTGGCACACGTCCGCAGCTTCGTCGCTGCCGGCGGTAACGAACTTGTGCTATCGGGAATCAACCTCGGCCGGTGGGGCCGCGATCTCGATCCGGAACAGTCGCCGATCCGCACATTCGCCGCGCTCGTCCGCACCATCCTCGAACAGACCAGCCTGCCAAGATTGCGCTTGAGTTCCATCGAGCCGATGGACTGGGACGCTGATCTTATCGGCCTCATGGCCGAATATGGAGGCACGAACCTCGCGCGTCATGCGCACCTTCCGCTGCAATCGGGATCAGACTCCGTGCTGCGCCGCATGTATCGCCGCTACCGCCCCTGGCACTATGCAGACAAGGTCTCCGAATTACTCAGTGCGGCCGGCTCCTCGCTCACGCTCGGTGCCGACGTCATGGTTGGATTCCCAGGCGAAACCGACCGTGAATTCGAGGAAACCTGCGCCTTCATTCGCGCGCTTCCCTTCGGTTACCTGCATCTTTTCCCGTTTTCGCCCCGCCCCGGCACGCGCGCATGGACGCTTCACGCCGCTTCGCCAGTGCCGGTTGCGATCGTCAACGAGCGGATGGCGGTTCTTCGCGCTCTCAACTCCAAAAAGACCCGTGCGCACCGCAGCCAATTCATCGGTTCCGAGTTGGAGGCCATTACCCTCAATACGGCGAAGGGTCTCGCTCCCGCACACCGCACGTCCGCTCTTACTGAGAACTTCCTGCCGGTGGAACTCGCCATCAACCTTCCAGCCAATCAACTCATCCGCCTGCGCGTGACCGGACTGGATGCCGATAACACGCTGCTGGCAATGCCTGTCCCCTCTGGCGCTTGCGGTTCCGATTCCCAACTCGATACGATTCCCGTTTCCGCCGAAGCAGCCCTCGAAACCGCCTTTTAATCCATGGCTCTGCGGTCGGCTTTGGCATCAAACCAGTGCTATACTCAGGGTGCGTTCGCGCGCCCCGTTTGAACGCCGGAAGCTCTCCGGCAAAGGCACGCAACAACTTTGGAGGATGTACCATCGCACTCGATAAACGCTCGGCTAAGTCTTTTATCCGCATCAACGATCGCATTCGCGCCCGCGAAATCCGCGTGATCGACGAAAACGGCGAACAAATGGGCATCCTGGCCCCGTTCGAAGCGCTCAAAATCGCCCGTGAGCGCGGCCTCGACCTGGTCGAAGTCTCACCCAACGCCATCCCGCCTGTCTGCCGCATCCAGGACTACGGCCGCTTCCTCTACGAGAAGGAAAAGTCGGATCGCGCCGCCAAGAAGAAGCAGAAGATCATCGTCGTCAAGGAAGTCAAATTCTCCGTCACCGTCGACGAGCATGACTACCAGACCAAGAAGAATCAGGCCGTCAAGTTCCTTGCAGGCGGCGACAAGGTCAAGGCAAGTCTTCGTTTCCGCGGCCGCCAGATGGCCCATCGCGATCTGGGATACAACATCATCAATCGCCTCATTCAGGACATAGGCGATTCGGGTGTGGTCGAATTCATGCCGCGCATGGAAGGCACGATTCTGCACGCGATCATCGCGCCCAGCAAGCGTCCCGAAGGCCAGAAGCCGAAGCCACCTGCACCCCCGCAGCAACCGCAGCAAGCGCGCCCCCCGGCCCCGCCAGCTCAATAAAAAATTGCAAAAGTAAAGGCCGTCCACCAAAGACGGCCTTTTACTTTTGCATAACGCGGGACTCGCTAACTTGATAACTCGCGAACCGCGAAGCGCGCTGACTTGCTAATTTGTATTCCCCGCCGACCCCGCTTCGCCGTTGTATTCTGCTGCCATGCTCGGATTCAGGCTGGTTCTTCCCCTCGTCTGCTGTGTTGTTGCATCATCGCTCCTCGCCGCTCAATCAGGCGCCCCCGCAGCGTCCTCGTCGCAAACCGCTCCACACTTTCCGACGAACGAAGATCTGCGGCATTTCAAAGCTCTCTCAACGCCACAGCTCTCGCCTGACGGAACGGAGGTGCTCTTTTCCGTCACGCATGCCACGGCCGACGGCGCGGCAAGCCATCTCTGGATTGTTTCGACCGCGGCAGCCAGCACCGAAAAACCCCGTCAGCTCACCTTCTCGCCGCCCGCCGATAAGCGCGGCGAACACAACGCGCAGTGGGCTCCCGACAGCTCCTCGATCTTCTTTCTCGCCAAGCGCGGCGAAAACACGCAGCTATTCCGCCTCGATCTGCGCGGCGGCGAAGCCTCACCCTACGATCTCAAGATCCTTCCTCCCGTTGACGTCTCGAAAGACAAGGACGCCATCAATCCGCCGCCCGCGCCCGAGTCGAGCGATAAAGATCAAGATAAGAAATCCTCAGGAGCAAGCGCCGAAAAAAAGCCTGCGGATACAAAACCTCAACCGGTCGCAATTGACGTTGCCGGATTCACCATCAGCGACGACGGTAAATATCTCGCGCTCTGGGCGCACGATCCTGAGACGCCCGGCGAGAAGAAGCAGAAGGATGCGAAGATCGACGCCTCCTGGGTCAATCATGAGCGGCACCTCACGCGGCTCTACGTGGCCACGTTCAAGGCCGACGGTGCAATCGACGGTGACCTGAAAACTGTCGACGTTCCGCCGGATGTCCACGGCGCTGTCTGGTCTCCTGTCGCCGACAAGCTCTTCACTGTGACAGAAGCACCGAACGATGCCTCCGATCTCGGTCCAGCAGGCACGGCCTGGCTTGTCGACGTAACCGCGCCTGCCAAGCCCATCAAGCTCGAATCGGTTCCTGCGACGGTCAGCGGCGGTAATTGGAATGAAAATGGCAGTTCCATCGTCTTTGCAGCGGCGACTCCCGACGATGCGCCTCCGGGCTATGACGATCTCTACACGATCGCGACGGGATCTGCAGACGCGAAGCCGCTGAATCTTACCCGAGGATTCACAGGACAATTCAGGGGCCAGGGAGTCTTCCCGGCGCCAGATGGCGCCATTATTGCGCCAGTAGCGATCGGAACACGCAACGCAGTCGTCCACATTACAGTGGGACCGGATGCTGCGAAGACACAGGTGAGCGCCATTGATCTCGGCTCCAGCGTCGTCTCCGGCCTCAGCACCAATCGCAAGCAGACCGGCTGGGTCTGGCTCGGAGATTCGGGTGGGCATCCCATGCAACTCTGTTATGCCGCGAAACTCGGCGATACCTGCACAGTACTTCCCACGCCCGAACTTGCGCCCACCAGCCTCCGCACCGTCACTCCCCAGCTTGTCCACTGGAAGTCCGGCGCCTTTACGATTGAAGGTCTGCTTTATCTTCCGCCCGACTCCGGTTCAGCAAAAATTCCTCTTGTCGTTGATGTCCATGGCGGACCCTTCGGCGCGTGGGAAGACCGCAGTGATCCCTTCGCCGACTTTCTCATCGGTCAGGGCTGGGCCGTCCTTCGCCCCAACCCCCGCGGCTCTTCCAATTACGGCGTCAAGTTTGCAGCCGCCAACAAGAACGATCTGGGCGGCGGCGACTACCAGGACGTGATGGCCGGAGTTGACTACGTTCTCGCCCACAACTCGATCGATCCAACGCGCTTGGCGCTGATGGGCTACAGCTACGGTGGCGAGATGGCCGGATTCGTTGAAGGCAAAACCGACCGATTCAAAGCCGTCATCAGCGGCGCGCCCGTCATCGATCAGTTCAGCGAATACGGCACCGAGGGAGGCTCGTGGTACGACCGCTGGTATTACGGCAAGCCGTGGGAGCACATGAACGACGCATGGCGGCAGAGTCCGCTTTCCGGCGCGGCGCATGCGAAGACCCCCTTCATGTTGATTCAGGGTCAAAACGACACTACCGACCCCGTTGGCCAGGCAGAGGAAATGTATCGTGCACTCCGCCAGGAAGGCGTTCCAGTCGAGCTCGTGACCTATCCGCGCGAAAACCACGGTCCGCTTGCCATCGGGATGCTCGGTCACCCGTCGCCCGAACCCTGGCATGGCTATGATGTCCGACAGCGGATCGTCTCGTTTATCAACGCTGCGTTCTCGCCAACTCCACCGCCATCGACAGTCCTCGCAAAACCATAGCGGCGAAGGTGCGAGAGAAGGGTTGCAGCACCAGTGATCCGGGTGCCTCATCCTTGACGGCATCAAGGATGAGAAAGCACGAATGCCAGTCCGTTGGCCAGACTGCTAACCTCGTAACCCATCACAAGAGCCGCTGGCGCCGCGTGCTATTCTCCCTGTCGATATGCGAATCGCGCGTTGCACGCTGCCTGTTCTTTTGCTCCTCGCCATCCTCGGCATTCTCAGTCTGTCCGCGCAACCAGGTGCGGCGCCACACCTCGAGAAACGCGGCTCTGCCACGCATCTCATCGTCGACGGCAAGCCTTTCCTCATTCTGGGCGGCGAACTGCACAACTCGTCTTCGTCCAGCCTCGCTTACATGAAGCTGCTTTGGCCGCAACTCGCCGCCATGGGCCTCAACACCGTTGTCACCCCGGTTAGTTGGGAACTCATAGAGCCCGTCGAAGGCAAGTACGATTTCACACTCGTTGATGGTCTTCTCAGTCAGGCACGCGACGCCCACGAGCGTGTTGTCTTTCTTTGGCTCGCCACATGGAAGAACGGCATGTCAAGCTACGCACCGGTGTGGGTCAAGCAGGATACAAAACGGTTCTCGCGGGTTGTCGTGAAAGGCAAGGAAGTCGAACTCCTCAGCCCGGTAACCGCAGCCACTCAACAGGCAGACGCCCGCGCATTCGCTGCGCTGATGCAGCAGATCCACCAAGTCGACGCCCAGGATCATACCGTGCTCATGATGCAGGTAGAAAACGAAGTCGGCGTCCTGGGTGACTCGCGCGACCGTTCGCCTGCAGCCGATCGCGCCTTCGCATCGCCAGTCCCCGCCGAATTAACGCGCTACCTCAAAGAACACCACGACACGCTCTATCCGCGGTTGCGCGAACTATGGGATGCAAACGGCGGAAAGACCGCCGGCACATGGCCTGAGATTTTCGGCAACTCAAGTCGCGCCGATGAGATCTTCATGGCATGGGATTACGCACGCTTTATTCACGCCGTCACCGTGGCCGGCAAATCCGCCTACGACATACCCATGTATGTGAACACGTGGCTCGCAGAAAACGACGCAGAGCCCGGCAGCTTTCCCAGTGGAGGTCCCGAGCCTTGGGTGGTCGACATCTGGCGTGCCGCCGGTTCAGCGATCGATTTCTATGCACCTGACCTCTACGCGCCCGACTTCGTCTACTGGTGCCGCCAGTATCACCGCGACGGCAACCCGCTCTTCATGCCGGAGACTCGCGGCGGCACTCCCGGTGCAGCAAACGTTTTTTATGCCGTTGGCGAAGAAGCTGGATTCGGTTTCTCCCCTTTCGCGATCGAAGACGATATGGACCCAAAACAGGATCTTGCCTCCAGCTATCGGGCCATCGATGCACTTGCTCCACTTCTGCTTGAACAGCAGGCCGCCGGCGCTGTCCACGGTTTCGTCCTCGACGAGCGACACCCCACCGCCGACTTCACGCTGAACGGCATTGCATTGCATGTCAGTATCGATGAGATCTTTGGCCAACATGCCCAGTCCGGTTATGGCCTGATCATGGCGACGGCCCCTGATGAATTCATCGGTGCCGGCAAAGGCTTTCGCGTCTCCGTTGCGTCCGCGTCAGCCGGTGAATCGCGGTTTGGTATCGCCTCAATCGACGAGGGAACATTTGAGGATGGCAAATGGATTCCCGGCCGTCGTTTGAATGGCGACGAAAACGACCAGGGAAGTTTCTGGCGCTTCGATGCTCGCCACCTCAAGACCGAAAAAATGAAGGTATATCTTTTCGACTGACCGCCGAGTCCGCAACACTCGCCGTGAATCAATGAGTCATCCACTTCACCAGCAGGAAGATCTCGCCTGCAAGAAACAGCGAACCGAAGATAGGCTTGTTGTTCCGCGCCAGCCACAACGGCAAATAAATGTCGAAATCGTCGGCGCGTTCTTCGGTATAGGCTGCAGCCAAATTCGTCAAAGGACAACGGCACCGGTTTACTGCCAGGATCAAACACTCCGCGAGAACCACTCCGCTGAGAATCGCTGCAACTCGGAACTGCTTGACCTCTGCCGCAACAGGAATCGCTACAATACACGCGACGAAACACAGCCAGACGACCGTATGTAGCATCTTGATAATAATCAAGATAGACGAATTTCTAGCCTGCGTTTTCACACGTCTGAGTCTAAGGGCTCGTGCGATGATTCAGCTGTGACGGATGAACGGTTCCGCATCTCTCGACTCGAGAAGTCTCCATCCCTCCCGTAACTCCACTTGGGTTATACTGATAAGAGCCTTCCCAGAAGCGGGGAAACCCCTGTTTCGCGAGGTGTTCGGTGTGGCCATGAGGCCTCATCCAAAACGAGAAGAAAATGCCCAAGTTGAAAACCCATACGGGCGCGAAAAAGCGCTTCAGCAAGACTGGCACCGGCAAAATCAAGCGGCACCAGACCAAGACGCGCCATATCCTTTCGTCCAAATCGCCAAAAGTGAAACGCAAGCTCGGCAAGATGGTGCTTGTTTCTGATGGCGACTACGCGAAGGTAGCGCGCATGATTCCTTACGCCTGAGCGTGCGAAAGCACCTGGGCCGGAGAAATGGCCCCCGCCGGAAAGAAATGCGTCCTGACCGGCGAGAGATTCAGGCTTGAACGAGCGAGTGAAGAGGTGTACCGCCAGACCCCAAAGTCTTGGCCTCCTGCCTCCAGCCGCGATGACCAACGAACGCAAAATGGAGAACACCAATGCCCCGCGTAAAACGTAGTACGAAGCGGAATGACCGCCGCAAGAAGATCCTGAAAAGGGCGAGCGGTTACTTCCTTACCAAGTCCAAGCTCTACCAGGCAGCGCAGGAAGCCGTCGAGCGCGGCCTCAAGTTCGCCTACACCGGCCGCAAGCAGAAAAAGCGCCAGTTCCGCTCACTCTGGATCGTGCGCATTTCTGCCGCCGCCAAGCTCAACGGCACCAGCTATTCGCAGTTCATCAATGGACTGAAGAAAGCTGGCATTGAGCTCGACCGCAAGGTCCTCTCCGACATCGCTATTCACGATGCAGCAGCCTTTACCAAGCTGGTGGAGCAGGCGAAAGCCGCTCTCGCCAGCAGCACAAAAGCCGCCTAAAGCCCGAGCTGCACTTGAGACTCATCAACGGCCCGGAGCTTAGCTTCGGGCCGTTTGCTGTTTGTGTCCCATTCAATCCAACGCTGCACAATGATTTATTCTTGGCTTTCGCAATGACAAACGAAGATATACCGAATCTGCCGGAGTACAACGACTCCGCTCTCGACCAGGCCTTTGCCGCACTCGCTAAACAGGCCACGGACGAAGCCGCCGCCTTCTCCAGTCCTGACGATCTTGAAGCTTTCCGTCTGCGCTGGGTCGGCCGCAAGCAGGGCCGGCTCAACGACGTCTCCGCCCGCTGGCTCAAGGCTGCTCCGCCGGCTGCGAAGAAGGCCGTCGGCGAGCGCTTCAAAATGCTCAAGGAACTGGTCGAAGGCCTCATTGATCAAGCCTCCGGATCTGGTCCGAGTGATGCTGCGTTGGCCGCTGAGTCCGTCGATATTACTCTGCCCGGCACGCGCCGCCTTACCGGAGCCGAGCACCCCATTACGCGCACGATGAATGAGATCGTCTCGGTCTTCGCGTCTTTGGGCTATTCGGCAGGCGTCGGCCCGGAAGTTGAAACCGACTTCTACAACTTCGAGTCGATGAACTTCCCGCCCGGCCATCCCGCGCGCGACACGCAGGACACGCTCGTCATCGCGAACCAGGAACGCCGGTCTCAGCGCGATCGCCTGCTCTTGCGCACGCACACCTCGCCCGTGCAGATGCGCACCATGGAGCAGCAGCCGCCCCCCATCCGCATCGTGATTCCCGGCAAGGTCCATCGCAACGAAGCGCAGGACGCAACGCATTCGGCCATCTTTCACCAGGTAGAAGGCCTCTGCGTTGATACCAACATCACCTTCAGCGATCTCAAGGGCACCCTCGACCACGCCATGAAGGCGCTGTTTGGCTCGTCTGTCAAAACGCGTTTCTTCCCATCGTTTTTCCCGTTCACCGAGCCGAGCGCAGACGTGCAGATCAGCTGCATTTTCTGCGGCGGAAAGGGTTGCCGCAAGTGCAAGCACTCCGGTTGGATCGAACTGCTGGGGTGCGGCATGGTTGATCCAGCGGTTTTCGCATTCGCCGCGGAGAAACAGGCCGCCTACGATCCGAAGAAGATCAGTGGCTTTGCCTTCGGCATGGGCGTTGAACGCATAGCCATGATGAAGTATGGCATCAGCGAAATCGGCCAGTTCTACGCAGGAGATATGCGGTTCTTGAGTCAGTTTGCATAAGAAGCGGAGTTAGCGGTGTTCGACGCGCTGTGCGCGGTTAGCGGAGTTAGAAATGGCAAGACCGAGATCTTATCGAGACTTGATAGTGTGGCAGAAGTCTATGAAATTGGCGCGAGCTGCGTATCAATTGAGCGATGGCCTGCCGAAGAAAGAAGCATTTGGACTTATCGCTCAACTCAGGCGTGCAGCGGTTTCTGTTCCCAGTAACATCGCTGAAGGCCATGGCAGGCTGACCGATTTACAATTCCGTCATTTTCTCGGAAATGCAAGAGGCTCGCTCTACGAATTGCAGACACAAATTGAGTTGGCGCGAGACTTGGGCTTTCTCGATGCCGAGAGGGTATCGGAATTCATGGAGCAAGGCTCAGAAGTAGCTCGACTGATAAACGGCCTGATCGCCTCGATGCGGGAAATGAAGCAATCGGCCTCCGGAGCGCTAACTCCGCTAACTGCGCGAAGCGCAGCTAACCCCGCTAGCACCGCTAAAAAGGTACTCCACCAATGAAAATTCTGACTAAATGGCTTCGCAGTTATTTACCCGAGCTTCCCGTCTCAGACACGCAGCTCGCCGAAGACCTCACCCTCCGCGGCATCGCCGTCGAAGGTATATTCGATCTCGGCCCTGGCAACGGCTCGCTCTACGAGATGGACATTACAACCAACCGCGTCGACGCCATGAACCACTACGGCATCGCGCGCGAGGCCGCGACCATCTACGGTGTTGCTCTCAAGCCCCTCGACACGAAACTTCCCGCAGTCACTCTCCCTTCCAATCCCTTCTCCGTAAAGATTGAAGCCGAAGACGCCTGTGGCCACTTCACCGCCCGTGTCCTGCGCGACATCACTATCGGCAACTCACGCGACTGGTTCCCCGGTGCGGAAGTCTCCACTTACTTCGGCCTTCTCGAGCAGAAGCAGATCTCCAACGCCGTCGACGCCACTAACTTCGCATGGCTCGCTATTGGCCAGCCCACCCACGCCTTCGACCTCGACAAGATTGAGGGCGGCATCATCGTCCGCCGCGCCCGCAAAGGCGAAAAGCTCAAGACCCTCGACGGCGTCGAGCGCACGCTTGATCCCGAAGACCTCGTCGTCGCCGACCACGCGAAGCCGCTCGGCCTCGGCGGCGTCATGGGCGGCTGGGACACCATGATTACGCCCGACACCAAGAACGTCCTGGTCGAAGCCGCATGGTTCGAGCCCATGGCCGTACGCCGCACTGCGCGCCGCCACGGCCTCCACACAGATGCGAGCCATCGCTTCGAACGCGGTGCCGACTTCAACGCCGGGCCCGTCGCTTCCGCCATCGTCAGCCGCATCCTGCTCGCCAACGGCGGTAGTATCGAGGGCGACCTCGTCGACGTGCGCGTGCCTGCGTGGGAAACTCGCACATCCAACCGCCAGCCGATCACGCTCGCACTCAGCGAAGTCCATCGCATCCTCGGCAAGACGGAAGACAAGGAAGGGATCACCGCGCCCCTCGTTGAATCAACCCTTACCGGTCTCGGCTGCGCCCTCACCTCGCCTCCAGGCTCATCCAAAGAGCGAAAGGTGTGGAACTCCACTCTTCCCAGCTGGCGGCTCGACCTCGAGCGCGAAATCGATCTCATCGAAGAAGTCGCACGCGTCTACGGATACAACCGCTTTGCCAACACGCTCCCCGCATTCGGAGAAGGTGTAAAAGCCCTGCCGTGGGCCGAAGCAGAATCGACCGTTCGCCGTACCCTGCTTGCTGCCGGGTTCCATGAAGCCATCGCCAGCACGTTCTGCTCTGCGGCGGATGCCGCGCTTGCGGCGCCTATCCCGGGTCAGGTCGTGCCTATCGGCAATCCGCTCAGCGACGAAGCCGGTGTACTGCGCCCATCGCTCGTCCCGGGCATGCTCGCGGCCGTTGCCGGAAATCTTCATCGCGATGTCAGCGACGTGCGCCTCTTTGAACTCGGGACGGTCTTCAGCGGAACCACAGAGAAAGTCGAAGAACGTCCTGCGCTCGCATTCGGCGCCGTGGGAACTCTCCCTGACATAAGCGCCCTTCATCCAGCCCGCGCCCTTGATTTCCACGACGTCAAAGGTGTTGTCGAACAAATCCTCTCGCGCTTCCAGGTGTGTACTGTTTACTTCGACCGATTTCCGCCCGAGTCCGGCCTCGCGCCCGCGTGGTTGCATCCGTATCGCAGTGCGCGGGTCGTCGCCGACGGTCTCACCGTCGGATGGTTCGGACAGTTACATCCGAATGAGGCAACCGCCCGAAAAATCAAGGACGCCGTCCTTGTGGGCGAAATTTACCTCGAACGCCTCTACAAGCTGTCTTTGCGCAAGGTCGCCGCGCGCGATATTTCCCGCTTCCAGCCTGTGCGTCGCGATTTTTCGCTGGTCCTCGATCAGAAGATTTCCTGGGAACGCATCGATCATGCACTCGCATCTCTGGGGATTCCAGAACTGGTCGACTGGCGCGCCCGCGAAGTTTTTCGCGATGCCCGTCTCGGTGCACAGGACTATGCACTGCTCGTCAGCGCCACCTTCCAGGCCCCCGACCGCACTCTCCGCGAAGAGGAACTTCAATCGTTCCAAGCGCAAGTACTCGAGGCGGTCAACAGAGCCGGCGCGCGGCTGCGAACCTAATTACACACCTGGTGGTTAGACCGAAGTTTCCCTCATCGTCTGCCACCCGCTTTCGGAGCTATACTTCCCGAATAGAGCGCAATTGCGCGGAGGTTTACTTTCATGTCGCCATCATCGCTGGAATCCCAGATCGCGGAACATCCCGACACCCAATCGGCTGAAATGCACGATCACGATAGCTTCGGAAAACTCGCCATGAGCAGCAGCGATTTTTCCGCTCTCGAAGAGCGTATTGCCCGGACCATCACGCTGGTCAAAAGCGAGCGCCAGGCCCGCGCCGCCGCCGAACAGCGAGCCGAGACTCTCGATGGTCAGCTCGGCGAGCAACTTGCCCTCGTCAAATCGCTGCAGGAAGAAGTGCGCGCCCTCAACGCCGAGCGCGACCAGGTGCGTCAGCGCGTCGAGCGCCTGCTTTCGCAACTCGACACTCTTGAAGTGTGAGGTCTTTCGATGGCCAAGGAAATCCAGCCAAACACTCCCGGCTACACCACGGTCAGCATCTACGACCAGAACTATCACCTGCGCGGCCAGGATCCCAACCACATCCGCCAGCTTGCGGACCTGGTCGACAGCAAGATGCGGGCCGTGGCGGCGCAGGGCCGCACCGTCGATTCGCTGCGCGTCGCCGTCCTGGCGGCGCTCAACCTGGCCGACGAGCTTTCGCAGACGACCGTGGTTGACTCCAATGAGGGCCGGATGCGCACAGCCCATTTGAGCCGCTTGCTGGATGAGGTCCTAGAAGACGACCGCAAGACCGGATAGCACTAGAGGATTCGCAAGCCATCAACGCCGTCGCTCGAACCTCGTCCCGGAGATCCGCCGGCTGCCGATAAATCTCCCGGATCTTCTCTCCCGGGTCTTCGCAGTGAGATGAAGCCGGCTCCCCTTGTGAACCACATTCCCGAAGGGGTTTCAAGTTACTAACACAAATGAGGTGATCCGCACAAGACTTGCAATTCCTCGCCAACATCCATACAGTCAGCAATAGAAACCGGCCTGCAAAGCAGGTGGGTAGTCAACGCTGGTTGAACCAACATTCATTGAACAGGGGCTCTTCTCGTACAAATTGGTTCTGTGTGCCGTGTCCGCCAGTCCGGAATGCCTAATGAACCACGGGGAGCTCCGCCGTCTTAGGACGGGTTCACCAGCGCATTGCCCACGGCCTAGCGGGTCGGGTTCTACTTCAGCGATCAAGTGCAGTAGCCGGAGACTTCAGGAGTTTTGCTGCACTGGCAGCATGAATGTGGCGCTTCGCGCTCCTCTTCCCGCACTCTGAACCGGTATCCTTGGTCAAGTGCATCCCGTTCTCTTTCACATCGGTTCGCTTGTCATTCCTTCGTATGGCGCTACGGCCGCCGCTGGAGTGTTGTTTGCCCTGATGCTCGCCATGCACGCGGCGCGCAGGCTCGGCACCGACCCCAACCGGATCTGGAGCCTCTGCATCCTCATGCTCTTCAGTGCACTGGTTGGTTCTCGTCTGTTGCTCGTGATCGCGAACTGGTCGGTGCTACGCCACCACCCGCTCTGGATGCTCAGCCTGGCGATGATTCATCATCCGCTTCTTGCTGTCATCGGATCGGTCATCGCGCTGGCCGTTGCCGCGGTCTATGCCCGTGTTTACCGTTTGCCGTTCCGCACTACCGCCGATGTTCTCGCTGCGCCTGTCGCTCTTGGCCTCGCCTTCGAACAAATCGGCGCGTTGCTCGCCGGCTCGGGTTATGGAACGGGCGCACAGGTCCCTTGGGCTGTCACCTACAACGACCCGCTTGCCGAGCGATGGAGCGATGCCCCACTAGGCATTCCCGTTCATCCGGTCCAGGCCTACGCCGCACTCGGCCTCTTCGCGATTGCAGGTGGCCTTCTCACTTGGTTGCCGCATCGCCGCCAGAATGGCGACATCGCCGGGCTCTTCCTGTCGGCCACCGGCATCGTTCTCTTCATTACCGAGTTCTGGCGCGACCCCTTTGGGCGCGGGTCACTCCTTGGAGGAGTGATCAAAGGTCCGCAGGTCGCCGGAATCGTTCTCGTTCTTGCCGGAGCATCCATGCTGTTTGAATCCAAGCCGCAACGCATTGCCGTCGCATCTGCCCCAGTCGAGCAGTTGCCTTCCCCACCGCTTGAAATCGAAAGACCATCTCATGACTGAGCCGCGTTCGATTGCCGTCCCACCCGAGGCCGCCGGCCAGCGCCTCGATCACTTCATCGCCACCCAACTCGAAGGCGTCAGCCGATCGCGTGTGCAACTGCTGCTCGATCAAGGCGACGTCCTGGTCAATGATGCGCAGGCCAAGGCTTCGTTCAAACTTCGCGGTGGCGAGCACATTCTCATCACCGGCGAACCCCATCCCGCACCTCTCAAAGCCACGCCGCAGGACATTCCACTCGACGTCGTCTTCGAAGACAAGCACTTCGCCGTCGTCAACAAGCCTGCCGGAATGATGGTCCATGCCGGCGCCGGCGAATCCGAGGACGCGCGCAACAGCAACACCCTCGTCAATGCGCTGCTCTTTCGATTCAAAGCACTTTCAGCGACCGGCGGTGACCTGCGACCCGGCATTGTGCACCGCCTCGACAAGGAGACCAGCGGTCTCATCATCGTCGCCAAAAACGATGCAGCCCATGGCGCGCTCGCCGAACTCTTCTCCTCCCGTCAAATCAGCAAGACCTACATCGCACTCGTGCATGGCGCAGTCGAGCGCCAGAAGGGAACTATCACGGCTGCAGTTAGTCGTGATCCGATGCGCCGCACCCGTATGACCACCCGCCCTGCAGACAACGCCCGCTCCGCCGTCTCTCACTATGAAGTCGTACGTCGCATCGAGACGCGCTTCGGCAAATTCACGCTTGTGCGTGTCCGCATCGAAACCGGACGCACCCACCAGATTCGCGTGCACATGGCGTCCATCGGGCATCCTGTGGTTGGCGATACAGTGTACGGTGCGTCGTCTCAACTCACTGACCAGGTGGCCGCACAAGCCGCTCCCTCCCGTTCCGCACGTCGTAACTCCCAGCCCGAGCGCCTCAGGCTCAATCGCAACTTCCTCCACGCCGCCCGACTCGCATTCACGCACCCCGTCACCGGCAAACCGCTTGAACTGGAGTCGCCGCTGCCCGGCGATCTCGAGAAGTTTCTTGCCAGCCTCGAATCGGGCCGTACAGACTCCGTCAATACCTCCGTAACGAGAACGAAGTCGGATGGTGGTGCGCCATTGATAAAATAAGGAGTGCTATGAGTAAAAGATTGTTCGGCCTGGTTCTCGCTGCTGCGATGTGCCTCCCCGCCCTGCAGGCCCAGCAGCCTGCGTCGCCCCCTGCGCAAACGCCTGCACCTCAACAACCTGCGCAGTCCCCAGCCGCACAAACCCCTGCCGGCCAACAGCCCGCCGCCGGCGCGCAGGACCAGAGCCAGGACGTCGGTCCGACTTTCAGGGTCAGCGTTAACGAAGTCAACCTCATCTTCACCGTGACCGACAAGCACGGCCACTACATTCCCAACCTGAAGCAGAGCGACTTCGCGTTGCTCGACGACCAGAAGGCCCCCGAGAAGGTCACTTCTTTCCGACAGCAGATCAACTTGCCCTTGCGCGTTGGCATCGTCATCGACGCCAGCACCTCCATCCGTTCGCGGTTCCAGTTTGAACAGCAGTCGGCGACGGAGTTTCTGTTGCAGATTTTGAAAGCCAAGAGCGACCGCGCGTTTGTCATGGGATTCGACGTGACACCGACGGTGACGGCCGACTGGACAAACAACATCGACGCACTCGAGACCGGCATCAACCGGCTGCGACCCGGGGGTGGCACCGCCATGTTCGACGCCGTCTATACAGCATGTCGTGACAAGCTCCTCGATGCGCGCGGACAGGAACCCGTCCGCCATGCCATGGTCCTCATCTCCGACGGCGATGATAACCAAAGCCGCGTCCATCCCGATGAAGCCATCAAGATGTGCCAGCGCGCCGAGACCATCATCTACGCCATCAGTACCAACTGGACTCCCAGCCGAGGCAAAGGCGACCAGATCCTCAACCAGATGGCTTCCGAAACGGGCGGCCTTACCTTCTTTCCGCCTTCGGTCGAGGAGATGTCGACGAGCTTTAAGAATATCGAAGAGGAACTGCGCAGCCAGTACGCGCTAACCTACACACCAGCGGACTTCAAGTCGAATGGAGCCTTTCGGCCCATCTACCTCTATTGCAACGACCGCAGGTACATCGCCCGCGCCAAGAAGGGCTATTTCGCCCCACGCGATTAGTAGCGCATGCAGACTCCCGCTGTCCCGTCTTGGCACTGAACGTTGAGCTTGATTCCGAATTCGAAATGGCCCGCGATTCTTCCTCTGCGCGCGAGCTTTATTTCACAGGAATACGATGAAATGAAAGCGGGGGAATCTCGATGATCCGCCAGGCCATTTCGTGCGACATCTGCGGAGCGGAAATGCTCAATGCCAACCACTGGTTCGTCGCGTACGATCGCGGACCGGAACTTCGCATCAGCGCGTGGAACCCGCGTAGCCGGCTTCGTGCGTCGGCCAGGCACCTCTGCGGCCATAAATGTCTGCACAAGCTGGTTGACGACTTTACAGCGCGGACCCTCAGCGCATGTGGGTCAATTTCTGTTGAAGCAGAGGATTCGATTCGGGCTTCCACCGTTCGTACGAAGACACTGACAGAGACGAAACTCACGTGTTTCACGACCCACACCCCGGCGGCACTCCCGATCATTGGCGCGGGTGCGGGAGACTTTGAGTCTTCGGCCAGACTCATTCTGCCGGTCGAGCAGAGAATCGCGCGGGCGGCTTCAGACCCCGCGACCTTAAGGGCCGAAGCCTGGAAGCGGGAACGAAAGCGACAGGCAGAACAAGCTGCGTCGTCGTGCCGATCCATCGCCTGACGCCCGATGATGGGCTGAGAGCAGGCAGCTTCGCTTTCCTCATCCTTCCAGCAGATTCAGCAACCCGGCCTCATCCAGCACCGGGACTTTGAGTTCAAGAGCCTTGTCGAGCTTCGACCCGGCCTCTTCACCGGCAACCACGTAGGTGGTCTTCTTGCTCACCGAACCGGAGACTTTGCCGCCCGCCGCCTCGATCCGAGCCTTGGCATCATCGCGCGTAAGACTCGGCAGTGTCCCCGTCAACACCAACGTCATACCGGCCAGCTGGGTCGTACGCTGTTTTTTCTCGGCGGTCATCTTCACGCCGGCAGCCTTTAAATGCGCAATCAACTCCCGATTTGCAGGACGCGCGAAGAAATCGGTGATCGCCTGCGAGATGCGCGGCCCAACCTCTTCCACTCGCTCCAGTTCTTCGGCGCTGGCGTTCATGATGGCATCCATCGATCCGAACTCCTGGGCGAGCAACTCGGCAGTGCGCTCGCCCACGAATCGAATACTCATCCCCATCAAAACTCGCGCGAGCCCCGCGTGCTTCGAATTTTCAATCTCCTTCAGAAGCCTCTTGATCTCAACCGGCCCGAACACGCGTTGCTGCTTCTTCACGCCATTGCGTTCAACTTCCTGTGTGAGTGCGGCCAGTTTCTCTTCGTTCAGCGAATAGAGGTCTGCAACGCTTTTGACAACTTTTTGCGTGGTCAGTTCGTAGACCGACGCTTCGCCCAGTCCCTCGATATTCATGACCCCACGGCTCGCCCAGTGCTCGACAGTTCCGTGCAGCAGGGCAGGGCAGTCTACATTCACGCAGCGATAGTCTGCTTCACCCTCCTCGCGCACCACGGCACTCCCGCACACGGGACAGTTCGTTGGAAATGTGAAACTCTTCTTTCCCCGCGGATGCTCAGCATCGTCCACGATAGCCGCGACCTTGGGAATGACATCGCCGCCGCGCTCCACCTTTACCCAGTCGCCGATCTTCAATCCCATGCGCTCGATCCAGTCGGCGTTGTGCAGCGTGGCGCGGCTGACGTTTGCCCCGCCAACAAACACCGAGTTCAGCATGGCCGTAGGCGTCAGCTTGCCGCTGCGACCTACCGTGATCATGATGTCGTACATCTGCGTAACGGCCTGCTCGGCCGAGAACTTGTAGGCGATGGCCCAGCGCGGGGCGCGACCCGTGTACCCCAGACGCTGCCGGGTCCCCTGCGCATTCACCTTGAACACCACGCCATCGATGTCATAGCCGAGGGTTGCTCTGCGCTTGCCGGTAGCCTCGATGAACCGCATCATCTCCTCGACCGTATGCATCCGCCCGCGATGTGGATTGACGCGAAATCCCAGCGCCGTCAGCGCATCCAGCGTCTGCTCTTGGCCCATCGCCGCATACTCACCTTGCGTTAGCAGAAAATATGCGTACACATCGAGCCGCCGCTGCGCCACCACACTGGAATCCTTGGTACGCAGTGTGCCTGCGGCTGCGTTGCGGGGATTCACCGCTGGCGGCAATCCCTCCGCCTCGCGGTCTTTGTTCATTTTCTCGAAGGCCTTCAGCGGCATTACCGTTTCGCCGCGCACTTCAAAGTCCGGAGGCACGCCCGCCTCCCTCAATCGTGCTGCCGAAATGCTCAGGGGCACGCTGCGAATAGTACGGACGTTCGTGGTGACGTCTTCCCCGATTTGCCCGTCTCCGCGCGTGAGCCCGCGCGCCAGCCGCGCACTGCCGCCTGGGGCGGCTTCGAAGTGCAACGCAAGGCTAAGCCCGTCGAGCTTCAATTCCGCGGTGTATTCCACTTGAAGATTCCCTGCGAGCTCGCGAACGCGCCGATCCCAGTCGCGCAGTTCTTCCTCGCTGTAGGCATTGTCGAGGCTTAGCATGGGCCGCGAGTGGCGCACCTTCTGAAAGCCTTCCGCCGGCTTGCCGCCCACGCGCTGGGTAGGCGAGTCCTGGGTCAGCAATTCCGGATGCTCCGTCTCCAGGCGCTTCAACTCGTTCATCAGCTTGTCGTATTCCGCGTCGCTGATCGCCGGCGCATCCATCACGTAGTAGAGGTGCTCATACCGCCGCAATTCCGTGCGCAACTCTTCGATGCGCTTCGCTGCCTGCCCGCCTTTGCTCGTCTCGCTCATCTGCAGGATTATAGGATGCCGCAGCCGACGTCTTCGACGGTCGAACCGCTAACTTGCGAACTCGCTATTTCCGCGCAGCGGAAAGCTAACCCGCTAAAACGCAAATCCACACAGCCATCCCGGCCCTGCGAACTCCGCTGACCGCGCGAAGCGCAACTAACGGCGCAACGCGCCCCCAACCCCGTTAACCAGCCTCCTCCGCTACCATGAAGTGCAGTACGACATGGAGCCCATCACACACTTCCTGACCGGCGCCTGCATCGGCCGCGCCGGGCTCAATCGAAGAACTGCCTATGCCACGCTGGCTGCCGTGCTGGCCGCCGAGGCCGCCGACCTCGATGTCTTCTGGGGATTCGCCGGCCCCGTCGAAGAGCTCAAGCATCATCGCGGCATCACGCATACGTTCATCGCTGTTCCGTTTGTGGCGGCCGCCGCGGTAGGAGCAACCTGGATCTACCACCAGCGGGTCAAACGGCGCCACGCCCGTCGAGAGGATTCCAGGGCGCCCCTCGAACCGGGAGCGCCGCCGCGTCCTCAACCGCAGCCGGTGCGCTGGCTCTGGGTTTACCTCGCCGCGCTGATTGCCGCTCTCAGCCACATCCTGCTCGACTGGACCAACAACTACGGCGTGCGCCCATTCTTCCCATTTAATCCGCGCTGGTATGCGGGCAGCTTCGTCTTCATCGCCGAACCGGTGCTGTGGATGCTGCTCTCGGCCGCGCTCATTGTCCCCGGCATCTTCGGCCTCGCCGAGCGCGAAATCTCTTCGAAGCGCACGCCCTTTCGCGGACGCGGCTGGGCCATCTTCGCGCTTTCGAGCATGTTTCTGCTGTGGTGCCTTCGCTACGCCGAGCACGCCCAGGCCGTCGGCCTCATCCTCAACAACCCCATAACCACCGATCCCGTGAACCGAATCGCGGCCGAGCCCTACCCATGGAATCCCTTTCGCTGGCACGTGATTGTCGAAACGCATAACTACTATCAGTTCGCCGAAGTGAACTCCCGCACCGATGATGTCGACAGCGACCCGCAGACCGACCAGTTCTTCAAGCCGCCGGACACTCCCGCCGTCGAGGCCGCCAAGCAAACCCAACTCGGCAAGGTCTACCTCGACTGGGGACGCTGGGCCGTGGTACAGGACATTGGCCAGGTCGAAGTGGTTGGGATCGATCCGCCTCGGCTGCCGCCCGGTCGCACGTGGACGACCGTGGAGTTCACCGATCTGCGTTTCGGGTACGATTTTCGAGGAAACGGGAACGCCCGTCCGCCCTCAGGCCTGGGCGGAGCAGTCTACATCCTCGACAACCGCGAAGACGCGGGCGAAGAAATGGGCGGCAAGGAACAGAAGTGACCTGGATCCGATGAGGAGTGTTGGCGCGCGCAAGTCGGGAAGTAGCCTAAGCCCTCTTCCGGCTGTGTGCCCGCGTGCTGTGACCCGGCTTGCGCGCATGACCACGATGCGTCGTCGCCGCTACCTGCCGTGTTGCTACAGCGTGCCCGCGCCGCCGATGTACAACTGCCGGCCGCAGCACTGCGCCCACGCGTTGCTCAGCCGCGGCGGGATCATCGCGATACGCCGGATCGAGCATGGCAATCACCGAGACCGCCCGCGAACGATACTTGTGCGCCCACTGGCTGCCCATTAGCGACTTCTGCACACTCAGCCAGTACTCGGGCGACTGATCGAGCGTGGCCGGCATCTCTTGCGAAGCCTCGACGAGCATGGCCGACTCCTCAGCCGCAGCCCGTGGTCCCGGGTTGATCATCCCCAGAAATTCATTGAAGTGCTGCAGGTTCACGCCCATCTGGTAGACAAGCTGCGCCATCGCCATCTGTTGCGGCCCCGACATCTGGTCAAAATTCCGGCAGTACGCGTGCGCGTTGTAGATCGCCTGAATCGCGCCGACGCGCACAAGCTGCAACGCTTCGTCATCCGAGATCTGCGCCGGCAGGCTGAAGAGCTGCCGCCGCCAGGTGCGCTTGCTCCAATCCCGCCTGCGTTGGTAGAAGACCTTCAGCAAGCCGTCAAGCCTCTCCGGATCAAACCCCGCAGCCTGCCAAAGCTCGGCTGACGAAGGCTCAAGAAAGGGGTGCGGATTCAGCAGATCGGGCTGCGGATGTTCGCGTGTAGGCAGATCGAGGCTGAACCCCGCACCAATCAGCGGCTGGCTCGTTCTAGGATCGGGATAGGCTGCGAGTACCCAGCCTTCATGGCGGTGATCGCGCAGGATATCGAGCAACTCGTTCAGGTCGAACTTGATATCCGTGTCCTTGAAACCTTCGATCATTTGCACGGCCGGGCTGGGGGTGGCTTCAGAATCAGGCTGCGAAACCGGTGGAACGGCGCTTAAGGCGGGCGTTACGGAAGAAGGCGAACCGGCATCCGCTCCCGGCGTACTCTGCGCCGATGACGAAATCCCCAAGGCGAGGGCCAGCGCGGCGATCATAAAGGTCTGCTGAAGCTTCACAGAAAAATTCCTTCCTCTAACAATGCTTTAAAATTTCGCCGCGCGCAACGCCTTGGGCGCCTGATCTGCGCAAAAGGTAATTAGCCTGTTCAACACCGTCGTCACCAGCTTGTTGCTCTAGCCGTGTTTCTCACCCCGTTTGCTCGTGCCGGATGAAAACTTTTATTCATCCCGCACCCCTTAGCGGTTGACCACCTGACGTTGACGCACGAGAATGGAGAAGTCGCGTTCCGAGCCGGTGCAGTCACCCGGTACTCCGCAATCTGAGGTTTCCATGGCCGCTTACCTGCTGCTGGTTCTTGCCGTTCTCACCCGTGTCGTGCCGCACCATGGCTGGCTGAACTTTACCGCCGTTGGAGGCGCCTTGCTTTATTTCGGCGCACGCCGCCCCTGGCGCGAGATGCTGGCTCCCCTTGCCGCGCTCATGGCCACCGATTACTGCCTTACCGTCTTTACCTATCACTACACCTTCGCCTGGACGGCTTACGTGACCACCTGGACCTGGTATCTCGCGGTGATGGTGCTCGGCTACATTCTGCTCAAGTCGAAGACCACGTGGCTGCGCTTTGGCGCCGCAGTGGTGCTCGGACCGACTTCGTTCTTTCTGATTTCGAATTACGCGGTGTGGGTAGGCGGCACTATGTATCCGCGCACGCTGGCGGGCCTGGCTACCTGCTACGCCGCGGCGGTTCCGTTCTATCGCAATGACATGCTTTCGACGACGATCGTCGCGGGCCTTGCGTTCGGTGTTCCTGTGCTCGTGCGGAAGATGCGCATGGAGCGCAGCGCTGGCGTAGTCGCAACTAGCTAGTCGAGCTGCAAATCCGATTCCAAAACCAGCCACCCACGCACCACAACAAGTGCTTGCTTCTTCGCGATTCTGAGATAGGGTGGCTCTTGGCCATGGGCCTATTACCTTACCGCAGCTCTCCCGTTCGCCGCTTGCGCATCCACCAAATCCCGAATCCGATAACGGCCAACCCCAACACCACCAGCAGTCCCGTCAGGGAATGGTGCTGCACGATCCCCAACGCGCCCGGCCCGAGCTTGATCACCAGAAGCGAAAGCACCAGCCAGCGCACCAGCCTGCCGGTAAAGACCGCCAGCATGAACGGGACTACCCGCATTTCGAATACCCCGGCGGCGAAGACGAAGGCCTTCCAGGGGGTGGGGGGGGGGAGGGCCGAGGGGATGGCCATGGCGAGGAACTCCTGCTTTTCGAAGCGCAGTTTCATGCGTTCGTAGCGCTCGCGGTTAACGCGCTTGAGGATGAACAGTTCGCCGCCGGCCCGGCCGAGGCCATACGGCAGTAGCCCGCCAATCGCTGAACCGAAGGCCGCCATCAAACAGTAGGCCCAGAAATGACCCTGATCCTTCCACACCCAGACGGCGATAAGCGCATCCATCGGGACGGGAATCGTGGAGGAATCGAGCAACGCCACCGCCCCGGCGCCCAGGATTCCCCACTTGATGAGCACGGGAAGGATTACCAGCGTCCATTTGAGCCAAACTGTCTGAAAAAAATGCTTCAAAAACGTCCCTTTCGACCTCTAAAACGTCCATTCAGAAAGATCAATTGTACGGTCCGGGGTTCTTCGCGTGCGTGATTGGCTGCGAACCCCGGGAGTGAGAGAATAGAAAAACAAGGACTCGAAGCAGAGCTGGCCCGGCGTACGCACCCGCGGCAGCCGCAGCCCGCATGCATGCCGACCAGTGAAGCAAAACACACCGCGCAAGAGCCCGACGAGCCCGTGGCAATCACCCCGAAAAGGGCCAGCACCGGTCCGCTGAATCTGGCTTTTCCGGCGTTAGATGTGCCGTATCAGCAAGATGGCGCGTCAGCCGACGAAGAATCCGCTGAGACCGACGAGGGCGGCCGGCGTGCGATCCGTCGCGGCGCGGCCACTTCGCGCTGGGTAGACTACGACACCCACGAACTGCTGCAGGTGATCAGCGAGCTCGAAGACGAGCGGCGCTGGGCGCGGCTGCGTGAAGGCATCTGGATCGCCGTGCTGATTCACATTTTGCTGCTCTCCGCAATCACATGGATTCCGCGCTATATCTTCCACGTCGCGCCCGTGATCGACCCATTTGACGCGATCAAGCAGCGCAAGGACCTGACTTATTTGGACTTGCCCCCGGACCTGATCAGGAAGCTGCAGCCCAAAGTGCAGGTAAAACCGGTGCCGGAGCAGCAGCAGCACGTGGACAAAAAGACCCTTGAGGCACTGAAAAAGCCCACCCCGCCGCCTCCCATAACCGAGCCTCCGCCGACAACGCCCACAGAGCAGCCGTCCTTGACGACCCCCACTCCAAAGGTCGAACCCGCTCCTCAACCTACTGAGACTCCTCGTCCGCAAGCTGTTCCAGCGAAGCCAAACTTTGCCATGGGCTCGTCGAACCCCGCGGACCAGTTGCAGCAGGCGATGCGCGGGGCGCGCTCCGGGCCAGGCGCCACCACAAATCCGGGCACCGGTGGAGCGCTGCCGATGCATCCGGGCGCGGGCTCGGGAGGCGTGCAGATTCTCTCAGACCAGCAGGGAGTCGACTTTAGTTCGTGGCTGCTGCGCTGGCATCGTGAGACGGAACGCACGTGGGACCCGCTGATTCCGGAAGAGGTGAATCCGCCGATTCTCAAGAAAGGGGCGGTAGTGATTCGCTTTAAAGTGCTGCCCAATGGGCGGCTCATGGACGGCAGCATGGTTCTGGAGGGTCGCTCTGGCGATACAGCCCTCGACCGCGCCGCCTGGGGCGCGCTGACCGGATCAAATTATCCGACTTTGCCGAGAGAATTCCACGGGCCATACCTGGAGTTGCGCGCTATTTTCCTGTACAACATGGAACCCGGGCACTAATTCGGGAAGGGCTGCAGCGGTCTTTTGCCCAAGGGCAGGTTTCGCAGTGTTCACACGGAAATGCCCCTGAAAAACCCTTTTGCTTCGCGCAAAAAAATCAGACTGCGACACACTTCAGTGCGAAAATTGCATCAAACTGAAGATAGGTGTCCCCCAGTCCATGACCGTGCGTTCTGCCCGAGAAACTGTGGATTCTCTTCGTGTCACGCTGCAAAAGCTTGAGCAGGATCCCGCGTCAGATGGGCGCGATGTCGCCGAGCTGAAACAGATTTTGCTGAACCGCATCGCCGAGCTCGAAGCGCTGCAGGCCTTGAACCCAACGGAAGAAGTTGAGCCCGCCCCTGCGCCCTCAGATCTGCCTTCGATTGCTGCCACCGCCGCAGAAGAGCCCGCGAGAGATGCCGCAAACGCGACTGGAATCGAAAAACTCAACTAAGACGCTCTTAAACAATGACTGCACAGCCTTTGCGTAACACTAGGCCGTCGCATCCATGGTTGGCTCTTCGGCGTCGATCTGCGCAGCATGGGGCGGATCGAGAGGGTGCGACCCATGGGGCAGTTCGATACCGTCCTGCATGAGCAGCGCCTCGTAAACGGGAATGGGACGCCAGTGCCGGGCCAGGACGAATGCGCTCATGTTGGCGATCATCAAGGGCAGCACCAGTCCGTAACCTCCCGTCATCTCGAACACAATCAGGATTGAAGTCATCGGCGCGCGAACGATTCCGGCAAACACAGCACCCATGCCAACCACCGCAAAGGCCCCAATCGCGTCCTTCGGATGGTGGAAGACGGTGACGTCGATATAGCCGACTGACCCTCCCAGCATTGCGCCCATAAAGAGCGAGGGCGCAAAGATGCCTCCTGAACCACCGCTCGAATAGGAGCTTATCGTGGCCGCGAGCTTCAGCACGCAGAACGCAACCATGAACATCAACGGCATCGTCCCTGTGAGAGCAAGTTCAAGGGTCTTATAGGGATCGCCGGCAATTCCATTGAGATGAAACAGGTAAAGCGCCAGGGCAGCCATCGCGCCTGTTGCGAGTCCACCGATAGCCGGGTGGATCCATTTAGGCACGGCCGTCCAGCGCTTGAAGAGTGCGCGGAGCTTTAACAGGCCGTCGGTGAACGTGATGGAAACAATGGCCGCGAGGATGCCCAGAAGCGCATACCAGATAAGCGACGATGCGGCGCCTAGCGTATAGCTGCGCGGCATATGGAAGACCGGGTTTGAACCGAGAATGGAATGTTCCACGACGGCCGCAAGTGCTGCCGCGACGATAACGCCGGAAAGCATGGTTTGATCGAGATCGCCGATCAGCTCTTCCAGTGTGAACGTTATGGCAGCGATGGGCGCGTTGAAGGCAGCGGCAATGCCTGCAGCCATGCCGACGGAGGTCATGCGGCGACAGTTCTGCGGACTGAGGCGAGCAGCGCGGGCCATCAGGCTGCTGACGCCTGCGCAGATTTGCACCGTTGGGCCTTCTAGGCCAAGCGAGGCGCCGGAGCCGATCTGGAACGCGCAGAGGACAAATTTGCCGACCGTCTCTCGCAGCGAGACGAGACCGGAACGAAGTGCAAAAGCCACCTTGACCTGGGGGATGCCTGAGCCGGCGGCGGCTGGTGCCCAGAAAGTAAGGCCAAGGCCAACAATCAGGCCACCCAAACCGGGCACCAGGATTGTCAGGAAAATCCACCAATAGCCCGGCGCATGATTGGCGGGATTTATGAGCAGCGCCTCAAGCCAGCCGATCGAGAGATGGAAGGCGACAGCTGCCAGTCCGCAGAGCCCGCCCGCAAGGATGGTGACGACGAGCAGACGCTGGCGTTCGTTGGCCATGCGTCGGGTGAACCAGGCCAGCGTGCGCGAAAAAAGACTTCGCAACCAGTTACCTTCACTCAATTCCCAGGGGACCTCGATGGGGAGACGTGCACTGTCCAGTATAGAAGCGCATGGGATGCGCGGAGTTCGCTGCGCTTCGCGATGAAGTCGTTGATTTTTTGAAAAGCCGAATTACGGTTTGGGTTCCGTCTGCTGCATGAGTTCCGCGAGATAGTTCTTCCAGACGGCGGCGGCTGTGTGCGTGCCATGTCCGCGCGTCTGATCGCTGATGGGGATAAGGATGAAGTGTGCGTGGGGCATGCGCTTCACCATCTTCTCAGCAATTCCGAGTTCGGGCGGATTGATGTAGTCGTCGGCGGAGTTGATCCAGAGAACAGGGTCGGTGATGGTCTCAAGGCGCGGACTGGGATCGTAATTGCGGCTGGCGTTGAGGTAATAGATCATGTCGTTCGCGTCCGGCGCAGGACGGGCAAGATAGCGATCGACATACTGCTCGGCAGCTTCGCGCGTTGGCGCCTGATTCTGCATGACGAGCGGAGCGGAACCCATCACAAGAATGATCGTGTCCGCGAGGCGCAGGCCTTCCGCCGGCTCCGTGATGTAGTCGCCGTTGTTCCAAGTGGGGTCCAGCTTGATTCCCTGGATGCCCATGTAGCGCATGATGCGATTGCGGCCGGCGATCTGCACGGGCAGGCAGGCAAAGGGCGCGAGAGCGTCAGAAAATCCAGGATAGGTTTCGCCCCACACAAACGTCTGCATGCAGCCCATGGATGTGCCAAGAATGAGCCGCAGATGATCTACCTTCATCTGGTCAAGCATCATGCGCTGACTGCGTACCATGTCGTCGTAGTCATACGCGGGAAAGTGCATGTGCATGCCGTCAGACGGCTTGGAGCTTTGGCCGTGGCCGATATCGTCGGGCAGAATGATGAAGTATTTCTGGATATCGAGCAGACCGCCGGGCACAAACAGAACATCGGAAAAGATCGGGTTGAGCAGCGAGTGCGCGTTGCCGCCAGTGCCGTGAAGCAACAGTATGGCATTGTCCACATGACCGTTGGCATTGCGATGCGGCGTGCCGAGCGTGAGGTAGTGCAGCTTGAGTTCGGGGAGTGTCTCGCCGGTTCCGAAGCGGAAGTTGGGCAGAGTAACGTTGCCCTCCTGCGCGGGCCAGTGGGAGGCGGGAGACGTTGGCGGGGAACTGGTTTGACAAAAGGCACAGGTGCAGGCGAGAAGCAAAGCGGCGAAAGCGATACCGGCCGCGAATGGACGCATCGATGACCTCCGTGGATACGGATTGAGCCTAGCGGCTGATGGCAGAGTTCGCAAGCAATCCGCTGAGACCGTCGTGAATTGCGGTCAGAGGTTTGTCTTTCCCGCGGTACCACAAGCGCGGTAAAATCCGGAGTGTCAGATATGTTCAACCGAGCCGCAGCCCGGATTTTATCGACGCCCTTGCTCAAGCGCTTTCGCCGTGGGCGCCCCGATCGTGGACGCAACTCTTCCCGCTGAGTAATCTATTCCCGTCAGTTTTTATCCCTCTGTGCCGCTCCGAGCACGCGGCGGGAATTGTCGCGGCGTAAATTCCGCAAATTGAATTCTCAAGCTCATCCGCCTCTCAGCGGATAGAAAGGTCCCCCTGATGAACAGCTTCATTAGCCGTGCCACTCTGAAATCCGGCAACAAGGCGTACACCATTTTCCGCCTGCCCGCATTGAGCGCGCGCGGATTCGACCTGGGCCGCCTGCCCTTCAGCCTGAAGATTCTGCTCGAAAACCTGCTGCGCCGCGAAGACGGTGTCAACGTGACTGCCGATGACATTGAATTCCTGGCCAAGTGGGAAGCCAAGGCAGAGCCGAGCCGCGAGATCGCCTATATGCCGGCGCGTGTGCTGATGCAGGACTTCACCGGCGTCCCGGCAATCGTCGACCTCGGCGCGATGCGCGATGCCATCAAGACGCTCGGCGGCGATCCGGAACGCGTCAATCCTCTGGTGCCCGCGGAACTCGTAATTGATCATTCGGTGCAGGTAGATGAATTCGGCACGCCGGGGGCGTATGAAGCGAACTCGCTGCTCGAGTTCCAGCGTAATCGTGAACGCTACGCCTTCCTGAAATGGGGTCAGACAGCATTTCGCAACTTCAGCGCCGTGCCGCCCGGCATGGGCATCTGCCACCAGGTCAATCTCGAATATCTGGCGCGCGTGGTCTTCACGACAGAGGTAAATGGCGAACTGCAAGCCTATCCCGACACGCTGGTGGGAACAGATTCGCACACCACGATGATCAATGGCCTCGGAGTACTGGGCTGGGGTGTGGGCGGAATCGAAGCCGAGGCGGCAATGCTCGGCCAGGCCGTAAGCATGCTGGTTCCGCAGGTGGTCGGCTTCAAGTTGACCGGCAAGTTGCGCGAGGGCGCGACGGCTACCGACCTGGTGCTGACCGTGACGCAGGCGTTGCGCAAACTCGGTGTCGTCGGCAAGTTCGTGGAGTTCTATGGACCCGGCATCGCCGCGCTGCCGTTGGCCGATCGCGCCACCATCAGCAACATGGCGCCGGAGTATGGCGCGACCTGCGGCATTTTCCCGGTGGATGCAGAGACGCTTCGCTACCTGAAACTCACCGGCCGCAGCGAGGAACAAATCGCTCTTGTCGAGGCTTACTACAAGGAACAGGGACTCTTCCACACAGAGAAGTCTCTGGAAGCCGAATACACGCAGACTCTAGAACTGGATCTTGCGGCCGTGGAACCGAGCGTTGCGGGACCGAAGCGACCTCAGGATCGCGTGCTGCTGAAAGATGCGGCGGAGAGCTTTGCAAAGCAATTGCCATCGCTGCTTGCACCGACCGCGAAGCCGCTGGGCGCGCGCACCGCCGCCATGTGGGAACCTGCCGCTGTCAATGACACCGCACTCGCTGTTGACGCTGAGGACAACGAGGGGCCTGCAACGTCTTCGGCGGTAGCACATGCCGCTCCGTCCAACAAAACATTCAAGACCGGACCAATCACGACAACTGTGAAAGAGCGCTTTAATGTCGATCCCGACAAATATCTCGATCACGGATCAGTAGTGATTGCGGCAATTACAAGCTGCACCAATACTTCGAATCCATCGGTGATGATGGCCGCAGGCATCCTTGCAAAAAAAGCTGTAGAGAAAGGGCTCACCGTTCCGCCGTGGGTCAAGACGTCGCTGGCGCCGGGATCACGTGTAGTCACCGACTACTACCAGAAATCGGGTCTGCTGCCGTATCTCGAGAAGCTGCGCTTCAACGTCGTCGGTTATGGATGCACCACCTGCATCGGCAACTCCGGCCCGCTGCCTGCGGATGTTTCGAAATCCATCGATGAGCACGGGCTGGTTGCGGTGAGCGTCCTCAGCGGCAATCGCAACTTTGAGGGTCGTGTAAATGTGGATGTGCGTGCAAACTACCTGATGAGCCCGCCGCTCGTGGTTGCTTATGCTCTCGCCGGTCGCATCGGGCACAACTTCGACACGGAGCCCCTCGGCAAGGACCAAGGCGGCAAGCCGGTCTACCTCAGGGACATCTGGCCCTCGCAGCAGGAAGTTGCCGCGGCCATTGAAAAAGGCGTGAGCAGCGAGGGATTCCGCAAGGAGTACGCGACGGTAAGCGATGGCGACGCAAGCTGGCAGGGACTTAGCTTCCCAACCGGCGACGTCTACAAGTGGGAGCCGGACTCCACCTACATTCGCCAGGCGCCGTACTTCGACGGCATGAAAAAGCAGCCCGAGCCGGTCACAGATATTCTCGGCGCGCGCGTGCTCGCCGTGCTGGGCGATTCGGTGACCACGGACCACATCTCACCGGCTGGATCCATCAAGGCCAACGGGCCGGCGGGGAAGTATCTTGCCGAGCACGGTGTGAAGCCGGCAGATTTCAACTCGTACGGTTCGCGCCGGGGCAACCACGAGGTGATGGTGCGCGGAACATTCGCCAATGTGCGTCTGCGCAACAAGCTTGCGCCGGGAACAGAAGGCGGTGTCACGCGGCTCTTGCCCGAAGGCGAGCAGATGTCGATCTTCGACGCCAGCGTTAAATACGCTGAGCGCAAGGTGCCTCTTGTCATCCTCGCCGGCAAGGAATACGGATCCGGCTCGTCGCGCGATTGGGCGGCGAAGGGGCCGAACCTGCTGGGTGTGCGCGCAGTGATCGCCGAGAGCTTCGAGCGTATTCACCGTTCGAACCTGGTGGGCATGGGCATTTTGCCGTTGCAGTTTGAAGAGGGGCAGAGCGTCGAATCGCTCGGTCTCACGGGCGAGGAGGTGTACGACTTTGCGGGATTCACCGGCATGCTGAAATCGAAGTTCGCAACCGGAAGCACGCTGAAGGTGAAGGCTAAGGCTGCGGACGGGAGCGTGAAGGAGCTCAATGCGAAGGTGCGGATCGATACGCCGCAGGAGATCGAGTATTACGAGCACGGCGGGATTCTGCTCTACGTGCTGCGGCAGTTAGCAACGAAGTAACTGGAACCTAGGGTGCCCCATCCATTCGACAGATTTTGGTCGAATGGGTGGGAAAGCACGAACCCCTCAAAGCCAAAACGGCGCTGTTACGGATTTGAAATCTTTGGCGGATTCGGCGAGGGGTACTGGCGGACCGGTTGCGACTTGCGGCGTCTTGCCTTCGGCTGATCCGCGCGCGAGGCCACATCACGTGCCGGTTCATCTTCATGCGGGGCGAAGAAGCGGACGCCTTCCTGGTTGTGCTCGCCCAGAACGTGCAGGCGCAGGAAGTTGGTTGAGCCGGACTTGGTGCGTGTGCCGGCGACGATCGCAATCACCTCGCGATTGCGCACATAGCCATGCTGCTCCAGCAGGCTTTCGGCCACGTCGACCAGCGCTTCGGTCGAGTTGACCTTGGGGCACCGAATCGGAGTTGTGCCCCACAGCAGATTGAGGCGGTTGATCGTGATGTCGACAGGGCTGAGCGCGAAGATCGGCGCGGTGGGGTGGTACTTCGAGAGTTGACGCGCCGTCGCGCCAGACTCGGTGAAGAGCGCGATGCCGCGCAAATCGAGATCATCGGCCGCGTGTGCGGTGGCTTCGCAGATGGTCTCGGCGATGGAGAGATGCGTCTGGCGAAGCAGCGGCTCGTTCAGGTGATCTTCCCTGATGTGGCGCTCCGCTTCGCTCACGATGCGGCCCATCATGGCGACAGCTTCGATGGGATACTTGCCAACCGCCGATTCGCCGGAAAGCATGACGGCGTCGGTGCCGTCGTAGACGGCGTTGGCCACGTCGGAAACTTCGGCGCGCGTGGGCCGCGGATTTTCGATCATCGATTCCAGCATCTGCGTCGCGGTGATCACCGGCTTGAAGTACTCGGATGCGCGGCGGATGATGTGCTTCTGAATCGCGGGAACCTTTTCCGGGGGAACCTCGACGCCGAGATCGCCGCGAGCCACCATGATGCCATCAGCGGCCTGCAGAATGCTGTCGAGATGCTCGATGGCCTGCGGCTTTTCGAGCTTGGCGATGATCCAGGTTTCGCTTCCGTATGCAGAGACGCGATTGCGCACCAGGCGAACGTCTTCCGCGGTCCGGACAAAGGAGACAGCAATGGCATCCACGCCATTCTTTAGAGCGAACTCGAGGTCCAGAGAATCTTTTTCAGTGAGCGAGGGGACACGCACAGGAATACCCGGCAGGTTGATGCCCTTGTTTTCGCCGAGCATGCCGCCGTTGATAACTTCGCAAACCACATCGGCGCCAATGACCTCGTGAACACGGAGTTCAATCAACCCGTCAGACAGCAGAATATGCGAGCCCTGCTCCACATTTTCGGCCAGTGTTTTGAAGGTCGTTCCGATCAGCGAGGCGGTGCCGGGAACATCGCGCGGGGTGATGGTAAGCCGTTGACCCGCTTTGAGTAGTACGGCCTGGTGATCCTTGAGCTTGGAGGTGCGAATCTTGGGACCTTGCAGGTCGCCGAGGATGCAAAGCGGCTTGCGCTCTTCGCGGCTGACTTTGCGAATCATCTGGATGAGCGCAAGTTTTTCTTCATGAGTGCCGTGCGAGAAGTTCAGACGCACAACATCAATTCCTGCACGGACGAGATCGCGAAAAACCGGCTCGGTGTTCGACGCGGGACCGAGGGTGGCAACGATCTTGGCACGGCGCTGGACAGGATTGGCGTTCTGGTTCGTATCGGCGAACGGCATGGTATGACTCCAAAAAAATTAGGTAAGAGGAACAGGGGAAATAGGAGTGCGGTTCCCTTCATTATACAAAGTCAGCTGTTCTCAGAATCCTGCGGGCAATTGCGCAGACGCGGCGGCATTTCACTCGGTGCGAAGCATCAACGACCGCATCTGAGCGATGACTGTGTTCCGCTAAAGGCGTTTGTTGCGCTCGCGGAAGAGAACACCGTTGAGTTCGGCGCCAAGCAAGGCGCTGAATGACGTGATGTAGAGCCAGACAAGGGTCGCAATGCCAGCGCCGAATGACCCGTAAAAGATGGTGTAGTCGGCGATGCGAGTGACATACCAGCCGAAGGCAAGCGTTGCCGGAAACCAGACTGCGCTGGCGGCGACGGCGCCGGGCATGACGTGCAGCCAGTGCTCCCGGCGCCGGGTTCCGAAGTGGTAAAGCGTGCCAAGCACCGTGAGACTGGTGATGAAGGCGAGTGTCCAGCGCGCCAGCCGCCAGAAAAATAGAACGACGTGGCGCAGATCGTGTCCGGTTTTGAAGACCATCCAGAGTTCAATTGCACGGCCAAATACCAGCAGAAGTGTGGCCAGCGCGAGTGGAACGAGCACAATGAGAACGAGAAACAGCGCCCTGAGACGTCGCTCCCAGAAGTCCCATTCGCTTCGCGGAAGGCGATATGCGCGCCGAAACCCCTCCATCAAGGTCAGCATCAGGCCCAGCCCCGCAAAAATGCTGAGCGTGATGCCCGAGACGATGAGGCGCCCGGGGTGCGGATTGCGTTCCTGCATCGAGGAGAGCAGTACGCGTACGGTATCCGCCGGAAGAATCTGCCCTGAGACCCAGCGGATCTCGCCCACGACCGTCGGGCCTTCGGGTACCTTGGCCACCAGCGCGGTGAGAACGATGAATGCCGGAAAGAACATCAACATACCGGAATATGCGGCGGCCTTGGCGGTATTGAGCACATCGTGCTCGATAGCCAGGAAGACTGCCTTCCGGAAATGGCGAAGAATCGGGCGCATCAGAGTCCCTTCAAAGAGTAGAGCATTTCACGTTTCCCTGCGACGGGTGCAAATCGTCCGGTTCTTGGCAAGATAACGGCAAGCGAAAGCAATACCTGACTGGTCCGGCTCAAACGGTTTATCATTTTCCGGACATGACGAAGTTGAGCGCTACCGCGGTTGAATTTGTTCTTGTGCTGCTCGCCGCTCTCGGCGCAATTCCCGCGCCCGGTCAGGATCGCGCCACCCCCAATCCTCAATTGGCGTCAAAGGAAATCAATTCCCGCGTGGAATCCCTGCTGAAGCAGATGACGCTCGAAGAGAAGATCGGGCAGACGGTGCAATACGCGGCAGGATTCGCGACCGGTCCATCGGCCTCGAAACTGACGTACGACGAACTTGTGACCAAGGGCCAGTTGGGGTCGATGCTCAACGTGGTGGGAGCCGAGAACACCAACCGCTATCAACACATTGCAATGGAGAAGTCGCGGCTGCACATTCCCATTCTCTTCGGACTCGACGTCATTCACGGACATCACACCACGTTCCCGGTGCCACTGGCGATAGCGGCAAGCTGGGATCCGGAGGCGGCGGAAACGGTGACGCGCGTCGCCGCGGAGGAGGCGCGTGCCGATGGCATTGCCTGGGTCTTCTCGCCGATGGTGGACATCGCGCGCGATCCTCGCTGGGGACGGATCATCGAATCGAACGGCGAAGATCCTTATTTGAGTTCGGCGCTCGCGCGCGCATGGGTGAAGGGATACCAGCAGGGCGATCTGTCGAAACCAGACTCAGTGGCGGCTTGCGTGAAACACTTTGCCGCATACGGCGCGGCCATAGCCGGTCGCGATTACAACGCAGTCGACTTGAGCGAACTTACGCTGCGCCAGGTGTACTTGAAGCCGTATCAGGCGGCGGTCGACGCGGGTGTGGCGACGGTGATGACGTCGTTCAATTCAATTAACGGCGTTCCTGCGACGGCTAATCCATTCACCCTCACCCAGGTCCTGCGCAAGGAGTGGCGTTTCGATGGTCTCGTAGTGTCGGACTGGGGTGCGGTCGGGGAACTGAAGAATCATGCCATCGGCGACGGACCCACGGTGGCGCGCAAGGCCCTCGAAGCCGGCACGGACATGGATATGGAGGGCAATCTCTATGGCACGGTGATCGCCGCGCAGGTCCGGGCCGGCAAGATTCCTGAGAGCGCGGTGGATGAGGCGGTGCGGCGGATTTTGCGCGTGAAGTTTGCGCTTGGCTTGTTCGATCATCCGTACACCGAAGTAGGTCCGGCGTACGCGCCGACTGCGCAGAAGCGGCAGATCGCTCGCAAGGTGGCCGACGAGACGATGGTGCTGCTGAAGAACGATCCGGTGGAAGGCGTGGGGGCTCTGCTGCCGCTGACGGCGAAGGCGAAGACCGTTGCGTTGATCGGGCCGATGGCCGATGACGCTCTCGATTTGCTCGGCGCGTGGACGGTGGCCGGAAACAAAAAAGATGTCATCACGCTGAAGTCGGCTCTGAGTCAGCGGCTGGGAGACAGGCTGCTGTATGCGCCGGGTTGCGGACTGCTTTCAGGAGAAGACGAGAATGTTCTGAACAGCGTGACGTTCACGGGCTCGGCGTCGAGTGTCAACCAGCCATTACCGGATGACAGCAAGGCCATCGCCGAGGCCGTGGAAACGGCGCGCAAGG
>NZ_DATHHT010000020.1:0-155056 GCF_035317045.1 Occallatibacter sp.
GATGTGTGGTTCTGCTTGATGCAGGAATCATCGGCCGAGAGGCACCGTTGCGCTGAGGCAGATCCTGATCAGACAAATTGCGCGCCCTCCGGTGCGCGCCCAGGAATTCTGTGCTTTTCTCTTGACTTGGACTTACATAGATGTGGTTCTGCTTGATGCAGGAATCATCGGCCGAGAGGCACCGTTGCGCTGAGGCAGATCCTGATCAGACAAATTGCGCGCCCACCGGTGCGCACCCAGGAATTCTGTGCTTTTCTCTTGACTTGGACTTACATAGATGTGACCTACTCGGCAATTACCTTGAGGACAACAGTCGGCGTGAAACCCCAGCCCCTCCACCAAGGCATCTTAGGCCAACGAACAATTGCAACGGCGAGTCACTTCGCACCCTTGCGCATCCACGCAGGTGCCCTGCATAACGGATCGCCAATTACGACATCTTCCCAGCCCACAAATCGCCAAGCCGCATACAGGCTTTCCGCCAGCGTGAACCCCGACGTGTATCGCTCCATCGCCACCGAGGGTGACGCAACCGCCTGCAGAAGCGGTTCATCGGTATATCCCTTCACGCCAGTAATTCCATGCGCAATCAGATCCGCGATAAGGGACTGTCCTCCTGTCGTCGGTAGAAACGTCCGCGCACTCGTGGACACCGCAGTATCTCCGATAGATCCCGGCGCAAATCGCAGCGATTCATATGCTTTCTCGTTGGTTCGACTTTTTAGTTCATGCGTCAGTTCGTCCAACCATCGCTCTGCGCCGTACGCTTCGATGTCCTCGAACGTCTGATTGTCTACTCCTGCTGCGCCGCCATTGGCCTTGCAACACTTGTAGGCAAAACTCAGAACGTCTCTGCGGTACACCTTGTCGTAGAGAGCATAGAAGCGAAAGTCAGGCGATCTCTTCGCTTTGTCGTGCAACGCTGTCTGTAACTTCTGAACGCTTTCCGGAGTTGCTAGGCTCATCGCCAATCCCTCTGTCTTCGTCACTTCTTGCGTTTTGCTTCCAACTGAGGTCCCTTCCCTCCCCCGGCATTACCCGGCTTCATCGGTACTACGAACCTCCCCGCCACCCCAAACGGCCCGGCCTGGCTCTCGCGAGTTGCCAGTTGATCCCGTACTGCGGATCACCGCTGGGGCTTCCCGTGTTGCGTCTGGTCCACGTTTTCATGCATGCCGTCACCACTACCCCGGCAGGACTGATGTGATTGATTCGCTCGTGTTCTCCCATCAGCTTCGGCCTTCCCTCGATTACTGGCAGGTCGGCTCCTGCATCCCCGGTTTCGGGGCCTGCTCAGCGTTTACTCAAATTACGGCCTGCATGATCGCCAAGTCGCCTTCGCGACCCTCTACACCGAAGGCTCCAGCAGATTCGTTGCCTCCTCTGCCGCTTCGATTGCTACCGGGTGGAGCGATCCAGTTCCCGGGTGGAACTCGCACCCACTATGGTCCAGCGCCTTTCACGGCGCACAGTAAGGTCCGGTTAGACGGTCTAAAGCAAGGGCGGCCGTACTTCGACTGCGCCCACGCCAAGCGATAGGCAAGAGGCTAATTTTTAAATACTATTGTAAGAATAGTATATGAGAGCTACTATAGATTCATGGTTAAGAAGCCTGAATTTCGCGACCTCTTTCCCGGCGCACTGGAATTGATGATTCTCAAAACTCTGAGCCGGAAGCCGATGCACGGATACGCTCTCGCGCAGCGAATCAAGGAGACCTCAGACGATCTTCTTCAGATTGAAGAGGGGTCTCTATATCCGGCTTTACAGCGCATGTTGAAAACTGGCTGGCTGATTTCGGAGATGGGCTTATCAGCGAAGAACCGTCCTGTGCGCATCTTCAAGCTGACCCAGGCAGGTAGAAAGCACCTAGAGCAGGAAATCTCGAGTGTCGAGCAGATGTTCGCCGGAATCAGTCGCGTGCTTGCACTTGCAAGACAGTAGGAGGCTTTGTGAACTGGCTCCAACAGTTGTTCTCTCGCCGCCGTCACTACAACGAACTTTCAGAATCAATCCGCGAACACCTCGACGAAAAAATCACGGATTTGCAGGATCGGGGCATGTCGCGCGAGCAAGCAGAGCGATCAGCGCGCCGTGAGTTCGGTAATGTCACACTGATCGAGCAGCGCGGCCGTGAGATCTGGCAGTGGCCCAGCCTCGAGAGCATCATTGCCGATGTACGTTTTGCGCTGCGGCAATTGCTCAAGTCTCCCATGTTCACCGCAGCTGCAGTCACCACTCTGGCGCTCGGCATCGCCATCAATGCCACAATGTTCAGCCTGGTCAGCGCGTTCCTGATTCCGCATCTGCCTGGCGAAGACACGGAGCATATCGTTGCTGTCTCGTCCGTCAACCCCGACTCCCAATTCCAGCCGGAGGCTTACCCTTCATCCGCTCCCAATTACCTGGCGTGGAGCAGCAATACGCATGTCTTTGCCCTGATGGCAGCGGACAACGAGTTCCTTACCGGCAGTCTCTCCGAGCCTGGCCAGCAGGCCGAAGCGGTCTCGTATGCTGCCGTCTCACCCAACTTCTTCTCTGTCTTTGGCGTCTCTCCCTCGATTGGCCGCAGCTTCCGTTCCGGTGAAGATCGACCCGGGCAAGACCACCTGATAATCCTCAGTCACGGCCTATGGGAACGCCGCTATGGCTCCGATCCGTCGATCATCGGCCGCAGCGTGCGCCTCAACCGTGAAGACTACCTTGTCGTCGGCATCATGCCCGCCACCTTCCGCATGCTGGGCTTTATGCCAAAGCTGTGGACGCCCCTTACACTCTCTGCGGCCGATCGCATGGCCGGCGCCCGAACAAACCGCAATCTCTTTCTCTTCGCGAGGCTCGCGCCCGGAGTTACGCTCCAGCAGGCGCGCACGCAAATGAGCACGCTCGCCCAACTGGCGCAGAAAGACTTCCCTGCCGTCGAACAGCGATGGGGCGCCTCGGTCCGCACTCTCGGCGACTTTCTCATCTACAACTTCAGCATTCGTTCGGGCATATCGGTCATGATGACCGTCGTTGTCTTCATCCTTTTCATCGCCTGCGCCAACGTTGCCGCCCTCATGCTCACGCGAGCCGTGGGCCGCCAGAAAGAGCTTGCCATCCGCCAGTCTCTTGGGGCATCGCGAGCGCGCGTCGTTCGCCAACTCCTTACCGAAGGGATTGTCATTGCCATCTTCGGCGGCGCTTTAGGGCTGGGACTTTCCTACTTCGGCATTCAAGCATTGCGCGCCGGTCTCACTTTCAACGAATACATTGCCGACGTTCCCGTTCGGCTCGACTCAAACGTCCTGTTCTTTGCCCTTGCCATATCGCTTTTGGCCGCTGTGCTGTCAAGCGTGATTCCCGCTCTGAAAGCTTCGCGTTCCGATATCAACGTCAGTCTCAAGAGCGAGACGCGCGGCGCTAGCTCGGACCGATCGCACAACCGTATGCGTGCGGTCCTTGTCGGCGGAGAGACGGCTCTGGCGCTGTTTCTTCTGATCGGCACCTGCCTTCTTATTCGCAGCGTCTACCTGCTTGATCATCAAGAGCTCGGCTTCGCCCACGATCATCTGCTCACAGCGGGATTGGTTCTCGATCAAGCCCGCTACGCTGATTCCGTCAAGAAAGCTCAAGTCGTTCATCAGGCGGTGACGCAGCTCGAGCAGATCTCTGGCGTTCAGACTGTTGCCGTCGCCTCCGATTTGCCCGCCTCCGGCGCAAACAGCATTCCCATTCACATCAAGGGGCAGCCTGAAGCGCGGCCCAACGAAGAGAATAGAGCGATCGACGTTCTGATCACTCCGAACTACTTCAGCGCCATTGGGCTGCCCTTTCGGCGAGGCCGCAATTTCACTGCCAGCGATGACGCTTCCGGACCTCGCGTTGTCATCGTCAACCAGCAGTTTGTACACCAATACCTCCAGGACAGCGACCCGATCGGTAAACAGATCAAGCTCGACACAGATGGCGCCGCGCCATCCTGGAGCCAGATCGTCGGAGTGGTTGGAGACATCAAGACTTACTCGGAATTGCCGACGGTCGATCCCGAGGTCTACGAGTCTTTTTCGCAACGGCCTGTAGCCTCGTTCTCGATACTTCTCCGATCGAGCGTCGAACCGAACACCATCACACCCTCCGTTCGCCAGGTTCTCGCCGAGATCGATTCTGAGCTCCCCCTCCTGCGCATCATGAATATGGATCAGATGATCGAAGTCCAAAGAAACGGAAACCCGCTCTTCAGCAGGATTCTTGCCATCTTTGCCATTCTGGCCCTGGTGCTTGCCGCGATCGGCATCTACGGTCTGGTCGCCTACTCCGTCGGCCAACGCACGCAGGAGATCGGCATCCGCATTGCACTTGGGGCCAGAACCTCTGACATCTCAAACATGATCCTTCGCGAGGGCCTCAAAGTTGCCGCAATCGGTTCCTGCATTGGCTTGTTGATAGCCCTGCCCTTACCCAAAGTCTTTGGCTCGATCTTTCAAGGCTTGATCGTCAGCGCACCGCTGATCTATCCCATCGTTCTTGTGGCGATGCTCCTGGTGGCTTTCATCGCGATACAGGGTCCGGCGCGACGCGCTGCACGCGTTGACCCAAACGTCGCGCTTCGCAATGAGTAGTTCATGAACATTCAGCAATTGGCCTGACCCTGATCTCAACAATTAAATCAGTGAGGAAACTCATCCAACTCCGTCGACGCCAAATTCTGCGGTTCCAGTCGAATTGTTTGAATGCTAAGTCAGAGAGGAGCACGAGGTGTTGCAAAAGGCTGAACTCAGCTGTGAGGCTGATTCAGAGAACTACCTCGGAGGCTCCTCAGAGACTATGTATTACATCGGACTGGATGTTCACAAGAGGACGATCAGCTATTGTGTGAAGGATGCGGCTGGTCGTGTGCACATGGAGGGCAAGATCGGATCAACTCGCGCCCGTCAACCATTGCGTGGCCGACGAACTGGATCGACACAGGATGCATATTGTCCCGGAAGAATTCTGGCTTTGCTGGCGGAGACGCCTTGCGGCAATCCCTTGACCTCGATGTCGGTGTTCATGACATGCGGCAAGCACCAAATCTTCGACCAGGAGATTTACGGGTAAATATGCACGCAATTGCGCCCATTCTGCTTTGCCCGATAACAGGCGCGGTCGGCAGCGCTGAGCGCCTCCGCAACCTGAGTTACTTTCCGGTTCAAAGTCAACACACCAATGCTTACGCCGAGAGTAAAGGTGCGTTGTTGGCACACGAATCGATAGTGAAAGATCCCTTCGCGGATCTCTTCGGCCAGATGCACGCCGCCGTCGGCTTCGCAGTGCATAATCAGTACACCAAATTCGTCCCCGCCCAGTCGGGCAAGAGTATCGGTCTGGCGCAGTTTGGACCGCATGAGCGCGGCTATTTGGCGAATCAATTCGTCCCCGCCGGCGTGGCCGCAGGTGTCGTTGACCACTTTGAATTCATCCAGATCGAGGAACATTAGCGCATGTGTGCAGCCGTCCCGGTGCACCTCGTCGAGGGCGTTGGAAAGACGGTGCTCGAATTCGACGCGATTGCAAAGTCCAGTCAGCGCGTCGTGGCTTGCCAGGTGGGTGAGATGCAGCGTATGTCTCCGTTCCCTCCTTACGTCGCCGAGAGCAATCGCAACTCCGGGGAACAACAGAAAGGCCGCCACGGTAGCAATGCCAGGTATCAAGATTTCGCGCAACTGCCGCGAGATTTCGCCCAGTGTAAAAGAAAAGTCTTCCTCCAGCGGCGTTACCCGCGCATCTGTTTCTTGTATGCGCTGCAGCAAAAGCGCGACATCACCGGCGCCGCTTTTGCCATCCCGTACAGCAGCGTGTAGTTGCTCTGCGACTTTGTTCAGAGTTTCCACTTCATTATCCCCGCGTGCCCAGATTCCGACCGCGCGATCGATGGCTGGCAAGCGCCCGAAATAGCGAACAAGCCGGATCATGGCTGGAATATCGTCAGGATGATTGCCGCCTGCGAGCAGGCCAGCCGCCGCCTTGGCGTAATCAGCGTGTGCCCTTGTCAACGCGAGCCTCGCTTCGCGGTCGCCTAATGGCACCGCGATGGCACGCTCGTAAGCGCTAAACTCTTCCTCATCGTGGCCGTTGGCATAGCGCATCAGGTGGATCACGGCATCTTTCTGCCCTTTGCTCCAAAGGCTCTCGCCACCCACATATGCGCGCGCGGCGGAGAGAATATCTATGCTGAAGTCGCTGAGTAGCACGAGTGCCAAAAGAATCGCTACAAAGGGCAATATCAGGCGCAGCTCACGGTTGCCTCGGATTGAAAACCTGAGCTTGTGCTTCATGTTCGACCTGCTCTTTTCTATATAGGGGCGATTCCGCGCTGTACCGCCTACGTACCTTTATATACAGGTGGCATGGGTGGTATTGCTGATTTGGTGCGCCTACCAGGACTTGAACCTGGAACCAAACATTATGAGTACTCTCCTCTAACCGATTGAACTATAGGCCTTTACCGCCGTCAGATATCAAACGAGCGAAGTTTGGGGTAGGACCGTACCAAACGTAGTTGAGCGTAATTCAGAGATTATGAGTTTCCGGACATCTCTGTAAGTCTATGATAATGCAAGAAATACGAGCGCGATAAAGCGTAAGCCTAAGTAACTGAGCGACCATAACTTAGAGCAGTGCTGACGGGTGGACCGTTACCGTACCTTCAGTTGCATTTTTGCCGCGCCTCTCAGTGGAAGTATCGAGAATTCCCCAGTTGTTCTCTGGCGGCTATCTCCTCTTGACGAGGAATGCCTTCTTAAGAGTTTGCTCACGGCCGCGCCAACTCCGAAAACCGCAAGTCATCTACAAGTGGACGTAAAACCTGCTGTTCGAACACTTGCTTGCTGCCGACACATGGCAACATGCAACCGGAGTTCAAATATGGCTTGCAACTCCAGCATTTGGGTTTCTGCCAATTTCTCTGTGCTTGAGAGGGAATCCTCCCCCGACGAATCGAATCTAAAGAGGGGGAGGTTTAACCCGTGCGAACCGCATTCATAAAACCAATCATCGTGATCCTCGCACTCGCATTTGCTATCTGCGGCCAGAACGCTCGCGGGCAGGACAGCCAGGCCCAACCTCCGACGCAACATACCGACAAATCGCAACCGTCCACCAAGCAGCCCCATCAAGGCAGCCCCGGTGGCGACGTCGGCAGAGGCGCCGGAGACGTCGGCAAAGGAACCGCCAAGGGCGCTGGAGCGGCGGCCAAGGGTGTTGGGAAAGGTGCGGGCGACCTTGTCACACTTCACCCACTCGACGCCGCGGGCAATGTCGGCAAAGGCGGAGCCGCGGCTGGCAAGGACGTCGGCGTCGGCGCCGCCAAAGGCACAGGCAAAATCGCCAAGGGCACAGGTCGGGGAATTGGCAAAATATTCCACCATCGCCATGAGCCGCAGACGGCCCCGGTTCCTTCCGAACCACAAAACTAGAGCTAGGCCGAGAGGCGACGGACAGCTGCTGAGATCGCGTGACGAGAGTCCAAGTCGACCTCGGTTCGGCGTCGAAAGCGCCGCTCTCAGCCCACCTATTGATGGTCACTTAACAGACAGCAAACGCATCAAACAAGGGCGCAGACACCGGCCTTCGACGGCATCAAATCCTGTCGGCATCGCGTAGGCGTACGTGCCGCCCGCCGTGGGAACCCATGCGCCGTAGCGGCCTTCGCCCAGCCCTGAGACTGTGTTGATGTCCGCATGAACGGGCCGCCAAAGCCGTTGAAGATTACGAAGACCGGCAATGGCTTTTCGTATGCAGAGCCTGTAGGAAGATAGATGTCCAGGGACAACCCTGTCTGCCCGGTTTGCTTATAGGTGAAACTGCGCTGAGTGAAGCCCGTCGTTGCGGGGACTGGATAAACGAAACGCATCTCCTGGGCGCGGCAGGTCAAGGATGCGAAGAGGACAACGAGGATGCAAGTTCTCATACCAGTCTCGACCTTCTTCAAACGAGAATGATGGCTAGTACGATACTAAGAAAATCTACGCAAATCGCGGGCTGGCCAGACAATCGTCACAAACTTGGTCACAAATGCGGACAAACCCGTGCCCACAATGGCAAGTTCTCGACTTGAGAGCCCGACCATGCGAGTCACCGCCGATAGATCCAGGCACCGAGAAGCACGGCCAGAATGCTGTCCAGCAAGCCAACCGCAATCGTGGCAAACAGCAGAAAATTAGGGAAGATGTCCAGCGGCTGTAAAGCCATCATGGGGATCGCCCAGAAGACCATCCAGATTGTCAGGGCGCTGCGGAGGGCCGTCTTATAACCGGGACCGTAGTTCGGGAGGAATTTTGCGTAGATCCAGATGCCAATAATGCCTACCACAAAATTCGATGGGATGATGCTTGTCCACCCCTTAGGAGTCTTCCCGAGTGCCGCGAATGCGGCTGTCCATTGTGGATCGAGAAGCACGCGGTGGACGAGGTATTCAATCGCGTTGATCAGCAGGCCGGCGGCCAATCCACCAAGAATCAATTTTTGAATATTCCGCGTTGCAGGTTTTACCTTCATTTTCATTTCTCGCGGACATCGGATGGTGCCGAAAGTATATGCGATGAACGTGAGCCGAAACCATCAGGAGGGTGCTTGCTCGGTACCTGACAAGCAGCAACCGATGACGCACGGATGACCGCCAATACGGAAGTGATATGGTGTGACCCTGTCAATAACTTCATTCGGGGTGCTTTTGCTTTAGTAGTTCGATTGAGGCAAAGGGCTCTATATCCAGAGACCGCAAAACAAACGCGCGCGGATCAATCGAGCTCCCATCCCGGAAATCCAGTTCGCAAAGACGGGAGCCCGAAGCCTCGCTCTAAAAACGCATCGAAGGAATGCCCTGCAACAGGAATAGATACCGATCCCGCGTCGTGTCCGGCCCCGCCGTGATCGGGCTGTTCAGGTGAATCAGCGAATTGCCCGTCGCGTCGTACTTCGGCCATGCCGGCACTCCCGTTCCATTGGGATCGCCGTTCTTCGCGAAGTTGGTCCAGTACGTCATCATCGCTTCGCTCAGCTGCGTATCCTCTGGCCGCACCGTTTCACCCGGACGCGTCGCCAGTGTTCCGAACACATACTCGATGTCGTCGGAATGGAATGCAAACGTCCCCGGATGATACTTGCTCGGTAGCGCTGCCAATTCGAAGTGATACCGGTACACGGGCGCGTCGCCCGTCTTGCGCTGCGCCTCCAGCCACTTCCACGTTCCGAATGCGATGAACTGATCGCTGCCAAAATCAATCGATGACCGCAACGCCTGCGCATCCGTGTCGCCCGGATACAACTTCAAAAACTCATCCGCCCGATCTGCAAACAACTTCGTCGCGTTCGCTTTCCACTGCGCCACTGTCATTCCCCGCATGGCCGCAAAGCTGCCTTCATCCGCATTCCATCCAGCCAGCAGCGGCACATGTGCCTGCTTGCCCGCCGCATAGGTATCAGGAACAGGCTCGGTCAGAAATTTTCCATCCACGACCGGAGCAAAGCCCGTCGTGCCCTTTGTTTTCGCGGCATCCAGCACTTTGTCCGTCGGCATCGCCCGCAGCTCGGCAAGATTCTTCACGTCCAGCGTCGCAACCCACTTGCCGTCAATCGCGGCCCGCTCCGTCACGCTCTGTCCGCCAAGATTCAGCGCGCTCGGAAACGCCGCGCCGCTCTCGCCAATCACTTTCGCGAACAAACCCTGCGCCATCGGCGAAGCCATCAGCGTGCTCACAGCAAACGATCCTGCGCTCTCGCCGAAGATCGTCACGTTGCTCGGGTCGCCGCCGAACTCACCGATATTGCCTTTCACCCATTGGAGAGCAGACACCATATCCAACAGCCCGTAGTTGCCCGCGACGCCGTTGTTCTCCTTTGCCAGCTCGTCAGTAACAAGGAACCCGAACACGCCGAGCCGGTAGTTGATCGTGACCAGCACCACGCCCTTCAACGGCAGAAAGTCGCCGTTATGCCGCGGCTCCGAACTCGCACCGCCCGAGTAGCCGCCGCCATGAATCCAGAACATCACCGGCAGCTTGGCGTCCTTCTTCGCGTCGGCCGGTGTGTAGACATTCAGAAAGAGGCAGTCTTCGCTCGGAGCCGCATCCTGAAACACCATGTCCTCGAACACCCGCCCCTGCGCGCAATGCGCACCGAACTTGGTAGCATCCCGCTCGCCCTTCCATTTCGCCGGCGGCTGCGGAGCCTTCCAGCGCAGATCGCCCACCGGCGGCGCAGCATACGGCAGCCCCAGAAACGCGCGCACCTTTCCGTCATTGATCGTCTTCCCGGCAACCTTGCCCTGCTCGGTCTTCACCTTCAACGAATCTGCATCCAAATTAGCCGACAGTCCCATCAACAGCCCCGCTACCGCCAAGGCACACAACGCCTGCGTACGAAAAAACATTGCAAATTCCTCCGCGAGTTACCTTATCAGGACAGGCTCAGCCCCGCAGCAGTTTCCGCTACAGGGAACCACCAACCAGCAATCGGGCCAAGCGACGCAGAGCGTGTCATCCTGAGCGGAGCAGCTTGGGGCCCCAACGAAGTTGGGATAAGCAGAGCGAAGGATCTGCTTTTGCTCTTCCTGCAAATCAGCATGAAATCGGGTAATGGGATACCCGTGAAACAAGCTCTACGCGATCTCCGTTGCCAGCAAATCCTTAATCTCCTCGCGCCTGCGAATGAGCCGCTGCTGCTTCCCTTCCACCAACACCTCTGCTGGCCTGAAGCGCGAATTGTAATTCGAACTCTGCGCCATGCCGTAAGCCCCTGCATCGAGCAGCGCCACCAGGTCGCCCGCCTCGACAGGCTTCAACATCCGGTCGCGTGCAAAGAAATCTCCCGTCTCGCAGACGGGTCCCACCACATCAACGGCCCGTGCGCGCCCCGACCGCGGTCGCACCGGCACAATCTCGTGATACGCCTGGTACAGCGCCGGCCGAATCAGGTCGTTCATCGCCGCATCGGTGATGACGAATGTCTTCTTCCCGTTCTTCTTCACGTTCAGTACGCGCGTCACCAGCGCCCCGGCCTGCGCCACGATAAAACGACCCGGTTCAATCAGCAGCTTGCAGTCAAAACCTTCCAGTGCCTTTTCGATCGCGGCTGCGTATTCCTGCACCTTCGCCGCGGGACTCACAGCCTTGGCGTCGGCGCGCTCGTGATAATCGATACCCAACCCGCCACCCGCATCTACGACCTTCAGTCTGATTCCCTCGCGTTTCAGCTGCATCGCCAGCTTGCAAACACGCTCCATCGCCGCGCCAAACGGATCTGCCGAGCGAATTTGCGATCCAATGTGCACGCTGATGCCGTACGGCTCCAGCCACTTGTTTCGCGCCGCCGCGCGATAGATCTCCACCGCCTTGCGAATATCGATTCCGAACTTGTGCTCCCGCAGTCCCGTCGAAATGTACGGATGCGTCTCCGCAAACACATCAGGATTCACGCGCAACGCAAAGCGCGCTTTCACTTTCAACTTCCGCGCGCGCATCGCCAGCAACTCGAGTTCCGCTTCGCTCTCTACATTGAACTCAAGAATCCCTGCCTCAAGGGCGCGATCAATCTCCGCTGCCGTCTTGCCGACACCTGAGAACACGACACGCCCCACAGCTTGCGGAGCTGCCTTCATCACACGTTCCAGTTCCCCGCCGGAAACAATGTCGAACCCCGCACCGCGATCCGCCTGCAGCTTCAAAATCGCCAGCGATGAATTCGCCTTCACCGCATAGCAGACAAGATGATCGCGCCCAGCAAACGCCTGCTGAAACATTCCCAGCCGTTCCAGAATCTGCGTGGCCGAATACACGTACAGGGGCGTTCCATACTGCTTCGCCAGCGTCTCCAGCGAAACTCCGTCGCAATGCAATGCACTGCCCGCACCACTATGCTGGAAAGGACGAAATGAATTTTGCAAATCAGGACTCAAGATAGGCTTCCATTGAAAGAACGAGATGCTCTGAGCCTATCGCATTTCGATCGGCACTCCTTTGCAATTCGAATCCAGCAAATCCGCCTCGGAGCTTCTCCTCCGACGCAGCTTGCTCAGAACTCAAACTGCTGAAGCCACGGCGCAAGCAGCGCCGCCACTTTGTCCGGCTGTTCATATGCCGCAAAATGCCCGGCGTCCGCCAGCAGATGGAATTCGCATCCACCTTCCGCCGCCTCAAACTCCCGCATCTCTTCCTCGGAGATCCCCGGATCTTCCCCACCGCAAATCGCCAGTATCGGTGCGTCAATCGCGCGGATATCCGGCACAGAATCCGGCCGTGTCGCCAGCCCGGCCTGCATTGCGATCAAGGCTGAAGCGGTCAGTGTCATCCGCGCTCTCAATTCCGGCACGATCTCCGGTCGTCTCTTCCGCGCACTCTCACCGATCAGTGTCTGCGCATTCCCATCAAACACACCCGCCGTTCCCTCGCGGCGCACCTTCGCAATCGTCTCTGCCCGTTTAGCCAGGTTGGCTTCTGCGTCGGGCTGCGGCTTCGAGCAGACCAGGGCCAAACCACGCATCCGCAGCGGAGCCCTTCGCCACAGTTCAAGCATCATGTAACCGCCAACGGAGCAGCCCGCGAATACCGCCTCAGACAAGGCGAGGTGATCCATCAGTGCCAGCACATCCATGGCCAGTTGTCCCATGCTCAGCACCGGAGCATCGGGCACCCTCGTGAATCCGCCGACCGGCAAATCGGCTCCGAGTTCCGAGGCACCGTGGCCGCGGAAGTCCGGCACAATCGCGCGCACCTCGCCTAAGTCCGCAATCATCGGACGCCAGTAATCATGGTCCAGCGGTGTGGGATGGAGAAAGATGACGGGCAAACCCGCGCCCGTTTCCCAATAGTTGAGTTTGGCCCCGTGTGAATCGTACGTCTTGCTCATACGCTGGGAGGATAACCGCCCGGCGTCCTCGGCGGATACCCTCCTGGCGGATAAGTTCCCGAGCCGCCCGGTGGAAATGCCCCAGGCATCGCAATATGCTCCTCAGGAATGCCGATCCAGCCAGCAAGGTAAGCGACGCCAACCAACCCGCTGGTAAACACGAAACCGACTACCGTGAGAATGCGGACCAGCGTCACATCCCACCCATTGGCCTGCGCCACGCCGATGCACACTCCGGCAATTGCCCGGCCCGCGATCGGTCGTACAAGCGGCCTGCCCGGTGGAGGAGGAACGGCCGTCACCACATTTCCGCAATTCGAGCAAAATCTTGCACTCGGCGGTAACGAGGCTCCACAACGTTGACAGTAGAAGGGCATGACCAACCTCCGGGGAATCGGGCTTTCGATTCCACAATATCACTACGCAAATGCACCATGTTCAGTTCCGGTCTGCCGCTATCGGCCAACGGACCCAACCCGGCTAACCACGCCTAATTGCCGTGATATGGAGACTTCAGGCGCTTGCGCGCGGTGTCGGCCCGCGACGTATTCGGCACTGCGGCTATGGCTGCCTGGTAGTCCTTTACGGCTGTCTGCCGGTCGCCCAGCACGTCATGACACTCCCCCGCCGCCAGCAGGGTTCGCACCTTCAGCTCCGGCCCCACACCATTTGAGGATGCAGCCTCCTCGTAGGCATGCGCCGCCTCAGCATAGTGTCGCTGGCCACGCAGAGCATCGCCCAGTCCAAAATAGGTTAGCTCGAGCTTCGCATCGGCAAAGTACCCAGGCTTTTCGCTGTCGGCCACGATCTCCTCATAAGCGCGCACTGCCCCCATCCCTTCACCGGCATCCTTGCGCAGGTTCGCCTCCTCCAGGCAGAACAGATAGTCCCGTGGGTACTGCTGTTTCAGGCTGCGCACCACATCAATGGCATCTTTGTATTTCCCCTCACGCCGGAGAAACAGAGCGATTACTGTTCGCGCCTCTACGTTATTCGCGAGACCGCGATGCGCGTCATCCCGCAACATCTCCATGCCCTTCGACTTCGACCCTGTGATGCCAACAAAGCCGACCAAGAACTTGAAAGGTAGTGGCAATGCGCCCACAACATATTGGTACACGCCCACAACCAGCTTGGCATCCAGGTAGTCCTGATCGAGTTCGAGTACGCGCGCGCAGTCGTCCTTGGCCTTTGAAGCCAACCGAAATGCAGCTCCAAATCCGCGTTCGACCATCGCTACGTACGTGCAACGCAAGCTCCGCGCCCAGCCCCTCGCGTACAACGCATCCACATCGTTGGGATTCTTGCTCACACGCAAGTCCGCTTCGTGGACTGCTTCATCAGCGAGTGCAAAAATGCGGTCCCGTGTTTTCGGATCCTCTTCGGTGGCATGCTTCCCCGTCAGGAATCCGTCATTTGCGTAGAACGTCGTATCCAGCAGATCTTCGCGATACAGATCCTGAAACACCACTGCATTCAGCAAGAGGGCTGTTGCTTGGGGATCGCCGGGATTCTCCTGGTGGATACGCTCGAAGCGGTCAACCGCGGCCCGATAATCCAATAGGTAAAAGTAGCGGTAGGCCCCGCGCACCTGCGGGTCGAGATTCAGCGGATTCGTGTGAACCTTGTCATCCGCCCGGCTCCCGGATGCCAGACACAGCAACAATCCGAACCAGGAGATCGTCCGCAAAAGCCACTTCCATCTTTTCGATCCCATTGGTCTCCGTGCATTCCGCAAGACATTGCTCACTGCAGAACCTACACGATCAAGTCTATCGAAGAGCATGCGGGCACCCCAGGTCTCGTCCATTGCCAATGGGCGAGGCCTGGGGGTGATGTTCGGCTGGCGGGGTGTTATTTCGGTTCCGGCTTCGGCTTTTCCTGCTTCGGCGGAGCCGCAGGGCGTGCCTCATGCTGTGGAGCAGGGTGCGCCGCCGGTGCCGGACGAGATTCGTGTTGCGGCGCCGGCCGCGATTCGGTTCGCGGCGAAGGTGCCGTGTGCGATTCCGCTCGAGGCGCAGGCCGCGACTCGGTACGCGGCGAAGGTGCCGGGTGCGATTCCGCTCGAGGTGAAGGCCGCGATTCTGCATGAGTCTCGGGAGCGCGGCGAGATTCGGCGCGAGGCGCAGTTGCGGCCCGCGACTCTGGCCTCGGTTTTTCCGCAGGAGCCTTACGAGTCTCAGTTCGCGCCTCCGCTTTTGACGTGGATGAGTGCGATTCTGTGCGAGAAGGTGACGTTCTGGACTCGGGTGCTGTCCGAGACTCGCTTCGTGCAGATGAAGTTCGCGATTCAGCTCGAGAAGGAGTTGTTCGCGACTCGGTCCCTCTAGAGGGTGTCGTGTGGTTTTCCGAACTTGCCCTATTCGATGCGCCGCGAGTCTCAGAGCGCGGCGATGTCTTTTCTGCCGGAGAAGTTCGTGCCGTCACTCCCGGCCGAGTTGTCTCGCGTGCAGGGGTTCGTTCAGGAGTTGCTTTGGCTCCGGCCGCGCGACCTTCATTCGCTGATCGCTCCACTGCCAGCGTGTGCGGATGCCCGCCATTCGCCTTTGCGTACGATGTTCGATCAGCCCGAGCCGACTGCACATGCTGCAATTGGGCTGCCGTCGCAGGCGTGTGACGCCCGCCCATCGCTTCTCGCTCCACCGGTGTGGGATCGTGGCGGATTCCGTTCGGCCCTCCGCTAAATGCCACGTGCCTCGAGTTCGTAATGGTATTGCTTCGAACGATCGTCTCATTCACGTAGGTGTTGCGAATGACGCTCCTGTTCACGCGCATCACCGCCGTGTTATATGCGAAGTTTCCGCCGCGCCACTCGCCGCCCACAAAACCCACGCCCATGTATCCATGTCCGTAATCAATTCCGCCGTAGTACCCGACGCGATCGCCCCAGTAGCCATCATGGAACCTGTAATGCCCGCCGTCCCATCCCCACCACGCAGGAGTCCAAAGCGCGCCTTGGTACGGCGCAGGCACCCACTCGCCGGGAACCCAGTAGTAGCCATCGTCGCCGTAGGCCCAGTATCCCGGAACCCACATCCAGCCCTCTTGCGGACATACCGGCTGCTCGTATACCGGCAAAACTGGCGGAGCAATGGTGACGCTGATCGATACACCCGCAAACGATGCTGCGGGAACGACCAACAGCATCAGCACTGGCAGGAGCCAGCGCACACATCGAAACAAACGCATCGAGAATCCTCCTTGAATTCCCGGCTTGTCGTGAATAAATATGCTTTCTCTATGACAAGCCAGGGTTGGCCGAAAGCGATCGCCGAATCCATGGGCCTTGATTGTGCCGGCATGAACAAACGTCGGCATCGGATTAGTCCGCCCGGTTCAGCGCATTTGCAGCCCGTTCGGCATTTCTGTCCAAGACACGCAAAGCGAATTTCGCGCGGCCAGACTGGTAGGTTGGAGCCGCTTCTGCCCCGATCAGTTGTCCGTAGAAAGGAAATCAGCCAACCAGAGCAGCGAATATCCAGGTTCGCTATCAATCAGCATTGATTTTCGCGGCGTTGGCTTCACTCCTCGTTGCACTCCAACTCGCTGCGTTATCTTTAGAAAGCAGCCGCAATGCGGCGGATTGACACGCATGGACGTTCTCAAGCAACTCTACGAGCAGCACTTCCACTCACCGGTCGAACGTGTGATGCCCCTTCAGGGCCAGCTGGGAGGTTCGGGCCGGACGATCGTTCGTCTCGTCGGAACGCCCGGAAATGCCATCGGCATTGTCTATCCGGTTCGCGAAGAAAACATTGCATTCCTTGAGTTCTCCCGCCACTTCCACAAACATGGATTGCCCGTTCCGGAAATCTACGCCGAGGACCTGGCCCGCAACGCCTACATTGAGGAAGATCTCGGAGACATCACGCTGTTTGATTTCCTCCATAAACATCGCGATGGAGATCTCATTGCTCCTCCCGCGCTCGACGCGTATCGAAAGGTTGTTGCTGCGTTGCCGCGCTTTCAGGTTGAAGCCGGACGCGATCTGAACTACAAGGTTTGCTACCCGCGTTCCAGCTTTGACCGCCAGTCGATTGCCTGGGACCTGAACTACTTCAAGTACTATTTCCTGCGTCTCGCCGGCATCCCTTTCAGCGAGCAAGCGCTCGAAAACGACTTCAACCGCCTCACTAAGCTTCTGCTCGCCGCTCCGCACGATTATTTTCTCTATCGCGATTTTCAATCGCGCAACGTAATGCTCCTCGACAAACAGCCGTATTTCCTGGACTACCAGGGGGGCCGCAAAGGCGCCCTCCAATACGACATCGCTTCTCTTCTCTACGACGGAAAGGCAGACCTGCCTCCCGCGTTGCGACAGGAACTTCTGGATCATTATCTCGACAACTTGTCAGGATTCATCCCGGTCGATCGCGGCGCGTTCATGGAGCACTACTACGCGTACGTTTACGTCCGTATCATGCAGGCCCTCGGAGCATACGGCTTTCGCGGCTTCTACGAGCGCAAGCCGCATTTTCTGCAAAGTGTTCCGTACGCTCTCAAGAACCTTCGCTGGCTCGCCCACAATGTAAAACTTCCTGTAGCACTGCCTGCGCTTATGGACGCGTTCCAGGGAATGCTCTCGTCTGAGAAGCTTCAACAACTTGTGCCCAACACCCATACCCTGACGGTACGTGTCTTCAGTTTTTCATTTCATCACCAGATGCCCACCGATGATTCAGGGAATGGCGGAGGATTTGTTTTTGATGCACGCAGTCTCCCCAATCCCGGGCGTGAAGAACGCTTCAAGCAACTTACCGGCAAAGATACTCCTGTTATCGACTACCTCAACCAGCAGGAAAGCGTGCATCAGTACCTCACGCACGCACAGACGCTCGTCGATGCGAGCGTGTCTGCATATCAGCTTCGAGGTTTTGCAAACCTGATGGTGTCGTTTGGATGCACGGGAGGACAGCACCGGTCGGTGTTTCTTGCGGAGCAGCTTGCACGGCACCTTCGTTCAACCAGTGGAGTTGAAGTGGTTTTACGCCACATCGAACTCGAAAAGAATTTCCCGGATAAGGTAACGCCGTGAAGGCAATGGTGCTCGCTGCAGGCATGGGCACGCGACTGCGCCCGTTGACTAACGATCGTCCCAAGGCCCTGGTTGAAGTCGGCGGCCGCACGCTTCTCGAACTTACGCTGGCAAGGCTTCGAGCCTTCGGCATTCAGGACGTGATCATCAATACGCATCACTGCGCAGATATGATCGCCACTTACCTCAATAACCATGAGAACTTCGGGATGCACATCGAGATATCGCACGAGCAGGTCCTTCTCGATACTGGCGGCGGACTCAAAAAGGCTGCATCCTTCTTTCTCGCTTCCGACGAACCATTTCTCGTACACAACGTCGACGTTCTCAGTACCATCGACTTCAATCAAATGATCCAGTTCCACAAAGGGCGCAATGCCCTTGCAACGCTTGCGGTTCAGAACCGTCCGACGTCGCGCTATCTTCTTTTTGACGAGAACGGCCAGCTTTGTGGCCGTCGCGCAGGCGTCTCCGGTGAACCCGAGCTGGTACGGCCAGCAATCACGACACAGGCCCTTGCCTTCTGCGGGATTCATGTCCTTTCTCCGCGCATTTTCTCGGTCATGCAGGAAGACCTTACCTTCTCCGTCATCCCTCTGTACCTGCGGCTTGCCGAACGAAACGAAGCTGTACTGGGGTACCGTGCGGACCAGTACTATTGGCGCGATTTGGGGCGCACGGAAGACATCGCGCGAGCGGCGCATGATATCGAAAAAGGTGACTATCAGAATTGAGCTATCTGCGAATCCATTGGATTTTAGGCGATTTAGTCGAAAAAAACCGACTGAGATTGAGCCGCAGAAAGAAATTGCAGTAGGTTGAAGTAACTGCAAAAAGCGCGTCTGGCGTGCCGTTAAGTGGTTCGGTTAGTCATGGACCTTTGTGTTACCTGGAGTTACCGAGGTGTGAGACACCTTTGTCGCATTTCAATTGCAACTAGATAGTGGAGTGTGCAGAATACATTCATTCCCTCAGGAGGATCCATGAATTCAATGTTCACCAATCTGTATCTCCGTGTCCGTAGCCTGATTGAACGCGAAGAGGGCCAGGACCTTGTCGAGTATGCCTTGGTTGTGGCTTTGATCGCATTCGGAGCCATCGCCGGCATGAACATTCTTGCCTCTGGCTTGAACAACGCATTCTCGCAAGTCTCGGTTACCCTCAACAACAACATGTAGTCTGGGCTCTCAAAAAGTTTCCCTATTTCCGCTCTCGATGCAGTTTGTGAGGCGGGTTTCGCACGGGGATGGGTGGGGTGGTAGCGCGAAGTTCGGGACCAGTTCCAGAACTTCGCGCTAATAAATCAGAGTTACCCTGCCCGATCATCCGCCTCTCTTCGAGTCATGTCCTTTCTCGATTCGTCAATTTCCTTCCGCGATCCACTTCATTCACATGACGGCGAAGCGCAGCTTTCGCTTGCCGGAATTACTGCGTCTGCCATGGATGTTTGCATTCGTCGAGCGCTGATTTTGCTGTGTTAGCGTAGGAAGCGGGAGTAACGAAAAGCAAAATGTCAGCAATTTCCACGTTTATCAAGCACCACTATCGTCATTTCAATTCCGCGGCCCTCGTTGATGCTGCGGAGGCCTACAAGGCCCACCTGGCGTCGGGTGGAAAGATGTTTATGACCATCGCGGGGGCGATGAGTACCGCCGAGCTGGGGTTGTCACTGGCTGAGATGATCCGGCAGGACAAGGTACACGGGATCTGCTGTACCGGGGCCAATCTCGAAGAGGATGTCTTCAACCTGGTAGCGCATGACTTCTACGAGCGCGTTCCGCACTATCGTGATCTGACACCGGCCGACGAGGCGAAACTACTGAGCCGGCATATGAACCGCGTGACCGATACCTGCATTCCAGAGATGGAGGCGATGCGGCGAATCGAGAACGAAGTGCTCAAGGAGTGGGTGCGCGCGGATAAAGCGAGCGAGCGCTTCTTTCCGCATCAATTCATGTACAAGATCCTGCTCTCCGGCGATCTGAAGGCTTCGTACCAGATCGATCCAAAGAACAGCTGGCTGCTTGCGGCGGCAGAGAAGAATTTGCCCATGTTTGTGCCGGGGTGGGAGGATGCGACGCTGGGGAATATGTATGCCGGGCATTGCATCACCGGGGATGTGAAGAAAGTGCATACGGTGCGGACGGGCATCGAGTACATGATGGAGTTGGCGGAGTGGTACACGGAAACGACGAAGACGGCGCCGCTGGGATTCTTCCAGATTGGCGGCGGCATCGCGGGCGATTTCCCGATCTGCGTGGTACCGATGCTGCACCAGGATCTGCAGCGCGAGCATGTGCCTCTCTGGGCCTACTTCTGCCAGATTTCGGACTCGACGACGAGCTACGGGTCGTATTCGGGAGCCGTTCCCAACGAGAAAATCACCTGGGGCAAGCTGGGCGAGAACACTCCGAAGTTCATCGTGGAGAGCGATGCGTCGATCGTGGCGCCGCTGATGTTCGCTTATGTCCTTGGGTGGTAAGGAACAGTGGTCAGGGGTCACTGATCAGTGGTCAGTCAAGCCCTCTCATCCGATCAGTGCCCCTAACCCGCTCAAAACAAACGCCAAAAAGTTTTCAAGCTTTTGCAGATTATTTCGCTGGATTGCTTATGCTTGATCTATTGAGCCAGACCTCGAACAGACCTCCATCGATAGTCTGCCCGGCTGAATCGGTGCATCACCGTGTAGGACACATGACCGCCCCCTCGAGTACGTAAGCCTTTATCAGAGAAGTCTCTACAGCTAAGTCCCATCGAGAGAAGCCTTTGGCCGTAGTCCCCGCTATAGTCTGATGAAAGCAGGACATTTACCTGGAGAGACCGGATAAATAGGGTAACCGTCAAAACCATGGTTGATCGCGGGCCGCTCCTGGGCAACCGTGTTCCGATTGCAAAGGCCGCCACCGGGACCCGTGCGATCCACTGACCTCTGAACCCTGACAAAGTTTGGGCATGCAGCGTGCGGCGACTCAGTTGGCTCTGGATGGTTCCGGAAGAGCGAGTTCCTGTTCTGCGAGGGCCGCAAGATCCTTGAGCAGCTGGCGGTCTTCCGCCGTGAAGGACCTGGGCTTTTTATCGAAGACGCAGAACGTGCCCATCTTGAATCCGTTCACATTCAGGGAGCAGCCCGCGTAGAAGCGGATCTTGGGATCGCCAACGACAACGGGATTGTCGTGAAATCGTTCGTCCTTGAGCGCATTTTCAACGTAGAGAATTTCATCAAAGAGGATGGCGTGGGCGCAAAACGAGATGTCGCGCGAGGTCTGACAAAGGCTGAGGCCCTGGATCGATTTGAACCACTGCCGCTGGTCGTCGATCATGCTGATGGTGGAATACGGAACGTCGAACACACGCTTAGCGAGTCGCGTGAGCCGGTCGTACCGCTCTTCGGGCGCTGTGTCGAGAATGTTGAGAGCGTGGAGGGCTTCGATTCTGCTGGACTCGTTGGCTGGAATGGCCGGTGTCTGCATGTCGGGTCTCCAAAAGTGCGTTCAAAGAGATGCGGCAAAGTCTGTTCACGCAGCATAACGCATCAGAGCAGCGGATCCCCTATGAAAACGTAATTACATATTCCGCCGGAGATCGAATTGCTCATCGATGAGCCAACCTGAGAGCCGGGGAGAATTTTCTGAATCTATAGACTGACCGGTCTACTCTACTCAAGTGCGAGGCAAGATGCCTCGAAGGTTCAGGAGGTAACACACCATGTCAGCATCCGCATCCAAAGGCACCGCTCTTATCACTGGCGCTTCCACGGGCATCGGCGCAGTCTATGCCGATCGCCTTGCAAAACGCGGCTACGATCTTATTCTTGTTGCGCGCAGCCAGCAGAAACTCTCTGAAGTGGCCGCACGATTGAAGCCCCTCGGCCGCAAGATCGAGACGATCGCTGCCGATTTGACCAGGAAGGAAGATGTGCAACGTGTGGCCGAGCGGCTAAGCACCGATGCAAGCATCACCGCGCTCGTAAACAACGCGGGCACGGCCAGCGTTGCGAAGCTTCTCGACGCGAAGATTGAGGATCTCGAGTCCATGATCAATCTGAATGTCACGGCCTTGACGCGGCTGGCACTTGCCGCTCTGCCTGGTTTTGTGGCGCGCAAGAATGGCCTCCTCATAAACATTGCCTCTGTGGTTGCCCTCGCCCCGGAGTTGTTGAACGGCACATACAGCGGCTCAAAAGCTTACGTCTTGAATTTTACGCAGGCACTGAAGAACGAAGTGGAAGGCAAAGGCGTGACGGTGCAGGCGGTGTTGCCCGGCGCGACGGCAACGCCCTTGTGGGAGAAGGCCGGCAGGCCGGTGGAACATTTGCCCGCTGAGATTGTTATGACGGCGGAGGATATGGTGGACGCTTCCCTCGCCGGACTCGACCAGCATGAGTTGATTACCATTCCATCTCTACCGGATATCGCTGACTGGGAGAAGTTTGAAGCCGCGCGCAAAGCTCTGGGCCCAAATCTTTCCCATCAGAAACCCGCGGCTCGTTATGGGATTCTGGGCTGATCTCGAATAGGCTGCGAGGAGTTGTCTTATGCCAACGAAATCGACGCGTGATCACCTGATCGATACAGGCCTGAAGCTGATGCACCAGCACGGCTACAATGCCACCGGGCTCACTGAGATTCTGAAAGCCGCGGATGTACCGAAGGGATCGTTCTACCACCATTTCGGCAGCAAGGAAGATTATGCCGCGGCTGCGCTTGAAAGGTATACCACACGAGAGGCAGATCATTCCGCCGCTGTCCTGGGCGATTCGAAGGTTCCGCCGCTCAGGCGGTTGAAGCGGTACTTCATGGACCTGGTGAAGTTCTATGGCCGGAAGGGCGAGATTCCCGGGTGCATGATGGGCCGCTTCTGCTTGGAGATCGCGGCAACAAATCCGCAGTTGAGGAAGCAGATAAGCGGCTCCTTCGCACACTGGCAGCACACGGTCGCCACGGTCATCCAACAAGCGGTCGCGCAGAAAGAACTCCCTGCGGAAACTGATTCCGAATCGCTGGCAGGCTTTCTGCTCAACAGTTGGGAGGGAGCGCTGTTGCGTTCGCAGGCTGAAGAGAACGATGCTCCCCTCGAAGTCTTCATGCACCTCGTATTTGATCGATTGCTGAAGAAACATTCAAAACTGTGACCTCGCTGCCATGACCTCCATGTCGTACGAGGCCGCGATTGCCGGCTTCGCATCCGGCACGTGATTGCCCGGCTGTAAGGCCGGAGGTGAAGTCTCGCGGCCTGGGAGCAACCGGCGTTCTATTCTGAAGAGCTTCGTTCAACTCTTTGCGTAACGAGGCCTGAAGACAGCCATGCGCTGTTACGTAATCAACAATTGAACCGAAGGAGAAACAACATGTCCACGATCTATCTTCACCAGACAACCACTCTCACGCCCGAGCAATACATCGCCGGGCTTACCGACTTCGGGCCTGGGCGCTCGAAGCTGTTTGGCAACAGCGCCGACGAATACCTCAAGGTGCATCAGCTTGGCCGTACACAGGCCGACGTCACAGAAGGCTCAGGCGGCATTTGGGAGCGCCTGCACTACGACTGGTCTGATCGCAACCACGTCGTCCTCACAACCACCGACTCCAATCTGTGGGGAGGCCCGTCCGGACACACCTACACCTTCAGCCGCCAGCCCAATGGCACGACCGACGTTGATGTTGCCGTCGTCCGCGAAGGCAAGAACCTTCAAGGGATGGGTACTCGGCTTCGTCCTCCGGACGATCGGCAGGAGCGTCTTGGAAAAGGCGTTTGAAAACAGCGTCAAGGCCATTGAAGCCCGGAACATCATACCGGCGACGGAAGTGGTCGCAGCCTGAGTACGACACCCCAGGAACGAGTAGGACCGACTCACCGCAAAGATCGCTCGTGAGTCATTCTGCTCCTCCGTGTCTTTCGAGTACGTCAGGTAGTGGAGGCACGCGTGGGTGCTTCGACTGTTCATTTTCGTACACGGTACCCAAAAGCGGACGGATCAGAGGGAAACCGTTGCTGAGGAAGTCGTAGGATCAAGGGATTGACCGTCGATTCTCTGGCTGGAGAATTGCTTGCCCTTTTGTTGGATCCGCCAGATTTTGGTGCATCTGGTCATCGACTCGGATGGCTGTTCCCATCCCCCAGGGTTTCCCGGAGGCAAAGGCAATGGGCATTCTCTTGCAGGACTTGCGATTCGCGGTTCGACAGATGGCAAAGAAGCCAGGTTTCGCGGCTGTGGTCATACTGACCATGGCGCTGGGCATTGGGGCCAACGCTGCAATCTTCAGCGTGCTCGATGCAGTGCTCCTGAGACCGCTGCCCTATACAAATCCAGATCGCCTGATCAAGGTCTGGACACGTTTTACCGGGATCGGCGCGCCTAATGATCAAAACTGGGTCTCGGCTCCGGAGTTTCGGGACTTCCAGCAGTTGAATAGCAGCTTCAGCGATCTGGCGGCCATCGGCTCGGGCTCGTTCAATCTCGGCGTCAAGGGAAGCCCTCAGCGGGTGGTGGGCGCTTCGGTTTCACCCAGCCTTTTTCCGATGCTGGGAGCGCAGACGCTGCTGGGTCGCACGTTTTTGCCCGAAGAGGCACAACCGGGGCGCGATCACGAGGTGGTGCTGAGTTACGGGCTATGGCGGCGCGTCTTCGGCGGGAATCGAAACGTGATTGGAAGCACGATCGACATCGACGGGGTTCCCATGTCGGTGGTGGGTGTGATGCCGGAGGGATTCGCCTATCCGGACGAGGCTGAAATATGGGGGCCGCTCGCCTTCTCGCCAGACGATCTGAGCGAGAACAGCCGTGGGGGGCATGGCCTGGAAGTTTTGGGCCGCATGAAGCCAGGGCTTTCGCTGGCGCAGGTGCAGTCGGATATGGACCGTGTGGGCCGGACGATGATCGAACAGCACGCATCTTATCCTTATCAAAAATTCAACTTTGGAATCATCCTCCATCCGCTGCTGGAGGAGACCGTGGGCGATGTGAAGCCTTCGCTGATGGTGCTGATGGCCGCAGTGGGACTGGTGCTGCTGATTGCATGCGCGAATATCGCCAATCTGCTGCTGGTGCGGTCGACGGAGCGGCAACAGGAGATGGAAACCCGCATGGCGCTGGGAGCGAGCGGCGCTCGTTTGATGCGGCAACTGTTGACGGAAAGTGTTGTGCTGGCATTTGCCGGTGGTGTTGTTGGCGTGGCCATCACCCCGTGGATATTGCATGAATTGGTTCGAATTGCGTCGAAATCGTTGCCGCGCGCCATTCACACATCGATTGACGGCAGGGCGCTGCTACTGACTGCGGTCATCTCTCTCGCTACCGGAATTCTGTTTGGGCTCGCGCCCGCACTGCAGGCGGGGCGCAAGCGTGAATTCGAAGGACTGAAAGGCGGAAGAAGCACGGAGGGTAAGCGGCCGAAGCGGCTGCGCAGCGCACTGGTGATTTGCGAAACGGCATTATCGCTGCTGCTCATCGCCGCAGCTGGATTGCTGATACGAAGCTTTGCCGAGATTCTGAAGGTGGATCCGGGATTCCGCCCGGATGGAGTGCTGACGATGCGAATCGCGTTGCCGGATGCTGTCTACAGCAGGCCGGAACAGGTGCGCGGATTCTATTCGGAATTGGTGGATCGTGTGCAGAGATTGCCAGGGGTACAGGCGGCAGGTGCAGTCTCCGGTTTGCCGTTGAGTGGCCAGGGAGGCTCGGGCACGACAACGATCGACACTCAATCCGTTCCACTGGAAAAAACGACTCCAGAAGCAGATCAGCGGGTGGTCACTCCCGACTACTTCAAAGCGATGGGAATTTCGTTGGTCCGCGGCCGTGTTTTCGAGGCGCGCGATTCTGATACCGCCGCTCCCGTGGCCATCGTGGACGAGAGCCTGGCACAAACGTATTGGCCCAATCAGGATCCGATTGGAAAGCGGCTGCATCCCGGTGGTCAGCGGACAACGGCGCCATGGGCAACCGTCGTCGGGGTGGTGAGGCATGTGCGCAACCGGACGCTCGAAGCGCGTTCGCGCGTGGAGGTTTATTGGCCGGAGAGCCAGCGACCGAATGGAGCGATGGCGCTGGCGGTGCTGACGTCGGGGAATCCGATGAACCTGGTGCCGACAATTCAGAGAGAACTCTCGGCGATCGACCCGGACCTGCCTGTTTACAAGGTGAGTTCCATGACCGAGGTGATGGGCGATTCGCTTGAGCGGCGACGGCTCGCACTGATCCTGCTGGCGGGATTTGCCGGGCTGGCTCTGCTGCTGGCTGCAGTAGGGATTTATGGCGTGACTTCGTACGGCGTTGCGCAGAGACACAAGGAGATTGGCTTGCGCATGGCTCTTGGTGCGGACCGCGGCAACGTGCTGGGGATGCTCATCCGTAGCGGCATGGCCACCATTGCTATCGGATTGGGTTTCGGCGTGGTTATGGCGCTGTTTCTCACGCGATTGATGAGCGGATTGCTGTTTTCAGTACGGCCATGGGATCCTGTGGCACTCATCGGCGCGGCGGCCCTCCTGATGTTGGCGGCGCTGCTGGCGATCTTTATTCCGGCGCGGCGAGCGACGAAGGTCAATCCGATGGTGGCGCTGCGATACGAGTAAGGTTGCATTTCCCGTCGGGGCTGATGCTCCTCCATTCCAGCGTTGGTTGATGTGCGGCTGAAGCCTGTACCTCCAGTGTGACCCCGCTTTTTTTCCGCAAGCTGCGAACTTGTGCCCGTTCAAGGAATAGATGTCGGCCGGGCTTGTGGCCTTGTGCCCATGCCACAGCAAAGCCTTGTGCAGTGTCGGAGGAGGAGTCCTGAAAAAAGCGTCGAAGCTCTATTGCGTGTTTCTGTTTCTCCTGGCAATTGCGGGAACAGCGCAAACTCGACCCCCTGGTGAAAGCAAACTCGCGATCTATCACCACGCGTATTACCTGTTTCTTGCCGGCACGCCAAATGGCTGCGAAGAATGCTACGTTCCCCTCCTCGTCACGACGGAGACGCTGGAAGAGGCAGCGAAAAGTACACAGACGGAAGCCTGCGTCCTCATCGTCACCTACGAAAGGGATTCGATCTGGCACAACGACGGGATGGTGTCGATCGCGGCGCGCGACATTCAGGTGGCGCCGCGGGTCGTACAACTTCGGGGCAGGAAGTATCGATACCAGGAGATCACTTCGGCAGAAGTGCTTAGGCTCTTCGAGAATCAGATGGGAACCATCCCGATTTCGCGACCGATGTTGCCGAAGGCTGACTCGCCAGGGCCACCGCTGGAAGATTTGATTTCAGATTTTCGGAATCTGAAATGATCCGGCAAAGATTCTCCTCGTCGTGGCGATATGAGCGACTAATGGCGTCTCCGCTTTGACGAATCGGCCGGTAGATCTCAGTTGAGCTGATGCAGTCTTTGGTTGCGGACCCGTAGCTGATCGCGAAGGTTGCGGTAGCAGGGCCAGCGGGAAACCGGGAGGCTTATGGATGGCCGCTACCGCTTTAGAAGCAACTGCAGGTTCCTCGACTTCGCTCGGAATGACAGCATTATGGGAGTGCTCGGAATGACACTTCGGAGGCGCGTGCCTTGAGAGGCCCGGTTAAACGCGGGTGCAGTCTTCTACGGGGATGGGGACCTGTTCGACGATTTCGAGGCCGAAGCCTTCTAACGCGGGGATGTGCATGGGCGTGTTGGAGAGCAAGCGAATGCGCTTGATGCCGAGGTCGGAGAGAATCTGGCCGCCAAGGCCAATGGCACGGAGGATGCGGCCGGAGCGGGCCTGCGAGCCCTCGCGGGTGCGAAGCTGGTGATGCAGGACGAGGTTGTTGGCGGTTACAGCCGAATTGTCAGACACAGCGGTGCCGGTTCGATCGAATTGTGATGCGATGGCAGGGATCTTGTCGACCTCGAATCCGCGGGAGGTGTTGTGCAGGTAGAGGATAGCGCCACAGCCTTCTTCGGCGATCATCCGCATGGAGTTGTCGAGAACTTCGCGACAGTGGCAGTCGGCGGCGAAGACGTCGCCGGCGGTGCACCGCGTGTGCACGCGGACGAGAACGGCGTGGGAGCACGGAGGGCGACTGGTGCGCGCGTCGCCGGGGACGTTGGCGGGTCCGGCGTTGCAGGCGGGACACGTGGGGCACAGGTCGCCGCGAACGAGCGCGATGTGGCTTTCGCCGCCGTTGACCTCGCTCTCGTAAGCGATCATGCGGAACTCGCCGTACTTTGTCTGGATGCGGGTTTCTCCCGCACGCACGATGTAACGCTCGTGGCGCAGGCGGTAGCGGATAAGTTCGGCGACGGTGAGAATGCGGAGGTTGTGCTCGGCGCAGAACGGGATGAGGTCTGGGATGCGGGCCATCTCGCCGTCATCGCGCATGATTTCGCAGATGACGCCGGCGGGCTGGAGTCCGGCAAGGCGTGCGAGGTCGACAGAGGCTTCAGTCTGGCCGGCGCGGACGAGGACTCCGCCCTGGCGGGCGCGGAGAGGAAAGATGTGGCCGGGGCGTACAAGATCGCTGGAGGTGGAGCGGGGATCGATGGCGGTGCGGATGGTTTGGGCACGGTCGGCGGCGGAGATGCCGGTGGTGACGCCTTCGCGGGCTTCGATGGTCTCAGTGAAGGCCGTGCCGAAGCGGGAGGAGTTCTGCTGCGTCATCGGAAACAGGCGGAGGTAGTCGGCGTGCTCTTCAGTGAGGGTTAGACACACGAGACCGCGACCGTAGCGGGCCATGAAGTTGATGGCCTCGGGTGTGACGTGTTCCGCGGCGAGAGTGAGGTCACCTTCGTTTTCACGGTCCTCGTCATCGACCACGACGACCATTCGGCCGGCGCGGATATCGGCAATGGCGCCGGGGACGTCGGTGAAGGGAGCTTCGTTGGTGCGTGCGCTTTCGGGCATTGGAAGCAGCTTTCATTCTCGCCGATTGGGAGGCTATCGGCAAAGAACGTTACTAAAGGACAACAAAAACGCCACCCGAGGGCGGCGTTTTTGTTGACAGCCAGAGAGGCTGAATACTACAAAGTAGACTCAATCTCAAAGCCCCAGGCTTCAAGGAGCGCCTCAGGAATGTACTTGGAATTTTTGTTCCGACGGGCCCACTCGCGCAGACGGGTAGACCGGATGTACTGATCCGGGGTGAGCTTGAACTCCTTGACGATCTGTTCAAAGGAGGTCACGGTGGGGACAACAGGGCCGATGGGCTCCGGCTTGCCCCAATTCGGATTTCCTCTACGTTTTGCCATTTGGTTTTGTTTTCCTTAAACAGGAGTGGAGTTTTGTTCCTAAATGCCTCGGGCGACGGGCTGGGGGTCCTTACGGCCTAAGGCGACTCGATATGTTCTATTTTAGGGATATTTTGTTCAAAAATCAATAGCAAAGCTGGTCATTTTAAGCGTTTTCTCGTCAGAGACTGTCCAGAAATCGATCAGTACAGATATCTCACTCATAAAGACTTACATGCCGCCTTGCTAGCCCCGCCACGCGGAGGCCCTCTCTCGCTTCGATATGCCCAAGTGGCGCCGGACGCATTTCGATGCCACCATAGCGTTATGAACAAATGCAAGTGGGTGCTTGCCGCGGCACTTTTGCTGCTGGCAGCCGCCACGCTGCCCTGCGGAGCGGTGGAGCTGCGCGTCAGTCGGGAAGCCCTGGAAAGAACACTGAAACAACAACTATTTAGCGGTCCTGACGGTCGTTTCTACCTGAAGGGATCTGAACAAACGGCGTGCTGGGTGTATGCGGACGATGCGAAGGTGAGCTTTGTTCAGGACCGGATCGTGGTGAAGGTGAAGACGCGGGCGCGCATGGGCAAATCGATCGGTGGGGCCTGCATCGGGATCTCGCTTGCGCCAACGGCCGAGGTCTCCGTAGCGCCTTTCGGCGAGGGCGAATCCATCGGGTTTCACGACGCGCAACTGATCAAGGTGAGCGACCAGCGAGAGCTGAATTTCCTGCTCAGTCCATTTCTGAGCCGACAGGTGCCGTCGAGCATGAAGGTGGATGCAGCAGATCTATTACGCAGGGCGTTGGAGGGGTCGACCGCTGCCTCGGGTACAAAGTGACGCTGGAGAAGCTGAAGGTGCACTCGATGCAGATCGTGGGCGACACGCTGGTGGTGGATGTGGATGGAGATATCAGCGTGAAGTGATTCGAACATGATTTGGCCGTGACGTTCACGACGCTCGAAGCCCGGACCGAATCTATCGAAGCGATGACAATTCAATTACATTGCGCTTCTCCAATAGCTCTATACTCCATGTGCTGAACCCGGAAGGCTCCTTGAACAATGCTTCTCAATTAAACTTGCCGGACGAAGAGTGATTTGCGATGATGGTTGCCCGGTTGCGCAGCTTCCCTCATGTCGCTTGAGATTTCCAAGGGACGTGGAGCCGATCGGATTCGAAGTTTTGTTCTAGTGAAATGCGCAGTTTGATGGAAATGTTGCGATAGTGCGTTCGAGTTCCAAGGGTATTTCCGGCAAACGGAGCCTGGCTAACGCTCCAGTCAATGCCTCTCGTGGTTTGAAGGGGTGTTTCGATGAGTTTCTCTCTTCCCCAGTCGATTTACGTATCTGGCTTGTTCTGTCTGGCAATCTCCTTCCCGTCGTATTTGAATTCGCAGGCGGGATCTGAGACCTCCTCCAATGAACTGCAATCGGTTCCAACGGATTCGATCGTAATCCCTGGCCCATTGCGATCGTTTCTCCGCATGGCGGGAATCAGCCAGGAGGTAACTCCTGAAGATGTACTGCCGATGCTTGCACGCAATGTGGTGCTATATGGGTTCGACACAGACGGAGAAAAGGAGTTTCTGATCCTGGTAGACAGGTATGTCCACCAGGCTCGCGATCTCGAGCGACTTTCGGCGGATGGCAAAATTCACATCAGCGGTTGCGGTGATTCTGCCGAGCTATTGGGCGTGCTGGGATATAAGTTTCAGCGACCGTGCGGCCAAAAAAATACCGCACTGGTGACGGCGAATGCAGAACGCGCATTTCTGACCATCGACTCAGGTTTCCCGCTCACCGCGCTGGAGCAAGCCTTGCAGAAGGATGGACCATTCACATATTCGTTTCCAGCAACCAGAGTGCCGATCATTTTCACTGAGAAAGAGTGGCTTGCAGCCGCTGGTTCAAAACGCAAAGCGGACAACGCGTTACTGGACCTGCTGTTGCACAATCCGGAAACTGATCGCCTTTATGCGGCAATGGCGAGATACGATCGCCCAACGCGGCTCTCCCTGAGCCAGTCTCCGGGGCTCAAAAGATTGATGTTGGTTGCGACAGTCACTGATTTGTATGGGAGCCAGATTCGTATCAAATCGGGGCGAGTGATCGTACCCGGTGATAACGACAAAGCGTGGGAGGACCTGCTGGGAGAGAGTCCAGGCAATCCTGGACAGTTTGTGACCAAACTCCTGACCAGAGATAGCGGCTGGATGGCCGCGTATTTCGATGTTCTGGCCCGTCTCGATCATGCTCAACAGGAACACCTGATCGAAGGAAATCGCCTCAAACGTTTCTACGATGTTTATCGGGCACCCGTTGCCAACGTCGATGCAACAAAGGGAATATTTCCGAGAAACGGCGAGCTCTTCATTTTATTGGCCTCTTTGAAGTGGAAGGCGGACGGAGACTTTGCCATTCCTGGAGATGTTTTGGTATGGGAGGCAATCCTCTCGCAGATGGCCAAATCGAGGCAAATGCGGGCCTGGTTAGGGAGGGGTCGCGATTGGAATACCTCGGGTCGACTGCTGGAAACGTTGATCGCATCGTCGAACCTTCAGACTGAAACGGGCCCAGTCCAGGTTTTTCTTTTGCTGAACGCATTGAATTCCTTGAGACCGCCGGAACATCAGCTGTCAGATGAGACGGACAAATTGGTGGCGAGCCGGTTTGCGCAGTTCCACCATTGGTTCGCTATCTTTGCCGAGTTTCCCGGTCTTGATGATGGCGCGATCGCGAAGTTTGTAAACGCGGCAGACCGAATCGACAGCATTCCGAATCCGGCTCTGCGTTCGAATGCGCTGGGAGCGTTTCAGGCCGATATTGGAATTTGGCATATCTTTGCGCGACAGGGCCAGATACCCGGCAACAAGCTGAATTCGTCGTGGCAGGAAGCGATGCAGCCGTTCCTGGAGAGTCACTCCTCGGTTCAGTTCTTCGAAGCGGGCAGAAGTTCGTTGCAGGCGTCACTGCAGGCGGCGGGCGGCAACGGAAAACTCTCCCAGGACGAGATCATCGAGCTTCTTGCGGGACCGGTTCACGATGACCGTGACAGCCAACGCGTGCATCATGACCTGGCCGAGAGGATTCGTTCCGTTCTGGATGATCAGCGCCTGGTCTCCCTCGATACCTTATTTGGCCTCTACGACGGAATGACCGAGATGGCGCACGGATCCGCGACCGGGAATGCATTGCTGCCTCTTGCTGAGAATCTTCGAGAGTTCGAAATGCCGCGGCCTATCTTCACCGGCAATGAGAGGAGCACCTGGGCACCCATTGTGTACACGAGCAGGCACGCGGAACTGCAGGTGAGAACGGATCTGACGAAGATCCTCAAGACTTCGGCAACGCCGTCGCAGATTGAGGCCGGCCGAGGTCAGCTCACTCCGTTCTTGAGAGACACACTGGTTGGATTGAACTACGCGTATTACGAGCCACCCGGTGCAGAGGTTCTCCATAACAATCCGCTGTTTGTCCGGTCCCATGATTTTTCTTCCATCTCAGTTCAGGGGACCGTCGAGATATGGGGAGTTCCCCGGATGGTGGGAATTGGCGCAACGGCCGGAGGGGGAGCTTACCTGCTAGGTTCTCTGGCAGATTTACCTTATGCGCTCGCGTCGGCGGAAGAAGATTTCATCGTCCCAAAGAACATACAGGCTTTGATCTGGAAAGATATCGTTCCCGACCTCCTGGTAAGCGCAACGCTGCCGCGCTGGTGGAATGTGAGCCAAAACGAATTGCATTGTGCGGCTCTGTATCAGCGAGCGGGCGAAGAACTGTTGAGTGCAGCCGCGAGCAATGCGGATCTTCGGCAGAAAGTGGTCGGCATCCTCGCGGATCGTATGACACCCGGCCGGGTGGAAAGGACCGCAAAAGAGCTTCTGGTTGCGGGAGGCAGCGCGACCGTGATCGGGCAAACGCCGCCTGCGGATGTCTTCTATCTTGCGATGGAATTCCGGAAGAGATATCCCGATCAGGCATCGATGGCGGGACGAGCAGGGCAGGAACTAGATGAGCTTGCTCAGAAAACCCCTTCAGACGCCAGCATGGAGCGATTGTCGGCCGATTTCGGGGTGCCCCATCCGGGTCTAATGATCACGGATTCTTCCGCCTTGCTTAACATGAAGTCGATTTCGACGTTTGGCGGAGACGCAGGCAGGCTGTTTGCAGAATCATGGGATTCCAACAATCTTTATTGGGCAAGACTTGCGGATGAGATGGGCTACTCCCCAGCCGAACTCAACCTTCTGGCGCCCGAGCTAACTCGCAATATGGTGGCTAACATTTTCGCGAGCAACATTGACGACTGGTCCGCATTGCTTCGAGCGATGGAGCAAACGGGCGACGAATTTCGAAAGGGCAAGATCACACTCCAGGCAGTTTCGGCGTTCCAGCAATAAGCTCATGCGAACTCCGCATGAAGGGATCGAACATCGATGAGAATGAAAACTCTAGGGTGCTGCATCATATTTTCGTGCCTCTTTTTACAGAGGACCGGGTCGCAATCCCCTGCTCAAGATCCAATGAAGCTGCGTGTAAACGTTGTACTGGTGCAGCTAAACATCGCAGTAACAGATAGTAAGGGGAACTACGTGACGGGCCTGCGTCCGGAAGACTTCGTGATCACCGAGGACAAGATACAGCAGAAGTTCTCCACCTTCGAAGAAAGCCGGGAATCGGCGCCCGGTTCCAAGGAAGTTAGCCGGCCAGGTCAGGTTTCTGGACCGGAAACTGCGCACGAGGTTTCAGCTCCCGATCCGCCGCCGCAGATTGATCCACCGGCAGGAGTCCCGCATTTGAATGAAGCCAGCGTGTTTGTTCTGTTCGACACCAGCAACTATATGTACAGAAGCTTTGTGTTCGCGCAAGACGCTATCACAGATTTTGTCCGCTCGATGGATGATGCGAGCAGGGTCGCTTTTTATTCGTATTGCCGGGATCTCTCGCGCGCGATTCAACTGACTTCCGATCGCTACCGCTTGATCAACGGTGTACGAAGTACGGTCGCAGGCGATGATGCCGCCCTCTATAACAGTCTGTTGCTGACCGTAAAGGATGCTGCGCCGCTGAAGGGACGCAAAGCGATCGTGGTGTTTTCAAACGGTCCGGACAATGCCAGTTCGATTCCCCCGGAGGATGTAGCCGAGCTGGCGCAATCGACGGGGACGATCATTTACATCATCAGCACCCGGCAGGCCCAGGAAGATCCTGCTTCAGCTGCCGCATTTGAGCGGATGAGCAAGGTTTCGGGCGGCAAGGCTTACTTTGCGAAGAACTGGCGAGAGGAAAAGCAGGCGTTCGCCTCGATCCGCGAAGACCTGGTCCATCTCTATACGCTAAGTTATTACCCGCAGGCGAATCCCAATCGCGGCTGGCGCTCGATCAAGGTGACGCTGGCAGGTAAGGACCTGCAGAAATATCGCGTTCGCACCCGGGATGGTTATCGGCTCACGGTGCAGAGATAGAAGATATCTTTGCTCGAAGTTCGTGATGCTACTTGAACTAGCCGCGGAGCTATCGCTCGAGCAGCACAGGCCTTTGGACAGGGCTGTCCTATGAGGGCGTCGTGGCATGCGCCTGAGGCGACCACACCTGGCCAGATCGAGCATGTTACCGTAATTTTCTATGAGCTCACCTACAGCGGCAGTACTGGGCGAGATCGGGCTGCCGGCGCCGATTCGCGAACTTGCGGCAAAGACCTGGGATGTGATTGTCGTCGGCGCCGGCCATAACGGCCTGGCTTGCGCTGCCTATCTGGCGAAGGCGGGAAAACGAGTGCTGGTGATCGAGAGCCGCACACGTGTGGGCGGGGCTTGCACGATTGCGGAGCCATTTCCCGGAGTGAGGATGTCGCCGTGCGCGTACCTGGCGGGACTGCTGCATCCGCTGGTGGTGGAGGAGCTGGAGTTGCCTCGGCGAGGTTTTGAGTGGACACCGGCGGTGAATGGGCTGTTTGTTCCCTTCCTCGATGGATCGAGCATTCAGCTTTGGGATGACGATGCGCGGTGCGAGGCGGAGGTGCTGAAGCTGTCGCCGCGCGATGTGAATGGCTTCAACGCGATGTGCGACGTGATTCGCCGCCTGCGTGATGCGCTGAGACCTGCGGGCGAGGACGATTTGTGGATTGGCGAGGCGCCGACCCGGGAACAGATTGAATTGCTGCTGGGCGATGACGTTGAGGCGCGGGCGGTGCTGTTCGAGTGGTCGATGGCGGAGTATGCGGAGCATTATCTTCGCGACGAGCGGCTGCAGGTGGCCTATCTCGGCCAGGGAGTGATCGGGACGAATGCGAGTCCGTTCGATGCAGGGACGGCGTCGATCCGGTTTCATCATTCATCGGGACGGCTGGGTGGAATGCCGGGGATGTGGGGCTATGTGAAGGGCGGCATGGGGATGGTGTCGTTCTACTTCTGCGATGCCGCGCGCGAGGCTGGCGCGACGGTGGTGTCGGGTGTGCCGGTGGCAAAGATTCTGCCGGGCGAAGGCGTGCTGCTGGAAGGCGGCGAGCGGATTGCGGCGCGGGTGGTGGTGTCAAATGCTGATCCGCGGCGGACCCTTGGGCTCCTGGGCGCGGCAGCAGACGCAACCTGGCGCAAGCGCGTGGAGGAGGTGCCGATCGAAGGGTGCACGGTTAAGTTGAATGTGCACCTGAATGAGCTGCCGAACTTCAAGGCGCGGCCGGGAACGAACGAAGCGCATCATTACGGACAGATCAACGCTCCGCTGACTAAAGCGGAGTGGAAGGCGGGATTCGCGGCGGCAAAACGGGGAGAGTTGCCGGAGCACTTGTGGTGCGAACTCTATTTCCAGAGCGTGCACGACGCGACGGTGGTTCCGCGTGGCACGCACACGATGAGCGTCTTCGCGCAATACGTACCCTACACGCTTGCTCACGGCAGCTGGGATGAGCGGCGTGATGAGGTACGAGCGCTGGCGATGAAGTCTTTGGCACGATTCTGCAGCAACATCGGCGACGGCGGGATAGATTCCGCGGTGATTGATGCGCAGGTGCTGGGGCCGCCGGATATCGAGCAGAAGGTGGGACTGACCGGCGGACATATTTTCCAGGGTGAGTGCCTGCCGCAATACATGTGGGCGAATCGGCTAAGCACGCGAACGCCGATGAAGGGGATGTACCTGTGCGGGGCGTGTACGCATCCGGGGGGAAGCGTGATCGGGATTAACGGGCGGAATGCGGCGATGGCAGTGCTGAGGGATCTGGGCGCGAATTAGGCTGCAGGTCTGTGCCGAAGGTTTTTGCGCGTGACGGAGAAAGGGACAACCGCAGTCGTCGACGTCGCTGCGCGACACCCGGAAAGAATGAAAATCGCTGCTGGTCAGATCGTGCTTTCCCACCCAAGCGGAGCTTGGATGGGGCACCATCATTCGTGCCGATGTCTGGATTTTCACGGCAGGTCCTTCGACTTCGCCGCGCTTCGCTCAGGATGACAGGGGTCCGGTGAGGTTCGGCAGCAGTTGAGGTTGAAGTGATTGAAGACTCTGGACGGCCTAAGGTCTAGCGCACCGCTCAGCGCGTTTGCCGATTTAGATTTCTTGGCACGCGCGGCTCTGCTATCTTCATTCGCACATGGCTTCGGCTACAGCACTGAAGAGAGGTATCCGGTTTCGCGACCTGGCTCTGTTCTATGTCGTTGTGGCGCTGAATGTGCGCTGGACTTCATCGGCGGCAGCGGCGGGGCCGAGCATCTTGGTCGTCTGGATTGCGGCGCTGAGTTGCTTCTTCATTCCGCTGGCCGCAAGCGTGATGGAGTTGTCATCGCGGCATCCGGAAGAGGGTGGCATCTACGTGTGGACGCGCACAGCGTTCGGCGACTTTACAGGCTTCATCGCGGCGTGGATGTACTGGATGAGCAATCTGCCCTTCTTCGCAGGAGTGCTTTACTTCGGAGCGGCGTCAGTGTTGATTGCGTTCGGGCCGCGCGCTGAGCATTTGAACAGCAGTCCACTGTACTTCATGGGATTCGGGGCGTTCTGGCTGGGCGTGATCATCGTATTGAACATTCGCGGCGTGGATGCGGGCAAGTGGCTGAATAACATTTGTTCCATCGGAAGCCTGGTGCCGCTCGCCCTGCTGATGATGATGGCGGCTGTGTCGTGGATGCGGTTTGGGCCGGCGACGTCGTTCACTGTGGCAAGCATGACCCCGCACTGGTCGCTGGATAACGCGGTTTTCTGGTCGGGGGTGTTCTTCGCGTTTGGCGGAGTGGAGGCGGCGAGCGCAATGGGCGACGAGATTCAGAACCCGCGCAAGACGATGCCGTGGGCAATCCTGGTGGGCGGCACGATTGTGACCCTGGGGTATATCGGCGGAACGATGGCGCTGCTGGTGGCGCTGCCGAGCGGTGCGGTGAGCGGGTTGCAGGGATTTGTGAGCGGCGTGGAGACGCTGAGCGCAAAGCTGGGACTGGGGTGGATGCTGGTGCCCATTGCACTGTTGGTTGGCGTAAACAGCGTGGGCTCGACGGCGGCGAATTTGTCGTCGACTTCGCGACTGCCCTTCGTGGCGGGGATCGATCATTATCTGCCACCGGTGTTCGGCTCGATTCATCGGCGGTACCGCACGCCCTGGGTGGCGATCGGTGTGTACGGATTTGCAAGCGTGGTGGTAGCGATTCTGGGCCAGGCCGGCACGACAGTGCGCGGCGCATACGGTGCGCTGGTAAGCATGGCCACGATTTCCTACTTCATTCCCTACCTGCTGCTGTTTGCGACGATGATCCGGTTGCAATGGGAGCCGGCGGGGCCGAATGTGCGGCGGGTGCCTGGGGGAAAGCCGGTGGCGATTGCGCTGGGTGTCGTGGGATTTGCGGCAACGGGGACGACGATTGTGCTGTCGCTGTTTCCGGGAGCAGATCAGCCGGACAAAGTGCTGGCGGTGGTGAAGGTGGTTGGAGCGACGCTCTTGCTGCTGGGGCTCGGCGTGGGGATTTTTGTGGCGGGGAGGCGACGGGCGCGTGCGCGGGCGGTAGCGGCGTGAACACGCAATGGAGCTATGCACAGCTTCGCAGCCTGAACCAATGCTAAAAGCAACTGCAGGTTCCTCCACTCCCCTTCACTTCGTTCAGGGTCGGTCGGAATGACACAGGTTTTAAACGGAAACTTCACGGCCGGCGATGAAGACTCTGGGCCGCATAGGGGCGGCGATGAAGTAGGCGAGTTCGCGGTAGTCGGCGAATTCGTGGATGACGAAGTCGGCTTGCTTCCCTGTTTCCAGCGAGCCAATCTGCCCGCCGAGGCCGAGCGAGTGCGCGGCGTTGATGGTGGCGGCGGTGAGGGCTTCGGCGGGCGAGAGGCGCATTTGCAGACAGGCCAGCGAAAGCATGAACGGCATGGACGGGACCGGTGAGGAACCGGGGTTGAAGTCCGTGGCGAGGACAATGGCGAGGCCGGCTTCGATCATCTTGCGCGCGGGCGGGTACTGCGTGCGGCTGAGGGCGAAGACGGAGCCCGGGAGAAGGACGGGCTGAGTGCCGGCGGCGCGGAGATGCTGGAGAGTTTCTTCGGTGACGGTTTCCAAATGGTCTGCGGTTGCGGCGCCGAGTTCCGCAGCAAGATCGGCACCAGTGCCTGATCGAAATTGTTCGGCGTGAATCCGGAGTTTGAGGCCGTGGCCGCGGGCGGCGGTAAGGACGGTGCGGGTTTCGTCGACGGTGAAGGCATGGTCGTCGCAGAAGGCGTCGCAGTATTGGGCCACGCCGAGCTTGGCGACTTCGGGGATAAGTTCTTCTGCGACGAAGCGGACGTAGTCGGCGCGGCGGTCTTTGTATTCGGGCGGGACGGTGTGGGCGGCTAGCAGCGTGGGTACGATGCGCATCGGTCCTTCTTTGTTAAGGCGGCGAATCACGCGGAGCATCTTGAGTTCGGTATCGCGATCGAGGCCGTAGCCGGACTTTGCTTCAAGCGTGGTGGTGCCGGAGCGGAGCATCCAGTCGCGATGGCGGCGGGCGGCGGTGAGGAGTTCGTCTTCAGTAGCGGCACGGGTGAGGGCTACGGTGCGCAGGATGCCTCCGCCGGCAGCGGCGATCTGTTGGTAGGTGGCTCCGGCGATACGCTGCTCGAATTCGGCGGCGCGGTTGCCGGCGAAGACAAGATGGGTGTGGGCGTCGACGATGCCGGGGGTCACGCAGCGGTGGTTGGCGTCTATGATCGTGGCGTTGTCGGGAATGCGCGGCTTGAGTCCGGAGTAGGGACCCGCTGCGGAAATCCGGCCATCCTCGATGAGGAGAGATGCGTCGTTGATGATGGCGAGATCATTGAGTTCTGCGCCGATGCGCGGGCGTGCGGCACCGAAGAGGGTTACTAGCTGGCCGATATTGACGATGGCGATCATAGCGGGGTTCGCGGTGTTAGCGAGTTAGCGGTTCGTGCTTCGTTGAGTATGGTGGCTTCCCACCCATTCCGCAAAAAAACGCGGAATGGATAGGGCACCCGACGATTGTGCCGCTCGATGATTTGATCCCAGGTCTCAGAAGCGAGACCTGGAGCACCCAGATCAATGGCACGGCTACTTATCGCTCATCGGGATGTGGATGCCCTTTTCTTTGGCGGTTTGCTGGGCTAGTTCGTAGCCAGCGTCGGCGTGGCGGGCCACGCCAATGCCGGGATCATTGTTGAGGACTCGTGCGATTTTGCGGGAGGCCATCTCTGTGCCGTCCGCTACGGTGACCTGCCCCGCGTGGAGCGAGTAGCCCATGCCCACTCCGCCGCCGTGGTGGAAGCTGATCCAGGTAGCGCCGGAAGCAGTGTTGAGCAACGCGTTGAGGATAGGCCAGTCGGCTACGGCGTCACTGCCGTCGAGCATCTTTTCGGTTTCGCGATAGGGGCTGGCGACGGAGCCTGTGTCGAGGTGGTCGCGACCGATGGCGATGGGCGCGGAGATTTTGCCTTTCTTCACTAGGTCATTCATCGCCTCGCCCATTTTGGCGCGGTCGCCGTAGCCGAGCCAGCAGATGCGCGCGGGAAGACCTTGAAATGCGAAACGGCCGCGGACGAGTCTCATCCAGCGGGTGAGGATTTCGTTGTCGGGAAAAAGCTCGAGGGCGAGTTCGTCAGTCACGTCGATGTCTTTTGGATCGCCGGAGAGCGCAACCCAGCGGAAAGGGCCCTGGCCGGTGCAGAAGAGCGGGCGGATGTATTCGGGGACGAAGCCGGGAATGAAGAAGGCCTCGGCACAGCCGGCGTCGAAGGCGAAGCGGCGGATGTTGTTGCCGTAGTCGAAGGTAACGGCGCCGGAGCGCTGGAGGGCGAGCATGGCGTCGACGTGGACGACCATGGATGCGGTTGAGCGCCGTACGTACTCTTCGGGATCGCGTTTGCGGAGCTCCGTTGCTTCACTCATGGACAATCCCTGCGGGACGTAGCCGTTGAGCGGATCGTGGGCAGAGGTCTGGTCGGTCACCACGTCGACCTGCACACCACGGCGCACAATTTCCGGCAGCACGTCGGCGCAGTTGCCCACTAGGCCAACGGAGAGAGCGCGGCCATCGCGGCGGGCCAGTTCGCAAAGCCTCAGCCCTTCATCCAGATTCTCAGTAAGCGTGTCGCAATAGCGTGTTTCGAGGCGCCGCAATATACGGCTGCGATCAACGTCGATAGCGAGGACGACTCCGTCGTTCAGGGTGACGGAAAGTGGCTGCGCGCCTCCCATGCCGCCCATGCCGCCCGTGACAACGAGCTTGCCTTTGAGAGAGCCGCCGAAGTGCCGCTCGGCGAGAGCGGCGAAGGTTTGGAAGGTGCCCTGGAGAATGCCCTGCGTGCCGATATAGATCCACGAGCCGGCGGTCATCTGGCCGTACATCATGAGGCCTCTGCGGTCGAGCTCGTTGAAGTGATCCCAGGTGGCCCATTTGCCGACGAGGTTGGAGTTGGCGATGATGACGCGCGGGGCCATCTCGTGAGTTGGGAAGACCGCGACGGGTTTGCCGGACTGGACGAGGAGCGTGTCCTCGGGGCCGAGTTGCTCGAGTTCGCGAACGATGGCGTGGAAGCATTCCCAGTTGCGCGCAGCCTTGCCGATGCCTCCGTAGACGACCAGGTCCTGTGGGCGCTCGGCGACTTCGGGGTCGAGATTGTTCATGAGGCAGCGGAGGGCAGCTTCCTGCTGCCAGCCTTTGCAGCGAAGCTGGGTGCCGTGGGGCGCGCGAATGATGGGGGATGTCGTCGTGGTGGTCATAGTGGACTCCGGTCAGATGGCCACTTTGAGGATACTACCGGCGGAGATGGAGATGTTTTCGCCTTCGAGACGCCTAACGGATCAGCGAATGCGCCATCCCTCCATCATCTGCGTGCTTCTGATTCTGACAGTCGCATCGTCGGTGTCAGCGTGCGTGGCTGGTTAAGCATGCGCGTCATTGAGTTGACGACTATAGTCCGCCGCGTCGAAGCAGCCTTGTGAGTCGAGGATGAGTTCGTCTGGGCTGAAGCGCCACGATTCGTAGCCGCTGAAGCGGACGGGGTTTCCGGTGCCGTCGGGGCCGGTGTTGGTACCGGTGAGGGTCCAGTAATACTCGGTGCGATCTCCGCGGTCGATGATGCGGTCCATGAGAATGCAGAGATCCGGGAAGGCGGTCATGAAGGATTGAGCAGCTTCGGTGATTGCGGCTCGACCGACCGAGGGAGAGCCGTTGTTGATGGTCAGCGAACCATCGGGGGAAAAGAAGGCGGCAACGCTGGTCGCGTTCTGACTGCACCAGGCGGCGGTGTAGCGGGTGGCGAAGTCGTGCAGGTTGGGTTGCATGAGGTCATATGGTAGCAATTGCTGGGAAAACGAGGGCAGGAAATCCTCGATTTGGGAGAATGAAACAGCAGATCCTTCGCGACGCTCACCCCATCTCGCACCAGTGCACGACGGGGCTCCAAGCACGCGTCGCTTCAGGATGACAGCGCTTACGTCGGGGAAGCGTAGAGGATCGGGCTGGCTTCTGATTTATCCTTCTCTTCGTGCCAAACACATTAGTGGAGTGCGTACCTAATTTCTCTGAGGGGCGCGACAAGGCGAAGGTTGACGCCATTGTCGAAGCCATGAAGGTTCCTGGCGTTTATCTGCTCGATCGCGAAATGGATGCGGATCACAACCGGTGCGTAATCACGCTTGTGGGTGAGCGCGAGGCGATCCAGGAGGCGGCGATTCGCGGGGTGGGCAAGGCTGCGGAGCTGATCGATCTCACGCAGCACCAGGGTGCGCATCCGCGGATGGGCGCGGCGGATGTGGTGCCGTTTATCCCTATCGATGGCGTGACGCTGGAAGACTGCGTGGCGATGGCGAAGCACGTGGGCGCGGAAATCGCGAACCGGTTTGCGATTCCGGTGTACCTGTACGAAGCGGCCGCGGTAACACCGGAGCGGCAGAATCTCGAGAACATTCGGCGAGGACAGTTTGAGGGGATTCGCGCGGAGATTGAAACGAATCCTGCGCGGAAGCCGGACTTCGGAGAGGCGAAGGTGCATCCCACGGCGGGCGCGACGGTGGTGGGTGCGCGGAAATTTCTGATCGCCTACAACGTGTTTCTGAATACGGCCGATGTGGATGTTGCGAAGAAGATTGCGAAGGCGATGCGGGCTTCGTCAGGCGGATTCCGGTTTGTGAAGGGCGCGGGGTTCCTGGTGCGGGGAATGGCGCAGGTCTCGATGAATCTGACGGATTTTGAGCAGACGCCGATTGCGCGCGTGTTTGAGATGGTGAAGCGCGAGGCAGCGCGGTACGGCGTAATGCCGGTATCCAGCGAAATTGTGGGACTGATTCCGAAGGCTGCGCTGGAACAGGCGGCGGAATGGTTTTTGCAGGTGGAGCATTTCGATTCTTCGTTGATTCTGGAAAACCGTCTGGCGGCGGTGATGGGCGGCAAAACGGCAGTGGGTGGATTGCGTGCGGGAGTTGAGCCCTTTATCGAGCAACTGGCTGCGCCGACGGCGACGCCAGGTGGCGGCAGCGCTGCGGCGGCAAGCGGGGCGATGGCGGCGGGATTGGCGCACATGGTGGCCTCGATGTCGCGGGGCAAGAAAGCTTACGTGCAATATGAGGCGCAATTGAGCGAGGCGATTGGGCGGCTGGCGACGCTGCGCGAAGAGTTGAAGGCCGCAATTGATGCCGATGCCGAGTCGTACAACGTGGTGATGAAGGCGTATCGCGCGGCGCGGGAGACGGATGACGGCGGCGTGGGTGTGAATGCAGCACTCAAGCAGGCGACGAGCGTGCCTCTTGGCGTGGCGGAACGTTCGGCGGAGGTTTCGCGGATTGCAGAAACGCTGAAGCCGATTACGAATCCTAACATGGCTTCGGATCTGACGACTGGGATTGCTCTGGCGGGCGCCGCGCTAACGGGAGCGCTGTCGAACGTCGAGATCAATGTAGGGTCGATGACGACGGGGATTACTGAGGATGACGCGTTTGTGAAGGAAACGCGGGAGCGGGTGGCGGAGTTGAAAGCGTAGGGGTTGGTTGGAGTCTGGTTAGCTGCGCTTTGCGCGATAGTAAGTCAGCGGGTTAGCGGGTGTTTGTGGCACCTGAATCGAAACTGATTCGAGGCGTGGCTTGGCAGAGACTAAAGCCCATCACATTTTGGCGATTTACGGCACGACTGAAGTCATGCCCTTTTACAAAACATGATCGCACCAGAAGTTTGTTCTTCGTTCTGCTGAGGTGAAGAGTGTATCGAGCAAGACGTTTCTTTTTTGTTGTTTTTGCAGTTCTGTTTTTGGCCGCAACATCGCAATTTACCAATACCGCGATAGCACAGACGAAGGCTGCGTTTGTGCGGCTGGATCGCGTCACGGGCTCGCGGGCGTTACCGAATGGGATCGAGATTCGCTCGGGCTCGGCGGTCATGCAGATCACAGCACTTCGCGACGACGTGGTGCGGGTGCGCGTGGGGTCGGCGGGGCAGTTGCCGGAGGACGCTTCGTGGGCGGTGCTTCCCTCTTCGCGTACGGCGAGCTTGAATGTGACTCCGGAGTCGAACGGATCGGCTGTCGGATTCAAGACGGCGAAGCTGCATGTCGCGGTGCACAAGGATCCGTTTGGACTGAGTGTGACGGACAATGCGAAGCATGTGATTGCGCAAGATCTGCCCGGAAGGCCGATTGAGTATCACGGCACATCGTTTCGCGTGTACATGAAGTCGCCTGCGGAGGAGCATTATTTCGGGCTCGGGGATAAGCCGGGGCCACTGGATCGGCGCAACGAGGCGTTTACCGATTGGAATACAGATGCGTTCGGTTGGCAGCAGTCGACCGATCCGATTTACAAGGCAATTCCATGGTTCATCACGTTCTACAATGGCGTGTGCGCGGGGATTTACCTCGACAACACATGGCGGGCGAGTTTTGACTTCAACAAGGAATATCGCGACGGATATTCGTTCGGGTCAGAGGGCGGGCCGCTGGATTTTTACATTCTCTACGGTCCGGAGCCGAAGTATGTGGTGGGGCGGTGGGCCTGGCTCGTGGGCACGGCGCCGATGCCGCCGATGTGGGCTCTGGGCTATCAGCAGTCGCGGTACAGCTACTATCCGGAGACCGAGGTGAGGCGGATCGGGGATCGGCTGCGAAGCGAGCGCATTCCGGCCGATGTGATCTGGCTTGATATCGATTACCAGTACAAAAACTGGCCGTTCACGGTGGACCCGGTGCGTTTTCCCACATTCGAGCAGATGGTCAAGGACCTGCGCGCCGAGCATCTACGGACGGTTGTGATTACGGATCTGCATATCGCCGATCAGCCGCTGGCAAAGTACAAACCGTTTGAGGAAGGGATTGCCGGGGATCATTTCGTCAAGAATCCCGACGGGACGATTTACGAAGGAACGGTGTGGCCGGGAAAGGCTGTGTTTCCGGATTTCACGCGGAAGGTTTCTCGCGACTGGTGGGGAACTCTGTACGCGGATTTTGTGAAGCAGGGCGTGGCCGGCTTCTGGAACGATATGAATGAACCGTCCATTTTTCTGGTTCCCTCGAAGACCATGCCGGATGACACACAGCATCGGATCGAGGAGCCTGGATTCGCCACGCGCGTGACGAATCATCTGGAAGTTCACAACGTTTACGGCATGGAGAATTCGCGCGGCACGTTCGAGGGCTTGCTGAAGCTGGATCCGAACGTGCGGCCGTTTGTGATGACGCGTGCGAGTTTTGCGGGCGGGCATCGCTATGCTGTGACATGGACCGGGGACAACTCGGCGACGTGGGATCATCTGCGGCAGACGACACCGCAGCTGCTGAATCTGGGGTTGAGCGGATTTGGAATGACGGGCGCGGATGTTGGCGGGTTTGCAGGATCTCCGCAGCCGGAGTTGCTGACACGTTGGCTGGAGGTAGCTGCGTTTCATCCCATCGATCGCGACCATTCGGCGGTGGGGACCCTTCCGCAGGAGCCGTGGGAAAACGGGACGGCGGAGGATGTGAGTCTGCGGCGTCGCTACATCGAGGAGCGGTACCGGCTGATGCCGTATCTCTACACCACGGCCGAGGAGATGAGCCGGACGGGGATGCCGATCATGCGGCCTCTCTTTCTGGAGTTTCCCCATGGCGAGGCGGACGGCGGGCCGCTGGACCTTAGTACCGGCAACGCCTTCATGGTGGGACCGAATCTGCTAGTGGCGCAAAGTCCGTATCCGGATGAGCTGGATGACTACCAGGTCGCGCTGCCGCCTTCGAGCTGGTACGACTACTGGACGGGTTCAAGAATCGATCCAACTTCAGGGCGCAAAGGCATTGATAATGCAGCGATTGTACAGCCTGAGGTTCACATCCACAGGACTGTGGAGACGCTGCCGGTATTCGTGCGGGCGGGATCGATTGTGCCGGAACAGCCGCTCGTGCAGAGCACGGATGAGAAGCCGGTGGGACCGCTGACGTTGCGGGTTTATCCGCCCACAACGCTGGGGGCCGACTGCGAGGGATCGCTCTATCTGGATGATGGAGTGAGCTACGATTTCAAGCAGGGCGAATACCTGCGGGAGCAGTTTGCGTGCCGGCTGAGCGCACAGGGATTGATTGTGACGGTGGCGCCACGCTCGGGGACGTTTCAGCCCTGGTGGAAGCTTTTGTCGATTGAGGTTTATGGCGTGACGAAGCCCTATTCGGGGGCAACGGTGACGGCGCTGGACCGTCCGGGAGCATCGCCGATCTCGACCAGCTTTGATGCTGAGCATCATCGGGTGACTGCGCTGGCGCCGGATAATCCTAAGGGGCTGCAGTTGCAACTGACATACTGAGCTTATGTTTAGACTGACGAAGCCGACGGGGAGAGAAGTCGAGCGTCTAGTCGTTGCCGCTTCGCAGCCCAGCGTGATGAACCTGGAGCACCTGGATGTGTCCGTGGGAGTCTGCGATGGCGGTCTGCGAAGAGGGTTTAAACGTGACCATCTCCGGACAAAGATTGGCGAAGGTAGACGGGCGTTTGAGGCTGGAATTCGGGCGTTCCATGCCTGGAAACAATTCGATCTTGGCTGGGTACGCGTTGCGAATCCACTGGCCAAGATCGAAGCCGGTCAGATGGTTGCCGTCGAGGTTCACAGTCTCGGACTATGGTCAGTAAATCTCAGCCAGATCGTCGCGAAGATTCAGACAGAAAGGCGATTCGGGTTTATATACAAAACCACACGGACGCATGTGGAAGAGGGGGAGGAACGGTTTGAAATAACACTTGATCCGGAATCTGACGCTTCCTGGTATGTGACGGAGGCCGTGTCGCACCCCCGGGATTGGCTCGCAGCGGTTGCGTATCCGATTACACGGGCGTTTCAGCACCGGTTCGCGCGCGATTCGCATCGGAAAATGCGCGATGCGGTGGGCGGAGAGGATGCGATTCGAGGGGGTGAAAGTCATCAGACCTAGGCGTTCGAAGGGGCAGAAAAGCAACTGCAGGTTCCTCCACTCCCTCCGGTCAGTCGGAATGACAAGCCTTATTGGTTTGCTAGTGGGTTTCGGTGCGGATTCTTTTTGAACAAAGCGATTACAACTGGATATTCGTAGACTGTTAACCTAGATGTATGAAATTCGGCGTTCTGGTCTTTCCCGGCTCCAATTGTGATCACGACACTTACAACGTGATTGCGGAGATTGCGCATCAGCCTGTGACGATGCTCTGGCATGACTCGGAGGATTTGCAAGGTGTGGATGCGGTGCTGGTCCCGGGCGGCTTCGCGTACGGGGATTATCTGCGCACAGGGGCGATTGCGCGCTTTTCGCCGGTGATGCAGTCGGTGCAGAAGTTTGCCGCCGGTGGCGGGCTGGTGCTGGGCATCTGCAACGGATTTCAGATTCTGACTGAATCGGGGCTGCTTCCCGGGGCGCTGATGCGCAATGCGGGGCTGAAATATATCTGCAAACAGGTGCATCTGCGCGTGGAGACGGCGAACAGCCCGTTTACCAATCAGCTCACCAAGGGCGAAGTGCTCGAGATTCCGATCGGCCACATGGAGGGCAATTACTTTTGCACTCCGGAAGATCTGGCACGATTGGAAGCGGAGGACCGAATTGCGTTTAGATATGCGACGCCAAGAGGCGAGATCACTGGGGAAGCGAATCCGAATGGATCTCTGAGCAATATTGCGGGAATCCTGAATGAGGGCAGGAACGTGCTGGGAATGATGCCGCATCCGGACCGTTCGAGCGAGAAGCTGCTGGGCTCGGCAGACGGCTGGAAGATCTTCGCATCGATGTTGGAAGTACTGGCAACACGTTGAGCCGTGCGAGGGAAGCAGAAAGCCGGGACGTATGATCGACATCCACACCCACTTGATTTACGGCGTCGACGACGGTTCGCCTGATCTGGAGACTTCTGTCGAAATGATCGGCACGGCGATCAGCGAGGGTGTGACGCACATCGTATGCAGTCCACATGCCAGCGAGCGCTATCCCTATCAGCTGGCGGTGAACGAGCAGCGGCTGACGGAGTTGCGAGAGCGAGTTGGGAATGCAATCAAGCTGAGCCTTGGCTGCGACTTTCACATGAACGCGGAAAACATTGCCGAGGCCCTTGAGAATCCTTTTCGCTACTCCATCAATGGCAAGGGCTACCTCCTGGTTGAATTTCCGGACATGTTGATTCCGCATCAGCTGACGACGGCATTGGGCCGGCTGCGGAACGCAGGCTACACGCTGATCATTACGCATCCCGAGAGAAACCCGGTGTTGCAGCATGACCCGGAGGTGCTGGCCGAGTGGATGCGCGACGGGTGCCTGATCCAGGTGACGTCGGCATCGTTGTACGGCCGATTCGGCCGCAATGCAAAGGCCTTTGCGGATGCACTGCTGGAACGCAACTGGATCCATTTTCTGGCCAGCGATGCGCATCATCCGGAGTGGCGGCCGACCCACCTGAAGAAGGGCTATAACTACGTGGCCGCGAAGATGGGCGAGGAGACGGCACGACGGCTCTATGTCACCAACCCGTGCGCGGCGGTGGACGGTGCGAAGTGGCCGGCGCAGCCGGAACCTATCGGGCTTTGGAAGGGCGTGCCACTGGATTTCGAACCGAAAGCGGAAGGCAAGGGCCGACAGCGGAACGGGAGTGGATCCCAATCAGCGAAGACAGATGGCAAAGGATTCTGGAAGCGATTATTTTCGCGGTGAAGAGTTCTTCGCGGACGCAAGACAAAGCTATAGCCCGAGGCCGCCATCGACGGCGAGTACCTGTCCTGTGATAAAGCTGCTGGTGGACGCAAAGAAGACCACGGCTTCGGCCACATCCTTTGCGTCGCCGTTACGCTGCATGGGAGTTTTGGCGGCAAAGCGCAGAGTGACCGGCTGCCCCTTGTCTTCGTCGAATTCGATCCACCCCGGGGCAACACAGTTGACGGCAACCTCAGGCGCAAACGATTTGGCCATGGCCTCGGTAAGCATATGGAGCGCGGCCTTCGATGCGCAGTAATGGGCGTGGCCGGGCCATGCGCGCAGGCCGCCAAGCGAGCCTATGTTGATGATGCGGCCATGAGAGGCGCGCAGATGCGGCAGGGCCTCGCGGGAAACGAGAAATGGGCCGCGCGCGTTGGTTTCAAAGACGGCGTCCCACTGCTCGAGGCTTATCCGATCGAGCAGGACAGATTCGTAGATCGCCGCGTTGTTCACCAGCACATCGAGATGGCTGTGAAAGTTGATGGAATTGGCGACGGCGGAGCGGACGGATGGTTCGGAACGCACGTCGCATTCGAGCGCGATGGCGCGCCTGCCCAGTTGCTCGATGAGTTGCAGAGTTTCTTCGGCTTCGGTTTTCGAAGTCCGGTAGGTAAGGGTGATGTCGGCTCCGGCGGACGCCAGTTCAAGCGCGATGGCGCGACCGATGCGCCGTGCGCCGCCTGTGACCAGCGCCGCTTTTCCGAGGAGGGTTTGGCTGGTCATGGCAGAGCTCGCACGCAGGATTTGTCGCCACTCGGGGCAGGGTTAACTACTGCGGTTTGGATTGAGGATTCGTGGATTGGGCGGCAGAGTCGTTGGGTTTTTCCGCTGGCGGAGGCGGCGTGGATTTTGGCGAGTCTCCGCTCTTATCGTCCTTCTGCGTGTCCTGATCGTGGTTTTTGTAGATGGAGTATTGCTCGCCGGGCCGCTTCAAGCGAATGCCAAACGTAAGGTCCGACTTGTCGATCATGTATTCCTGGCCATAGGTCTGGTAGCCCTTGGCAATGATCTGCAGGCGCATCTTTGAGCCGGTAGGAAGGACATCAATCACCGACTTTCCATCCTCGTTGGTCTTGAGTTCCATGTTGCCTTTTTCACCAACAAGCTGAAAAATGACCGCGGCGTTCTCGATGGGCTTGGAATCGGTGTCGCGAACCACTGAGACCTCGATGTGCGAGGTCGCGGGTGGGGGTTTGTACTTGCGGCCACGACGGGGCGGGTCCTGCGCTGAGAGGCTCATACAGGAGATTGCCACGAGGGCGACAGAGACCGTTAGGAGACGAAAAGAAGTGCGAGAGAACATGACAGCATTGTATCCGCTGTCGTGCATTCTAAGCGAGAGATGGACCGGGGCCGGGATATCGGGATGTGAGCGAGACTGGCGGGAAGATTCTGATTTGAAAATGTTTGCGGGCTGGGGTGCGGGAAGGGGTTCTCAGGGATGGTCCCCACCTGGGTTGAGCGAGTTTAGAAAGCCGGCAAGCAGGTAAACTGGAGAGGAAGAGGTCGCCATGCCAGAGATTCAGCGCAGGAAGACTCCCACAGTCAAGATCGGCCACGTCCGCGTAGGGTGGGAGGTCCCGGTTGTCGTGCAATCGATGACCAACACCGATACCGCTGACGCCGACGGCACCATTGAGCAGGTGGCTGCGCTGGCTATGGCCGGTTCGGAGATTGTGCGCGTTACGGTGAACAACGAGGAGGCTGCTGCGGCGGTTCCGGCGATTGTGGAGGGACTGGACAAGCGCGGGATCCGGGTGCCGATCGTGGGCGACTTTCACTACAACGGGCATTTGCTGCTGAAAAAGTTTCCAGCGACGGCGAGGGCGCTGGCGAAGTACAGGATCAATCCAGGCAACGCGTCGATCGGCAAGAAGGATAACGACAACTTCCAGGTGATGGTGGAGTGCGCAGTCGAGAACCAGAAGCCGGTGCGGATCGGGGTGAACTGGGGTTCGCTTGACCAGGCGCTGCTGACGCGGATGATGGACGAGAACAACAAGAAGACCGATCCCCTTCCCGCGCGCGACGTGATGATGGAAGCGATGGTGGTGAGCGCGCTGGAGTCGGCCAAGGCAGCCGAGCACTTCGGGCTGCGGCCTGACCAGATTATTTTGTCGGCGAAGGTATCCGGCGTTCGAGATTTGATCGATGTTTATACAAATCTCGCGGCGCGGTGCAATTATGCGCTGCACCTTGGGCTGACCGAGGCCGGTATGGGCGCGAAGGGCCTGATCGCTTCGACGGCGGGTCTGGCTCCGCTGTTGCTGGCGGGGATTGGCGACACCATTCGCGTAAGCCTTACGCCAAAGCCGAATGGCGATCGCACCGAAGAGGTGCAGGCGGCGCAGCAGATTCTGCAGTCGCTTTCGATTCGCAGCTTTATGCCGCAGGTGACGAGTTGCCCGGGATGCGGGCGCACGACGAGTACGTACTTCCAGGAATTGGCGGAGCAGATTCAGAACTACCTGCGCACGTCGATGCCAGAGTGGCGGAAGAAGTATCCCGGTGTGGAAGAGCTGAAGTTGGCCGTGATGGGGTGCGTGGTGAACGGGCCCGGCGAGTCGAAGCACGCGAATCTAGGCATCAGCCTGCCGGGAACGTTTGAAGAGCCGAAAGCGCCGGTTTATGTGGACGGGAAGCTGTATACGACGCTGCGCGGCGATACGATTGTGGCCGAGTTCAAGACGATTCTTGATAACTACGTGCAGAACCACTATGGACAAGGGGCGAAGAGCGAGGAACTGGTGGGGACGCGGTGAAGATAGTTCAGAGTTCTTAGTAGGTAGTTCTTAGTTGTCCTTGATTCTCATCTGAGGACACAGCGGGTACTTCCCCGGAATGTGAGTTGCGATGGGGCGCTTGGCGCTGTTCGTATTGTTGTGTCCGCTTGCGGCATTCGCCGCGCACCCAAAACCCTGCGTGAATCCCGACGACGCCGCGAAGCTAGTCAACAAGGATGTGTGCATCGATGCGCATGTCTATGACGTGGTGGAACTGCCGGATGGGATGCGGTTTCTGGATGTGTGCCCGCCGGATACTCCGGATGAGAATTGCCGGTTCACGATTGTGAGTCTGCGCGAGGATCGCGACGAGGTTGGCGAGCTGCGCAAGTTCCGCGATACCGATGTGCATATTCGCGGCATGGTGCAGCCAATGCATGGGCGCAACGGGATGATGCTTAGCCATGCGCGGCAATTTTATGGCGGTCCGCCGAAGTTCAAGCCGAATCCGAAGCTTCTGCGGGGATTCTCGGGCGATCAGGCGAAACCGCCGGTTGCCGATCCGAATCTAAGGCCGCATGGTGGGCATCGCGCGTTCATGAATTCGCGAGACCAGGAAACATTGCCCGGCAAGTAGACTTCAACGTTATCGGATACGCCACGGGATCATGGCTCGCTTGAGTTCTGCCAGGGGATAAAGCGTGCCGCGCCAGGCTACGCCACCGCGCTTGATGGTCAGAAACATCGAGCGCAGAAATGACCAGACCAAAATCAAGACAGTTGGCGCGTACAAGATCGCAAGGATCGGCGAAATGCCATTCAGTTTGCGGTTCGCGTGAAAACTCATTGCGACGCTGCCATAGAGCGTTAGACACGCGCCCACTCCCCATGGGCCTGCGGCGAGCGCCAACAACGGCACCACTGCCTGCGAGAAGAGGAATACGGAAGCTCCGACTGTTATCCCGATACTGTAGCGATTTCCGGCGAAGGCGTTTTTTTCAAGCAGGCTCACGATTCCGAATGGTCCCTGCATCCACGCGATCTTGACGAGCCCGGGCCCCAGCACCATCATCGATCGGCGGCCCAATTCCCTCTTCACAAGCCAGCCCAGAGAAACGTCTTCCACAATCTCCATCCGCAAGCGCTCCATCCCGCCGAAAGCTTCGAGAGTGTCCACACGCAGCAGGTTGAAACCGCCTACTCCGAAGAAGTCTTTTGCATCGGGATCCTGGACCTTCCACATGCGAGCGGCCCACTGACCAAGCACCTGGAGCGACCCTTGCACGCCTGCCGCCAGCACGCCTTCGTGCGTCAATGTCGGCACGACGACAAAATGATCGGAGCCTGTTTTCGTAGCAGCACGCAGCGCCAGTTCCAGCGCTTCAGGCGCAAAGGTGACGTCTCCATCGGTGAAGAGCAGCCACTGTGCGCGAGCCCGCGCTACGCCGAGAGCCAGAGCGTGCGGCTTTCCAAGCCAGCCCTGGGGCAAGACTCGATTGTGGATGACTTCGAGGGTGTTCGCGCCGTGGTGCGACCTTGATGCCACTGCATCCATGAGCTCGCCGGTACGATCCTCTGAACGGTCGTCTATGGCAATGATCTGTGCACGAATTCCTTCAGAGCTGAGGAGCGATTCGAGGGTCGCTTGAATCGAATCCTGCTCGTCGCGTGCCGGAACAACAACTGTTACATCGGGGCCTTCGCTTTCGGGCAATGCCGGCAGCAGGCTTTCCTCAATTGCAGTGAGGTCCAGGACGGAAGCCATTCCACGGAGCGCCATGACCGAACGATGCAGCCAACTCAAAGCCATCAGCCAGGCCAGAATGATCAATGCGGGCCCCAGCACCTCGGTGGGAGTCATGCTGTCAGTATTACGCACGACGGGAGGCAGGTTAGAGAGGGATGTCTTCCAGTTGCGGTGCGAATCGGGAGCCGACAAGCAGGAAGATGCAGGAGAGGACGAGAAAGATGAGAGTGGCGCCGAGGCCAGTGCGCAGAGTCGAGCGGTCGGCGATCTTGCCGATGATCTGCGGCGAGAACGTGTCTCCGAAGAAATGGATGCAAAAGAGATTGACGGAGACGGCGGTGGCGCGGACGGGAGCGGAAACGGAATTCACGATAGCGGTGTTGAGCGGGCCGGTGTTGAGGAAGAGGAAAAACTCTGCCGCGAAGAGCGCGGGAACGGTCCAGCGGGCCGGGCCGAAGAAGAGCAGGACGCCGAATGGAAGCGTCAGCGCGACGCTCCAGAAGCTGAGCAGGTAGAGAGCCCGATGATTAGTGCGAAGCCACCGCTGGGCGATCCACCCGCCAATGGCGGTGCCGATGATGCCATCGATTACCGTACTGGCGCCGGCAACCTGGCTGGCCTTGGCGACGGAGAGGCCGATGGGGTTGTGGAGAAATTCGGGCACCCAGTTGGAGATGCCGCCCATCGCAAACGTCAGCATAGCCAGGCCAAAAGTGGCGCAGAGGAATGCGGGATTGCGAAAAAGACCGGCAAAGGTGGCGCGGTCGGTTGTAGGTTTGATGTGATCCTGGGCGCCGCGTACCGGCTCGCGGCCAAAGAGTCCGTAGAGTACGGCGACGATGAGGCCAGGGATAGCGCAGATGAAGAAGGGCTGGCGCCAGCCCCACGCCGAGCCCATCTGGCCGCCCGCCATGTAGCCGAGAGCGGCGCCGACCGGAATCGCAGTGTAAAAGATGGAGAGGATGCGGTTGCGATCACGTTCGGGATAGAAGTCGGCGATAACGGCAGGGGCGAAGATGCCGAAGGAGGCTTCGCCGATACCGACAATGGCATGGCGGAAGTAGAGGGTCCAGTAGCTGTGGACCCAGGCGGTGCTGAGTGTGGCGAGGCTCCACAGCACGGCACCGGCAATGATGAGCGGCTTGCGGCGGTAACGGTCGCCCATCCAGCCGGTGAGCGGTGCGGCCAGCATGTAGACGATGAACATGGCCGTGGTGAGCGCGCCCATCTGTTCGCGCGTAGCCTGGAATTCATTTTGAACGAGGGAGAGTTCGCCGGGGAGGATGTAGCGGTCGATGTAATTGAGGAGGTTGAGTGCGATGAGGAGGATCAGCGTGGCGAGGGCGGGGCTGATGCGCGCGGGTGCGGATGAAGTCGCTGTCGCCAAGCTGGTTGGTCCTCGGTTTTGAGTATCCCATGGCGGATTGCGAGGGATATTCGCTGGCGACAACCTTCTCGCTGAATTCCAGAAATTTTAAGGAAGACTGGCGGACAACAATGATCTGTTCCGTTGGCCAACGGACCACTCCGCCATTGGCATTCCTTCTTTCAATGCCGCGGCATGCGAAGTTTTGCCGGTATCATCGTCTTCGCGAGGTAGCGGCCAACACTAGGTTTGCGGGGAGTGTAGGTGACTGAAGGCCAATGTCTCTCCGGAATCCAATCGCCATTTGCCGCCATGACGCCAACGCTCTGACCACAAATTTCACAGGGGTACACGCCCCAATCAGCCCTGTCCTGGCTGGTGCGGAGCAATCTCTCCGTTTCATCGCTGAGTTTTCCCTTACACGGCTTCGTCAATATCGGCATAGTCCTCGTCTCGTGGCCTGCAAATTGTGAACCTTAGGTGGATTTTGCTTAGTCGATGAGTGGCCCGCTCGTTGCAAGCCGAGTGAAAAGACTCTTCGTCAAAGCCTTAGACCAGTTTGGATGCAGCAAGAGGTTGCCGAGGTTCTGCTGATTGCGTGTGAACTTTCCCTCCGCTCTATCTGCCTGCAGCTTCGCCAACAATCTCGCCCGGTGATTCCCTTCACTTTTCGGGTCTTGGCCAGCGGGCTTCTACGGTTGTTCCAATGCCGCCGCGGGGGCGGAACTCGCCGCGAACGACAGCCCAGACCGGGTCGCAGGCTTTTACCACGTCTTCGAGTACCTGGTTGACGATGTTTTCCTGAAAGATGCCGAGGTTGCGGTAGCTGAAGAGATATTCCTTGAGCGATTTGAGTTCGAGGCAGCGGCCGCGGGGCATGTAGCGGATGGAAAGCGAGCCGAAATCGGGCAGGCCTGTCTTGGGGCAGACGGAAGTCAATTCGGGATCGTCGATGACGATTTCGTAGCCGGGAAACTGGTTCTGCCAGGTCTCGATCTCCGGGAACTTGAAGTCGAGCCCGGCCTTGGCGTGATCGTCGGTGTAGCGAGGCTGCTGAGACATATGTCCATTGTAAGGGGGATCAACATGAACACTCCGTCATGCAAGTTTCTACTTCGTATTCATGCAAATTTCTGCTTCTTAAGGGCTTTGCGATGAGTCTTATATACTGGCCTAGGTCGCCTGCATGGTAGCGGAAAGAAAGCAATTGGACCGCAAATGGCTTTGGTTTGGTGCGGTCCTCCTCTTGGTTCTGGTGTATTTTGGCGCGCGGTCTCTTACACGGGACCGGTTGCCTGTGCGCGCCGCCGAGGTTTCGCAGGAGCCGCTTGCGACGACTCACAGCACCAATGGCAGGGTTGAACCTGATCACAATATCGAAATTCATGCTCCCATTGCCGCCGTCGTGAAGGCGGTGTACGTCCAGGCAGGCGACACGGTTCCGGCGGGCAGACTGCTGATGCAACTGGACGACATTGACGCCCGGGCAAAGGTTGCCAGCGCAGACAGCGCGGTGAAGGCGGCCCAGGCATCGCTTGAAGCAGCTACGCAGAACGGCACTTTGGAACAGCGGCAGGGCGTGGCCGCGGAGATTGCGCGCGACAAACTGGACAGGAACCAGGCGCAGCACGATCTGGATGCACTGACCAAGTTGAGCACGACCGGGGCCGCAGCACCCAGCGAGGTGGCAGCGGCGCGACAGAGACTCGCGACAGCCGAAGGGAATCTGCACGCGGCGGAGCAAAGCGCGCAGAGCCGCTACTCCCCCGCCGAGGTCGCGCGCGCACAGGCTGCACTGCAGGATGCGGAGGCCGGTAGGCAGGCAGCGCAGCAGGTGCTGGCCCAGACTTCGGAACACGCTCCTTCAGCGGGCACGATCTACAGCCTCAATGTGAACGCGACGGAGTTTGCGGAGCAAGGCAAGTTGCTGCTGCAGATGGCGGACCTTCACCAGGAACGGGTTCGCGCTTATTTTGACGAACCCGAGATCGGTGTGTTGGCAGTGGGTCAGCCAATCCTGATCAAGTGGGACGCCAAGCCTGGAAGGGTGTGGCATGGGCACATCGAACGTACGCCCATCACCGTGACCACGTATGGAACGCGCAATGTTGGCGAAGTTCTGATTCACATCGACGACGCCGACAACCAGCTTCTACCGGATACCAACGTCACCGTGACGGTGACGACTTCGAGCGAGGCGAATGCGCTGAGTATTCCCAGAGAGGCGCTGCGCTCAGAGAATGGCAAGACCTATGTGTACAAAATCAATGGCGACGAGCTAAAAAAGACATTTGTTGTTACGGGCGCGATTAACCTTACCCAGGTTGCCATTGTTTCTGGACTAAAGGATGGTGACCTGGTTGCGATCGGAACCACGACAGGACAGCCCCTGCAAGAGGGCGTTTCGATCAAGAGAGTCCGGTGAAGAAGGTACTTCAGGTCGCCTTGGTGTGCGCTCTTGTGGCATGCGCATGGGCCGAGGTACCGAAGGAGGGGCTGGGACAGGCCGCCGCAGCTCTGCAGGCGGGCGAGGCGGACCGGGCACTTACAATTTTGAATGCTCTGCCCTCTTCAGCCGAGGTTCACAATCTGCGCTGCCGTGTCTACTTCACGCTGGAACACTGGGAGGACGCAGCGAACGAATGCGACCAGGCGGTGAGGCTGGATGGCCAGAGCGCAAAGGAGCATTTGTGGCTGGGTAGGGCGCTTGGGGAGAAGGCGGACAACTCTTCGTTTCTCTCGGCGTACAACCTGGCGAAACGGGCGCGCTCGGAGTTTGAGCAGGCGGTGAATCTGGATTCGCGCGACGGTGAAGCGCTGAGCGACCTCGGCGAGTTCTACTCTTCCGCGCCGGGAGTGGTGGGCGGAGGCACCGACAAGGCGCAGGCTCTGCTGCCCGCGCTGGAAAGAGTGGACAAGGCTCGCGCGCACATTCTGCTGGGGCGCATCGCCGAGAGCCGCAAAGATTACGACACGGCGGAGCGGGAGTTCAAGCAAGCGGCTGCAACCAGTGAGCATCCGGCATTTGCGTGGATGACGCTGGCGAGTTTCTATCGCAAGCACGAACACTGGGACGAGATGGAAGAGACGGTCGAAGTCGGATACCGGGCAGCGCAGCGCGACCGCCGTGCCGGGGTGGCACTCTATAACGGCGCCTCGGTTCTGGCACGAGGCAAGCGGAACCTGGCATTCGCGGCAAAGATGCTGGAAGAATATCTCGCCAATTATCCAAGAACAGAGGAAGCACCGGCGTTTGTTGCCTACACCCGCCTTGCAAAGCTAAGAGCACAGTTGGGCGATAAGAACGGCGCCTGGCAGGCGCGAACAGCCGCACTGAATCTTGCACACGATTACAAGCCGGCACTGGGGCTGACATTTTGATGGATTCGCGACCACGAACGAACAGCGGGAGACCAAGGACGGCAACGGTCATTGCCGGACTGGCAGCTGGACTTGCCTACGGGCTGGTTGGGTTGCCCGCTGCGGCACATGCCCAGGTGTCGCTTGCGACAGTGGTGGACCTGGCGCAGCGCAACAGTACAGGCGTGCGCGCGGCACAGGCCGATGTGAACAAGGCGAATGCCGTACTGTCTGAGACGAAGGATGCCGTGATTCCATCCCTCGAAGTCAGCACTGGTCTGCCTGTTTTTCCTGAGATAGGCTTCACGGGCTCGCCGCCGTCCATCTGGAGTGCAACCGTGCAGGCGCTGGTCTACAGCATTCCGCAGAAGCGCTATATCGATGCAGCAGGACTCGGGGTGCGTGCCGCGAGTGCCCGGCTGAAGGATGCGCGGGAGCAAGTCGCGCTGGACGCGTCGACTGCCTATATCGAACTCGACGCGGTAAACCAGGAACTCGAAGACGCGCGCAAGCAGGAACAGTTTGCCGGACGACTCGAGGACATTGAGCAGCAGCGCGCCGAGGCCGGCGTGGATCCGCTGAGCGAATTGTTGCAGACGAAGCTGACGGCCGCCGAGATCAAATTGAAACGGCTGCACCTCGAGGCGCGGGCGGCAGTGCTGAACAAGCAGCTGACAATTTTGACGGGACTTCCAGAGGGATCCATTCGGATCGACCACGCAAGTATTCCGGAGATTCCTCAGGTGCGTGGCGAGAAACCGACGCGAGGCCTTTTCGGCGTACATGCAGCGGAATTGATTGCGGAATCGAAGATCACCCAGGCAAAGGGGGACGCGGAAAGCAGTTATTTACCGGAGTTGCGCTTTTTTATGCAGTACAACCGCAACACCAACCTTCTGAACGATGTCAGCAGTTTCTTTGCGAAGCCACTTCCGCCAAACAACCTGGCTTCTGGAATTTCGATACAGGTTCCGATTTTTGACATGGGGCGGCGCGCGCGGGCCAAGGAGTCTGCCGCGGATGCGCTTCGTGCCAAGGTAGAAGCGGAGCAGGCAGAGAAGCAGAACGACCTTGAAATTGCAGATCTTAGCGGGAGTATTTTGGAGTTGGATACCCAGGCGGAGATCGCGAGTCTAAAACAGCAGATCGCGGACGAGCAGTTGAAGACAGTGATGGCGCAGTTGCAGTTGGGCAACGGAACCGGAAGTGGACCGGGTTCTCAACCCCAAACCAGCCCCAAGGCCGAGCAGTTGGCGCTGATCGATGCGCGCCAAAAGACTGAAGATGCACTGGATGCGGGTTTCGAGCTGGCAAAGGCACGTTTGAGCCTGCTGCGGGCACTGGGCCACATGACGGACTGGCTCAACGAATTGAAGGCCAAGTAACCACCGGGATACACACCCTGAAGCCGTATAAAACCTCGCTAACTGATAGAATTGGAGGGATGCCTATGCCTCTGAAAACACTCTTCCTGAACCCACCTTCGTTTGAGAATTTCGACGGAGGCGCAAGCTCGCGCTGGCCCGCAACGCGCGAAATCGAGTCGTACTGGTACCCCGTGTGGCTCACCTACCCGGCAGGTCTGCTGGAAGGATCGCGCGTGCTGGATGCGCCGCCGCACCACGTATCGGCGGACGAGACGATCAAGATTTGCAAGGACTATGAATTCCTTGTCCTGTTCACCTCGACGGTGGGATGGGAGGGCGATCAGCGGTTGGCTGAAGCCATCAAGAAGGCGAATCCATCGATTCGGATTGCGTTCGTCGGACCACCGGTGACGACTGATCCGGACCGTGCGTTGAACGAGTGCGCCGTGCTGGATTTTATCTGCCGCCGCGAATTCGATTTCTCTGTAGTGGAGTTTGCCCAAGGCAAGCCGCTGAACGAGATACTTGGAATCAGTTACAAGCAGGGCGACAAGATCCTCCACAATCCGGATCGTCCGCAGGTGGAAGACCTGGACGCGATGCCGTGGGCGACCAAGATCTACAAGCGGGACATGGACGTGACCAAGTACAACGTGCCGTTCCTGCTGCACCCATATATCGCACTGTATTCGACGCGCGGATGCCCGGCGCAGTGCACCTTCTGCCTGTGGCCGCAGACGCTGAGCGGACATGCGTGGCGCAAGCGGTCTACCGAAGACGTTGCGGCGGAATTGAAGTGGGCGCATGAGAACTTCCCGCACGTGAAGGAGTTCTTCTTTGACGATGACACGTTCAACATTCAGAAGGGCCGGACGATTGAGCTTTGCGAAAAGCTCAGGCCTCTCGGGATCACGTGGAGCTGTACCTCAAGAGTTACAACAGACCGCGACACGCTGAAGGCGATGAAGGATGCGGGATGTCGTTTGCTGATCGTGGGATTTGAATCGGGCGATCCGCAGATCCTGAAGAACATCAAGAAGGGCGCGACGGTTGAACGTGCGCGGGCCTTTGCGAAAGATTGCAACGATCTCGGCCTCGTGGTTCACGGCGACTTCATTCTGGGGCTGCCGGGCGAGACGAAGGAGTCGATCCGCAACACGATCAACTTTGCCAAGACGCTTGATTGCGAAACGATCCAGGTTTCAATTGCGCACGCCTACCCAGGAACGGAATTCTACGACTACGCCAAGGCCAACGGCTTCATCACCAACGAGAAGATGGAAGACGGCGGCGGACACCAGATGGCGCATATCGAATATCCCGGCCTGCCTGTAGACTACGTGATGGAGATGGTGCATCGCTTCTACGACGAGTACTACTTCCGTCCGAAGGCGGCGTTCCGCGTGGTATGGAAGGCGATTGTGAATCGCGATGTGCCCCGACTGTACGTTGAAGCGAAGGCATTCATGAAGCTCCGTTCAGAGCGCAACAAGGCGGTCAAGCAGAAGCGCCGCCAGCCTGCTAAGCCCACTGCACCGGTGAACGCGGGCGCGTAACTGGCGCTTTAGCATTCAGCGGCACGATACATTGGAGGGCGGCGCGCTGCGTCTGCCCTCCTTTTCTTTTGCGGGAAAGGATGCCGCGGCAGACGCATGACTCATCACCGGCTCACTTTCAATCAGTATCTGATCCTGGCGTTTGTGTCGGTGAGCGTGCCGCTGGGCGACGCTGCTCTTTCGCGCGGCATGAAGAGCCTTCCGCCGATTTCAGCCGGACATCCTCTGTCGCTGATTGGTGCGGTGTTTACCCCGTGGATTGCGCTGGGCATTGCGCTGCTGATCGGATATTTTGCCAGCTACCTCACCGCGCTGTCGTGGGCAGACCTGACTTTCGTGATGCCGGCGACCGCGCTCGGCAATGTGTTTCTGGCGCTGCTGGCGCACTTCTGGCTGCGCGAACAGATTTCGTTGATGCGCTGGATGGGGATCGTATTAATCACAGTAGGTGTAGCGTTCGTTGCGCGCGGACCAGTGAATACGACTCCGCCGATAAGTGCCTTGGCGGCCCCGACGCCGGAAGAACTCGACGCAAAAGGGGCGGGACGATGACGCTGGCGGGAGTGCTGCTGGAGGCCTCGTTCTGGAAGGCCGCGGGGATGATCGCGACGATTGTGATTACGTCGTCGACGGGCGAGGTGCTGACAGCGGCCGCGATGAAGTCGATGGGCGACCTCGATGATATTCGCGCGAAGAGCGGACTGGGCGGCGCGATCAAGGCGGTTGTGACTTCCCCGCTGTTTGTGAGTGGGATCTTTTTTATGGCGGTGGCGTTCTTCTCGCTGCTGTTCGCTTTGAACCATATGAACCTGAGCCTGGTGGGTCCCGCGGCGGCTTCGCTGACGCTGGTGTTGAACACCGTGGCGGCGCAGTTGTTTCTGCATGAGAAGGTCGATCGGCGGCGATGGACGGCGGCGGTGCTGGTGTGCGTTGGAGTCTATTTTCTCGCACATTGAAAGACACTTTCCAGTCGTCAGTTGTCAGTTTTCAGGATCAAACGCCTCGGTGTCCGGTGAAAACCCTCCCATCATTGGGTGGCCACTTCCAGATGTCTGATCAACGAGCGATGAGCCGCATCAGGCCTTGGGGCTTGAGGTCGGGGACGAGGAAACGGCAGTCTTCGATTTTGCTCGCGTAGAGGGCGTCGGCGGCTAGATGGCCGGAGCGGGCGGCGCTTTCCATCGTTGAGGGCCAACCGGTGGCGATCCAGTCGCCGGCGAGGAAGCAGTTGGGCCAGGGGGACGCTGAGGGTGGTCTGAGGCTGTCGATTCCCGGCGGGACGCCGAAGGTAGCGCGGACTTCTTTGATGAGAGCGGCCTTTTCGAGCTTCGCTTCCTTAATGGTCGGGAAGAACTCGGCGAGTTCGTTGAGAGCCTGATCGATGGCTTGCTGGCGTTCGAGTTCGGCGAATTTTCGCGACGCGGACTGGACGAGTTCGAGGTAGCTGCCTTTCGTATTACGCCACGGCTGCAGGACGCTCTTGTTATACATCCAGTGGACTTCGCGATCGAGCAGGACGGCGTGAGGGAGATCGGTGATCTGGCGATCGAACCAGAGGTGCACGCTGCAGATAGGCCAGTGCTCAAATCGGTCGACCTGGCGCGCGAGTTCTTCCCCGTGCAGCGCGGGCGGCATGTGCGGCAGCAGCTTCTGCATGGCTTCGAAGGGCAACGCGATGAGGAGAAATTCAGAGATGAGCGGCCCGGTGCGCGTGTTAATTGTCCACTGAGAGACTTCTTCGTCCCATTCGGCGGATTCGACGTTGGTGTTGAGGTGCACGGTCGAGCCGTGTTCTTCCAAGAATGATTTTGCTGCACCGTAGAGTTCGCTCAGCGGAACGGAACTCATGCCCATGGCGCCGGCTTCGGCGGAGTTCATGAAGAGTTCGCGGATGACTTTGGCGGCATAGGGGACAGCGATGGCGTCGAGGTCGGCATTGAGGGCGCTGGCGATGACCAGGCGCCAGAAGCGCTCGATGGTGCCGGGGGTTTGTCTGTGGCGAAGGAGCCAGGCGGAGAGCGATTCGGTCGAGTCGAGTGGGATGGGGCGCATCATGGCGCGAAATGCGCGGGCGAGGGCAAACTTGTCGGCACGGGTGAACGCGTGGGCGCTGAGTAATTTGGGCAGCCCGTGAAGCGGAGCGGGAAGTGAGGATGGACCGAGCTTCGAGCGCCAGCCGCCGGGCTCGATCATGGTCATCTCGCGGGTCCAGTGGATTTTCTTTTCGACGCCGATGCGGCGATAGAAGCCGATGAGGTTGGTGCAGCAGCCGAATAGGACGTGCTGGCAGTTGTCGATGACTTCGTTGACGCCTGAATGCAGATAGGAGGAGGCACGGCCGCCGAGATAGCCGCGACGTTCGACGAGTTGCACGCGATAGCCCGCTTCGGCGAGGGCGCAGGCTGCGCTCATGCCGGCTACTCCGCCGCCGATGACACTGACGGTGCGAAGTGTCTTTTTTTGTAGAGCTTCCTGCAAACTTTACCTCAGGGCTAAAGACCGAATCTTATTGACTCTGTTTCGGCACGACTAAAATCGTGTCCTGACGCTTCTTGCCGTCCTGAAATCTATTAGATGGTTTCGGAATTTGTGCTCTGGTACAAACCGCACTGTGCCTCCTGATCCATTCATTCACGTTGAGAGACGTTCAACGGCCATGCGGGCCATTCCGGCAGCGAGAATTGTGACTTTCTGGGCTGTGGGAACACTCGCTCTCTCTGTAAAGACATCGTAATTGGCACGCTCAATGCGACGAAGAAGCGCGTGATAGATCGAGACCAGAACCCACATGGCGGGGCGGCTCTCGCGATCGATCAGCGGGAGCAGTTTGGCGGCAGAGGCGTAGTAGGACGCAGCACGCTTGCCGATCCCGGCCAAAAGCGTGCGTTCATCCGCTGACGGTGGCGTTCTCTTCGCACGGTGCAGCAGCGAATTGAGCGTGACGTGATGAGCGGCGAGGTCTTCAAGGGGCAGATAGACACGGCCTCTCTCGGCGTCCTCGGCAACATCGCGCAGGATGTTGGTGAGCTGAAAAGCGATGCCGGTTTCCTCAGCGAGTTTCTCGGCGGCGGGGTCGGTGTAGCCGAAGATGCGGATGCAGACGAGGCCAACGACCGATGCGACGAGGTAGCAGTATTGATAGAGATCAGCAAAGGTGGCGTACGTATCGGGACCGTCGCCGGGGTTTGTTTTCAGGTCTGACGTCGTGCCGGCGATGAGCTCGTCGAGAAGGCTGAGAGGGATGTTGAAACGCTGTGTGGCATCGCGAACGGCAATGAACACGGGGTCTTGGGTCGCTCCAGTTTGCGAAGCGCTGCGCCACGCGCCCTGCCATTGCTCGATAATCCGGAGGCGCTGCTCGCGGGGAATGCTTTCGTCATCGGAGAGGTCGTCGGCCTTGCGCATGAATGCGTAGATGGCGCAGATGGCGTTGCGGCGCGGTTCAGGAAGGGCGACGAATGCGTAGTAGAAATTTCTAGCTTCCCGTTTGGCGATGGCCCTGCATGTTGCGTACGCCGATTCCAGTGTGATCGCTTGCGTCAATCCGCTTTCCCTTTGGGTCCCAAACGCAGGAACGGTAGAAATTTTCCGCTTACGGCGCGCAGAGCAAGTTGAAGCTTCGTTCGTTTTGAAATCGCGGGGCGAGCGCTGAGCACATCATAATCTCGATGCTCGATGGCGTTGAGGATTTCGAGGCCGCCACGGCTGAAGAGATCGAGATCGAGGGCGAGATCGCGGTCGACCATGTTGATGAGCGGCAGACCTTCGTAGAAGAGATTCCGTGCGAATTCCACTTCATGCTTGAGGAGCGCGCGGAATTCAGGGGTCGCGATTCCCTGCTGGATAATTGCATCGCTGACACCGAAGCGCTGCATGTCGTCTTGCGGAATGTAAACGCGGTCTTTGGCGAAGTCGACTTTGACATCCTGCCAGAAATTCGCGAGCTGAAGCGCAGAGCATGTGGCATCAGACAGGCGAAAGCGCTCTTCGTCGGTGTAGCCGCAGGTGTAGAGGACGAGGCGACCAACGGGGTTCGCTGAGTTGCGGCAGTAGCCGAGCACGTCCTGCATGGTGGCGTAACGGGTAACGACCTGATCCTGACGGAACGCGGTGAGCAGATCAGCGAACGGCTCTTTGGGAATGTTGCAGGCGCGGATGGTTTCAGCCAGTGCCACAAATACAGGATGGCGCGCGCGGCCTTCGTAGCAGGCGTCGAGTTCGCAGCCCCACAGATCGAGAAGAGCTAACGACTGCTCGGTGTTGCCGACTTCGTCGCCGAGATCATCGGAGACCCGGCAGTAGGCGTAGATGGCGTGGAAGTGCGGCCGCAAAGCTTCGGGCAGAAACCATGAAGCGACGTGAAAATTCTCGTAGTGCATTTCAGCGAGATGTTTGCACCAGGCGCGGGCTTCGGCCAGGGTGGGTGCGATGTCGGGAATACGATAGCTGGCGGGGAGCGCGGACCATCCAAGCGCGATTAGGTCGTCGTGTTGGGCCGCGGTAGGCATACTGACATTTTAACGAGTGCAGGGTCGGGGTTCCCGAGATTCGCAAAAGCAGATCCTTCGCTTACCACCCCCAAGCTCTGCCCCAAAGAGCCCAAATCGCTCATTGGGGACCCCGAGAAGAAAACGCTTGGGGACCCGTGCGCTCAGGATGACGGCTGATTTAGGCACCAACTCTCATGGCACAATCGCGGTCTTGATTTCGCTGGAGCGGTTCATCAGCTTCTCAAAGACGCGATTGAGTTCGTAGAGGTGAGCATGGCCGGTGATGAAAGCACCCGCCTGGAATCGGCCGCTGGCGATGAGGTCGAGGGCTTTGCGACAGATGGCCGGGGTGTGGTGGAACGTGGCGCGCAGGGTGATGTCGCTGTAGTGGATGCGATTGGTATCGAGTGTGACACGGGTGCCGACGGCGCATCCGCCGAAGAAGTTGACTGTGCCGCCTTTGCGCACCATTTCGACGGCTTCTTCCCACGCCTCGGGAACGCCGACGGCTTCGATGGCAATATCAACTCCGCGATTATTTGGCGTGAGAGCGCGGGTTTCGCGGATTGCCTTCTGAATCGACGAAGACTTGATGACGTGCGCTGCTCCCAACTGTTTCGCTGCAACCACCTGGCCGTCGTGCTTGACGATGGAAATGACGTTGCACCCGGAAAGCGCGGCGACGTGGACCATCATCAGGCCCAAAGGGCCACCGCCGATTACTGCGATCGTGTCTTCAGGATGCGGGTTGGAATCGAGAAAGCCATGGACGGCGCAAGCGAGGGGTTCAGTGAGTGCGGCGTTCTCCAGCGGAACATGGTCGGGCACAATAAGCGTGTTCTTGGAGACGATGCGGGCGGGGATACGGATGAACTCGGCATAGGCGCCGTTGTTGAAGAGCAGGTCGTCGCAAAGATTCTCCTGACCACGCTTGCAGAAGTAGCACTGACCGCAGGGGGCAGAATTCAGGGCCACCACGCGGCTGCCGTTCGGAAAGCCCTCAACTCCCTCCCCCGCCTCGACGATGGTTCCCGCCAGCTCGTGGCCGAATAGGGCGGGAGGGACGATCATGCGGGCATGGTAGCCGCGGCGAAAAACTTTCAAGTCTGTTCCACACGTGAGGGCAGCGCCGACGCGGACAATCAGCTCGCCATACGCAGCACGAGGAACTGGCACGTCTTCGATTCGGATGTCCTGACGGCCGTGCAATACCGCTGCCTGCATGGTTCCCTGGCGCAGTTGGCGCGCAGACTCGACGGTATTGCGGCCGACCTGAATGACCTCTTCAACGGTGCTTCTGCCAACGTGGAGGACTTCCTCGACGGTATTGCGGCCGATCTGGAGCACATCGCCGACGGTACTGCGGCCGACCTGAAGGACATCCTCGACAGTCGGGCGGCCGCGTTTCACCGGGTTTGGCATCGATTGCTCCTCAAGCGGCTCCGGAAAAGCTCGCTCATTGGCCCAGTCCGGAAGTGGCCGCGTTCAAGAGGCCCGATACCTGAGAAGGAGCCTGCGAAAAGGCGACGGCGGAAGTCCGGCAAAGGGCCCCTCAGATTCATCACTTTGCTCCCTCGCCGGAAACGGGCTCGATCATAATCTTCATTGAGTCGGCTTTGGGGTGTGATGCGATATCGATTGCCGATACGGCTTCGTCGAGCGGAAAGCGATGCGAGATGAGCTGAGTCAGATCAAATCCATTGCGGTAACCGTTGAATACCAGGTCCGTGACTTCGTCGAGGATTGCAAACGAAGAAGAGTAGGACCCCATCAGCGTCTTCTCGTCCATACAAACCACGCCGGGATCAAAAGTTGCGTCGCCGCGCTGGGTCTGGGCAAAAAGCATGACCTTTCCGCCGCAGCGTGCCGCGTCGATCGCGGTCCGGATGAGGGCGTTGCCGCCCACGGCGAGAATGACGGCATCGGCGCCGCGGCCTTCCGTCTCGGCCAGGACGCGTTCGACAACATTTTCGCTGCCTGCGCGAATGGGATCTTTGAGGCCATATTTCGCGGCAATGGCATGGCGCTCGGGATAGAGGTCCGAGGTGAGAACACGAGCGCCAGTGCGGCCGGCGAGAACGGCATGCATCAGGCCGATGGGTCCCTGGCCAATGACAAGCACCGTGTCGTCGGAGTGGAGGTTGAGCATCTTTATGCCTTTCAGCACGGTGTTGACTGGCTCGACAAAGGCGGCCTGCTCGAAGGGGACGTCGTCAGGAATGGGGACGACGCCGCAGCTCGAGGCCACCCAATCCATCACGCGAATATACTCCGCGAACCCGCCTCCGGACGGTTCGAAGCCGGCCGTAACGCCAACCTTTTTGTAGAGGGGACATTGGGCGGGGGTGCCTTTGCGGCAGTAGAAACATTCTCCGCACGGGACGTGATGGTGAACAACGACGCGCTCGCCGCCCTGGAAGCGGGTTACTCCTTGGCCCACAGACACGATGGTGCCCGACATTTCGTGGCCAAAAATGCGGGGGGCGGAGTGGGAGCCGGTATGGATTTTCTTGAGGTCGGTGCCGCAGATGCCGCATGTGGCAACTTTGACGAGCAGCTCCCCGGGGCCGATGGGTGGCACTGGCACTGTCTCGACACGCATGTCGTTGATACCGCGGTAGACTACGGCGCGCATGGTTGCGGGGATCCGGTTGGCGATGTTGCTGGCGGCATTGGTGGTTTGGGTAGCCATCCGTATTGGTGTGACCTCACTCGTTATTAATTCGTCATTCGCTCAGGAGTTCGTGGATCTGCTCCGCAATGCTCTGGGAAGCTTTCCTACTATTTTCGCCCATTTGGACGAGCGAAGGCCATATCCACGGCCTGAGGAGAGCAAAAAGTACCAACTTCCGCGTCAGAAACTGGCCATTTTGATCGATAAAGCGGTTGAAATCAGGCAACTTCGCGTCAAGTAGGTCGCTAATGCCCTTGATCGCGTAGAACGGGATGCTACGCATGGCGGCGAGACGGGCGATGGCGGCAGCTTCCATGTCGACCAGGGAAGCTTTGTAAGTGGTGGCGAGGCGGTGCTTTTCGGGTTCGTCGGCAACGCGAGGACTAGTGGCAAGCCAGAGAGGACCGGCACCCGCGTCGCACCGAAAGCGCTCGCCGGTGCGCGCATCGACGACGCCGGCACAGTTGTGGGCGCTGCCGGCAGCGACGTCGGGCGAGAGGGCGCCAGCCCAGCCGATCGAGAGGACGAGGTCGATGGGTCCGCCGTCTTCGATTCCGGCGAAGGCGCGAGTAACCGCGTCGAGGCCGGCTCCGGCGCAGGCGGCGATCCATTCTTCTTCTTCGGTGCGCTGCGCCCAGAAGTGGACGGTGCCGCGGGTTGAGTGAGGCCAGTTGCGGACGAGGGGTTTGAGTTCGCCGGGCATGGCGGCGATGATGGCGACTCGGGTCATGGATGCCCTTCTTCTTTTTCCGAGTCGGGTTCGTGGCACCATGTGCTTTTTAAAAGCACCTGCAGGTTCCTCCGCGCGCTGCGCTTGGTCGGAATGACAATGCTGTTGAGATTCTTATAGCTTCGGTCATGGGGCGTAGCCGTTGGCGCGAAACCACTCTATGGCGGCGCGCATGGCGGGGTAGACGGGGACAATGCGAAAATCCAATTCCTGCTGGGCGCGCGCTGAACTTGCGAACATTTTCTTGCGGCCCATGCGGACTTCTTCGAGCGTGGCGCGAGGCTCCTTGCAACGGATTTTGCCGGTGATAGTTTCTTCGAAGAAAGCGTAAGTGGCCGCGATGGCGAAGGGGATTTTCGTCGTTGGCGAGGGGATGCCTGTGATGGCGGACATCTTGTCGAGGATCTGCTTGAGGGTGAGATTCTCGCCGCCGAGGATGTAGCGGCGGCCCGGCTTGCCGATACTGAGCGCGGCGACGTGCGTGCGGGCAACTTCGACAACGTCGACGAGGTTGAGGCCGGTGTCGACGTAGGCCGGAAATTTGTGATTGAGAAAGTCGACGAAAATGCGGCCGGTGGGCGTCGGCTTTGCGTCGTTGGGGCCGATGGGGGTTGTGGGGTTGAGGATGATGACCTGCTGTCCGTCCTGGGCCGCGGCGATGGCCTGCTGTTCCGCGAGAAACTTTGAGCGCTTGTAGTGACCAACCATGTCGTCGATGGTGACGGGGGTGTCTTCATTCACCACAATTCCATCTGTCCGGAAGGCCATGGTGGCGACAGACGACGTGTAAACGACACGACGAATACCGAATTCACGGGCGAGTTTCAGCAAATCGCGCGTGCCGTCGACGTTGGCGCGGTACATCGCGTCGGGATCGCGAATCCAGAGGCGGTAATCCGCAGCGACGTGCATAACCGCGTCGCAACCTTGAAGAGCGGGGGCGTACGAATCGGGCTTCGACAGATCGCCGACGACCGTGTCGCCGGCGATGCCTTCGAGATTCGAAAGCTTGCTGGACTTGCGGACGAGGAGGCGGAGATCGGCGCCCTCGCCAGCCAGGGCCTTGGCAACGTGGTGACCGACAAATCCGGTGGCGCCTGTCAGAAAGATCTTCATGGCGAAGCTGCGCGAACTCCCATTTTAAGGGTTCGGGCAGGGATCGGACTTGTCTGTCGCTTTTGGGTATCGCGAAGGCCTAGCGTGTGGAAGCGATGGTCTCAGGCTGGACCATATTCCTCATGTGCCGGCGAACGGATGCTTGTCCCTGTGTGTCGCCGAGGGCACCGTAGAGTGCGAGGGAGTGCTGAAAGGTGAGAGATGCCAACTCCGGCTTCCCAAGTTTCAGCCATAGTTCTCCCATCAGGTCGAGGGCGTTCGCTTCAGAGGCCCGGTCGTTGAGCAATTCCAGCCGGGTGACAGCATCCTGGAAGAAATCGAGTGCCTTGTGCGGATCATTGATCAGGAATGCGTAGGTGGACCCTAAATTCGTGATGGTGAGAGCTTCTCCTCGCCTGTCTCGCTGAGCGTGATAAGAGGCGACCGCCTGACCAAGATAGGCAAGACACTTCTTCTTGTCGCCGAGCACGAAATAGGTGAGACCCAGGTTGTTGAAGACAGCTGCCTCTTCTGCCTTGTTGTAATTGCCTTGATAGAGCTTCAAGGCATCGCGATAGGAGTGAATTGCCTGATCACGGAAGCCCCACTCGCGGTAAACATCGCCTATGTGTGCGAGCATGGTTGCCTGGTTTTGCTTGTCGCCGAGGTCACGCCAGATGGCAAGTGCCGATTGATAGAGTTCGACAGCTTTCTGTTGCTGGTGGAGCGTGCTATAAGAGTCAGCCAGAGCGGAGAGGGTATGCGCTTCGGCCGAATGATTGCCTGATTTTCGATAATCCGCGAGGATGCGCGTGAGAGCCTCTACCGCGAACTCGGTCTGCAGCCTGGTGGTTTCGGACTTGGCCGGAGTTGCGGTGGAGACAACAGTTGTATTCGCTGGCGGGAGCTGGGGGGGTGGTATCGAAGCGATCGATGCGACGGAGGTCGAAGGCGCCTCTGTGACCTCGCCGGGCGACAAGGCATTCTGCTGTGCCTGAAGAAGCATCGATGTGACGAAGAGCGATGCAAGTGCTAGAACCGTCGACACGACGGGAACACTCCCCTTGCGCATGCGGTGACCTCCGGATTGATGGCGCCAATCTTTTTTCGGAGCGTGGAAAGAGCCCGAAAACCAAGCGGGTGAACAGGAAGGAGAGGGAGAGGGGAAAGAACTGCTCTCGGAGCGGTCCGCTGCATTTCAGTTTGATGCACGTTTCCCTTAACATCAAATGAAATGTGTTCTTCTGATCCGAAAAAGGAAGCGGTAGTACTGTTGAGCGGCGGTCTGGACTCGGCAACGGTTGCGGCGATCGCGCAGAGCGAAGGCTTCGAGGTGAACGCGCTTTCGTTCGCCTACGGGCAGCGGCACAGTTTTGAACTCGAAGCAGCCCGGCGCGTGGCGGCCTCACTGGGGCTGGCGCAGCACCGGGTAGCAACGATTGACTTGCGAGTGTTCGGCGGGTCCGCACTGACCGATGATATCGACGTGCCGAAGGGGCGGGACAGTGCGGAGATGGAGCACGGAATTCCGGTGACGTATGTGCCGGCGCGGAACACGATTTTTCTTTCGTTTGCGCTGGCATGGGCCGAGGTGCTGGGAGCGAGCGATGTGTTCATCGGCGTGAATGCGCTGGATTACAGCGGCTACCCCGATTGCCGGCCGGAATTCATTCATGCGTTTGAGTCGATGGCGAACCTGGCCACGAAGGCGGGTGTGGAGGGGCGACAGAAACTTGAGATTCATGCGCCGCTGATGCAGATGACAAAGGCGCAGATCATCAAAAGAGGCCTGGAACTGGGCGTGGACTATAGCCTGACGAGCAGTTGCTACGATCCGGCTCCAGATGGGAAGCCGTGCGGACAGTGCGACTCGTGTTTCCTGAGGAGAAAAGGATTCAGGGAAAACGGGATTGACGATTCCCTGCCCTATCCGGATGTGAAGGCGACGCGATGAGCTATGCGGTCAAAGAGATTTTCTATACTCTGCAAGGCGAGGGCGCGCAGGCGGGACGCGCGGCGGTGTTCTGTCGGTTTGCGGGATGCAATCTGTGGTCGGGGCGTGAGAGCGATCGCACATCGGCGATCTGCCGGTTTTGCGATACGCAATTTGTGGGCGTCGATGGCGAGGGCGGAGGGCGATTTGAGACCGCCGGCGATTTGGCAGAGGCGATTGGAGCAACATGGCCGGTGCGTGGAGCGGAGGGCGCGCGATTCGTAGTGTGTACGGGAGGCGAGCCACTGCTGCAATTGGACCGCGTGCTGATCGATGCGCTGCACGAACGCGATTTTGAAATTGCGGTGGAGACGAATGGAACGGTAGAGGCACCGGCAGGGATCGACTGGGTATGCGTGAGTCCGAAGGCAGGCGCGCGCCTGGTGCAAACGACGGGCGATGAATTGAAGCTGGTGTTTCCGCAGTTGAACGCGCAGCCGCCGGAGTTTGAGGGGCTGGGTTTCCGGCATTTCTTTCTGCAGCCGATGGACGGGCCTGACCGTGTTTTGAACACGGAGTTGGCGGTGCGGTATTGCATGGAGCACCCGAAGTGGAGGCTGAGTCTGCAGACGCACAAGATTGTCGGGATTCCATGAGTGGTTTGATTGCGTGGCCGCGATAGGGCCGCGATAGGGCCGAGGTCATGACTGGGATTGCAGGCGGGTTAAAGAACAACTGCAGGTCCCTCGACTCCCCGTTCGCTGCGCTCAGGGTTGCTCGGGATGACAATGCGTATTTGTTGGATGAACAGGGGCGCGATGGCTTTGACCATCGCGTCCCTTCTTGTTTTTCTTGCTGTGGTTTAGAAGACGATCTTGCCGCCGAACTGGAGTTCGCGGGGATCGTAGGTGCTGGTGACCTGACCGAAGTTGCCATCGGTAAAGCCTGTGTCGACTCCGTTGAATTGGGTGTGGTTGAAGGTGTTGAAAGTTTCAACGCGTAGTTCGACGTGCGGGTTCTCCTTTCCGGTAAAGGGAAAGCTCTTAAACAGCGCGAGGTTCCAGTTGAAAAGACCGGGGCCGACGACGCTGTCCTTGCTTGCGGTGCCGAACCCCTGGTTAAGGCCGCCATTCCACGGGGCGACCGGGGCCGTGAACGCGCCGGTATTAAACCACTGCGACACGGTCTTTGCCCCGTTGCGGGCATTGCCTCTGACGTCGGGCCGGTTGACGGTGCCGCCCCCCAGACCGAGCGTGTCGGGCGAATAAGTGACATTGATCGGCGATCCCGATTGCGCGACGGTCACGCCGGAGACTTCCCATCCGCCGAGGACGCCATGTTCCAGGATGTTCCCGCCGTGAAGCCAGAATGGCAGACGGTAATCGTAGTTGGCGTTGAATATGTTGCGGCGGTCAAGCACGCCGGAACCGCGATCGTATTTGAGGTTGAAGGGATCGGATACGGTGCCGCCCGATCCGGAGATGTTGGTAGACCCGAGATCGCCGCTCTGGATGTCGATCTCGTGCGACCAGGTGTACGCGAACTGCATGGTGAGGTTGTGCCAGTTCTGAACGCGAACACTGGTTTGCAGCGAGTTGTAATTCTGGTTGGTCGCGCTTTCGATCTGCGTGATGTTGGAGTAGCCGAGGAACTGGCGGTAGAGGTTGGCATTGGCGCCGGAAGCAACGGCCTGGCGGTCGGTGAGGTCGCCGATCGGCAGCGTGTTGATGTTGCGTTCATCCGACTGGTTCCATCCAGCCGAGCCGACATACTGCGCGACAAAGACAACGGAAGGAGCAAGCTGTTGCTGGATGCCCAGGCTGTATTGCATGGTTGCAGGGTCGGGGTAGTAGTAGTTGAGGTTCTGCATGCCGGCCGGGAAGGTCGGCGTGGCCGCGGTGCCTCCGGTGATGGCGCTGGTTGTGGGGCTGGAGAAGTAGACGCTGTTCGCCGATGGGTGATAGGCGAAGGGCGGGTTGGTGGCTGCGCCGTAGATATCGTTGCCCTGGATGCGCTCATAGAACATGCCGGCGCCGGCGCGCAGAACGGTTTTACCGGTTCCGAACACATCCCAGGCAAAGCCCACGCGAGGCTGGATGGTCTTGTAATCATTTTGCACGATGCCGCGGGGGAACCCATTCTGTCCGGCGAGTTCAATGCCGTTCAGATAGAACGTGCCTCCGTTGAGAGTGGTAAGGCCGGGACTGACGGCCGTACACGTGCCTCCGACGGCGGTGCAGATGGAGCCGCTGCCTGGATCGAGAACTGCTGCGGCAGCGGGGTTGTAGTTGGCAGGAACGAAGTTGGCAACCTGGTTGTTCTTCTCGTACACGTGCGGCATCAGGTCCCAGCGCAGACCGATGTTCAGGGTCAGCCGGGGAGCGATGCGCCAGTTGTCAAGCCCATAGAAGGAGTACGTGTTGTTGAGCCAGTGCGCGGTGTTGAGGCTTTGCAGTTGCTGGTAGCTGTCCGCAAATCCGAGCAGGAAGTTCAAGTACGAATCTCCTGAGAAATCGGTGCCGAAGGAGTAGTCGCCCTGCGTGTCTGCCTGTAGTTGCTGATTCTTGTCGACGCGCATGTAGGAGAAGCCGAATTTGAAGCTATGTTTTCCTTTATTCCAGATAACGTCGTCGCGAAGCTGGTAGTCAAGGAAAGCATTGCGCCATGGCCAATAGATCTCGGTCCACGTGGTGCCGAGAGGACTGCCGAAGCCGACCTGCGGCAGGCGATTCAGCGCGTTGTTGCCCTGGAAGAAGCTTCCCGCGTTCCATCCGGAAGGCTCGGTGAAGGAGGCTCCGCCCGCGGAGGTAGGACTGATGTTGATGGTGTTCCCGTTCACATCGAGTCCGACTTCATTGAGCAGGTTTGGCGTAATGGTGTGGGAGAGTTGAATGACCGAGGACCACGACGGATTCTGGAAGACATCGCCGACGGTGTCGTAACTGTCGCCGCTCCACATGGTGGGGATGATGGTCTGTGTCATCTGGTCATGCATCCAGTGGCCCATCAGGTGCATCTTCGAGTTGATGTCGTGATCGATGCGCACCACGTCTTCGCGCACATACGTGGGCTGCTTGGGCGACGCGATGTATTGCGGATTGGTGGCCGAGCCGGTATTGGGCTTGGGGATGTTGCCGGTACCCATGAACAACACCGCGTTAGGATCAAGCAGGTTGGCGGGGATGACATTCCCGGGGAAAGGTCCGCCAGGTGTAAGACCGTCTTGCGCGTAGATCACAAGCTTGGCTGGATCGTTGGTCTTGGGTACACAGGGAGGAGCCACACCAGCATTGCAAACGCCGGAAGGCAGGCTGGACGCCGCGAGTTCGTTGAAGGGTGTGTAGGTTAACGCCGATCCTGCCGTTGGAAAGTCAGAGGCGGGAACGGTGTTTTCGGGGCTGGGATTGACGCCATTGATGAAGCGACGCCACTCTTCGTTAACGAAGAAGAACGTCCGGCTTTTGCTCTTCGGATAGATGCCGGGAATGAAGACCGGACCGCCGACGTTCCCTCCGAAGATATTCAACCGCAGTTCGGGAGTCGGAGTGCCGCTTCGCTTGGCGAAGTAGCTATCGGCATCGAAGGCGTCATTGCGATCGAATTCCCACAAAGCGCCGTGGAAATCCTTTGTGCCGGACTTCACCACCATGGTGATTGTGCCGCCGGAGGCGATGCCGTAGTCCGGGCTGTAGTTGCTGCTCAGGGTCTGAAACTCCCCGAGCGCATCGGGCGAGGGCATCAGGTCAAACTTGCCGCCGCTGCCGCGATCGTAGGCTTCGCCGCCGTCGATGAGCCAGTCGTTATGGTCAGGACGCATGCCGTTGAAGCTGAGACCGAATCCGCTGCCCTGTGCAGTGACGCCATTGAAGGAAGGAAGGTTGTTGGCGACGCCAGTACCAAGCGTGGTGAGCGACACCATGTTGCGGCCATTGGTTGCGAGTTGCGTGATCTGCTGGCCGGTGATGAGATTGCTGACCTCATTGGTCTCGGTCTGGAGGTGGAGCGCATCGGCCGTAACGGTGACAGTCTGAACTCCGGCGCCGACCACCAGGGTTACGTTTTCTGGAACGGTTGCCGCGACATTGACAACGATCGCGGTGATTTGCGCGGGATTGAAGCCTTTGGCCTCAGCCTTGAGGTTGTAGTTGCCGTGTTCGAGGTTGGGAAAATCGTAGAGTCCGGCGCCATTGCTGGCCGAGGTTCTGCTTTCGCCGGTCGCGGTGTTGGTAATAGTGATGGTAGCGTTGGGAACAACGGCCCCGGAGGGATCGGTGACCGTGCCCTTGATTTCAGCATTCTCCTGCGCCCATGCTGATGCAACGCACAAGAACGTCACCAGCACGACACAGAGTGCGCACTTGACCACATTCATTTGTCCTCCTAAAAACGGCCCGGCATGCGACGGGGATCCACTGTTCTTTCCTCGAAGCCGGGAGCAAAGGGGCGACGGAGGCACACCCTTTCCGCTCGCGCGAATCGTCGTTCGCACGCGCACTTGCGCACCGCAAAAAAACACAGCGACGCAATGCCGCGGAAGGGATCTAACCCCTCGACCCGTGTTTACCTAGACTTTCGGGAATGTGCAACGGCCAGAACGGCGGCCAAATCCGGGTTAGCACCAACCGGGAAACACGACCGACGACTGGACCGGCCTTACAGGTCTTTAAGGACCCTTGTTGATTGTGAACACGCCAAGGCCCGGAGATCTCCGAGGCCGCCGTCGAGAGCATCTTTCAGTAGGAGTCAGCATTTAGACACACTCTGGTACGCTGCGTTCTGGTGGTCTTTGACGTAGCGAGAATGCTGAAAGTTGCGAACTCCGAGCCATCGAAGACAATCGTTTGGATAAAAAACTAAATGCTTTCATTGCGATGAAAACTTTCTGCGCACGCAGATTTTCGCAACGGGGCATTCCTGCACCTCGCGTACTTTGAGTGCACGTTCGCTGCCAGATGTCCGTGGGTCATTCACGCCACGGTAAGTTGAAGAAGTGTTTCAGGATTTACCTTAGTTGACGGCCCTGCGGCGGGCGCTCGGTTATGAGAAACTGGAAGGGCGGCAGTTCTAGAGCGGGATCAAATCTGCAATCGCGAATCCCGAAATTCTGAGCCAATTTGAATCTGCATCGGGCCGGCGCGGCCGATACTGCGCAGCGGTTCGCGCACAGGAAAACGAAACGAATGTTGAGTGTAAGTAATGTGTCGATGCGCTACGGCGCAAAAGTGCTGTTTGAAGATGTGTCGGTGAACTTTACGTCGGGGCGGCGCTATGGACTGACCGGGCCGAATGGGTCGGGCAAATCCACATTCATGAAGGTGCTAACGGGCGAACTTGATGCGCAAAAGGGAACGGTGGTGCGTCCACGCAAATTCGGCGTGTTGCGCCAGGACCAGTTCGCATTCGACGCTTACCGCGTCATCGATACCGTGATCATGGGCAACAAGCCGCTTTGGAGCGCGCTCGAAGAGCGGGATCGCATTTATGAGAAAGCTGAACTGAGCGATGCGGACGGCATGCGGCTGGGCGAGCTGGAAGGTGTGATCGGCGATGAGGACGGCTACACGGCCGAGGCTGACGCTGCCATTCTATTGGACGGCCTGGATATCACCGAGGACTTGCACGAGCGCAAAATGGGCGAGTTGCAGGGCGGGCAGAAGGTGCGCGTGCTGTTAGCGCAGGCACTCTTCGGAAAACCTGAAGCGCTGCTGCTGGACGAGCCAACCAACTACCTCGATCTGGATTCGGTGCACTGGCTGCAGGATTTTCTGAACTCATACGACGGCACGCTGATCGCCATTTCGCACGACCGGCACTTCTTGAACAGCGTTACCACGCACACGGCGGATATCGATTACCAGACCATCATCATCTACAGCGGCGGCTACGACGACATGGTGATGGCGAAGACGCAAATCCGCTCCACACTCGAATCGCAGAACGCCCAGCGCGATAAGAAGATTGCGCAGCTTAACGAATTCATCGCGCGATTTGCAGCGGGCACGCGGTCTTCGCAAGTGACGAGCCGGCGCAAAGAAGTGGAGCGTCTCCAAACCAACGAGCTGGCGCGGTCGAATATTCAACGGCCTTATGTTCGTTTTGACCAGATTCGACCGAGCGGCAAGCATGTGCTGGAATTCAAGCACCTGACCAAACTCTACGATGACAAAAAGGTGATCGATGGATTCACTGCGAATGTGCTGCGCGGCGAGAAGATTTGCCTGATGGGTCGCAACGGTGCGGGCAAAACCACACTATTGAAGAGCCTGCTGGCCAACTATCCCGGTCTCGCGGACAAGGAATTCACGCTGGATTCGGGAGCGGTTTTCTGGGGACACGAGGCGCAGATCGGATACTTTCCGCAGGATGTGGGTGCGACGATCGAGCACGGGCTGACGGTCGCGGAGTGGCTGCATCGATGGAATCCGGCGGCGCACGTGGAAGAGATTCGCGGCATTCTTGGACAGATGCTGTTTTCAGGGGAAGAGGGCGACAAGCAAACGAAGGCCCTGTCGGGTGGCGAGCAGGCGCGACTTGCGTTCTGCAAGTTGATTCTGACCAAGCCGAACATCCTGATCTTTGATGAACCGACAAATCATCTTGATCTCGAAGCCATCAATGCGTTGAATATCGCTCTGCAACGATTTGAAGGCACTGTGCTGCTGGTGACGCACGATCACGACTTGATCGACGAGGTGGCGACACGGCTGTGGAACTTCAAGGCCGACGGGATTGAGGATTTCCAGGGGCCGTACTCGGAGTGGAAGGGCAAGCACAACTAGCGGCTTTCGCAGGCCCTGTTGCGCTTCTCGATATGCTTTCTTCCCCAGGCGCAGATGTGTTCGAGCACCGGAAGCATCGTCATTCCATACTCGGAGATTGAGTAAATGACGTGCGGGTTAGTCCCCTGCTCATGCTGGCGAATCAGGATGCCGTCGCTGACCAGGTCTTTGAGGTGGCGGATCAGCATGCGCTCGGTGATTCCGGGAATGCTGCGCAGCAATTCGCTGGTGCGCATCGGCTTTTCAGAGAGCCGCCACAGGATGGTTCCCTTCCATCGGCCGTCGATAACGGACAGCATGGCGTCGATGGGACACTCGGAAATCTCCTTTTTCGAAACCGGCATAGTGTGGCCTGGGCGGGGAATGTGCGCCTGACATATTTGTCAGTACCGCTTACTGAATCATTCTATCGCCGTGCAGAGTCTGAGGCTCAGGAGTTGAATATGAGACCTCTACTGGATATCGTCACCACCGTTTGCATCGGGCTTTTAATCGGCACCGAATTTGCAGTCGCCGTTTTCATCAATCCAATTTTGCGCAGGCTCGGTGTGCGCGAAGAGTTGCGGGCGATTCGGCTGTTCGCGGCAAAGTTGGGTGCTGCAATGCCATTTTGGTACGGCATTTCTCTCCTCCTTCTGATTGCCGAGGCGGTCTTGAGGCATGGCGAGAATGGCTATCTGCTACTGATTGCGGCCAGTGCGATCTGGGCTGCGGTGATCGTGCTGACGCTTGTCTTTCTGGTGCCGATCAACAATCGGATGGCGCGTGTTGATCCGGACGCTGAGACTGAGCAGGCACTGACGGAGCACGGGCAGTGGGATGCAATGCACCGCTGGCGTGTAGCGACATTGACGGCAGCAATGATTTGCTTTCTGGCTGCTGTACTTCGAGTCGGGTGACCGAAGCCCTGAAATCCTGAATGCAGGCTCCCGCATGTTGGACAGAATGAGTATTTTCCCATCCATGAAAGCCCAAAAGCGCTGTCATGGATGGGCACCCGGCAGAAGCGGGATTGCAAATAAGAGCTCCGATACGCACTCGTCACTTGACACCCAAATGCAGACGCCGTTGTAATAGACGCAGTGGTAGTGGTGATGGAGTTCACCGCGCAGCTTGCAGATCGTGCTCGCTGTTAACCGCTGTCCCGCCCGATTGCCGGACAGATGATGACTCCTGACAGGTGGTCCTGTCGGGAAGTTACGTCCGGCGCGATCCCCGCAAATTAGATTAAGAGACGCACGAAGCCGCGTGTTGCTTTGGAGTTGTGTCTCACTCATGAGGGCAAACGGCTCTTTCATGAATGGGGCAACAGGCCATGGCACATTTTCTTTATGGAAAATGCTGCGTCTTTTTGGAGGGGGACGGATTGCAGAAATATCTGCTCATTGCTATTGGCGGCGCGCTGGGGTCGATTGCGCGCTATTGGGTTGGCTCATCGATCGCGGGGCGCATGGGAATTCGCTTTCCGTATGGCACGCTGGTTGTGAATATCACTGCGTGCGTGATTATTGGATTTTCGATGACCTACCTGGGAAGGCGCGCCGATCTGAATCCGGCATGGCGGTATCTGGTGCCGGTGGGGTTTATCGGCGCGTACAGCACGTTTTCAACGTATGAGTGGGAGACGTTGTCGACGTTGCGTGCAGGCGCTTTCGGCATAGCGGCGCTGTACGCGGTGGGGAGTTTTGTGCTGGGGCTTGCTTCGGTTTGGGGCGGGTCGGTGCTGGGAGAGATGATTCTGTAGAAACTCGGAGCCCGGGTGAGGACTTTGAAATGAGCGGCCGCGGCAGGATGTGCGCGATTCGCTCACACGCCGGCTGAAGTCTGAAACTCAGGGAGCCGGTAACCTTCGGATTCATTACGCAAATGAGGCACGTCGATTACCAAGTCCGTGATTTCAATCACAGTGAGAACACAGGTGCCAACCTAGACTAGCACCATAGTTCAGTTAAGAAAGATGGTGAGAACTGTGGTTGCTACTGAGAACGAAAGCGCAGTCAGCAATTTACTCGCAGCGTACGAGGGCGAGTTGAACTCGCATGCTCGCTACAAGGCCTACGCGGCCAAGGCCGAGGCCGAGGGAATGAATGGGGCGGCGAGCCTCTTTCGGGCGGCCGCCCGGGCCGAGCAGATTCATGCCGGCAACCACGCCCGCGTTATTCGCCATATGGGCGGCGAAGCCGTGGCGAATATTCTCCCGTTTCGTGTGAAGTCGACGCTCGAAAACCTGAAGACTGCGCTAGGTGGCGAGCAGCACGAGATCGACTCGCTCTATCCAAAATTCCTGGTGCATGCGACTTCGCAGCTCGATACCAGCGCGATGCGGTCGTTTATGTGGGCGATGGAGTCGGAGAAGACGCATGCACGCCTCTACGAGGATGCCGTGGCCTCAATGGAAACCGGACCGGGATGGACGAGCTACCAGCTCGACTTTTATGTATGCACGCTGTGTGGCTACACTTCGAGGCTGCAGGAGGCCGACAACTGTCCCGCGTGCAACTTTGTCTGGGACCGGTTTGAGCGGATTCACTAAGACGCAGTGGCTGGTCAATTCTTTGGTTTCGATTCGGTAAAAGAGCGCCGCGATTTCGATTTTCTTTCGACAATTGAGTGTGATTTGCATCACCTGCATAGTTCTCATGCATCTAAACAAACGAGGGTATTTGCAGGCTATGGCTACGGATCGCATGATCGCTCACGTCGTCGGAGTCGAGGATCTTACGGTGATCCGCAACCTTGAGACCGCTTTCGAGGAAGAAACCAAAACAAGCACCTCCTATAAAGCATATGCAGCGCGGGCGGACGAAGAAGGCTTTCCAGGTCTCGCAAGCCTGTTTCGCGCCACGGCGCTGGCTGAACAGATTCATGCCGGCAATCACGCGCGGGTGCTGCGGCACATGGGTGGCACACCGGCGATCGACGCACCCAAGTTGCGCATCGACGGAACGCTGGAGAACTTGAAGACGGCATTGGTCGACCAGAAGTTCGAAGTGGATTATCTGTACCCTGCGTTTCTCACTACGGCGGTTCCGCTGTTTGACTCAACGGCAATTCGCAGCTTTCACTGGGCGCTGGAGGCCGATAAGTCGCATGTGCGGCTTTATGAGGACGTTATAGCGCGCGTACAAACCGGTGGCACCCCCGGTTGGGAGTACGAGAAACACGCGTTCTTTGTCTGCGGTCTGTGCGGATACGCAGCCGAGCATCCGGAAGGCGAGAACTGCCCCGGATGCAATTATTTATGGGAAAAATTTGAAGCGATAATGTAACTCAGAACCAGGGACGTTTCTTTCCTTTTTTCCCTCTTCAGATTCTATTCCACTCAAGAGAATTAGGAGTCGGGGCGCTCCGGCTTCCATTGGTCAGGGAGATGCGGATCGAGGCGATCTTCGCGATCTTCCCGCTCTTCTTGTTCGCGACGTTTTTCGCGTTCTTCGCGCTCTTCGCGGCCGTCGCTCATGATGTTCTCTCTCAGATCAGTCTAATTAGTCGGCGACCAAATGGCGCATGAGTTCAGCTGGCGAGCACGGCGTGAGATTCGTAGATTTCCCTCGCGCGGTCGAGAGCGGCCTGGATGTTGGGCATAATGTTTTCGCGGCCTACATGGTCGAGGAAGCGCGGCTGCTGGAGGAGTTTTGACGGCTGCTCCATGGCTCCGCAGAGCAGCAATATGCGACCAGATTCGGTGAGGCGTTTGGCAAAGGCCTCGATCGCGTGAATGCCGGTGGCGTCGATAGCGGTCATGTTGCGCAGGCGGAGAATGACGACCGGCTCAAAGGCTTCGATGTTGGAAGTGGACTCGACCAGTTTTTCGGTGGTTCCAAACAGGAACGGACCATGGATGCGCAGCAGCGTGACGTAGGGCGGAATGATGCGTCCCTGGAGCGTGTGCGGCAGGCCATCGCGGATGTAGTCGTCGGTGACTGCGCTGACGGTTGTGGTTTCGGCGATGCGGTAGATGTAGACGAGCGCGGCCAATGCCATCCCCACACTGACGGCGACGGTGAGATCGGCAAAGACCGTGAGCGCAAAGGTGACGAGCCACACGGCGATTGCCGTGAAGCCGAGTTGGAGGATTCCGCCAATCTCGCGCCACTCGCCCATATTCCAGGCCACTACGAAAAGGACGGCCGCAAGCGTTGCGAGCGGAATATAGCTGGCCAGAGGTGCTGCGACGAGAAGGATGCCGAGGAGGGTGAGCGCGTGCACCATGCCGGAGACCGGAGAGCGCGCGCCGGAACGGATGTTGGTTGCGGTGCGGGCGATGGCTCCAGTAGCGGGAATTCCGCCAAATAGCGGTGAAGTGATATTGGCAATTCCCTGGGCAACAAGTTCAACATTGGGATTGTGACGGTCGCCGGTCATGCCGTCGGCGACGACTGCGGAAAGCATGCTCTCAAGTGCGGCAAGCAACGCGACCGTAAACGCCGACGGGATGAGCGGCAGGATGTGCTCGGCATGGAAATCCGGAATAGCGAATGGCGGGAGGCCCCGTGGGATTCCGCCGAAGCGGGAGCCAATGGTTTCAACGGGCAGATGAAACAACGCGCACGCAAGAGTGCATCCCAGCAGGGCGACGATCGATGCGGGAACGCGTTTGGTGAATCGCGGCAGGATCAGCATGATCGCCAGTGTGCCGGCACCGAGTGCAAGCGCCTGCCCGTTGAGGCTGGATATGTGGCCGACCAGCAGCTTCATCCTGGGCAGGAATTCGCTGGGAACCGCTCCGACGCGGAGGCCGAAGAAGTCCTTGATCTGCGTTGAGGCAATGAGAACGGCAATGCCGTTGGTGAATCCAATGACAACGGGACGAGGGATAAAGCGTACCGCCGAGCCGAGACCGGTGAGCCCCATGGCGAGCAGGATTACGCCTGCCATCAAGGTGACCATGGCGAGGCCACTCATGCCGAAACGGGCAACGATGCCGGCAACGATGACTACGAAGGCTCCGGTGGGCCCGCCGATCTGGGTGCGCGAACCGCCGAGAGCGGAGATGACAAAACCGGCGACCACCGCGGTATAGAGTCCGGCCTGCGGCGTAACTCCGGAGGCGATGCCGAAGGCCATGGCAAGCGGCAGCGCGACCAGACCTACGGTGATACCGGCGAGAAGGTCGTGCAGAAACATCTGCCCGTTGTACTGGCGTAGAGACACGACCAGCTTGGGCAGGTTGGGATTGCTGATGGACATGAGAACTGTTCTTATTTTAGCGGGATTCCGGTGTGGAGACGGCGAATAGCGGGACGGTGGTGCCCGCGAGTAACGACCCTATCGCATTCAAGCCAATTTCTTTACGTAGATAGCGGCGGGGCGATTGCGGGCGTAGTAGTGGTTGGCACGACTGGTTTTGCGATAGTCCAGGCGCTCGTAGAGACGGATGGCAGAAGCATTTTCCATGTCGACGTGAAGCCATATCCCGGTCGCACTTTCGGCGTTGGCGGAGCCTTCAAGACGACGGAGGAGTTCGGCGCCGATGCCATGTCCACGCTGAACGGGCAACACCTCGAGGGTGGAAATGTATGCAACGGTGGGGGCGACCTGCCGAATGAATTCGACGATTGCGAAGCCGGCCATGTGACCGTTCTCTTCGGCGATCCAGGTCGCGGATTCCTGTGATGCGATGAGTTCGCGCATGTAGCGACGTGTGAAGCGTTCCGGGGACTGAAAGCAGACTTCCTCGATGGCATAGAGGTCGTCGAAGTCGTCGTAATCGTAAAGGCGGTAATTCATGGGGAAAGAAGAGCAGGGTTTGCGGAGTTAGCGGCCGCTGCGCGGCAGGTTAGCGGAGCTATCGAGATTGCGGAATCGTACCTGGGATAAGTGATGAGGTATTCCAACCCTTGCCGCGATAATACTGCACCAAGGACGGAACACCTCGGTCGATTCGCCAAGCTTATACAGGTCAATCGGTTAATGAAATTACCTAGACTTTTGCTTCAAGGTCGCGAATGACATCAAAGAAGCGCTGGTCGAGTCGGCGGTTGGTGGCGATCGCTTCCTTGATGGTGATGTCGGTGACGTCGAGACCGCGAAGGACGGCGATGCGGCCCCACTTCTTCTCGTGCACCATGTCGATGGCGTGGAGGCCGTAGCGTTGGCCGAGGACACGGTCGAAGGCCGTGGGCACTCCGCCGCGCTGGGTGTGGCCGAGGTTAACGGAGCGGGTTTCAAAGCCGGTCTTCTTCTCAATGAGGCTGGCGAGCGCTTCGCCGATACCGGAGAGGCGCGCGTGTCCGAATGAATCGACTTCCTTGGAACCGGTCACCTGGCCGACTTCCGGCAGATGGCAGCCTTCGGCGACAACGACGACTCCGTAGTGCTTGCCGTGATCGTAGTTGTACTTGAGCAGGGCGCAGACGTGGTCGATGTCGATCTCCTTTTCGGGAACGAGAACAACGTGGGCGCCGGCAGCAACACCCGAGGCGTACGCGATCCAGCCGGCGTCGCGGCCCATCACTTCGACCACGATGACGCGATTATGGGAGTCGGCGGTAGTGTGGATGCGATCGATAGCCTCGGTGGCGATCATGACGGCCGTGTCGAAGCCGAATGTCTGGTCGGTGCCGCTGATGTCGTTGTCGATGGTTTTGGGAACGCCGACGGCATTGATGCCGTTTTCGGCGAGGAAGAGAGTGACAGATTGCGTGTCGTCACCGCCGAGAGCGATGAGGGCATCGATCTTGTTGAGCTTGAGGACTTCCTGCACTTTCTCGATGCCGCCGGGAATCTTCTTGACGTTGGTTCGCGATGAATGGAGGATGGTGCCGCCCTTGAGCTGGATGCCATCGGTGTTTTCGAGAGTGAGCGGGATGAAGTTGTTATCGAGCACGCCACGCCAGCCGTTAAGGAAGCCGATGAACTCGTCGCCATAGGTCTGGATTCCTTTGCGTACCGCCGCGTAGATGACAGCATTCAAGCCGGGGCAGTCGCCGCCGCCGGTCAATAGTGCAACTCGCATCTTAAATTTCTCCTGATCGAATTCGGGCTGCAGCGCACAAAACGTGCCGCTCCGGAAAGAACCCTGAACCGCTGGTCGGACGCGCAATGAGGATTCATAAGCACCCCATCGACGAAGACCTTTCAATGGCCCCCGCCGTGCCGCTTCTCGACGCCTTAACCAGTATATTCCGCGCTTGTAAAGCAATATCGTGACACCGCTCACGCGGCTGATAACCCAAACCATTCGATAGAGGCCGTTGGATTCCCTGCGAGAAAAGGCGCCTCGGGATGGTTGAATAGGAACGTATGCCAATCCCCGGAACTGGAGCCCTGATCCTGCTTGCATTTGCAAGCCTGGTCGTCGTCGTGCTGCTGGTGCTGTTGCAGCTCACGCGGCTGGGCTTCCTGGTTCGGTCGACGATTCCGGACCGGCCGCGCCGCCGCATGTTCATTGCCTCGACATCATTCCTGATCACGTTTGCCGGCGCACGGGTTCTGGTGGGGTTGATTATTCACAATCACGGGCCGTTCAACTGGGTGGTGGTGCGCGGGCATCACATCCACCACCTGGTGTGGGGCATCATGATCCTGCTGCTGGTTGGCTACGGATGGCTGCTCGACCTGGGTCGGAGCCACTCGCCACTGTCGATCTTTTTCAGCAGGCTGATGAGCGTGAGCTACGGTGTGGGTGCGGCGCTGACGCTCGATGAGTTTTCGCTGTGGCTGAACCTCGATCCCCTTGACTACTGGTCGCGCGAAGGGCGCATCAGCATTGATGCGGTGATTCTTTTTGGCGGGATCCTTGCGGTTGGAGCGTGGGGAGCACCATTCTTTCGCGGCCTGCAGTTGATGTGGACCAAGGGGAAAACTTTTCGCAAGGAGATTGGGCGGATCGAGTCGCCTATTCGGCGCGTGCGGTTGCTTCGTCCGCGTAAAGTTCGTCGATTACCGACGCATACTTTGCCGAAATAACGCGGCGTTTGAGCTTCATGGATGGAGTCAATTCGCCGGAGTCCTGCGACCACTCGTCAGCAACGAGGCGGAAGCGCTTGATGGTTTCGAAGTTGGCAAGGCCGGCATTGGCTTCGCGGACAACCTCGCCATAGAGCGCGACGATGCGGTTGTCGGCGACGAGCGCCGGGCGGTCAAGGCCTTCGAGGCCGGCGTTTTTGGCCCACGCCTCGAGCGCGGCAAAATTGGGCGAGATCAGAGCGGCGATGAACTTGTGCTTATCGCCGACGAGCGCGCATTGTGCCACCATGACGGAGTTCTTGAGCTTGTTTTCGATCGGCTGCGGGGCGACAAGCTTGCCGCCTGAGGTCTTGAGCAGCTCCTTCTTGCGATCGGTGATGTACAGGAATCCGTCGTCGTCGAGGCGGCCGATGTCGCCGGTGCGGAAGAATCCCTCGGCATCGAAACATTCCTTGTTGGCCTCGGGCTTCTGCCAGTAACCGACGAAGATGGAAGGTCCGCGAACGAGAAGTTCGCCGTCTTCAGCAAATTTGAGCTCAAGATTCGTGAGCGGCTTGCCGACGGCTCCCATGCGGTGAACTGCCGGATTGTTGAGGGCGATGACGGGCGACGTTTCCGTGAGGCCATATCCCTCCCATGCGGCGATGCCGGCGGAGGCGAACCACTTTGCCGTGTCGATACCAAGCGGTGCTCCGCCTGAGACCCATATCCGCACGCGCCCGCCGAAGGCTTCCCGCACTTTGCTGTAAACGACCTTGTTGGCTATCTTCCAAAGAAACGAAGAGGGCTGGTTGCCGCCGTAGACCGTGTCGCGATGGTGCGCACCCACGTTTAACGCCCAGGCAAGAATCCGCTTCTTGATGGGCGAGGCGTTGGACTTTTGTTCAACCGCCTGGCGGATCTTCTCGTAAACACGCGGAACTCCGACGAAGACCGTGGGACGAACCTCTTTCATCGATTGCGGGAGCTTGTCAAACTGGGAGCAGTAGGCGACCTGCGCATGGTGGTTGTACATCACGTAGTCGAGCGCGCGGGCAGTAATGTGCGACAGCGGAAGAAATGAGATGCAGGCATCGGTTTCGTCGAAGCTGAATTCGCGCGCTGCAAGATTCTGGTTGGTCGCGATGTTAGCGTGCGTGAGCATCACGCCCTTGGGTTCGCCCGTGGTTCCCGAGGTGTAGATGAGGGTAGCGAGATCGTCGGGCACAACGGAACGGACGAGCGCATCGAAGACCGGATCGCGATAGGGTCCTGCATCGTCGGCTCCGGCCAGGATCTTGGAGAAGCCGATAGCCCCGTCCGGGGCCTTGGCGTCCATCATGAGGATGCGGTCGAGGGATGTCCGCGAGCGGACGGCATTGAGCTTGTCGTATTGCTGGCGGGTGGAGACGATGGCGATACGGCAGCCGGCGTCGGCGAGAAGGACGGCGATCTGGTCACCGGTAAGCGTGGGATAAATAGGAACGTTGACGCCATTGATGGCGAGGATGGCGAAGTCGGAGACAGCCCATTCCCAGCGGTTTTCAGCGATCAGGGCGATGCGGTCACCCTTTTTTGCGCCCCAGGAAAGAAAGGCCTCAGAGAGGGTATGGACGCGCTGGTAGATCTGGTCGGAGGAGAGAGGTTGCCAGGCGCCGAACTCGTCCTGCCAGAGGATGGCGCGGGGATTTGCGGCCGCGGCGATGCGGCAAAAAAGGTCGTTGATGGTGGAGAGCGGCGGAGGGATCATGTCGGGCGTTTCGTTCCGGCGATCGATTTGAATTGAGGCCAAGGGAGAGTGTAACAGCGCCGGGATCGAGCAGGAGACGCGTTACGGAGGACGGTCTTGGAGCGAAACGGATCATAAGTCCCTGTGTTCTGCAAGGTTTCGGGCCAAACTTCCGTTTCAAAGGTATGCGGTTGGTCACCCTGGAAACGGCTCATTGTGCGGTAAGATCACTCCAGCCAAACGGTACCAGCCGCCGTCTAAGACATGCCTAAGCGCACTGCATCTCTGCCGCCCGGAGAGCCCGACCCAGCTCTTCTTGAGAAGCTTGCGGTCCTGCAGCAGGCCTGTCTTCTGGTTGTAGCGCTGATGGCGCTCACGGTTTTTGCCAGCTGGCTCTTCCCTCCTATTGCGACATACCTGCCCTCCGCGATGACGCGCATGAGCGTCCCCATGTCGCTGACGGTGCTGTTGTCCGCACTGAGCCTCGCTCTGTCAGAACCCGGAAACCACCTGTCATTGCCGCGTGCGAGCCGATACATCGCAGCACAAGGCGGCCTGCTGGCGATTCTCATCCTGCTGGAATCAATGTTTCGACTCTTTCCGGCAGTGGACATCCTGCTCGAAGCGGATCGCGCGCCGGGAAACACGGGAGCGCTGCCGGTCCATTCTCCGGCGGCCTTTGCGTTGCTTAGCGTGGCGATGATCCTTGTGAGCAGCTCGGGATCGTACCTGAAGCGCGTGGCCGATGGCCTTGTGCCGGTGATGTGCCTCGTGACCCTTGTCTTGCTGAGCGAGAACCTGTTCGGGTCAGTCGGGCTTTTGCGGCTCTCGGCAAACAACATGATTTCGCCGCTGCTGCTGATGTGCCTGGTGCTGCTGACGTGGGTAGTGGCCATGAGGCAGGCCCAACAAGGTGTTTGGTCGATCTTTGTGGGTGCCGGGATTGGAAGCCGGATCGCACGCGGTTTTGCCCCAGTGCTGCTGGTGATTCCCTTCCTGATCGAGGTAGCAAGAACCCGCTTCATCCTGAAGGATCTGGTGCCGGAACAATACGGGGCTGCGATTCTGACGTCGCTGGCGGCGGGGCTCTCCATGGTGCTGCTGCTCGTGCTGGTGTGGCGCATCAACACGATGGAAAAAGAGATTCACGACCTGACGCTGCGCGACGAGCTTACAGGCCTCTACAACATGCGCGGCTTCTATCTGCTGGGCGAGCAGACGCTGCGACTCGCGCAGCGAGCGGAGTTGCCTTTCTCCGTTCTGTTTATCGATCTAGATGGCTTGAAGAAGATCAACGACAACCAGGGCCACAACACGGGATCCATGTACCTCGCCGAGACGGGTGAGTTAGTGCTGGCGTGTTTCCGCGAAACCGATGTGAAAGGCAGATTTGGCGGAGACGAATTTGTTGTTGCGGGTCAGTTCAGCATGGTGGGAATCGAACTGGCCGCTACTCGGCTGAAGGCGGCCGCAGCGGAGCGCACTGCTGCCGCTGGCAGAAAGTATCCGCTGAGTCTGAGCATCGGCTGCGTGACGCTCGATCATCCTTCGAACGAGAGCCTGAAGGAACTGGTGCGCCGGGCTGATGAAGCGATGTACAGGGACAAGCGAAGCAAGAGAGTGGCGCGCGCGTGAACGAGTTCAAACCGGCACCTCACGACGATGAAGGCGCAACGCGAAGTCAGCGGAATGCGGGGCTCTGCAATAGCACGCCCTTTGGGCCGCGAAAAGCATTGGTACCCATTTATGAATGAGATGGTTCCAGAAACGCTTACCGTATTGCCCGATCCGAAGCTCTTTCGTGCGGCGCGCTGGGGGCAGCGAGTTTGCCTGGGCGTGGCTGCAATCGGAATTCTGTTTGGGCTGATGCCACTGCTTGGAATCCACCTGAGCGGCTCATCGTCGACCGCGGCGCGCGCCAGCCTGCCCTTCCTCGTCACCGCCCTGCTGTGCGGCATAAGCCTGCTCTTATCGCAATCGGAGTGGACTGGAGTCGCCATCACCTACGCGGGGCGCGCGACGAATTTGCTTGTCCTCTGCGCGGCTGTGGCGATCCTTTTCTCTTCGCGCACCGGAGGCGGAACGTCCCCACTACGTGAGAGTGCGCTTCTGGCGGCGAGATTTTCGCTCGGGTTCGTCGTGCTCGCGCTGGTTGTGGTTCTCGTCGACAAAACGAACTGGCTGATAAACCAAGTGGTGGACGTCCTGGTGTGCGGACTTTGCCTCCTGGGTCTACTGCTGGTTTCAGACGCAACATTCGGCAGGTTTGCGCTGTTCGGAAGAGCGACGGGAAGCCCTGGGGCGGCCGCTCTGCTCATCTGCCTGGTCGCGCTCACGGTCGCAGTGGCGCTGCGACAGGCCGAACACGGCGTCCTCTCGATTTTTCTGGGAGTGGGCGTGGGAAGCAAGCTGGCCCGGATCTTTGCGCCAGTCCTGATCGCGCTGCCATTTGTTTGGGAGGCGCTTAGTGAATGGATGAGTCGCGTTAGCCCTGCTCGACATCTGAATGCAGCATTGGCCGCTTCAGCCGGCGTCGCGGTGGCGGTCGGCATCCTGCTGTTCTTTACGTGGCACATCAGCAAGATGGAAAACAGGATTCACGATCTGGTTCTGCGCGACGAGGCGACGCGGCTTTATAACTTCAGGGGATTCCAGATGCTGGCCGAGCATGCACTGCGCCTGGCCCAACGCGCCAATGTTCCCTTCAGCGTGCTCTATGTCGATCTCGAGAATCTCGCAGAGATCCATACGGAACTGGGGCCGAACGTTGCCGCAGCAACCCTGAAAGAGGCGGGTGAGTTATTGCGCGCAACGTTCCGCGAGTCGGACATCAAGGGCCGCATCGGCGCGGATGCATTTGCCGTGGCGGGACAGTTCGACCGCGCAGGCATCTCGGTGGCCGCGCTGCGTCTTGAAGCCGCAACGGCCGCGCGCAGCGCCAGGAGCAACAGACCTATTCCGATCCGGTTCAGCATGGGGCACGTGACGACTTCGGATATGAATGCGCCGGAAAGCCTGCGTGAATTGCTGGAGCGCGCTGGGCAGGTTCGAAACCGTCAGGAGAGTTTGCTTAAAGAGGCGCTGGTTAATTAAGGCACGACATTTTTTCGCGGAAGAACCACTTCAACTTGGATCAAAACTGCGGCTTCGGGGTAAGCCGAACGAATTTCCGCGCCTCCGAGTTCCAGTTTCCAAGCAGCCATTGTGCGCGCGTGCTTGCGGTCTTGCTGGCGTGCAGCACTACGAGCTCGCGGATGGAGTCGCGGGCATCGTCATCAAGCTGATCCCAGTTATCTGGTTGCAGGAACGCGCTGTGATAGCGGGTCTCGCTGAAGAAGTCGCCGTCTTCGTCGTAGACCCATGCAAGACCGCCGGTCATGCCCGCGCCAAAGTTGATGCCGGTTCGGCCGAGGACCACAGTGAGCCCTCCAGTCATGTATTCGCAGGCGTGATCGCCGACGCCTTCGACGATGGCGCGTGCGCCGGAGTTGCGAACCGCGAAGCGTTCGCCGGCACGGCCCGCGGCAAAGAGCCATCCGCTGGTGGCGCCGTAGAGAGCGACGTTGCCAAGGAGCGTGTGAGCTTCGCTCTGCTGGGCAACGCGGCCGCGGCCCCGAATGACGACTTCGCCGCCGCAGAGACCCTTGCCGACGAAGTCGTTGGCGAGGCCCTCCAGCTTGAGCGTCATCCCATTCGTGGCGAAGGCGCCGAAAGACTGGCCGGCGACGCCCCTCAGATTGAATGTGAGGCTTGAGCCCGTTGCGCCGGGAGTGTCGGTGCGGTATTGCGCGATATGGCCGGCTAGGCGCGCGCCGAGGGTGCGGTCTTCGTTGGTGACACGCGACTCTATGCACCAGGGCTGGCCCGCTTTGTAGGCTGCGAGCGCAGGCTCGACCCAGGCATCGTCGATAGGAGAGTGCGTCTCTGGGCGGTCGTTGCGCTTCCCTTCCCAGCGGATTGCGTTGCCGGTTGCAACGGCAACTGCGGTCGCCGCAAGCACCCGTTTGAGGTCTAGACCGGCATTGCAGCGGACTTGTTCCAGCAGATCGGTGCGGCCGACAGCGGACTGAAGTGACGGAAGTCCGAGTTTCGCGAGAAGCTGGCGCACTTCTTCGGCGAGTTCATTGAAGAAACGCACGACATGCTCAGGCTTGCCGCGGAATTTGGCCCGCAGGTCAGGGCGTTGGGTGGCAATGCCGGTGGGACAAGTGTTGAGGTGGCATTGTCGGGCCATGTCGCAGCCAAGCGCGACCAGGACCGCTGTGCCGAATGCAAATTCGTCCGCGCCGAGCATGGCCGCCACCACGATGTCGCGCGCGGTGCGCAGTCCGCCATCGGTGCGGAGGCGAACGCGTCCGCGGAGGCCGTTGTGGATGAGCACCTGCTGCGCCTCGGCAAGGCCCAGTTCCCAGGGGTTGCCGGCGTACTTGATGCTCGACAAGGGCGACGCGCCGGTGCCGCCCGCGTGGCCGGCGATGACGATGTAATCGGCGTACGCCTTGGCCACGCCAGCAGCAATGGTTCCGATGCCACAGCCGGAGACAAGCTTGACCCCGACCGCGGCGCGCGGATTAGCACGTTTCAGATCCCAGATCAGTTGCGCGAGATCCTCGATGGAGTAGATATCGTGGTGCGGTGGCGGCGAAATGAGCTGCATGCCGGGCTGCGCGTGGCGCAGGCGCGCGATAAGCTCAGTTACTTTGTGGCCGGGAAGCTGGCCGCCTTCACCAGGCTTGGCGCCTTGCGCGATTTTGATTTCAAGTTCTTCCGCGTGTGCGAGGTACTCGGCCGTGACGCCGAATCGTGCGCTGGCCACCTGCTTGATCTTGTTGTTGAGCAGCGACGGCGCGCCGTTGACGGGCGCGTAAACCGAGGGGTCTTCGCCGCCTTCTCCGGTGTTGGAACGCGCACCGAGTAAATTCATCGCTTCAGTAATAGTTTGGTGCGCTTCGGGCGAGAGCGATCCAAAAGACATGGCGCTGGCGATGAAGGTGCGCGTGATGGTTTCGGGCAGCGCAATTTGATCAAGCGCAAGCTCAGGCCCGGAGGGCCGGATTTCCAGCAGGTCGCGCAGATGCGCGGGCTCGGCCTCGACGGTCTGGGCGGCAAATGTGGCAAATGGCGAGAGAGCCAGCGCAGCGCCCTGCTTTGTGGATCCAACGACGGTTTGCAGTGCGCGCACGGTTGTCGGCTGCCAGCCGTGCGACTCCGCTTCATCGGCCTTCCGGAAACGCACAAAACCATAGTCCGGCAATTCGCGAACGGGAGCGGCGGGAAATTCCGCGGGGTCCTGTTCGGCGGTTTTCTCGATGACGGGATCGGCGCTCCAAAGCTGGCGTACGTAGTTTTCAATCTCCGTAAATCCGATGCCGCCGATGGGAGCCGGCACACCGGCGAAGCATTTGTCGACGACGTGCTGCGAGATTCCGATGGCGTCGAACAAATGCGCTCCGCGATAGCTGTCAACGACGCTGATGCCCATCTTCGACATCACCTTGGCGAGGCCGAGTTCCAAAGCGTGCAGCAGATTCTCTTCACCGTGATCGGGGTTGAGGCTGCGCGCGGTTTCAAGAGCGAGCCAAGGACAGATGGCGCCCACTCCGAGGCCCAGCAGAACCGCGACGTGATGGATTTCACGACAGTCCGCAGCGTCGACGGCGATACCAACTTCGGCGCGGACACCAGCCTTGGTGAGCGCGAGATGCACGGCCCCTGCGGCCATCGCCATCGGGACCGGGAGCGACTCGTGCGTCGCGCCGCGATCGGTGAGGATGAGCAGCGATGCGCCGTCGGCAACAAGCTGAATGGCGCGCTGCGCGAGGATGTCGACTGCGATCTCGAGCGTTGTCTCCGGCGAGTAGAGACAATGCAGGACAGCGTGCGGCATCTTTGCGGCTTGTGGATGATGCCCTTCGAACAGTGCGTGCATCTGGCCGAGCGACAGGATGGGCGAGCGCAGCGAAAGGCCGGGAAGTGGCTCGCGCAGTTCGAAGATGTGCGGCCAGGGGCCAAGACGCGTGTGCATCTGCAGCACGACAGTTTCACGCAGCGGATCGATGGGAGGATTGGTGACCTGCGCGAAACGCTGGCGGAAGAAGGCGTAGAGCGGCCGCGGGGCGCGGGCCAGCGGGGCGATGGAGGTATCGTCTCCCATGGACCAGACTGCGTCTTTGCCGTCAGTCACCATCGGTTGGATGATCATGCGAACGTCTTCGCGCGTGTAACCAAAGCGATGCTGCAGGCCGTTGAGTCCCGCATCTTCGAGCGCCGGCGGTGCTTCGATGGAGTCCTCGAGTGGTACGTCTTCGCTGACGAGGTCCTGGTAATGACGCTTGGTGTCGTAGATGCGGAGAATCTCGTCGTTCTCGAAGAAGCGATGGAAGTCGAGATCGGCGATGATCATCTGGCCGGGGCCAAGACGTCCGCTGTGCAGAATGTGGTCGGGGTCCATATCGACAAGCCCAGCTTCAGAGCCGGCAACCACGATGCCGCTGTCATCGAGCGCGAATCGACAGGGGCGCAGGCCGTTGCGGTCGAGAATGGCGCCGACTTGGTGGCCGTCAGTAAATGCCAGCGCGGCCGGGCCGTCCCAAGGCTCGATGCAATCACCACAGTACTGCAGGAACGCCGACGAGTTGCCAGGATTTGCGGGAGGCACGATCATGCGCACGGCCTCGCCGACGGTGCGTCCGTTGTGGGCGAGAAGTTCAACGATCTCGTCGAGCGATGTCGAATCCGATCCACCCTGGGACAGTACAGGGTAGACATCGAGCGGCAGCGTGGCGGAGCGGGCTTCCATGCGGGCGCGGTTGCCCCAGATGGTATTGATTTCGCCGTTGTGGGCAATGGTGCGAAAGGGCTGAGCACGCTCCCACGAGGGCAGAACGTTGGTGGCATAGCGCTGGTGGAAAAGCGCGAACGGCGTCTTGTACTCCGGATCGGCGAGGTCGGGGTAGAACTCCGAGAGCAGGCGGCCGGCACAGAGCGCCTTGTAGATCATCGTGGACGACGAGATGCTGACGAAGTACCCGGGGAGTTCGGAGCGCTCAAATTGCTTGCGCGCGAGAAAGAGGCGTCGATCGAAGAATTCCGAGTCGTCGGAGGTGGTAAGAACGTGCCAGATTTCAGGACGCGAGGATGCCGCGATTTCGCCGAGCACTTCGGGCCGGATCGGAACCGGGCGCCAGGTGAGCATCTCCATGTCCTGCTCGAAGAGAGCGGATTCGATGGCATCGCGCTGGGCCGTATCGTCCTTGGGCAGAAAGACCACGCCGACACCAAGGGGACTGCTTTCGTCGAGCGAGAGGCCGCACTGGGCCAGAAGCCATTCGCGCGGAATAGCGGTGGTGACTCCGACGCCGTCGCTGGATTTGCCGTCGGCCGCGACTGCTCCGCGGTGCTCAAGGCGCGCGAGAGCACCGAGAGCGTGTTGCAGAATCTGATGGGATGGCTCGGCGGAGAGTTGTGCGACGAAGCCGACGCCGCAGGAGTCGAAATCGAACCGCGGGTCGATCAGGCTTCCATCTATATAGGAGGGCAAGGGCCCGAAGGCACCACACCCGGCAGAGAATGCCGGAGAGTCGGATGTACGACGCGATGAGTGCCGGTGGGAGAAGCCCATATTCAACTATACGACCTTTGAAGATTTTGGGTGGTTGCGCGAGCGGCTTAAGCAGCCGGGACAAATGGACAAGCCGGACAGCCTGCAATTGGCGCTGGGCGTCGACAACTTGAGACTCGAGTTCGCAACTTGATATCAGGCATGTTACTTAGGTGATTCCGCCGAATCGCGCCGGGAAAGCGACCTTGCATACTTATACAGTTTCTATGTATATTTATGCAAGCGCGGCTGTCTTTGCGAGCCGCGTTTTTGCTTTGCCGGGAAAGCGGCCATTCTTGCTTGTCCGGAAATGGAAGATATGAAGTTTCAAAGGCACAATGCGATTCGGGAACTTGTAGCGCACGCGCTGGTGGCCAACCAGGACGAGTTGCGGCGCAAGTTGCGGCGCCGAGGATTTGAAGTGACCCAGGCTACGCTGTCGCGCGATATTCATGAGTTGCGCTTGACTAAAGGGCCGGGCGGCTATTCCCTTCCCAATGGAAATGGAAATGGCACGGGTACACATGCCGGAGACGATCGACCACCTTCGGTAGCGGAGATGGTGGAGAGCTTCGCACTAGCCGTCCGCCGCGCGATGAACCAGGTTGTGCTGCGCACCGTGATGGGCGGAGCGCAGCCGACGGCTGCGGCGCTCGATCGCGAAGACTGGAACGATGTGCTGGGGACGATTGCAGGCGACGATACTGTTCTGGTGATCTGCCCGGATTTGAAACGCGCGCACGAGGTGGAGGCGCGCCTGAGAAAGATGCTGGAGTCATGACGAAGGCCGTCCAAACCGCGGTTGTGGGCGTAACGGGCTACGCCGGCGCGGAGCTTGCGCGCCTGCTGCTTCATCATCCGCGACTGAAGGGCAAGCCTCCTGTGTTTGCAGGCCGCGTGGATGAGAAGGATGCTGCGCGCGGCGGAGTGCCGCTTGAAGAAATTCATCCACAGCTCGCGGATAACAACGGCAGTGGCTCGCTGAAAGTTGAGCCATTCTCGTGGGAGCGGCTGAAGGATCGCGGAGTGGAGGTGCTGTTCATGGCAGCTCCGCATGAGCAATCGCGCGAGTGGACTCCCGAGGCCCTGAAGCATGGATTACGCGTGGTGGACCTGAGCGGCGCATGGCGTTTGAGCGACGCGAAGAATCGCGCGGTGTACGCGTTTGAGGATGAGGGCTCGAAGGTTGCCGCGGCGACGCAGGCGAAGGCCGTTTACGGAATGCCCGAGTTGCATCGCGAAGAGATTTCCGGCGCGAAGCTGGTTGCGAACCCTGGTTGCTATGCAACGTCGGTGATTCTGGCAGTACGGCCGCTGGTGGCTGCGGGCGTGGTCGACCTGGCGCATGGGATTGTTGCGGATGCAAAGAGCGGCGTGAGCGGAGCAGGCAAAGTGCCGACATCGAAGACGCACTTCATGTATGCGGCAGACAATCTGTCGGCATATGGCGTGTTCAGTCATCGCCACACGGGCGAATTGCTGGAGCAGATCGGGATTGCCGCGAGCGACATTGTGTTCACGCCACATCTGCTGCCCATTCCGCGCGGGATCATGTCGACGATCTATCTGCGTTTCAGAGAAACGCAGACACACGACAGCGTGGCCCGAATTTATCGTGATTTTTTTGCATCCAGTCCCATGGTGCGCATCTATGAGAAAGCACTACCGCAGATTCAGTATTCGGTGCGCACCAATTTCGCGGATATCGGGTATCAGATTTCAAGCGATGGGAGACGGGCAGTGATTGTGAGCTGCCTTGACAATCTTCTGAAGGGCGCTTCGGGGCAGGCGGTACAGAACATGAACGTGATGCTTGGCTGGGATGAAGCGGAGGGGCTGGCATGAAGTATGTGGTGAAGCTGGGTGGTGCCGGCCTGGATACTCCTGAGCTGATGCAGGGTTGCGTTCGCGCTATAACCGACCTGGTCCGCGATGGTCATCAGGTGGCGGTCGTGCATGGCGGCGGAGTTCAACTCACGCGCATGATGGAACGTCTCGGCGTGAAAAGCGAGTTTGTGAACGGGCTGCGCGTTACGGATGCTGAGACGCGCAATATCGCGGTTATGGTTTTCGCGGGCAAGGTAAACAAGGGGCTTGTCGCTGCTTTGGGTGCGCTAGGGCAGCCTGCCGTGGGCATGACGGGCGGCGACGGATTGCTATTTCGCGCGCGGAAGAAGCGGACCGCACCGGACCTCGGATTTGTGGGCGAAATCGTGGCGAGCGATCCGAGGTGGATTGAGTCAATTTGGAAGTTGAATGGTGTACCGGTGATTGCGCCGATCGCCCTGGGCTTCGATGGCGAGTATTACAACATCAACGGAGACGAGATGGCCTCAGCGTGTGCCGTTGCGTGCCACGCGGATGCGCTGGTGTTTTTGACAGATGTTCCGGGCGTGAAGGGGGCAGACGGCAATGTGCTGCGCTGGCTCAGCATCGACCAGATTGCGGAGATGGCGAAGAGCGCGATTATCTCCGGCGGCATGTTGCCCAAGCTCGGCGCTTGCCGCGAAGCGCTCCTGAACGGCGTGAAGCGTGTAAGGATTCTACCCGCGGCGGCGGCGGGTTCCCTTCCCGACCTTTGTAGCAGCCGCGTTGCCCACGGCACTGAAGTGATGGTTGCCTAGGAGAGAGTGAATTGACGAAGCTTGATCAAATTCGTGCGGCAGAGTCGAGACTACTGCTGCAGACCTACGAGCGGAACCCGATCCTGTTTGTTCGCGGAGAGGGCGTGCACCTGGTGGATGAGGACGGTGCGAAGTTTCTCGACCTGCTGAGCGGCATCGGCGTAAATGCGCTGGGATATGCTCACCCGGCGATTGAGCGAGCCATCGTGAACCAGAGCCGCGCACTGATTCACACATCAAACCTCTTCTATCACGAAGGGCAGGCTGAACTGGCGCTGCGCCTGACCGAGCGCACGGGCATGGACCGCGTGTTCTTTTCAAACACCGGCACCGAGGCGTGGGAGGGTGCGTTGAAGCTGGCACGCGCGCATGCCGGGCTGCTGCGCAGCGAAGGCAAGCAGATCGGAACGAAGTTCCTCGCCTTGGAGCAAAGTTTTCACGGCCGTACATATGGGTCGATGTCGACGACCTACAAGGCGAAGTATCGCGAACCCTTTGCACCTGGGGTGCCGGGGGTCGAGTTTGTGAAGTTCAACGACGTGGCCGACTTGCGTGCGAAGTTTTCCGACGATGTTTGCGCCATTCTGGTGGAGTCGATCCAGGGCGAGGGCGGCATTCGACCGCTGATGCAGGAGTTCTTTGCAGAGGCGCGGAAGCTGGCGGACTCGACCGGCGCATTCCTGATCGTCGATGAGATTCAGGCGGGCATGGGGCGCACGGGCAAATGGTGCGGATACCAGCATTACCGCATTCAGCCCGATGTAATCACGCTGGCCAAGCCGATCGCTGGCGGCATTCCGCTGGGCGCGATTCTGTGCACGGAAGAAGCGGCGCGGGCAATTCACGCGGGCATGCATGGCACAACGTTTGGCGGCGGCCCGCTGGCATGTGCCGTGGCGATTGCCGTCATCGACGCAATCGAAAACGAAGACCTGCTCAACCATGCGACCGAAGTTGGCGACTATTTCCAACAACAATTGCGGGATTTGGCAAGGAAGCACGAGTGCATCAAGGACGTGCGCGGCAAGGGCTTGATGCTGGCGGCTGAGCTTGACTCCGCGGACCTGGCAAAGCTGACCGTCGCCGAGATGCTCAAGCGGCACATCGTGATCAACTGCACCAGTGATACGGTGCTGCGCTTCCTGCCGCCGTACATTCTCGAGCGCAAGCACGTGGATGAAGCCATCAAGGCGTTGGACGAGATTTTCACGGAGAACACCGCCGCAGTGAGTGCCGCACATCAGAACGCAGGAGGAAACAGCCTTGGCTAGCAGAGCAACCATGGAGCGCCGGACGCCGGCGGTTCCCGTGCAGAAGGACGAAGACATCCTGTCCGCGGCAGCGCGGCTGGCGGGTGAAGATTTGTGTTCGATAGCCGACCTCTCGAGCAGCGAAGTGCGAGCGATCGTAAAGCTCGGCCACGACGTGAAGCTGAATCCGCGCGAGTATCGGCACGCGCTCGATGCGAAGCAGATGGTGCTGATGTTTGAGAAGGCGAGCTTGCGTACGCGGCTGGCATTTGAGACAGGCATCAACACGATGGGTGGCAACGCAATTTTTGTCGACCAGACCGGCTCCCCCCTTGGCGAGCGCGAGGCAGTTGCCGACGTAGCGCGCAACGTGGAGCGGTGGGTCGACGTGATTGTGCTGCGCACCTATGCGCACGACACCATCACTGAGATGGCCGTGAATTCTCGTGTGCCGGTGATCAATGCGTTGTCGGACTTCGAGCACCCATGCCAGGCGCTGGCAGACTTTATGACGCTCGAAGAACACTTTGGCACGGCCGCTGGTTTGAACTTTACTTATGTGGGCGACGGCAACAACGTATGCCACTCGCTGATGCTGACTGGCGCGCAACTGGGCGCGAATGTGACTGTGGCAACGCCGCGCGGCTACTCGCCCGATATCGAGATTGTTACCAAGGCGCGCGAGATTGCCGAGGTAAACGGCTGCGAAGTGAAGCTGACGCAGGATCCGCAGGCTGCAGCCGAAAACGCGGACGCTATCTACACCGATGTGTGCGTAAGCATGGGTATGGAACACGAGTCCACCAAGCGCGCACCAATCTTCAGACCCTTTCAGGTGAACGAGGCGCTGATGTCGAAGACCGCGCCGAATGCGGTCTTTATGCACTGCTTGCCAGCGCGTCGGAATGCGGAAGTGACAGACGCGGTGCTCGACGGGCCGCAGTCCATCGTGTTTGACCAGGCCGAGAACCGCATGCATGCGCAAAAGGCGCTGTTGCTGCTGTTGCTCGACGGTTTGCCCAACGTTAGTAAGTTCACAGTTCTTAGTTCTTAGCTCTGAGTGCCTGGTTTTCAGTCGCAAATGCAAGAACTGAAATCTGATCGCTGACAACTGAGAACTGTCTTTGAGGTTTTGCAAGCATGTCTGTAATTCTCGAATCTTTGCCCATCGGTCAGAAGGTGGGGATTGCCTTCTCCGGCGGGCTCGACACCTCCGCTGCTCTGCATTGGATGAAGCAGAAGGGTGCGCTCCCTTATGCCTACACGGCTAACCTGGGCCAGCCTGACGAAACCGACTACGACGCCATCCCGCGCGCAGCCCTGGAATACGGCGCCGAGAAAGCCCGCTTGATCGACTGTCGCGGACCACTCGTCCGCGAGGGTATCGCAGCGCTGCAGGCCGGTGCATTCCACATCAGCACCGCCGGCGTCACCTACTTCAACACCACTCCCATCGGCCGCGCCGTCACGGGCACCATGCTGGTCACAGCGATGAAAGAGGACGACGTTCACATCTGGGGCGACGGGTCCACCTTCAAAGGCAACGACATCGAGCGCTTCTATCGCTACGGACTGCTGGTCAATCCCGGCCTCAAGATCTATAAACCCTGGCTCGACACCGCATTCATTGACGAGCTGGGCGGTCGCGCCGAAATGTCTGCCTTCATGCAGCGGGCAGGCTTTGCGTATAAGATGTCTGCCGAGAAAGCCTACTCCACCGACTCCAACATTCTGGGCGCAACCCACGAAGCCAAAGATCTGGAGCATCTTTCTTCGTCGATCAGGATCGTCGTTCCGATCATGGGGACAGCCTCGTGGCGAGACGACGTAGAGGTTCCTTGCGAAGAGGTTTCGGTGCGCTTTGAAGAGGGCGTCCCAGCAGCTCTCAACGGCGAGAGATTCGATGATCTCGTCGCCCTCTTGCTCGAAGCCAACCGCATCGGCGGCCGCCACGGGCTGGGCATGTCCGATCAGATTGAAAACCGCATCATCGAGGCCAAGAGCCGCGGCATCTACGAGGCTCCAGGCCTTGCTCTGCTATACATCGCCTACGAGCGTCTCATCACCGGAATTCACAACGAGGACACCATCGAGCAGTACCGCGACAATGGCCGCAAACTCGGCCGCCTGCTTTACCAGGGTCGGTGGTTCGATTCTCAGGCCATCATGCTGCGCGAATCCGCCCAGCGCTGGGTCGCTAAGCCCATCACTGGAGAGGTCACGCTTGAGCTGCGCCGCGGCAATGATTACTCGATCCTTAACACCGCGTCGCCCAACCTCACCTTCCATCCCGAGCGCCTCAGCATGGAGAAGACTGATTCCGCCTTCTCTCCGCGGGACCGCATCGGCCAACTCACCATGCGCAATCTGGACATTATCGACACGCGGGAAAAACTCCTCACCTATGCCGAAACCGGCCTCCTCACCTTGAGCACAGGCTCAGAAATGCCCCAGCTGAACAGCGGTAAGGGAAAGAACGCTTAAAGCAATGTTGAACGAACAACAATCCGGGAAGATGTGGTCTGGTCGCTTTCGCGAGCCGCTGGATACGGAGTTCGAGCAGTGGCAGCGCTCGATTGTATTTGACTGGCGGCTTCTCGATCCCGAGATTGCCGCCAGCAAGGCCCATGCGTCCGCCCTTTGCGCGGCTGGAGTCCTTTCGGATCAGGAAGCATCAGGGGTGCGTGCGGCGCTCGATGCGATTGGAAAGGAATTTCGCACCGCAGAGGGTGCGGGGCGCATGCGCAACCATCCGGTTGCGGAAGACATCCACCATTTTGTTGAATTGTCTCTCGTGGAGCGGGTCGGCGATCTGGGGCGGAAGCTGCATACAGGGCGCTCGCGAAATGAGCAGATCGCGACCGACCTGCGCCTGTATGTGCGTGCGCAGATCGAACTGGTGGTTGACGCGTTGGCCAAGTGCGCCGAGGCGCTACTGGAGAAGGCAGAAAAGACCGGCGATGCCGTGATGCCGAGCTACACGCATATGCAAAGGGCAGAGCCTGTGCTGGTGGCGCACTGGTTGTTGGCATACGTAGAGATGATCCTGCGCGACGCCGATCGCCTGAAGGACTGCTCGGCGAGGCTGAATTATTGTCCGCTCGGCTCGGGCGCCGTGGCTGGTGCAACGCTCAAGCTGGATCGTACGATTGCGGCGCGGGAGTTGGGCTTCATCGCTCCGACCGCCAATTCGATGGATGCCACCAGCGACAGGGATTTCATCCTCGAATACCTGCAGGCGCTGACGTTTGTCGGTTTGCATCTCAGCCGCTTTGCTGAGGAGATCACGCTGTTTGCGACGGCCGAGTTCGCATTCGTCATTCTGCCGGAGGCGTTTTCAACGGGGTCGAGCGCAATGCCGCAGAAGAAGAATCCAGACTTGACCGAGTTGATTCGCGCGAAGGTTGGGCGCATCCACGGCGCGGCAGAAGCGGTTACTCTGCAATTGAAAGGATTGCCCCTCGCCTACAACAAGGATATGCAAGAGACACAGGAGCCCGCGTTTCAGGTTGAGTTTGTCGCGCCCATGCTGGCGCTGGTGGCGCGCTTCACAGCCGCGCTCACGTTCAATTTCGAGCGTATGCGAGAGGCATCGCAGACAGGGTACCTGAATGCGATGGCCGGGGCGACCTATCTCGTGCACAAAGGTGTTCCCTTCCGCACCGCGCATGAAAAAATCGGCAACGCCGTTCGTTTTGCGCTGGAGAAGGGTGTGGAGTTGGGCGAACTGAGCATGGACGAACTACGGCAGTTTGGCAGCGAGTTCGGCGAGGACTTCTATGCGGCCGTTACTCTCGAGGCGACGCTCGATTGTCACGATGTGGTTGGCGGAACGGCAACCCACCGCGTGAAAGCAGCATTACGCGACACGGCCCATCGTGTAGCGGCAATGAAGAAGTCGAACGCACCGGAGGTGATTCATGCTGGTGCGTAAGGCGCTCCTGAAGGATGCGACGAATATTTATGACCTGGTGAATTCGCTCTCCGGCGATGGCACGCTACTGAAGCGTTCGTTTGCCGAGATATGTGAAAACGTGCGCGACTTTACGGTGGCGGAGTCAGACGGAGGCGTATTTCAAGGCTGCGGCGCACTGCATTTTTATGGGCCGCACCTGTGCGAGGTGCGCTCGATCGTGGTGAAGCCTGAGGCCAAGGGCCAGGGCGCGGGCGGACGCATTCTGGGCGTTTTGATTGAAGAGGCAGAGGAGCATGGCATCCAGTCGGTATGCCTGTTCACGCGGATTCCCGACTTCTTCTTCAAATACGGCTTTCGCACCGTGGAAGACAAGACGGAGCTACCCGACAAGGTCTTCAAGGACTGCCAGAACTGCCCTCGCTTGCATCGCTGCGACGAAGTCGCGATGGTGCGGGGCCGCATTCCGCGCGTCTCCATTCTCGGTCCGAAAATCGAAGCGGAGCAGCTGGTAAAGCTTTCGGGATAATTATCTGCCCTGCCAAAGCGACGATTGATCGTCGGCCAATTGCGCCAGAAGACACAAGATGACGACCGCAAAAAACGTCAGCATCATATTGGTGCTCAACGTCTGCATCACCGTCGCAATCAAGCTCTGGCAATAGCCCAGTTCCGAACACGTCCGCCAGTTGAGCGTGGAGTAGGCGCCAAGATAGGTGAGTGCCATCAACGAAAGCACAAAAGCGGCGCGCCGGGGCGGACGCACGAACAGGAAGACCGGAAAACAGAGTGCCGGCAGGCCGCAGTAAAGAAGGCAGAGCAAGGTATCCTGGCGCAGGTCTATGCGGATAGCGGCGATGATGCCAAAAAGACTGACCCCGGCGCTGAGGATCCCGGCAAAGGCTAACAGTACCACCCAGAGAATTCCACGAATCGTCATGGGTTCAATCCTTGTTGTCTGATTAACGAATAACTTCACTGTACAGGATGGACGCGGCGACGGCCGCCTGACCGTAGCTGAGGCCCCCATCGCCGGGGCTGACGCGGGTTTGCTCAAAGACCTTGAAGCCCCCTTCTTCAAGTCCGGCACGAAGGAGCCTTGCGAGCCGGCGATTGTGCATGCACCCGCCGGAGAGCGCGACCTGCTGAATGCCCGTAGCAACGCGAGCGCGCTCTGCTGCGAGCACAAAAGCCTTGGCGAGGGCTGCGTGAAAGCGTGTCGCGATCTCCGGCGCTTCAACGCCGGCAGCGAGATCAGCGAGAATCGCGCGCCAGAGCTGAGCGACACTGATGCGCACCGGCTCTCGCCGGATCCAATCGCCGCCCAGCAATTCCACCTGGTACCGCACCGGCGCGCGGAGTTCGACCGGCGATTCGGCGGCGGCCCCTTCCAGTTCAATCGCCGCCTGCGCCTCGTAGTCAACTTCGCGGCGATGCAAAACCACGGCGGCGACCGCATCGAAAAGACGCCCACAGCTTGACGTCAGCGGCGTATTTACTCCGCGCTCTATCATGCGCACGAGGATGCGCGCTTCGTGCTGTGTCGCGCCGAGAAGTTCCAGAAAAACTGGGTCCGCGATATCGAATCCAGCAGCGACAAGGTGACCAAACGCCATGCGCCAGGGTTCACGAACGGCAGCATCTCCGCCCGGCATGGGCACATAGTCCAGATGGGCAAAGCGTTCGAATTTGTCGAGGCTGCAGATCAGCACTTCCCCGCCCCAGATGCGGCCGTCTGTGCCATAGCCTGTGCCGTCGAGCGCGAGCCCGATAACCGGGCCCGCAAGCGCATGCTCGGCCATGCAGGCGGCGATATGCGCATGATGATGCTGCACGCCGATCAGGCGCAAACCGCGGTCGGCGGCCCACTGTTTAGCCCAGCTTGTAGAAAGATAGCCGGGGTGCAGATCGTGCACAACGGTCTGCGGCTCGATTTCAAAGGTATGCATCAGGTGTTGCAGCGATTCTTCGAAGAACCCCAGACTCGTCGCGTTTTCGAGATCGCCGATGTGCTGGCTCTGATATGCCAACCTGCCGCGAGCTAGCGCAAACACGCTTTTCAGATGGCCTCCAACGGCGAGCAGCGGCGGGGCTTCGAGCGGCAGAGGCACAGCGAGTGGAACAAAACCCCGGGCACGTCGGATGATCTGCGGCTCGCTATCGACAAGCGCAACGACGGAATCGTCGCAGCGCTGCAAGATCTCGCGGTCGTGCATGAGGAATGCGTCGGCGATAGCAGCAAGGCGGCTGCGGGCTTCGTCGTTGTCAATGGCGATGGGCTCTTCGCTGAGATTCGCCGAGGTCATCACCAGCGCCTTCACGCGCGGATCGGCAAAGAGCAGATGCTGCAACGGCGCGTATGGCAGGAAGACGCCAAGCCACGGAATGCCCGGCGCGACTGCGGGAGCAATTCCGTTGTAGTGGCGTGCCTGCGCCAGCACGATAGGGTGTGCGGGCGTCTGCAGCAGGGCTTCTTCCGCGTGAGTCAGCTCGCAGAGAGCGCGGGCCGCCGAGAGATCGCGGACCATGATGGCGAGCGGCTTGCTGTAGCGGTGTTTGCGCTGGCGAAGGCGCGTGACGGCATCCTCGCAGGTTGCGTCTACGCTCAAGTGGAATCCCCCGATACCTTTAATCGCCATGATTTCGCCGCGGAGAAGCCGCTCGATCGTTTCTGCCACGGTATCGGTGCTCTCAAGGGACGAACCTTCCGGCGATTCGAGCCAGACGCGCGGACCACAGCGCCAGCAGGCATTCGGTTGCGCGTGAAAGCGGCGGTTGAGGGGATCGTTATACTCGGCCTGACACTCGGAGCACATCGGAAATTTCGCCATTGAGGTCTGCGGCCGGTCGTAGGGGATGCGGCGGGTAATGGTGAAGCGCGGCCCGCAGTTGGTGCAGTTCAGAAATGGATAGCGATAGCGGCGGTCTGCGGGATCGAGCAGTTCGCGCAGGCAATCGTCGCATGTCGCTGCGTCTGCGGGTATCCCGGTGCTGACGCGGCCTAGCACTTCGCTGGCCACGATGCGAAAGCCGGTTTCGCCGGTGGGCACAAGGTCGCCGGCAGTGACGGAGTCAATGCGCGCCAGCGGCGGCGTTTCCGCGGTAAGCCGCGCAACAAACGACTGAATATGCGCTGCCGGCCCTTCGAGTTCGATGATCACGCCATCTGTGTCGTTTCCGATGAGGCCGGCGAGGTTCTCCTCGATTGCAAGGCGGTAGACAAAGGGGCGAAAGCCGACTCCCTGCACCACTCCACGGACGCGAATGCTCTTCCGCTCGAGAACGGAAGAAGATTGCGGTGTTGGGGATGGGGAGAAGGTCAAAAGGCTGCGCCTCAAATTCAAGCATAGCCCATGCGCAAATCAATGCCCTACAGAAACTTCGGGCGATCTCCGGGAGCAGGATGGCCGTCCGGGGGCAACCAAAAACTCCATCTTTTGCTCCAACTGGTGAGCGGGTATTTGAAGTGCACACGAATCCGTAACTCCGCTCGACAGGCGCAAGAAACAATCGAGAAAACAGTTCCCTCCCCCCCAACTCCCCGAGGGCCATTCAAGGGTTTCCCGGCAGGTGCGAAAGGTGAATGATATGAAAAAGATTATGATGACGCTCGCGGTATTCGGGCTCGCGGCCATGACGTGCGCAGCCGAGCAGGATAAACAAGACACCACCGAACGGCTCGACAAGGCCGCGGCAGTGCTGCATGAAGTGATGGCGGCCCCCGACAGGGGAATCCCCGAAGAAGTAATGGAACATGCAAAGTGCGTCGCCGTTGTGCCGCACATGGTGAAGGGCGGATTCGTGTTCGGCGCAGAGGGCGGCCGCGGCGTGGCCACCTGCCGTACGGATCATGGCTGGAGCGCACCGGCATTCTTCGCGGTTACGGGCGGAAGCTGGGGCCTTCAGATCGGCGTCGAGGGCATAGACCTGGTGATGATTTTCCAGACCGATGAGGGCATGAAGCATATGCTCGCGAGCAAGTTCAAGGTGGGCGCGGATGCCTCTGCGGCAGCGGGACCGGTAGGCCGTCACGCATCGGCGAACACGGATTGGAAGTTGAATGCCGAGATCCTTACCTATTCGCGCGCCAAGGGTGTCTTTGCAGGGCTGGCCCTTTCGGGCGCTTCCGTGCGACCGGATGACGACTCTATGAAGACCGTGTACGGTCCGGAAGCCTCCTTCCGTTCTGTGCTTACCGGATCAGTTCCGCCGCCTCCGCAGGCCCACGCGTTCCTCGCGGCTGTGCGCGGCGCAAAGGCTGAGTCGGCTTCACGGTAATTCCAGATGTGTTGCGAAAGGCAGCGGGCATCCGGGAGCAAATTCCCGGATGCTCGTTCTGTTTGGGAGCTCCTTGCGTCAAATACTGTGCGGCATTCGCACCACGGACCTGGACGGGCATGAATGTTCGGACATACTCCAGAAATTCTTTCCCGCATGAAAGAATCAAATCATGATGGAACGGCGGCGACTCTTCTTCGCCAAATTCGCGCTTGTTTTTCTGGCTCCTTATACCGTCGCTTCAAGCCGAGCAGCGGCTCAGCAGCCGGACATCGGCAGCGTTGTTCGCGGCGTCGATGCATCGGTGCAGGGCCGGATCGATCGGCTCGCCGGATACTCCGTCACAGAACATTACGCCGTCTTTCGCGGGAAGGATGACACGCATCCGGCTGCGGAGATGCTGGTGAAGACCACCTACACCAAGCAGACCGGCAAGAGCTATGAAATCGTGTCGCAGAGCGGCTCGTCCCTGTGGCGCAACGAGGTTCTCCTCACCCTGCTGGATCATGAGAAGCGCATGAGCCAGCCCGGCAACGTGCAAACGGCCCTCATCGACAGCGCGAACTACGAAATAAAGCTGGACGCCAATCCCCGGGATCGCCTGAACGACCGGGACTGCCTGGTGCTGGATATCACGCCGAGACGTAACAGTGAGTATCTGTTTAAAGGAAGGCTGTGGGTGGATGCGCAGGACTTTGCGATCGTGCAACTGAAGGGAACGGCTTCAAAGAGCGCGTTCTTCCTGGCAAGCGCCGCTGAGGTTTCGCGCCAATACGATGAGATGGACGCGTTGCCGATGGCCACTCATGCCGAGGCCGTCTCAGGCAGTGCGCTGCTGGGCCAGACGACCGTCAAGATCGATTACTCGAACTATCAGCTGCAGCTGATTCCGGATAGGCAAGCGCAGGTCAAATAAGGCGTAGGAGGCACCGGTTGAATGGGTCTCCGAAGACCGGTACCCGGCCAAACCGGGTGACGAATGAACGCGCCAGACGTAATAGACCTGAACTATACTGGGCTCCTGTGACACCGATCTTGAGCGACTGGAAATTGATGGCCGCCCTCGGCTCCTGCCTCGTGTTGGGGCTCAAGCACGGGTTCGACTACGACCATCTGGCCGCCATCTCCGATATCACGGCCGTTCAGAAAAACTGGCGCAGCGGGCTGCGGCTGGGAGTGACCTACGCCCTTGGCCACGCCTTTACCGTGGTGGCGCTGGGCGTCGCCGTGCTGCAACTGCATCTGGGACTGCCGGAGGGATTGGATCATTGGACCGAGCGGCTGATCGGCCTGACGCTGATCGTCCTGGGCATTGGCGTGGTGGCGGGCATTTTGCGCAAGGATGCGCACGGGCACCGGCACGGACGCATCGAGAGCCGCCTGGCAATTGCAATCAACGGCGTGCTGTGGATGGCGTGGCGCGTACGCCGCATCTGGAGTCCGGCAGCGCCGAAGCCGGAACGGTTTCAGTGGATGTACAACGGCAAGTCGGTCTTTGTGATCGGGATCCTGCATGGAGTTGGCGCGGAGACTCCAAGCCAGCTCGCACTCTTCTTCCTGACGGCCAATCTTGGCGGAACCTCCCGGGGCATGCTCGGCCTCGGCGCGTTTGCCATTGGCCTTGTCGCCATGAACGCGCTGATGACGGCGTCGCTAGGCGGCGCCTTTAACGCAGGCGGACAACATCCGCGCTTTTACTATGTGATTGCATGGACGGGCGCGGTGTATAGCTGCGCCATCGGGTTGATCTTCCTTTTGGGCATCTCCGATCACCTCCCTGCTCTCGGCTGAACCGCGGAGTCGTCACGCTAAGTCCCTCAATCTTCGTCCGATATCGGCCGCATGTTCCACCCTGTGAAATCGCAGCCAAACCGCGTGACCGTGGTCACGGTTGATCGTATGCTTGCGGGCGTAAAACAACACCAGACAGAGAGCGGAGCGTAGGAGTGGTAAGTGCTTCGTCCTCAATGTCTGGAGGGATTTGTGCCCGCATTCACACCACCGCCGCTGCCCAGCGACGACAAACGCTGGAAAATCGTGAACGGCACCATGCGCAAGAATGGGTTTGCCCGCCACGCGCTGATCGAAACACTCCACACCGCGCAATCTGCATTCGGGTTTCTCGATGACGACGCGATCCGGTTTGTCGCAAAGTCGCTGCGCGTGCCCCTGAGCCAGGCCTATGGGGTTGTGACTTTTTATCACTACTTCAGCCTTAAGCCGCCAGGCAAGCACACCATGACCATCTGCACAGGAACTGCCTGTTACATCAAGGGCACCGACAAACTGGTAGCCGCGGCCGAGAAGCGGCTGGGCATTCCGCAAGGCCAGACGACCAAGGACGGGAAGATCAGCCTGATGACGGCGCGTTGCGTTGGCGCGTGCGGGCGCGCACCTGTGGTCTTGACCGACGGCGAACTGCAAGGCCAGATGATCGGCGAACACATGATCGAGCAACTGGAAAGGTGGGCAGTCGAATGACACTCGAGGAGCTTGATCAAATTGCTGAATCCGTTCGCGCGGAAAATGCGAAATTCGACCACGAAATTAATGTCTGCATGGGCACCGGTTGCCTCAGCCAGCACTCCGACAAGCTGAGAGATGCGCTGACCACTGCGGTGTCGGCATCTGGAAAAAGGGCTTTTGTGCGCCGCACCGGATGCATGGGATTGTGCGCTGCCGGGCCGCTGGTATTGGTTGACCCAGAAGAGACGCTCTATCAGCATGTCAAGGCGGACAACGCTGAAGCAGTCGTGAACAGTCTTGGTGGCCAACCGGTGGCCTCGCTGCAATGCGACCTTCGCGAGCACTTTGACCAGCAGGTACACGTGGTTCTGGAGAACTCCGGCCACATCGATCCGGAAAAGATCGACGACTACATTGCCCGTGACGGTTACCGGGCGCTCCTGACTGCCATTACCGACATGACGCCCAACGGGGTCGTTCACCAGATCACCGCAAGCGGCCTCCGCGGTCGTGGCGGCGGCGGATATCCGACAGGCTTGAAGTGGGGCACCGTTGCCAAGGCAACCGGTGACTTGAAGTACGTAATCTGCAACGGCGACGAAGGTGACCCCGGCGCGTTTATGGACCGCAGCGTTCTTGAAAGCGATCCGCAGCGCGTAATTGAAGGCATGGCCATTGCGGCCTATGCGGTCGGCGCCAGCAAGGGCTATATCTATGTGCGTGCGGAGTATCCTCTGGCGGTTGCCCGCCTGACCGCTGCGCTGCGCGATGCGCGCCGGCGCGGCCTGCTCGGCAACAACATCGGCAACACGGCATTCAACTTCGATGTGGAGATTCGTCTCGGCGCCGGAGCCTTTGTCTGCGGCGAAGAAACTGCGCTCATCGCATCGATCGAAGGCAAGCGCGGCACTCCCAGACCACGGCCGCCATATCCAGCGGTCAGCGGACTCTGGGGCCGCCCCACGTTGATCAATAACGTGGAGACATTCGCGAACATCGCACCCATCATTCGCAACGGCGGCAAGTGGTTCGCGAGTATGGGATCTGCCCGCAGCAAAGGCACCAAGGTCTTCGCGCTCACCGGCAAAATCACCAACACCGGCCTCGTCGAAGTGCCCATGGGCATCAAGCTGCGCGAAATCATCGAAGTCATCGGCGGCGGCGTGCCCGACGGACACACCTTCAAAGCCGTGCAAACCGGCGGCCCTTCCGGCGGATGCCTTCCGGCAGAGATGCTCGACATCGGCGTCAGCTACGACGCCCTGGTCGCGGTCGGTTCCATCATGGGCTCCGGCGGCATGATCGTGATGGACGATACCTCCTGCATGGTCAACGTGGCCCGCTTCTTCATCGAGTTCTGCATGACGGAGTCCTGCGGCAAGTGCATTCCCTGCCGCGCCGGCACCGCCCAGATGCACACCTTGCTTACCCGCATCTGCGACGGCTCCGGCACCATGGCCGACCTTGAGCTGCTGGTCGATCTCTGCGCCACGGTGAAGGAAACCAGTCTCTGCGGCCTTGGACAGACGGCGCCCAACCCCGTGCTGAGCACGCTGCGCTACTTCAAAAACGAGTACATCGAACACATCGTGCACAAACGCTGTCCGGCCGGCGTCTGCAACATCGCTGGAGCCACCGCCGCCATAGAAGCTCCCGAGGAGGTATTGGCATGAGCGAAAGTGTTGGAGTAAAAACACTGCTGATCGACGGACAGGAAGTCAGCGCGCGCGCCGGCCAGACCATTCTGGAAGTGGCGAAGGAAAACGACATTTACATTCCTACGCTCTGCCACCTCGACGGCCTCACCGACGTGGGTGCCTGCCGCCTGTGCGTGGTTGAGATCAAAGGCAATAACAAGCTGTTTCCAGCTTGCGTCACCAGCGTCTTCGAAGGCATGGAAGTCACCACGGATACTGAACGGCTGAAGAAACACCGTCGCACCATTCTGGAACTGCTCTTCGCCGAACGGAATCATGTCTGCTCAGTCTGCGTGGCGAACGGTCACTGCGACCTGCAGGCAATGGCCCAGGAACAGGGTCTGACCCACGTCCGCCTGCCCTATCGCAATCCGGAGCTTACGGTCGACGCATCGCACGAGCGCTTCACCGTCGACCACAATCGCTGCATCCTGTGCACACGCTGCGTGCGGGTCTGCGCCGAGATTGAGGGTGCGCATGTCTGGGATGTAATGGGCCGCGGCATCAACTCCATCGTGATCACCGACCTGCATGAGGACTGGGGAAAATCCAGTTGCACACGCTGCGGCAAGTGCGTACAGGTCTGCCCCACCGGAGCGCTTTTCGACAAGAGCAAGATTGGCTCCGATCACCCCAAGTACCCGGATTTTCTGCCTTACCTGAATCAGATGAGGGAAGCGCAATGAGCAAACTGAGATTGGCAACGGCCTGGCTGGACGGATGCTCTGGATGCCACATGTCGTTCCTCGACATGGACGAAAGACTTCTGGAACTGGCCGCGCTCGTCGACGTGGTATATAGCCCCATCGTGGACACCAAGGAATTCCCTGACGACGTGGATATCGCGCTGGTCGAGGGCGCTGTAGCTTCGGTCGACGACGAGAAAAAAATCAAAAAGATCCGCGCCCACTCCAAGATGTTGATCGCAATGGGAGACTGCGCCATCACGGGTAACGTTCCTTCGATGCGCAACCCGATCGGCCCGGAAGCGATTCTCGATCGCGCCTACTTTGAAAACGCCACGATCCAAAAGCAGATTCCCTGCGTCGTTGTGCCGAAGCTGCTCAAGATCGTGCGGCCCATTCATGAATTTGTGAAGGTGGATGTCTATCTTCCCGGTTGCCCGCCCTCCGCCGACACATTCCACACAGCGCTGACGGCGTTGATTACCGGTGAGCCGCTGGATATTCCGGCCCTCACCCGCTTTGGAGCCTGATCCCCGAAGGAGTTCGAGTTATGACGCAAACCATCACGATCGATCCGGTAACCCGCCTTGAAGGTCACGGCAAAATTACGATCTATCTGAATGACCAGGGCGACGTGGAAAACGCGCAATTTCATGTCACGCAGGTCCGTGGATTCGAGAAGTTTTCCCAGGGTCGGCCATTCTATGAGATGCCTTCTCTCACGGCGCGCATCTGCGGCATCTGCCCTGTATCGCATCTGCTGGCCTCGGCCAAAGCATGCGAGGCCATCATGTCGGTGCGCATTCCGCACACCGCCGCGCAGTTGCGCCGCATTCTCAATCTCGCGCAGATGGTTCAATCGCACGCACTGAGCTTTTTCCATCTTTCCTCTCCGGATCTGCTGCTCGGCATGGAGTCGGACCCTGCCCAGCGGCACATCTTCGGCGTAGCGGCCGCACGGCCTGAACTGGGCCGCGCAGGCATCGGGTTGCGGCGCTTTGGCCAACATATCATCGAACTGCTGGGCACCAAGCGCATCCACACCGGATGGGTGGTCCCGGGCGGCGTAACCGAGCCGTTGAGCGCCGCCAAGCGCGACGAGATACTGGCCATGCTGCCCGAGGCCTATGCCAATGTGAGCCTGGCGCTGGCTGCCTATAAGCAGATTGCCGACCGCTTTCAGCAGGAAATCTCGGTCTTCGCCAACTTCCCGTCGAACTACCTGGGCCTGATCAACGAAGACGAGTCCATCGAGTTCAATGACGGCGCGCTGCGGCTGATCGGGCCGACGGGCGACACCATCGAAAACGGCATCACGGCACAGCGTTTCACCGAGGTGATCGGTGAAGCTGTGGAGAATTACAGCTACACCAAGTTCGTCTACTACAAACCGCTCGGCTACCCCGAAGGCAGCTACCGCGTCGGCCCGCTGGCAAGGCTGAATATCGTCAAGAGCATGGGCACGCCGAAGGCCGACCAGGAACTCGTCGAATTCAAGCAACTCGCCTCCGGTCCGGTCGAGAGCTCGTTCTTCTACCACCATGCGCGGCTGGTTGAGGCACTCTACGGAATCGAGAAGATCGAACACATTCTTGCTGACCCGCAGATTCTCGATACGCATGTGCGCGCTACTGCCGGCGTGAATCGCCTGGAGGGCGCGGGACAGATCGAAGCGCCGCGCGGCACCCTCAGTCACCACTACAAGGTGGACGAGAACGGCCTTATCACATGGGCCAACCTCGTCGTCGCCACGGGTCACAACAACAATGCAATGAATAAGGGCGTTCTACAAGCGGCTAAGGCCTACGTAAAGGACGGCAAGTTTAGCGCCGGCGCTTTAAATCGCGTCGAAGCCGTGATCCGTACATTCGACCCCTGCCTGAGCTGTTCGACCCACGCCTTCGGGCAAATGCCACTGGCAATGACGCTTCTCTCCGCCGACGGCGAAGTTGTCGATCGCGTCATCCGTTAGATTCTCCCTCAACCTGGGTGCCCCGGTCTCGACTCTGAGACCGGGGTATTTCAGTCTAAACTTGGCAATCATGAATCAGACCTTCAATCAATGTCTCATCCTCGCTTGTGGCAATACTCTCCGCGAAGATGATGGCGTCGGGCCTTTTCTTGCGCAGTGGGCGGAAGAGCACTGGCGTGATGATCCGCGGGTGCGCGTGCTCTGCGATCACCAGTGGACTCCGGAGATGGTGGAAGAAGTCGCGCAGGCGGAGTCGGTAATATTCGTCGATTGCGCAACAGACTGCGAAGCGGGCCTCGTACGTACGATGTCCGTCGAGCCAGCCGAAGACAATACCAAACTCAGCACGCATCATCTGGATGCAGGCCAGTTACTCGCGCTGAGCCAGCAACTCTACGGCGCGATACCTCGCAATTCCCTGCTCCTGACCGTCGGTGCAGGCTCGCTGGAGTTGCGTGAGGGGTTCAGTGAGGTGGTCGACAAAGCATTGCCGGACGCTTCGAGAATACTTGAGGAAGCCGTGCGGCGATTCCTGGATCCGAGTGATTAGTCTTGAAGAGAGATATATTGCATGACGTATCCTGGCACCTTCACGACGTAGGCGTATTCCCCCGGAAGCTTCTCAGGCAGCTTCACCTTTAAACCTCCATCGAACCCCGAAACCTCCAGAGGTTGATTCTGCCCGAGAAGAGAAATCACAGGCGGACGAAGGAGTCCGGATAACTTTCCTTTGGGGGTCAGATCGGAGACGGTTAGCGTCCTCGCCTTCGGGTTTCCGAGAATCGTCACGTACAGGTCATCACCTTTTTTCGTGTAGCGCAGATCATCACCCTCCGCTGACTTCCCTACCGCCTTCGTCCATGGCGTCGTGTCGTAGATGGCTTCCCCATTCTGTTTGAGCCACGCGCCGAGCGCCTGCAGTCGCTCCATCTGCACCGGAGGAATCGTGCCATCGGCTTCCGGCCCAACATCGAGCAGCAGATTGCCGTTCTTGCTCACAATGTCGACAAGCAGGGCGATCAGCTCTCCCGGCGCGATCGTCTCCTTCTCGCCCTCGGCGCGGTTGTAGCCAAAGGACCGGCCGAGGCCGCGACATTCCTCCCACTTCTTCTCGCTGATCTGGTCCTTCTTCTCGTACTCCGGCGAAGTGAAGTCGGCGTGCTTCACGCCAAAGCGGTCATCGATGACGCCGTCCGGCAGAGCGTTATAGTAGTCGGCCTCGACCTGGAGCGCATTGCCGGTCTTTGGCCAATCGATATCGTTCCACAGGATCGCGGGTTTGTAGCGGTCAATGAGTTCATGGATCTGAGCGAAGGCGTACTTCCCGTAAGCGTCGTTCTGCGGTTTTACCGCGTCGTAGTCGGCGTTGACCTCGATGGGGCCGGTATTGAAGGTCCAGTCATAGCCACCGGAGTAGTAGAGGCCCATCTTCATGCCCTGCTTCTGGACCGCCGTGGTCAATTCGCCAACAATGTCACGTCCTGCGTGCAACTGGCTCGGCCTAAGGCTTGGGTTGGGATTCGGTGTGGCACTCGGCCAAAGCGTGAATCCCTCGTGATGCTTGCTCGTCAGCACTACGTAGCGTGCGCCTGCCTCGCGGAAGATCGCGGCCATCTTGTCGGGATCCCACTTCTTCGATTCGCGATTGAACGTCTGCGAAAAGTCGTAATAGTTGAAGTCCGCGCCGTAGTGCTCTTTCTGGTATGCCTGCGTGGGCGAGCCGGGAATACGCATCGTGTTCAGGTACCACTCGGCGTAGGGGTCGTACTTGATGTAATCGTTCGACGAGAAGTCGTGGTCAGGATGCGTAAGCGGAGCCCAGCCGGGCACGGAGTACAGGCCCCAGTGAATGAAGATGCCGAGCTTGGCGTCCGCATACCACTGTGGCAGTGGGTGCTGGTCCAGCGACTCCAGCGTCGGCTCGTATTTCGTTGGGGCCTGCGCGGAACAAAGCGCGCCGAGTGAGATGACTGCGACAAAGATTGCGGCAACAGGTTTCATAACCATTCGCGCCCTCATGGGAGTTTCACACGAATGATAAGCTGGCCGCCTTCCTGTCAAGAAGAGGCGGGTACCATGAATGAGGTGATTCTGAGCAGAAGAGGGCCGCGTTTTCAGATCATCGCGCGCAAGGATATTGACGAAAAGGCCCCCCGGAACTCCGCCGAGCGTATTGGGATGCCTCCCGTCGGCATCATCGAAACAGGGGCGAAAGCGCACAGCCACCCATCATGCCACGTCGTCTTCGATCTCAATCCGATTCAGCTGCGCGGGCTCAACATCCAGGTCAAGTCAAGCCCGGACGCGATATCTCTGTGCAGTGAATGAGGAAGTTGAGAAGCGAGGAAACTGGTTTGACGGCTCGAGGTCGGCTCAGAAAGACCAACGGCGACTGCACACGATTGTGCAGCCGCCGTTGGCACCTAGGAGAAACTTCGTCATCTAGAATGCAGCCACGGTTTGCCGCAGGCTGTACGAACTCAGCGTCTTGATGTAGTTGCCCCGATCGAACGGCGAGACATCGGGCACGGAGCGACGGCTGAGGCAGCCGCGGGTTTCAGAAAGCGATGAGAATTCGCGCTTCTCCAGCCAGTACTGCAGGTCAGAGAGGACGCGACCGATGTGATCGATGCCGTGAATGTGAAGTGCCGAACACATCATTGCAACGTTGCCGCCGGCCATGATGCTCTTGATGACGTCTTCGGCCGAGTGCACTCCGCCAGTAATGGCGATGTCGATGTTGAGGTGGCCATAGAGAATTGCGGCCCAATGCAGGCGGGGCAGCAGTTCCGACGGCGTGGAAAAATGCAGCGTAGGCCGCACTTCGAGAGCCTCGATATCGAAATCGGGCTGATAGAAGCGGTTGAAGAGGACCACGGCGGCCGCGCCCACGTCTTCAAGCTTGGCCGCCATGTGGGGCAGGCTGGTGAACGACTGCGAAAGCTTGACCGCTACCGGCACCTTAACGGCTTTACAAACGCTCTCGACCAGCTCAAGCAGCTGTGCTTCGAGCTCATACGATGTCTGGCTGCGATCGGTAGCCAGGGCATAGGTGTTGAGCTCGATCGCGTTGGCGCCGGCCTCTTCCGACTCCTGCGCGAAACGAACCCAGCCACCGGTCGTTGCACCATTGAGACTGGCGATGATCGGAATCTTAACCGCATCCTTGCAGCGCCGGATGTGCTCAAGATAGACCTCATGCGTCATGCGGTAATCGTTGAGGTCGGGCAGGTAGCCGAGCGACTCGGCAAACGACTCGGTTCCGCGCGAGAGGTCTTCGTCGAGCGTGCGCGACTCGAGCGCAAGCTGCTCCTCGAACAAGGAGGTGAGCACGATGGCCGACGCACCGGCATCTTCCATGCGGCGCACGTTCTCGATCGACTCCGACAGCGGAGTTGAAGAAACTACGATGGGTCCATTCAGATTCAGGCCCAGGTATTTCGTAGATACATCGATCATTTGGATCCTCCGGCAGGCGGAGCTGCCAGTTTTTCTTCAGGCTTCTCTTGAGGCGCAATGTTGGGCGTCTCGCCGCGGCCAGGCATGGATGCGCGGGCAGAGTAGACACGCCACTGGCGCTCCACGTCGTCCTGTGCTTCCTTAAGCAGCGAGGCAGCCAGCTCGGGATTGCTGCGCGCAAGCATGGTGTAGCGGGCTTCGCGGTAGGCATAGTCCTTGAGCCGGATGGACGGCGCCTTGGAGTCCAGTTGGAACGGGTTCTTGCCGGACTCGCGCAGTTCCGGGTTATAGCGCATCAGCGGCCAGTAGCCGGACTGCACGGCCAGCTTCTGCTGCTCCAGTCCATGCACCAGGTCGTAGCCGTGCGCGATGCAGCTTGAGTAGGCGATGATGATCGACGGCCCGATGTGCGCTTCGGCCTCCTGGAAGGCTTTGACGACATGGCTGTCGTTGCCGCCAAGCGCCACCTGCGCAACGTAGACAGAGCCATAGCTGACCGCTTCCATCGCCAGATCTTTTCTGCTGTTCGCCTTTCCAGCCGCAGCAAACTTGGCGACTGCGCCGCGCGGTGTGGCCTTGGACGACTGGCCACCGGTGTTGGAATAGACCTCGGTATCGAGAACGAGCACGTTAACGTTCTTGCCCGAGCCGAGGACGTGATCGAGTCCTCCGAAGCCGATGTCGAATGCCCATCCGTCGCCGCCCAGGATCCAGACGCTCTTGCGAACCAGGGAGTCGACGATGGCCAGTAAATTGCGCGCGTCAGAGGAGTCGATACCGGCGAGCTTCGCGCGCAGGATATTCACCCGCTCGCGCTGCGCATCGATTTCGGTCTCGGTCTTCTGCTCCGCGTTCACGAGGTCGGCTGCGAGTTCCGGCCCGATCGCGGATGCGAGCCGCGTAACCAGCAGCTCGGCAAAGGTCTTCTGCTGATCCAGCGCGGTGCGCATGCCGAAGCCAAATTCCGCGTTGTCCTCGAAGAGTGAGTTGGCCCAAGTCGGTCCGCGGCCTGAGGCGTTCTTGCTGTAAGGCGTGGTTGGCAGGTTGCCGCCATAAATCGACGAACAGCCAGTGGCGTTGGCGATGTAGAGGCGATCGCCAAAGAGCTGGGTGAGCAGCTTGATGTAGGCGGTTTCGCCGCAGCCAGCGCAGGCGCCGGAGAATTCAAACATTGGCTGCAGCAGTTGCAGATCCTTGACCTGCGAGTGCGAGAGCTTTGCGCGGTCGGTCTCGGGCAGGTTGAGGAAGTACTCCCAGTTTTCACGCTCGGCCTCGCGCAGCGGAGCCTGCGGCGCCATGTTGATGGCTTTTTTGCTGGCGTCGCTCTTGCTCTTTACCGGACACACCTCTACGCAGACGGCGCAACCGGTGCAATCTTCCGGAGCGACCTGCAGCGTGTAGTGATCGGTTTCCATGCCCTTCCACTTCGGCTTGGCCCACTTGAAGGTTGCGGGGGCTTTGTCGCCAAGCTCTGGACTATAGACCTTCGCGCGGATCACGGCGTGAGGGCAGACCATGACGCACTTGCCGCACTGGATGCAGAGATCCTTGTCCCAGACGGGGACGAATTGCGCGATGTTGCGCTTTTCCCACTGCGATGTCGCTGTGGGGAAGGCGCCGCCGGCAGGGATCGCGCTAACGGGAAGCAGATCGCCTCGGCCGGCGGCAATTTCGCCAAGCACGTTGCGAACAAATTCCGGAGCGTTGCTGGAAATCGACGGAATGAGATCGAAGTTCGATGAGGCGGCTGTGGGCAACTCGACCCTGTGCAGATGTGCGAGCGCCGCGTCGACGGCGTCGTAGTTCTTCTGCACCACGGCGTCGCCGCGTTTGCCGTAGGTCTTCTTGATGGCTTTCTTGATCTGCGCGATGGCCTCTTCGCGCGGCAGCACGCCGCTGATGGCGAAGAAACAAGTCTGCATGATGGTGTTGATACGCGTGCCCATTCCGGCATTGCGCGCAACGGTATAGCCGTCGATGACGTAAAACTCAATCTTCTTGCGAAGCATCTCTTCCTGCGTCGACTTGGGCAGCTTGTCCCAGACCTCTTCGGCGGAGTAAGGCGAGTTGAGCAGGAAGACGGCGCCGGGCATCGCTGCTTCCAGCACATTCATCTTCTCGAGGAAGCTGAAGTTGTGGCAGGCTACAAAGCTGGCGCGGGTAATAAGGTAGGTGGAGCGAATCGGATTGGGGCCGAAGCGCAAGTGTGAAGTCGTCATCGAGCCGGACTTCTTCGAGTCGTACACGAAGTAGCCCTGCGCGTAGTTGTCAGTCTCGCTGCCGATGATCTTGATGGAGTTCTTGTTGGCGCCAACCGTTCCGTCGGAACCGAGTCCGTAGAACAGTGCGCGAACGGTTTTCGGATCTTCGGTAGAGAATGTCGGATCGTACGTCAAACTGCTGTGCGAAACGTCGTCGTCGATGCCGATGGTGAAGTGCTTCTTCGGAGTCGTCTTGTTCAGCTCGTCGTAGATGCCCTTGACCATGGCGGGCGTAAATTCCTTCGACGAGAGGCCGTAGCGGCCGCCGATAATGTTCGGCATCGCGGCAAACGGCAGTGTGTCGGCACGCTCGGCAAGAACAGTGACGACATCCTGGTAGAGCGGTTCGCCTGTTGCACCGGGCTCCTTGCAGCGGTCAAGAACAGCGATGGACTTGACGGTGGCGGGCAGCGCGTTGATGAAGGCGGCTGCGTCGAATGGCCGATACAGGCGAACCTTCAGCAAGCCGATTTTCTCGCCCTGCTTCACTAGAAGATCGACGGCTTCTTCAACCGCTTCAGCGCCGGAACCCATGAGGATGATCACGCGCTCGGCATCGGATGCGCCGTAGTAGTCGAAGAGGTGATAGGGGCGGCCGGTTTGTGCGGCAACGCGATTCATGACCGACTGCACGATGCCCGGGACTGCGGCGTGATAGGGGCTGCACGCTTCGCGCGCCTGAAAGAAGACGTCGGGATTCTGTGCCGAACCGCGGAGCAGGGGGCGATCCGGGCTGAGCGCGTTCTGGCGGAACTGGATGATGTACTTGTCGTCAAGCACGGCGCGGATGGTCTCGTCGCTGATGGGAATGATCTTCCCCACTTCGTGCGAAGTGCGGAAACCGTCGAAAAAGTGAATGAACGGGATGCGCGACTCTAGCGTGGCGATCTGGGCAACCAGCGCCATGTCGGCCACTTCCTGCACGGAGTTCGAAGCCAGCATCGCCCAACCCGTCGAGCGGCAGGCCATCACATCGGAGTGGTCGCCAAAAATTGACAGTGCATGTGTGGCCAGGGTGCGGGCCGTCACGTGCATGGTGGCCGGAGTCAACTCACCGGCAATCTTGTACATGTTCGGGATCATCAGCAGCAGGCCTTGAGAGGCCGTAAACGTGGTGCCGAATGCACCGGCCTGCAGTGCGCCGTGGAGCGCGCCAGCCGCGCCGCCTTCGCTCTGCAACTCTTCCACGATGGGCAATGCGCCCCAGATATTCCTCTTGTCTTCCGAGCGCCACTGATCGGCCCACTCGGCCATCGGCGACGAGGGAGTAATCGGGTAAATTGCAACCACTTCGGAGAGTCGATAGGCAACCGAAGCCGCAGCCTCGTTGCCATCTAAAATCACCATTTTCTGTTCACTCATTCGCTTCGCCTCACAACGCGGCCTGCGGAGAAAAACCGCTATGAGGAGTCTCTGCTTTGAGGGGCTTAGCGGCTGTGATGAGAGACACAGGGTGGTCTAGGTTTCCCACATTATGACACGAGGTTCGCATTGCACGAAACTCGTTTTGATGGTGAGCGGAATCAATCCAGGTGCGCATTCATTCGAGCAAACAAAGACCGCATCGATTCGAAGGACTTACGTGCCCCAACGCCCCAAGGGCGAAAACCCTTCCCCCACCCCCTTCATCCAAGCCTTAGTTGTTCAAGGCGGGCGACCTGGATTTTCGCGCAACCAGTTGGTTTCATCGCTCCGATTCTCGCAAGCGCGATCCGAGCCGCAAATCCCGCCTGTAAACGAGGAGGATAAGTGGGTAAATTCAAATATCTATTGTTAATTGCTCTCGCTGCTCTCTGCTTTGCGGCTTCGCCTCAAAAGGTACATGCGCAGGTCGCCGTTCAGATTGGCCCGGCGCCTGAATGTCCCTATGGCTATTTCGACTATCCGCCCTATGATTGCGCACCGTATGGCTACTACGGGCCGGAATGGTTTACCGGCGGCGTCTTTCTAGGTGCGGGCCCCTGGTACCACGGGCGTGAACGTTTCTGGGGACACGTCGATAACCGCTTCGATCGGCACGACGGGTGGCACGGCGAGTATCCGCATCGCGGCGAACATTTCGATGAACATCATCGCCCCGATCACGTTGAGCATTTCAGAGGCAACGAAATGCGCGACGGCCACGGGCACTCGAACCTCGGCGGGGCTCACGAGCACCGCGATCACGACGGACACCCGCACTAAGTAAAAACGCCCAGGTAGTCCTTCACGATCATGGATGCCTGGGCATTTCTGTGTCTACTCGGCCGCCTTCCAGTTCGAATGCGGACGCGCCACCGCATACATCTCCGCGCCGATCTGCCGGAAGAGGCCATACCGATCGCCCTTCGGATCGCCGCCTTCCTTATATATGGTGTAGAGATCGAAGTGCGTTCGATCGGGGATATATGTGAAGTGGGCATCGGCGTCCAGCGCCTTCAGCACTGCATCCATCTTGTGCGCCGCACCATCGAGATAAAACGTGTCGGCAGTGCCCACGAAGACGTGAATCTTGCCGCGCAACTCCGGTCCTCGCTGGGTCCACGTTGTCTGAACGATATGCGCCAGATCGTAGTGGTCGTGCCAGTAGGCAATGACAGCGGGATCGACGTCCCCAGTTTCGCGATCGAACATCGGCACAGGCCTGCCGTCCTGCCCGCGGGGCGAGAACACCCACTCAAACGAAGCAACCTGTCCGCCATAGGGGCCGAGCACGCGTTCGTTTCTCGCGAACTGCTCAAATGTGCCGATCACCTTTCCATGGTCTCGAATGATCGGGTAGGGTGTTCCATCCTGCCGATGATAGACGTTGGCGTGCTGCGCGTAGAGATCGATGCCGGTGAAGTCGTGAAAATCACTGGGATCGGGCGAAGTGGACCACGTTCCGCCAAAGATTGCCGGATAATCGACCTGCAACTGCAGGGTTGCCCATCCGCCGGAGGAGTGGCCCTGCAGGAAACGCCCGCTTGGCCGCGCATCCATGCGGTACTTCTTCTCAAGATAGGGAATGTATTCCTTCGTCAGCGCACTTCCCCACGGCCCGTTGTTCACAGAGTCGTCGAATTCGTGTGTGCCCGTGGGGCACGACTCATCCAGCATGACCCAGATCATCGGCGGCATCTGCTTCTTCGCCATCATGTTGAACAGCATGGCACCGAAGAACTTTGCTCCATTCAGTTCGCCGCCAAACCCATGCGTCCAGTAAACGGTGGGGTAGCGATCCTTGGGATGCTCGTCGTAGTCCGGAGGCGTAATAACCCACGCGCGCACGTGCATCGGCCGACCTGAGAAGGCTGTGAGTGCCGGGCTCACGAAATCCTCGAGGTGCGAGCTCTTCTCGAATCCCGGTGGATCGGGAGGGCTGGGACGCCCGGGAGCGACGTCGTTGAGAGTAAACGCAGGCTCGGCTCCCTGCCCCGGCGTGAACGACGCGAGCGACACAACCTCGCTGACCAGGTCGCCGGCGCTGCGTCCGACGTAGTTGTAGTCGTGGTTTACGTCAAGCACGGCCTGCGCCTGGTAGTCACCCGGCTTCAGAGACGAAAAGCCGGCGGGAAAGGCTACATCGTCCGTATCGACTTCAACCGATGCTCCGGCCGTCAGGTCTGAAACGTCCTTCGCGGCCACAGAGACGGCGGTCGGCTGAAAGGGATTCTCATCCATCTGCTTCGCTCCCGATCCGGGGGTGAGAAAAATCAGCAAGCGTCCGGAGACAGGCGTCGTGATTTTGGGGCCGGCTGTCACGCGAAAGAAAAGGTGTTGCGGCTGCTGTGCTACAGCGCCGAACGAGCAAAGGGAAAGTGCAACAGCAAGGAAAGGCTTTCGGGGAATGTGCATGGTGAAGGAATTGTATGAGGCAGCGCACAATGTCAGCAATGAAAAGTCGCGGCGCGAGTCTTGGCCGAGGTTCGAGAGGTATCGATAGCCTCGGTGAGGTGCCTTCACTTTGTTTTGGGCGCCGGGCTCACGATGAGGTCAGTGGTTTGCGCGGCGGCCAGCGTTACCTTGATCGGCGGAGCTTGCAACTCGCCCGCGACCGCAGACACCATGTAGTCGCCACCGGCAAGGTCGTGGATGGAATACGTGCCGTCAGAGCCGGTTTCAGTGCTGAACGACCGGCCTGTTGCCACGTTCTTTGCCCTGACTGTCGCGCTTGGAACCGCGTGCCCGGCGGAATCACTCACTTTGCCTTGGAGAGTATAGGTCTGCGCAAATGCGGAAGCGGTAACAACACAGCAAAACAGGAGGATTCGCATCGCCATCGCAAACGTTCCGTTTTTGATCAACATGTGAGTTTCTCCTGATCGGATCGGCGGGCGGAGAGGAGAATTCGTCTTTCAGAAGAAGTTGAGTATGCCGCAGCAACAGACAATTGGAAGGCTGGAACCGAAAGTGCGAGCTGAAGATTTTGTCATCATGACACAAGGAGTGCCGCGCAACCAAACGCGGCACTCAAGGATGCGTCGAGCCCGATCGAACGATGAAACTCTACGCGCCGACTGCAATCAGCCGCGCCGCACGCGGGCTGCTTCCGGCGGGTAATCTGCGCGGTCGCGATCGACGGCGATCACGGGCTTCCGCTCGACAACGGTAGTGTCGTGGCGTTGGCTCACCAGTTCGTCAAACAGAGCGCGATAGTGAATCATGGCGCGGCGCAGGTCTTCGGTGCTGGCCTGTCCCTTGGCCTGACGAAGCGCGATGTCGTGTGCGGAGCGGTAATTCTGCGTGACGATCGGGTGCTCGACCGAGATGTCGGCTGCACGCTGCTCAAAGTCGCTCATCGGGTAGCCGCAAGTTGCCATCAGGTCGCCGATCAGCTGGTCGGCTTCGGCGACCGCGCCGGCGGGAGCATCCACAAAGTGACCCTGCACGCGATCCCATTGATCGGTAAACCGTGCTCGATCCTCCACCGTGAGCGGATGAATGTGGAACTTCTTGACGCGCTCGGTGCGCTCTTCAAGCCGGGACTCGGCAATGCGCTTATTGCCTCCTTCGGCAACGGCACGATCATACTCGGGGCCGAAGTGCTGACGAAGCTTCTCAGTGCGACGCTTCTTTAGGACTACAAACGCGATGGCGCCCATCACCACCACGATGACGGCGACGATAATTGCGATCTGAGTAGGGGTAAGAGCCTGTAGATCCATAACCCGGGGTCCTCCTGCTTCTAAGTGTTTAGATACGGTCTATTGCAACTGCGCCTTCGCTGAGATTTCTGGCTCGCAAGCCCCAGTACGCAGAACGGGTACGACTTGGTGCACGTGAAGTTGGAGAGGCTCGACGAGGCGCGGGTTGCCTCTAGCATCCGCTCCCCTCAGAAGCATTTTTGAGAGGGAATCGGTTGCACGAAATCGCTGCTTTTTGATCGGACAACGGCACGATTTGTACAGATGACTTTCGAGAGCCCCTGACGCGATGGTGGGTTAGGAACACCTTGCAGACGCGTAGACTGAGACGAGCATCACCCCCTGGAGGAAGTTATGAAATTTTCCCGGCTTTTTGCCGTGCCGGTTCTTGCTCTCGTTTGTTTGGCAGGCGCCAATACGCGTGCGGCCGCGCAAATCAGCATCAGCATTGGAGTGGCGCCGGCGTGCCCCTACGGCTACTTCAATTACGCGCCTTATCAATGCGCACCCTTCGGCTACTACGGTCCGGAGTGGTTCTCCGGAGGCGTGTTTTATGGCGCAGGGCCGTGGTTCCGTGGTCCCGGAGGCTTTCATGGCTACATCAACCACGACTACGATCCGCATTTCGGATACCGCGGTCCGTTCCCTGGGCGTGGCGAACATGCTGACTGGGGCAGACACCATGGCTGGGAACATCAATGGCACGGAAATGAGTATCACAACGAGGTTCGCCACGATAACGGGAACCACAACGGCCAGTACAAGGACCATAACGATCACGGCAATGGCCACGGGAACCCGCACGACAATGACAGACATAGCAATGGCCACGACGACAAACATGGCCACGACGATAAGCACGACAACGATCACGCCCACGGACACGACAAATAGCCCTGCCTGACACAGGACCACCGATGCGAAAGCCCCATGAGTGCAACTCGCTTATGGGGCTTTCGCAATGGAATCAATATGGCGGATTGGCGTCAGCGGCTGGTCGCGATCATCTGCGCCGCGTGCTGCAGGCTGGTCTCCGTCACCTTTGCCCCGGAGAGCATGCGCGCCACCTCGTGGGTGCGGGCACGATCGTCGAGCAGGCGGATGTGCATCTTGGTGCGGCCGTGGTCTTCCTTCTTCTCGACAACAAAATGCTGATCGGCGAAGGCGGCGATCTGGGGCAGATGAGTCACGCAGAGAACCTGCTGCGCGCGTCCTAGTGCCTTCAGTTTCTGGCCAACAGCGTCGGCAGCGCGGCCGCCGATGCCGATGTCGATTTCGTCGAAGACCAGCGTGCGCGGCGTCGGCAGTTTCTTTCGTGATTTCGACGAAGCCTCTTCGACGGCGACTTTCAGCGCCAGCATCACGCGTGACATTTCGCCGCCTGAAGCGATCTCGTGCAGCGGCTTCATCGGTTCGCCCGGGTTGGTGGCGATGCGATATTCCACTTCATCCCAGCCGTGCGCGCTCCACGCGGACTCCTGCTCACTGCTTCTAACAGAAATCTCAAACCGCACCTTCATCGCCAGCGAATTGATCTGCGTCTCCGCAAGTTTGGCGAGCTTTGCGCCGGCCGCCTTACGTTGTTCAGAGAGAGACGCCGAAACCTGCCGATAGCTGGCCGCCGATTTCGCCAGCGCCGCCCGCAGCACCTTCAGCGTCTCGTCGCGATCCTCCACCTCCGCCAGCTTCCGCGCTACTTCCTCGCCCAGCGCGATCACATCGGCGACAGTCTTGCCATACTTGCGTTTCAGGCGATCGAGCAGCGCCAGGCGATCTTCAATTTCCTCCAGCCGCTCCGGCGAAGCGTTGATGCGCTCGGCATAATCGCGCAACGTAGCGCTGACATCGCTGATTGTGGCGCGCGCCGACTCAATCTGCTGCGCCGCTTCATTGAACTTCGCATCGTATCGCGCCAGTTCGTCGAGATTGCGTCCTGCAGCCCGCAGTGCAGCCTCTGCCGATGCGCCACCCTCGTACAACTGATCGAAGGCGCTCATCGCGGCTGCGTAGAGTTTCTCGGCATTCGCGAGCACGCGCTTCTCCGTCTCAAGAGCCTCGTCTTCGCCGGCAACAAGAATGGCGGCACCGATTTCCGTCGCCTGGTAACTCCATAGGTCAACCATGCGCAGCCGGTCCTGCTCATTCGTCAGCAACTCATCGAGCTTCCCCTGTGCGGCGCGCCACCCTTCATACGCCGCGGCTACATCTTCTGTTGAAATCGAAGCAAAGCGATCGAGCAGAATCCGCTGCTGCGTCTGGTCGAAGCTGGAGAGCGTCTCAGACTGCGCGTGCACCAGCGCAAGCTCGGGTGCAAGCAACCGCAAAACCGCGACCGTCGCCGGCTGGTTGTTGACGAAAACGCGTCCTTTACCCGACGACAGAATCTCCCGGCGCAGGATGATCTCGTTCCCTTCGGCGTCGATCCCGTTTTCTTCGAGAACTGCTTCGGCGGCCGGGGTGGACTCAAACACACATGCCACGACCGCCTTGTCGGCTCCATGGCGCACAATTTCTGTTGAGGCTTTGCCTCCCATCAGCAGCGCCAGCGCATCTACAAGAATGGATTTGCCTGCGCCCGTTTCGCCGGTCAGCAGGTTCAGGCCAGGGCCGAAGACGGCAATGGCGTGATCGATAACAGCGTAATTTTCGGCGCGTAACTCTACCAGCATGAAAGGTGAATCCGAGCGCAGCATAGCACGAACCACAGGGGTTAGGGCTAACACGCCTGAAATGCACGGCTTCGAGTGCACCAGATCGATAACTTGGAGCGCCGCAACGCGTCTGATACCGTGGATATTGAGGTGAAAACCGATTTTTACAGTTACTTTGCTCCTAGCATTCCAGGCTGACGGTGGCGCTCCGCCGGCCGGCGGCCCTGTTGCGCAGGGCACCGGCGCGCTGATGGAGATGATGGGCAATATGGGAGGGGTTGCACTTGGCGTCCTGGTCCTTTTGCTGATCGCCAGTCTCTACTCGTGGACCATCATTCTGAGCAAGATGTCGATCTTCGGCCGCGCTACCCGCGAAAGCCGTAACTTCATCAATGCCTTTCGCCGCGCAACGCGCCTCAATGAAGTTGCTTCGATCGCCGACAATTACAAAAACAGCCCCTTGGCGCAGGTTTACCTGGACGTTTACGAAACCTACAAGCGCCAGACCGGGGGCACCGGACCACCGCGCAGCATTACCCCGCTGGAGCGCTCCGCGCAGACCGCATCCAGTGAAGCGATCACAGCGCTGGAACGCCGTCTTACGTGGCTCGCCACCATCGCGGCCACCAGCCCGTTCGTCGGCCTCTTCGGCACAGTGATGGGCGTGGTCGACGCATTTCACGGCCTCGGCACAGCCGGAGCCGCTACCCTACGCGCCGTTGCGCCCGGCATCTCCGAGGCGCTCATCACAACCGCTGCCGGCCTTTTCGTGGCCGTACCGGCCGTCGTCGCTTACAACCAGTTCGCTGCACGGATTCGCGTCTTCGCATCGGCCACCGACGATTTCTGCCGCGAACTCCTGAATTCGCTGGAAGAGATTCCCGTCCGCGGATCGGCAGCTCCACGCGACGAGCCTCAAGAGGTAGCACGTGGCTTTCACGACTAGCAACGGCCGCACCCAATCCTCGCTCGCCGATATCAACATCACGCCGTTGGTCGACGTGGTGCTCGTGCTGCTGGTCATCTTCATGATCACGGCGCCCGTTTTGCAATCGGGAATTGAAGTCAATATCCCCAAGACGCGCACAGTGAAGGAAATCACCGAACAGCGGCTGGTGGTGACGATCGACCGCGACCAGAATGTCTTTCTCGGCGACAAGCCGGTCAACGTGCATGACCTGGGGCAGCGGCTCCGCGATGCGAGCGGCGACTCCAACAAAAAAGTGATCTATCTGCGGGCGGATGTGCGCGTGCCCTTCGGCGCATTCGCCAGTGTCATGGATGCGGTCAAGCAGGCGGGCATCACGAACATCTCGGTAGTCACGCGGCCACTTGATCAGGCCGCGAAATAGCCGCGTTAGCGAGAAGGTCGAACGAGAACGATGAGCAGTTTCTTCCAAGGCGGCGATCATCTGCAGCAGGGCCTGGCGCCGGAGCCGTTTGCCCGGCCGGCGGCGGGTTCCCTGCTGCTGCACGGCGGCATCGTCGTCGCCATTGTTCTCTACGGCATCCTCGGAGGTTTCTTTCATCACAGTCTGTGGGGCGGCGCCGGACCCGGCGGAGCCATCCAGGTAAACATCACCAGCGCCATCCCACTTCCCTCAGATCATCCGCCCAACCAGAATGTCCTGGCGACCGAGACGCCCAGCGAAGCGCCCGCACCTCCGCAGCCCAAAGCGAAGCAGGAAGAAGATCAGACCGCGATTCCTATCCTGGGCAAGCCGAAGAAGCCGGAGCAGCAGCAAGCTCAGCGGAATCCGGTCAAGCAGCAGCCCACTCCCGACAAGGCGCAATATGGCGACCAGGCGGGATCCGTCATGCCGCGGGCAGCACAATCCGGCGTGGCTAATGGACCAACCACTCTTACTGATGCAAACTTCGGCAGCCTCTTCGGCTATTACGTCGACAACATCAATCGCAAGATGGACGCAAACGGATATCGCTCGTTGGCCGATCCGCGCACGACGAAGGGAGCGAAGGCGAGCATCGAGTTTCGCATCCATCGCGACGGATCACAGAGCGATGTGCGCCTCGACCGCACCAGCGGAAGCCCGACGTGGGATTCGGTCTGCGTTCGCGCCGCACAACGCGTTGATACCTTTGGCCCTTTGCCCGCGGGATATCGCGACAGTTACCTGCAGGTCTACTTCGATTGCACTTACTAGTGGGGTCCAAAGCGGTCCAAGTAAAATAGGGGATGAGGCCCGCGCTTACCATGCGGCGCAAACGCGAAACAAAATGGCTCGAGACACGCAGAGTTCCCCCAACGCTTCAAAATTCACCCAGGAAGGGTTTAGCGTTCTCATGAAATCCACGTTGCGTTTTGGTTTTCCGCTCCTGCTTCTTCTGGCAGCGAATGCTTCTCTTCCCACCTTTGCGCAGGATTGGGTTCATACCGGATCCGGTCTGGGCAATGCCCCCATTCGCCTCGCGGCGGCGGACTTCAAGCTGGTCGGCGCCGACTCGCAGACCCCTGGTCTGAAGGCCACCTTCGATTCGACCCTGTTCAACGACCTGCAGAATGCCGGCATCTTCGACATGGTCTCGAAGAGTTATGCCCCGCAGGCCGCACCGGGTTCGCCGCAGGAGATCAATCTCTCCCAGTGGGCAGCTGACCCCTCCGCCGCCGCCATGGTCGCCTTCGGCGCGCTCTCCGCAACCAACGGCCGACTGGTGGTGTACGGCTGGCTCGACGACACGCGTAACACCGCCAATCCGCAAGTGCTCGGAAAGCAATACAACGAGGCAGCCACCGAAGATATGGCGCGCACCATCGCCCACCGCTTTGCCGACGAGATTATTTATCGCCTCGGCGGCGGCATCAACGGCATAGCCGAAACCAAAATCTACTTCATCAGTTCCCGCACAGGCTCCAAGGAACTGTGGGTGATGGACTACGACGGCCAGAACCAGCGCGCCATCACGCACCTCGGCACCGTATCGATGTCGCCGCACATCTCGCCCGATAATTCGCGGATCGCTTTCGAGAGCCTGAACCGCGAAGGCTGGTCCATTCGCATGTACTCGTTCGATCTCGGACGTCTGGTCAGCTTCCCTGTCGGCACCGTCGCCGGAAGCAACACCACTCCGTCGTGGTCTTCTGACGGTGCGAAGATTGCGTTCTCTTCGTCGCGCTCGGGCGATCCGGAGATCTGGATCACCGATGCGGCCGGCGGACAAGCGCACAAGATCACATCCTTCCGCGGGCCCGATGTCTCTCCCTGCTGGAATCCTCGGACCAACTCGCAGATTGCGTGGGTGAGCGGCCGCACGGGCCTGCCACAGATCTACACAATGGATCAGGACGGTGCAAACGTCGTGCGCCTCACCGACAGCGGATACGCGGTTTCTCCCTCATGGTCGCCGAGCGGCCAGTGGCTCACCTTCGCCTGGAACCGCAAGTACGGCCCCGGCGCACCCGGCGGCCAGGACATCTACGTGATGGATATCTCCACCCGCAAGTGGCTCCAACTCACGCACGATTCGGGAAGCAACGACTACCCCTCATGGTCGCCCGACAACCGGCACATCGTCTTCGAGCGCACCATCGGCGGCAGAACCCAGATATGGTCGATGCTTGTGGACGGCACGCAACAGCACCAGCTCTCCAGCACCGGCCAGAACTTCATGCCCGACTGGAGTTGGAAATAGCTTCATCCAAAATGCAGCGGAGCACGTCGAATTACTTCGGCAGCACCTGCGGCACAGTGATCACTGTCCACTGATCACTGTCCACTTTCCTCTCGGTCAGGGGATCCTCACCCACGTCGCCGTCCGGCCGATCAGCGATATGCCGACAAACCCGCGCATACCCAGCTTGTCGCTTCCGATGGCCCACATCTTTCCCTTGTATACCTTGCCATTTTCGGGATCCACGACGGTTCCGCCGATCCAGTCGTCGCCTTCCGGATGGAAGTTTCTGATGACGACCATGCCCATGATGCGCTGGTTTTTCAGCTCGCCCGGGCACTTTGAGCATACGGAATCCAGCGCGCGCCCGGGACGAGCCCCGGTGACCTTGCCGAAAAGAATGCCATTTTCGATATAGGTTTCAACCTGGCCGCCTTTACCGCCATCGCTGTCGATCACTTGCCAGTGGCCTACAGCATTCTGAAGTTTCGGTGAAAGCTTTTGAGCGCTGCCGGAATTCGCAAAAACGACCAGGCCAAGAGCAAGGGCGACAGAAAGCGCGTGTTTGTATTTGGAAAGATGCAAGGCTCTACCCTCGCCGTGGATTATAGCGATTGCCGCACCCCATGTTTCAACAACGAATTCTCGCGGCGTCCACACCGGCGTCCAGGGCCGGCGTGTATCCTCGATTGCGGAAAGTATTGCATCCCCCTCTCGATCTGAACGACGCGGGCCGCTGATTCCCGCTCCCGATCTGAAACAGTTCCGCAACAGGAGACCCAGATGATTGCAAAGACACTTGCCGTTGCTACACTCGTCGCCGCGCTTTCATGCTCAGGCGTGGCCCACGCGCAGGACAACGGTCCCTACAAGGTGCAGAAGATCCAGCTCGTGGATGGCGATGGCGGATTCGATTATGTGACTGCCGACTCCGACGGCCGCAATCTCTACGTTGCGCGCTCCGGACCCGCAGGCCACATCGGCGTCTTCAATCTCGACACGCTCGCGCCAGTGGGCGATATTCCCGGTACCAGCGCCCACGGCGGAGCGGTGGACACCGAGACCGGACACGGATTCGCGACTTCCAGCCCGGTGACGATGTTCGATGCAAAGACCTTTGCGATTATCAAGAAGATCGACGTACAGGGCCGTCCCGACGGCTATCTGAACGATCCCTTCAATCACCACTTCTACATCCTCAGCCACGCCGCGCCAAACATCACGGTCCTCGACGACAAGGACGGATCGATCCTCGGCACCATAGACATTGGGGGCGCACCCGAGCAGGCTGCGACTGACGGACACGGCAAAATCTACGTCGACATCGAAGACAAGGCTGCCATCGCCGTCATCGACGCGAACACTATGAAGATGGTGGGCAAGTACGACGTTTCGAGCAAGGGTGGCGGCTGTGCCGGTCTGGCTCTCGATGTGAAAAACAACATCCTCTTCGCCGCCTGCCGTGAGAACAAAAACATGGTCATCCTGTCGGCGACCGACGGACACATCATCACCGATCTGCCCATCGGCAACGGGTGCGATGGCGCCACCTTCAACCCGGCGACCATGGAGACCTTCAGTTCGCAGGGCGACGGCACTCTTACAGTCATCAAGGAAGATTCGCCCACAAGCTTCAACGTGGAGCAGACCGTGCCTACACCGCCGCGCGCCAAGACGTTGACGCTTGATATGAAGACCGGCCACATCCTTCTCATCACCGCCGAGTTTGGCCCTGCGCCGGCCGCACCTGCACAGCCGCAGGGCTCGGCTCCAGCCGCGAGTCCAAGCACGCCACCGGCCGGTGGTCCACCCGCATTTGCGCGCGGACCACGCGCGCCCATGATCCCCCACTCCTTCCAGATCATCCAGGTTGGCAAGGACTAACTGCGGATCATTGTCCCGGCAATGGGCCCTGACAGGTATCAACCATTTCGCATCCCCACTCACGCGCGTGACCTGCCGTCTTGTGCGGAATAAAATCGCCTGTTTTGATCCTTCGAGGTGAATCATGAAGTCTGTTCGCAGTGCCTTCGTCGCTCTCTTTGTGTTGTTCTTCGCGGGCCACGCCCTTTCGCAATCTGGCCTGTATGCAAAATGGGAGGAGCTCACCGCTCCCGATTTTGTGCAGGCCATCCACCAGTCGCAAGGTGTCTGTGTGCTCCCGATCGGCATCATTGAAAAGCACGGACCGCATCTGCCCCTCGGCACCGACCTGCTCGACGTTCGCTTCGCCGTGACAAACGCCGTGAAACAGGAGTACGCCGTCGTCTTCCCCGAATACTACTTCGGCCAGATCTTCGAGGCTCGCCAGCAGCCTGGCACCCTCGCCTACTCGCTCTCCACGCAGCTCACCCTGTTGCAGGAGACCGTGAATGAGATGGCCCGCAACGGCTGCAAGAAAATCGTGATCGTCAACGGCCACGGCGGCAACGAATCGCTGCTGCCTCTCTTTGGCCAATCGCAACTCGCCAGCCAGCGCGACTACGTCGTCTACGTCTTCGGCCTGCCCCATGAAAATGTTGCCGGCCGTCCCGCACTCAAGACTCCCTACGACATGCATGCCGGCGAAGTGGAAACTTCCAACATGCTCATCGCCCGCCCCGACCTCGTCCACCAGGATCGCGCCGGCCAGCAGTCCGGCGCCGATCAGCATCGGCTGAAACTGCCCGGCTCCGTCTACACCGGCATCTGGTGGTACGCGCGTTTCCCCAACCACTACGCAGGCGACGCCTCGGCGGCCAACAAGGAACTCGGTGAATTCGATCAGAAGGTGTGGTCGAGTCAAATCGCGGAAGCCATCAAGGCGATCAAGGCTGACGACGAAAGCCTCAAGCTCCAGAACCAGTTCTTCGAAGACGCCAAACACCCGCTCGACACAAAACAATAGCTGGTCGCAATCATTTCAGCGCACCGAAGATTTGCCGGGTCAGAGTGCGCCGCAAACAAAACGATAAGAACAATGCGGAGTGATCTGATAAGCAATGGAAAGGATCCCCGGCTTCATCCTCATCGAAACTATGCCAGCGCTCGCAGCAGGCCCGTCATATCGTCCTCCTGCTGCTCTATCGAAGAAAGCAGTTTGAACTGCGTTCGGCAGCGGTCGAGATTCTGTTCCGGCCGGTTGACTTTGTAATAGGTGTCGCCCGCGAGAAAGTCCGCAAGAAACCGAATCCCCTGCTCGAAAACGATGACCTTCGCGCCCGCGATCAACGACCCGCGCTCCGGCGCTGTGAGAAAGCTCCCCGCCCCACCGAGGTATCCTCGCAGCACCGCGTCGAATAACTCGAAATCCACCGCTACCTGCGAAAGATCCCGTTCATCCTCGGCCTCCGGGCACGTCATCGTGCGCACCATGTCGCCAAAATCGTATGCTGCCAACCCAGGCATCACCGTATCGAGATCAATCACGCAAAGGCCTTCACCGCTCTCATCATCCAGCAGCACGTTATTCAACTTCGTATCGTTGTGCGTCACGCGCTCCGGCAATCCCGCACCCAGCAGCACCATCGCCAACGTCTCGCGCGCCCTCGCAAACGCAATCTCATCCCGCGCCGCCTCGTCACGCGCAGACTCGTCTGCAGCCACCGCCCGCTCAAACGCTGAAAATCTCTTCGCGGTGTTGTGAAAATCCGGAATGCTCTCGTGCAGGCGCGGCGGCGGCAAATCCGCAAGCAGCCTCTGAAATTCACCGAACGCTTTTGCCGCCTCGAAGGCCTGCTTCGGCGAGTTCACCGAATCGAACGTACGAGCTTGCTCAATAAACTGATATGCGCGCCAATACCGTCCCTCCGCATCCACATGCCAGCCGGCGCCATCGTGCGTTGAAATGAGTTGCAGAACGCGCCTGCCAATGTCCGCTCCACGTCCAAGGCGAGATCGCAGGTGATTGGTGACGCGCTCAATGTTCTCCATCACCGCGACTGGATTCTTGAAGATCGCCGTGTTGATGCACTGCAGAATGATCCGGTCTTCCCGATCGCCGTCATCAAACGTTACGCAATACGTATCGTGAATGTGCCCGCTGCCGTACGGCTTCGCGCTTCGAAATCCCTTTTGGACTTCGAACACACGCGCGACCGCGACAAGGCTGAGCAATTCGATCATCGCCACAGCCTGTGCGGATAGGTTCCCTGCTCGATCAGTCGACTCACGCTATGCACCACCCGCGGATGATCCTCGCGATACGTAACGCCAAACCATGCATCAGCCGAGCGCAGTACCTTCACCCGCGCCTGGCCCGCCTCGATCAGCGTATTCATCGAACTCGGAAGGTAGCACTCGGCCCTCAAATCGTTCCCATGCCGCTTCAAAAAACGCTGAAAGTAATCGTAGAGCTGCGGAAATACCCCGGGCATAAACCCCCACATGTTCATGCTCACCATTTCACTGCCGGTCAATACCGTCTTTTGCCCTTCCGGGTCGATGTTGATAATGCGCGGCCCTTCGCGTTCAATCGACTTCAGTTCTGTAATGTCCTTCAGGTAGCCATCTTCCGTCACGTGGCACACACCGCGCGCCACGGTTCCAAATTCTGAAAGCGTGTTGCTCAGAACAAATCCCACCATCGCGTAGTCTGACGTGCCCGACTGCAGGTGCTGTGCAAGCAGCCGATAGCTGCTTGCGCCGTAGAAATCGTCCGCATTGATCACGCCGAAAGGTTCATGAATCGTGTTGGCCGCCATCAGAATTGCATGCGTTGTTCCCCACGGCTTGGTGCGTCCCTCCGGCAGCGAAAAACCAGGGATGAGGTCATCGGTCTCTTGAAACACGTACTCCACGGGAACACGCTTCTCGTAGCGAGATCCAATCCTCTCTTCGAAAGCCTTCTCGATCTCCTTGCGAATCACGAACACGACTTTCCCGAACCCCGCGCGCCGGGCGTCGAAGATCGAGTAATCCATGATGGTCTCGTCGTCGGGTCCAACGGGATCCAGTTGCTTCAATCCGCCATAGCGGCTGCCCATTCCAGCGGCCAGCACAAGCAGCGTAGGCGTAATCATGTCGTCCATCGTTCCCTCAGCGGTGCCCGCTCTGAGCGGGCAGGATATCGAGCGTGAGTACCTCGAACGCAGCGAGGTGAAACTCGTGTGCTTCTTGCGCCTGAAGCACAATCGCGGCGCGCCCTGCATCTTCTTTCCAAGGGCTTTGAGCACGATACACCTTCGCGGCGTCCGCCGGCAGTTCAAACGCATCCTGCAGCCGGAGCCGGATCGTCTGCTCGTGGTCGCTCGGATTGCGCAGGACCAGGATTCCCTTCCGCGGCGTCCACGAGGACCATCCATAAACTTCGAGCCATGCGGGATCGCCCCCCACCCAGTGCGTGTCTTTCAGTACATCGGAATTTTCACGCGACCATTTCGCCGCCTCTGCCAGGTCGTCCCAGTTCTGCGCGGTCAGCAGCGATGGCGTGATGTACATCTCCTGCAACTGCGTTCCGGTGCCGAAGTACGACCGCACCTCGTTTCGAAAATCGTTCCCCGGATCCTTGTCGAGATCCTTGTGATCCCGCGCGAAAATCATGCCATGCAGCATCAGCGAATTCAGCGGATACAGAGGCCCCATCTGCACTACACGCTCGTAGGTGTCGGCATCGCGATACGTAATCCATCTCTCTCGATACGGTCCCACGCCCGCCGTCGAGTCATCCTCGCCGCCGCGCCAGATCGAGTCCGCATGCATCACCCAGAATGGAGAGGGCCACGTCCCGGTCGTCAGATTCACGAACAGATCCGGCTTCGCCGCGCGCAATTCGCCGATCAGGTGAATCATCGCGGAGAAATCGCTGTCGAACCGGCTCCCCGGAAACACGGAATCCACATTGCCTGTTCCATCAAACTTGAACTGGTTCACGCCGTACTTCTCGATCATCTCCAGCGCCACATCGCGAAACGCCGCATAATACTTTGGCCCTGACAGCGCATAACCGCCGCCCACAATCTCGTATCCGGCTTCGTGGCCAAACGCAATCCGCTCCTGCTTCGGCTTGGAGTAGCCGCCCCACGGCGACATCCAAATGCCGGGATCGGCACCATGATTCTCCGCCGCACCCTTCAGCGGTGTGAATCCGTCTGGAAACCCACTGTTGAATTTCCAGAGAGAATCGTGCTTGTCCCAGCCATCATCGAAGAGAAACGAATCCAGCGTGACGCCGCGTTTCTCGGTCAACTCGCGCCCGAACGCATTGATCCGATCCACAGCATCCGTCGCCGTGTACGGCGTAAAGTACCCTAGGTCGTACCAGCTGTTGTAGTGCAGAAATGTCCGATAGGGATGCGCTCGCTCGCGCTCGAGATACGCCAGAACATCGCGCCGCATCTGTCCTTCGCGCGCCACTCCAATCACCGACGAATATGTCACGGCCTGCCCGGCACGCAGCGGCAGTTCGCGTTCGATCCACGCCGTGGCCCTCTCGCGTGTCACTATGCTTTGCGAGAGGGGATGTTCGAAGCCCAGGAACACATTGCCCGCCACAATCGGCGATCCCGCCACACTTCCCACCACGTGCGCATCGAAGAGTCGCACGTTGATCAATTCCACGCGGCTGATCGGCACGTCTTTTTCGCCCGCGGCTGCAATCGTGACGATCTGCCGGATGTAGTGCGAGCCCTCGAGCAGCACGACGGACCAGTCCACATGCACTGAACCATCGCTGCTTTCCATTGCAAGGTTGACCGATTCGCCCGGAACCGTCACGGCGATGCGCGGAGCAGACGGAGTCGGCGTCATGTGCGTGATCTTCGCATCGCCAACAAGTTTCAGGTTCGACGCATCCAGGATCGTTCCATCCTTCAACAGGATCCGGAACGGTTCATCCACACGAATATCCGCCCCGTACATCTGGTCGCGGACGACCAACCCACTCAACACGCCCTTCGCAACCGACCAGCGCGCGCCTATCACCGCGTTTGTCAAGGAAAAGGCGTCGCCTTGCCGATGCAGCATGACTTGATCTTCGGTTTTCCGTCCGCTCTGCCCGGCCATCGTCGACACAGCGACCGGTGCAAGCAACACTCCGCAAAATATCGCGTCAATCAATCTGTGATTACGGAGGTACATGAAGCTCTCCCTGATTCCGGTTTCAGAACTGCCCATTCCTTCAGCTTCTCAAAACTGGAGAACGCCAAACTCGGCCGGCTGAGTCGAATCTCCTGAAAGCTGATATTAAATCACTTAGCACAACCTGCATGGCCTGACACCTTCGCGTTTGCCGAATCCTCCCAGCGTCCTCCAAGTCCGCTTCGATCCGATGCCGATGCGGCAACCGGGCGCGCCTCTCCGTTCCAAATCGACGCGGCGAACCATCGCAAATAACAGCTGCGTTGCGTGCCTCCGATGTTTTCACCTCTGCGCGGGTCTAAAATGGAGAAGTGATTGGTGCACGCAAATAAACCTGCGGAAGGAGTTACGAATTGAAAGTCTGCACTCGTGTTCTGGTTCCTGCTTTGCTTGTGGCTTTGGTTGCTGTAGCTGGCTGTAAGAAGAAGACTCCGCCACCAGCTCCCTATACGGCGCCCCCTGTAACATCACCCGCTCCTACAGCGCATATTACTGCGGAGCCGAGCGCTATTTCGGCCGGAGACCAGGTGACCCTGACCTGGAAGACCACCGACGCTACAACCGTCTCGATTGAAGGTATCGGCGACGTTCCCACCTCGGGTACCAAGACTGTTACGCCGACCGCCTCCACCAACTATCACCTTGTGGCAAAGGGTGAAGGTGGAACAGCCGACGACACTGCAAGGGTCACGGTTTCGTCTCCGCCTCCCGTGCAGCAACCTACAACCTCAATGTCCGCCGAAGAAGAGTTCAAGGCGAACATGCAGGACATCTTTTTTGACTACGACGCGTACGACGTTCGCTCCGATGCTCAGGGCACGTTGTCAAAGGACGCCGCCTATCTGAACAGCCATCCGAATATTCGGGTCGTCATTGGCGGCTACTGCGACGAGCGCGGCTCAAACGAATACAACATCGGCCTCGGTCAGAATCGTGCCGATGCCGCGAAGACCGCGCTTGTGACGGCCGGCATTGCAGCCAGCCGCATTCGCGTTATCAGCTACGGCAAGGAAAAACCCTTCTGCACCGAATCGACCGAAGCCTGCTGGCAGCAAAATCGCCGCGCCGGCTTCTCGATGGACCAGTAGTGCTCAGGGAGCCAGCAAACCTCTCGGGCGGCATCCATTCACCATCGATGCCGCCCTGCGTTTTTGAACTCTGGCGAACAGCCGAAAAGGTCTGCACCAATCAGGTCGCCCCTCAGGCAGCGCGGAAGCACCGCTTCCCGTCTAATGAATCTGGGGCCTTTCCGGTAACTTAATCCGGGCGCAAAACTCCATCATGTAGGTGATCGATGCTTAAAGCTACACTCCGTCATCGTTCCGTTGCGGCAGCAGTTCTGGTCGCGGTGCTTGCTCTGGCCCCTGTGCGTGCGCATGCGGCATCGAAGGAAATCATAGCGTTGCAAACCCAGGTGCAGCAGCTGCTGGACATGGTGCAGCGCCTGCAATCCACCCTCGACACCCGTTTCGGTGTTCTGCAGCATCTGGTAGAACAAACCGCCGACACGGCCAACCAGATGACCCAGACGGTCACCACGCTGCAGCAGAAAATCAACCAGCAGAACGACGCGCTGGGTGGCAAAATCGATACGGCTTCGGGACAGGTTCAGTCCCTGAATGATTCCGTCGACGAGTTGAAGACCCGCATTGCCAAGCTCGACAAGTCGATCTCGGATCTCCAGGGCCAGTTGCAGAATATCCAGAGCGCTCCACCAGCCGGGACACAGCCGGCTCAGGGCGCAATGCCCGGCGGCGCGCCTTCAAACGATGGTGGAGCAGGCCCCGGCGGCGCACAGGGAAATCCCGCTCAACCGACGGGGAATGGTGCGCCCGCCGCCGCGAATCCTCCTCTGCACGAGACGTTCGAGGCGGCGCTTCGCGACTTCAACGCTGCCAAGTACAGCGTTGCCTCGGGCGAGTTTCAGGACGTGATCCACTACTATCCGATGGATGAACTCGCCGGCAGCTCTCAGTACTACCTCGGCGAAATTGCCTACCGTCAGGGTGACTATAACGCGGCCGTCAACGACTACAACGCGGTTCTCGAAACCTTCAGCGGAAGTCCGAAGGCCCCGGCCGCTCAACTGCACAAGGGCTTTGCGCTTATCCAGCAGGGCAAGCGGGATTCCGGCGTCCACGAGCTTCGCCTTCTGATCGCGCGCCACCCGCAAACCCCTGAGGCCTCCCAGGCCAAGGCCAAGCTCACCGCTATGGGCATCCACAGTACCACTGCCGCCCAGCGCTAGAGCCGCAACTCCCTTACCTTCAGAAAGCAAAAAGCCCCGCAATGCGCGGGGCTTTTCTGTTGATTGCGCAGATGGCTCGCCAGCCGGAAGCCTGATTCAGCGCGCGATTCTTTTCCAGGTGCCGGTGCCAAGCTTGCCGGTCGCGACAACGACGTCTTGACTTTGAACCGTATAGGTTCCTGTATCGTCCCACTCCATCGTGATGGCATGCAGCGTATAGTGCCCTGAGGCGGCTGTAAAGGTCCCCGCATTCGATGGCGTATTGTCGATTGCCTCGCTGTGAAATTCGTAAGTCCCGTTAGCCGCGACTCGCCAGATCCACCGGCCCGGGTTGCGTATCATCTCCCAGGTTCCCACCATCACCGGGTCCACCTTCCCGGCTAGCACTCCCGTTGGCAGCGGCAGTGGAGCAGACCAGAGCACATCGTCGCCGGCACAGGGCGCAGTGATCACAACGCAACTTTTTCCTCCAGTCGCGCGGCACTGCGAAAGAGCGCTGTTAGCGGCTCCGTTGCGGTTATCGGCCGCGCTGAAGCCGTATTGTTTGGTTGGATAATTCACTGCCAGGCTGACGCACTCGTTTTGTGCCCAGTTCAGGACCTTGCAGTCTTTGGCTCCATTCCTGCCGCAATTCTGCAGAGCCGTCTGTTCCGCCTCAGCCTGAGAATTTCTACCGTGCGCTCCACCCGCCGTAAGCGTGGATGGCGAAATCGCCAGCGCCGCAAAATGCAAAATCACCAATTGCTGCGTCGCGGGCGGGTGGCTCCCTTCCTCGCAAGCCAGGTAGCCGAGGTTTTGGATGCAGGCGTCCTCCATACCTGGGGCAGGCACATCTTGCGCTCGCGCGTCGGCGCCTCCCAGGATCGCTGCAAATGTCAGCAGACCCGCTCCCACAGGCCAGCCCCAAACACGATCAATCATTCGCTTCGCCATCCTCTTCCGGCCTCCCCAGCCTTGAAGCGCTGCTCCCATTGCAATGTGAAACGATTCACACCTCACTCATATCCGATTCAAGAATGAAGACGCAATGAAAATCCACAACAATCCGAGCGTAGTTTCTAACTGTCAACAAAAAAGCCCCGCATCTCGCGGGGCTTTTTCACTGTTCACCGTACACGGTTCACGGTCTACTGCAGATTCGCCATCAACGCATCCAGCGCCGACTTCGGCGGGCGGGTCAGTGATTCCGGCAGCGTCGCAAGCGGCTCGTCCACAATGTTCAGCAGATCGGTAAACGTCGGCTTCTCGGTATTGATGTAGAACACGCCGGTGAGAACCTCATTCTTCTCCTCGGCCTCCATCAGTGTCTTCACTGCGTTGGCCCTGTCGGTAGGATCGTAGTCTTCGTGCAGCTTGCGCAGGCGCAGGGTCGAGCCGTCGTGCATCTCCACTTCGTACACCTGGCCCGAGTCGTAGTCCACATCGATTTCGTCGAAGCTGGCCACAAAGCCAATGTCGTTGATCGGTTCATCGTTTTCCTGCATGAACTTGTAGCTCTTAGTCGACCCCTCGTGATCGTTAAACGTCACGCATGGGCTGATCACGTCGAGCATCACCGTTCCCTTGTGCGCAATCGCAGCCTTCAACATCGACAGCAGTTGCTTCTTGTCACCGGAGAACGAACGCCCTACGAACGTCGCGCCCAGCTGAATCGCCAATGCGCAAGTATCGATGGCTGGGAGATCATTGATGACGCCCGTCTTCAGCTTCGAGCCGATGTCCGCCGTAGCTGAGAACTGGCCTTTCGTCAATCCGTACACGCCGTTGTCTTCGATGATGTAGATCATCGGCAGATTGCGGCGCATCAGGTGAACAAACTGTCCCATTCCAATCGAAGCCGTGTCGCCGTCGCCGGAGACGCCCAGCATCAGGTTCGTATGGTTGGCCAGGTGCGCACCGGTCGATACCGATGGCATACGTCCGTGCACCGAGTTGAAGCTATGTGCACGGCTCATGAAGTACGCCGGGCTCTTCGACGAGCAGCCGATGCCGCTCATCTTCATCACGCGCTCAGGCTGCACGCCCATTTCGTACATGGCGTCGATGATGCGCTCAGAGATTGCATTGTGGCCGCAGCCGGCGCAAAGCGTCGACTTGCCACCGCGATACTCAAGTACCGGAAGCCCGATGTGGTTGACCTTGGGGCCCGGAGCCGAAGTCGGACTTGGAGTTTGGGTTGCCATCTTTACAGGCCCTCCTTCGTTGCGAATTCCTCTGTGATTGTGCGGGCATCAATCGGTAGCCCGTTGTAGTGCAGGATGCTGCGCAGCTTCACCACTTGTTCCGCCGGCAGATCGATCTTCAGCAGGGTGGCGAGTTGCGCGTCGCGATTCTGCTCCACCACGTACACGCGGTCGTGCGACGCCACAAAGTCCAGAATTTCGTGTGCGAAGGGATACGCGCGAATGCGCATGTAATCCACATCCTTGCCGTTTTCCTTCTTGATCTGGTCCAGGCTTTCGCGAAGCGCAAAATCTGTTGTACCAAACGCGAGAATACCCACCCGCGAAGTCCCGTCCTTCACGACAACCGGAGCTGGAACCAGCTTTCGCGCATTCTCAAACTTGCGCAACAGCCGCTCCATCACCGCCTGGTACTCGCCAGGCTTTTCCGTATATCCAGCCGACTCGTTGTGTCCTGAACCGCGCGTGAAGTAGGCTGCCTTGGGGTGCATTGTGCCCGGCAAGGTACGCCAGCCAATTCCATCGCCATCCACATCCTTGTAACGGGCAAATCCGCCCAGCTTGTCCAGATCTTCCTTCGTAAGCACCTTGCCGCGATCAAGTGGTTTTTCAGGATAGGTGAACGGTTCCGACATCCAGTTGTTCATGCCAAGGTCAAGATCCGAAAGTACAAACACCGGCGTCTGCCAACGTTCAGCAAGGTTGAATGCCTCGATGCTTAGCTCGAAGCACTCTCTTACCGTACCCGGCAGCAACACTATGTGCTTGGTATCGCCGTGCGACAGGAATGCCGTGGACAACAGATCCGATTGCTGCGTACGCGTTGGCATGCCCGTCGAAGGTCCCGTGCGCTGCACATCGAAAATCACGCCAGGCAGCTCGGCATAATATCCCAAACCCGCAAATTCTCCCATCAACGAAATTCCCGGACCCGAGGTCGACGTCATGGACCGTGCTCCGGCCCAGCCTGCTCCCAGCACCATGCCGATGGCAGCGAGTTCGTCTTCCGCCTGCACCACGGCGAACGTCGCCTTTCCTTCTGGAGTGACGCGGAACTTCTTCAGCAGATCGGTCGTCGCTTCCACCAGCGAAGTCGATGGCGTAATGGGATACCACGCCACCACCGTTACGCCCGCAAACACCGCGCCCATGCCGCACGCCGCGTTGCCGTCGATGATGATCTTGCCCGCCGTCTGGTCCATCCGCTCCAGCGCGAACGGATCGTGCTTGACGAGCTTCTCCGCGGCATAGTCGAATCCAGCCTTCACTGCGCCGAAATTCAGGTCGAACACTTTCTGCTTCTTGGCGAACTGCTTCCTTACGCTGTTCTCAACCTCCGTTAGATCGATCGAGAGCAGTTGTGCCACCACGCCCACGTACACCATGTTCTTAACCAGCTTGCGCAGCTTGGCTTCAGTACACACGGCAGCCGTGATCTTGTCGAAGGGAACCGGATAGCAGGCGACATCGTCGCGATACTGCTTCAAGTTTGCATTCTCTTCGTAGATCGCTACCCCGCCCGCGGGCAGAGCTTCCATGTCGCTCTTCGCGGTCTCTGGGTTCATGGCCACCAGGAACTCCGCATCGCGCGTACGGGCCACGTACCCGTCTTTGCTGGCGCGAATGGTGTACCAGGTGGGAAGTCCGGCGATGTTTGAGGGAAACAGGTTTTTCCCGCTGACGGGAATCCCCATTCCAAAGATGCTCTTCAGCAGAACGCTATTGGCGGATTGCGAGCCGGACCCGTTCACCGTTGCTACGTTGATGCTGAAATCGTTGACTACGCGCTTGCGCGCGCTCCTCGCGCCCTGTTCTTGACCCAGGGCCAGGTCTCCTGTCGCCATTTGGCGGGATTCCCTTCAGGTGAATTTCCGCGCGTCTCGAGGCCGTTCATTTCCCTCCGCAGGCCGTTTGGGATCGTTGCAACCTTGCGGTCGCGAAAACCACCAAACCTTGGCTTCGGAGTACGGGTTCCTGAAAGAACGCGTTGGAAAGCGACAAACGTCGCTCAATAGTGATTATAGTCACCTCTCAGGTGACGCGTACCGCTTCCAGACACACCCCTTTGCACCGTAAGTACCTTTCGCAGCAACGCCTGTACATCCGTCGAAACCCTCCCGACTCCTCAGTGATCCCGAATCGGCCTCCGGGCGCCGCTCCAACCGCTTAAACCTATGTTTTTGAAGGTGCCAGCGCCACGCGAGCTGAATCCCGATGCCACCGAGCCAGCACCGTCGTCGCAATCACGATCAGCGAAAGCGTGAGCCCGATCCACATCCCGTAAATGCCCCACTTCAACACGAAACATAGAATGAACCCCAGCGGAAGCCCCATCGCCCAATACCCAACCAGGTTCGCCACCATCGGCACACGCGTCTCGCCCAACCCGCGCAACGCGCCCGTCGAAACCGTCTGAATGCCGTCGAAAATCTGAAACGCCGCCGCGATCCACAGCAGGCTCGGCCCCACCGCCAGCACTCGCGCGTCACTCGTATAAAGCTTGATCAGCGGACCCGGCGCCACCAGGAAGACGACTCCGGCGCACATCATAAAACCTGTGCCGAGAGCCAGCGCCAGCCACCCCGCCCTTCGCGCCCGCGCCGGATCTCCCGCACCAATTGCGTGCCCCACACTCACCGCCGCAGCCGCACCAACTCCGAGGGGGACCATGTACGAGATGCTCGCGTAATTCAGCGCAATGGTATGCGTCGCCAGCGCCACAGGCGTCAGATAGCCAGCCGAGAATGTGCTCAGGTTCCACGCGCCAACTTCCAAAAGAATCTGTCCCGCTGCGGGCGCACCTATCCGCGCCAGTTGTCGAAGACGATCCAGTTCCGGCCCAGCCCAATGGGCAAACAGCGGATGCCCCCGAGTGCGTTCGTAATTCCACGCAAACCCGAGCATCGCTACCGCCATCCCAACTCGCGCGACGCATGTCGAGATCGCCGACCCGTTCACGCCCAGAGCCGGAAAACCCAGTTTGCCGTAGATCAGCACCCAATTGCCAAACCAGTTCAGCAGATTCCCAACCACGTATGTAAGGGTTATGACCCGCACCTGTCCCACACCCTGCAGGTAGCGCCGCGTTCCCGCGTAAAGCAGCAGCGGCAGTGTGCCCCAGTTCAGGATGCGCAGATAACCGCCAGACAAGCTTGCAACTTCGGGAATGACTCCGAAATGCGTGAATCCGTAGCTCAGCCCAATAAGCAGAATCATGATTGGCGGTGTCACGATGCATGCCAGATAAACGCCCTGCGCCAGCCACCGATGGCACTCATCGTGGTCGCGCCGCCCGTACGCTTGCGACACCAGCGTGTCCAGCCCCAGCAGCAGCCCGATCCCGAACAGCGCAGGAGTGTAAAAGACCGCATTCCCCAGCGCCACTGCACCAATTGCCACCGGCCCCAGCCGGCCCACCATGATGTTGTCGACAACCCCCTGCGCCACCCAGCCAAGTTCGCTGAGCACAACCGGAACCGCCAGCGCAATCATCGCTGCCAGTTCCGCTCTCCACATGGCGCGCGTATGACCCATCTCTCTAATTTATCTGTTTTAAGATTCCGGCACGAAACAAGGGTGCCCCATCCAAGCTCCGCTTGGGTCGGAAAGCACAATCTCCCCGAGGGATTCTCATTCTTCTAAGTGTCGCGCAGCGACATCCTCGACTGCGGGTACTCTTTGCGACTCACACCACGAGATTCGGAAACGCGCGCTGAACGACTTCGGAGTCCGGTACGATCACAACGTGCCCGACGAAATGATGACAAGAGATTTCGACCGTTTCATCGCACGCCTCGATGCCGACCCGTCGCTCTTCGAGCCCGACCAGTTGCGGAAGCGCATGGAAGTCCTCGATGCACTCGATGCACATTTCGGAGACCCGGACGCGGAAACATCCCTCGTCGCGACCGATCGCACACATATCCTCGCTCGTGCAAATCTCCTCCGCCGCAACCTCGAGTCCGCGAACGCCGTCATTCTTGACTCCATCCGGGACCAGATTCAGCAAAGCGTACCGCAGTCGCAATTGCTGCATTGGATCGAACGATGCGGCAACAACGAAGACTCACCCCACCCCGGCCTCGGTTACGACTATCTCGACGAATTGATCAGCGGCGTCCTTCGAGCGCGTGAGCCGGATATCGCGCCACTCCCCCCGCCGCCGGAGATGGTCTACTACCAGCCCACACCCGTGCGACACATTCTTCACTTCATCCGGCTCAGCGCGCTATCCCGATCCGACACGCTTATCGACCTTGGATCCGGACTGGGCCACGTCCCCATCCTCGCCTCAATCCTCACCGGCGCACAGTGCATCGGCATCGAAGCCGAAGGGGCCTACGTGGCAAGCGCCCGCGAGTGCGCCCACAGCCTGCGCATCAACCGCGTCACATTCATCCACCAGAATGCGATCGAAACGAATCTGGCCGGCGGCACAGTCTTCTATCTCTATACGCCCTTCTCAGGCGGCACGTTGAAGACGGTGATGCAAAATCTTAAGAAAGAGAGCAAAGAGCAAATCATCACCATCTGCACCCTCGGCCCCTGCTCGCTGACCGTAGCCACAGAGCCATGGCTAACCTCAAACACGGTTCCAGATCCGGACCAGATCACAATCTTTCGCTCAAATCCCTGAGATCCGCCCCTAGCCATTCCCTATTCCCTGGCCCCTGGTCCCTAGTCCCTGGTCCCTAGTCCCTGCTTCTAACAAACCGGTAACTCCCCGCCTCCAACTCAAACCCGCCCTCCACCTTCTTCGCCAGCGGACTCTCACTCAACCGCACGCCTTCCACGGTCCACCATGCCGCTTCATCGGTTTTCACTTCGAGTCGCCCCGTCGTATTCGCGGGCAGCGTCACATTCCATTCCACGGTCTTCCCCTTCATCGTCCAGCTCGATTCGATCTCCCCATACGAAGATTCGTACTCGAACTTCAGCGGAGACAACCGTGCATCGAACTCCGGGTGCAGCACAACGGTATGGAAGCCCGCATCCAGCGGCGACGCATCCACTCCAGCGGCAAAGCGATAGATCCAGTCCGCCACCGCACCATACGCGTAGTGGTTCAACGAGTTCATCTGCGGATCGTCCATCTTCAGGTCGCCGTTCCACCGCTCCCACGTCGTCGTCGCCCCATGCTCGACCTGATATCCCCACGACGGCATCCCCGTATTCAGCAGCAGATCGTACGCCAGCTTCGTGTGGCCCGTCTTGGTCAACTCCTCCAACAAGTACGGCGTCCCCACAAAGCCGGTCCCCAGCAGCCCGTGATTCTCTTCGATCTTTTTCACCAGCCTTCCCGCCGCCTCCGCGCGCATCGCCTCCGGCAAAAGATTCATGTGCAGCGCCAGCACGTACGTCGTCTGCGTATCGCCGCCTTTTGGCTTCGCGTTGGGATTATCGATGTCCCCGAACGGCGACGGACTATAGTCCGCCCCTGGAATGTAGGCGCCCTCATGTACAAACTTCTTCTGAAACGCCTCGCGAATCTTGGCTTCGAGTTGCGCGTAATGCTGCTCCGCCTCGGTACGCCCCGTTGCATGCGCCATCTCCCGCAGCATGTTCACGTCGTACGCCCAGTACGCAGTCGCCACCACGTCCTCCAGCGTTCTGCCTTCGAGCGACAGCCAGTCTCCGAACGGAATCCCCGAATCGTTGTGCCATATCCCGTCGGGATTGCGCGCGTCGATACCATCCACATACTTCCGCATCGCCGACCAGTTCTCGTCGATCACGCTGGTGTCGCCTGTCTGCAGCCACGACGTCCACGGAATGATCACCCCCGCATCGCTCCACGCTGCCGCCACACCCGGCGCGATCCTCGCGGTTCCCGGCGCAATGATTCCGTAATACGGCGTCCCCACCTGCGTCCCGCGCTCATCGGCCGCGAACTTCCGCGTGAACGCAGCCAGATCTGCGTTGTACGACGCCGCGCGCCAGAACACCTGCGCATCCGCCATCCACCCCAGCCGCTCATCCCGCTGCGAACAATCGGTTGGCAGCCCGACAAAATTCGACCGCTCCCCCCACAGAATATTGCTCCACAGCTTGTTCACCATTTCATTGCCGGTCGTCAGCTTCGCCGTGAACGGAAAATCCGTATGCAACACCAGTGCCGACACAGCACCCGGCTCCGGCGCGCTCTTCAGCCCCGTCACCTCGATGTACCGGAACCCATGAAACGTAAACTGCGGCACCAGCTCTTCGATTCCTTGCCCCCCCAGAATGAAGTGATCCGTCGCCTTCGCCGTTCGCAGATTCTCCGTGTAGAGCGTCCCATCCGGATTCAGTGTCTCGCCCGTACGCACCTGAACATCCGTCCCCGCCGGCCCGGTCACACTCAATTTCTCCACACCTGCCATGTTCTGCCCGAAGTCGTAAATAAACACGCCCGGCTTCGGCTCGGTCATCTTTGGCCCGGTGAGCATTTTCTCTACCCGGATCGGCTCGAAGCTTTGCGCCTCAATGCTGATCTCCTTTGGATGAACGATCTTGGCCGGCTCTCCCTTCTTGGCGCCTTCACCTGTTCTGTTCCATGTCTCCGGCAATCGCCCCAGATCCTGCGTCTCCCCGTCGTACAGCTCCGAGTTCAAAATGTAAGACGTGTCCGCCTTCCAGCTCGCATCCGTCGCCACCCACTCCACGCTTCCGTCCTCGTGTTCAATGCGCAGCTGCGCCTTGAAGGCCGGCGGCGTATCACCATAGTTATTCGGTTGCCCTAACCATTCCAGTGGAGTGGAATACCAACCCGGCGCCAGCAGTGCCTCCAGCCAATTCTGTCCGGCCTTGACCATATCCGTTACGTCGTACGTCTGGTACAGCACCCTTTCGCGATAATCTGTCCACCCCGGTGCCATCCAATCCACATGGGTGCCGTTGACCGGCGCACCATTCAGAGATACCTCATAGGTTCCCAGCGCCGTCGCATACAGCCGCGCCGACTTAACGGATTTCCCCGCCTCAAACGACTTCCACAACACCTTCACGCTGTCCGTCATCCACGGATTCAGCACCGGCGTCTCCTCCGGCCCCTTCTGCTGCGCCCACACGACCACATTTTTCCAGCCGCTACCCCCTGCTGGGTCTGGCTGCAACTCTCTGGTTGCGCCCACGACGTGGCTCTCCGGCGGTCCCATGCTGAGGTCTTGCGCCGAGGGTTCGAGTACTGCGGTTGTCCAGGTACGATCGCTCACTACGGTCGACGCCGTTCCATCCTTGTAGAACAGCAACAGCGTCGCCATCATCGGTGGAGCATCCTTGCGTTTGTCCTCACCGTACTTGCCCACATAGTGCATGCACTTGATCGCGATGGTGTTCTGCCCCTCCTTCACCTGCCCCGTCACATCCCCTCGCTCAAACTTCTGCCACGCCAGGTGGTGATACGTCGGATACGGCGCCGCAGTCATTACGTTGTCGCCGTTCACCCACGCCGAAACCGTATCCTCACCGGTGGCAAACAGAACCGCCCGCTCCACCGGTTTATCAATGCTCAAGCTTTTCCGGTACGCGAATATCTGCTCGCTGTTTGGCTTTGCTGCGCCCGGCACCGCGTCGGGGTTCGCAATCCAGGCGGCGGGTGCCTTGCGCACAGCATCTTCTTCCCGCGTCTCCCAGCCGATCCACTCCCCGCGCCACCCCTGGCCCAGTAATCCTGTTTCCCACCACTCCGCCGCGCTCGCCGGATACGCTTTCCCGTTCAGACCTGAAACTTCAACACGCCACCAATACTGTGTGCTCGGCTTTACCGACGGCCCCCCGTACTTCACGTTCAGCGACCGCGCCGATGTGACCTTGCCGCTGTCCCATACGTCCGCTTTGCCATCCATCAGCAACTCCGCGCGCGTTGCCACCAGCAGGCGATACGCCGTCTGCCGCGCCCCAGGCGCTGAATCGTTCAATTGCCACGAAAAGCGCGGCGTCGCATCGTCAATCCCCAGCGGCCGCGTCAGGTTGTCTACCTGCTGGTGCGCCAGCCCACCCGGCGCCGTCGCATTGCCTTGCGCAATTAGATTCCCGGTTCCAAAAATCGCCACCCACGCCAAACCCATTCCGCGCATGCGCCATCGCCCCCTGAATCTCACGAACCGACAAGTATATGTTTCACCATCGACCCTGGGCGACATATCTCGCACGGGCCTGGTGTCCTGAGTCTGAATTTCTTCCCATAACAGGCGGTGTCATTCTGAGTGAACGGGGCCCCAACGTCGTTCCGTTTGGGGGTGGTGAGCGAAGAATCTGCCCTTGTCTTTCCTCATTTCTGTCAAATACTTCAGACTCACCACACGAGTCACAATGAGCCGAGGCAGACGAAACTCCAGAGATAAGATTGCCCAGGGGCTCTCCATGCAAAGAACTGTGACACTGGAATCAGCAGAATTTCGCGCGCTTGCGCACGAACTCTCCGACTTCACCGCCAAATATCTCGAAGACCTTCCCCTCGCGCGCGCCTACCCGGAATCCATCAACGGAGCCGAAGTTGAGCAGTTGTTTGCCACCGATCCGCCGGTCGATGGTATGGGAAGAGCTGCGTTCAATCTGTTGCCACAGGTTTTTGAGATGTCCCGTCCCGCATCCCCTCGTTTTTTCGGATACGTCTTTGGATCGGGCGAGCCAATCGCAGCACTCGGTCAATTCGCCGCCAGCGTGCTCCACCAGAATGCGACGGCCTGGCGTTCGGGCCCGTCTGCCAACGCTATCGAGCGCACAGTCGTGCGCTGGCTCGCCGGCGCCATCGGCTGTGCGGGCTTCAGCGGCAGTCTTACCCTCGGCGGTTCCTCCGCCAACCTAATGGCCCTGTGCATGGCTCGCGAAGCAAAGGCAACCGCCAATGAAGCCGGCGCGCACGGTGGAGTCGTCTACTGCTCCACCGAAGCCCACATGTCGATTGCGAAGGCCGCGGCGCTTCTCGGTCTTGGACACAACGCCGTTCGCCTCATTGCTGTAGATGGCGACTTCCGTATGCGCACTGAAGACTTGCGTGATGCGATTGCGCGACCTCGCATCCGGCAAGATCCCCATTGCGGTCGTAGCCAGCGCGGGAACCACAGCAACGGGCAGCATCGATCCTCTCCGCGCCATTGCCGGCATCTGCCATGAATTCAAGCTCTGGATGCACATCGACGGTGCATACGGCGCCCTTGCATCGATGGCCATTCCCGAGGCCTTCGACGGCATTGCCCTTGCAGACTCCATCTCACTCGATCCGCACAAGTGGCTCTATCAGCCAACCGGCTGCGGCTGCCTCCTCTATCGCGATCCCTCCGATGCGCGCCGCGCGTTTTCCCATTCGGCGGAATATGCGCGTACGCTCTCCACCGATGCCATCGAAGGGTTTGCATTTTTCGAGGAGTCCATTGAGCTCTCACGACCCTTTCGGGCGCTCAGTCTCTGGCTTTCGCTGCGCTACCACGGTCTCCGCGCATTTCAGCAATCCATTCGCGACGACTTGCGCCTCGCCCGGGTTTTGGCAGATGCGGTTGACTCAGAACCGGACCTGGAAAGGCTTGCTCCCGTTGCCCTCAGCGCAGTATGTTTTCGCTACGCCCGGCAAAGTGACGACCTCGATGCGCTGAACGCCAAAATCCTCGACAGGGTAATCCGTCGCGGCCGCGTCTACATCTCCAACGCATCCATTAATGGAAAATTTGCGTTGCGCGCGTGCGTAGTCAATCACCGCACGAATGACGACGATGTAAAAGAAGTTGTGTCCGAGGTGCTCGCCGCCGCCGGCGAACTCACGGCATAAAAGACCTTCGGCGGAATCGCAAATGGATTCCGCCGAATACTCTCGCTCCAGGGTGCAGCTACATCAACTTCACCGAATCCACATGAATCACGCCGCCGTCTTTCTTTCCCGACACGTCCACCCGGATGTGATCCTGCTTGTCGCTGCTCTCCAGCAGCTTCAGCGCTTCCTGGTTCCCCTTGGCATCGAACTTCAGATAATTTCCATCCTTGTCGATGATCCCAAAGCCGCTCTTGGCACAGGCCAGGGCGCACGACTTCGTATGTGAATCAGGATTGGCCTTCGCCTTCGTCGAACACTGCGTATCGATCATCGATACGTTGGCCCAGTCCTCGGCCGCCGCAAACGACGGCAGCGCCAGCAAAACACCCATCAATACGATTGCTTTTTTCATCTTTTCCTCCTACAAATTTTGGTTGGATTGTGAACAAAACTCAGGCAAGGTGGCGAAAAGCCCCGGCTGGATCGCCTACCTGTCCGACGCTTGACGCTTCCTCTACCTCGCGAACCTCCGTCAGCTTGGCCAGCACAAACGCCCCGAGAGCAAGTTCAACGTCGCGTACCGCGATGTCCAGGAATAGCCCCTGCGTCACCAGGCTTGCGGAGATCGCCAGCAGCCACGCCATCACGATGTACGCCGCGTACCGCGTGAACCTCGTAAAGACCAGGATTCCGGCGATCATCTCCACCACTCCTACGATGTGCATGAATGTGGTCGGCGCCACGTGCAGCAGCTGAGGAATCGCTGGGTTTAGATACATATCCCAGCTCGTCAGCCGGTTAAAGAACTTGTCCAGCCCGGCAAGGAAGGGCCCTGCCCCGAGCCCCACGCGCAACGTCCACCACGCAACATTCAGCCGCGATCTGTTCGCCATCGTCATGCCACCTTCTGCTCAATGGAGCGGTAACAACGAAATTGGTTACAAAACTGGTCGTTGTAACCAAAATGACCATGGCTGATCCAATAAGTAGAATGATTCCGAGCGAGACCATGGCAAACTCACCCAGCCGAACACCGCCGATCGAGATCGCCTCCGACCAGGAAATCGTTGCCCGCGTTCTTCAGGGAGACTCGCTCCTCTTCGAAGTGCTCATGCGCCGTCACAACCAGCGCATCTATCGCGCCATTCGCAGCATTATTCGGGACGATTCGGAATGTGAAGAGGTGATGCAGGAGTCCTATGTTCGCGCTTTCGAGCATCTTGCCCAGTTTGAAGGCCGCGCGTTGTTCTCCACCTGGCTCACACGCATCGCCGTCAATGAGGCAATTAAACGTTCCATAGCACGTGGCAAGCTGGATCCGATGGATCTGGAAGATTTCGACGGGGAGAATGGAGCCATGCTTGCGCGATATGCGAATACACCCACTCCCGAAAGCAACGCCGCCCGCAGCGAACTCACTTCTCTGCTTGAGGAATCCATCCTTGCCCTCCCCGTCGCGTACCGCTCCGTTCTTGTCCTGCGCGACCTTGAGGAAATGAGTACCGCGGAAACCGCACAGGTCTTAACGCTGACCGACGCAAATGTAAAGGTTAGATTGCATCGTGCGCACGAGATGCTGCGGTCTGAGCTGATGGAGCGCGCCGGAGCATCGAGCGCTGGCGCCCTTCTGTTCCATGCAACTCGCTGCGATCGCGTTGTGCATGCCGTCTTTGAGCGGCTTCAGCACATGGCGGAGTGAACTCTTCCCATAGTTCTCGGTGTCATTCTAGGGAACGCGCCCATCAACGAGCGGTGTCATTCTGAGCGAACGGAGCCCCAAACGCTTTTCAGTTTGGGGGTGGTGAGCGAAGAACCTGCTTTTTGTCTTTCGTGGCTCCGGTAAGCTTTAGAACCTCCGCCCCCTGGGGCCAATCGAAACTCCCGGAACAGTTCCAATTTTCAACGTCAAGCCCTTCGATCCCACCATCACGCCTAACTCGCTCAAAATAAACGCCAAAAAGAGGCAATAACTAACTTGACACACAAGCCAAAAAGCGTTATTCTTTTCTTGGATAGAAGGTGCGAGAAATGAAAAGCCCTGTAACTCTTCTCCAGGCAATCACTTACTTCGCGGATGCCGAGCGCGCTTTCGACTACGTGAAG
>NZ_DATHHT010000021.1:0-10373 GCF_035317045.1 Occallatibacter sp.
AGTCCGGCACGGTTGGCGCAGGTAACCGTGCTTTGCAACGCGCTGCCAGAACACGTGGCGATGTGCAGATCGACTTCGAGGCGCGCCCCGACCATCCCAACCGGATCGAAGATGCCGGGCTGATCGTCGAGGATGAACTGACGGGGGAGCAGGTGCAGGATCTCGCGATCCGGAGGGCGCTCGACGGCGCGGGCACGCTCCACAGCGGCGCGCACGTCTTCGCGCGTTATTTCGCGCATCCGGCTGCCCAGGTCCAGTCCGCCGTTGGTGTTGAGCCCGCGAATATGTGGACCTCCGACTCCCACGACGCATTGGTCGATGTTGGCCCGTGCAGTCCACTCAGCTTGCTCGTTCGCCTGCTTCACGACCTTTGCTGCCGGTCCAAGTTCGGAGATGAGCCCCTTGCGCATGCCGGTGGATTCGACCAGTCCGTGGCCGCGATATCGAAGAGCACCTTCATTCACGTCAGCCGCCAGTACGCGAGTCCAGGCACTGCCCACGTCCAGCACCACGATCAGATTGTCCTGCTTCTCGTTCATCTGTCTCTCACTGGACGGTGGCATTCGTGGTCGGGCGCGGCTTTGCAGTCGGCTTCGCTGTCTTTTTCACTGCGTGCTTTGGATCGGGGTGTTTCTTCTTTGCGCCTTTACCTTTGAGGGCGTTTGTCCGTGCAGACGGTTTGGCCGGTGCGTGGGCCTTGGCGGTTTTGGCTGCACCGGCGTGCTTCGGCACGAGAGGCTTCAGCCTGTCAGCCTTGACATCCGATTTTCCGGGATCTGGTTTGGGCGCCTCTACTGACCCGCCCGCAACCTCGCTCGGATCCAACTTTGCCGGCGTCGCGTGTGTGCCGCCTGTCATCTGCAGCACGACTTGCTGTTCGTAGCGAAGGTCGACTTCGGCAAGCTTGGGATACTGCTGGCGCCACTCTGCGATGTGAGCCTTATAGCGCTGGAAGCGCTCAAGAAAGTGGTCGGAGCCAAAATGTGCCAGGATGTCCGTTCCCTGTGCGGGCATCAGCACGCGCGCATCTTCAGGATCGGACAGGTCGATTTCGGAGATCTGGTCAGACTGATGCTGCCCGTTGGAGTCCAACTCGCTGACGAGATGCTGATACACCTCCATGCGGGCACGCCGGGAAGCGATGGCGTCGCGGCTGTCGATTCCCGTGACGACCGGAAACGAGTAATGATGCTGCGCCATCATCGCCGGCGGCTCGACAAGCAACACGCCGTTGGCATCGACGAGGCCGACTTGCGAACCCTGGCGAAGAAATGCAACAGGCTTGCGCTCAATGACCGAAATGCGGATCTGATCGGGCAAGATGCGCATGACCGTTGCGTGTTCGATCCAGGGAATCTGCTCGAGCTGCCTGCGGCGTTCGGCGAGGGGCACGAAGAATATATTGCGGCCGATGTCCTCTCCGAAAATTGGCAGCAGCTCAGCACGGCTTACCTGGGATAGCCCGGTGGCCTGGATATTGCTGGTGCCTCCAATGCGGAAGCGCGCATCATGCTCAAGAAAGTTGCGGAGGGCGTAGGCGGAAACAGCAGAGACAGTCAGAACCGCGACCACCCCGGTTAAGAAGAATACTCGGCCGAACGTGGTGGCCGGCCGCCACCAGGGGCGAGTGGGTTCGTCGCCAAACTTGCGCGGTTTGCTGCGGGTGCGAGGACCGTCGTCGTCCCCATCGTCCATGGAAATCGGCATGCCGGGGAGGCTGCGGCCTTTAACGGGCACGGCAGGCTGTGCGCGGCGAAAGCGCGGCTCTGCGGGCGCTTCCTCTTCCCAGACGAGGGACCGGGTTTTATTGTCACGTTGTGCCACGCCAGCGCCAGTTGATCGGGAGAATCGCCAAAGTCAACTATAGCCCGCGCGCGGCTGGCTTTTCCCCGCATGGAACCGAGGGGGAACCCGTAGCGTAACGGGCGGCATCGCAGCTTAAAATAAGCTACCTAGATGAAGCATTTGCGAATCATGGGTCTGGGCATTTTGCTGGCGGCGAGCGGGCTACTCGCGAAGCCGCAGTCGCCTGCGTATCGATATATTCGCGCCGGTGAGCGGGCCGACATCAAGGCTGAGTCCCGGCCGGGGTTCGCGTTGATGGGAGGCGGCACGGATCTCGACGAGGCGTTCAAGTTCCTCTGTGACCGCGCCGGCGGTGGAGATTTCCTGGTGCTGCGCGCGACCGGCGACGACGAATACAACTTCTACCTGCGCGGCCTTTGCCGCCTGAATTCCGTAGCCACGTTGATCATTCCCGATCGCGATGCAGCAGCGAATTCCTTTGTCGTGGATGCGATCAAACGTGCCAGCGCCATCTTCATTGCCGGCGGTGACCAAGCGAATTACATTAACTTCTGGATGAACACGCCGGTTCAGACGGCGTTGAACGATGCGATCCGGCGGGGAGTGCCAATCGGGGGCACCAGCGCGGGGCTCGCTGTGATGGGTGAATTCATCTACACCGCGCAAGGTGACAAGCCGGATGATCCTAACCTCGACGGGAAGACAGCACTAGCAGACCCGTACAGCGCGCGCATCACCCTGACGAGCGGATTTCTGAACATCCCGATTCTTAAGAACGTCATCACCGACACGCACTTCGCACGCCGCGACCGTATGGGCCGGCTGCTGGTGTTTCTGGCTCGACTCAACGAGCCGGATGGGAAGCTCGTAGAGCCCGATGCGCCCAAGATTCGTGGAATCGGCGTCCAGGAACGAGCCGCGATTCTGCTGGAGCCAGATGGAAAAGCGCATGTCGTTGGATATGGCGCTGCTTACTTTATTGACGCCGACCGCGGATCGGGCGCGATGCAGACGCACAAACTACCTACTTTCGGTCCTTTCACCGTGCAGAAGGTTTTGCCCGGATCGGACTTCTACATCAGGTCGTGGGCGGGTGATGGGATCACGTATAAACTTTCGGTCGAGAACGGAAAGATTCGGTCTTCGCAAACGGCGAATGAGATTTACTGAAACGCGCTCGTTGGTTGGAGCGCGCACGGGGTGGTGCCAAGGTCCGTGCTATCCCACCCATGACGCGATGAAACTGCGTCATGAATGGGGCACCCACTTTCGGTTCTTCAAGGTAATCAGTCGCCGGAATTCCTAGGACCATTCCAGCGTGTGCACTGAATCCGCGGGAAGGCCGACATCGAGTGCTTTTGCGCCCATCAGCAATTGCACCCGCTTCTCCGCTCCCTTGTTGGCCAGCACAACGACATAATTGCCATCAGGATTGCGGAAGCCCGCGTGCGATAGCTCTGATCCAACTCCGGTATCACCGAGTGCATTCGTTGCGAAAACCTTTGCGCCGCGCTTGATGTGCTGCGAGTAGTGAGCGAAAGCCCAGTACTGGCCGCTGCGAGTGATCTTGTGCGAGGCATTGTCGATGGTGATGACGCCGCCACAGGAGAAGGGACCGATATCCGGCTTGCCTTTTTCGTCGAGCGCAATGTTCCACGCTGTAATGCAACGGGCCCAGTTGTTAAGGATGCTGTTGAACTGATCGGCCCACTTTGTGAAGTCCGTCTGGTAGTCGGGCTGGTTGATGTCAGGGCCACCTTCGGTCCAATACGCATGTTTCGCGGGGAATGCGTCGTGCACGCGCGTCATCGCGGTTGGTTCGCCCACGTAGCCGTGCCAGGCGATACCGTCGACCGCATCGTAGACTGAGGGATCGCTGAGTTCGTCGATCGCACGTCCCCACAGGCTGTAATTGTGATCGAGGAGCCATATCTTCGTGCCGAATCCTGCTTTGCGCAGTGAAGGCGCGAGGAAGCGTGCCGCGAATTCCATCTCCTGCTCCTGCGCCCAGAGACAGGCGGACATGTGGCCTTCCTGCTCGGCGTCAGTCTCGTTCTGGATGGTTACGGCTGCGATGTCGACGCCCTCGGCTTTATAGGCTTCGAGAAACTTGATGAAATAGTTCGCGTAGGGGCCGAAACTGAGCTTGCGCATGGCTCCGCCAATCATGGAGTTGTTTGGCTTCATCCATCCGGGAGGGCTCCATGGCGATGAGAACAAAAACATATCGGGATTCTGTTTGCGTGCCTCACGCAGGATCGGAAGGTAGAACTCCTTGTCGTGATCGATGGAGAACTTCTTCAGTTCAGGATCGGGCTCGTTGCTCTCGTCGTAGCTGTACATCTTGGTTGCGTAATCGCTGGAGCCGATGCACGTGCGGTTGACGTTCAGCGCCATGGCATCGGGCGCGAACAGATCGCGCATGACGGGCGCGCGCTCGGCATCCGAAAGGCGGCTGAGCACGTAGGCGGAGGACTCGGTGATGGCTGCGCCGAAGCCGAGGATCTCCTGTTTGGCCGCGCCTGTATCCAACTGAATCGCATTCGCGGCAAGCTGCTTTGCCGGTTTCCATTCAAGCGGCTCGATCGCGGTGTGGCGGCGGTCGCGGAAGGTTCCCCATACGTTAACCTTGCCCGGCTCGGCGGCCCATGCGGGAGTTCTCCGCGTAACAGCAAGCGCCGCGGCGGTGGCGGAGGCAGCCTTTAAAAAATCCCTGCGCGAATGGTGGATCATTGTGAACTCCTTGGCCAAGACAATCGTCGGTCGGCGGAATGATAGCACGCGAAGCGTCTTATCAAACGTTTGAGCGGGCACCTGCGTGAGTTTGCTCTGCCCGGCTCTGGACTCCTGCTCCGTCGGCAGATAACTTGCGGACGCTGCCGATGATGCCCCTGTGCTGGTAACCTGAAACTTCGCCCGCAATGTTTGTCACCGCACAGCACGCGCACTTCATCGGAATCGGCGGCATCGGCATGAGCGGTATTGCCGAGATCCTGCTCAACATGGGCTTTCGGGTCTCCGGCTCCGATCTGCGGCGCGGTGCTGTTACGGATCGCCTTGCTCAACTCGGCGCAACCATCTATGAGGGGCACAACGGGCAAAACGTCACCGGCGCTACGGTGGTGGTTACCAGTTCTGCGGTATCGCCCAGTAATCCTGAAGTCGTCGCCGCGCGCTCCCTGAAGATTCCTGTGATTCAGCGCGCCGAGATGCTGGCCGAGCTGATGCGCCTGAAATACGGCATCGCCATCGCCGGCATGCATGGCAAGACGACCACGACATCGATGGTGGCATCGGTGCTCGCTGCAGGCGATCTCGATCCTACAGTTGTTGTTGGCGGCCGCGTCGACGCGCTTGGCTCCAACGCGAAACTCGGTACCACGCAATATCTCGTTGCCGAGGCCGACGAAAGCGATCGATCCTTTCTCAAACTTCCGCCCATCCTCGCCGTTGTCACCAATCTCGATCGCGAGCACATGGACTGCTACCGCGACATGGATGACGTGGAGCATGCCTTCCTCGCTTTCATGGACAAGGTTCCTTTCTACGGCGCTGTCACCGCGTGTATCGACAACCCGGCGCTTGCTGCGATCCTGCCGCGCGTGCATCGGCGCGTCTTCACGTATGGCACGTCGCCAGAGGCCGACTATCGGCTCGAATTACTTCCCGCGTGGCCCGAGTGTTTTTCGCACTTCGAGGTAGCCACACCCGCAGGCGTCGTCGGCCCGTTCCAGTTGCACGTGCCGGGGCGGCACAACGCGCTCAATGCTACGGCCGCAGTGGCGATCGCTCATCAACTCGGCATCGCTACGGAAAAGATTGCTGCCGGGATCTTCAGTTTCCATGGGGTCGATCGCCGTTTTCAGATTCGTGGGCAGGCACGGGGCGTTACCGTGATCGACGACTACGGCCACCACCCTACCGAAATCCGCGCTACTTTGGCCGCCGCCCGCGAGTTCTCAAAGGGCCGCGTTCACGTCGTCTTTCAACCGCACCGGTACACGCGCACGCGTGACTTGCTCGACGAATTCGGTGCCGCTTTCACGGATGCCGACTCCGTGTTCGTTCTTCCCATCTATGCTGCCAGTGAAGAACCGCTCCCCGGAATCACGGCGGAACTGCTGACTTCGAAGATCACTTCTCCCCACGCGCAATACGCGCCCGACTTCAATGCTGCGGTTGCCGCAGTCGCGGGTACGGCTCGCACGGGCGACATGGTCCTGACGCTTGGCGCCGGCAGCGTAAGCCAGCTTGGCCCGCAGATCCTGGCGGAGCTAGAATCTGGGCGATAGTCGGGCTGGCTGTGGGAACCTCTACCCCTCCCCCCTCCCCCCCCCATCTCCGGAAGGAAAGTCTCCCCTTTCCAGCGATTTACCAACGATGAATGGCTGTAAAATGTTCTACCGATTTGACTTAGATCGCAGAGTCTTCTCAGCAATGGACTTGCAGACTTTTTGCAGGTTGTTTGTATACTCTCAAGTTAATAGCTACGAAGTACCCTTGATTTTCGCCAGGAGTACAGAGCTAACTCTCTGTGTGGATGATGTTTAGGTCATTTTCAATCGTGGTTTTTTGGCTCTTTTTGGCACGTTTTGGCGCGTTATGGACCTCATTTAGGCACATTCGGCAGAATGTGAATCTGTGGTGAGCGCCGTGTCGGGTGGTCGAGGCTGGCTGCATAGATACAGCGTAGGCTAACCGGCGAAATAACCTGCAAAATTGGGCAGACATTTTGGCGTTTGTTATGAGCAAGTTAGGCGGCGACCGAGGGTGGAAAGACTTGACAACGAAACAGGAGCGGAAATGCCCGCGGCAACATCCCTCGCGCCGGGTTGGCGGCCTCGACTGATTTCGGCCTCTCTGGACTTTGTAGAATTCAAAAAATATTTGTTGCAACGAATATTCGACTTGGCGCGTCCATTAAGAATCACGGTTCCAACTGCGCCATGGCAGCAAGGTGGCGTGAATCCAGCACAGTCAGAAAGTATGTGGCCGAGATCGATCTACCGGCCGTCTTCCCGACTCTCCAGAAGCTTCCATCCATCGAGCATGAAAAACGAAAGGACAAGAAACGACATGAAACGTTTGGCAATGATACTCGGCATTCTGGCGACGGCTGTTCCCATGGCTGTGGCTCAAACATCCACGTGGGTTCCGGACAAGGCGCACAGTGAGGTCGACTTCAGCATTCTGCACATGAGCCTGTCGAAGGTGCACGGGCGGTTCGGCAACCTTGGCGGCCAGATTGTGTGGGACGCTGCGGACGTCACCAAGTCCACAGTGACCATGACGATCGACGTAACGACGATAGATACGGGAGTGGCGCCACGGGACACCGATCTGAAGAGCGCCGGCTTGTTTGACGTGGCACAGTTTCCGACTGCGACTTTCACGAGCACGAGCGTCGCGAAGACGGCGAATGGCCTGACGGTCAACGGCAACCTGACGCTGCACGGTGTTACGAAGCCGGTGGTTCTGCAGGTGGAGGGTCCGACGGGGCCTGCTGCAGGAATGGGTGGCAAGATGCATGCCGGATTTTCGGCGACAACGACAATCAGCAGGACCGCGTTCGGAATTGGAACGAAGTATCCGGCAGCGGTGCTGGGAGATGATGTTCAATTGAACATCGAGCTGGATGTCGCAAAGCAGTAGTGGGTGTCTCCGAAGCTGGTAAGACCTGGAAGTGCGGAAAGCAGATTCTTCGCTTACCACCCCCGAACTGACAAACGTTCGGGGCCCCGTGCGCTCAGAATAACATCGCTAGTTTTTGTTGAGAGTGACACTGGGAGCAGGTTTACAGGAACAGAAATGGCTGGATTGAAGAGCGAAATCGCGCAGGAACGCCCGTTTTCAAGCGACGAAGAAGAGGCACTGCTGAATGTGCTGCGAACTTCGGACTGCTTGCAGCGGGTGTTTCAGCGCAGGACGCGCGACTGGGGTGTCACGTCGACCCAGTACAACGTGCTGCGAATTCTGCGCGGAGCCGGCTCCCAGGGTTTGACATGCTCGGCGATCGGCGATCGAATGATCACCGCCGAGCCCGACATCACGCGACTGCTGGCGCGCCTGAAGGCGATGAAGCTGATCAGGCAGCAGCGCGATAAACAGGACCGGCGCGTGGTTTGGACGCATATCTCCGGGGCGGGTCTCGAATTGCTGGGCAAGATGGACTCGGTGATTGAGCAGATTCCGCGCGACCTGCTGGGGCACCTGGATCGAAGGGATCTGAGTGAGTTGATAAGGCTTCTGGAACTGGCGCGCAAGAACTGCGGTGATGGGCAGTCGCCGGCTAGTTGCGAAGGTGTGTCGTGCGATGGGGCGGCAGCGGCAAAGGAAAGCCGCTAGTGTGGCGTGGAGGACGAACAGTAGATTCTTCGCTCACCACCACTCAGAATGACAGCGCCTATTTCTATTTGCAAATACGAAAGGCGCTGCATTGAGCAGCGCCGCTTGGAATTTTGAAACTGAATTGAGTGGTATCAGCGGGCAACGATCTTCTGTGCAACCACGACTTCGTCGGCATCGGACTTGATGATCTTGTTGTGCAGACAGTAGAGAGCGAGCTCGAGCCGGTCAGAGACGCCCAGCTTGTCGTAGATCTTGCGCAGATAGTTCTTGATGACCTGCTCGGTGGTTCCGAGTTGGAAGGCGATTTCCTTATTGCGCTTGCCTTGCGTGATGCAGGTAATGATCGCCGTCTCCTTGGGAGAAAGACGCGGTTGAGTGCGGGGGCTAACCAACGCAGCGGCCTGGGCGCGATATGCATCGATGACCCAGTTCACGGCCTGGTTGTCGATCCAGGTTTCGCCGGTGGCGATGCGGCGCACGCAGCGAACCAGCAGGTCGGGCGAGATGGAACGGGAGATGATGCCGCGAACGCCGCGACGATAGAGATCCACCGTCTGGCTTTCGTCGTTGGTAATGGCTTGCACGATGAGCTTGACATCGGGCGCAATGCGGAGGACGTCGGGAATGGCGGTGGGGGCCCCGGTAAGGAGACCACCTTCAATCAGGACCACGTCAGCCGGTTGGCGTTCGAGTGCCAGGCGGAGGTTTTCGAGGGAGTCGGCTTGCGCCACGACTCGAATATCGTCTTCGAGCGCGAAGATTTTGCGAATTCCGACCCGGTAGATGGCCTGAGAGTCCGCAAGGATAATGCGGATCGTACCCGGCTTCACGGGTGAGTCGAGAATCTCGCCATCAGGTGTTTCGTCGAGAAGTTCCATAGGTGGCTGCTACCGCCGTCAATTCAGGACGCTTACTGCTCCACGAAATGATACTCATCGATCGTCGCAGCAGCCTGATAGTGACTTTGGCTTATGGAGCAGCGTACCACACGTCCACGACAGTGAACTAACACATCTTGGGGAGTCCCGAGCACACTTCCGGGCATCCGGAGATGGAAATCGAGTTCCTCGCCGACGCTAATAGGCGCGTTAAGTTCAAGCAGGACACCGTTGGCGGAAACGTTGCGCGTGACCGCAGGTTGGTCATGCTGTTTGTCGTCAGCCATCTCCACCGGCAAGGAGAGCGGGAATCGGACGGCGCACCGTACTTCTTTTAGAAAATTGCCGCGTCCAGTCTTGCTCATTTCCTCGGATGGGTTCGTTTTGGAGATCTCCATCATGCGATTTCCTTTTCCGGCGGATACGTTCACTGTTGAATGTATACAACTTCTGCTGTAGAACCTAGAGCACGAAAGTTTAAAAGTAGTAATCGGCTAGGTAACTCCACCAGGGGAACAGGGCAACAGTATGCCTGCAGAGGGTACCAGAAAACACCCCACTTCGCTCAGATATAAAAAGCCGCTGAACCACCAACCCAACGCTGATTCTTATTGTGATCGACGCCCATCATCTTTCCCCGTCCCAAGCGGACAAGGGACAAGGCCGGAGTGAGTTCGCCGCCATCGGGCCACATATATAGGATACGGATTTCAGCCTGAGTCGTTCCGAATGGGGTTTCAATGGTGGGTTCGAAGCGCATGCGCTGCTGGAGGAGATATGAGTCGCGCTCTTCTTGCGCTATGGCTTCGAGCCTGATCTGCGAGGGCTCGAATTCAATTCCCTTCCCGGCGAAGGAGAACAGCGGCTTGAGCAGCAATTCGTTGTAAACGCGCGATGCCAAATTGCCGTCCGGCAGCGGTACGCCGGAGGCGGCAAGGAAATCCCTTCCCGGGCCGGCGAGAAAGTCGTTGAGAAAAACCGCTGGCGGCACAACGGGAAATTGCCCGGAGCGGGCAAGCCAGGGGATCGAAAACTTGCTGATCAGGAAATACCAGTTGGGGTGGCCGGCCCACTCCACTTCCCATGGAGCCGCAAGCTCGAAGGGGAGGCGGATCTGGCGGGCAATCAGCTCGTCGGCAATGGCGCGATTGTAGATACGGTGAATCGGCCTTAGACGGCCGACCGCATCGCGGTAGTGCAACTTGTTGCCGATCGGCTCGATCGAGGTGATGTCGACCAGCGGAATGCCCAGATGCTGCGATGTCAGGTGAAAGTCAGAGAACGTCTTCTGATGGAGAGGGTCTATCTCGGTGAGGACGACCTCTTCGGGCTTGTAGTTGC
>NZ_DATHHT010000022.1:0-143351 GCF_035317045.1 Occallatibacter sp.
GATGTGTGGTTCTGCTTGATGCAGGAATCATCGGCCGAGAGGCACCGTTGCGCTGAGGCAGATCCTGATCAGACAAATTGCGCGCCCTCCGGTGCGCGCCCAGGAATTCTGTGCTTTTCTCTTGACTTGGACTTACATAGAGGTGGGCCACTCGGACATACGCCCCATTTTGGGGTAGTCATTATGGTGTGACCGGCTCGATGCGCTAGTTGTGGGTTAGGCTGAGTTTGTTAAGAACGCCAGTCCAGAGCCACAAGCGGAGGGAACCGGTCATGAGAGAGAAGTTACGATTTTTGGGCATGGATGTCCATGCGGAAACGATCGCTGTAGCAGTAGCCGAACCGGATGGCGCGACCAGCGGATGGGATTGTTTGAACTCGGAAAATTCAGCGCCTGCGAGCGCAGACCATCACCAATCCACTCAAGCATTTCCTCAGTCGTTGCAGAAATCAAAACAGGCTGGCAGCCGATGCCATCGAGTTCTTCGATCTTGCGCCTTTCCTCGACGATTTGAAGGATGTGATCTGCCCATGCCGGATCGGCGGGCAATCCCAGAAAACTCACCAGCGCCGCCCACGCTTCCTCGCGCCGATAGCGTAACAGGATGGTCCGCCCGGCGCTCCCATTGGTATGAAGTTCCTGCGAAACTGCGAGCAGATGACGCACGGGATGTTTTCGGTCTGGAAGAGTCACAGTCCCCTTGTAACAGGAGGCATGTTCGCCCAGAGAAACATCCTTTGTCGTACCGTCGGGAAAGGCCAGGTTGAATGTGGCTTTTTCGTGGACGGCCGCCGTGATCGCTCCCACATCCGAATCGTTGCCGAAAACACTGAGAAGATGCGCCTGCCGATCTTCGCCTATATAACGGTCGACCCGCAGGCGAATGCGGGTCGAGGCTTTTTCCGTAATGCGTACGTACTCAAGCAGCCCGAGTCGAAGGTGTGCATTCTCCATTGCCTTCACCCTCCTTCTTAGCCGCGGTCTCAGTGAGCTTGAGCACTCTCCCATCGACGTAGACCAGACGGAGTTCGTTGGTCCAGCGTTCCCGATGATGAATGATCTCGCCGTCTCTATCTTCTTCAACGAAGGTTGTCACATGCTTGACCGACCGCCAGCGAGCGATGTGCCGGTTTTCTCCCTCGCCGAAGACGCCATTGAGGAGTCCTGCGGTGCACAAGAGGCCAACGTGCCCCCCATGCAACGGTGTGATGGGGCGATCGGTGGCAACGTCATCGTACGGCATCAACAACGGCGCCGCCTGTCTCCATGCTCCTGACATCGTAAGAAGGTCCTCCAAAATGTCGTAGGGGAGGCCGCGATAGTTCAGCATCGCTTCCCCAGACGGAGGAACGGAGTAGGGAGCGCATGCGCCTGGCTGCAACTCCTCCAACTCCAGGAAGCTCCCATAGAGGCCGATGCCGTGGAGCTGCCGCTTATTATTCTCAACGGCGGAGCCTCTGACCTCGTGGCGTACGCCGAAGACGGCAATCTGCCTGTACTGGACCGAATCAGGATCGGTCATGCGAAAGACTTTCAGGTTAGTGAAATGAGAACTCAGGATGCCGGTGCAATCGTGCAACCGCTCAAATGGGATCACCAGAATCAGAACGCCTTCCATTCGCAACCAATGGTAAGTGTGTTCCAGAAACACGGCCTCCATGCGCCGATTCGCAATGGTGCCGATCTCGGAGTCATATGGCGGATTCAGGTACAGAAGCGAGAATGATTCCGGCCGGACAATAGTGTCAAAGGTGTTGCCCTGAATGGTCTCGATGCCTTTGGTACCTGCAATGTGTGCACGTTCGGCATCAAGTTCGACTCCATAACGTCGAACCGGAGCGTCGCTGGTCACAAGCTCGAGCGCGGTTCCTTGTCCTACGCAGGGGTCGATTACTGAGGCAAGCACAGTGAAGGAGAGCAGGGAGCGAAGTTTCACTCCCTCGGCTTCCGGTAGTGGGTAGTAACCCATTTTCAGCCGCGCGACATTCCGCATGAATTCACCTCGCCTAGTGGAATGAAGTTTCTGACCGCTGCGGATCGCGGAGATACTGACCGACACCGATGTTCTCGTTCTTCGGGCAATCTATCAGAGCCAGAGGGCGGTGATCGAGAAATACCGCGAACTAAATGGCCTAGGGGGCGATTCACAGGACCGGCAGTTGCAGGACGAATGGGCGCAAGCAGTGTTTGCGCAATGGAAAGAGACCTCGTTCACCGCCCGGAACCGATTCATTCGCTTCGTCGATGTACTCAGTGCCCTTCCGCGGCTCGAAGCGCAAGGGCTCATAGGCCGGACGACATCTCAGGTAGTGACGGCTGATATTTCCAGCACGCCATTCGGTCTACTCGATTTAGGGGCGCTGTTTGTTGAGCAGGCGCTTAAATACGACGGTCGCCTGGATGGCGAAGAGGAAAGTGGGTACCGGGCTGGTGTTTGAAGACGATACGCAATTGGCATGGTGACGCCGGTTTTACCGGAAACGCATCTGTCGCCACGATCACGCCGAGTTGTTATGCGGCCAGAACCGCGGCTGGAGCAGGGCCCGGGTCCCATGGCTCTGGGATCGAGGGAACCAATCGAGCGATCTGCTCCGATCCGCAGAGTCCGCAGCGCTGCTTGGCCGAAGTCGAGACTGTTTCACAGTTCTCGCAATAGACGGCGTTCTCCACGGGAATGGAAACCAAGCCCGGCTCGCGGCGAATCATCAATACATTGCGCATATGCCCTCCGAGGTCCAAGGTGGAACGTGTCTGCCGTCAGGCAGCAGTTCGGGCCGCCTCCTGTTCAAGCTCAGCCACCAGAGTCTTGAGGCTTTCGAGCCTGGGAATCGCAGTCATGGACTCGATTCGCAACTTGTCGAGGATCGCAATGAAGCATGTCTCGCCAATCTGCTCGGCGAGGGACTGTGCCTTGCTAACTCCCCGGGAGGCTCGTTCCATCGCCTCGGCAACATTGGCTTGCAACTGTCCGTTCGGAATGGCGCTTGCTTGACGTGCTTGCGCGACGCGCCAGAGGATCTCCCCATAGATTGGATCTCCCAAGATCCGTCGACATCCCTCAATCCTCACCGTTGTCTTCTGGTCAATCGGACCTCGATGCACCGATGGAGGCCGCGACCCAGCCGCGGGGTGAGTCTTGCCCGTGTTGTTCCCTTTGGGCAGCGCCCAATGCGGGACCTTAGGGAACTCGACCGGCTGGCGATATTCGTTGAGTGGAACCCACGTCTCAGTGAAGTTGTAGAGATAACGGCCCAGCCCAAAACAGCTGCATGCCCGTTTGAACGCCTGCGCTTCGAACCCATCGTCGACTTTATCCAATTCGTCGATTAGCAACACACAGGGCCTGTCATATTCGAGCGCGCGCATCAGCGGACCGGGACGGAAGAATTCCCGCCCCTTCAGGTTCGTCTGAACGCTCTGCCAGTCCTCGTGTTGGCCCTTTGAGAACTCCATGTACAGGCGTTGCAGGCTCTCGTCGAAGCGGCCAATCGCCTTGTCCTCGGTCACACCGCGATAGCACTGCAGCCGCTCGATGTGCGTGCGCGCTGCTGCGGCAACAGAAACGGCTAATTGCGTTTTACCTGACCCTGCAGGCCCTTCAAGCAGCAGCGGTTTTTGCAGCTTGGCGGCCAGAAAGACCACCTGAGTCATTACCGGGTCGATGAAGTAGCCGGTGGCTGCGAGTTTGGCCGCGAGATCGTTGATTGAATCAAACATCGCTTTTCCTCGCGCCTCAGCGGTAAAGTGAGTCACGTTCCGCATTGGCCTGGCATTCTAGTTCTCCGACAAGACGCGCAGGCCTTCCAATGCGGAGACAGCATGAGGCGGCATCAAAACTCAGTCAAATTTCCATTTGTATATATGGATTCACCGTGCTGCGTTCGGTTCACGATTCCAGCCGAGCAAACGGCTAAGCCGTTTGGGCGAGTCGATCGCGTGGTGCCCTGACTGACCTCGGTTTTCGACCGTTCCCGCCAGTCGGCAGGGCATCCACCCACTGCTCTATCGCTTCAGGACGGTAGCGGACAAGTGGCCCCACTTTTACGTACTGTGGTCCTTCTCCGCGAAGTCGCCACCGCCTTAAGCAGGCCAAACTGACTTGGATTTTTTCTGAAACCTGGATTTCATTGAGAAATGATTCCATTCTGTTCTCCTTGTGGCTGGCAGCCTGCGGCCGAACTGACCGAGAAGCTAACCCGAGATTCGATCTCGGTCAATTCGACCCGTACATCTCCGGTTGCTACGCGGAGGGGCCTGCTTTCGAGGCAGAACCCAATTGCGAGTTTCCCTTTCGAGAGGCGATGACTGACTCCACCGCTTCGCGCTTCGCCTTCATCCGGATATGGCTGTAATGACGAAGCATCTGGCGGTCGACGTGCCCGGCGATCTCCATGATGGTTTCGTCGCCGGCGCCACTTTCGGCAAGTTCCGTAATGAGTGTGTGCCGGTTATCGTGCCACCGGCCTTTCACTTTTGCGTTGGTGCGGGTCGTCTTCCAGGCCGTCTTGAACGAGGTAATGTGCCGCGTCGGATCCGTGGGCCTGGGCCTACCCCAGGGAAAGACGTACCACTCTTCGCTGATATCGCCGAACCGCTTGCGATACCAAGCGCGATGGTCGATGAGTGCCTGGTAGACCTCGGAGTTTAGGGGAACGATTCGGCCCTCTCCGGCTTCGCTCTTTGCTCTGCCTACCTGGACCGTTTTCGCGACGAAGTTGATCTGGCCCCAGGTAAGGGTCTTGATCTCGGTATCTCGCAGACCTCCGTTGCGGGCGAGCATGAAGGCCGGGTACATATGGGGGCTGCGTGAGCTCTTTGCTTTGGTTGCGAGACCCTCCGTTTCTTCGCTGTCGAAGGCTTTGCCGATGCTTTTGTGAACGGTAAGCTTGAGCTGCTTGGTCTTCTTGAGATGAGCGCGGATCACTTCGCCCGGGTCTCCCAGCATCTTCAGAAGAAACCGAACCTCTTCGTTGATCGATTTCGGCGCTGCTTTCTCGCGGAGCCTGTCCTCCTGGTAGCGGAGAACTGAAATGTCGGTGATGTCCGCGACGATCTTTGTGCCGAGAAGACGGCTGACGTGTCCGAGAGCGTATTCGGCAAAACTCGCCGACCGGTATCGGAGCCGGTAGCCCGTGAGGTATTCGTCAATGATCTCCTCAAGAACCCGGACACGGTTCTGCCGAACCTCTTTGAAGTTGTTGTAGCCAGCTTCGAGTGTTCTTCGGTGTTGCCGTTCAGCCTCTTTCGCGACGGTTCGCGATGTCGATTTTGTCGGTTCGTCGATTCGTTCGCCGGCGAAGCGAAACCGGTACCACCAAAACTTTCCCCTGAGATACGTTGCCATTCGGGACTCCTGTCCTGTCGGTGAGCGCGCCGGTGTAGGCGCGCGACTGAAGGTTCAGGCGAATGCAAAACTCGATCAAATTTCAGGAGCCCCGGCACCGCGCGAGGGCGTGGTTCAGGACATTCGGGCTGGAGGTCCGGAGTCGGTCTATCAGGGGGCCACAACGGAGCTCGGATGCTATGGGTTAGCACCCGTTTTGAAAGTGAGTGACGACAAAATTGACTACAATCGGGCCAATTTCGTGTCCTTCTGCTTCTTTCAACTGCTCTAAGTTTTTGATTTAATTGGCTCCTCAGGTAGGACTCGAACCTACAACCCTTCGGTTAACAGCCGAATGCTCTGCCATTGAGCTACTGAGGAGTGACTGGCGGTGAATTGTCCTCTATAAAGTTAACAGACTCAGCGGGTCGCGTCAAAATGTCGAACCCCGCCAAAAGGCCCTTCCGGCCTACCCTCGACGCGGCCATCCGCTACCATAAATACAGCCGTCCGTTACCATACATGCGGCCAGTCAGGAGGCCCTATGTCCCGCATATCCCGCCTCGATCGCAGCGAAGTCACGCCCGATCTGGCAGCCCTGTTCGACAAGGTTTTCGCGCAACGCGGCAACGTGCCCAACATGTTCCGCGTGATGGCTCACCGTCCTGAAATCTTCGCCACCATGCAGGCGCATTTCGGCGCGGTACTGAACACCGGGACCGTCTCACCGAAGCTCAAGGAACTTATCATCGTGCGCACCAGCCAGGTGAATGAGACACCCTACTGCCTCGCCAGCCATACCATTCTCGCCAAATCGCTCGGCTGGTCCGACGACCAGCTTGCCCACCTTGCCGACTGGTCCCGGCGCGGCGACTTCACTCCTGCCGAAAAAGCAGCCCTGCGCCTGGCTGAAACCGTCACCCGCGATTCCCACGCCGTCACCGACGAGCAGTTTACCGCGTTGCGCAACTTCTACTCCGAAGGCGAGATCGTCGAGTTGCTTTGCGCCATCGGTCTCTTCAACTATTTCAATCGCTTCAACAACGCCCTCAATATGGAACCCACCAAACCCGGCGAAGGTGGCCGCGCCGCGCCCACCGAACACACCGATGCAACGTCGCGATAATCTGCTCGAATTCGTACCGATCAATGCAAGGCATCAAACAAATAGCTGACCAGGAGCTCTCCTCTTCGATGAATCTCAAACTGCCCGCTGGTGACTTTCGTGCCTATCTCCTCGACTGCGATGGCACCATCGCCGACTCCATGCCGCTGCACTACAAGGCCTGGACGAAAGCCCTCGCCGAGTACGGCGCCACTTACGAAGAAGACCTCTTTTACGCGTGGGGAGGCAAGCCAGTACGCAAAATCATTGCCGACTTGAATGAGATGCAGGGCCTGAACATGCCCGTCGACACGCTTGCCGCACGCAAGGAAAGCTACTACCACGCTCAGCTCCATGAGCTGAAAGGCATCCCCGAAGTCATCGAGCACATCGAGGCACAACACGGCCGCATTCCCTTCGCCGTCGTCTCCGGAAGTCGCAGAGCTTCAGTTGTTGGCTCGCTCACCGCCCTGGGCCTGCTCGACAAGTTCGACGTGCTCGTCTGCGCCGAAGACTACAAACATGGCAAGCCCGCACCCGACGGATTTCTGCTGGCCGCATCGAAACTCGGTGTCGCCTCCGAGCACTGCCTCGTCTTCGAGGACACCGAACTCGGCATTCAAGCCGCCACCGCGGCAGGCATGCAATCGGTGCTCGTCGCCCAGCCCGTACGCGAAAGTTCTGGAACCGGAGCCAAAACGGGAACGTAAGTTGAATTCAGGAGGCGAATGTGGCAGGATCCAGTGTGTCCCGTGCACCCGTCGACCACACGCAACAAGCGCCGGCCACTTCCGCACGCGCCGAGTTGCTTCCTCTGTTTTGCATTGCCATTGCATTTGCCCTTGGCCACATCCTCACCAACGGCCGCTACGGCTTTCATCGCGATGAGCTGCAATTCCTCTCCGATGCGCGACACCTCGACTGGGGTTTCGTCGCCTACCCGCCTTTCACTCCGTTCATCGAACGCATCGGCTTGAGTCTGTTTGGTCTCTCGCTCGTAGGCCTGCGTCTCTTTTCGGTCATCGGCCAGGCTGTCGTCATCCTTGTCAGCGGACTCATGGCCCGCGACCTCGGCGGCAATCGGCTGGCCCAGGTCGTCACAGCTTTTTCAGTCGGACTGTCCGGGTTGCCGCTGTTTGAATCCACCGAATTCCAGTACACTTCATTCTCGTTCTTATGGTGGGTGCTTGTCTGCTGGTTCACGATCCGGCTGCTAAAGACCGATAATCCGCGCTGGTGGCTCGCCATTGGAGCCGCCATCGGAATGGGTTTGCTCACGAAGTACTCCGTGATCTTTTTCGTGGCTGGCCTTCTCATCGGACTCGTCTTCACGCGCTCCCGCCGCTATTTCATCAGCCCTTGGTTCTGGGGCGGCGTGGCCGTTGCGCTGGCTCTTTTCCTGCCCAACATCGTCTGGCTTATCCGCCACAATTTCATTTCCTATCATTTCCTTCAGCACATCCACGCACGCGACGTGGGCGAAGGCCGGGCTGAGGGTTACTGGAAATACCAATTCCTGCTCGACGTAAATCCGTTTTCGACGCCTATATGGATCATTGGTCTGATCGCCTTCCTGCGCGACAGCCGCTATCGCGTTCTTGCGTCGATGTACCTCGTCCCGGTTCTGTTTTTCTGGATCAACCAGGGGCGCTTCTATTACGTTGCGGAAGCCTATCCGGTGCTGCTTGCCATGGGCGCTGCTGTCATTGAGCACTGGCTTGCGGACAGGCCGTCGTGGGCCCGCCGCACAATCGCCGCTGTCTATTTCATCGGCTTGTTTGCGTTTGGTGCTATCGCTGTAGCCAGGCTGATACCTATTGCCTCCTCGGGTCCGTTGCGTGACTTCGCTCTCAAGAACAACGGCGACCTGCGCGAAGAATTTGGCTGGGATGAACTGGTGCATACTGTTGCGTCAATTCGGGACTCGCTGCCGCCCGAAGAACGTGAGCACCTTGGGATCACAACTGCAAACTACGGCGAATACGGCGCCATTGAAATCCTCGGCCCGGCCTATGGCTTGCCGGCGCCGATCGGCACGACCAACTCTGAGTGGCTGCGTGGCTACCCGACGGATCCACCCACCACGATCATCGTCCTTGGCCTCAGCGAGAGACAGGCAAACTCCATCTTTACTGGCTGCCGTTGGGCCGGCCACAATGGCAACTCTTTTGGCATTCGCAACGAAGAAAGCCGGGATCACCCGGACATTTTCGTTTGCGGACCCTCCCGCAAGAGTTGGCCGGAGATCTGGGAAGAACATCAGGACTTCGGCTGAGGCGAGGCGATCCCGAAACCGCAGGCATATACTGGTCTCCTTTACGCGATTGATAAGGCAACCGATGAAAATGCTGCGCTGTTTCGTGATGTTGCTGTGCGCGCTGCGGCTGACGGTTCCCGTCGCCGCCAAAGAAAAAATCTCAAAGCTCTCTTTTGATTTCTCCGGACACCCTAGAGTCATGTACGTCGTCGTCCCCGACAAGCCCAGCCCTATGCCCGTCGTTGTCATCCTCCACGGCTCCGGCCGCAACGGCGAAATCATGGCCCAGGCATGGAAGGATCTCTCCGGACGCGAGGGCTTCATCGTCGCTGCGCCCGACGCTTTCGATTCGGCCGGATGGGGATCGTCGGTTGATCCGCCGGAATTCTTCAAGGCCGTTGTCGAACAAGTCAAGGCAATCCATCCCATCAATGACAGCCGCATCTATCTCTTCGGACACTCTGCCGGCGCGGCATACGCGCTTTTTCTCGCCATCATGGATTCGAATCTATTCGCCGCCACCCCCGTTCATGCGGGCGCGCTGCAGTCCAACCCTGAAGGGCTCTTCGACCAGGCGGATCGCAAAATGCCCATCGCCATCTGGGTTGGCGATCGCGATCCGTTCTTTCCGGTAGATGCCGTTGAGACGACCCGGAAACTGTATGCCGCGAACGGATATGACATCAAGGTAAACCTGATCCCCAACCACGACCACAACTACTACGCCATCTCCGACCAGGTGAATGCCAAGGCATGGGACTTTCTGAAGAGCGTTCATCTTGAAACTCCCGGCAATCCAAGCCAGCCTTGATTCGTTCCGTCTGCCCGCGCGAACACTGATCGTCACACCAAACCCTCAATCGATCACAATCTGCAAATGATTTGTGCCGCGGTGACAGATCATCACTGCTACGATTTGTCCGCAATTCAAGTCGCACCTGAGGACTACTGATGTCTTTCCTTCGCAACGTCGTACTGATAACCGTGTTGATGCCCCTGGCCGCATCGCCCCAGTCCCCCACGCCAAACGACGCGGCGGCGGTCGCTGCCGATAAGGCGTACAGTTCCCAGAACTGGACCGATGCCGAGACTCAGTATTCCGCTCTTACGCAGCTGAGTCCGACGACTGCGCGCTTCTGGTATCGACTCAGCATCTCCGCGCGCCATAACAAAGACTTCGATGTTGCCATCAATGCGATGCAGAAGGCAAAGACTCTTGGTGCCGCGAACGGTCTGCCCGCTTTCATCGCGGACTATGAGATCGCCGATATCTATGCTGCGATGGGAGATTCGGATCGCGCGCTCGCGTCGTTGAAAGCCTCGGCCGATGGCGGCTTCTCTCAGCCTGCCCGTCTCACCGGCGATGTCGAGTGGAGTTCGCTGCGTCGGAACCCGCGATTCATCGAGCTTTCAAAGCAGGTGCAGCACAACGCTGCTCCGTGCGAAGATCCGGACTTCCGGTCGTTCGACTTCTGGGTCGGCGATTGGGACGTCGCATCTGCCGCCACAGGAGTGCATCAGGGCTCAAGCCATGTTGCAAAGGAAATGGGCGCTTGTGTCCTCTGGGAGAACTGGACTTCCGCCGGAGGTCCCTATTTCGGTAAGAGCTACAACACGTGGAATGTCAACCTCAAGCGTTGGGAACAGTATTGGGTCGACAATGCGGCGGGCGTCATCTTTTTTCACGGAGGCGTTAAAGACGGTGTAATGGACTACTGGACAGACGACGTGCCGCAATCCACCGGCGGAACACTCCTGCGCCATCTTCAGTTCTTCAATCTTGCGCCGGACAAGGTCCGCCAGTTCTCGCAGGGATCAAATGACGGCGGCAAGACCTGGCACGTCGAGTACGACCTCGTCTACACGCGACAAACATCCCAGCCTTCGCCAACTGCCCATTCAGATTAGTAGAGCAACACCGCAACCCTGTACGCGGTAAACGTGCCAACAGCCCCGCTCGGCTCGCAACTCCCCACGCTCGCCCCGCGATACCGGCCCGATGCCAATTGATCCGCAAGTTCCTTCGGCAGATGGCTCAAGTCCGAGTCCTGCCAGCGCATCACAAAGAGCGGCTGCATCGATCCTGATGACCGAGGCACGCCATTCTCCATGGTGCAAGCGACGCGTGCAGCGGGAGTGCTCCCGCCAATCGCCACCCCGCTCGGCCGGATCAGTTCCGCAACGTGCTTCTCGATCTCCGTTTGCGAGAGCACCTGCACGCCATGCGCATAATCCGCTGTCGCATACAACACGCCACGGCTCGCAATTACCGCAATCCCCACGCGATCCACGTCCGGATTCAGCATGTTCTCGCGATGCCCTGTCGAGTGCATCCACTCTTCGTGAATGACCGAAGGCGTCGGACCGATCGCAACGTTCTCCTCGACCAAGTCAAAGTGGACGCCCGCCAGTCCCGCCCGCTCCGAGAGATCGAGTTCCCCCGGATAGCGATGAGCAATCGGACCCTCCGCTGCCATGCGCAGACAGTGCTTGCGCGCAGCCTCCGCGAGTGCATTGTCCCAGCGAAGAGGCGCCGCGCCCGCTGCCGCGCGGGCTTCGTTCGCCAAAGCCATCAACTGCACACTACCCGGCTCCACCGCCTGCCGCGATTGTGCCCCTGCCTGCGACCGCGCCCAGACGCAAAGTGCCAATAACGCAAAGACGGCGAAGATCTGTTTACCTGAAGTATTCACGTCTACTTATACACATAACTCATTTTGCGGTCGCAGTATCCTTACCATCGTAATGTGCAACTTCTGGACCCTCGGAAAGCGCATTCGCCGTCAATCCCATGGGGTGGCGGGCGCGATGTTGCTTGCGATTTTCTGAATGCCCTGCTCCAGCGCGAAACCAGAGCCGAGAATTCTGCCAACCGGGTTTTAGAGGGCTGGTGTACGTTGGTCATTCCTGAAATCGCGCGGTCCGACCCAGAGGACCAGAAGGAGGGCCGGTAATCCAACGACGCTGGTAAGCAGGAAAAAAGGCGCCCAGCCGATCTTCTCTGACAGGACTCCTCCCGAGGAGGCCACCACGGTGCGGCTGAGCGATGCAAGCGAGGAAAGCAGCGCAAACTGAGTCGCAGTAAAAGCGGGTGTGCACAAACTGGATAGCCAGGTTATTAAGGCGGTCCCAGCCATTGCACCCGTGAGATTTTCGGCAGTGACGCACAAAGCAAGATAGCCGATCCGATGCCCACCGACGGCCTGCAAAACAAAGAACAGGTTCCCGACCGACTGCAAAATGCCGCAAAGAATCAGTGCGCGGCGGATTCCAAATCGGGTCGTCACGACGCCGCCTATGAGGGACCCTGTCACGATGGAGAAAAATCCAAATATCTTCGAGGCGGTCGCGATCTCGGGAAGCGAAAATTTCAGCGAGATATAGAGCGGCGTTGACATCACTCCTGCCATGGCCTCGCCCATCTTGTATCCGAAGATGGCGATCAGGATCACGGGCCAAAGCGGCCGATTCATGAAGTCCCGAAAGGGACCGATCACGGCTGTCGAAAACGCGTGGCGAATCGCATGCCATCCCGATCCCGTTGCATCTGAGGTCTCCACTACAACCTTCGGTTCGGGACCAAACAAGAACACCAGAAGCCCCACGCCGAGAAGCGCAGCCATGGTGGCATAGGCCGCAAACCACCCCGCATACGCCGCGAGGAACAGGCCGCCTGCCCCGGCAGCCAGCATGCCGATCCGGTAGCCGGACTGAATCATGGCTGCTCCAGGAGCCTGCTGTTCCTTATTCAGGCTTTCTACCCTCCATGCATCGATCACAATGTCCTGGCTCGCAGACAGAAATGCGACAAGCACCGCCAGCGCGGCCATCAGAGGCAGGTTGCGTTTGGGATTGCACAATCCTAGACCCAGGACAGCGCCCATCAGAAGTATCTGGATGGAAATTCCCCAACCGCGCCGTCGGCCCAGTGGCAGCGGCGGCGGTATGCGATCCATTAGCGGAGCCCAGAGAAATTTGAATGCGTAGGGCGTGCCAACTAGCGCGAAAGTGCCAATTGCCGCACGCCGCACGCCCACCGTCGAAAGCCACGCTGAAAGAGTCGAGTACGTCAGCAGGAGCGGCAAACCACTGGAAAAGCCGAGTGCAAGCACCTGCAGCACACGCCGATCTGTATAGGCTGCGACCGCGTTTCGCCAGTTTGTCCGAGCGTGTACTCCGTTGGTTCCGGGCAATTCCTTCATATTAGTTTTCAGGTATCCCGCTCAAGCTTCTTGCACTACTTTCTTAATAAATGATCGCGAGATGTCGGCGGTGAGCAGCGTCGGCTAGATGCAGGTGAAAGTGCCAACAGAGTCAACGTAACACGAATGGCTTCACCTGCTCCCGGCCTCGCTGCGCGAGAATCCATCTTGTTGATTCACTGCATCTCGTTCTCTTTCCGGCGGTAGCTCGAGCAGTTCTTGGCTTCAACTTTCTAGGAGACGCGCTGCGCGATCAGCTCGATCCGCCCATGCGTCTGGAAATGGGGTTATGAAAAACCTATGGTCATCGTGAAAAAAGGCGATTGTGAGCATTGCGGGCGCTTCTACCGCTATTCGCTCTGGCACTCGGGATTTGGCGACAACTCCTACGCATACTGCGACGACTGCGGAATGCTCGCCCTCCTCAACTACACCAACCCGTACGTGGCCGGATTCCCTCCCCTGTCCATCCAGTTCGCTGAGATCGATGCATCGTGGGAGTCCCTTCTCCAGCCCTGTATGTGCGCAGGACGCTTCCGCAAGGGCGCCTCGCCGCGCTGTCCCCACTGCAATGAAAAGCTCTCGCCCACGCACGCCGCAACTCACATCGAGGCACAGGCAACCGGAGCGGGAAGAGACTGGCAGTGGCAAAGGAATTGGAGCGGTGTCTACTGCGTGGCGATGGATAATGCGGGGACGCCCGGCTACCCCCGCCAGATGGTCGATCCCGTCCACCAACCTGAGATGGAAAAATCCAGGAGCCGCTGGTCGCTTCTCTTCAGCTTCGGTCGATGAAAATTGGCGTCGTCAGCGACACACATGGCCTGCTCCGCCCTGAAGTCCTCCCCGCCCTCGCCGGCGTCGAGCGCATCCTGCATCTCGGCGACGTCGGCGATCCAGCCATCCTCAAATCCCTTGAGAAGCTTGCTCCTGTCACCGCCATTCACGGCAACGTCGATCGCAGTGGCCCCTGCAGTCGCCTGCCCGAAACTGAAGTCCTGCTGCTCGAGGGCCACTACATCTACATGCTCCACGACGTGCAGACTCTGCACCTCGATCCGGCCCCAGCCAAATTCGCGGCGGTGCTCTACGGTCACTCCCACAAACCCCACATCGCACATCGCAAGGGAGTGCTCTATTTCAACCCCGGCTCCTGCGGCCCCCGCCGCTTCGAGCTTCCCGTCAGCATTGGATTGTTGACGCTCGAAAAAAATTCCAATCCGTCCGCGGAGATCATCCACCTCGATTTGCCTTAGCGCAAATCCAGTTCCGTCCGCTGATCGCCCTTCGTCCTGAACCGCGAAACTCCTACGTAGAACGTATTCGCATCCGTGCCAGGGTTGTGCAGGCTGATGTTCGCATTCGACAAATGCTGGTAGCGATAGCCGATCGTGATCGCCTGGCTCTTGTGGTGGAAGATATTCAGCCCAGCTCCGTAGTCGATCGTGTACATAAACCTTGACCCCTCCGGGCTCAGCACCCGATCGCTGAAGTAAATGAATCCCCCATCCGTCGAGAGGAAGGGCTGCACTCGATGCAGCGGACGGAAGTCCATCTGAAATCCCACCGGGCTCAAGCCGCTCCCGTATGCGCGCTTGCGCTGGTTTAACGCCGTTCTCGTCGAAGTGGTGTTCGGAGTGGGCCAGTCCAGCATGGCAAGTGCCGTCATCTCCGGCGAATACCGCATCGTCCATGACTCGTGATGCCGGTGCAACTCATACGAGTACCGCAGATCAATCGGCATGTACTTCACATCCCCTGCAAATCCCCAAATGTGGCCGCTCATCAGCGATATTCCCCACCACGCGCCGAACTCATGCTTCCCGCCCGGACCCTGCCAGTTCGCCGGCGCCGCAACAGGCACCCGCTCCACCGAGGCGAGATACGACTCTGCCTTGCTGTCGTGATGCCGCGACGCGTAGCGGATTGCATCCGCCGTTGATGCCGAAACGCCCTCCCCCGGATCGCTCCAGAAGCTGTTCGCCTTCACAATCCGCGAATCGCGATACCACGGCGGCCTGAATCGCAGGATGTTCGCAAAGCCGCGCGCGGGCGTCAGAAAGTTATATATCGTGAGCAAAACCGGATTACGGCTTTTGTCCTCCAGCTTCGTTACCACATGTTTGTCGAGATAATCCTCCGCGATCGTCCAGCCAAAGCCGCCAACGGGCGTTGTCACCAGTTCGACCCATCCCGTCTCGTTGGTCAGCACGCCCTTGTCAAAGAAGAAGTGATCACCGTTATGTCCAACGGCGGCTTCCCCCGTCGGACCGAGCTTCCATTCAAAGCTGTAGAAGGTCGACCACGCCAGCGCGCGCATTCTGCTGCGCCAATACGCTCTGTCGTTCGCAAACTCAAGCGTCATTCCCTTGGGGTCATTCTGAATCCAGATACTGTTCGTGATCGCGCCCATCATGGGATGGCCAACATAATCGTCCAGAATCGGGTTGTTGTCGCTCCAGCGACTCCACCGCCACTCATCCACCGACGCCACATAACGGTCCCACCATCTGCCCGTCAGCGTTTCGTTGCGATACCAATAGCCTGTATAGATATTCCCGCCATCCTCGAATGCGTTGAAGAGCACCGACTCCATTACCATCGGCCCCCAGTGCATCCGGCACTCCCGCGCGCGCGTCTCATCTGTCGGGCAATCCTTCAGGGGTACATAGGTTGCGTGAGCCGCCGGTTCTACACTCGGATCGAAACTTGCGTCCGGCGATACGCTCCAATCGGCAGAGTCAAATGCCGGCAGTCCGGCAATCTCCCCCGTCTGTAGCGCGTTCTGAAGCGCAACTTCCCCCGTTCCGGTATGCCGCGGGTCGCCTGCGGCCTGCAGCAGAACCGGTCTGGGCGCATCCGGATTCTCTGACGCCGCCTGCCTGTCTCTCCCCGACCTCGGCCGATCGACGGTCGTAGAAGATCCCACCGTCTGCATCCCCTGTTCCGCCGACTGCGCAATCGCGGCGCTCACTCCCCCCAGCAGCACGACGACCAAACCCGCCGCTCGCCACCGCCGGCTTAAACGCACCCACGTAGGGAATCCAAACTCCGCTCTCTTCCGCGAATCAACAACCACCGGCCACTGCTCCGCATCGATACACGAGCTCTCACGGTTGGGATACTTCAAGACTGCATGCCTCCTGAACCAACTTTTCGACTCGATTGTTTGTAAATCCCGCGCGACGCGCCAAAGGGGAAACCGGCCGCTTCGCCAGCAATCCATTAGACATGGATGTCACGCAGACGCTCATCAGGAAAATCAAATTCGGGCATCCAGGGAACAAACTTAGGTTCGATCACCTGTTGACCTTGGATGCAAGAGCAGGCCAAACCCCTGCCTCCATCCAAACCATTGTTGCCATCCCCAGGCGCCGTTCCCGCTTCAGCGCATCCGCGGATTCACCAGCCGGTAAACCAGATCGGTCAACAGGTTCACCAGCACATAGGTCAGCCCGATCGAGAGCAGGTTTCCCTGCAACAGCGCATAATCCCACCCTCGTCCACATCATCTGGATCGGACCGCTTGGTACAAGGTGAATCAGAAGAAACACAAGCGACACCACCCGCCAGACATCCGGCAGCGTCAACGCGAGGCGGACAAAAAACTGCTTCATGGGCTGGCTTCAACGATAATCAGCGCGCGCCAGTTCCATCACCCCGCGCCGCGCGACGGATGCACTTTGCCAACCTGCAATTTTTTGCAAATTGAAAAGGAGAGCAAAAGGCTGCCGATCGCGCAGGAATTACTAGCGATCGCACCTCGCTGACAATGACGTTCTAGAACTGCCTGCTGTACTTCCTCACGTCACGGATACCGCCGCCGATTCCCAGCACGTGATCGATACGGCGCTGGAATGGATCCGCGGGAACCGCTTCCGACCCGCCGCGCGCCTCGATGGGCGATTCCGCTGTGTTTTCCGTATTCGGCGCTGATCCTGCAACCGAAGTACGCTCGACTGTTTCTTCCCCCTCGGCAATCAGAGGCTGCAGAACTTGAACCAGCTTCTCGATATGTTCTTTCCGAATGCGAAGTCTCTCAAACTCCGCACTGATCTCAGCCAGTTCTGAATTCGCAGCGTCAAATGCTACACGATAAATCTCTACATTTCCTTGCGGTTTCATGCCCTCTCCCGGCGCGTAGTCTAGCACGCAGAAAAGGACATAAAGTAAGAGTCAATAGTAAGAGTTACCCTGCCCCCACGCGGATTTGAGAACCGCGAGTGCCCACGACGACGCAGCCCTGTGCCCGCTCATGACGTAGCCTTATCGCGTCATGAGTGGGAAGCGACAACCCCAAATCCGACACAAAAAAGCTCAACGGCAGGCAGGTGCATCGCACCGCCAGCCGTTGAGCCTGGGTTGACCCGGGTTTAGAACTGCCGGCTGAACTTCCGTCCCACGCCGTGTCCGAGTGCGCTGTCGAGTCGACGCGCAAAGGGATCCGACGAAGCACCATTCGAACTCTGATATTGATATGCCGGAACTTCTTCCATCGACTGGGCCGCCTCGTTGGCGGCATCCGAAGCGCTTTGCACCGCTGCGGCGGCTGCGGCGGCTTCTTCGGCGCCTAGCAGTGGCTTAAGAGCCATCACAACCTTTTCAATCCGATCTTTGCGTGCCCTGAGTTCCTCGAACGCACCCAGAATGTCGTTCAATTCAGAGTTCGCTGAGTCGAACGCGATACGATAAACTTCACCTTGATTGGGCTTCATATCGATCTCCACAGTGGCGAATTTAACATGATTCCCGAAGCCCGCAATATATTCCTTCTGCAACTATCATGTTAGTCGCATCTCTAACAAAGTGCAGCATATAGACGCGGTCAGGCGCTCTCCGCCTGTGGGCGGGGAGCGCCTGTCTGGGTTGACCATTTCCGCTTCAATTTGGGCGGAACGGCCCGCATCTTATGGCCCTTTTTCCGACTACTCCTTCACGATTGGCCCAATTGCTCCTATATAGGCGACAGAAGCCCCTCCGGCCTCTGCTGCCACCCCCACAATGCATCGTCGATGCGCCGCTGGAACGGATCTGCCGTGGGCTGCCGAAAATATGCAACCTGTTCCGGTGTTGCCTCATCCAGTGCGTGCACCGGCTCAAGAATCTCTTCCTTCTCTTCCACGTGAGCTTTCACGTGAACCGGCTCCGACTTCTCAACCTCCATGCCCGGTCCAGAAACCTGCATGAAGGTGAATGCGATTGGTTCTTCTGAAACTGTCTGTTCAACCACGGGCGCTGGGGCAAACTCGGGAGCAAAGAATGATGCGCTCGCCTCAACGGTTAGAGTCTCGGCCTGCAGACCGATGAAAGGCCTGAGAGCCTCAACAATTTTCTCGATCTGTTCCTTCTTAGCTTTCAGCGACTCAAATTGCGTAACGATGTCGTTGAGTTCCGCAGTCGCCTGGTCAAGTGCGAATCGATAGGTTTCTTGTCTCATAGTCAACCCTTGGTGGCATTGTGTAGCACCTAGGTGTTACCAAACAAGAGTTAAGTAACGCTAGTCCGAATTACTCCTGTAACGCAAGTAACATGTGCCTCTTGGACTTTCGCTTTCGACCAAGCCTGCCGAAAGGGCTCCACTTTTGCCGGTGTCAACCCATTTTGTCTATCAACTCCCCCTAAATGACTGAAAACAAACCGCAAAAAATTTGCGAAGATTTGCAGTTTATTTCTTCCAATTCGCTATTCTGGATCCCTGACGACGCGAAATTGAGCGCGAATCCGATATCACCAGTTGCGCTGGGGCGAAAAGGCCCACCCCTCCCTAGGTAGTGTTCCCATCTTATGCACCATGATCGTCGTATCTTGTTTATCTACAAAACAATACAGTTCGAATTTCAACGATTTTTTGCGCCTTGAACAGTGCAAATGACGCGAAAAGTGAAAAACGCCGGACGTTTCCGCTCCGTTGAGCGGATCACAGTTAGCGGCCTCAAAGGGAACTGAGAGGATAAGGACATCTTCGTTGTCAATGATTTCTGCCTTCCCGCGCCGCCGCCTCTATACTCTTGGGATCATCCCTTGATCCAATTGCGCTGAATCGGTTCAAAACTGTGTCTGATCCGGGGCCGGCTTCATGGAGGAACGATGCAGAACAGAGTCATGCGAACCACGTGCCTTGCAGTCGCGCTTTGCGGTTTTTGGTTTTGTACTTCCTGTAAGTCAGCCTCATCTCCGGGTGAAGCTACGAGTGCAAACGGTCCCGTGCAAATGCTGTGCTACACCACCCCGACCGCGCAGGTCGTGCGCATCAGCGCGGTCTTCCCCATCAAAACGGCGGACCCAACCCAAATGATGGAAGAGCCCTGGGCAAAGGACTTCAGGACGTACCTCGGCCAATCCGGCAATGAGGGAGGTATAAGCGTCACCTGCGACCAGGTCACATCGAAGAACGCCGAAAAAGATAAGGCCGACGCACTGCGTAAACAAGGGCACCAGGTAATCGAAACGAACTGGACTTACGCCGGAGGCTGACCCGATAAAACAAACTTCCGCCCGCGGGTATCGCTCATTTCCCCGTCCAGCACGGAGTCCGTTTCTCCAGGAAAGCTGAGATCCCTTCCTGCGCATCGCAGGCGACTGCGTTCCTGCTCATGACTTCCTGCGCGCATGCGTAAGCCTTCGGCTGATCGAGGTCTATCTCGGCGTAGAAGGCATTCTTGCCCAAAGCCACCACCATGTCGCTGGCTTCAGCAATCCGGCGCGCCAGCCTGACCGTCTCCGTGCGCAACCGCTCCGCTGGAACCACCCGGTTCACCAGTCCCCAATCGGCCGCCGTCTGTGCATCGATCGCCTCCCCAGTCAGCAGCATCTCAAGGGCCCGCTTGCGTCCGAGTGCCCGACTCAGAGCCACCATCGGAGTAATGCAAAAAAGCCCGATTCTCACGCCGGGCGTCGCAAAACTGGCTCGTTCAGCCGCAATCGCCAGGTCGCAGCTTGCCACAAGCTGGCACCCGGCGGCCGTAGCCATCCCCTGCACTTCGGCGATCACTGGCTGAGGAATCGATTGCAACCTGGCCATCAGTTCCGTGCAAATGGCAAAGAGCTGTCGGTATTCCTCCAGTTCGCGCCCGACCATCTCCGAGAGATCGTGGCCAGAAGAAAAGACGCTGCCTGCTGCCGCCAGAATTACCACGCGCAGATCACGCCGGTTTCCAATCGCACTCAGGCAGTCGATCAACTCGCGCATCAGTGAAAGCGAAAGAGCGTTGCGCCGCTGCGGTCGATTCAGGGTCACCACTGCGATGTTGTCTTCGGTTTCGAAGGAGATGCTCTCGTAATTCATCCCACGATCCTAAGCCACGGGTGGGACCTTCGAGCAATCCTCCTGCTTTGCGACCGGCTCCTTCAGGATGAAGCCGCATTGCTGGGGTCGGCTGCACTGCTGCTCTGTGTCTCGGCCTCTGTGTCGATGGGGTCGACATGAATCTTCGCAATGCGGCGGCCCTCCATCTCCGCCACCGTGAGCCGGCGGCCTTCATAGTCCACGCTCTCGCCCGCTTTTGGAATGTGGCCGAGGCGCGTGAGCATGAATCCGGCGATGGTCTCCACCCCTCCATCTCGCGGCAGGCTCCATTGCATCTGTGTCTCCAGATCGCGCAGGTTGGCTCCACCCTCCAGCACCAGCGTTCCCTGCGCATTGGCAAGCACGGGGCGCGCTGGATCGTCGAACTCGTCTTCCAGTTCGCCGGTGAGCTGCTCTATGGCGTCCTCCGCGGTGACAAGTCCTACCGTCGATCCAAACTCGTCGACAACAATCGCCATCTGCCGGCGTCGCTTCTGAAATTCGCGCAGGAGCGCCAGCGCGGATTTGGTCTCCGGCACAACCAGCACTTCGCGCATCACCTGCCGCAGCCGCAATTCCATGAATGGCAGGCCAAGCTGCGGATTCACGGGACGTGAAGCGGCCGCATCATCGCTGCTCTGCTGCACAGCCGGGCGTTGCTGCGATTTGGGCCGGAAGAACATAAGCCGGGAAAGATCCTTCGAGTAAACAACCCCGATAATATGCTCCGGACCACGCGTCTCGTCGTATACCGGAACGCGTGAGTTCATGTGCTCGATCACCTGCGCGCTGGCCTCTTCAATCAGCATGTTCGACGGCAGCGAAAAGATGCGCTGACGCGGCGTCATGATCTCCCGCACCGGCACATCGTCCAGCTCAATTGCCCGATGAATCAGCGTCTCCTGAAAGCGCGGCAGCAGACCGAGACGTCGCGCGGCCGTGGTGATGAGCTTCAGTTCCTCGGGTGAGTGGACGGCAGCGCGCTCCGTCATAGGGATATCGAAGCCGCGAAGAATGACAGCTGCCGAAACCTTCAGCAGCCTCACCGCCGGCCGCGCCATGCGCATAAAGATCAGCATGGGCGGCGCTACGGCGACCGCCAGTGCCTCGGCACGGCGCAGGGCAAGTGACTTGGGAACGAGTTCGCCAATGGTCACGTGAAAGTACGTGATGATTGCAAAACCGATGGCGACGGACACAATCGCTGCCGCATGCGCATAAACCTGCGCGTGAGAGGGTGGCTGCGGCAACAGGTTGATCCAGCCAAGAACGATGTTGGCCGCCAGTGGTTCGCCGATCCAACCGATCGCCAGGGAACACAACGTGACACCGAGCTGAACCGCCGGCAAGAAGTAATCGAGATCGTGCTGAAGGCGTCGAACGGCCCGCGCGCCCGATACCTTGGCGGCGAGCAGTTGCTCGATGCGGGTGTCGCGAGTACTCACCATCGCGAATTCGGCGGCCACAAAGAAGGCATTGGCCAGAATCAGCATGGCGACGGCGACAACCTGGAGAAGCGGCAGACCGTGCATCTCGGTTGTGAGGATAGCATTCGCCCCTGGGGTGCCCAGTTTGGTGCTCACCAATTGGGAATAAGGCGAGTCACAGCCATGTCTGGAACTAACCACGCGCAGGGTGCGTATCCGGTTACAGCCGGCAGAGCGACTGAAAGCGATGTCGAGTCTGCTTCGTTCCGTCTTTTTGGAACTGAAATTGCTGTTACCGTTGCGGAGTTTCCATTCTTCACCGGCATTTGGCTCATTCATTCGGCTTTCATATTCGAGGAGCGACAGGCTCCTGATTGGTCTCGGGGGTGCTCCATGGCTTCGCGCAAAAGCAAAAAGATCTGGATCTGGATTGGTTCGGTTGCGCTGTTGGTGATTGTGGTGATTGGCGTTGGGGCTGCACGACTGGTGCGGTCGGCGAGTATCGATCCCAACCGCATCGCCAAGGTGCAGCGCGGCGATGTATTGCGGTCCGTAGTGGCGACAGGCAAGATTCAGCCAATTACCAAGGTCGAAGTCAAGAGCAAGGCATCCGGCATCGTTACCAGGCTCTTCGTGGACATCAACAACAAGGTCCACAAAGGGCAGCAGCTGGCGCAGCTCGATCAGCAGGAGATTGAAGCCCAGGTAGAAGCTCAACGGGCTCAGCTCTCGGGAGCTGAGGCGAACGTCGCCACCTATGAAGCCAACATCGAGCAGGACAAGGTGAATGCGGCGGCGCCGGATCTACCCATGTACAAGGCCACGCTCGATCGCAATCAACAGCTGTCGAAAGAAGGCATTGTGAGCCGGCAGGCGCTGGATGATGCGAACAAGGACTACCTCGCAGCGCTGACACGCCGCGATTCATCCAAAGCCCAGATTGGCGTTGACACCGCCAAACTGAAACAGGCGAAGGCTCAGGTGGCCCAGAGTCAGGCCAGCCTCAAACAGCTCGAAGAGCAGTTGAGCTACACCACGATTGTGGCCCCCATGGATGGCGAAATCCTTTCGCGCGATGTGGAGATGGGCGACGCCGTCAGCTCCATCCTCGTGCTCGGTTCCACGGCCACGCTGGTCATGACCGAAGGAGATGTGAATCAGGTCTACGTACAGGGTAAGGTCGATGAGGCTGACATCGCGCACGTCTATATGGGTCAGCCCGCCCGCATCAAGGTCGAAAGCTTCCGAGACCGCTCCTTCTACGGCAAGGTCACCAAAATCGCTCCGCTCGGCGTTGAAAAAGACAATGTAACCACCTTTGAAGTGCGCGTGAGCATCGACAATCCCGGCGGCGAACTCAAAGCCAACATGACGGCCAATGCCGAGATCATGCTCGACGAGCACAAGGGCGTGCTGATGGTTCCTGAAAACGCCGTGAGCTACGATGCGCAGAAGAACGCCTTCGTCCAGGTACCTGACAAGAATCAGAAAGACGGCACGCGCAAAGTAGCCGTCGCCGTTGGCCTTTCGAATGGCTCGCAAACCGAGATCGTCAAAGGCCTCAAAGAGGGCGATCAGGTCGTACTGCAGCAATGAAGCAGTTGTGAGTTGGAGTTCGATGTTTTGAGTTAACGATTTCTTGTTAACAAGGGTGCATTCCAAACGTCATCCCTGTAGTACGGGATTTCATGGGAGAACAAGTGCGAAAGATCAGCCTTCTCCGGTTCGCTCAAATGCCCTGGGCAGATTGTTCAGTGCCGCACAACAGTGTTCGCAAACGGACACCCGCGACGCGGTTGTCCGTCTCCTCTCCGAAGGCGGGCGCACACAAATCAGTGAAGTTGCAGCGGAATGTGCCTTTGGCAATGCGCATGCTCATCCCTACAACGTGGAGTTTATTTCCCTCCCCCATCAACTGACAGCAACGAAGAACAAAACAAGGTCAGAAGTGCAAGGTCAAGAACGGATCAGATCAAATCGGAATCCCGCACACTGGCCGCGGTACCAGAAGTGAATCGAGGAACATGATGAAGCGATTTGCATTTGCAGCAGCAATTCTGGCTCTCGCCGCTGTTCCGGCGCTGGCCAACGAAGCGACATTCGAGCGCAACCTCACCGTCAACGGCCACGTCGAACTGACAGTCTCAACAGGCGCCGGGCACATCCACATCACGCATGGTTCCGGCGACCGCGTCCACATCGTCGGTCATGTGAAGTCCAGCTGGGGTTCCAACGATGCCAAGGTGCAGGAGATCGCAAACAATCCACCCGTCGAGCAGACCGGAAATATCGTTAGGATCGGCCAGCGCCACGAGAACTACCACAACATCAGCATCGACTACGATATTGAAGCTCCGGCGAATGCATTTCTCGAGGCCAACTCCGGCTCCGGCGACATCAACGACGATGGCGTCGGCCAGAATGCAAAGCTCGGAACTGGTTCAGGCGGCATCCATGCCACCGGCTTGCAGGGCGGTTTCAACGCCAATACCGGCTCCGGCAACATCTACGCCGAGCAGACCGGCCAGGGCGATGTGAAGGCGCAAACCGGCTCCGGCACCGTCGAATTGAAAAACCTGAATGGAAGCCTGCGTGCCGGCACTGGATCGGGCAACATCAAGGTTGCAGGAACCCCGACCTCCGATTGGAAGCTCGAAACCGGCTCCGGCAGCGTTGAATTCTGGGCTGGCAACACCGGCTTCACACTCGATGCATCGACGGGCTCCGGTTCAGTACACACCGATCAGGAAATGGCCGTGCAGGGATCGTTTGACAAGCACCACATCATTGGAAAAGTTCATGGCGGCGGACCAACCGTGCGCATCGAAACCGGCTCGGGCGACGTTCGCGTTCATTGATTTGCAGAAGTGTTTGCGGCCAGGTCTAGGTGGCTGGGTTGGGCCGCGCGACAATCAACAGTTTTGCTAACAAGTTCGTTCCTCAGGCGAGGCTTCGGAGTTTTGCCATCAGACCGCGATGACTTAGCTCAACCTCCTGGGAGGCCTCGCCTGTCTTTTTTCCCTCCCCCCGATTTCTGAATGTGCCCTCCCACTCATGGGATGAAATAAAAAGGGTCAGGATACTTCACCGAGAATTGCGCCTCCGGCTTGCCGCGCAGGTCGCTCCACTGATCGCCGACATTGAGGATGATCCGATATCCCGCCGCCTCAATCTTCGCGCGCTCCGCTGATTTGTATGCGATTGCAGTCAACTTTGCTTGCTCCGGCTTGCGCAAGATGAGTTGCTGCCATGTGGTGAATCCCTGCAGCCGCAGATTGGTCTCTGTCGACGCGCGCTGCGCCTCCGGCCGACCCGTGAGAAAGAACACTTTCACCCCCGATCGTTGCGCCGCACTATAGATGCGCAGCGTACCCTGGATGGCCGGTGCCTGCGCCGATTCGATCCATGCATTGAAGGCCTTGCTGTCGTACTCGAAATTCGCACCCGACATCTCCCCCCAGTTCGACAACGTCGTCTCATCGATGTCGAGAACGAGAGCCGTCTTTTCGTTGTCACGCCGATGTGCACGCGCTCCCAGGAAAGCAACCGCACGATCCGCCTCCATGTCCAGGTCCTTCGTATAGCAACCGCACGTGCAGGTGCAGGCGTGGTATTGCCGCAATTCCGATTTGAGCGCATTCACGCGGTTGAGCAGCGGTCCGAGATTTGGAATACTTTCGCTGGCTGCGACCGGTGCGGTGCGCGGCGCCTCTTGCGCCGCGCTCAGCAAGCTGCCTGTGATGCACGCGAGGCAAATGAAGAACGATACGAGGTTCTTTCGGAACATGCGAAGCCTCCTCGGCTTGTATGCAAACTGTAAATTCTAATTGACCGCGTGGTGCAATTCCCTTCTCCAGAGCGTGATTGCCATCAGCGCGAACAAATGGTGCAACCGTTACACTGGAAGCATGATTCGGGTTATTCGCCCTGTGCCTGTCGAACGCCTCAAGCTGCTGGTATTCGACCTTGATGGTACCCTCATCGACTCGGCGCAGGATCTCTGCAACAGTGTGAATGCCACGCTCGAGAATTTTGGACGCCCGAAACTCTCCGACGAAATCATCGCCGGATATATCGGCAACGGTGCGCTCATGCTCGTGCGCCGCGCCTTCGCCACCGACGACGGCAAAGAGCCGGACGAAGAATTGCTCGCCGCAGCTTACAAGTTCTTCCTCGACTACTATCGAGAACACAAACTGGACTTCACCTACGCTTACGAAGGCGTGCTGGAAGCGCTCAAGGCGCTGCACCAGGTACACGATCAACCCGACGTGCCGGCGCGCGCCATGGCCGTGCTTACGAACAAGCCGGTGCGTCCCGCGCAGGCCATCTGCGAAGCGCTGGGACTGGCCCCCTACTTTCTGCGCATCTACGGCGGCAACAGTTTCGCCACCAAAAAGCCCGATCCCGAGGGCCTGCTTGCGCTCATGAAGGATGCAGGCGCAACGCCCGAGCAGACCGTGATGATCGGCGACAGTCAGGTGGATGTGCTCACTGCCCGCAACGCCGGCGCTTGGGTCATCGGCTGCACCTTCGGCCTCGCTCCGGGAAGCCTCGAAGCCATTCCCCCCGACGTGATGGTCGATTCACCAGCGGACTGGACAGCCGCCCTGAGTCCTGCGAGAATTGATTCATAACGGTACCCTCAATCGAGACTGCAAGTGCGTATGCTGCATGGAGTTAGAGCGCAGTCCAAGATCATTCCGAAGCGAAGAGTTTAGGAGATGCGCTTTTTCTCTAGGACTTTCGCCGGCATCGGATGTCCATCTTGAAGCGGGGACATGGGCCTCTGAATACTAAAGCAATGACGGGCCACTCCCCTGGCCTTGATGTTCGGTTTCGCTGGAGATATGCATGCTTCGCTTTTTTGCCTTGGCTGTATTGCTACTGTCGCCCGCCGCGATTCTCGCCGGCAATTCGTCTAATTCCAGTTCAAAACCGACCCCCGCGGCCACCGTACAAGGCGTTGTCGCCGACAAAACGGGCGCCATTGTGCCGAACGCAGAAGTCGACCTGGTTAACGCTGATGGATCGATCGCCGGTACAACGAAGTCCGACGGCGTCGGAAACTTCCTGATGGCCGCACCTCATTCCGGCAGCTTCACGCTGGTCATCTCCGAGCCTGGCTTTGAGACCGTTCACCTTCCCGTGACAGTCCGGCCCAACGTGGTTTCGGCGGCGGCCCCGGCAGCGCACGTCATGGCTGCGCCGCTGCACATTACGCTGCCCATCGCCGCAGTCGCCACCAGTGTCCGCGTGAACGGCGATACTGACGAAGATCTCACCGCATCCGAAGACAATCGTGATTCCTCGGTGATGACTTCGAGTGATTTGAAAGCGTTACCAATCTTCGACAACGATTACGTCACCGCGATGAGTTCCTTCCTCGACGACAGCGCATCCGGCACAGGCGGGTCGGGTTTGATGGTCGATGGTGTAGAAGCCAATCGCGCGACCGTATCCTCCTCGGCAGTCCAGGAAGTACGCATCAACCAAGACCCCTATTCGGCGCAGTACTACTGGCCCGGTCGTGGGCAAATGGAAATCATCACCAAATCTGCCGCAGACAAATATCACGGCCAGTTCAATTTCCTCTTTCGCGATTCCGCGCTGAATGCGCAGAACGCACTTGCTCCGTCGAAACCCTTCGAGCAGCGCCGCGTGTATGAGGGCAGCACGACCGGCCCGATCTTCTTTGCGAAAAAGAGCAGCTTTCTCGCAAGCTTCAATCGCGCTGAAGAAGACCTCGACTCGGTCGTCGACGCCACCGTCCTTCCCACCGATGCCGATCCAACCGGACTCTTCCAAGCCAATGTCGCTGCTCCCACGCGCGACACCGAATTCAGCGTCCGCGCCGCCCACCAGTTCGGCGACAAGTACTCGGCATACGCACAGTACAGCTACGAAGAGTGGACCGGGCAAAACCAGGGCGTAGGCGGACAGTCGCTTGCCGGCAGCGGATATAACAGCAAGTACCATGAAGACGACACGGTGGTACACGTCGACTCGACGCTCTCCGCCGTGCTGCTCAACCAGTTTTCCGTCGTCGGCGAGCACGACTTCAATACCCACGCCAATGTGTTTGAGGCACCGAAGATCAACGTTGCGGGCGACTTCGTTGGCGGCTCAGCGCAGGGCGATTACCTCAGCACCGAATATAACTTCCGCATCAGCGACATGGTGACGTGGACGCGCGGTCGTCATACCTTCAAGTTTGGCGCCGGCATTCCCCACATGAATCGCCGCGCGTTCGACGACAACACCAACGCGCTCGGTACCTATACCTTCGGTCCCACGCTGAATGCGGATGGCAGCGTCGCCCAGTCGGCTCTCCAGAACTACTCCAACAATCTGCCGTCAGGTTTTTCGCAAAACACCGGCGACGTGCACTTCATCTATCACCAGCAGGAGATGGGCGCCTTCATCCAGGACCAGTGGAAGATCAACGACCGCTTCGCCATCACGCCCGGCCTTCGCTACGATTGGCAGAACTTCCTGGCCACGAAGCACCTTGGATTCTCGCCACGTGTCTCGTTCGCCTGGGTGGTCGATCAAGATTCGAAGACTGTCGTGCGCAGCGGCGGCGGAGTCTACTACGACCGCTTCGGCTCCGGACCGCTGCTTGACCTCGCGCGCTACGAGAATGCGCGGCGCCGGTCGGTGCAGATATCTCTGAATCCCGCGAGTGAGCCGGCAACGGGATGCGTGCCCGTCAATGCCTGCGCCACGGTCACTGAACAGCCCGCAAACCTGGCCCAACTTGCTCCCCATGCGGCAATTCCCTACCAGATGCAGTACGGACTCTCCATCGAGCGCCAGCTGGGCGAGAAGGCCACCGGCATCATCAGCGCGTATCAGACTCGCGGCATCCACGAGTTCCGTTCCGTCGACATCAACGCGCCGACTCCTGAGTCTGGTTACACCCAGCGCCCCGATCTCGACTTCGGAATGATCCGCCAGATGCAGCCGTATGGGTTCTTCGAGGGCAACGGACTCGACCTGTCCTTCCGCGGTCGTGTCAATAAGTACTTCACGGGCTTCGGACGCTACACCTGGTCCCATTACGAGTCCAATACCAGCGGCATCGGCTGGTTTCCGCAGAACCAGTACGCCCCGAATGACGAGTGGTCAAACGCCAGCTTCGATCGGCGTAACCGGCTCGGCATGTACGCCATGGTCAATCCCAAGAGCGTTTACAACATTGCAGCAGGCATCTTCGCCAACACCGGACGGCCATGGACCATCACCACTGGCAGCGATCTCTACGGCGATTCGCTCTTCAACACGCGGCCCGACGGCGTTGGTCGCAATACTGAGAACGCTCCATCCTATGTCGATCTGGACCTGCGCTGGGGCCACGACTTCGCCATCACCGCCAATAAGGACGAGGATGCGCCACGCGTGGGCCTGTCCGCGGGCGCATTCAACCTGCTGAATCACCAGAATCCGTCGAGCATCGACACGGTAGATAGCTCACCAACATTCGGTGAAGTCACCGCAGACGGCCCACCCCGCCGCATTCAGTTAGGCATGCGCGTGGAATTCTAAGGATTCAGGCGTCTTCCTTAGTGAGTTTGTCATTCCGACCGATCCTGACCCTGAGCGAAGGGGAAGAGGAGTGGAGGAACTTGTAGTTGCTTTTCTGCCTTCCCCCACTCTCACCTTCGCAAAAACAAACCTCACCGCTCCCAGAACGGAGGCGGTTCGATTCCGAGAGCCCGCAGATACACATACCCCTGGCCTCGGTGGTGAATCTCATTGTCGATTGCGTACCGGATCGTATCGATGCCCCGATTCTCCCACTGGCCAAATGCCTTGTCCACCTCGCTGAAGCGGTGCGGCGGAATCTGCGCGAACACCTCGTCCAGCTTTGCGGTCTGTTCATCCCATATCCGTAACAGCTCAGCCTTCGTTGTCACATTCGCCTTCGATACCGTGAACTCCGCCCACTTCCCTGTCGCTACGCCCTCCGCAATCGGAACCGCCATGCGGATAAACTCCCACGCCAACTCCGAAAACGGCCGCATCCCGCCAATTGAAAACTCGAAAAGCTTGTCTTCAGGAAACGCATCAATCACCCTGCGCGTAAGTCGCCTGTGTCCCTGCCAGTTCTTCAGGAGATCGTTAGCCGTCTCCACGCCCACTTCCGCAATCGCCGTTGTCATATCGGTTTTCCTCCGGCCCAAATCTGAGCACAGAACAACGATGACAGACCATACATGACAACACGTGTCATATTTAATAAAACTTTAAATTTCATTTTGGGCCGGCTTTGGCTCTCGCCGAGACAACCACCGCTGCCGAGAACATCTAAGGGCACGGGACAAAGACGCAAAAAACCTGTCAAGCCCCTCGATTTTCACCCCGCTGTGACGGTTGCGAGATGCTCTTCGAGTTTGGGATGGCGAAGATCGTCAGTCAGCCTGCGAAAGAGTTTGTGTTTAAGTCTGCCTTTGTCATCCCTCGGTGTGAGGCGGTGAAGTTCGCTGCGGACCCCGGGCGCAAGGCGATCAAAGCCCTTGTAGGTTTTTCGCGGGTCGAACTAGACTGATTCACTCCATTTATCTTCGGTTTGCGGGAACCGTTTGCCCGGCCCACGCGTAGAATTCCAAGTGAGGGCTGCCATGACTCAACGCTTGTTCTCCGCCCTGCTTGTGTTCTCTGCACTTCTGGTCATAGCCTCGCCCGCGCACGCCGACAAAGACGCGGTGCAGTTTGGCAGCAATATTGTGGTCCCCGAAGGCCAGTCCGTGCATGACGCGGTCTGCTTCTTCTGCAGCGTCAACGCAAAAGGCGACATCGACCATGACGTAGTGGTCTTCTTCGGCAACGTACACATCGCGCACCAGTCCAGGCACGATGTTGTCGTCTTCTTTGGCTCCGTTCACACCGAAGATGATGCCGCAATCGGCCACGATGTCGTGAACTTCTTCGGGAACGTGCACCTGGGAGAGAACGTAACGGTCGGCAACGACCTGGTAGTCATGTTCGGCGGCCTGCAAGCAGCCGACACGGCGAATATCACAGGCAGCCGCTTTGCACAGCCGATATGGGTGTTCTGGACTCCGCTGCTGGTTATGAGCCTGATTATCGTTCTCGTCGTGCGCGAAATTCGAGAGCGGCGGCGCAGGCAGTATTTCGCAGCCTATGGGTACCCGCCCATCCCACCGCAACCGCCAGTTCAGCAGGGACCGCCCGCCCAATAGCCTTCCGATACACTCGCTTTGATGACCACGAGTCGTTTTGCGACAGTGCGTCCCCTGCGCATTGTCATTCCGGGTGGAAGCGGACAGGTAGGGCGCGTTCTGGCACGGCACTTCCAGCGCCGCGGCGACCAGGTCATCGTTCTCACCCGCTCGCCGCATACGGCAGAGTGGCAGACCGTGCACTGGGACGCGCAGACGCCGGGCCTCTGGACGCAGTATCTCGACGGCGCAGATGTCTGCATCAATCTCACCGGCCGCAGCGTCAACTGCCGCTATACGCCGGACAATCGCGTTGAAATTTACAACTCGCGCATCGCATCCACACGCCTCCTCGGTGAGGTCATCGCCTCACTCTCAAATCCACCTCGTGTGTGGCTCAATGCCTCGACAGCGACCATTTACCGCCACGCCCTCGACCGCCCGATGGACGAGAAAACCGGCGTACTCGGCGGACGCGAATCAGGCGCGCCCGATACCTGGAATTTCTCCATTCGTGTGGCGCGTGACTGGGAGACCGCATTCCTCAAGGCCGAAACACCGAACACCCGCAAAGTTGCGATGCGCTCCGCCATTACCTTCAGCCCGGTCCCCGGAAATGCATTTGCCGTATTGTCAAATTTGGTACGCATAGGACTCGGCGGAAAACAAGGAAACGGTAGGCAGTGGGTTTCATGGATTCATGAAGACGACTTCGCCCGAGCTGTGGAGTTCCTGATCGCGCGCGAAGACCTTGAAGGCCCGGTCAACATCGCTTCCCCGAACCCGGAACAGAACCGCGAATTCATGGCAATCCTGCGCGAAGCCTGGAACATGCCCAATGGAATCCCTGCCCCGGCTCCGCTTCTCGAGATTGCTGCCTTCTTCATGCGCACCGAGACTGAGTTGGTGTTGAAGAGCCGCCGTGTGATTCCGACCCGCCTGCTGAACGCGGGGTTCACGTTCAATATTCCCAACTGGGCCCACGCCGCCGAGGACCTGGTCGAGAAATGGAGACGCAGAGCGTAGCACCTGCCGTCTAATGCGGCGTAATATCCGTGACCGGAAGATCCCAGTGTCCCGCGAGGATTTCGAAGCGCCGTTGCTCCTCGCGTTTGTAGGTGTCCTGATCCGGCCAGAGCTGCTTGATAAATGCTTCCTCGTCGGGATTCGCGGTCGTCGCTACGGTGGAGTTCTTGTAGCGGATAGTGACGCGGTAATCCCACCGGCCGTCCTCGGTCGTGTGGTACGCGGGCGCCTCGATCTTGATGGTGAGCATGCGGCCGGTAGACTCAATCTTCTTCAATAGCGGGTAGTGGTTCTTGAGGAAGAGATTGAGAAACTCCTGCTGATGGCCCCATTGCACCTTGTAGTAGTACTCAACGGAATAGGGCTGATCGGCGCTTGCCTGCGGCGGAGCACCCTGTGCCAGGAGCGGCGCAACAGCAGCAAATGCGATCAGAATGGAGAGGATTGCGGGAAGGACCCTGCGCATGGAAGCCTCCTGAAGGTGAGTGGCAGATGGTTGGCTGCCATTGTAACGCGAAGGCTTCCATGCGCATTGCTCGGGATTTGTTATGACTGCGTCGCCACGAACCCGGGCCCGAATATATATATGTATCGCGGCGGATGAAAATCAAGACTGTTGAACGAACGATTACAACGCAATTTGCGGGTTTCTCTTAAACTCCGGCCAGGTGCTCGAGTGCCACTCTGCTGGGAATCTCAAGAATCGAACCGTGGAATGCAACTAGCCGGCGGCTCTTGAACGTCGACAGCGTGCGCGTGACCGTTTCACGCGATGCACCGATGAATTCGCCGATTTCTTCGTGCGTTAGAGAGAAGCGAAAACGAGTGCCCACTTCGGTCTTCTGGCCGTTCTCGCTCCAGTCCAGCAGAAGGCGGGCGAGTTTCTCAGGCGCCGAGCCAGAGAGGGCGACCGTGCGCAGTTGCTCGCAGGCGACCTTGTACTGCAGGCTCAGCTCCTGCGTCACTACCTGGTAGACCTCGGGGTGACGGCCCATGAATGCGATGAACTGATCGCGCTCGATGATGGCAATGCGTGAAGGATGCATTATCTCAGCCGTCATCTCGCTGGGCAGTCCCGAAAGAGCCGATGAGAGACCCAGCACCTCGCCGGCCTTGGCGATGCTGAGGATCAGGCGCTTGCCTTCGCTCGAGTTGATCGATAGCTTCACTTCGCCCGACACCACGATGAAGATCCCCTGGGGCGTAGCCTTCTCAGAGAACAGCATCATGCCCGGTTGATACAACGTGGGGAATTCCATCGACTCCAGGTCTCGCAGAGCTGCAGGTGAAAGTCTGTTGAAAAACTCGCCTGCACGTTGAGTCTGCCCATTCGAGGTGTTCATCGTATCGCGTGTCGTCAGCATTGTTACTCTCCCTCTTCGACTTTTGCGGCTTCGCTTGCGGTGACTTCTTCTGCTAGAAACCTGGCCCATGGTGTGTTTGTGACAAACTCGGCGTGAGTCTGTGCGTAGATCGCTTTCAGCACGTTCTTGCCGGCAGCATCTGCATATGTAACGTTGTGCAGATCGATGATGAGTTTCTTGGAAGCCACTCGCGGTGCCGTATCCACCCAGACACGGTCGAGCTCACTCGCCCACGGCCCCGCCACACGGCCTTCCAGCCTCATCTCTACTGCTTCGTCGGTATCTTGAAATGTGATTCGCAACGTATATTGGCCCTCAATGGCCTCGACCACTACTAAGGCAACTGGCGTGCCAAACTGGTGTGACGAATAAACGATGGCTGTGAGTAGCTGATTTTGAAAGGTTTATTTTTGCAGGAATCTTCAGCTGAACCAAAGCGACGACCCCGAACTGACGAAGTGACGAAGACGGAATATCGTCACCAGACGAGATGTCGTCACAAGCCGGCTTCTTGGGTTAAGAAAAACAACTCAGCAGGCCAGCAACTCCCGCAATGCGACCCTACATATAGTCGCTGCGTTCAATGCCGAGTTTCTTGAGCTTCGAATTTAGCGTTGTCCGCTTCAGACCGAGACGATCCGCGGCGCCGTCCGCTCCGCCGATCTGACCTTTGGTTTCGCGCAGCACCCGCAGGATGTGTTCACGCTCTGCAGCATGCAGGGTCGGGTTCCGCTCTTCCAGCTCCGCCTCTTCCTCGGCGACCTTCGTCTCAAGCTCCGCAAGGGGAACGTAGAGTGCGGATCCGCGGGTTAGGATCACGGCGCGCTCCAGAAAGTTCTCCAGTTCGCGGATATTGCCCGGCCACGGCCAGCGGCAAAGAGCCTTCATGGTTTCCTCGGGGATGGTCTCGATGTTCTTGCCCATCCGCCGGCTGTGTGTTGACACAAAGTGGCGCACCAACACCGGAATGTCCCCCGCGCGGTCGCGCAGCGGCGGAGCAAAGATCGGAAAAACCTTGAGCCGATAAAACAGATCGCTGCGGAACTGCTTCTCGGCAACCATCTGGCCCAGATCGCGATTAGTGGCCGCGACAAGTCGAATGCTGATGGGAATGGAACGCGTGCTGCCTAGACGCTCGATTTCCCTTTCCTGGATCGCACGAAGCAGCTTTGGTTGCAACTCAAGCGGAAGTTCCCCAACCTCGTCGAGAAACAGCGTGCCTTCGTGCGCGAGTTCGAGCCGGCCGAGCTTGCGCGCGATGGCTCCTGTAAATGCGCCCTTCTCGTGGCCAAAAAGTTCACTCTCGAGAAGCCCCGCAGGGATCGCGGCACAATTCACCTTCACGAACGTGCGATCTCTGCGTGGGCTCAGGCGATGGATGGCGCGGGCCAGAAGTTCTTTTCCTGTTCCTGTCTCGCCCTGGATCAATACGGTTGCGTCCGTCGGTGCCACCGTCTCAATCTGTTTGAGAACCTGGCGCAACCCCCCGCTTTCGCCAACGATGTCTTCGAAGCGATTCTCGAGATTGATTTCCTCTTCGAGATACTGCTTCTCCTGGCTCAGGCGATCGCGAAGATCGGTGATCTGGCGAAAGACCATCGCGTTACTGACTGCCATCGCCACCTGGTCGGCCACCTGCACTAGCATTTCGGTTTCATGCTCGGCAAAAGCGCCCTCGATCCTGCTCGCCACGGCAAGAGCCCCGATTGCCTGGCCGCGATCCACCAGCGGTATCCAACAACCGGACTGCATGCCGAGGCTCGTAAGGTGTTGAATTCCCTCTTGTGAAAACCCGCTACTCTGGATGTGCGTGAGACAGACGGGCTCCCGTGTAAGGAAGGCGCGGCCGGCAGGCGAATCGTGCAGCGGCACGCGAACATCCCCACGGCTAGGCTGCGTTTCGCTGACGCCGAGAAACTGAACCATCATCGAATCCGATCCTTCTTCGACCAGTCCCAGCGTTGCGCAATCCATTGGCACCACCTCCTGCAGGCTGGCAGAAATGGCAGACAGAAGCTTGCGCACATCCATATTGGCCAGCAGCGCCTGGCTAAGCTGCAGCATTACAGCTTCTCCCGCCCGTTTGCGGTCGGTAAAGTCGCGCGTCACCTTCGCAAACCCCGTCAGTTCGCCGGTTTCGTCGCGAATGGCAGTAAGAACGACATTCGCCCAGAAACGAGAACCGTCCTTGCGAACTCGCCAGCCTTCGTCTTCAATTCGTCCGCGTTGTGCCGCGAGCTTCAGCAACTCTGCCGGACGCTCGCGGTCGATATCATCCTGCGTGAAGAAGCGTGAGAAGTGTTTGCCGATGATCTCCTCGGCTTTGTATTGCTTGGCCCTTTCCGCGCCGGGATTCCACGTTGTGACGTGTCCCTCCGTGTCGAGGAGGTAGATGGCATAGTCCCGCACGCCGTCGAGCAACGAACGAAGCTGAAGGTCTTTGCGCCGCGCCAGTTGCTGCGCTTCGTGCTGCTCGGTAACATCGCGAACGATGCTCAGCACAATCGTGCCATCTGGCGTCGTCAGCGGCTTGAGCATGATGTCGACCGGGAACTCCGTGCCATCCCTGCGAAGTCCGAAGAGGTTCAGGGCTGCACCCATCTGGCGGGCCCGTGGATGGGCATGATAGTTCTCGCGATGTGCTGGGTGGTGCGTCCTGAAGCGCTCTGGAACAAGGCTCTCGATCGGCTTGCCGATCAGGTCCGACTGGATGTAACCAAACAGCTCTGCGGAACGCGGATTTGCGGCACGAATGATGCCTTGGGCGTCCGTGACAAAGATGGCGTCAGGAGAGATGTCAAACAGGTTCTCCAACGCGAACTGAGCGAGTCCGACCGGCTTGACCTCAGCTTCAGCAACTGCGTCCTCTTCCGGGGAATCAGAAAGGCGCATTCAGGCTCCAACTTATATCAATTGAACCTTAGTCGCTCTCCATCCCACGATGCAAACGAATTGGAGAGCTTTCCCCCATGTAGTTGAGAATCTCCTTTGTCCCATCAAAGAATGCGCGCTTCGACTCGGCCTCCAGTGCTGAATTTCTGCACCCTACGGATCTGCTTTGGAATCCAAGGCTCGACAGGAGAAACAGGCCCCATGGCACAAAAGATCGCATTCATTACAGGTGGAAATCGCGGACTCGGCTTCCAGACCGCACTCGACCTCGGACAGAACAAGGAATTTGACATCAAGGTTGTAGTCGGCTCTCGCGACAAAACGCAGGGGGAGCAGGCGCTGGCCCGGTTGCGCGCCGCCGACGTCGACGCCGACATGATCCAGTTCGACATCACCAGGCCGGCGGATTACAACGCCGCCTACGACTACTTTGACTCCAATTACGGACGGCTCGACATCCTCGTAAATAACGCTGGTATCGCCGGAGGCACATTTCCCGGCGAGGGCCCGGAACATCGCGCCGCCGATGTGCCGATGGATCTGCTGCGCAAGGTTTTCGAGACCAACTTCTTCGCCCAGGTCGAACTGACCGAGAAACTGCTGCCCCTGATCAGGAAAAGCCCGGCAGGACGGATCGTGAATCTTTCCAGCATTCTGGGTTCGCTCAAGCTCCATGCCGATCCGAATTCGCCGATTTACCATGCAAAGTCCTTCGCCTATGACGCCTCGAAGACCGCCCTGAATGCATTCACTGTGCATCTTGCCTACGAGTTGCGCGATACCAAAATCAAGGTGAACTCCGCGCACCCCGGGTGGGTCAAAACCGACATGGGCGGTCAGAGCGCGACGATGGACCTGAGCGAGGGCGGCAAGACCAGCGCGGCCCTGGCCACGCTTCCCGACGATGGACCCACCGGTGGCTACTTCCACATGGGTAAGCCTCTGCCTTGGTAGAACGTGCCTCATCTCTCGCAAATTACGGAGGCGGCCCCGCATGACGCGGCCGGCGGCCGGGGCGATACAATCGTGCCAGTCTGAACTGGAGATGGAACCCCATGCAAAAGGAATGGGCTCTACCTGCTGCTGCCGTCGTGCTTCTCATGATCTTCATCGTCACTCTGGTGCCGGTTTTCGTGAACGCGGACACGTTCAGACCGGCGGTGGAGAGTCAGCTTTCGTCGGCGCTCGGCCGCGACGTGACAATGGGACGTCTGACTCTCTCCATCCTGGCCGGAAATCTGGTGGCAGACGACATTGCCATCGCCGATGATCCGGCCTACAGCTCCGTTCCTTTCATCCAGGCTAAGAGACTCGACGTGGGCGTGAAGATTCTGCCTCTCGTTCTTCATCACGAGGTGCGGATCACACGGCTGAACATCGACACTCCCTCCATTCAGCTCATCCAGAACGGAAGCGGCAAATGGAATTTCTCCAGCATCGGTGGCGCATCGACGCAACCGGGCCAGCCGAGTTCTGTGCCCGACTTGACCGTAGACGAACTGAAAATCACCGATGGTAGCGCAACGGTATCTTCAATTCCCGTGACTCAAACGCCTTTTCAGTATTCTGCGGTCAACTTGACGGTAAAGGACTTCTCGTTTCTGAGGTCTTTTCCGTTCGATCTTTCCGCCAAGCTCCCAGGTGAGGGCTCTTTAAAGCTCACCGGTGAGGCCGGCCCAATCTCTCAGACAGACACGACTCAAACCCGGTTCCAGGCCACGCTGCAGTTGCGCGACTTCGATCCGGTTGCATCCGGCGTAATCGACCAGAGCAAGGGAATCTCAATGGTGGATGACGTGGATGCCCAGATGAAGTCCGATGGAGTCACCGTCTCGAGCACAGGTAAGATCAAGGCAGTGCGGCTGCAACTGGTGCCCAGGGGATCACCCGCGCAGGATCCGGTTGAGATGGATTACACCATCACCGACAATCTCGAGTCGCGTCTGGCAACCGTTTCGGATATCGCGGTGCACGCCGGATCGGCTGCGGTCCATGTCAATGGCACTTTCCAGTTCACGCCCCAGGCTGTCATGCTTAACCTGCATCTGGCTGCGCCCAACGTTCCCATCGACCAGCTTGAGAGCTTGCTACCGGTCGTCGGCATCCACCTGCCAAGCGGGTCTTCGCTCCAGGGCGGAACACTGACCGCCAACATTACAGTCACGGGTCCGGCAACTACCGCAACCCTCGCGGGGCCCGTCGAAATCGACAACACCAAGCTTGCCGGATTCGATCTGGGATCGAAGATTCAAGGCATGAATCCTTTTGGGGGAACCTCCGCCGGCACAGAAATCCAAGTGCTCAAAGCCAATGTCAGTTCTTCGCCCGAGGGCGCCAAGGTCACCGCCATCTACGGCAATCTGCCCCAGCTCGGCTCCGCTACCGGCGAGGGAACCGTTGCGCAGTCGGGATCCATCGATTTCAATTTGACAGCGAAACTGAATTCATCTAATGCCGTCGGTGCCATCGCCAACACCGCCGTCAACGCGGTTGGCGGGATTGTTGGAGGCTTTCTACACCCGAACGCAAAGCCGGCCCAGACATCAAATCGCGGAATACCTCTGACGATTACAGGAACCGCAGCCAGTCCCTCGATCAAGGCGAATATCGGTGCGATGTTGAGGTAACGTCTCCGCTCCTCGGCATCTCGATCTGGGCGATCTGCGTATAAAATTGCGAACGAGTAACAGCTTCTCCGATCTACAACTTAGCGGATACTCCGTCCCCTCTGCCGAACGGTTTGTCTGCAATTGAGGAATCCAAACGAATGATTGCGATGACACGTGCAAAATCGATTGCGAGCTTATGTGCGGGGCTAGCTCTGGCTTGCGTTGCCGCGCTGCCGCAGCCGCCGCGCCAATACACCGACCAGGATTACGCGAACGCCGAGAAGTTCATGGCCTACAACGTCAATCCTCTTGCATACAAGGGCCAGGTGACGGCGCAATGGCTCGATGACGATCGCTTCTGGTATCGCGAGGTGGATGAAAGCGGAACCAGTTATCTGATGGTCGATCCCGCAAAGGGATCGCACGAACCTCTCTTCGACCGTGAAAAACTGGCGGCCGCGCTGAAAGAGACGGCCAAGGGAGGTCCCCCTATCGATGCCCGGCATCTGCAACTCTCCGATATTTCGCTCAGCGACGGCGACCGCACACTTGCATTCAACATGCGCGGCGCGACATACCAGTGCACCCTTGCCACTTCATCCTCGTGCAAAGCGATCTCGGGAGGGCCAGCCCGGCCGGGCCAGGTCGCGCAACCACCCATGAACCTCTCACCCGACCGGAAGCTCGGCGCCTTCATTCGCGACTGGAATCTCTGGGTTCGCGATCTCGCGACGGGCGCCGAGACGCAGCTAACCACCGACGGCATCAAGGACTTTGGCTATGCAACCGACAACGCAGGCTGGAAGCATTCAGATTCCGCGATCCTGCTGTGGTCGCCCGATTCGAAGAAGATTGCCACGTTTCAACAGGATCAACGCAAAGACGGTGAGATGTACCTCGTCCCCGTCACCAACACGCATCCTGAATTGAAGGCGTGGAAGTATCCGCTTGTGGGCGACAAGGACGTGACGATGATCGAGCGTGTCATCATCGACGTCGAGGCGCGCAAAGTGATCCGCCTTAAGATGCAGCCCGATCAGCATCGCTCGACTTTATGCGATGACATCGCCTGCGACGGTGACACGTTTGCCGACGTGGAGTGGAGTCCCGACGAAAAACACCTGGCGTTCGTATCGACCTCGCGCGAACACAAGCAGGAATGGCTCCGCGTGGCTGACGTCGACACAGGGGATGTACGCGAGGTGATGGGCGAGACCGTGCCGAAGTTCTACGAAAGCGGCAACAGCAAAATCAACTGGCACTACCTCCAGAAGTCGAACGAGATCTTGTGGTTCAGCGAGCGTGATGACTGGGGCAATCTCTATCTCTACGACCTCGCCACAGGCAAATTGAAGAACCAGGTCACGCGCGGTCCGGGAAATGTCACGCAGGTGTTGTATGTCGATGACAAGGCACACATCATCTACTTCGTCGGCGTCGGTAGGGAAAAAGATCGCGATCCGTACTTCCAGCACTTCTATCGCGTGAACTTTGACGGCACCGGACTGAAGCTGCTAACGCCCGAGAACGCGGATCACCGCATCAAGGTCTCGCACGACGGCCGCTACTTCACCGACACTTACTCGACGCCGACCCAACCGCAGGTCACCGTGGTGCGCGATGACGAAGGCAAGACCGTCATGGACGTGGCTAAGCAGGATATTGCGCCTCTGCTCGCTTCGGGTTGGCAGCCGCTCACGCCGATTACCGTAAAAGGCCGCGACGACAAAACCGAACTCTACGGCTTCATGTTCAAGCCGACACACTTCGACGCATCGAAGAAGTACCCCGTCATTAACTACGTCTATCCCGGCCCGCAGATCGGTTCCTGTGGCGCGCGCGACTTCCGCGCTGCCCATGGGGACATGCAGGCCCTCGCCGAGCTCGGTTTCATCGTGGTCTGCGTCGACGGCATGGGAACACCCTTCCGCTCGAAGTCATTTCACGAGGCCTATTACGCGGACCTCGGCGATAACACTATTCCCGATCAGGTCGCCGGAATGAAAGATCTCGCAAAACAATACCCCTTCATCGATCTCGATCGCGTTGGAATCTGGGGACACTCCGGCGGCGGTAACGCAACCGGCGCGGCCATGCTGCACTATCCTGACTTCTTCAAGGTCGGCATCGCCGAAAGCGGCAACCACGACCAGCGCGACTACGAAGACGACTGGGCAGAAAAATGGGCCGGCATCGAAGTCAAAAATCCCGACGGCACCAGCAACTACGATTCACAAGCCAACCAGAACATCGCCAAGAATCTGAAAGGCCACCTGATGCTCGCGCACGGCACGATGGACGACAACGTGCCTCCCAACAATACTCTGCTGATGGTGGATGCCCTGATCAAGGCCAATAAGGACTTCGATCTGGTCTTGATTCCCAATGTCCCGCACGGCTACGGGCCTGCATCGCAATACATGATGCGCCGGCGGTGGGACTACTTTGTGCGCTACCTTGCAGGCGACATCCCGCCGAACGAGTATCAGATGAAGTCGTACGGAGCCGCAATGGCCGTGACCCGCAGCGGCCCCGATGGGGACGACGACGAGTAGCGATGGAACGGATTCGAGTCTCAGGCCGGCAAGGTGAATTGAAAGGAATCAGCATGCGAAAAAGTCTGCTTGCAGTATTCGTTCTGTGCGCGGGTGCGCTCTCGGCACAAATTGGGCCTCCAGCACCGCAGGCCAATGCGAAGTTTGCCACGATGAGTGAGGAGTTCATTCATGAGACGCTGGCTCTATCACCCTCGAGCGCCTCGCAGGCCGGCTATCACAAGCATGTCGATCCAAAGACCGGAAAAACGATAGCGCTTGATTCCCTGCTCGATGATGTAAGCCCCCAGGGCGTTGCGGAACAACGCCAGGTCTATGCGCGGTGGCGCGATCGCTTCCACACAGAAACGCCCGTTGCTTCTCTCGGACCGGAAGACGCCGCCGACTGGCATCTAATCGACGACCAGATCGGGCTGTCCCTCCTTGAATTCGATCGCATCCAGAATTACAAACACAATCCGACCCAATATGTGGAACTCCTTGGCAGCGCCCTGTTTCAACCGTTGACAGACGATTACGCAGCGGAAGATGTGCGCCTTGGAGACGTGCTCGCGCGCGTGGCCGCAACGCCAAAGTTTCTCGACCAGGCGCGGAGTGACTTAGTCGATGCCGACCCCATCTTCATCCGCGTCGCTGTGGAAGAAAACGACGGCAATGTCGACCTGATCCAAAACACTGTTGCCGCCGCCGTCGCGAAGCACCCGGAGTTGAAGACGCGCTTCGAACAGGTTGCTCCTCCCGCCGAAAGAGCGCTGAAGGACTTCTCGCAATGGCTGCAGAACGACCTTGCGAAACGGAAAACGGCTCGCACCTGGCGGCTGGGCAAGCAATTCTATGCGGAGAAATTCCAACTTGTGATGGAAACAGACATCACGCCTGACCAGGTGCTTGCCGAGGCCGAAGACGCCTTCAAAAAGACGCGTGCTGAGATGCTGGAACTGGCGCTGCCGCTGCATAAGCAGTACTTCCCCGACCATAGCGATCATGCCAACCTCAGCCAGCAGGAGCGCGAGAACACTATGATCGACGAGGTGCTGCATAAGATTGCCGACGATCATCCCAAGCGCGACGACCTCATCCAGACTGCCAAGGGCGATCTCGTCGGGATCCGTCAGTTCATCATCGACAACAAGGTCGTCTCGCTGAAATCGCGCGACAACCTCAAGGTGATTCCCACTCCTGAATTCGAGCGTGGCATCTACTCGGTCGGCGGATTTCACTCCGCTCCGCCCCTTGATCCCAATGCCGAAGCGGAATTCTGGGTCACGCCCATCAGTTCCACCACGCCCGAAGCCGGCGCTGAATCGCGTCTCCGCGAGTACAACAACTGGGTGTTGAAGTGGCTCTGCATCCACGAAGCGCTTCCGGGCCATTACGTCCAGGCCGAACACGCCAACGACATCCAGCCCGTGACGCGCCGCCTCGTGCGAAGCCTCTACGGCAACGGCGCATATGTTGAAGGCTGGGCCGAGTACATCGCGCAAGTCATGATGCAGCAGGGATTCGCCAACAGCGATCCCCACTACCGGCTCAGCTATTTGAAAGTCTGGCTGCGCGCCGTCGGCAACAGCATCCTCGACATCCGCATGCAAACCATGGCCATGACCGACGACGAAGCCATGCACTTCATGATGGACGACGCCTTCCAGACACGCGCCGAGGCCGAAGGCAAGCTGCAACGAGCAAAGCTGAGTTCCACGCAACTCCCGACTTATTTCGTCGGCACCACGGAATGGTGGCGCCTGCGCAAGGCTTACGAATCCGCCAAAGGCAAGGACTTTAACCTCGCCGCGTTTCACGATCGCGCATTGGATGAAGGTGCACTGCCGGTACCGTGGCTCAAAGACCTCCTGCTTCCGAAGTGACTCCTTGAACGGCGATTTGGATCGCCGCTCCCCGGCATCAGCAGCATTCGTGAAGCAGGGCAACGTGCGGAGCGGAAGGCGATTCAAACCAGATCATTCTCAGCTTGCGGGGAACAAACGAATGAAGAAGCTACGGCCCGCAGAGCACGCCGAGACGCGGACAATCCGAAACGTTCCCGTGGGCGCCGGGAAGACGGGGACTCGCAGAGAAACCGATTCGATGGGCGCGATCGATGTGCCAGCCGAACACTATTGGGGCGCCCAGACGCAGCGTTCTCTTATTCACTTTGCAATTGGCGACGACCGCATGCCGATCGAGGTGTGTCGAGCTTATGGATATGTAAAGAAGATGGCGGCACAGGCGAATGGCGAGATCGGCGCAATGCCTGCGTGGAAAGCCGATCTGATTGCAACTGTTGCCGAGGAAGTGATTTCCGGCGCGCTCGACGGCGAGTTCCCTCTCAGCGTCTGGCAGACCGGTTCGGGCACGCAGACGAACATGAATGTGAACGAGGTCATCAGCAACCGGGCCATTCAGCTCGTGGGTGGGAAACTTGGCAGCAAGGATCCGGTTCATCCCAACGACGACGTCAACATGAGCCAGTCGTCGAACGACACGTTCCCGACGGCGATGCACATCGCCACGGTGCTTGCTTTCGACCAGCATCTGATTCCCGCGGTCTCTGCGCTCAGAGACGCAGTCAGGTCGAAGGCCCGTGAATGGGTCGACGTGGTGAAGATCGGGCGCACACACCTGCAGGATGCTACGCCACTGACTGTCGGGCAGGAGTGGTCGGGTTATGGCGCGCAACTCGATGATGCGCTCGCGTTGATGGTTCGATCGATGGACGGCCTATACCGGTTAGCGATTGGCGGCACGGCCGTCGGTACCGGACTGAACGCGCCGGAGAACTTCGGCGACAAGGTCGCTGCAAAGCTAGCGTCGCTTCTTGGCTATCCGTTCGTCTCTGCGCCAAACAAGTTCGCAGCGCTCGCTTCGGTGGATGCAATGGTAGCGGCCAGCGCCGCGTTGCGCGCGCTCGCAGTTACGCTTATGAAGATTGCCAATGACCTGCGCTGGCTCGGATCCGGCCCGCGCACGGGACTGCACGAACTCAATCTTCCCGAGAATGAGCCGGGCAGCTCCATCATGCCGGGCAAGGTGAATCCCACCCAGCAGGAAGCCTTGATCATGGTCTGCACGCAGGTGCTCGGGAACGATGCGGCAGTCGCGTTCGCTGGCACGCAGGGCAACTTCGAGCTGAACGTCATGCGCCCTGTCGTCATTCGCAATGTGCTTCACAGTGCGCGGATTCTCGGCGATGCCTGCCGTCAGTTCCGCAAATATGGCGTTGAAGGGATCACGCTGGACCGAGATCAGATCGCAAGGAACGTCGAGAACTCCCTGATGCTGGTGACTGCGTTGAGCCCCCTGGTCGGCTATGAGAATGCAGCAAGGATCGCACACAACGCTCTTGAGCAGAAGATCAGCTTGCGCGAAGCGGCGGTTGCCGGCGGGTTCATAACCGCTGAAGAATTCGATCGCGCCGTCGACCCGCGAAAGATGGTTGGCGATCCGCGGCGGGATCTTGGCATTCGCTAGCACAACCCCGATTTGCACCGTTGCCTCGACAGAGATTTGCACGGCAACGGGCACCCCCTATTATCCGTCTCTTGGGGGAAAGATCCTCTTTTCATGGGTCTAGGAGGATGTGTGCCGCCAAAGATTTGCAGTGATTGAACGTAGCCGTAGAGATTTCTTCGTAAAGAAGTTAGAAGCCGGATCGAAGAGAACGAAAAGCGAAAAACAGAAATGATCGCCGATCGTTCCCCACCGCCTGCGCTGCAGGTTTACGGCGCGGACCATCGGGATTCATCGCACAGGACTATTGTGCCTTTTTCATGGGTAATTACCTGCAAATGTGGGGAATCTGCAAGTAGCTCAATGCCGGAGGGTTGCGAAATTTATTCAGAAAGAGGCCTTGACAGGATGAGCCTGGGGACAAACGGACGGGCAGCGAACGTGATCGACCGCTCGTTCGTTGCCTCTGACGAAGATATGTCAGCGGTCAGCTTTGACGGTGACTCGCCAGCATCGCCCTTGTTTTTGAAAGAGGCCGGCGTGAGCTCACCTCGGTCTCGCATAGCGCCGCCGACGCATTCCATGCTACGCTCGCCGCGAGTCTACGGACCACGTGGAATCGTGATGAATCGACTCAACCCGCAGCGCACAGCTTTTATCGCATGGATGATGATTCTCGGGACTTGCGGGGCAGGCGGTCAAACCGTGCCTTTGGGAGATCCGTTAGGTGCGCAAAAGCCAATCGCACCCCTGAGCGCCACCAATCCAGTGGTGCGCAAAGGCCTCTTCACCATCGACCTGGTTGTAGCGGACTCGGCAGGGAACCCAGTTTCGGACCTCGCGCCCCTGGATTTCACTCTTCTCGATAACGGCCAACCGGCAAAGATTCGCACCTTCCACAACGCTCTGGCCCCGTCCGAACCAGCGCCCGAGCTCATCTTTGTCCTCGACACCAACAATCTATCGCCTCAGCAGCTCACGCAGACCGAAAGCGCAATATCGCGATTCCTGCGCCGAAACAGCGGACACCGGGAATTTCCGTGTCTTCTTTATCGACTCACGCGCGACGGACTGTTTTCCTCATTGAGGCCGGTGAAGGACGGGGCTCTTCTGGAACAAGAACTGGAACAGACGAGATCGCAACTGGCCGTGTGGAGATTGGGTCCAAATGATAAATCCGATTTACGCCGCTCATTAGAGGGAAGGTTGCAGCCCAATCGCCTCTCTCTGCGCGCGCTGGGCTCCATTGCCATCGATCAGAGAGATGTCCCCGGCCACAAGGTCGTGGTGTGGATCGGTCCGGGCTGGCCTGTTGTGAATGGCGGCGATACCGGTTTCGACGAGACAACGGAGCTTTCTACGCGGCTGCGGGAAGCGCGCATCACGGTGGACAGCGTTAACGTGTGGCTGAATCCAGTCCCGTTATTCAATTATCACGACTACCTCGACGCGCCCCGGTCACAAAAGGACATGCAACCAGAAAGAATGGCTCTGCAGGTGATCGCGACGCACACAGGAGGCCTGGTGCTGGACTCGTCGGAAGATCTCGATCGAGACATCGATCTGTGTGTTGAAGAGATGCGGAGCTTCTACACTCTCACCTTCAATCCGACGCACACCTACCAGGTTGACGAGTTTCACGACATCCGTGTGCAGGTCGATCATCCTGCCCTGACTGTCCGCAGTGCCACGGGCTACTACAACGAGCCTGTGTATTTCGACAATCCCCGACCTGGGATAGAAGAAGTCACCGTGGCGCAGCTTGAAGAGCTGGTGCATGCGCACAGCGACCTGCTCCGAAAGCTGGAGAACGTCGAACTCACCCAACGGATGAGTACGCGCCGGCTCAATGCGCTGTTGAGCGAGGTACGCAGCGAACGGGAACGCCAGGCATTGACGGCGGATGCCGATCTGTCGTTCGCGCTCGCGCCCCCGCCCGATGAAATTGTGGATCGCCCGCCGCCTCCGATGGAGGAGCAGCGCGCCATTCTCCGGCGAGCAATCGACTACCTTCAAAATGCCATTCCCAAACTGCCCGACTTCTCTGCTTTGAGAAACACCGAGCGCTTTGAAGAGCCTGTCGGGCGCGAAAGTGAGAGCTGGAAGATGCTGCACCAGGATCAGACTCTGCACTTTGCTACCGGAGAGCACGCGACAGTTCTTTATCGGAGCGGACACGAAGTGGTTGAGAAAAAGAAGAAACTGAACAAACGACCCGCCGTCCGCGGGGTACGCGCGCGCGATCTTGAATCATCGGGCACGTTCGGACCCATTCTTGCATACGTGCTGAGGGCCGCCACCGCGAGTTCAAGCACCCTCAAGTGGAAGCGCTGGGAGCGCGGCAAGGACGGAGATCTGGCGGTGTTCTCCTACAGCGCTGCCAGCACGAGCATCACGCCCGAGCTCACGTATTGCTGTCTTCCGGAAGGTAACGGGACCACTCTCTACCAAAACAAGGCCGCCGACTACGGCGAATTCGCGCTAAACCCCGACTCCGGGGCCATCATGCGGATCGTGACCACTGCAGATCTCGACGAAGAACGGGACCCTGACGTCCCGCTCATCCGGTCGCAAATCATGGTCGAGTACGGTCCGGAGGCGTTGGGCGGCAAGACCTATATCTGTCCCCAGAGGAGCGTGGAGGTCTCGCGAGGCCGCTCCGAGCGCGAACTGCGCGAGTGGGGCATGGTCTTCAGCCTGTATAGCTACTTCGAAACCATGATCAACGACGTGACCTCCGGCGGGTACCACAAGTTCGGATCGGAATTCCGCATTCTGCCTGGGTTCGAAGAGACCAAGTAGACAAGACCTCTCGCACCCTTGGTTCTTCGCCTATTCTTCGCTATTCAGCTATAATCCCTGAATGGATTTTCAGTTGGTGACCAGCTACAAGCCTCGCGGCGACCAGCCCCGCGCTATCGAGGAGCTGATGGAAGGGCTCTCGGCTGGCGAGAAACACCAGGTCCTGCTCGGCGTCACCGGCTCGGGCAAGACCTTCACCATGGCCAAGGTCATCGAGCAATCGAACCGGCCCGCACTCATCCTTGCGCACAATAAAACGCTCGCCGCACAGCTTTATCACGAGTTCAAGCAGTTTTTCCCCGGTAATGCCGTTGAATACTTTGTCAGCTACTACGACTACTACCAGCCCGAGGCATACATCCCGGCGGGCGACCTCTATATAGAAAAAGAAGCCACGATCAACGAGGAACTGGACAAGCTGCGGCTCTCGGCGACTCGTTCGCTGTTTGAGCGGCGCGACGCCATTATCGTCAGTTCAGTGAGCTGCATCTACGGACTCGGTTCGCCGGAAGCGTACTACGGCATGTTGCTGCTGCTTGAAAAAGGCCAGCGCATCAGCCGCAAAGACATCACCCGCCGTCTCGTCGAGATCCTCTACGAACGCAACGACGTGGACTTCCGCCGCGGGACATTTCGCGTGCGCGGCGACATCATCGAGGTCTACCCCACCTACGACGAGTCGGCCTATCGCATCGAGCTCTTTGGCGACGAGATCGAGTCGCTCGCGCAAATCGATCCCCTCTTCGGTACCGTCAAGCAGAAATATGCGCGGCTGCCGATTTATCCCAAGAGCCATTATGTTGTGCTGCCGGAGCGCAAGGCCCAGGCCATCGACTCCATTGTCGCGGAGCTTAACGAGTGGGTGGCGTATCTCGAGGCTGAAGGCCGCATGGTGGAAGCGCAGCGCGTGCATCAGCGAACGCGCTTCGATCTCGAAATGATCAAGTCGATGGGCTACTGCCACGGCATCGAGAATTATTCGCGCCACTTCTCGGGCCGACTGCCCGGCGAAGCTCCGCCAACGCTGCTCGATTATTTTCCGCGCGATTTTCTGCTATTTGTGGACGAGAGCCACGCCACCATTCCGCAAGTGCACGGGATGTGGCACGGCGACCGAAGCCGCAAGCAGAACCTTGTGGATTATGGATTCCGGTTGCCCTCGGCGATGGACAATCGGCCATTGAAGTTTGATGAATTCGAGAATCGCATCCATCAGACGATCTATGTCTCCGCAACGCCCGGTCCGTATGAGCTGACCCGCTCCGCAGGAGTCGTGGTCGAGCAAGTGATCCGCCCGACCGGCCTCGTCGATCCTGAAGTCGAAATCCGTCCGGTAAAAGGCCAGATTGACGACCTGCTCGCCGAAATTCGTGATCGTGCCAAGCGGAACGAGCGCGTCCTGGTCACGACCCTCACCAAGCGCATGTCTGAAGACCTTGCGGGCTACTACACCGAAGTCGGTGTGCGCTGCCGCTATCTGCACTCGGAGATCGAAACGCTGGAACGGGTAAAGCTGCTGGCCGGTTTACGCAAGGGCGAGTTCGACGTGCTGATCGGCATCAACCTGTTGCGCGAAGGCCTCGACCTGCCTGAAGTCTCGCTCGTTGCAATCCTCGATGCCGACAAAGAAGGCTTCCTCCGCTCAACCGGATCGCTGATTCAGACCATGGGCCGTGCGGCGCGCCACCTCGAAGGCCGCGCGATACTCTACGCCGACAAAATGACCGACTCGATGAAGCACGCCATTGGCGAAACCGATCGACGTCGCGCCATTCAGCGCGCCTATAACGAGGAGCACGGCATCACGCCGCAGTCGATCATCAACAAGATGGACATGGGCCTGGCACAGATTCTCAAGGCCGAATACGGCGAGATCGAAGTCGAGGAAGCCGCGGGATTGCCCGAGTTCAACTCGCAGGCCGATGTCGATGCCTTCATCGCCAGGCTCGAGACGGAGATGCGCGAGGCCGCCCGGAAATTCGAATTCGAAAAGGCCGCCAAACTGCGCGACTCGATCAAAGAACTCCGCGAAAAGGAGTTTCTGTTCGGATAGCGGTCGACGGACGCCTGAGCAAACGGAATCGTCTGCAATCGAGATGAAGTTTTTTGTTAGAATGCACCGTGCAAGCAGATTCCCCGGGGAATTCCAATTCCGTCAAACAATACAGGACTGATCGTCGAATCTTTTTCGCTGGCCGTCCCTATTGAAAGGACTGGAGACACGATTGGTGACCGTCAAGCCGGTGGCCAAGGGCTCTTTCACCATCGTTTTGATCATTCTGCTCGCGGCATGCGCGGGACGCTTGCACGCGCAACAACCGGTGTCGCAATTTGATACCCTGTCCGCTCGCGCAACCGAAGCACGCAATCAGCAAAACATCCCGCTCGCAATTCAACTCTACGGCGAAGCTTTAGACGCAAAGCCGGACTGGGCTGATGGCTGGTTCTATGTCGGCTTGCTTCAATACAGGTCCAATGGCTATGCCTCCGCGATCGATGCGTTGAATCACTTTCTCAAGCTTCAACCCGGCGTCGGCGCTGCAATCGCCTTGCGCGGATTGTCTGAATTCGAAACCGCGGCTTACGATGATGCGCTGCGCGATCTTGAGCAAGGCGTCAAGCAGGGTGCGGGAGATCAGCCCGGCAACGAGGCGATTCTCCGTTTTCATCTCGCAGAACTACTGGGCCGCGCCGGACGTTTTGACGACGCCGTGGCGCAATACTCATTCTTCGCCGCCCACCGCCTCAAAGATCCTTTGCTCTCGCTGGGGATTGGGCTGGCCGGTTTGAGAATCCCGGACCTGCCCCAGAATGTCCTCCCGGAGAAGCGTCAATTTTTTGAAGCCGTGGGCGACGCTGGGTATGCGTATCTTTCGGATGACACCGATGCGGCCGATGGACAGTTCAACGACCTCTTCGCGCGCTATCCTACGACGCCTAATCTGAATTTCTTCTATGGCACGTTGCTCTACAAAGACAGTCCAACGCTCGCAATTGAGCAGTTCCGCGCTGAAGTGGAGCATGTGCCCGCCAACATTTATGCGCACGGCGTGCTCGCGTTCACCCTCACTGTTGCCGGCCGCTTCGCCGAGGCAAAGCCGGAAGCCGAAATCGCTCTAGCCGCCGCCCCCGACATGGAAATGGCGCAGGTCGCCCTGGGACGCGCCCTCGCTGATACCGGAGATGTAAAACGCACCACCGAATTGCTGAACAAGGTGCTGCGAAAAGACCCTCAGAACCTCGAAGCGCATATGGGATTGGCAGACGTCTACTCGCGGGCTGGTAGAAGAGAGGACGCCTACCGTGAGCGGATGGTCTGTCTTAGCCTGGCAAAATAGTTTGAAAATCTTGGGAGCCCGCATCCTCACACTCGTTTTGTTGCTGTGCGCGCTGTCTTCAGGGCAGACGGCTTTCGCGGCGTCGCCGAAGCCTTCGGCGAATCAGCCTGCCTGCGCCGACTGCCATTCGGGTGTCACGTCCTCCTATGCGCACGCAGCCATGCACCACGCACTTGAAACTCCCGGAGCGAATCCAACCCTTGAGTCTCATCCCAACCTGAGTGTTCAACAAGGCCAGTACCTTTACACAGTGCAGACCAGAAATGGTCGCAGCACGTACAGCGTGTCAGACGGCACTAACGCCTTAACCGTGCCCATTCGGTGGATTTTTGGCCAGCACGCCCAAACCTGGGTACTCGAAAAAGATGGCGTTCTCTATGAAAGCCTGGTCAGCTACTTCCCGCTGGACCAGGGGCTGGCCACGACGCCCGGAGATGCGAAAATCGTTCCCAAGGACCTGATGCAAGCATTCGGCAGGAAGATTTCCGCGTGGGAATCTCTACAGTGTTTCGGCTGCCACGCATCCAACGTAGTCAAAGGGAAAAAGCTGGATCTGGAAAATCTTAGCCCTGGGGTAGGATGCGAACGATGCCACGCCGGCGCCGAACAGCACAAAGCCGACGCCGCTCGCGGAAACTTCTCTTCGCTGCCAAAGTCGCTCAAGACCATGAACGCTGAAGATGCCGGGAATTTCTGCGGTCAATGCCATCGCACATGGGACGCGACGGTGCGGAATCATTGGCACGGGCCTTCCGATGTGCGCTTCCAGCCCTATCGGCTCGCAAACAGCAAGTGCTTCATCGGCAACGATCCGCGCATCAGCTGCCTCGCATGCCACAATCCACATCAACAGGCCGACCATAACCTTGTTTCTTACGATGCGAAGTGCCTGGCCTGCCACGGAGAGACCGCAACCAATGCGACGTCGGCTGCCAAAAGCTGCCCGGTAAGCAAATCAAACTGTGTTAGCTGCCACATGCCCAGGGTCCCTTTGCCGGGTGGCCACGCAATTTTTACGGATCACCTGATCCGCATCGTAAAGCCCGGCGAGCCCTATCCGGACTAGACCTGCGCAGCGAACCATGGTTGGTTCGGTGAGATAAAACACGTGCGACTGGACGGTTCCGAGGCGCTGGCAAAAACTCTTGCTGTCCACTCGTCATGATCGTCAGGATCGGTCGCATTTGCAGGCGGCGGCTCGGGCGCACGCACCTCTTGCATGATATCTTCGGCGTTCCAGACGACAGGATGGTGCCAACGAGCAGTCCAACGATCGGTGTAGCGTGGACGATCGTCACAACGGTGCAGGCTACTGCGCCAGATTCTGTTCTTCGAATTCCTCCCTCATGGCATGGGGTTTCGTCGTCTCTTAAGGATTGGAAGACCGACCTTTAAGGCTCCACGTTAAACCGAGAAGATTCTCGGGCCGTAGAAACCGTCTAGGGTTCTCGAATGAAGCCGTGGTAGACATCATTGGCGTCGACATAATAGCCCGTGATGACTCCTCGGTCGTTGATGCCCGACACCCAGGTGAAGATTGAACCAGCAGGATCGACCGTTGCAGATTTGCCGTCGAGAGTGCGTAGATAGCCGTGAAGCACGCCATCCGCGTCAATGTAGATTCCCGTGATCGCTCCCCAGTCGTTTAAGCTCACGGGACAATCGGAAGGACAACCCGTTCCTTCAAAGCTGTCGGTCCCCGCTCCCGGTACATCGAATGTCGTAAACTCGCCTCTGGCATTGCGCAGAAAGCCATGGCTCACATTATTCGCATCAATGTAGCTTCCCGCGATCGCCCCTAATTGGTTGAGGCCCAGGTTACAACCGGGACACCCGGTCCCTTGATAGCTGCCGGTGCCCGCGCCGGGAACGTCAAACACTTTCAATTTGCCCTCGGCATTGCGCACGAAGCCGTGGTGAACGAAGTTGCCGCTATTGTCCTCGAAGCCACCTGCAACAAGTCCAAATAAGTTCACGTTGCTGGCTCCCGACCCAAAACAGCCGTCCGACCCGTTGCCCGTGCAGGCGTCTGGACCAATCCACGTCGTAAACTTACCCTCGGGACTGCGCAGAAATGCATGGAACGAAAAGTTTGAGTCGGTGTAGACGCCTACGACTGCTCCCTCAAGATTGAAAGCTCTCGGAGTGGTGCCGAAACCGCCCGCACCTGGAACGTCGAAGGTCGTAAACTTTCCGTTCGGACTTCGCACGAAGCCGTGACTGAAGCCATTCGTGTCCCAGTAGTTTCCTGTAATCACCCCGAGGTCGTTGATGGCGTTCGGACTGGTTCCATTAAAAGAACCTGGGGTCGTATCCGCGCCGGGTGCCTCGAACGCGGTGAATTTGCCCTCAGGACTGCGCACGAACCCGTGGTACACGTTGTTCGCGTCAACGTAGGCTCCAGCGATCGTTCCCCAGACATTGACGCCGCCGGGGATGGTTCCGTTGAAATCCCCTGGCGTCAAGTCCGCGCCCGGCGCATCGAAGGTGATGATCTTTTGTGCGTGGGTCTGAAGCGACGCCCCCATCGCGGCAGACATGGTTATCGCCACGCAAAGGGCTGCGCGGCTCAAGAGAATCGGCAAAAGTGGTTTCAGTTGATGCATGTGACCTCCGTTCATCGCCTAGATGGTCCACCGCCGCGGTAGCCGTGTCATCCCCCACCTGGGGGAAAATCAAACTTTTCTTTTCCATTCAAATCAAAGGGCGCTATACTCCTTCCACTCCTAATTCCTCCATTCCCCGAGGAATCCATGCACGACGACTCCATTGTTCGCCTCCTCAGCACCCTGTATGCCGCCCCCGCCGCCCCCCGACTCTGGAGCGAGTTTCTGCGTCAACTTGGCGAAAGCTGCGGAGTGGATAAGGCCGCTCTGATCGCGCATGACATGTCGCGCAACCATCACAGCATCGTCGCCGGACTGGGAGATGCGTTGAAGGAGAGCGGAAATGAGTACGAGGAATACTATTGGCAATTCGATGAGTGGACTGCCCGCCTTCCGAAGGTGGGTTTAGCGGGACAAGTACATCTGGGTGAGGAGGTGTGGCCCGAACCGGCGTTTCTCAAGAGCGTCTTTTACAACGAGTTTCTCCGCGAGTATGGAATTTGCCGGTTGGCAGCCGTTTTTTTTCCCGGCAAACAGGGTTCGTTCGATGGAATCAGCTTCTACCGTGCGAGGCACGAACAAAAGTTCGATCACGAGCAGATAACCTTGCTGAATACTGTTGCACCACATCTGAAAATCGCTCTCCAAACTAGACGCAAGCTGGCGGCTCTCGAAGGGCGCGTTTCCGATCTGGAAACCGCGCTCGACGCCATCGCCAGCGCTCTGATCCTGCTCGACTCAAACCAGAACGTGATCTTTGTCAATCGCAAGGCACGCACCCTCCTGGGCGCCGACAATAGCCTTTACGTGCGCAAATCAAAATTAGCCGAAAGAGATTCCCCCGAATCATCTCGACTCCAGCAACTGATTGCGAAGGCCCTCGCCAATCCAGCCCGCGCAGATAGGACCGGCGGCGGATCGATGCCGTTGTACCGCCCCGGAAAACGTCCCTTGCACATTCTCGTTTCTCCCCTTCATGCGACAGACAATCCAGTTTGCACTAAAGCCTCCGTTGCAGTCTTCATCGACGATCCTGAAGAAAATCCCATAGTTCCGGCAGAAGTGCTGCGGACTCTCTTCGGCCTGACTCCGGCCGAGACCCGCTTGGCGCTTTCCCTTCTCAACGGGCATTCAGCATCGGAGACAGCGGATCTAGGCCGCGTCAGCCGCGAGACCGTGAAATCGCAAATGAAGGCCCTTTTGGCCAAAACACGCTCCCGCCGCCAGGGGGAGCTGATACGGCTCCTGTCCCGCCTGCCAGGAATTGCTGTTTGATCAGGTCCATTGCCTCTCCGGCGTTTAGGTATAGACTTCTCGTTTTCACCCAACTCCCTTCCATCTCGACCTCTAGTGTGAGGCAAATCACATGTCAGAAGCCTAAGATGGTTGAGAATAGGCTCGTTAGATTCCCCTAAGGCATTAGTCCTCAGTGCGAGAATCAGAGATGGAGCTCTGATGGCAACGTTTGGAAGTCTCTCTCTTCTCATCGCTTTAGCGTTGGCGGCATATAACCTCTTTGCCGGCATTGTCGCGCTGAGACTGCTGGCGACCGGCCAGCCCGCGCCGATTGCCCCGGAACGACTGGCCGACACGGCTCGCCGGGCCGGAATTGCCGTGTTTGTCGCGGTAACAGCAGCGGCAATTGCACTGGTTTGGTCGGTTTTCACCAACGATTTCTCCATCACCTACATCATGGAGCACTCGAACCGCGCTCTCCCCGGCTGGTACAAATTCTCTGCCCTGTGGAGCGGCCAGGAGGGTTCCCTGCTCCTCTGGTGCTGGCTGCTCGCCACGTACGGGTTTGTGCTGCGCCTGCGTCATAAGACGGATGTAAAGCTCTATGCCTACGCCGGGACAATTATGGCCGGCATTCAGGTCTTCTTTCTGGCATTGGTGAACTTTGCGGCACCGCCTTTTGCGCTGCTCAGGGGCGCGCTTCCTGCCGACGGCAACGGATTGAATCCGCTGCTCCAGTATCCGGAGATGGTGATTCATCCCCCGATGCTCTACCTCGGCTACGTGGGATTCTCGGTACCCTTCGCCTTCGCGCTGGGCGCCCTGATGATGCGATACCCCGGAGAAAAATGGATCAAGATCACGCGCGTGTGGACGCTGGTGACATGGCTCTTCCTCACGGGCGGCATCTTCCTCGGCATGCACTGGGCCTACGCTGTACTCGGCTGGGGCGGCTACTGGGGATGGGATCCAGTTGAGAACGCAAGCTTCATGCCCTGGCTCACCGGGACGGCCTTCTTGCACTCCGTGATGATGCAGGAGAAGAAAGGGATGATGAAGAGCTGGAACGTCTGGCTCATCTTCTCTACCTTCCTGCTCACCCTTCTGGGAACGCTGCTTACCCGCGCTGGCCTTGTAAGTTCGGTTCACGCGTTCGCGCAGTCGTCAATCGGCACCTGGTTCATGGTCTTCATGGGGATCGTGATTGCAGTCTGTACCTTCACCTACATTGTGCAGCGCGATCACCTGCAGGCCGAGCACCGGCTTGAGTCGCTGGTGAGCCGCGAGTCGAGCTTCCTCTTCAACAACCTCGTACTCCTGACCGCCTGCTTCGTGATCCTCTGGGGAACACTCTTTCCCATCCTGAGCGAATACGTCGTAGGCAACAAGGTCACGGTGGGCGCACCCTTCTATAACCGGGTGGCGATTCCCATCGGCTTGTTCCTGCTGTTCCTGACCGGCGTAGGACCCCTGCTGCCGTGGCGTTCGACATCACTGCGAGCCGTTCGCCGCAACTTTATATTGCCGACGGTTGCCTTGTGGGCCATGGTCATCGTCTGTCTCGTGTTTGGCGTTCGCCCATGGAAAGACGGTGCTTTCGATCCCGGCAATTTCTACGCGCTGGTTGCGTTTGCGTTGGCGGCCAGTGTCATGACCGCTATTCTCTCGGAGTTTTTCCGCGGAGCGGGCGTAATTGCAAAACAGACAGGCAAAAATATCGCCAGTTCGATGTACCTGCTCTGTCGCCGTAACACCCGACGCTACGGTGGTTACCTGGTCCACATCGGCGTGGTAATCGTCGTCATCGGCCTTGCCGGTTCGGCGTTCAATCGCAACACGGAAAAAGAACTCGCGCTGCACGACACAATGAGTGTCGGCCCCTACACGCTTGAGTGCGTCGGCTTCACCCAGGATTCGAACGCCAATTACAACTCCGACTATGCGCTGCTCGATGTGTATCGGAATGGCAAAAAGCAGTTCCAGATGGCGCCCGAGAAGCGCGTCTACCTGGTCAGCCAGCAGCCCCAGACCATGGTCGCGATTCACTCCGTTCCCAGTTGGGATCTATACGTGGTTTTTGAGGGCACCAATCCTGATACCGGGCAGCCGATCATCAAGGCGTTTCTCAATCCGCTTGTCAGTTGGATCTGGGCGGGCGTGGTGCTGATCGTGTGGGGCACACTTGCGGCACTGGTTCCAAGCCTCAAGCCGGTAACCACGGGAGTGCGCACGCCGACTGCTCGAACGGAGCAATCCGAAGCAGTTTTGAAAGGCGGCGACTGAGATGCGAATCCCGCTAAGTTTGAAGTATTGGAAGAAAGCTTTGCAGGCCGGAACGCTCGCGGTTGTGGTTTGCTTTTCAATGGGTGCGAGCGACGCAGGTGCGCGTTACGATCACCTGAACCACCAGCTTATGTGCAGTTGCGGATGCGGGCAGGTTCTGGGCGAGTGTAATCACGTCGGCTGCCCCGATTCGCCCGTGCAGTTGGCTGAATTGCGCACGGCCATCAATGCCAGCCTGACGGACAAGCAGATCCTCGACAGCTTCGCCGCGAAATATGGCGCTACCGTGCTGGCCGCGCCCACCATGCAGGGATTCAACCTTGTGGCATGGATCGCGCCCTTTGCGGTTTTTGCCGCAGCCATGTTCGGCACCATTCTGCTCGTCCGGCACTGGTCAGTCGGCAAAAAGGAAGCCGAGCAAACGGCAAGCACACCCGAAATGGACGAATTGCGCAAACAAATTCGCCGCGAAACCGATAATGACGGCGACGAAGGAGGTCGGCAATGAGCGAAACTCTTGGATTGGCGCTTGGATGCATGATGGCGATGGTGCTGTTCCTCTATACCTTCTGGCCTGAGAATTCGTTTGCCAGCCAGCGGCAGAAGACGCGCCTCGATTATCTCGAAGAACGCAAGGAACAACTCTACGAAAATCTGCGCGACCTCAACTTCGAATATCGCGCCGGCAAATACCCTGAAGAAGACTTCGCGGCGCAGCGCGCGCAACTTGAAAATGAAACAGCGCAATTGCTCGCCGAAATGAATCACCTGCAGCAGCAAGGATAGGCAATTAAAGATAAGGACTCCGGGAAAAATCATGAGATCGATGAAGACTTTTTTGCATGCAGTCGTTGCCGGCTTTCTTTTTGCCGGCACACTCGCGCACGCCGTGCAGTTGACAGGTACAGTGACTGACAAAACAACCGGGAAGCCAGCGGCTGGCGATCCCGTGATATTGGTCGAACCAATGACGGGCATGACCGAAGTGGCGCACACCACCGTCGACAGCAGCGGACACTACACGCTCAATCGACCAAGCAACGCACCGTCGCTGGTAAAGGTGACGCACCAGGGAGCCGAGTTCTTTGCCGACGCTCCCCAGAGCGGCTCGGTCCCCGACATCGCCGTATACGACGTGGCCTCGAAGGTGGAAGGCGTTTTTGCTGAAGCCGACGTACTCGAAGTCGAAAGCTCGAACGGCCAGTTGCACGTGATCGAGCGCTACTTCATCCACAACACCAGCATGCCGCCACGGACCCAGTGGAGCCCGAAGAGCTTCGAGATCGTCCTCCCTGCAGAGGCCGTTGTCGAGTCGGCCCAGGGGCAGCGGCCGAGCACTGGCAGCCTTCCCACCACGCTGAAGCTGCAGCCCGATGGAGAGAAGGGCCACTACGCCTTCAACTTCCCCATCCAGCCGGATGAAGGCGAAAAGGACACCCAGTTCAATATCAGCTACACCATTCCCTATAGCGGATCCTTCACGTTCCATCCGCAGGAGTCTCTGAGCACGCAAAGCGTCGGTGTGCTGCTGCCGAAAAGCATCACCTTCAAAGCGGGCGCAGGCTCGACATTTACAACGATCAACCAGGACCCGAACATCCAGACGTTCATCGCCAAAAATGTGGTTCCCGGCAAGGCGCTGGAGTTTACCGTTTCAGGTACCGGTTCGATGCCGCGCGAAGATCAAGGCGCGGCAGGACCTGGTGGCCCGGAAGCCGCTGCGCCCGGCAATGGCCAGCCTGGCGGCGGACTCGGCGAACCGATTAACACCCCCGACCCGCTCAGCAAATACAAGTGGTGGATCCTCGGCGGCCTGGCTCTGCTGTTTGTTGTTGCAGCGGCATTCTTGTTGCGTAAGCCCGCGGGAGTTCCGGGCGTACCTGCAACACAGGGAGCTGGCGCGGCGGCGCCTCCCATTTATCCAGCCGCCGAACCCCGCTTGACGGCGTCGCACAACGGCGCTCTGCTCGGAGTGCTGAAGGAAGAACTCTTCGCATTAGAGAGCGAGAAGCTGACCGGAGCCGTATCGCCAGGCGAGTACGCCGAGACCAAAGCTGCGCTCGAAACCGTGCTCAAGCGCGCCCTCAAAAACAAGTCGTAAAAATGAGGTTCAGAACAACAGCGCTCGCACAGATGCAATATGCGATCGCTGTCGCTTTGCTGAGCGTGCCGCCCTCCATCTCAACAATCTCTCTTGCTTGTTAACCCTGTTCCCCTAGTCCCGAGTCCCCGTTCCCCGCATTTAGTATTCTTCCGAAATGAAGACATTGCTTCGCACGCTGCTTTTTCTCGCTCTCATTGTCTGGATTGGCGCGGAGATTTTCTTTCCCATTGTTGCCGCTGTTACCTTCAACTCCCTGCCCGGCGCTACCCACACTGCCGGAACCATCGTCGGTGAACTGCTCCGCATTCTGCACGGCATGGGAATTGTCTGCGGCCTTGTCCTCCTCGCTCTTATGGCCCTTGCGCCCGCATGGAATATCTATAAGCCGCGTGCCGTCCTCGCGCCCATGGTTCTCGTTATCCTCATGCTGGCCTGCACAGCCTACTCGCAATACGGAATCATCCCCGCAATGGAACGCGACCGCACTGCCGCCGGCGGAGCGATCGACACCTCTGACGCTACCAATCCCACCACGGTACACTTCAACATGCTCCACAACCGCAGCGAACACGTTGAAGGTGTGATCCTCCTTCTGGGAATCGCTACCGTGGCTCTCGTTGGCTGGGCGGAATCAACGCGTACCTAGGAGGAACGCATGGGACGTGAAGCTATCTGCGCGTGCGTGTGGAACGGAACGCAGCACAACGTGAAAGCGCTGCTGGAGCCGCCCGAACTCATCGTGCGTGGAGAGATACGGCGCCGGGTTCCGTTTACAAAGATGAAAGATGTTCGGGCTGACGAAGACTGGCTTCGGTTTAAGTTCGAGGGTGAATCTGTCGCGATTCAACTTGGCGTTCGGATGGCGGCAAAATGGACCGATGCACTGCTCAAGCCACCTCCGACGCTGGCGAAAAAACTGGGCATCACGCCGGAGACAACCGTGCGTACCATCGGCCCCATCGATGATGCAGCATTGAAGACCGCGCTCGACGTCGCGCTTGCGGTCTCGAATTCGAAGGGCGATCTGATCCTGGCACGCGTCGATACTCCGGCCGAGTTGAGCGCTGCGCTCGCAAAAGCCGCCAGCCAACTCAAGTCCGGCATTCCCATCTGGTTCATCTACCGCAAGGGTCCGGGGCATCCGTTGAATGAAAACCTTGTGAGGGAGACGGCATTGGCTACTGGGATTGTGGATACGAAGATCGCGGCGGTGTCGGCGGAGTTCTCAGCTCTCCGATTTGTGAAGCGCCGAACCTGATCGGCTTGTCACTGCGCTGATTCCAAGGCGGTGTTATGCTCTCTCGCTTAATGAAGATCCAATGCCACTAGCCATTGAAACTGCCCTTGAGATTCGCGAAGAGCCAAACGCAAAGCTCGCAATCGAGACCCGCGCTGCGACCGGACGCATTCCGTGGGCAGGCCCATTCATCGTCATACTTGCCCGACCTCTTCTAATGATCGCTTCGCAGGGACTGGTGGCACTGATCCTTGCCGGCATGCATCGTCCCGATCCATGGCATGCGGCGGGATACTGGTGGACGGTGTACGGCACGTTGGTAGACATCGGCTGTCTCGCGGCGATGTTCTGGTTCACAAAGCGCGAAGGCATTCGGCTGCGCGATCTGCTCGGTCCCGTACACCTGCGTTTCGGCAAGGATATCTTTCTGGGACTGGGCTATTTCCTGCTGGTCTTTCCACTGTTCCTGCTTGGTGGCGTGGTGTTTCACAAGCTGTTCTATCCTGCGTCACGCGTGGATCCAGGAGCATACCTGTTTCAGCCGCATGCGATGCCACTTTGGGCCGTCATCTACAGCCTGTCGCTCTGGTGGATCATCTGGTCTCCGACAGAGGAAGCCACGTACCAGGCGTTCGCACTCCCGCGCATCCGGGCGATCACCGGCCGTACGTGGGTTGCGTTCGTTGCGGTGGGGTTCATTTGGGCGTTCCAGCATAGTCTCCTGCCTTGTGTATTGGATTGGCGATATATCGCGTTCCGCACGCTGGCCTTTGCACCAGGAGCCTTTGCGCTGATGGCAATCTACTGGCGCACGCGAAGGCTTGCTCCCCTAATCGTGGCCCACTGGCCCATGGACATTGCGGGCGCGCTGATGATGACCGTCTTGCCGAATTTGAAGTGATGCGACAGCGAGTGCAAGAAAACAATTCCCCAGTCCCTGATCCCGAGTCCCTAGTCCCTAATCCCTGCTCTTCGCTCTTGTATCATCGTAGAGGCCCTGAAGCGCGCAAGGTAGCGTGCAGGGGCACCATCGGATTCGCATGAAAACTGGCATCATCGGCCTGCCGCAGGTGGGCAAGACATCCTTATTCAAGATTCTTACCAAGGCCAAGCTCGAAGATCGCGGCTATTCCAATCCGCGCGAGGCGCACATAGGAGTTGCCAAGGTTCCCGACGATCGGCTCGACAAGCTTTCCGCGCTCTACTCCCCGAAGAAGACAACGCACGCCTCGGTTGAATTTGTCGACGTCGCCGCCATCGGCCAGGAAGCGCTGAAGGAAACGGCCTTCCTCACCAGCCTTCGCAACGTTGACGCGCTGATCCACGTGCTGCGCGCATTCGAGGATGATTCCATTCCGCATGTCGGCGCGAACGATCCACTTCGCGACGTCAAGAACGTCGAATTCGACCTGATGATCAGCGATCTCACCCAAGTGGAAAAGCGCCTCGAACGGCTCGAGAAGGATTTGAAAAAGGGTCGTACCAGCGAACTGGAACGCGAGCAGGCTCTGCTTTTGCGCTCAAAAGAAGCGCTGGAAAAAGAGCAGCCGATCCGCGAACTGGAAATGACCGCAGAAGAAAAGAAGCTTATTAAAGGCTTCATGTTTCTCTCGCAAAAACCTGTTTTGTATGCAGTTAACATCGGTGAGAGCACAAAGCTTGGCGACGACCTGGAGGCTGCCGTTTCACGCTATGGTCTTTCCGAGGTTGCACAACGGCCGAATGCGGGAGCGACAGCAATCTGTGGCAAAGTCGAGGCCGAATTAGCGGAGATGGACGAAGCCGAGGCGGCGGAATTTCTGTCCAGCTACGGCCTGCACGAGAGCGGCTTGGTGCGACTGATTCGCAAGAGCTACGAGCTTCTCGGCCTCATCAGCTTCTTCACCGCTGGCGAAGATGAGTGCCGCGCGTGGACGATTCCAGCGGGATCGAAAGCACCCCAGGGAGCCGGCGCGATTCACTCCGATCTCGAGCATCACTTCATTCGGGCAGAAACCATCCGGTGGGACAACTTGCTGGCGGCCGGCAGCGAAGCGAATGCGCGCGCGCTGGGCACTCTCCGGCTTGAGGGCAAAGAGTACGTGGTGCAGGATGGCGATGTCATGCACATTCGGCACAGCGGGTAAGGGTAAGCAAGAATGCTCAAACTCTCGGTGGCCCTGGGCATCCTGGCCGCGCTCGCGGATATCGCCGGCGGACTGGTGCTGGTGCGGGCGCGCGGCGTGGAGCGCTACCTGCGCTATTTTGTCGCACTGGGCGCCGGCTTCCTGATGGCTGTAGCGCTTCTCGAAATGACGCCCGAGAGCCTCAAGCTCAGCCCGACACTCGGCCCAATCCTCATCATGATCGGCTACTGCGCCGTTCACCTGCTCGAGCACACCATCAACTCGCATTTCCACTACGGCGAAGAGACGCACCACCATGAATTCGTCTCTGCGCGCACCGGCTACTCCGTGCTAGGCGGACTCAGCGTGCATGCACTCTTCGACGGCGTGGCCATTGGCTCGGGCTTCGTGGTGAACAGCGCCCTCGGCTGGCTGATCTTTCTCGCGGTATTCCTCCACAAGGCGCCCGAGGGCTTCACGATGGCCTCAGTGATGCTGGCGAGCGGGCGCAGCCGGAAAGCGGCCTTCTACTCGGCCGTCATGCTGGCAGCCGCCACCATCGTCGGAGTGCTGGTGATCGAACTTGCCCCCAAGTGGATGCCCTACGGCCTGCCAGTTTCGGCCGGCGTAGCGCTCTATGTCGGTGCCAGCGACCTGGTGCCCGAAGTCAATCGCGAGCCCGGCATTCGCATGGCCCTGGTATTTTTTCTAGGTGTCGTGGGATTCCTGGTGATGCGATGGGCGCTCCCTGCGCTCTAAACCAGCCGATGAGAGCCGCATCAATCGTACGTGCTGACCGGAACCGCGCGACTCGATCCGAATCTGCCGCGATAGAGCCGGGCAAGCAGACGGCCGTAATCGAGAGCGACCTTCACATTGGCCTTGCTGGCTCCGCGGTACCTCTGCCCAAAGGCAAACGGAACCTCGCGAACCGAGGAGATGCGCGCGCGCACCAGGATCTCAAGCAGCAACTTGAATCCCGCCTGCTGAAACGCTATTCCCGTGAGGCAGTCGCGGCGTACGAAAAAGAAGCCGGACATGGGATCCTTGGCGCGGAGCCCTATGCGCTGGATCGGCCAGGTAGCCCACACCGCCGCAGCCGACAGCAACTTCCTCAGGACATTCCATTCGCCAAGTCCCCCGCCCGGGGTATAGCGACTGCCAATTACCAGGTCGCAGCCTGAAGCAATCGCCGCCGTGAGTTCCGGCAACAGTTCCGGCGGATGCTGAAAATCCGCATCCATGACTCCCACGATCCCGGCGTCGGTATTTTCCCATCCATGAAGAATCGCGCCAGACAAACCGCGCTGTCCCTTGCGTACCAGCAGGCGAATCCGCGGATCCTGCAGCGCAAGGGCAGAGACAATCTCTGCCGTTCCATCGCAGCTGTCGTCATCCACAATCAGGATTTCGTAATCAAAGTTGAGCGGGTCGAGGGCGCCGCGCACGCGATCCAGCAGTACGGAGAGATTTCCCGCCTCGCAAAGGGTCGGTATCGCCAGTGCCAGCTTCTGAGGAAAACGAGGGCCAACGAGTTCCCGCGGTTGCGGGATCGTTGACTCGCCGATCGCGACACGAACTGGATGAATGGATGCCGATACCATGCGTTAGATGTCTATGGGAATATAGACGTATTAACCCGCAGAAGCGTACGCAATACAAAGGACTTTCCCAAATTCTAATATCCCTGAATACGAAACCTGATTACGGTACGCTGGAAATAAGAGATTTAGGGAAGCACGTCTTGCCCAATCTCGATTATAGTCAGCTAAAGGCCTTCCCTCCTCGTCCAATGAAATAAGTGCCTCTGAATGCGACATGTTCTCGCCAAGGGAGGTTTGCAGAGTCTAAGACTTGCCCGAGGGTTGATGCGCTCATTTTGTAAGCGGGCCGTGTTTTGCTCGTTCATTGGAAATCTGAATTGGAAGTATAGAGCTGAATCTTTTGGAAAACCGTAGCAAGCGCAACATACTCCTGATCCTCGCCTTCTCACTTCTGGCGATGGCGACGATGGGCTATCACCCCGGGATCGAGGATGACGGTGTCTATCTAACCGCCGTCAAGAGTGACCTGAACCAGGCGCTCTATCCGTACGACGCAGCATTTTTCCGTGTCCAGCTGCAGGCGACGCTCTTCGACAAGTGGGTCGCAGAATTTATACGCATCACCCATATTCCCGTATCCGTCACGGAACTGCTGTTCCAGTTCATATCCATTCTGCTGATCATCGTGGGCTGCTGGAGCATTGCCCGGATGCTCTTCGAGGACGAACGCGTGCAGTGGGCCGGCATCGCTCTTACTGCCGCAATGATGACACTTCCCGTGGCTGGCACAGCCCTCTACCTTGCCGACCAGCATCTGCACCCGCGCAATATTGCCACTGCGCTTGTCCTTCTGGCTGTTTCCCGCATTCTCGCAGGCCAGCGATGGCTGGCCGTTCCCCTGCTGCTCGTCGCTTTCGTGCTCCACCCCATCATGGCTGCGCTGGGCATCTCTTTCTGTTTCTTCCTGACCATGGCGATGCTCGAACCGGTCCACGTCTGGCTGCGTTCGTGGCGCGACTCGCTTGCGGCCGCAGTGCCCCTGGGCTGGATCTTCGAGTCTCCCACACCCATTTGGCACCGTGCCCTTCAGACGCGCAGCTACTACTTCCTTTACAGCTGGACATGGTACGAGTGGCTGGGCGCGCTCGGCCCCCTCTTCCTGTTTTGGCTGCTGTGGCGCGTCGCGCTCAAGCGCGGCGAAACTCTGCTGGCGCACTTCGCCCTCGCGATCTTTTCCTATGGCATCTTCCAGCAGGCAGTGGCGATGATCGTGCTCAAGTCTCCCGCGCTGGTACGGATCACGCCCATGCAGCCTATGCGTTTTCTCCATCTCATCTATTGCTTCCTCGCTTTGATCGGCGGTTGCCTGCTGGGCAAGTATCTGCTCAAATCGAGCCCCTGGCGCTGGGCGGTCTTCCTCGTTGTCATCAATGCCGGCATGTTCGCTTCGCAACGCGCCCTTTTCGCCAGCAGCGAGCACATGGAACTGCCCGGAAGGCAGTCAGCAAATCCGTGGTTGCAGTCGTTTGCGTGGATTCGAACCAATACCCCGGTCAACGCTTACTTTGCCATGGATCCTTATTACCTCGCCGCGCCCCAGGAGGACTATCACAGCTTTCGCGCGCTTGCCGAGCGCAGCCAGCTGGCCGACATGGTCAAGGACACTTCGGTTGTCACCCAAGTGCCCGAGCTCGGGCCGGCATGGGAGCGGCAAGTCGACGCGACTGCCGGATGGCAGCACTTCAAAATCGCCGACTTCGAGCGCCTCAAGTCTGAATTTGGCGTTGACTGGGTGATCGTTTCTTATCCTCAGCCTGTCGGACTCGCTTGCCAATGGCACAATGCCTCGCTCTCCGTCTGCCGCATTCCCTGAACGGCTCGAAACAACACCAGCCTTCCCGCACGTTTTGCGCCGTGAGGGTAGGTGCGCAAAAATGAAAGTGTGGTTCTTACCGGCGGGGAGCCCGAAAGATGCTGAATCTCACGCAGAGGTTGATTCTCGGCTGTGTCGTGATCGCCGCCCTCGCCATGGGGCTGGTCGCCGCAACGCACCGCGCACTGGCCGCAGCCGGCCAGATGCACCTCGCCATCGCGCTGCTCATCTCCCTCATCCTTGTTGAGGTGGCCACCGTCATGCTCGTGCTGCATCCCATCCGGATGCTCGCCGCCGATGCTCGCAAAATCGCTCGCGGCAACCTTGAACATCGCGTCGAGTGGGGCGGCCGTGACAGTTTCGGCGAGATTGCAGCCGAGCTCAACCGCATTGCCGTACGCCTGCGCGAACTGCGCGACACCGAAGCCGGCCGCCACCAGATGGAGTATCAGCTCTCCGATGCCGTACTTCAGTCCATCTTCGAGCCCATCATCGTCACCGACGCCAAGGGCCACATCCTCAAGCTCAACCAGGCAGCCGCCGACGTGCTCGGGGAGGCTGCGAGCGATCGGCTGGCCCTGACCAACACCCCCGGCGGCGACAAAATCCTGAGCGCGATCCGCGATGCCATCTCCATGCAGAAGCCCATTGCCGTCGAAGGCGAGGCTTCCATGCTTCCTATGCGCATCGGCAAGCAGTCACGCAGCTATCGTCTCCGTACCATGCCCATGCGCGACTCCGAAGGACGGCTGCTCGGCACCGTGACAACGCTTGAAGACGTCACCACACTGCAGGACACCGACCGATTCAAGACGCAGTTCATCTCCGTCGCCAGCAAGAAACTCCGCGATCCCCTTTTGCAGCTGCGTCGGGGTATCTATGCCCTTCAGCATGGATTCGGCGGCGAATTGCTCCCCTTGCAGGCCGAGTTGGTCGTCGAAGCCGGCAACGAGGCCGAGAAGCTGAACGATCTGATGGCCGACCTCATCGAAGTCGCCGAACTCGACACGGGCAAACGTGAATTCAACCTTGAGCGCCTGCGCCCGCTGGCCCTGCTGGATGAAGCACGCAACCGCTACGTTGACGAAGCAGCAGCCAAACAAGTCCGCATTGAAGTCAGCGCCTTTGCAGACCTCTCGTTCATCATGGCCGACCGCCGTGCGGTCCGCTCCATCCTCGACAACCTGGTCGGCAATGCCTTGCGCTACACCCCGGCCGAGGGTGAAATCTTTCTCGCCGCCGAAGAGTTGAAAGAATTCGTGCAATTCACCGTGCGCGACAGTGGGCGCGGCATTGAGGCCGAACGTCTCAGCAACATCTTCGATCGATTCAATCCCTTCTCAGAGAGCGGCACCGGCATGGGCTTGGCGCTCGTCCGGCGCCTGGTCGAATCCCTCGGCGGTCAGATCGCCGTCGAGAGCCGCCTCGGACACGGCACCACCTTCCGCTTCACTCTGCCCGTCGCAGTGGCCGAAGCGATTCCCCACCCGGTCGAGGTTGGCTGATGGCTGAAATCCAGATCGAACGCCTGCAGGAACCGGCCCGACTCCGCATCTATCTCGGCGCCGCTCCCGGTGTCGGCAAAACCTATCACATGCTCAACGATGCCCGGCTGAAGCGCAAGCAGGGTGTCGACCTGGTGATTGGCCTGGTGGAAACGCACGGCCGCGCCGAAACTCAGGAGCAGATTTGCGACCTCGAAATCGTACCCCAACGCGTGATCCCTTATCGTGGCGTCGACCTCAAGGAAATGGACATCGAGGCGATTCTGGCGCGCCATCCGCAGATCGTGATCGTTGACGAACTCGCCCACACCAACGTCCCCGGCAGCAAAAACCGCAAGCGCTACGAAGATGTCTTCGAACTCCTCGATGCGGGCGTCGACGTGTGGACCGCCGTCAACATCCAACACCTCGAAACGCTGAACGACGCCGTCAATCGCTCAGCCAACACCATCATCCGCGAAACGGTTCCTGACAGCTTCTTCAAGCGCGCTGACGAAGTCATCAACGTCGACATTACCGTGGAAGAACTGCGCTCCCGATTACGCGAAGGCAAGATCTATGCCGCCGAAAAAGTTGAGCAGTCGCTCGCCAACTTCTTTCGCAAGGGCAACCTTAACCTCCTTCGCGAACTCGCACTACGCGAAACGGCCGAACAGGTAAGCAAGCGCGCATCGGATTACCGCCGCACCCAGGGCCTCGAGCAAGCGCCCATCCCCGACAAGGTGATGGTCTGCCTCAGCACGCGGCCCGGAACCGAGCGTCTCATCCGGGTAGGCGCGCGCGTTGCCGGCCGGCTTGCCACCAACTGGTACGCCGTCTACGTAAATCGGCCCGACGAAGATAAGGGCCACGGAGATCCTGAAGCCTTTCAACGCATCGAGGAGTATCGACGCATGGCGCGCGACCTCGGCGCCCAGGTAATCACGCTGAATGATAAGAATGTCGCTGACGCGCTGATCCGGTTTGCTCAGCAGGAAAGCATCTCCCACGTCATCTTCGGCCAACCCGTGCGCTCGCGCCTTGACATTCTCCTGCGCGGATCCGTGCTTAACCGCTTCCTGGCCGAAGTGCGCGACGTAACCGTGCAGGTAGTGCCGATGCAGAAGCCGCTCAGGCGAGGGTAGCCCCTCCAACTCCTGCAATTCCGTTCACACTCCACGCCTGCTCCTTCGATTCCCCGATCGGCATGGGCTTGCGCATCGCAAGTGTAGACATGACTTTTAGTACGGTCAGTGGGTTTGGAATTTGTGGTGGAAAGTGTGGGCCTACTCGCTAAACACGCGCACCCGAGTCTTGTTGCCGTCCTTGCCGTCCACATCCACGGTCAGATCTTCGAGGTGATCGATCAGCTCCTCGATATTCTCCGGCTTGATCTGCGATAGCGTCAGTGGCACACCATGGCTGCTTAGTGCCTGGTCAAGCTGGTTGTGAGCCGTCTGCGGAATCAGTGCTGCCAGCCGCACACCGGCGCGCAACAACTGCAGGGGCACGCGGACATTCACCGTCGTCGGGCCCTTCAGGCCGGTCATCTCTTCATCGGCCTCCACCAGTACGCGCAGATATTTGGCACGCGTACGGGGTGCGCCGGGCTGCTGTCCGTTCCCGGCGCTGTTCGGCGTTTTTCCTGCCGTCTGGGCAGTGTCGGGTTCGAGCGCCGCAAGCAGTCGTTCGGCTTCGTCGGCCGTGATTTTCCCTGCAGCCAGCATCTCCAGAATCTGACGTCTGTTGTCGTTCATATCTGTCCTCCCCAAAGTTCCGTGATCGGCGAGAACGCGTGGTGCACGGCCTCGGCCAGCGCCGGAATCTGCGCGCTGCAAAAATGCATGAGAATCGGCACAAGCTCACGCAGGTGGAGTAGCGCCATTGATGCTGGCTCTTGTCACCGGAATCTTCGGCTTAGGCTTTGCACTCGTCTTCTACCTGCAGTTGAATAACGCTGTCGACGTCGGCGCTCGCACAGTGGCGGTCATCCGTGCCACAAACTCCGACGGTACAACTCCCGACCCATGCGCTGCCGCGTTGGCCACCATTACCAACGCTGCGCCAACCCTGACCGCCTCGAAAATCAAGCTCAGCGTCAGTCTCAACGGAAACGCATACAACAACGTAACTACCTGCACCAATGGTGAGGCGAACGTCATTTCCGGCAAGACAGCGCAGGTCACGGCAACGTATCCATACACCCTCATGCTGTTTGGTTGGAAGCCGGTCGCTATGACCTTGAGTGCACAAACCACCGAACTGATGCAGTGAAGAAACCATATGAAAGGTGAAAGGGCCATGATCTACAAGGAACAATTGAAATTTCCACAACAGCTCTTCCAGGACCAACGCGGACAGATTATTCCCTGGCTAGCCATGATGATGGTTCTGTTACTCGGGCTCTGCGGATTGACTCTCGACGTCGCCCGCGTGATGGTCATCCACCGCCAACTCCAGTCTGCAACCAATGCAGCGGCCCTGGCGGGCGCCCAGCAGATGCCCGATGGCGATTACGCCGGTTCTGCAAAATCGTTTGGCGCCGGTGTCGGTAATTCCAACGATTCCAAAGGTTTCTCCGCCTCCAATGCGGTGGTGAAACCGCTATGCGTCGCCTTTCTCAAGAGCCAGGGCCTTCCATGTTCCGGCAGCGCAGCGGCAAACGCACTGCAGGTACAGCAATCAGCCAGCGTTCCCATGCTCTTTGCCGGACTCCTCGGCTTCAAGTCCTTGAATATTTCAGCAACCGCAACCGCCGCCATGCGTGGCTCAAAACCTCTTCCATATAACATCGCGATCATTCTCGATACGACACCGTCGATGGATTATTCAGATACCAACTGTGGCAGCGGAGCAACTCAGCTGTCCTGTGCCGTAGGAGGCATCCAGCAGCTATTGCTGAACGTGTCCCCATCCGTAGATAACGTCAGCCTGTTTACCTTCCCAAACATCACCAACACGACAACCTCGAACGACTACGACTGCGCCAGTTCCAACCCGACCGTTGGCCCGTATACCTTCCCGTCCACAACGGCGAAGAGCCTGACCAACATGACCTACAAAACAGGCTCAACTACCGTCACAGAGACATATCAGGTCACTGGCTTCCTCAGCGACTATCGCTCTGACAATCAGGCGACGTCCCTGACCACAACCTCGAACCTTACCAAGGCTGTCGGGGGAAAGAGCGGATGCACTGGAATACAGACCAGCACAGAGAATACGTATTACGCAGCTGCCATCTACGCTGCACAGTCCGCCCTCATCGCAGAGCAACAGGCGAAACCCGGCACCCAGAACGTCATCATTCTCCTCAGCGATGGCAATGCGACTGCACAGGAGCAATATCCGCCGGGCACCGACAGTGACGGCACCTTCACCTATAACCGCAATAGCTACGCCGACGGAACATTCATGGCTGGAGTCAACGATATGGTTGTCGGATCCCAGAGCGGAACCGTTGCTACTTCCTCGGGAACATTCCCATCGTGGGTGGGCCAGTGTTCCCAGGGAGTCGACGCGGCGAATTATGCCAAGACCTATCCGGGAGACTCCAGCAATGCAACGAAGTTCTATACCATTGCCTATGGTTCGTCAACGCACTCAGGCAGCTACAACGGACTGAGCTATTGCGCGAGCGACAGGTTGTCCGGATCCAACCACAAAAACATCACCCCCTGCCAGGCAATGCAGCAAATGGCGACCAGTTCTTCGACCTTCTTCTCTGACTACTACCTGCCAGGCAGCGACAGCGGATGCCAGGCTTCAGGCCCAAACAACACCATCACCTCGTTAAGCAACATCTTCAAGACGATCGCCTATGACCTCACTGCCGTGCGGCTCATACCAAACGGAGTTGCAACAACAACGCCATAACAAAGCTGCCTTATTCTCTTCAGCCGGGAAGCGCTACTCTTCCCGGCTGATTCCTTTAAACGCTGATCTCGTCTTTCGAACAGCAGGATCAATCTCCTCCGGGGCGCCACAAAAAAGGATGATCTGTTAAAGTTTAAGAACAGCTGCGTTTGGAAGAGGCTGGATCCCGACGGTCGATTGCTCGCCCGATTCGAGAAGCAGCTTTCCTTCAGATGACCAACCAAGTCATTTATAAAAGACAGCTTAGCCTTTTGGCAGCGAGCCCGTAGCTCAGTTGGTAGAGCAACGCCCTTTTAAGGCGTGGGTCCTGGGTTCGAGTCCCAGCGGGCTCACCATTCCTCCGAATGGGCTTTCTCGCCTATCGCTCCCCTACATCCACCCGTTTTCCCCAAATCGCCGGCCTTGCCTGTGCAAAATCCAGAACGGAAACCGTTGTCATCCTGGTTACAATCCGCACTGTCCTGAACCGTGCGATGGATCGGCAATCGCATCTAAACTGTATAGGGATTGCGGCGGAATTCTGCCCCTGCCAAAGATCGGAATCCAGCAATCCCTGCACGTTGCAAGAAACGGTCGAAACGACGTTTGGCGAAGAGTCAATCGTCCAGCGCCACCATTCCAAAAGCCGAGGGCCCATGACCGACGTGCAAAGCAGTGTAAGCACAGATCCCTACATCCTGATGGAGATCATCCGTCTGCAAACGGAGATCGCCAAACTCGGCCTCGATCTCTCCGGCGTCGTCAACGCGGTGGTGGAACGCATCCCAACTCTCACCAATGCCGAAGGCGCAATTGTCGAATACAGCGAGGGCGAGGAAATGGTCTACCGCGGAGCCAGCGGCATCGCCCTCCCCTTGCTCGGAACACGGGTTAAGCGCGAAGCAAGCCTCTCCGGCTTGTGCGTACGCGAAGGCCGGATCCTCCGCTCCGACGACACGCTCACTGATCCGCGTGTTGACCACGGGCCGTGTGAACAGGCCGGAATCCGCTCCATGGTGATCGCGCCGCTCAAACATGAAGGCTCGGCGGTGGGCGCCGTCAAACTGGTTTCCACAGCGACCTACGCCTTTACCGCTCGTGACGTGCGCGTGCTCGAGTTGATGAGCGATCTGATCGCCGCCGCCATGTACTATGCCGCGCGCAACGAGTCCAATGCGCTCTACCAGCAGGCCACGCACGATTCGCTCACCGGCCTCGCCAACCGCAACCTCTTCTTCGACCGTTTACGCAGTCGCGTCTCTACAGGTCGCCGCCAGATTGAACCCCTGGGCATCCTCGTCATCGACATGGACGGACTCAAGCGCGTCAACGACAGCTACGGCCACCGCGCCGGCGATGCGGCCCTGCGCGAAATGGCGCTGCGCATCAGCCGCATACCACGGCGATCCGATCTCGTGGCGCGACTCGGCGGCGATGAATTCGGCGTCATCCTCGGCGATATCTCCGACCGCAATGATCTGCTCACCATCGTCGAGCGCCTCTCCCTGGAAACCGATCAACCTTTCCTCTTTGAAGGACGTACACTCGATCTCACGGCAAGCATCGGCCACGCCCGGTTTCCTGAAGACGGCAAAGACGTCGACGACCTGCTCGAAGCTGCCGATCGCTCCATGTACGAAATGAAACGCACCCGTTCTGTGCGGTCGAGCGAACGCGAACTGACTCAAAAGCACGTCTTCTGACAGGCGCTAACTCCACCACTGAGGGCTGAAAGCTGACGGCTGAGGGCTCTCGATTACCCTCGTGCCCAGAAGTGCGTCTCCGAGCACGCGCGCAGCCGCTCCGCCGCGCTCTCCGGCGTGATGTCGCGCTGCGGCATTCCGAGCATTTCAAACCCGACCATAAACTTCCGCACCGTCGCCGACCGTAATAGCGGCGGATAGAAATGCGCGTGAAAATGCCACTCGGGGCGCTTCTCCCCGTCTGTCGGCGTCTGATGAAAACCCATCGTGTACGGAAAGCTTGTCTCGAAAAGATTGTCGTAGCGCGTCGTCAGCCGCTTCAGCGCATCGGCCAGAGCGTCGCGTTCGTCCCCGCTCAGCTCCGGCATTGCACCAAGGTGCCGCTTGCTCACCAGCAGCACCTCGAAAGGCCACACCGCCCACCACGGCACCAGCACCGCGAAATGATCGTTCTCCAGAACCACGCGCTCGCCCGCGGCCTTCTCGGCAGCGACGTATTCGCACAGCAGGCAACGGCCCGTCTTCGCGAGATGCTCGCGCTGCGACACAGTCTCCACCGCAGGCTCATCGGGCACAAAGCCCGTCGACCAAATCTGCCCATGCGGGTGCGGATTGCTCGCACCCATCATCGCTCCGCGATTCTCAAAGATCTGCACGTACTGGATCCAGTCGATCGCGTCCAGTTCCTCATATTCGTGAGTCCACGCATCGACTACGCGCCGAATCTCCGTCTGCGTCATCCGCGCCAGCGTCAAGCTATGGTCAGGATGGAAGCATAGAACCTTGCAAAGTCCGCGTGCAGGCTCCGCAACCAGCAACGGAGACCCCTGCGCATTTTGTTCCGCCGCCGCATCCGGCAGCAGCGCAGCGTAATCGTTTACAAACGTGAAGATGGATTCGTATTGCGGGTTCAGCGCCCCGCCCGCACGTGTGTTGCCCGGGCACAGATAGCAGTTCGGATCATGGTGAATTGCCGACGGCGCCGTCTTCTGCGCGACCTCGCCCTGCCACGGCCGCTGTGTACGATGTGGCGAAACCATCACCCACGACTGCCGCAGCGGATTCCAACGGCGATGCGGCGACTGACTGAACGGCGGCATTCTTTCCCTCGAGCGGATCGACCATCGATCCAAGGCCGATTATCCGAAGATTTAGTGTACTTCGCTGTGCTGGGCCGCGTGGCTGGCGATCAGTTCAGCCACAGCCTGCGGCTGCTCGTCCACCACGTAATGGATGCTGTTCGCGATCGCGTCCGTTGAAACACTCTGCCATCCCATGTCGCGCAGCGCCTGCGCTTCGCGCGGAACGAATCTGTGGAAGACATCACGTTCGCCCGCGCCGAACACAAGCGGAAGACTGCAGGGCTTCGCCAGGGGGTTCGCGTTGTTCGTCTCTTCCGCGGGAAACGCGCGATAAAACTCGAATGCCGCGCGCAGATGTGCTCCATCCCCGTAGGCCGCATAGAAATGTGTTCGGTCTTCGTCGCTAAACGCCGGGAAGCTCAGAAAGTGACCTAAGTAGATTGATTGACGGCCTGTGACAAGCTGCTCGGCCAAGCCGGGAATCTGGTGAAAGTAGATGTGCCACAGGTTTGGATCCGTCTTGATCTCCTGCCATGGCCCTACGCCCGCCAGCGCGACATCCAGCATCATCACGCCTCGCGCGTCATTCGAAAACTGGCGCGCGTACGCATATGCCACCATGCCGCCGATGTCGTGGCCGAAAATGTAAGGCCGATCAAGATGCAGCTCATGCACAAGTTCATGGATATCCGTGGCAAGGTTCGCCGCATCGTAGCCCGATTCCGTAGCGGTCGAACCGCCCACTCCACGCAGATCCACCGCAATCACATCGAACCTGTCTGCGAGCAGCGGCATCACCTTGCGAAACTCATACCAATCCTCGGGAAACCCGTGAATCAGAATGACCGCCGGACCGCTGCCTCCGCGCACATAATGCAGGTCGATTCCATTCACATGCGCCGTGCTCGATTTGAACCCGTGTCCAAGCCCCGCTGCAAGCTGCGCAGCGGATTGCTCAGCTGTTGCACACCGCGGGAGACACAAGGCGGCCGAGATCACCGTCGCTGCCACCAGGCCAGAGACATCCAAACGGAAAAGTCTTTTCATGAACTATTCTCCTCGTGCGGATCTATTCTTTTGCTACTTGCTGAAAGTTTTGCCGCGCTGTTTCAGCGCATCGCGCAGAATGTCCAGCGCCTTCTGCCCCATGCCGTGCAACGCAGCCAGATCTTCTTCGCGCGCGTTTGCCAACTGGTCAACGCTTTTGTATCCAGCCGAAGCAAGCGCGCGCTGCGCCGGCTTTGCGACCCCTTTTGGCCAGGTCTCCTTGCCCTCGGAAATTGCCTTTTTTGCCATTGGTCTGCGTCTCCTTCCTCGCCTACGGTTTCAGATCGAAAGCCGGCCGAGTCGTGCCATCCATATAGAACGGCACCGACGTGTGCTCATGAACAATCAGCCACGATCCTCTTCTACGCTCGAGGCACACCGTCTCTCGCATCCAGAAGTCCAGCGGGCTATCGGCTCCCTTCTTGGTCCCCTGCATGTGCAGGAAGCCGTGGGCAAAAGCAAAGTCCCCGGTCACGGTGATCTCGAGGTCGCGAGCGCTGATTTCGATTGGCGTCGCCCAGGTATCAAGCCATGCCTGCACTTCCTCGCGATCTCTGCCACAGTGTGCCAGGGGCGGAGCGAGATTGAAGACAGCAGCATCCTCAGCGTAGGGAGACGTGATTCCGATCGCATTCTTGTCGTGGTGCGCCCGGTATATGCTCTCCAGCAACTCACGGATCTTTGACTCATCGCGCATGGCATACATCGCCGCGTTCTCTCGCAGAATTGTCGTGGCCATATTCTCCTCCTTCGCTCCGGGACGAAGCCCGGAACTATCTGTAGACACACTGGTCCTCTAGCGCCGTAGCAGGTCACTCAAAGGTTTGGTCGTTTGGCGAAGTCTCGCTTATCGCTTGATCGGGAACACTCGGCGCAATCCGCATTCGCGCAGATACACGCCCGCCCAGAGCACCACCCCAAAGATCACCGGAAAGACTGTCTCAAACGTCGGACTGCCCGCGCGCATCTGGATGGCAACCGCGCCGCCAAGGTAGCCGGTCAAAAGAACTGCGCCCAGCACCGCACTTCGCGGAATCGCGTAGAGGATCGTACTCACCAGGAGTAGCACTCCGATGCTTAGGATTTGCGAGGTTGGGATCCCCAGCCGTGCGCATGCCTCCAGCACTTGAACTGGCTTCGTGAATTTCCCGAACGCATCGAAGAGCATAAACAGAACCGTCAGGGTGGAGAGCACGCGGCCTGTCCAGAGCAGTCCCCTCGATGCGGTTTTTGTTTCGTTCGCGGGCCGCTCCATCGTTCCCGCCTGCGTGCTTGTAGCTACCTGTGCCATGGGTGACCTCCGTCTTTTCTTTCCTGGTCAATTGGTTGATGGATGGACCGCGTAGTGCAGAGAGGAAGTGCGGTCAGACCGTCGGAATCATGATATGCGTAACCAGTTGCTCAGGCGGCGTGACCCGCGGATCGTTGACATAATTCTCGATCGCAAAATCGTCGCGCAATTCAATCTTCTTCTCCGCCACAATCGCCCACGCGCGCCCCGAAGCCTGCGGCAACTGATCATACGGACCGGTCAGCTCAAACCGCACGTACTTGCCGCCCTGAACCTTCTCGTACTTCAATCCCTCCGGCAATTTCACCGGAGGTCCCGCAAGCGAGAACCCAGCGCGGTAGATCTTCGGTCCCTTGTAGAGCGCCATGTAGCCGGTGATCTTGTTGTTTTCGCTCAATGCGGGCACCAAGAGATGAGCTTCCTGCCAGGCCTTCCCGGCATTTTCCATGAAGGGTCCGATCTTTTCGACATACACGTAGTGCGTCTCGGGCCACGTTACAACTTCAGGATGTTCGCTAAGATTCATGACCTCTCCTTCGGGAATTAATTCTCTATTCCTTGCGAATTCTGTTCGAAAAGACCAATTCAATATAGTGCCGCAGATGGTCCACCATATCAATGGCCGGCCCCACGCCGTTCTTTGCCTTGGCAATGATAAACGCGCCCTGCAACGCCGCTTGCGTAAACAGCGCCAGGCTCTCCGCGGTCCAGTCGCCCTTCACGCCATATTTCTTCATGGCCGCTTCGATATCGGGTACCAGCGTCGCCGCATGCTCGCTGATCGCCGCTTCGCAGGCCTCGCGAATTGCAGGATGTGTCCCGTACACTTCCTGCGTCATCGTGCCCACCAGGCAGGTAAACTCCGGCAGTTCCCCGCGCAGCAACTCCTTGCGGAAGTCCACGTACGCCAGCACTCGCTCCAGCGGATCAGCCGGCGCATGGTACGGCGCGCTCGCAAACAACACGGCGGTCATCTCGCTCCAGTAGTCCGCGGCCGCGATCGCCAGCTCTTCCTTGGTGCTGAAGTGATGAAAGAAGCTACCCTTCGTCAACCCCGCCGCTTCACAAATATCTTCGATGCGCGTCGCGCTATAGCCCTTCTCTCGAAAAACCCGCAATGCCGCCTGCAGAATCCGGGTTTTGGATTCGTGCCGGATCTCGTCTTTGGTCGCTGTCCCAGTCACGTCTGATCCCTCAATGGAGATAAACATACCAACTAGTCGGTATGTTGTCAACTGAAATCTCATGGATAGATTTATGTCGCCTATTTTCATTTTGGTAAAAGTACGGCTTTCCTCACGCGTGGCTGAAGAGTGCGACCAGCGTCCTTTGATCCCTATTCCCTGATCCCTGTTCTCATCACGACGTCGGCTTATCCGGCGGAGGCAGCGCCGCCAGGAACCGCCGCGCAAACTCGCTGCTGTATTGCTCCAGCAGTTCCCTCACCCGCCCAGCGCTTTCCGAACACACGATCAACCCCGCGTGGTGATGCTTCTTCATGCTGTAAACAACCTCTGGCGCGTCGAACATGCTGGTGTCCGGCTCCTCCGTCTTCGCCAGGCACAGAACGCTGCCCGCATACTTCTCGGTAAACTTCGGCAGCACATACGGCTCGCCACGCAACTCAGCCACTTCAATCCGCGCCCATTCACGCCACAGATTGATCCCCGTCGCCGTTTCAATCAGATCTGAAATAAACGCCCCCCCCACGCGCGCCGCGATCTCGAGAAAATAGAACCGTCCGTCCTCATGCGCCCGGATGTATTCGCCATGTGTGACCCCGCGCGCCATGCCCAGGTCAGGCGCCAGCCGCGCGTTCAGCGCCGTCAGATCTTTCCATTCGCGGCTCGTGCGATCCACTGTCCGCGTTGTAAACACCCCGCCTTCGTGCATCACCTGCATCGGCGGCTTGCCATACTGGTGAACCGCCGAAAACACCACCTTGTGCTCGCTGATTACGGAGTCGACGTGAAAAATATCCCCCGGAACGAACTGCTCCACAAGATAATTCGTTTGCAGATCACCTAGCTCATCCAGCGCCCGCCACAGTTGTTCCGGCTCGTAGATCTTGCGGATCCCCAGCGCCGAGGCCTCCGCGCGCGGTTTCAGGAGCCACGGTCCGTGGATTGCCTTCAAATAAGCCCGCAGCTCGTCATAATTCAGCACGCGGCAAAACTCCGGCACCAGGAAGCCCGATTCGCTCGCGCCCGTACGCATGGCCAGCTTGTCGCGATAGTAGGCCGTCGATGTAACGCCCATCCCCGGAATCCGCGTATGCTCGCGAATCTTCGCCGCAGCGTCCAGGTCGAATTCGTCCAGCGCGATCACGCGATCGAACCACCGTCCCCGGCACATCCAGCACACGGTCTTGATCAGTTCCTCGACCGTATAGGTATTCGGCATGTACGACACATCTTCCAGAATCTCGCGCGGCCACGGCGCGTCGCGCAGCTTTTCCACCGTCAGCAGCGTCGGCTTCACTCCCATCTCGGCGCACTGCCGCATGAAGTCCTGTCCCTTTTCGTAGCTTGAAATACAGAGAATCCTCTGGTTTCCGTCCGGCATTTTTCCTCCGCCACTTGGGGCCCGGGTGAGGATAGTTCTACCATAGACGCTGCACGCAACTAACCGCACCGTCAGGAGCCCGATGCTTTCGGCCGACGCAATTGTAAAGCTGCACGACGAATCAACCGCCGCGTGGCACGACGCATCCGAGAGCCCTACAAACTCTGCGTCCACCGACCCATGGCTCCTCCGCGTCGCCCGCCAGCATCGCGCCAACTTCGACCTATGGCACATTGAAGACGAAGCCCGCACGCCCGGGGCAACCGATGCACAACTTGCCGATGTAAAGCGCCGCATCGACCAAACCAACCAGCTCCGCAACGATCTCGCGGAAGACCTCGACCGCACCCTCCTTGACTGGCTTGCGCCGCAGCGCCTTCCCGCTGAAGACGCCGAACTCCACTCCGAGTCGCCGGGGTTGATCATCGACCGGCTTTCGATCCTTGCGCTGAAGATCTATCACACCCGCGAAGAGGCCGAACGCACCGACTGCGCGCCGGGCCACACCGAGCGCAACCGGTCGCGCCTCGCCGTCCTTACCGAGCAGCGTACCGACCTCGCCCAATGCCTGGATCTGCTGTGGCGAGAGACTCTGGACGGCACACGGCGCTTCAAACTTTACCGCCAGCTCAAGATGTACAACGACCCGACCCTCAACCCCGCCATCTATCGCAGTACACAATCAGAGTCAGGTCGCTGATCCCTGCCGGACTTCACCCATTGACGTGAAACGGGGTTATGGGTATAAAGAGGGCCTAAGTAGTTTGATTCCCAATCCTGGTGATCCTGCCGGAATCATCCGGTTCAACTTTTGCACCGTAGAACGGACGTCCCCCATAAAATCCATGACGCAAGAGGCCAAATCCACGACGTCAAGCCGCAAAAAGACTCCTCCACCCCCTGCCAGGCCCGGCAGTCACTCGAGCACCGCAACGGGGCCTGTCTTCACGCACTATCAGGCCGCCGTTCAACTCGTGCAGCAGGGAAAATATGAAAAGGCCATTGTCGCCTTCGAGAAGGTACTGCCTTCCGCGCCCCCTGAGATCGTGGAGCGCTGCAAGATGTACATCAGCACCTGCCGCCGCCAGCTCGACAAGGAGGGCCTTGCCTTTCTCACGCCCGGCGAGCGCTACGACTACGCCGTATCGCAGATCAACGCCGGTGATTTTGAGGAAGCTGCCAATCAGCTCAAGGGCATCCTCGCGGACGACCCGCGCGCGGACTTCGCTTTCTATGGACTCGCCCTCCTGTACTCCATCACCGGCAAGACGCAGGATTGCCTCGACAGTCTGTCCCAGGCCATTGAGCTGAATCCCAAAAACCGCCTCCAGGCGCGTTCTGACAACGACTTCCAGAGCATGGTCGACGACCCACGCTTCACCGAGTTGCTGTATCCTGAACTTCCGTAGGGTGGCAGCTCGCCCTTAGGCTTTCTGTGACTTTTGGTTCGTCAACGAAGCTCGCTCCATCGATGTCGGGTGCCTCTGAGCCAGGCTCTCAAGCGCTCGAAGACCCTGCCACCCCTGGCGCCCTCCGGGTAGTTGCCATCGGCGGCGGCACTGGCCTGTCAACCCTGCTCCGCGGTCTCCGGCGTCACGTCGCCTTCCCCGACTGGCCAACCCAGGTTCCCTGTCACATCTCGGATCTCGCAGCCATCGTTACCGTCACGGACGACGGCGGTTCGTCCGGCCGCCTGCGCCAGGACTTCAATATGCTGCCGCCAGGAGACCTGCGCAATTGCATGGTCGCCCTCAGCGCCGAAGAGGACCTGCTCGCCAAGCTCTTCGCTTACCGCTTCAAGGCAGGAAAAGGACTCGGCGGCCATAACTTCGGCAATCTCTTCGTCGCGGCCCTCACCGACATTACCGGCGACTTTGCGCACGCCATCAAGCTGGCCTCCAAAATTCTCGCCACCCGCGGACACATCTATCCGGCAACCACGACGAACGCAACCCTCGTCGCGCACATGGAAGACGGTTCGGTCGTGCGCGGGGAAACCAAGATCACTGCCAGCAAGCAGCGCATTTCCGAGCTCATGATCGATCCGCCCAACGCCGCGGCCATGCCGGAGACGCTGGAGGCCATCGAGCGCGCCGACCTTATCAGCGTCGGCCCCGGCTCGCTCTACACCTCTCTCATCACCAACTTGCTCGTACAGGGAATTCCCTCCGCGCTGGCAGAGGCCAAGGGCGTGCGTGTCTTCATCTGCAACCTCATGACCCAGGCCAATGAGAGCCTCGGCCTCAAGGCATCGGAACACATCGAACGCATCTACGAGCACACCCGGGCACCCATCTTCGACTACGCCATTCTCAACACCGCGCCATTCTCGCTCGAAACGCTGGCGCGCTACGCGGCCGAGCACGCGTCGCCCATCGAGGTCGACATCGCCCGCATTGAAAAGCTCGGCGTTCGCTGCATCACCGGCGACTTCGCCAGCGAAGAGAACGTAGTCCGCCACGCCGCCGACCGCGTCACAGGCGCACTCCTCGCCCTCGGCCACAGCATCTCGCCCAATCGCGCATAACTTGCCGCACGTTATCCTCGCGCGTCTCGGGCCTTTCCAACGTTCAGTCCTGGTTCATCACGGTGATTTGGCCAGCATCCAGGCGAGGAAGTTGAAAGCCGTTGATCCAAATTGTTGACTGCGTGCGGCCCGTCAAAGTGTATTTGGTAAATGTAATTGGAGTTCCGGGGCAAAGGTGCCGCGCTTTACCCGGCCCGTTGGATTCCATCGCGAATTGATTGCTGAAATTGACGGGCGTTATCGAGACAGGAACGATCCCGAACTCCGTCGACTCCTTTTCGAGCGCCCCAATCCACTCCGCGGTTTGCACCCTGTCGTCTGGGCTGGTTGATGCGCTACTGCACGCAACAGAGGACCAGGCCGAATTGACGAGCGTCAGTTCGGGCCGCAGGGGAGATCGACAAGCGACAAGTCCGATCTCGTCCAGACGATCGGAGAAGCCCTTGACCGGCGAGCAGATGCCTACCCCCGGCACGGCAAGGTCCTTCTGGCCAAGAGTAAGTCGTTCCACCTTTTCCGCGTGCGCCTGCGTCAGTGCAAACGTCACCTGTACGTTGAGCGGCTTCTCTTTGAGGTCGTCATAGGCCGCCCGTGGCATTGTGAATTGCGCATTCGCCACCCGTTCTCCTGGAAGAAACTTGTCCATTGCGGCGGTCTGCCATACGGACGTCCAGCCCGCGCCGCCGGGGGCCTGGAGCGTTACCTGCAAGAAATCAGGAATAGTGACTGTCCCATCCGGCTCACCGGAGACAAGAACGGGAATTGATATTCCGACCCGGTCACGTCTTTGCGTCACGAAGGCTGATGGTGCAGTCGCTGCCGTTTGCTGATACGCGAATTGCGCTGTTGCCATTCCCCGCTGTCCGTGCGGATAGTCGCGGTCCATTTGAGCATTGTCGGGCGCTCCCCCTAAGGCCAAGAAGCCGACAAGCACGATCAGCGAGGCCACCAGAACCCAGGAAACTTTGGTGTTGCGGCGCGCATATTGCACGACAACTACGGCCGCACAAAGACCGAGAGCAAGGAAGAACGCGATCTGGTTTTCGTGTGGAGTCGCAATTCTGTCAGGGGGAGCGTTCAGCGCCAGCAGCAAAATCGCGATGAAGCAAACTGCCGCTCCTAACACCGCTAATGTCATGCGTGCGAAGTTCCTGGTGACTGTCGCCAGAACGACCAGCGGGAGCACCAGGAGGCAGGTGAGCGAGAGCGAATCACGGAGAAGGCCACGGAAAGACGGAAATGGTGAAAACCCCGCCTCCGCGAGCATCGCACATTGCGCGAGCAAGAGAGGGACGTAAAGAAACGCAATCAGGAACAACACTTTTGCCGCTAGCAGTTTCTTCCAGTCATAGGGCCGGGTAATCCAGAACTGGCGATCCCCCACAAGTTTTTCCTCGTGAATGACGGGAGAGATCAACAGCCACCAACTCAAGGGAACGATATAAACGAGGAGATCCGGCAAATTACTCACGAGCCCAATGGGCGAAAATGAGACAAAACCGGCCGCTCCGGTGCGCCACCGGGAGGGGCATGCGAACACCAAGCCTACGGTCACCGCCAGGGAGAGCAGGATTTCGAGCCACTGGTGGCGGGCGTCTTTAGCGAAGATGTGCAGGATCTGTTTCATGCTTTGATCCCCTTGGTATTTGCCGTCGACTGAACATGACTTCTACCGGATTTGGCGATTGCCAGAAAGATGGAGCGGAGCGGCATGGGGTCCAGCGAAATATTGCGGGCTGAAGGAAAGAATTCCGCCAGTTCCCGCTCAGTAATCTCATGTTTGTAGTTGCTGTGCACAAAGCGCACGACGCACTCAGCAGCCTCAATCTGCAGCCACGATGCCGGGCATTTCTCTGGAAGTACGGAAGGACGCTCCAGCGTTACCGTGACCTCTCTGAAGCGTTCCGACAGCACCGGCAGTTCTTCAGAAAAAAGCAGCCGGCCCTCTTCAAGAAATCCGATATGGCTTGAAAAACTCTCAATTTCCGCAAGATCGTGGCTCGAAAGAAAGACAGTCGTTTCAGGAGCGCGTTCCAGCAGCCCTTCGATCAGCTCATCCCGCACCAGCGGATCAAGCCCTGAGAAGGGCTCGTCCAGCACGATGAGAGACGGCCGGTACGCCAGCGAACTCGCAAACGCCGCCTTCATCCGCATGCCGCGCGATAGGTGCTTGAGCTTGCGCTTGAGCGGCAGATCGAACTGGCGTACCAGTTGCTCTTCGAGCACTGGATCCCATTGTGGATAGAAAGATCGGTAGTAGGAGAGCATGCCCCCGGTGGTCATCCATTCGGGCATTTCCTGGTTCTCTGACACGTAGCCGATTCGCGTAAAGGCATTGCCCGCCAGGTGCGCGGCATCGACTCCGAGAACTTCCGCGCGCCCGTCACTTGGCCTGAAGATATTCATTAGCATCTTGATCATCGTTGTCTTGCCGGCGCCGTTCGCGCCCACCAGCGCGTAAATTGCGCCTTCTGGCACTTCGAGATCGACCCGGTCTACAGCCACTGTTTTTCCGAATCTGCGTGACAGCTTTTCTGTGCGGATGGCGAGTTTCATCGTTCCCTGCGGCCTCCATCAGTCGGCTTGTTCCCGGTCATATCCTCGCGCGTAAGGCGTTTCCAGTGGTCTTTCATTGAATCGAGCATCTCGTCCAGGTCGATCCCCAGTCGCTTGGCCTCGACCACAATTTCTTCGATCTCCTGTCCGAGCAACTGCAGCCGCTCTTTCCGTGTGGAATCAGGAAGCGCGGCAACCACAGTCCCTACGCCCGGTCGGGTCTCCAGTAATCCTTCATTGACAAGGTGTGCCACGATCTTCGCCGCAGTGTTGGGATTGATCTTGAGTTCCTTGCTCAGCGCTCGCACCGATGGAAATGTATCTCCCGGGCGCAGCTGTCCGGCAACCATGGCCTTCTTTGAGGCATAGACAACCTGCTCAAAGAGCGAAAGCCCCGCGCGGAATTGAACTCGGAATGGAATCACGTGTGTACTATTACGCATAGTACACATAAATGTCAAGCTTTGAACCTCGCACGATTTTCTTTCATTCCCCGCAATCCGGTGGATTATGATTCGTGCATTCAATTCCCGGCCAACTCGTGAGGCCGAGAATTGACACTCCGGTGCTTTCCTCTCCGGTACCATTCCCCACGCATTCCGGGTTCCTTCGAGAGGCCCCGTGCCGTAAAGGCGCAAATTTGCCGCAGAACACTGACTCACGTTCCCGTATGAGACCTTGCTCTGGAGCACCAGGACAAAGGCAGGAGAAACCAAGGATGAATCGGCCCAATTTCCGAACTATGTTTTCGAGGAACGCGCGGAGTTCGTCCTCGCGGCTTTGGTGTACAGCCGGCACAGCGTTGCTGCTCGGCCTTGGGGCAATTTCAACGAGTGCTCAAAGCACCTCCGCGAATGATGAGGGCTACAGCAAAAAGATCAAGGAATACACGACCGAGCCGTTTTTCCTGACCAACCTGGTCGATCATCTTCCCGCTTCCGCCACCGTTCCCACGCCCGAGAAGGTTCTCGGTCACATCATCGGCGCTCCCGACGTACTCACCTACTCCAAGGACATCTACCGCTACTACGATGAACTGGCCAAGGCATCGCCGCGCGTCAAGGTCTTCAGAGTCGGACAAACTGAAGAGGGTCGCGACTTCGTGCTGGTCGCGATAAGCGACGAGGCAAACATCGCCCAGCTCGACCATCTCAAGGAAATCACCGCCAAACTCGCTGACCCGCGCAAGATATCTGAAGCCGACGCGCAGCAGCTCATCTCCACGGGCAAGCCGTTCTACTGGGCTTCCGGATCGATTCACTCACCCGAATCCGGCTCGCCAGAGATGCTGATGGAGCTGGCCTATCGTCTGGCCGTCGAAGACACGCCGATGATTCAGAACATCCGCAAGAATATGGTTTTTCTAATTTCTCCGATTGTGGAAGTGGACGGCCACGACCGCATGGTTGATTGGACCAACTACCGCAAGGCCTATCCCACCAGGCCGCAGCCCGACCTCGTCTATTGGGGACACTACGTTCAACACGACAACAATCGCGACTCGATTGGCATGGGTCTCAAGCTGTCGCAAGTAATGATGAAGAATTTTCTCGAGTGGCATCCGCAGGTGCTTCACGATCTGCACGAGTCCGAACCCTATTTGTACATCTCCACCGGCACCGGTCCCTACAACGCGTGGCTCGACCCTATCGTCGTAAGCGAGTGGCAAAAAATGGCGTATAACGAAATCGAACAACTGACCGAAAAGGGCGTCGTCGGTGTGTGGACACATGGCTTTTACGATGGCTGGGCCCCGAACTACATGTTCTACGTGGCGAACGGCCACAACTCCATCGGCCGCTTCTACGAGACCTTCGGCAACTTGTATCCCGAAACCACCGAGCGCACCTTGCGTCCATCTGAAACATCGCGCACCTGGTACCGTCCCAACCCGCCACTGCCCAAAGTGAATTGGTCGTTGCGCAATAACACCAACCTCGAGGAGAGCGGGTTGCTCCTGGGTCTGGATTATATGGCCCAGCATCCGCAGGAGTTTCTCAGCAATTTCTATCTCAAGAGCAAGCGCTCCGTTGCCAAGGCGAACACCGAAGGCCCTGCGGCCTGGGCGATTCTGAATGATGGAAAGCGTCCAGCGCTGTCCGCTCAACTCGCGGGTCTAATGCAGGCACAAGGCGTTGAAGTGCAAAGGCTCGATCAGGATTTTGATGTCAAATCGACACCCGCCCCAGAGAAAACCGTCGAAGCAGATTCCAAGTCAGAGGAAAAGCCCCAGACCGACAAACCCGAAAGCAGCAGCAACAAAGCGAAGGATGCGGACGCCAAAAAAACAGAAAACAAAATCATCAAGGTTCCCAAGGGCAGCTACATCATCCGCATGGATCAACCGTACAGCCGCATGGCGGACATGCTTCTCGATACACAGTATTATTCGACGGCTGATCCGCGCCCCTACGATGACACCGGATGGACACTCGGTCCTCTGCGCAACGTCAATACTTTGCGCATCACCGACGCAGCAATTTTGAAAGCGACCATGACCATGATCGACACTCCGGCGCGCAATCTCATCGGCGGCGTCTCCGAGCCGGCCGCCGTCAAGGGCAAATCGCCGGCAATCAAGTGCTACATCATTCAAGCCAACGCCGAACCGAACCTGGCAGCTCTGCGCTATCGCCTCAAAGACGCAAAGATCTTCGCCGCCGAAGAGCCATTCGATGCCGCCGATAGAAAATTCGCCGCTGGATCCTTCCTGATTCCCACCGACGGCAACTCCTCCAATCTTGAAGCGGATCTGCAAAAGGCCGCGAATGATCTCGGAATCCAGGTCGTGAGCGCAGCCGCAGAACCAACGGTCGCACGCCACGCGCTGACGGCGCCGCGCATCGCCCTGCTCCATACCTGGACGAGCACCCAAAATGAAGGCTGGTTTCGACTGGCTCTCGAAGCCACTGGGGTTCCTTACACGTACATCTCCGATACCGCGGTGCGCACCACGCCGAACCTGCGCGACAAATTCGATGTCATCCTCTTTCCGCCCACGTTTTCCGACTTGCGCGAACTGCTTGCGGGTATTCCGAAGCGCATCCTGCCCGACGGCACCGATGCCGGTCCTATTCCCTGGCAGAAATCCGAGGTCACACCAAACTGGGGAGGCATCGACGAGTCTCCCGACATACGCGGCGGGCTTGGCTTTGAGGGCGTAGCTCACTTAAAGCAATTCGTTGAAGATGGTGGACTGTTTGTCGCCGTCGGTTCCAGCACGCACCTGCCCGTCGATCTGGGCTTGACCGATTCGGTAACCATCACAGACACACACCAGTTGCAGGCACGCGGTTCCATCCTCCGCGCCAAGGTTGAGGACGCCAAAAGCCCGATCGCCTATGGCTATGACGAAACCGTCGGCGTTTACTTCAACCAGGCACCGGTCTTCAAAGTTTCGTTGACTGGAGAAGGCCGTCCGCAGGCAGAAGCTGCGCGTCCCAGCGGACGCGGTTCCACCACCGATCCCGACATCCCGCAGGGTCGCGATTGGAAAATTCCTGAGACCGAGCCGGAGCGGAGCCGCGCGGAACAGGAACTCTACGTGGACCCACAGAACCGCGTCTTCTTCAGCAGCGAACTTCCGCCGCCTTCTCTGTATCCGCGTGTAGTCCTGCGCTTTTCCGACGAAAAGAATTTATGGATCAGCGGCATGCTCGCCGGAGGCTCGGAGCTGGCTGGTGCTCCCGCGATTGTCGATGTGCCCTCAGGCCGCGGCCACATCGTGCTCTTCGCCAACAATCCCATGTGGCGCCAGGAGACGCAAGGTAGCTTCATGCTCGTCCTCAACGCCGCCCTCAATTTCGACCATCTGGATGCGGGCCGCAAAGCACCCCCCGCCCCCGCAGCCCATCCAGCAAAGACCACATTTTAACTGCCTGCTCATTGAGCGCATTGACCTGATGCCAACAACCAGGACTCAATTTCCCGAGAGCTGGACATGCCGAGGTCTCCACTCCCGACCAGAGACGAGTCCCACGCCGAGGAAGAGAGAACCAAGCACCAGGTGAAAGATGTGGTCTCCGGTGTGTAACATCAGGGGCCCGAGGTCCCATGCTCGGTTCATCGATGGATTTCCGAGCAGCAGGCCGAGGATCGCCAGTGCGAGGTAAAACACACCCGATCCAATGCAGAAGCGCTTTGCAATGGTCAACCCCAGGAAGCTTGCGCCCAACGCCAGAGCTCCCCAGATCATGTGCATGAGGTTGTGATATTTATCCGCGTGAACTCCGCCGACCATCACCATGATTCCTATCAGAACAAATATTCCGCCGAAAAACCGACATAGCATTTTTGCACTGTCAGTCGTGTTTCCACTATGCCGGTAGTTCTGAACAGTCGCGGCCAGGCCAGCGACATCGGTCACCACAAGCGCGACGATTAGAAGTATCGATCCGATCCATATCCCGGCGGCGAACTTGCCGACGGAACCGGGATGAGACAGACGAAGGATCGCCGCGGGAAGCCGAGCGAACCAGCCCGAGGTGACCAGCAGGCCTATCAGCGCGCCAATCAACGGCGTCCACCACCAGCGCGCTCCCAGAACAATGATCCCTGCTATAGCAATAAAGATCACGGGCCCCGGCGGGAACCTGGTATAGGCGGGATCGCCAGAGAGCCATTGCATCCAGATCGCTACTGCCGCGCCGACCAACCCGGCCACCGTCAACTTGGAAAGCATCGTAAGTTTCGTTTTCATCGCGCCCCCATTCCCTTGCCGATATGATCCAGCCGTTCGTGCCATTGGGACTGCAGCTTGTCGGCCTTGGTCCGTTGCTCGGGATTCAAAACCGACGCGTAGATCCTGGTTTTGAAATGCTCCTTTTCCACCAGGAGCTTTGACAGCGTTACGCCTTGCCGTGCGGCAATCTCCTGTACTTTGCTTTCATCGAGATTGCCATTCGCCGTGGCCTGATCCATTGCTTTGCTCTCCGCAGAGAACTCCTGAACCAGCGCGGATACGGCGGGACGCTCTGCCTGCCACATCGAACGAATCTGCTGCTTCTGTGCATTGCTCAGATCTAATTCGCGCGCCACATAACCCATAGCGCCAAAGCGGCTCCAATGGTGGCCATGCCATCCCCGCGCGTTCGCCAGGGCGACAGCCACGCCCGTCACTCCCAGCAATAACGCAACGCATGACCAGATTGCGATTCGCTTCATAACAACTCCCTTTCTGCTCGCAATTCCATTCGAGCACTTGCTCTCAGAGCATGCGATAAAGATTTGTTAAGCCGTATAAAGTTTCGCTAAGGCCCGTTGTGACTGGGCGGAGATGCGCTAAGGTCGAAATTCGGAGCTGCTGCCTATGGGAATGGCTCGGATGATCATCAGCGGCGATGACCGTTTCGGGTGCCTCTTCACATCCACGCTGGCCGATTTGCGCTAAGTCCTCCTGGCGTCAGTCCAGAATCACGCCGGGCTAGCTCAGCCAACGGCTTTGATCTAAACTCCCTCTATGGCAAATTGGACACCGTATACGGCAAACACTCGAGGAATAGCGGTGAGCGTTGAGCCAACTTACCTTGAGACGAGATCATCGCCGGACACCTCGGAGTATTTTTGGGCTTATCGAGTGATCATCGAGAATCAGGGACGGGAAACGGTGCACCTGCTGAGCCGGCACTGGATGATCACGAATGCTCGTGGCGAATTGACCGAGGTCAAAGGACCAGGTGTCGTCGGGGAGCAACCGGTCCTCAAGCCAGGAGAGAGCTTTGAATATTCGAGTGCCGCGCCTCTCAACACGCCGTCGGGGATGATGGGCGGGGCTTACCAGATGGAGAGTGAGAACGGCGAGCTTTTTGATATTGAGATACCGACATTCTCGCTCGATCGCCCGAATACCGGCGCATTTCTAAATTGAGAAATAGATATCGTGGGTTAAAGATCGAAGATGAGGGTTCGCGCTTCGCGCGCTTTAGCAGTAGTGCCGCTCCGAATCCAAATTCCCCTCAGCCCTCCACCGTCCGCTTCAACTGCCCGCACGCCGCATAAATATCCCGACCTCGCGGACGCCGCAGATATACCGGAACGCCCTCGGCACTCAACGCTCGCCGAAATGTTTCCACCGCACTCGGCTGCGGCGTCGAATACGCGATTCCCGGCCCCGGATTCCACGCAATCAGATTCACCTTCGCCGGCAGCCCCGTGCGCCGCACCAGCCGCGCCACTTCCGCCGCATGTTCCGGCTGATCCGTCACGCCGCCCAGCAACACATACTCAAACGTGATCCGCTCCCGCGAACGCAGCCGTACACCTTTAACAGCGTCCACCACCGCTTCGATTGGCCACTTGCGATTGATCGGCATCACCTCGCTTCGAATCTCGTCATTCGGCGCGTTCAGACTGATGGCAAGTTTCGGCCGAACCTCCGGCGGCTCTTCCGCAAATCGCTCAATCCCCGGCACAATTCCTGAAGTCGAAACCGTCATGCGCTGCGGACTCAGTCCGACTTCCTCCACCAGCAGCCGCACCGCACCCATGAAATTGTCGTAGTTCAAAAACGGTTCGCCCATCCCCATGAAAACCAGGTTCACGCGCTCCTTGCCCACTTCAACGCCGTGCCGGTCCAGCACAGCAACCACCTGCCCGGCAATCTCGCCCACCGCTAGATTCCGCTGCAATCCCAGCTTTGCCGTCAGGCAGAATTGGCAGTTCACCGCGCAGCCTACCTGGCTTGAAACGCAAATCGTCGCGCGGTTCCACCCCTTGCCGGACTCTGCCCCGGTAGTTTCGGAATTCTCCGAACCATCTCCCGCCTCGCCGCCATCCCCCTCCGGCATCCATACCGTTTCCACCGTCAGTCCATCCACGCCCTGCCCCTGCACCAGGTAGCGCTCCGTCCCATCCGCCGAGGTAAAAGCCTGGACAATCCTCGGCCGTCCCACCTGCCAGCCTTCATGATCAAGTTTTTGCCGCAAGGGCTTTGAAAGGGTCGTAATCCCCTCAACATCAACAATCCTTTGGCGATAGATCGCTTCCGCCAGCTGGAGCCCGCGCCACTTTGGCTCCCCCAGGCTCACCATCCACTCCGCCAACTCGGCCGTATTCATGCCAAATAAACTTCGCAGGCTTCCACCGAGCCTGTTCTTGGCGTCTAATGGGATTAGTTGTGAGTTCGTGGTCACGGCTGCGCCCAGCATAGAGCATTTCTACATCCCTTGCAGCCTTCCGCGATCCTCCCGGTAAAGTGCTAATTTTTGTGTTCGAACGCGGACGGCGGACGGAAGGCCGTTTGCACCCTCTTCCCCTACAATCGAAGTCGATCGAGTGACCATGACAAATCAGCGTAACCTCCGCCGTACGGTATTGCCGAATGGACTAATTGTCCTGACCGAGCGCATGGAGCACCTCCGCTCCGTGGCAATGGGTGTCTGGATCAAATCCGGTTCTCGCTGCGAATCCGCCGAGATCAACGGCATCTCCCACTTCGTGGAACACATGGTCTTCAAAGGAACCCGTTCCCGTTCCGCTCTGAACATCGCCCGCGAAATGGACTCCATCGGCGGCAACCTCGACGCCTTCACTGGAAAAGAAACCATCTGCTTCAACGTCAAATCTCTCGCCGAGCATGTGCCCATCGCCCTGGACGTTCTCGCCGACTTGGTTCTCAATCCCGTCTTCGCCTCCACTGAAATCGAGCGCGAACGCGGCGTCATCCTCGAAGAAATCAAGATCGACGAAGACAATCCCGACGTCCTCGTTCACGAACTCTTCACGCAGAATTTCTGGAAAGATCATCCTCTCGGCAAACCAATCCTTGGCACCACCAAGACCGTCGGCCGCCTCGATCAACAAAAACTCATCGACTACCACATCGGAAGCTTCCGCGGCGGCAACATGGTCTTCTCCGCTGCCGGCGACCTGGAGCACGACCAGTTCGTCCAGGCCGTTACCGATAAGTTCGCCCCTCTGCCGGCCGGCGAAGCCGCGCACGAGATGCGGGCGCCCCTGGCTACCGCGCGCATCCTGCTTCAGAACAAGAAATCCCTTGAACAGGTCCAACTCTGCCTGGGTGTGCCCGCACCACCCATTACCGACGACAATCGATACGCCACGCTGATCCTCAACACCGTACTCGGCAGCGGCATGAGTTCCCGCCTCTTCCAGACCATCCGTGAAGAGCGCGGATTGGCCTACGCCATCTACTCTGACTTGAGCCCCTATAGCGACACCGGTTCTCTCTGCGTCTACGCCGGCACATCCGCCGGCAAGGCTCTCGAAGTCATCGACCTTGTCCTCGCCGAGTTCCGCAACCTCAAAGAAGTTCCCTTGACGGAGGAAGAACTCACCCGCGCCAAGGATCAGCTCAAGGGCAACATCCTCATGGGCCTCGAAAGCTCCAACTCGCGCATGGCCAACCTCGCGCGCCAGGAGATGTACTTCCACCAGTTCTTCACTGCTGATGAAGTGATCGTCCGCATCGAAGCCGTCACCGCCGAACAAATTCAGGCCATGGCCCAGCGTCTCTTCGTCTCTGACCGCATCGCAGTAACGCTTCTAGGCCGCCTGACCGGCATCAAGCTCAACCGCGACCGCCTGGTGTGTTGAAGACTGTGAACAGTGGCCAGTGAACAGTGATCAGTTTTGATTCATCGATAATGCGATCATTCGCGCTTCGCATTTCGAACCTCTACTAAGATGCAAACTGACGCCAAGTTAAGCACTGCCGCCGACCATTGTTCACTGCTCACTGTTCACTGTTTTTGAGCGTTCCATTTCCCTTCCGCGTCTGTAAGTTGTAGGATTTTCTCGTGGGTGGCAGTGCGTCTCGCTGCTCCCAGAGGGCATGGGGTTCACATGACTTGTACGTATTGGATCTTCGCTACACCGCGCCGTGAGCGCAGCCGCGCAACTTCCTCCGGCTTCACGTTGATGGAACTGCTCATCGTCATCTCCATCATCGTCATCCTGATGCTCATCGCCATTCCCACCGCAAACACCATCCGGAAACACACCGACGAAGTCTCCGCGCAAAAATCCCTCCAAACCATCGAGCAGGCGCAATCGATGTACGCCACCAACTACCCCGTCAACGGCTTTGCCTGCACTCTGCAGGCGCTCGCCGGAGAATCCACCGCCGGGCCGCCCAGCCCCACCTCCGCGCAGCTCATCAGCGGCCAGCTCACCACCGGCATCAAGGACGGCTACATCTTCAGCATCACCAATTGCACCAAGGTGACCGTCAACAATACCGACCGCGTCACGGGCTACGTCCTCACCGCCGTTCCCGCTACCCCCGGCAAAACCGGCGATCGCGGCTTCTGCGTCGAATCAGGCGGCCCCATCAAGATGGATCCCGCCGGAGGCAGCAACTGCACCCAGATGGTGCAATGACCCAGATCAGCAGCCTGCCAATCCCTGGTCAAGAAGTTGGGTGCCCCATCCAAGCCGCGCCTTTTGCGGCTTGGGTGGGAAAGTACCGACTCATCAAGCTTCTGTCTCTCGCCTTCTCTCTTCTGATCCTCCTACCGACCGAAGCCCAACAACCCACCGCCCGCGACCTCGCCCAGCGCGTCGATCGCCACTACAACCAGCTCCACTCCCTCAAAGCCCTATTCACAGAGGACTACGCAGGCCTGGGCCGCACCCGCTCCGAGAGCGGAACCCTCCTGCTCCTCAAGCCCGGCCGCATGCGCTGGGACTACTCCCACCCCTCCGGCAAGCTCTTTCTACTCGATGGCAAGTTCGCCTGGTTCTACACCAACGGCGACTCGCAAGTGCAGCGCATGGCTGCCAAACAGCTTGACGATTTCCGTTCACCCCTGCGCTTTCTTCTCGGCCACACCCAGCTTGAAAAGGAAATCGACCATCTCACCGCGGCACCCGCCGCCAACGGAGCCTTCACCCTCGTCGGCATCCCCCACGGTCAGGAACAACGCGTCCAGCGTCTCACCCTCACCGTCACCGCCGAAGGCGTCATCACCGCCATCGACATCCAGGAAACCGACGGCGCCGACACCCGCTTCACCTTCACCAACGAACAGCCCAACGCCCCCATCTCTCCGGCAACCTTCCACTTCACCCCGCCCCCCGGAGTCCCCGTAGTCGACGCCCTCGCCCCCGTGTAGCATTCGATCTCGACGACCCGCTCCAACCGCGCGCAGCGTGAATCGAAGCAACGGCGCGGCCCGATGGCACGCCGTGATCTTGGGGTGAATTCGCCTGTTTAGGTCGTGACTGGTGTTCCGCCGGAGAAGGCAAGGGTGACAACCGTGATGTCGTCGTCCTGCCCGAAAGCACACGCTGCTTGCAGGATTTGCTCTGCGCTTTTGCGGCTCCAGGTCTCTGTGCGTGCGAAGCCGAACAGTTCTCCGGTGGCGGAGCGAGCCTCAACTACGCCGTCAGTGAGAAGTGTAATTTGGGCGCCGGGTTCCAATTTGAATTTTGCTTCCTCATAGGTAGATTGAGCCAAGAGCCCTAGTGGAAAGCCGTTTTCGATTAAGAGTTCCTCGCCATTGCAATACGGCGCAATATGCCCGGCATTGGCCATTGTCAAAGTACCGTCAGGATCGACCCGCAAAACCAGGCAGGTCGTGAATCCACCCTTGCTCCGAACGAGCATCCTCCGGTTCATCGCAGCCAGAATCTCGCATGGGTTCGCGGTGTAATGCGCCAGGGTGCGGAATGTGCCGACCAGGAGCGATACCGTCATCGCGGCTGCCATGCCCTTGCCGCTCACGTCACCTATCACGATGAGAGCCGCACCACCCGTCACCGGCAGAATCTGGAAGAAGTCTCCGCCGACCTGGCCAGCGGGTCGATACGCGGTTTCGATCTTGAATCCTGGCAGACTCGGAATCTCGTCCGGGATCAGCACCTGCTGGACGGCTCGGGCCGCTTCCAGTTCAGTCTCCGCGCGAAGCTGGCGGGCCCCCTCCATGTTGATGTGCTTGGTCGTTACGAATGCACTGGCCAGAAGGGTGGCGAAGATAGAGAAAGCGTCGAAGCGATAGGCCGCGGCTATGGTGGAAGATGGCAGATCGGCGCCGTTCCGGTGAAGTATTGCGATTCCATAAAGAATAAAGACGATCGGAACGACGAACAGCAATCGTTGAAAGGCAGGACGGTGGCGCAGCAACAGAACCACCGGACCACAGAGGCCAAACAACAAAGCGAAGAGCAAAACGAGCGACCGCGACATGCCCCCGCCGAGGATTATGTCCACCAGGAAGCCCATGGAAGCCATGCGAAGGAATCGCGCTGCCAAAAGATACCTGAGACGGCTGATGGGCAAATCCCGGAGATGGCTGCCGAACCAATCAACGCCCATTCTTCGGAAAAGTAGCCATGCCAACAGCATGACAATGGCAGCGCCCGAGGCCATCCCAAGAAGCGATCGTTCTATGGACATCAGCGGTCCCTCGCGCAATTTCCACGCAGCAGCCTACCCTAGGGTACCGTCTGAAAACCCTGTTGGTCAGAAATTCTAACTGGATCGGTCAGTTGACCCAAAAGCCGACCCGCCGGCGCAAGTGGGTGGCCATCTTCACCTTCACCAACGAACAGCTCAACGCCCCCATCCCTCCGGCCACCTTCCACTTCATCCCGCCCGCCGGAGTCTCCGTGGTAGATGGATCCCGTGTAACTCGGAGTTTGATTGGACAGCCGATGCCTTAGCGCCATGCTCCTAAAATCGCGCCCATTGCAGTCAGCGCGACTGTAAGATAGCCGCCGTTGATGAGCACGTACTTGAGCGATCTTCGCTCGAAGAGCGCAACGATGCCGATTCCCATCGCCACCCAACCGAAACCCGCCAGAAATCCGGCGGTCGCTCCCCACACCAGGTTGGTCTTTGGGTCATTCAGAAACATCGCGAGATTCACTGCCATCACAAGGCTCAGTACGAAAGCCACAACGAATACCCTGGGGCCTGCTCCTTGTGCATCGGATCCAAATCCATTCACGTTCTTCCATGCTCCGCCAAGCAGTGCCGGCGAATACCAGGCTCCCCCGATAAGAAACGCGGAGAGTGCAGCCACAAGAATTGCCCAGAAATTCAACGTATGAAAATCCATGATTGACCTCCTAGTTCGTCTTCGCTTTCGAGTTTCCCATCACCTTCTTCCAATCCACCGGACCATCTACAAAGCGCTTGTGCAGCGACGCCAGCAACTGCGCATTCCCGGCAGCCAGGTATTCATAGGCGCGCGTCCATTCGTCGCCACTCTGCCAGCCTGTCTGCGTCAGGCGCACCACCGTCGATTTCCCACGAGCCTCGAACTGAAAGACAGCATGCGTGCGCGCTGCTCTCACTTGCGGAAACTTATCGGGCGCCAACGCGGCAATCACCATTTCCTTCTCCGGAACGAAACTCACAATCGTTCCGCCCCCCGTGCTGCCTCCAGGAAAATGCACCAGCCAGTCCCCACCAGGCCGCAGATCGACCGTCGCATTCGGAAATAGCCAGGTGCTCAAACCCTCGCTTGTGGAGAAGGCCTTCCACACCTCAGGGACCGGTGCCGGCACCTCAACCTCAATCACTAGTTGGTGGGGAGGCTCAGCGACTAGGTTCGCGGAAGCACTTTGCCCCGCCACACACACGGCGGGAACAAGACAAAGCAACATTCCGGCAAAGAGAATCTTCTGTTTTTCCATAGTAGTTAGTTGATCATTCAAGTAAGATATAGGCAAGCAATATTCTCTCTGTCAAGAAGAATCGATGCCTGCCTCCAAAAATTCGACTTCGACCCGCGACCGCCTCATCGATTCGGCCCGCTTTCTCTTCTGGGAACGCGGTTTTGCCGGTACCAGCATGGCCGAACTGCTCGCCCACGCCGAGGTCAACTCCGGCAGTTTCTATCACTTCTTCGACAGCAAGGAAGCGTTGCTTCGCGCCGTACTTGAGCAATATTGCGAACTCCTTCGCCCCATGGTCGTCGATCCCGCCTTCGCCTCCGCGCCGAAACCCCTCGAACGCGTCTTTGCCATTCTTGCCGGCTATCGCCAGCGCATCCTCGCCACTGGCTGCCAATACGGCTGCCCGCTCGGACGCCTCGCCCTCGAGATCGACCCCGAAAATGCCCCTGCCCACAACCTGATTGCCCGCAACTTCCAGGGATGGATCGAAGCCGTTGGCGAATGCCTCATCGAAATGAAATCTTCCATGCCGCGCGGCACCGATCTCGATGCGCTCGCGACCTTCGTGCTCGTGACCATGGAGGGCGGCGTGATGCTCTCGCGTTCCTACCGCTCCGTAGAGCCGTTTGATCGCGCCGTCGCCCAACTGCGCGAGCATTTCCGTCTACTGCTAGCCTTCGGAAAAACAAAGACGCGCTGACTCGCAACGCGCGATACGGTCGATTGCTCGCCTCAAGGGCTTCTAGTCCCTGGTCCCTTGCTTTATTCGTACCGCAGCGCTTCGATCGGATCCAGGTTCGCCGCGCGTATCGCCGGAATCATCCCGCTCACCAGCCCCGTCACGATCAGGATCGAGGTCGCCACGATCACCGAAGTCGGCGAAATCAGAAGCTGAATGTCCGCGTCCTGCGCGTGCAGCGCCAGTTCGCTATAAAACGGAATCCGCCCTACCAACAGTGAAACAAGATAGGCCAGCGCAATGCCCGCCCCGCCGCCGACGCCCGTAATCACCATTGCCTCAGACAGGAATTGTGTGAGAATGTGGCGTCTCTGTGCGCCCAGGGCTTTTTCCACGCCGATCTCGCGCGTTCGTTGCTGCACCGCCACCAGCATGATGTTCATCAGACCGATGCCCGCGATGCCCAGCGTGAGCGCACCCACCAGCGAAAGCAGCACCTGCAGCGCCAATGACAGAATGCTGAACTGGTGCAGTTCTGTCATCAGATTAGCGACATAGATGGCGTTATGATCCGAAGGTCTGAAGTGGTGCGCCGCGCCCAGCACATTCCGCATGTTCTGCTCGGTGAGCATGTAATTTCCCTGGTAGTTGTACCAGATTCCGCCCAGGTATTTCGTATCGGTCAGATCGCTCATCGTGCTGAACGGCACATAGATCTGTCGATTCCGATCGCTGTCCGCTCCCTCCTGCATCTTCGGGTTGAGCACACCGATAATCGTGAACACAACGCCATTCAAGCGAATCGTCTGCCCCACCGCCCATCCGCCCGAAAACAGTTTCGTCTTCGATTCCGACCCGATCACGCACACGTGTGCACGCTGCTGCTGCTCCTGTCCGTTGAAAAACCGCCCCGAATCGGTTTCCAGTTTCCAGATGTCCTGAAACACCGGCATCACGCCGTTCACCGTCCACGTGTAGGAGTGCAGATCGTTCTGCACGGTCACGTCCTTGTACACCGCCGGTGAAATGTGATTGATTCCCGGTACGCTTGCAATAATGCGGTCCACATCATCCTGCGTGAACTGCACCTTCACGCCCGATTTCTCGCCGCCCGCCTGCTCGCTCGTCCGCCCCGGAAAGACGCCGATAATGTTCGTGCCCCACTGCGCAAAAATCGCCTCGATCGCCCGGCTGAATCCCGCTCCATAGGCCAGCAGCAACACCACCGTCGCAATCCCCCACGCCATCCCGATCATCGTGATGGCCGTGCGCCGGCGGTTATAAACCATCGCCTCCCAAGCCTGCCCCAGTATGTCTCTCAGCATCCTCTTCTCCGTGTCGCGAACCATCACCGGGCGGAGTTAGCAAGGTTAGCGGAGCTAGCGGTGTTAGTAAAAGCCAATTCCGTACCCGGATTTAACTCCGCTAACACGCGCGAAGCGCGGCTAGCACCGCTAACTCCGCTGTCTCTTCAGTCTTTCCGCAACGCCTCTACCGGATCCATCTGCGCCGCTTTGCTTGCCGGATATAATCCCGCGGCAATCCCACTCAAAATCAAAGTCCCCATCGCCAGCGCCGCCGACCACGGCACCAGCCTCGGCGGATCCCAACCCGGCATCTTGCCCGTCAGCAACGCCTGCAGCAGACCCATCAGCCCTGCCGACGCCGCAATGCCGATCGCTCCGCTTACCGCCGTCAGTAGCAATCCTTCCCAGAAGAACTGCTCCATAATACTTCTCTTGGTTGCGCCCAGAGCCTTACGCAAACCGATCTCGCTGGTCCGCTCCGACACCGATACCAGCATGATGTTGATAATCCCCACCGCCCCAAGCCCCAGCGTCACAATCCCCACACCGCCCAGAAAAATATCCATCGCGTTAAAAATCGCGCCCACCATCCTCATCTCCTTGATGGTGTCCCACTCCTGAAACGCGTCCTTCATCGAAGGATCGAACCCATGCCGTTCGGCAATCACGCGATGTACCGCCGCAACCGCCGCGGTCGCATCTCCAGGCCTCGTCGGCTGGTACTGGATCGATGTCAGCGCATCCTGCGCGATGTTGTCGCCCTTCAGCGGATACAGTTCCTGCATCGTCGTCACAGGAATATACAGTTTCTGGTCGTCGTAGTCGTTATTGCCACGGCTGATCTTGTCCACAGCTCCCACGATCCTGAAGTCCGTTCCATTGATGGTGATCGTCTCGCCCACCATCGGTCGTCCCGGAAACAAGAGTCGCGCTGCCTTCGCGCCAAGCACCGCCACCCGCCGGCGATCGCTCACGTCCAGGTCGTTGAGGAATCGTCCCTGCGCCATCGGAATGTAACGAACCTGTGTGTAGTTGGGCCACACGCCAATCACATGGCTCGACGTATTGCTGAACTGGCTCACCTCGTAAAGATCTGAGCGCGACAGCTCCACGGTCGCAGCGCGCAATTCCGGCAACTGCTTCACCGCTTGAGCATCCGCCATCGTCAGTTGGTAAGGACGCATCCCCGTGTGCTGGTTGGCGACAGCGGGGATGGTCCCGTTCCACATCATCACCAGGTCGTTGCCCATCTTCTCCAGGTTGCGATGCTGCCCCGAGCGAAATCCCTCGCCCAGACCCACAAGCACCAGCAGCGAGCCCACGCCCCACGCGATCCCGAACATAGTCAGAAAGCTGCGCAGCTTGTTCGCTGCGATGGCCCGGAATACCTCGCTCAGCGTGTCGGTAAACCTTTGCATAGTCCTTCGACGCTGCCATCCCTGGATTGGCTCGCTGATGCAGAGCCGTAATTTCAGCGTCTGTGACAAGATACGGCTTTCCAGTGACGATGGTTCCGTCGGCCTTTGTGGCAAAATGGCTTTCAGAGGAGCCTCATGGAATCGATCGGCCACTCCGCGGAGTCCGTCGCGCAGGCATTCCTGCGTGCTATTAATCGGCAGGACGTCAACCGCCTGGCCGAGCTCATGGCACCCACCCATCGCTTCATTGACTCGCTGGGCAACACCGTCGAGGGCCGCGAAAAGATGCGCGCGGGCTGGGCCGCCTATTTCCGCATGGTCCCCGACTACTCCGTGGCGATCGAGGAGTTCTACCCGGGCGCCCCGACCGTCGTCATGCTGGGAATGGCCTCAGGCACCTTCACCCGCGACGGCAAACTGAATCCTGAAAACCACTGGCAGACGCCCATTGCGATCCGCGCTTCGATTGAAGATGACCTGGTCGCCGAGTGGCGCGTCTACGCCGACAACGAACCAATCCGCAGGTTGATGGCGACCGGCAAGTAGCCAGCACCCTGCTCAGGCAGTTCCTATGCTCTCATTCCGACAGCTAGTCCCATCTGTCATCTAGTCCCATGCTGTCATTCCGACCGACCGGAGGGAGCGGAGGAACCCGCAGTTGTTTTTGGTACAGCGCCGGACAAGATTCAGTACGGAGGGTAGAACCATCCATGCTAATCTCCCACATGCCCCGGCCACCCGACCGTCAATTGCTCAACTACCTCGCCGCGTACGATCCGCATGTCGCGAGCCTGTTTCTCGCCCTGCGCGAAATTGTCCTCGAAGAGGCGCCGGCCGCAATCGAATCGACATCCATGGGATACGCTCTCGCCATTGGATTCTCGTTTACAGGCAAACCACTCAAGGATGGGTTTTGTCACATCGTGGCATGCAAAAGCTGGGTGAACCTCGGCTTCAATCGAGGCACGCTGCTTCCTGATCCAGGCAAAATTCTGATCGGCACCGGCAAATTAATTCGACACATTACGTTTCACAACCACGACGATCTGGAGCGGCCCGCAGTTCGCCGTTATCTTCAAGCAGCAATCCAGCAGGTCAACGACCCGCCCACACAGCCCGCGTCAAAAGCCGCGCCAAAAAGATCCAGACCCGCCCCGCGCACGCGTCGCAATAAGTAGGAATTGTCCCACAAAGAACTGTCATCCTGAAGCGCCGCACGCTTGGGGCCCCGTGGACTATCGTCCATGGGGTAAGTGGCGCGAAGGATCTGCTTTTGTTTTTGAGACGGGCGCCGCCTACTCGTCGCTGACCATCGTCTCGACGATATGCCCCATCTTCTCCTGCTTGGTCCGCACGTAGGCCGCAAACGTCTCCTGCGGCGCAACCTCTGCCGAGACGCGCTCGCTGACCCTGATTCCCGCCGACTCCAGCGCCGCAACCTTGTCAGGATTGTTGGTCATCAGCTTCACCTGCTTCACTCCCAGCATCTTCAAAACCCGCGCAGGCAATTCGTACTCGCGATAGTCCGCCTCAAACCCCAGTTCGACGTTTGCTTCGACTGTATCGAGCCCCTCGTCCTGCAGTTCGTAGGCCTTCAGCTTCGCCATCAACCCGATGCCGCGGCCCTCCTGCTGCTCGTACAGCAGGATCCCCGCACCCTCCGCCGCAATCTGCGTCAGCGCCAGCTCAAGCTGCAGCCGGCAATCGCAGCGCAGCGACCCGAACACATCCCCGGTCAGGCATTGCGAGTGAATCCGCACCAGCGGCGGTGCCGTGTGAATGTCGCCCATCACCAGCGCAACCAGCCCCTCCACCTTCCCGGGCTGTGCGAGCGACCCGGTTGGGTTTTGCGACCCGGAGGCGGCAGGAAGCGTGCCCTCAAACCCGAGAATGCGGAACGCTCCCCAGCGCGTGGGAAAATCCGCCTCGGCAACCTTCTTCACGCTCTCGAATGCCATGCTTCCATTGTACTTGGAGCAAGGTGCCCAGCCAGCGCTCTCCGTCACTGTGAGTGGGATCCCATGCACAAGGGATCGCAAATTACTGACCTGGCGCCGGTTTGCGTTTGGGTCGCACACTCGCGGCGCGTTACAGTGGTGGGGTGACCGACAGGCTCATCCTGATCACTCTGCTGGTGAAGCTGGGCGTGGTGGCTTCCGTCGCCAGCGTACTGGCACGCGCAAGCACTTTCCGGCGCCTGTTCTTCGCGGAGCGCCGCCGGCCTCGTCAGACGGTCGCCCTGCTCGCATTCTTTCTAGTCCCATTGACCCTCGGCGTCTGGATCCGCACCTCCGTCCCCAACTTTCTCGCCGCCGACATCTCCTTCGAAACCATCATCCTCCTCGGTCTGCTCATCGGGCCGCGCTGGGCCATGCTTGGCGGCGTCATCCTGTCCGCTCCCGCGTTACACCACGGAGAGTATCTCTCCCTCCCCTTCAATGCCGCAGTCGGACTGCTCTCCGGCATCCTCGGTAGCTTTGTCGAGCGCGAGGAAATCTGGTCCTTCACGCCTTTCGTCGACCTCAGCCTCTACCGCTGGGTTCGCCGCATCCTGCGCCGCCCGCGCATCGACCGCCAGTTCCTCATGCTCTTCCTCATCGTCGCCGCCGAGGCATGCCGCGACTGGCTTGCACGTGCGTTCCCCCGCAAGCTTTTCGCGCTGGTCGCCACACAGCTATGGGTGCAGGTACTGGTCTGGCTCAGCGCGCCCATCGTCGTCGGCATCGCGCTCAAGGTCTGGAACGCCCTCCGCATCGAAATGAAACTCGAGGAACAGAAGCATCTACTGCTCGAAGCGCGACTCGATGCCCTGCAGCGCCAGATCAATCCCCACTTCCTCTTCAACACACTCAACTCCATCGCATCCCTGGTGCGCGTCAAGCCCGAACTGGCCCGCGAAATGACCGTCAAACTCGCCAACATCCTGCGCGCCCTTCTCAAGGATCACGACACTTACGTCCCTCTGCGCAGCGAACTCAGCTTCACCGACGACTACCTCGACATTGAAGTCGTTCGCTTCGGCGCCGACAAGCTGCATGTCGAAAAAGAAATCGATCCCAACACACTCGACGTCCTCGTTCCCAGCATCCTGCTGCAGCCCCTCATCGAGAACAGCATCAAGCACGGCCTCGAGCCCCGCATTCACGGCGGAACCGTGACCCTGCGCAGCAAGTTGACAGGCGACCGCGTGCTCATCGAAGTCGCCGACGACGGCGTCGGCATGGGCGACCGTCCTCTTACCGGTGTGCACAGCAACGGAAACGGCATCGGCATGAAAAATGTGCAGGAGCGCCTTGAAGTCCTCTACGGAGCGCAGGCCAGCTTCAAAGTCGTCAGCAATCCCGGTCGCGGCACGCTTGTCTCCATCGAAATCCCCGCCGACCTGCCCTTGTAGGGACGGAAGCATCTAAATCCCTGGAACGCCTGGCGTTGTTTAATACCGGAACTGGCTCCCGGGGTCGCTTCGTAATTCCCGATGACGATATGAACGTAAGGTTTCAGCAGCGTTGTTGGCTCGAGTGGTGCATTCTCGCCTTCGGTTTGCCGGGTCTCATCGCTGCATCGTCAAACCTCGTTCAATTCGCAATTCCGGCCGCACAGCACGGAACCCTGGGAGATCGTTATCTGCTGAGCATTGCCGGTGGTGTGATCGCGGAATGGATCTTCGTCGTCGCTGCCTGGGTTTTTCTGCGGGCCAACCGCGAATCCTTTTCCTCTCTCGGCGCATGGGGATTTGGAAACTGGGCGGGATGGTCTTTGGCCCTGCTGGCTGCGGCACTGACAATCGCAAGCAATCTGCGATTCTTTCCCAGGATGGGCATTCCCATTTCCTACGCATTCGCGCCACGGGGCGTCCATCTCATCGCCGCGCTCGCCACCGGCATCACGGCTGGATTCTGCGAGGAAGTCCTCTTCCGCGCGCTGTTAATGAGCGATTTCAAGAGAGCTGGATTTGGAAAGACTGCCCAGGTCATCTTGCCCGGCATTGCCTTCGGTTTTTCGCATCTCGGATACACCGTGCACGGATTCGTCGCTGGAGCGGGCATCATGATCCCCACCGCGATTCTTGGCATGCTCTGGGGAGTCGCCTACTTGCTCGGCCGACGCGGCCTCGTACCGTGCATGGTTGCCCATTTCCTCAATGATGCTACAGCCCTCTCATGGATCGGCTTCTTCATGTTCAAAGGCAGCCTAGGCTAAGAACCTACGCCACCCGCGCGAGTTTCAAGCTCAAATTGCCGCGATAACCCGCTTCAAAATCTCCGCCGCATCCTCAAGCGCCATGCGATCGTTCTCACCCAGCGCCGCAATCTGCGCCGACAGCGCGCGCACTCGTCGCTCGCGCCCTTGCATCAGCAGCTTCTTTCCGGCTGCCGTCACGTGAATCAACGTACTCCGCCCATCGTCCCGGTTACGCTTCTTCACCACCAGACCCTGTTCTGCCAGCGCATCCACGATGCGCGTCATCGTTGGCGGGCGCACCTGCTCTGCACCCGCAAGATCGCCCAGCGTCACCGGCCCCGCAAACACTACCACCGACAACGCCGACAATCGCGGCGCATTCAGCCCGCTCGCCGCATCCTCGCGCCGCAATTTGCGCAGCAGATGAATAGCCGCCGAATGCAGCACGTCCGCCAGAATCTTCGACTCTTCTGAAATTTGAGTTGACATATGGTGACGTTTTCATGATATATCGTTAGCTGAGCTAACGAAGTGGAGGAACCCGATGAGTCATCCCGACACCACAACCGCGGCACCCGTCCATCTCGATACGATCGGTCAGATCGCCATCACTGTCGATGACCTCGCGGGCGCAAAGGACTTCTACCAGAACACACTCGGCATGAAGTTCCTCTTCGACGCCGGCCACCTCGCCTTCCTCCAGTGCGGCAACGTCCGCCTCATGCTCACCACCCCAGAGAAACCGGAACCGCGCGGCGGCACCATCCTCTACTACAAGGTCGACGATATCCACGTCACCTGCGCCGCAATCAAGTCCCGCGGCGCCGCGCTCCTCGAAGAGCCCCACCTGATAGCCAGAATGCCGGACCACGACCTGTGGATGGCATCCCTCAAAGACCCCGCCGGCAACATCCTCGGCATCATGTGCGAAGTGCGAAGCTAGTGTCCCGAGTCTGAGATATTTTTCCCAATTGGCGGTGTCATTCTGAGCGAACGGAGCCCCGAACGCACCAGGGCTCCGCAGAGCATTAGCTCTGTGGGTAGGTTCGGGGGTGGTCCTCCAATTGGGAAACGATCAATTAGGCTCCGGGCTTTGCCCTATGCGCTATCGATCTTCCAGCGCCAGCACCGCATAGCTGGTCGCCGCATCGCTCATAAACATCCCCGCATCCGACTTTGGGTCGCGATTCTTGTTCAGCGACCACGCCGGCCACGAGCCCGTTGTCTTGTCCTGGTTCGTTTCAAGCCACGCAAGACCGCGTGCCACATGCGGTTTCTTGTCCGATGTGACTGGACTCTCTTTGAGCACAAGCACCGCGAGGCCCGTGGCATAACCGTCGGATCGCGTTTCGAGCGGCGTGCCATCGCGTCGCTTCCAGGTGCCAAGATCCGTCAGGCTCCAACCACCGTCTTTATGCTGAAGGGCGTCGACGTCATCGACAAGCGCATGCATCTGGTCCAATGTCAGGACACCGGGAAGATAGCTCGAAGCCCACATTGCGACCATCTTGTTCACCAGCGGCTGCGCGTCATAGTGACTCCGCAGGTAGCTGCGCAAGAGATCAAGGTTCACTGCAATCTTCTGGTCGTTCATGTAGCGATCGGGCGCAGCTCCGACAGCGAGCGCCACCAACGCGGCCCAGTGGTACTGCGATTCTTTCGACTCCCACGGCGTGTAATCGAAATTCTGCCAAACCCACGCCCCGGCATCCGGCCCGGTCTTCGATTGCAGCGCCCATGCATTGTCGAAAGCCATCCGCGTGCGTTCGCTAAGGTGGCCCTGAGGCGAGTCGTAGCAGTCAAGGATGAAGGCATTCAGCACCGACTCGGCATTGCGCGACTCCACTTCTTTTCCCGCGCCGGAAACAGCATCGCTGTAAAACGGCTGCACGTCTTTCCAGTCGCGCACACGCTTCTCCACGCTGGCCAGCATCACTTGCTCCTGCGTAGTAGGCGCGCGCTCCCCGGCTCGGCTGCGCAGCATGGGGCGTGCAAGTGCGTAGCTTGCCTGTGTATGGCAACTCACGCACAGCGTGCCGTGGTCCTTTTGCGCGCGCCCCCAACCCTGCCACCACGTTTCGCGGCTGTCGAGATAGTGTGCCGCGGCCGTTGGATTCCAGCCCGAGGTCGTAACCGCGGGCTTGTCGGCCGCTTGCACATCCCCGCCCGGCACACGCATCACGCAAACACAGAACGCGCCGCTTAAGGCGACCAGGGTAATCCCACCACGCAGGAGCTTGTTCGTCATGCTCGGGACCTCAGAATCATTCCGGGGATCGTTCACCTGCCAGCATACGACCGCAAGTTCCATCCCGGCATATTTTCCTTTTTCAGTTTCCAAATCGAAGGATGTTCCCTAACGATCAACCGCGATCTGCGCAATGCACAGCCCATCGCGGTATCCTCACTCTATGGTGCGCTTCACGGTACTGGCGTCGGGATCCAAGGGCAACTGCACGGTTATCACCGGCGGCAATACACGAATCCTTGTCGACGCTGGCCTTAGCTGCCGCGAACTTTTCCGCCGCATGCGCCAGGCCGACGAAGATCCGGCCACCCTCGACGCCATCATCATCACCCACGAGCACTCCGACCATGTTGGCGGCCTCGCCGTCACCGCGCGCAAACTTGGCATTCCGGTCTACTTCACCGAGGGCACCCACCGCGCCTGGGTTCGCTGGCTCTCCCCGCGCAAGCAAATGACTTACGCCCAATGGCTCGAGCAATGCCGCAAGCAGGCCACCGCGCGCATGGCCGAAGCCGATGCCGGCACCGTTGAAGAATGCGACCCCGAAGACGCTGAACCGTCTGCCGAACCATCCCCGACTCAAAATTCTGAGGCAGCTCCTTTGAAGGCTGCCCCCGAAAAAGACCCCACCTGGCTGCCCGCGCTCCAGTTTTTCCAGGCCGGCAAGCCGCTTCAAATCGGCGATATCTCTGTCAGCCCATTCACCATTCCCCATGACGCCGCTGATCCCGTTGGCTTTGTCTTCCAGGTCGAAGGCGTGCGCATGGCCGTAGCAACCGACCTCGGCTACATACCGCCCAACGTCAAAGCCCAGCTGAAATGTGTTGATCTTCTTCTCCTTGAATCCAACCACGACCTGGAGATGCTCCGCGACGGCCCCTACCCGTGGTCCGTCAAGCAGCGGGTACTTTCCCGCGTCGGACACCTCTCCAACGAAGCAGCGTCCACCTACCTCGAATCCGAGTACGACGGCAAGGCCACTTACGTCATCCTCGCGCATCTCTCTGAAAGCAATAATCTTCCTGAGCTTGCACGCATCGCGGCGGAGCGCGCTCTCAACGGAAGAGCCACCCTCCTGGGCAACCGGCTGTTGCTCGCAGAGCAACATGAGCCCATGTCAACTATTTGTTTTTGATGAAACTCGATTACAATCGTAAGTGGGGGTAATGGGCCCTTGCTGAGGATTCATCGCAATCCCTGCGATGTAAGCTTCATCTTTTCAGCAGGTTTTCAGTAATATGCATCATTGGGTACTAATCGAGCATCCAATGTTTGCGTTGAGTTGCCGCGCTCCCGTGCAAACCGCGACAACATCCAGATTCTGCACAGAGCGAGTCTAAAGTCTATGGCGAAAACTGAATGTACCGACCGCGTTGTTGGCGCTATCCTTGCGAGCTGGCGGTATGACATTTCAGGAATTTCCCCGGAAATGCGCAGAGATTACGAGCAGCATTTCGCCGATTGCAGCCGCTGCCGCGCCCGCCTGAAATTCCACCGCAGTCTCGACGTTACTCTCGTCGTTCTCACCTCTCTCTCCGTATTCTTCTCCCTCTTCGCGCTCGCGGTGCTGCGCCACATCAAGCCCCTCGAGCATGTCGCCTTCAACATCCTCGGCCTCGACATCGTCGACACCTATCACATGCTGGTTTCGGCAGCCGTCGCCGGCGTCTGCTTCTCGGTGATTGCGTTTGTGCTCGTGCTCACGGCGACCCCCCTTCCCTCGTATCTCGGCGGAATCGCCGCCGAGCGCGCCCGCATCCTCGAAGAGCGGCTTCCCGAAGCCTTCGAGCGCCTCCCCAATGCCATCAAGTCCCTGCGCCCCCGCTAACGCCGCGCCCACTTCAAAATCAAAAGGCCTCCTCAATGGGAGGCCTTTTCCATTTCCTGCTGCTTTCTCTTCAAGGTAAGCTGCCCGGCTGGTCGTGCAGAATTTGCCCCGCTGCCAGATCGCGGTCCGCCACTCGCGTTCGTGACGCCATCACCGCGATGTAGAGCCCTGACGCAATAATGAGACAACCGCCCAGCACCATCCAGACAGTCGGAAGTTCATGCCACACAAGATAGGAAACCAGCGCTCCCGTGATCAGCTGCGTGTAGTGGTATTGCGACACATTGGAAGCGGAAGTGTGTTTGAGCGCAAGAAAGAAGCAGATGCTTCCCGCCGAGCAGAATGCGCCCGTGCCCAACAGCCCCTCGAGTAAGCGCCAGCTCAGCGGCTCAGCATGCCACAGCATTGCACCAAATCCGACAATCGCCATTACGACTCCTGAAAGGAATGCGAGGCTCTCCGGCGATTCGGTCCTCGTCAGAACCCGCGACCAGACCATGTTTACCGAGAAGCAGCCGACGCAAACCATGCATGCCGCGAAGCCAACCCAATCGCCCTGCCTGGACGCTCCAAAAGGATTTACCGCAATCACGACGCCGGCAAAGCCGACGATGATGGCCAGCGCTTTTCGAACGCCTATCTTCTCATGCAGAAAAATCGCAGCCAGAAAAGTAACGACCATTGGCGCCAGAAAGATAAGGATGTAGAACAGCGTCAGCGTGACGTGACGAAGTGCGACAACGACGCACAGATTGTTCACAAGATCGAGACACGAGCGTACGAGCTGCCGGCGCGGTCGCGTAGGCCAGAGCGACCCGATCTCATGACGCGCCCCCGCGTACGCCGCCATATAACCACAGATAAATAACCCCAGAAATGCGATTACTTCGTACGCCGGCAGCCGCGATCGGCCAACCACCTTGATGACGCTGTCGGCTAGAACCCAGAATGTGAAGCCGCTCAACGCGAGCCCGATCGCTCCCAGATCGGATGTTCGGGGAATCCGTTTGCGATCGAGCAGACCGTGATGGGCACGCGTAGTCAGATTGGCAGGACCGGAATCGAACTCAAATTAAGAGTAACAACTCCCGCATGCCACAGAAACGAGACACAAAGGCTCGCTGGTTCCTTGTCTCTGAAATTCGCATTTGAACTGATCTGTCATCCTGAGCGTAGTTTGGCCGGTATTTCGGCCAACGGAGTCGAAGGATCTGCGGTTGCATTTTGCGACTTAGGTCACGAACTTCTGAGATAGCGCACCGATTTTGATCTACTTCGCGATCGGCACCCGCATATCCCCGCCCGTCATTTCCTTTGGCAACCCAAGCTTCAGCAGATTCAACAACGTCGGCGAAATATCCCGCAGCGAGCCATCCGGCCTCAGCCGATAACTCGGACCATCTTCAGCGACATAAATCATCGGCACCGGATTGGTAGTATGCGCGGTGTGCGGACCGCCGGTCACCGGATCGACCATCATTTCCGCATTGCCGTGATCCGCCGTGATCAGCCAGCTCCCATTCTTCTCCTTGATCGCCTTATAAATGCGCCCAAGCTGCGCGTCCACGGCCTCGCACGCGCGAATCGTCGGCTCCAGTTTGCCCGAATGGCCCACCATGTCCGCGTTGGCAAAATTCGCAACCACCAGGTCGAACGCGGTGTCGTCAATCGCCTTTACAATGGTGTCGCCAATCGCCTCGGCCTTCATCTCCGGCGCCAGATCATATGTAGCCACCTTCAGCGATGGAATCATCGTGCGATCCTCGCCCGGAAAAGGCTTCTCGATGCCGCCATTGAAAAAGTACGTCACGTGCGCGAACTTCTCCGTCTCGGCCACGCGCAGATTGCGCAGATTGTGTGCCGAAAGAATATTCGCCAGAATGTTGTCCATCGACTCCGGCAAAATAATCATGGGCAGCGCATACAGCTTGTCGTACTGCGTCATGCACAGGTAATGCAGATTCTTCGGAATCTCGCTGCGCGGAATCGCCTCATCCAGCGCTTCCCACCCTTCGAGATTGCGACCGCCATCCTTGTTCAACCCGCTCTCGCGCGCCAGCACCCGCGTAATCTGCCGTGCACGATCGGCGCGGTAGTTGAAATTGATGCAGACATCCTCATCGCGAATCTGCCCAACCGGCTTCCCTGCTGCGTCCACCACCACAAACGGAATCACGAACTCGTCGGTCACGCCGTTGTTGTAGCTCTCCTTGAGCCGCGCCACCGGATCCGGATACGCGCCGCCCTCCGCCTTGCCGCTTACCATCGCATCGAAGGCCTTGCGCTCGCGCTCCCAGCGCTTGTCGCGATCCATCGCGTAGTAGCGGCCGTTGATCGAGGCCACCTTGCCCACGCCGTACTCCCGCATCCTCTGCTCAAGCTTCGCAATGTATCCGGCGCCCGAGTCCGGCGCTGTATCGCGTCCATCCATGAACGCATGCACAAACACGTTGGGCAGCCCGTACGCGCGCGCCGTGCGCAGCAGTGCGTAGAGATGCTCCTGGTGCGAATGCACCCCTCCATCCGAAACAAGCCCGAACAGGTGCAGCGCATGCCGGCCATCCCGCGCCTTCAGCATCGCTTCCACAATCGTCGGCTCCTTCGAAAATTGCCCAGCAGCGATCAGCGCGTCGATGCGCGTGATATCCATCTGCACAATGCGTCCCGCCCCGATGTTCAGATGGCCAACTTCGCTGTTCCCCATCTGTCCATCCGGCAGTCCGACAAAATGATCCGAAGCCTGGATCAGTGTATTCGGAAACTCGCGCAGCAGCTTGTCGTAACTTGGCTTGCGCGCCAGCGCAATCGCATTGTTGGCCGTTTCGGCCCGAAATCCCCATCCATCGAGGATGGTAAGAACAAGAGGATGTTTGCTTGAAGCCACGAAGAAGATACCTCGTAATCGAGCGATTTACTTGATATCAGGATAAATGCTCGACATACGTTGCCGCGCGGCAACGTCACAATGCGCCCACGCATAAATTTTGGTACGCAGACAAAACTGGGTGCCCGGTGTCTCGGTTTAGAGACATGGGAAAGCACAATCTAATCTGAACTTCTTCTCGCTGGGCGCGAACGACTTCAAGACAAGTGCTTTGAGTTTGGGGCGGAAAGATTCCCGGCGCCTCGCTTGCTCAAATGTCAAATCTCACAACGTGTGATTCCGCAGAGGGTTACGAGATATACCCACTCGGCTGGAGTTATGACGAAGATGCGAATAGCTGTCAAGGGAAAGGTAACGAATTTCATTGCCCTTCGGCTGGAACTGCTCCTCGGGGAGCTTTCCAATCTCAGCTTCAAAAACCCGGGAGGCGGGCTGGATTCCATTAGCCCCGGCGCGGTTACCTCTACCACACGCGGTTCGAGCATTCCGCGGCGCACGCGGAGCTTCCCTTCGCGAATTCGGGTCACCTTCGCCTCGACGAGTGTTCCCGCGGAACCGTACCCGCCAGCAACGTTACGGACGATCCGGAATGTCACAGTCGAATTCACGGTCGCGCGTTCCAACGCAGAGGGGTCGACCGGAATTAGTTCAACTGGCACGTCAACCGGAAGGAGTGAAGCTCCGAAGAGTGCTTGATGCGCACGGGCCCAGGAAGAACTTTGATATGCGAAAACCGTCTGCGCATGAGTTCCCGTGCTGACCGGCTCTTCCGCCATACCAGTCTGTTGTGCTGCGAATACCGCTGCCATCAAAATACACAGGACATTCCGAAAAGATCTGGTTTTCACCGTCTCACCCCGCATTCCTCAAGGGTGATCGTAGGGAAGAAGCGAAGACCTCAGCAGGTCGATGAGTACAGTTTCGCGAGTGTCACTATGCCGGGTGGCCGAGGTCCGTGTTTTCGGACCTGGGAAAGCACAGACCGAAGCTCAGCCGGAATTCCAGCGGGCAAACTTCAGGGCGCACAGTCGCACGCAATTAGACTCCCGCTCTAGAAGCCCCAACCGTCCTCTGCGCCGCGCGCACCCCGCGCTTCTGCGTTCCCCTATTTTTCGCGCGGACTCTCATCGTTGTTCGAGCCGTGTGCTGACGCACAATTCTCCGCCTGGGCGCGTCCGCTAACGGTGGCAGTCCTGCCAGCGCCAGCAATCCATTGTTCGATGCCTTGAAGAGATTGAAGCCTGGCTTCCATCTCCGCCCCGGCCCTTCGGTCACCGCCACAAAGAGCGCTGTGTGGCTCGCGGGATGAAACGCGATGTAGGTGGTGAATCCCGCCCCGCCCCCGGTCTTCTCAATGAGGTGCTCGACGTCATCGTTCCCGCCCACGTGCATCCAGCCCAGGCCGATTCCGCTAGGTTTGCCTGCGTGATCCAGTCCGTATTGTCCGGCCAGCTTCGACGGCAGCAGATACACCCCATGCGCATCGTCGGCCTGCGCCGGCGCACCCGCGCCCACCAGGTAGCGGAGAAAATTCTCCATATCTGCCGGCGTGGAGTAGAGGCCGCTGCTTCCCTCCGTATTCGCCGTGATGGTGCACGGGCCCTCCTCGTGCGCACCCGTCATCAGCCGTTCGCACTGTCCGGGATTCGGATAGAAAGTCGTGTTCCACATTTTGAGCGGCTTCAGCGTGCGCTTATCCAGCAGCGCATCGTAAGGCGTATGCGAAGCCTTTGCCAGTGCGTCGCTCAACAGATCAAACCCAACGTTGGAGTAGAACGCTTTCGTTCCCGGTGTGAACTTGAGCTCCGCGCTCGCCAGCCAGTGCCATCGCATCTCGTAGTCGGGATAAGAAAAGTGAGGCGTTCGCCGCGGCGCTGTTCCAATCTCGCGCTCCAGCCCCGCCGTATGGGTCGCCAACTCCTCCAGCGTGATCGGCGCATCTCTCTCAGGAACAACCGCGCTTTCCGGTGCATATTTCTTCAGCGTGTCGTCCAGATGCACCCTGCCGTCCGCTACAAGCTTTGCCAGCAGGTCAGTGGTGAAAATCTTCGTCAGCGAGCAGAGCCGCAGCTCTGAATTCAGACTCGGAACTTCCTGCGATCCCGGCACTGATTCTCCATAGCCCTTGAAATACACCTGGTCCCCGCGCACCATCACCAGCACCATCCCTGTTGCACCCGAGTTTGCGTACAGATCGGCGCCTAGCGTATCGGCTTCCTTCAAATCATGCAGGGTCACCACAGGCGCGGTCTGGCCGGCGGAAATGAGACTGAGCAGGAAAAGGGAGGCTATGAGGAAGCGCATTGTCTTTAGTGTAGGCCCGCTCCCTGGCCTGCTGTCCACGTCCCAAAAGTCAGGTACCAAAACAGCAAATCGTGCTTCCCATCCCGGTACATCCAGGACGAAAAGCACGATTCGTTGTCCATGTTGAACGCGAAACTACTCTTCGTAGTTCAGCGCTTCCAGTCCCAGGTAAACCGCACCGGCACCGAGTTCTTCCTCGATGCGCAGCAACTGGTTGTACTTGGCGATACGATCCGTGCGGCTCACCGAGCCGGTCTTGATCTGGCCCACACCCGTCGCCACTGCGAGATCCGCAATGAACGTATCCTCGCTCTCGCCCGAACGGTGCGACATCACCGACGTGTACCCGTAGCGGCGTCCCAGTTCGATGGCCTCAAGCGTCTCGGTCAGCGTGCCGATCTGGTTCACCTTGATCAGAATCGAATTCGCCACGCCCTCTTCAATGCCGCGCTGAAGGCGCTTCACATTGGTCACGAACAAATCATCGCCCACAAGCTGAATGCGGCTGCCCATCTTGTCGGTCAGCAGCTTCCAGCCTTCCCAGTCGTCCTCGGCCAATCCATCCTCGAGCGAGACGATCGGATACTGGCGGCTCCAGTTGTCCCAGAAGTTGACCATCTCTTCACTCGTCAACTCGCGCTTATCGCTCTTCTTGAAAACGTACTTATTCTTTTCCTTGTCGAAAAACTCACTGGAAGCCGGATCGAGCGCAATCGCGATCTGCTCGCCGGGCTTGTAACCGGCCTGCGTAATCGCTTCGAGAATCAACTCAATCGCTTCGCTGTTCGACTTCAGCGAAGGAGCAAACCCGCCCTCATCGCCCACCGCCGTGCTGTACCCCTTCTTCTTCAACACGCTCTTCAGCGTGTGGAACGTCTCGGCCGCCCACCGCAGCGCATCGCTGAAACGCTCTGCCCCGACCGGCATGATCATGAACTCCTGAAAGTCCACGTTTGAATCGGCATGCGCTCCGCCGTTCAGCACGTTCAACATCGGTGTCGGCAGCACGCACGCATTCACGCCACCCAGGTAGCGATACAGCGGAATCTCCAGCGTCTGCGCAGTTGCCCGCGCCGCCGCCAGCGATACCGCAAGAATGGCGTTCGCGCCCAGCTTGCCTTTGTTCGCCGTGCCGTCCAGCGCGATCATTGTCTGGTCGATCAGCCGCTGGTTCGCCGCATCCATGCCTTCCAGTTCGGGCGCGATGACCGTTTCAATGTTGGCCACCGCCTGCAGCACACCCTTGCCCAAATAGTGGCTCTTGTCGCCGTCGCGCAGTTCAACGGCCTCATGCTCGCCGGTGGAAGCGCCAGAAGGTACGATGGCACGGCCCAGCGCACCGCTCTCCAAGATCACATCGGCTTCAACGGTGGGATTTCCACGCGAATCAAGTACTTCGCGGGCGCGAATCGCAACAATCTCTGTCATTTCTGTCCTCGCAATGCGGTGCTGCAGCCGGTCGTTCAGTTTGGGACGGCGATCCACGGCAACGGCCTCTCCGGCAGCGCTCTGAATTGTTTCCAGAAGCTCGTGCACGTGCTTCAATTCCCCTCCGTCCGCGCAAAAAAGCGTGAAATAAATTGAAAACGGTTCAGTTCGGATTCTAACAAACGCACCATGAATGCTTCGTGTAACGCCGGTCACACTCAGCAAACGATTGCTGCCCCGAAAAATGCACGCTGGGTTATCTCACTTGATTCGTACTGCCGAAGGCACCGGCCACCCTTCGCAGTGCTGCACCGGTAACGGCCGCAAGCTAGCATTTATTCAGTCGCGATTTGCGCCGGAAACAATTCAGCGCGTCGCGTCTGAAGAACTTTTTCCCGCATCGCGGGTCTATACGCGCAGGGGAGTACCGCCTGCATCAAATCAGAGGGGGAATTCGGATGAATCGGCCGATTCTTGCATGTGCATTCTTTGCGTTGGCTGCCACAGCCCTCGTGGCTCAGCAATCAAGCCAGACCAATCCTTACGAGGGAACCTCCAATCCGCCTCCTGACGACACCATCATCACCAGTGAGCAGCCGGTTCCCATACCCAAGCCGCCTGCCGGTCATCCCTTGCAGCAGGTGCCCGTTACCCAACCGGCTCCGCAGGCCATGAACGCCCTGCCAAACGCCGGTCCCGTTCCGCGAAACTACGGCGACGGCACCGACGAAGGCATCGTCGGAGTTGCCCCTTCGGCCCCCGGCCTGGCTACGCGCACAGCCTCAGCCGATCCTGATGGCGACATCGTGCACCCCGCTCCTCTTCCTCCGGGAACCCTCGGCGAGGGCACCCTCATCCGCGTCCAGCTCATCAACGAAATTTCAAGCGCACTATCCGAACAGGGAGAGCCTTTCCGCAGCCGCGTAGTCAGCGATGTTTTGCAGGACGGCCGCGTCGTGATCCCCGCTGGCGCCGAGATCGACGGTAAAGTCGCCCAGGTCTCTACCGGTCACTTCGCCGGCCACGGTTCCCTCCTTCTCGAGCCGGAGACCGTCACGCTCGAAAACGGCACCAGATATCAGCTCCACGCCATGGTTGCCTCCACCCCCGGTTCGAACCTGCGCGTCGGGTCAGAAGGTGTCATCACCCCCGGCTCGCGCCTGAAACGCAACGGCATTGAATACGGCGGCGTGGTCGGCGGCGGCATGGTGACTGGAGCAGTGTTGGGCGGCCCTGTTGGAATGCTGGCTGGCGGCATCATCGGTGCCGGCGTGGTCACAACGCATCTCCTGGTCAGCCATCCTCAGGCCAATCTGGAAACTGGATCCTACCTCATGCTCACGCTCACCGAGCAGGTGCGGCTCGTACCTGAGGGCTCCCAGGGCAATTAACTCTTTCGCGGGAATTGGGTAAATTTGCGGCGCGACTCTGTTCGCGCCGCTTTTGTCTGAACTCACTTAAATAGGACTTGTCATTCCGAGCGACCTTCGGGAGCCGAGGAACCTGCAGTTGCTCGTCGCCTCAGTGCCACAACCTCTGGGTTCCCCATCCGAGCTTGTTTGATGGGAAACACGAACCTCCCCATCTCCACTGTCATTCCGAGCGACCTTCGGGAGCCGAGGAACCTGCAGTTGCTTTTATGCCGCGCAACCACCCATCAGGTCAGTTCTTCGAACGCACCCCCACCCTGCTAAACTCCCTCTTGCCCGGGAGGTTTGTGCGTGCATCAGATTCAGAAAGTCGCCGTCGTCGGCGCGGGAACCATGGGCTCAGGCATCGCCCATGTCTTTGCCCGATCCGGGCTTCAAGTCACTTTGTGCGATGTGGAACAGCGATTTCTCGACCGCGCCTTGGCCTCCATCCGCACCAACCTCGGCCGCGAAGCCGCCAAAGGCAAGCTGCCCGAATCAGAAATCGAGCCGACTCTCAGCCGCATCCGCACCACCGTCGACATGGAATCGCTGGCTGGCGCAGAGATTGCCGTTGAAGCCGCACCCGAACGCCTCGATCTGAAATCCGAAGTCTTTCGCGCTCTCGACCGCATCCTCCCTGCAACTGCAATCCTGGCCACAAATACCTCGTCGATCTCGATCACAAAAATGGCCGCGCTCACGCGTCGCCCCGCGCAAGTCATCGGCATGCACTTCTTCAACCCGGTCCCCATCATGGCTCTCGTTGAAATTGTGCGCGGCATGGCGACGAGCGACGCGACCTTCACCGCGGTGCGCGATTTATCCCTGCAACTCGGCAAGACGCCCGTAGAAGTAAACGATGCTCCCGGTTTCGTCTCCAACCGCGTTCTGATGCCCCTCATTAACGAAGCCGCCTTCGCCGTCATGGAAGGCGTCGCCACTCCCGAAGCCATCGACCAGGTCTTCAAGCTCGGCATGGCGCACCCCATGGGCCCGCTTACGCTCGCCGACTTCATTGGCATCGATGTCTGCGTGGATATTCTGCGCGTCCTGCAGGATGGCTTCGGCGACCCGAAATATCGCCCGTGCCCTCTGCTCATTCGCATGGTCGACGCCGGCTGGCTAGGCCGCAAATCCGCCCGCGGCTTCTTCGCCTACGAGAAATAGCGATGACGGGGCAAACTGTCATTCCGAGCGACCAACGGGAGTCGAGGAACCTGCAGTTCCTTTTTCAACGCAGCCTCATTGACCACGAAAGCAATCCATTTCCCGGACTTCGATAACAAGCTAAAAGGAGATTCAAAATGCGCGTGAATCGCAGATCGGGAATTGAAGCAATCCGGTTCCACCCTTGCCTGATCGCATGCCTCATCGCGAGCACGGCGTTTGGCCAAACGCCGCAATCCCCGCGCCCTGCCTTCCCCACCCGCAACCCCCACACCCCCGGCTACGTCGCCGCAACCCAATTGCCCGATGGCGCCGTCCCCTCTCCCACCGCCGACGGCAACTTCATCATCGGCCCCACCCATCCCCCCGCGCCTGAAACAACCACCCCCGATCTGACCAATGGCTCCGTCGTTGAATTCACCATGAGTTCTGCCGACAGCAAGTATTACCCCGGCATCGCTCGCGACAAAGGCACCTTTGGCACGCCTGATCCCACCGACCCCGCGAAACTCGTCATCACCACCAGCCATCCCGCTCCCTACACGCGCAACGTTGCGGTGTACGTTCCCAAGGCCTACGTCCCCGGCAGCGAAGCCGCCTTCATCGTTGGCGCCGACGGCACCGACCGCATGCTCTTCACCGCGCTCGACGGCCTCATAGCCGAACAAAAGCTGCCCGTCATGATCGCCATCTCCATCGGCAATGGAAGCGGCGATGCGCAGGGCAGCGAGCGCGGCCTCGAATACGACACCATGTCCGGCCGCTACGCAGAGTTCGTCGAAAACGAAGTCCTTCCCCGCGTCGAGACCGAAGCGCACGTCAAGCTCACGCATAACCCCGATGGCCGCGCGACCATGGGCGGCAGTTCCGGCGGATCCTGCGCCCTCATCATGGCCTGGTATCACCCCGATCTCTATCACCGCGTCCTCACCTACTCGGGAACCTACGTCAATCAGCAATGGCCTTACGATGCGAGCACGCCACACGGCGCATGGGAATTCCACGAGCACCTGATTCCCGGCAGCAAGCGCAAGCCGATCCGCCTATGGATGGAAGTAGGCGACCGCGATCTCTTCAACCCCAACGTCATGCGCGACAACATGCACGACTGGGTCGAAGCCAACGAGCGCATGGCAAAAGTGCTCGCGGCAAAAAAGTATCACTACCAGTTCGTCTTCGCCGTAAATGCCGGCCACGTCGATCGCGCCGTCAAAGCCCAAACCCTCCCCGAAGCCCTCGAATACGTCTGGCAAGGCTACAAGCCGTCCCGTTAGCAATCAGATCAGCTGGACAGAACTAGCTAGACACAAGTTGTAACCTCGCCAGCAGGATCGCTGGGTGCCCCATCCTTGACGCAGTCAAGGGTGGGAAAGCACGAACCTCAATCGCTCTCCGCATCAAACCCGCGTCATCCTGAACACCCAGGCGAATCGAATACGGTGGAGGCAGCAGCCTTCAGGCTGCTGAGAGAAAGAGCCTTTAGACCCGGCCGGGTGCCATCCTTGACGCAGTCAACGGACGAAAAGCGCGAACACAATACCGGCAACACTTGGAACCGATCCTGACCCCATGCAATTTGCCCTCCTCATCTTCGCCATCCTCACGGTCGTCGGTGCCTTTGCCGGCTGGCGAAAGAGCCCGCTCTATTCCCTCAAAGCCACGCTGAAGCTGATCGGCGTATTTCTGTTCATCGTCGTAGTCGTGATGGGCGCGTCGCAGGCGATCGTGAACGGCAAAATCATCCAATCACCGGTCGCACAAGGGATCGCCGGCTTCCTGGCCATCATCGTGCTCGGCTCCGCCGCCAGCATTCTCATCGTTCGCATTACAGACGCTCATGTTGCACAATTGCCATCATCGGCGAAGCTGATCAGCTTCAATCGGCACAAGGTCTACCGCTGGATCTGGCGCCTCGTAATCTTCCTGCTCATCAACGCGGCCGCTGCGCTTGTGCTTCCGCCATCGCTCAACTGGCTGCCAATCGGGCTTGGAGGGTTTATGCTGCTCGCTTGCGGCCCCATGTTGTCCATCGGCTACATGATGGCGCGTCGCAATGATCGCGGTATGACCGCGATCCTGGCCACGCCCTGGGCGCACTGGCAATATTCCCCGGAGTTCTGGGCGCACTGGGCTGAGAACCAGCGCGAATGGGAAAAATCGCAGGAAGGGCCATGGAGTTGGAAGCGCGTCTCGCTCTTCGTCCTATTCTGTGCCGGACTTTTCGCGCTTGGCACTCTCATTTCCGGCGGAAGCGTTCAAGAGAAGCTGATAATCGTTAGCGGACTCACAGGCTTCATTATTCTGCTGGTGCTCGTAGCCTACTGGTTCAAGCGCACCAATTTCGATCGCCGCTATCGAAGCCTCCTCACCGCCGCACCCGAGGCCTGGTTCGGTGATGAAGGTCTATTTTGCAACGGCACTTACATGCCCTGGATTCTTTCCGGGAGATATTTGCTGAAGGCCACGCTTGCCACCGACCCGCCGGCCCACTTGACCCTGATGTTTCAATCCTTCAACGGGTCTTCCTCCACGATCCTAACCCAGCGAATTCCCATTCCCCCGGAACATGCCTCCGACCTGCAGCTTCTTCAGCAGAAGCTCAAATCTCACTGCCCCAGCGCCTCCGTCCACCTCGTTACGACATAGAGGACGGTCTGTACCCATCTTGGCGCAGTCAAGGATGGGAAAGCACGAACCCAATTCACTCCCCTGCTCAAATCAATGTCATTCCGACCGAACGGAGTGAGCGGAGGAACCTGCAGTTGCTTTTCAGCTGTTTCCCGGGATGACCTGGAATCGCCATTGAATCCTTTCCAGGAGACTCCGCAACTTCGCCCCTCTGAGGGTTTTCTCCATCTCCAGAAACGAATTTCCAGTTAGACCCGGTGCGCGCTCGGCTTGGAGCACCCCGCCGCACGAGCACATACCAGCGGGACAGAATTTCGACGTCAAGACTTTGAGACGAGACTCCTGCACCGCCCATCAAAACGGGTAGCATTGCATGTAGCAGAAGTTTTACCGGAGTACAAATCTGTGAGTGATCTCGAAAAACTACGCGGAACCTGGGAGTCGCTCGCGGAGAAGGACGCGCTCTCCGCCATTCTCACTGATGCAAGCAAGGCTGGCGGCAAATGGGATTTGGCGGAATTTTTCGCTACCGGTGAAGCCGAGATCGATACCGTCCTTAACCATCTCAAAACACTCGAGGGGCTTCCTGATTTCCAGGGTGCGGCGTTGGACTTCGGTTGCGGCGTCGGCCGATTGACGCAGGCCATTGCGCGTCGCTTTCAGTCGGCCGTCGGCGTAGACATCTCGGCAGAAATGATTCGCAAGGCTGAATCGCTGAACAAATACCCGCGCTGCCGATACCTGGTAAACTCCAGCGCCACCCTGCCGTTTGCTGACGGCGAGTTTGCCTTCATCTATTGCAACATTGTCCTGCAACACGTACCGCGGCGCTATGCAACGAATTACCTTCGGGAGTTTGTTCGTGTGCTCGACAGCGGCGGAGTGCTGGTGTTCGGCGTGCAGGATTCGTTTGCAGCCCCTGACCTCTCGTCGAAGCTGGTTCGCGTTCGGCACGTGCTCCATCTGCGCTCCCGCATTCGAAGGATACTTGGATCCAGTGCCGGAGACATGCAGATGCATTGCCTCCCCGAATCAGTCGTTCGGGAAGCCCTTGGCACTGCCCGTGTCGCCGATATTCAGTTAACCAATACTGCAGCCAAAGACTTCAACGGCAAACTGGTGTACCTGCAGCAGGCACCAGCAACGGGATATGTCGGCAAACAATATTGCGTGGTCAAGTGACTTGAGACTTCCATCTACTTCCTGTCCAGCCGGAATGCCATCGCCGGGTGCCCCATCCTTGACGCAGTCAAGGGTGGGAAAGCGCGAGTCTCGCCCGCTCTCCGTATCAAATCTCTGTCATTCCGACCGACCCTGAGCGCAGCGAACGGGGAGTGGAGGAACCTGCAGTTGATTTTCTGCTGTCCCGCTGGGATCTCCAAGGCCTGGTGGATTCGGAGTAAAAGGGACCGTCTCATCTTCCTGAAGAGGTGCGCGTTGAACGCTGGTTTGCCTTGCGTCTTGTAAGGTATGCAGGCTTCGACTATCTTGAATCACGAAGACCAACAGACATATGTGCAGAACCGTCATGAATGCCGGCAGAACGATGCAGAGTCGGACCCGTGCGCGCACGCTGTAACCTCGCAACTCGGGATCTACTTCCTGTCCAGCCGGAAGGCCGCCGCCTGAAAGTCTCCTTTGAAATCGTCACTCATATCAAGCCCGTGATTCATCCACCAGGCGCCGCTCGCCATCGCAGGAGTTCCCTTCGCCGCAGCGCCCTCAATCGACGTCAAGGCGTAATTAGCCTTCGGATCGAGCCCCTCCAACTTCAGCCGCGGAAACCCGCGTCCTTCCTGCGTTGAATGAATGAACGCGAACACGACAGACTGGCCCTTGTCGCGATTCACGGTCTGCGTAGCCGAGAACTCGCTCCCATTCCGCGGCGAAATCAATCGGTACAGATCGCCCTGCACAATCGTCGCCTGCACCTGGTGATACGCCGCGATCAGTCGCTTGGCCGTTGCCATCTCCTCGTCATTCCAGTTGGTAATGTTGGCGCCGATGCCAAGCGATCCCTGCATCGAACTCAGCATCCGGTACTGCAGCGAAGTCACGCGGCGCTGTCCCTCAAGATTATGAGGAGAATCCGTCACCCACGCCATCATGATCTGCGGCGTGTACGCGTATGTGAATCCATCCTGCTGCGTGAGCCTGTCAAACGGATCGGTATTGTCCGACGGCCACACCTCGTCCGCATATTGCAGAATCCCCAGATCCACGCGCCCTCCGCCGCCCGAGCAGGATTCCAATTCCACCTTCGGATGCCGCTTCTTCAGTTCCGCAAGAATCGCATAGAGGTTGCGCGTGAACTCCACGTAAACCTTCTTCTGCTCGGCTGGTGGAAGCTGATCCCATCCCGGCTCGCTCCAGTTCCGGTTGTAGTCCCACTTCAAAAACGCAATATCGTTTTCCGTAAGCAGCTTGTCAAGAAATCCAAGAATGTAATCCCGCACATCGGGTCGTGCCAGGTTCAACACCAGTTGGTTGCGCTCCTCCGACCGCGGACGCCCCGGAAAATTCAAAACCCAGTCCGGATGCAGCCGATACAAATCGGAATCAGGGTTCACCATTTCCGGTTCAACCCACAGCCCAAAGTCCATCCCCAGCGCATGCACCTTGTCGATCAGCGGCTTAAGCCCATGCGGAAACTTCTGCGGGTTCACATACCAGTCGCCAAGTCCAGCGTGGTCGTCTTTGCGCTGACCAAACCAGCCGTCGTCCATCACAAAGCGATCGATGCCAAGCGCCGCAGCCTTCTCCGCCAGCGCCATCTGGCCCTCTTCGCTGACTTTGAACTCGGTCGCCTCCCACGAGTTGTAGATAACTGGCCGCGGTTTGGGTGCCTCCTCATCCCCTTCGCCAACGCGATGCGGAAGCACGTGCGCGATCTCGAAGTGATGCAAAAGCCGCGATGCCCCACCCAGCCCATGCGCGCTATATCCGCCATAAAACACAGGCGACTCCAGCTTTTCACCGGGATGCAGCACATATCCAAAATCAAACGGATTGAATCCTCCCGTCACGCGAACCGCATCCAGTTGATCCTGCTCGACGGTTATCCTCCACGACCCACTCCACGCCAGCGCCCCAAACCACACTTCGCCCGCGTTCTCATCCGGTCGGTCACCCGCCTCGATGGCAAACCACGGATTGCCCTGATTCCCGGTGTTCCCCCGCCGGCTCTCAAGCACGCGCGCTCCCGGACGAAGCTGCTCCTGCGTCAGCGTCCACTCGCCCGCCCAGCGGCCAGTCAAATAATTCAGCGTGTAATGCGCCGCCGGCAAAGCCCACGCCGCCGCGGCAGCCTGCTCGATCGTGACCGGCTGCGCCTCCCGGTTCTCAATCGTCGCCGACCTCGCCAGAATTCCGCTGCCCGCGTCAATCGAGTAGTGCAGCGTCACGAAGACCTTTCGTTTGATGTCTTTAAGGACAACATTGAAACCATCCGATGTAGTCTCATGCCGGTCGTAATGCAGCACCAGGTCGCGATTCCCATCCGCGAACGTCACCTTCAGCGCCGGCTCCACAAACAGACCCGCACCCCATCCCGCATACTCCTGCGCAGTGTTGCTGTACGACGAGTCAAACGAAGCCCATTCGCGCGCCGGCACCGCACCCGGAACGCCATCCTCCGCCCCCAGCCGCCCGCCCCAGTAAAGCTGCTGCAATTCTCCACGCGCATTCACGCCAAACGCATACGTAACGTTTCCCCCGTCCAGGCGAAATACCTTTGTGTTTGCGTCGAATGAACCTCTGGACGTCTGCGCGATGGCGATAAATGAAGAGGAAACAACGAGTGCAACGGAAAATATTCTGCGGAACATAAACTCTTTCCTGAAGTGAATTTTCAAACCGCTCATCATAGCACCGGCATCCCCACTTCGCCGCACTTGACCGCCAGCCATTCGCCGTTCACCCATCTGCCATACCGCTTCACAACACTTCTTTTCAGGCTTCAACCGGGGTATGGGCTATCCTGAAGCTGACCTAGCCGGAGGTTCAGGATGCTCTCCCCTACCCTAACCGCGCCAGCCTGTCCCACTCCCGCCGAAACCATCGCGGCGGCGATTGATCGCGTCGTCCCATTGCAGGGACTTCCCTTCGAAGACCGCCTCTGGCTCGCGCAAAACGGCGAAGAGGTCGTCGCGCAGCCCGGCGACATTATGTTCGAAGAGGGTCAGCCCGCCGATCGCATGATCCTCATCCTTAAGGGAGAGATCCACGTACGCCGCCAGCGCGGTGGACCCATGGAACTCTTCATCGGCCGCACCGGTCAGATGACCGGCCTGCTTCCCTTCTCGCGTATGAAGATGTCAGGCGGCCAGGGTTTCGCGATCACACCGGTTTGGGCCTTGCTCGTCCATAAGGAAAAATTCCCTGAGATGCTCGCGGCCATTCCCTCCATGACGCAACGCGTCGTCTCCACCCTGCTCGACCGCGTGCGCGAAGTCACGCGCATCGAACAGCAAGCCGAAAAGCTCACCGCTCTCGGCAAGCTCGCTGGCAATCTGGCTCACGAGCTCAACAATCCCGCATCTGCCGCCCAGCGCTCTGCCTCCAGCCTGGTGATGGAGCTCCGCTCGAACCGCGAAAACCGTTTCAAGCTCGTCAGCCTCGCCCTCACCGAGCAACAGACCCACGGCGTCGAGGCCTGGGAACAGAAAATCATGAGTCGCTCCACTCGCCAGGACGCAGGCCAGCAGATCCAGCTCGAAGAGGAACTCCGCAACTGGCTCACCGCTTTGCCCTGCGAAGGCGCTTGGGAAGTAGCCGCTCAGCTCGCGGAGCAGCGCGCCACCGTCGCCGACCTCGAGGAACTTCGTGCACTCATCGGCTCCGACGAAGCCTGTGTTTCCCTGCAATACTTCGCGCGCTACTTAAGATCCACCCGCTCTGTCGATACTCTGCTCAACTCAACAGCGCGCATCTTCGATCTCATCAGCGCCGTCAAGGCGTACTCCTACATGGACCGCGCTCCCATTCTCGAAGTCGACGTACCCGCCGGCCTCGATGCAACCATCCAGATGCTTCAGTCGCGCATGAACAAGGTCGTGATCGAGCGCAATTACCAGCCCGATCTGCCTCGCATCAGCGCTTATGGCAGCGAACTGAACCAGGTTTGGACGGCACTCATCGAGAACGCGCTCGACGCCCTCGCAGAAACAGATCACGGCGGCAAATTAAAGCTCACGTGCCGCCTTGAAGGCGAGATGATGCTGGTCGAGATCTGGGATACGGGCCCCGGCATTCCTCCCGAGTTGCAGGACCGCATCTTCGAGCCCTTCTTCACCACCAAGGCGCCCGGTCTGGGTCTCGGTCTGGGCCTCGACAACGCCATGCGCATTGTGCGGAAACATCGCGGCCACCTGAGCGTCCGTTCCGATCCGGGGTCAACCTGCTTCCGCGTTCGCCTCCCGCTCGACCAGCTTCAGGCCTATTGACGCAGCAAGACTGAAAAAACTCCGCTCGTTCACACCATAGGAGCTTTCCAGCATAGGAGCCTTCCAATGGCCGATTCCGTGTCTACCAGCAAAAGAGTCGAGACGACCCTAACCACGATGCTCTACGTCCGACGTAGCGCCGCAGCGCTGGACTTCTACCTCCGCGCATTCGGTGCAACGTCCATCGAACGTATGGACAATGAGGATGGCAGCGTCATCGCGCACCTCGACGTGGGCAACGGCGACTTCTGGGTCTCAGAGGAATCGCCGGTCCACCAGAACTTCAGCCCCGAGTCGCTCGGCGGCAGCACCATGCACATGGTCCTCATCGTCGACGATCCCCACACCCTCTTCGATCAGGCCATTGCGGCCGGTGCTACTTCCATCAGCCCCGTGCGCGACGAGTCCTACGGATGGCGCATTGGCCGCGTCCTCGATCCCTTCGGCCACCACTGGGAAATCGGCAAGGATCTCTCGGAGCGATGATGGAACTGGAAGGCAAAGACCTGAAAGCGCCGGAGACCATCGAGACTGAACGCCTTCTCTTGCGCAGACCCAAACGAAGCGACGCCCAGGCCGTCTTTCACCGTTACGCCTCCGACCGCGATGTCACGCGCTACCTCAGTTGGCCCACACACCGCAGCGTTGCAGACACTCTCGCATTTCTCGCCATGAGCGACGACGAGTGGCAGCGCTGGCCCGCTGGCCCCTACCTGGTGCATACGCGAGATAGCGACGTCGCCGGAAAGCTCGTGGGCAGCACTGGCCTCTTCTACAAGAGCCCCACCCGCGCCATCACCGGCTATGTTTTTGCCAGGGATGCATGGGGCCAGGGCTATGCCACTGAATCTCTGCAGGCCATGGTCGACATCGCGCAGCAGACCGGAGTCGAGCGCCTCGAGGCCATCTGCCACGCCGAACACGCCCCGTCCGCCCACGTCCTCGAGAAGTGCGGCTTCACCCGCGAGGAAGTCCACCGCGAGCACTTCGTCTTCCCAAATCTAAAGCCGCAAAAGAAAAGCGACATCTTCAGCTACGTCCGCTGTTTTTGATTCGCTCTTCACCGCCGCGCAGTCTCAAGCCCATCTCATTCGCCAGCGCAGTCTCAAGCCCGTGTCATTCGCCGCGCAGTCTCAAGCCCATGTCATTCGCCGCGCAGTCTTAAGCCCGTGTCATTCCGACCGACGCGAAGCGAGTGGAGGAACCTGCAGGTGCCCTTCCACTGCCCCCGCCAGATCCCGCAAGCTCTCATTTGCAACGAACTCCAACTGACGGCCTTTCGTCACATGACGACATCTCGTCATCGTCACTTCGCCACTCTCTGCCGCCGCCGACCCGTCGCGATCTCGCAACTCAAACAACCACAATGCCGAAGCCACCTGACGCTCGTTTGGCACGCGTCGTGCATCTTCCATGTGCGTCGCAAGGCTGTGAACCAATCCACCTTCGGAGGCCCACCATGCTGCACCTGGCAATCTCCTGCTCGTCTTACTTGATATTCTTCCTCGCCAAGGCCCTGATGCCCACTCAGCCGGCGCCGTGGCGTGCACGGGAAACCCACTTGAACCGGCTCCCCCGGCCCTAAGCACGATTACCGGCTGCGTAGCAGCACGACCGTTGCATCATCCACGTCCGGGGATCCGCCCACGAATTCCTTTACCTGGTTCACAAGGCCGTCCACGCAAGCTCCCGGGGCAAGAAAGTGTTCGCGAAGGCGATCGGCCCCAAACTCCTCGCTCAACGTGTTTTCGGCTTCCGTAATCCCGTCCGTATAAAGCACCACATGCGTATCGGCCGAGAGCGTAATGGTCTTCTCCGGATACACTGACTCCCTGAGCCCCAGTGGCAGACCCGTATCAAGTTCAAGAAACGCCGTCTTGTGATTCACAACCAGCGGATGCAGGTGCCCCGCGCTCGCCAGTGTCAGCTGCCGCGTTCGCGCATCCAGCACTCCATAAATCATCGTCACGAATTTGCCTGCCGGAAAATCCTCAATCAAAGCCCGATTCAGGCGACCGAGCGTCTCCGAGGGCGTGGGATAAAGCGGCGCAATCGAACGCAGCAGCGCCCGCGTGGCCGACATCAACAGCGCCGCCGGCATTCCCTTCCCTGACACATCACCGAGGGCGATGCCGTACCGATCCTCCCCAAGACAAATAAAGTCAAACCAGTCGCCGGCAACCGAACCCGCCGGATGCCATGCCGTCTCCAGCGCAAACCCCGGAATCAAGGGCACCGGCTTGAGAAACAATGCCTCCTGGATAGCCCGCGCATCGGCCGACTCCTTCTGCAATCGCTGCCGATGCTCCCGCTCCAGTTGCAGAATGCGGGCATTCTCAATCGCAATCGCGATGTGGCCTGCGATCGCCTCCAGAACCGTCAACTGGTCCGGCGAAAATGCATTCAGTTCCTCGTGATCGATCGAGAGCACGCCCATCACGCGTTCACCCGTCCTCAGAGGAATCGTCACCGAAGAACGCGTTCCCGGTTCGCATGGAATAAAGTACGGATCCACGCTGACGTCGGGAGCATAGCGCATGCACCCTGAAGCCCCAACGTGCCCCACCATTCCCTGCGTGCCGATCTGCAGCCGGTTCCCCTTGGAGAACTTCGTGCAGCCACACACGCCCTGCATGACCATCTCGTTTGCGTCGTCGTCACGCAGCCAGACAGCCACTTCAACGCTCCCAATCGAACTGGCAATCTCTTTCACCACGCGATCGACAAGAGTCTCGAAGTCCAGGGTCGAAGCAATCAGGTGCGTGGCCCGCTGCAGCTTCATCAGCGTCTGTGTAAAGTCTGCGGATGAGTGAATGCGGGCTGGGATGAATGCGCCACGTGGACGACCTGCACTGACTGAAGCCATGGAAGTCCCCTTTGCCCTGGGCGGGCGACACCTGCTTTATGGATGCCCGGAAAAGCAACATGATTCAACACTTTTGCCGGCCTGAAGCGGTGGGCCAGGAGGTGAGGCCATCAGCTTCTGGTAGAAATCTATGTAACCTGCAGCGGAGGTCGACCATCGTGATTGCCCGCGGGATATTCCTTTTTCTGGTATGCGCGCCTCTCGGTCTCTCTGCCCAGGAGATGCGCGACCACCCCGTCCCGGCCAGGCTCGGCACCGTGTCGTTTCACATCTCCTGCGCTCCCGCAGTCCGTGCGGAATTCAATCGCGGCGTCGCCTTGCTTCATTCCTTCGCATTCGCGGCCGCCCACACTACCTTTCGCAAAATAGCCGCCAAAGACCCTCAATGCGCCATCGCGCACTGGGGCGTAGCGATGTCCGATTTTCACGAGCAATGGGAGCCGCAACTGCCGCCCGCAACATTGCCTGAGGCAAAGCATGAAATCGAATTGGCGCAGACCCTCGGCTCGCCGAGCACGCGCGAACGCGAATACATTCATGCGCTTTCCCTTGTGTTTGCGAATTCAGATACGGTTCCCTTCGCTGCCCGTGATCTGAACTACGAACACGCAATGGCCGAATTGGCACGCGACAACGACGACGTCGAAGCCCAGGTCTTTTACGCCCTGTCCCTGCTTTCAAATGTCTCCCTCGCGGACAAAACCCACGCGCGTCAGAAACAGGCGCTCGCGATTCTCGAGCCGCTCGATCGCAAATATCCCGATCACCCCGGGATCACGCATTACATCATCCACGCCTGCGACAGCAGCGAACTCGCCGAACGGGGTCTGCCGGCCGCCCGCAAGTACGCGCAGATCGCGCCCGATGCTCCTCACGCGCTGCACATGCCATCGCATATCTTCACGCGTCTCGGCCTGTGGCAGGATTCCATTGCGTCGAATCTGGCCGCAGGCAAGGCTGCGCGTGATCAAGGCGACCTCGGTGAAGAACTTCACTCGATGGACTATCTCGTCTACGCCTACCTTCAACTTGGTCGTTATGATGACGCGCACCAGGTTCTCGACCATCTCGCAAGCATGAACAAAGCCATCAGGGGCGACTTCAAGTCAGGCTACGCCGCGACCGCCATGCCCGTGCGATTCGCCGTCGAACAGGCCAGGTGGGACGAGGCAGCAAACATCCAGCCCATCCCAGGTTCCCCGCCGCACGTTGCGGCCATCGCCGTATGGGCGCGCACATTGGGTATCGTGCGCGGTAAGCAGCCGGCCGATGTAGGCGCTAATATTACGCAGTTGCAAAAGTACGAAGATGACTTGCATCGCGCGGGTAACGAATATTGGGCCGCGCAGGTGCACATTCTGGCTTCGGAAGTGGCTGCCTGGTCAGCCCAGGCAAACAGAGATCCTCAAAAAGCCCTGACCGAAATGCGTGCAGCCGCCGACCAGGAAGACGCGATAGAGAAATCCCCCGCCACTCCCGGCCCCATCATCCCCGCCCGCGAACAGCTAGGCTACCTCCTGCTCCAGCAGCATCACCTCTACGAGGCTGGCGTCACATTTCGCAAATCCCTTGTGGATGCTCCCGGCCGCCGAGGCGCCATAGAAGGCTTGGGCCTGGCGTTGTTGACGAAGAGCGAACGGTAAACCCACCTGGTGTCCGGCCTCTAAAATTCGCATCACAATTGATCTGTCATCCTGCGATTTGCCCTCTGGCCTGGAGAGAGCGTGCATCTGTCATCCCAGGTCAGCACTGTCATTCCGAGCGACCACCGGGAGCCGAGGAACCTGCAGTTGCCTTTTCACTGCAACGGGAACACCTCCGGACTCGTGTGTCGGGGTACGACTCGGAGTACCCTCTGGGTTGCGGCAAACGCGCAGGAAAAATCAATCGGCTTTAGCCCCTGAAGGGTTTCCTTTTCAGATTCGGGATGCATTGGGCACGCTCTCACACCGACGATGCAGCATATGTCAAATCAACAAAGCCGTTCTTGTAAGCGACAACATTCCTCAAATCCCAATTTGACTCTGTCAGGAGACCGCCAAAGAGCCGAAGCCCGTCACCCAGCAGAACAGGCGCAATGGTCAACCGGATTTCATCCACCAGTCCGAGCGAGAGAAAACCCTGGCACAGCATCGCCCCGCCAACCAGCCAGATGTTTCGATATCGCGGCGCAAGTTTCGCACGAACGAGCGTTTCAAGATCGCCCGAATAGAATTCGACGCTCTCCCTCGTCGACGGCCATGTTCTGCCGGTTACCGCCACTGTCGGAGTATCGCCATAGGGCCAGCCCAGTTCAAGCGCGTGTTCATACGTTCGCGAACCGAGTACATAGCAGTCGATGCCTTTGACGAAACTCGCAGCTTCCTCCTCCGAAATGGAAACCCCGGATTCGTAGACGCTCCCATGCACATCGAGCCAGGAGACATTGTTGTCCTTCCTCGCGATGAACCCATCAAGGCTTGAAACCACATGCAATGTGACTCGTGATCCCGTTGCATTTCCCTCGCCCGGCATAGTTCCTCCCGCCCTTGGCTCAACGTCCGGTTGGCCCCACAATCCGACCAAACTGCTCGCCTTGAGCGCTCAGTCGCCGGATCCAGCTAGCCCAATCCACTTAGGTGCGATTTCTACAAACCAAATGCTGCGCGAATCTTTGCAAGGAAATTGACAATCCTCTGGCGCGCGTCTCCCGAACCGAGCGCTTCGAAGGGCACGTATCCGCGGTAGCCGTGCGAGTCGATGATGGCCTTGATCCTCGCGAGGTCGGTAGGCTCCGGCTTGCCGTTGCGACCCACCTCCTCCTTGATCTGCCAGGAAACGGCGTACGGGACCAGCTTCTCAATCTCGGCGTAGGGATCACCGGAGCGAAGACTGCCAATGTCGAGAATTGAGGCGAACCACTCCGAATCCACCGCCTCAATCACGCGGATAGTCTCCGCCGCAGTCTTAAGGAAGTCGTTGTGCTGCTGCAGGCCCACGACAACGCCGTGTTCCTTGCCAAACGCCGCACACTGCTTGAAATCGGAAACAATCCACTCCTGCGCCTGGTCGAACGTGTACCCGGCGGGCCGCTCCGGTCCGGCAAATACGCGAATCACGGGTGCACCCAACTTGCTGGCCACAACAATCCAGTCCTTCACCATCTCTACATCGCGCTTCCGCGCGGCCTCGTCTGCCACCGCAAAATTGTTTCGTACTCCGGTGCCGCTGATGGCGACTCCGTTCACAAAGGCCTTCCGCTTCAGCGCGTAGATGTGCTCATCCGTGGGGACGTTGGGATAACCGGGAAAGTAGTAGCCGGTTGCATCCAGCGCGTCCACACCATTCATTGCGCAGAAATCCACGGCATCCGCCAGCGTCATCGTCCCCGCAAGAAGCGGCCCGTTGAACGAGAAGGCATTGAGACCGAGCTTGAGCTTCACGCCGGCCTGGCGAGAAATGGTGTCGCCCACTGGAAGAGCCGAACCCGGAACGGCAGCCATCGCGGCCACTCCTGCAGAACCAGCAAGAAATCTGCGTCGATTGATCATGCGTCCGGATAATAACTGATGCTATGAGGCAAGCAAAAGTGCAGAAGAACGCGGGCAGAGTATGCTCCCGCGCGCTGAAGCAGACAATAACCCAGCCGCTACTCGCTGCGGTGATTATGACTGCCGAATCCATCCCTACTCGAACCTCAACCTGCCTCCTTCTTTTCCGGGTCAAGATCAGGCATAGGAAAGAGGCACTATCCGTTCTCGTCAGCGTTTCCGACCGGAAGCAACCAAGGTTTTGCAATCCTGGTTCTAAGCAGATCGTGCTACTCCGGATGCACGCTGGCTAGCCCGGTAGCCCACGGTTGGCTTTCTCACTTCCCCCAGAAAATTGAAGAGCGGGTCAGCACAGCTGATTTTGGAGGACAATCATGTTGTTAGCCTTCAGGGTTTCCGGCCTTGCCGGTGGCCTCGCGTTCGTTTCCAGCCTTGCGGCAGTTCCGCCCATTTCAGCCCAGTCAGCGTTGGCGCACATCTACGTGCAGTCCGCGGGAAACGCTGGGCCGGTCTATGGATACACCGCATTGTCCAACGGCCAATTTACTGCAATCTCCGGCTCGCCCTTCAAGCCGGGAACCAAAATTGTCGGCGGAACAGGTTCGAAATTCTTCACCATCGGCAAGTCCCTTCTGCACAGCTATGCAGTGGGCTCGAACGGAGCGCTCGGTTCCCAGTTATCGCAGGTCGGTTTCTTCAACTACGCCGGCGGATCGTGCGGCAGCAGCACCAACGCGGTCGGCGCCCAGGCCGCGCTCGATCACACTGGAAAGACCGCCTATGTGCTTTTGCAGGGCGGAGGCGATCAGCTGTGCACCACCTACCAGACCTACAACGTGAACAGCGACGGCAGCTTCACCTTCAATGGAGACTCGCAGGTGAGCGTGCAGTCGGGGGCTATACGACCCTTCCTTCCATTCTGGGGAACGAGACGTTCGCATACGCTGACAACTTCTTCAGCTTCAACAATCAGGTGATCGGATTTCAGCGGCAAAGCACGGGGACACTCCAATACTCCGGTTCTCTGAATCCAACGTTCAGCGGCAGCAAGAGCTATACGGCGTATCGGCCAGACGCCTCTCCCACCGAAAACTTCGTCGTTCTGCAGGAATATCTGAACGACAGCGGTTTTCCCCAGCTTGGCAGCTTCAGCGTAGGCCCGAACGGGGCGCTCACCAGCACGAATACTTCCGCCAACATGCCGCAGACGAATCTGCAGGTGACCGAGTCCGCTTTCTCCCCAGACGGAGTTTTCTTCGCCATCGCGGGTGACTACGGGGGGAACCCGGGCAGCGGGCTCCAGATCTACAAGTTCAATGGAGCCTCTCCACTAACCCTTTCCTGGAATACTGTTACGGATCCGATCGACCAGCTGGCATGGGACACCAGCGGGCATCTTTACGCCACGTCAACAAGCGAGAACAAGCTTTTTGTCTTCACGGTGAACTCGCAGATCATGGTGCGGTCAGCGGTCATTTCGATCCCGAGCCCTGTGAATCTGGTCGTGGTGAGCTCCACCGCGGCCTCCTGCGGCGAGACCACTTTGAATGCCATCAACATTTGTTCACCGACAGAAAACTCCGCTGTGTCTTCGCCGGTGCAGATCAATGCAGCGGCAAACATGGATGGCGGAGTATACCGGTTTGAATTGTGGTCGGGCAGTACGAAGCTGATATCCGTGCCCTTCAGCGGAACTATGAATCAGCAGCTCGCGCTGGCTTCCGGAACATACCACCTGACCTTCGCCGCACGTAATTCGGCTGGTCTGAAGGTGACCGCAACCCGAGACATAACAGTGAAGTAACTGTTGCCCCCAATCCCGTTGAGCGGACGGGCCGATTGATTCCCTTCGGTCCGCCAAACACGGGCACCAGGATTTCGTACCTTGCGCCCGCCAGTCCAGCGTCTTGACCCACCGTTGATTGTGGGAACAACTCTCCTTAGATCGCGAGAATTTCCCAAGGACCGCCCATCCTGACGTAACCTCGAAACGCCAAAACGGGTTAGTTCAGGGTTGTCCGCGATCCTCCCCAGAGGCATCTACGGTCTTTTCAACAAATCAGCGCACACCGATCACACGTGGGTTCACGCGAGCTAAAGATAAACTGGATCAGCCTCCGTCGGGGTCTTATCGTTCAATCGGAAGGGAAACGCATGTATGAAGCTGAAGCCAGTGTTTTGGCCAGTCACCGCAGTGGCGCTTTTCCTGACCGTATGGGTAAGCTGGCTACGTCTGCGAGACAAAACGATTACTGTCTCTATGCTCTGGGAGTGTGGTCTACCTGAACACTTCGACGTCAGCGACTTTGTCAGGAACAACCCTGAGGCCAAGCCCGTGACGCTGCACTTTGCCCGGTATCCCAATATTGTGAACATTGAGGCCCAACCTGGGCTCTGCGATGCGCTGAAGGCTGCGGGGAAGCGAGTAATACCAGTCGCCATACAGCCAATTGGTGAACCCTTTGGAAAGATTTCTGGATATTCCATTCTCTACGTCGATGGCCACGATGTACGCGGCCCCTATTCCCTGGAAAATGGCAATTTGGGAGGTTATGCGCCCCCACTTGATGAACTTCTGCGATGATGGCTTTCTCCGTTGGTTCCAAGGCACTGATACTGCGATTTCGGGTCCGTGACCCCTATGCGGAAAGTAACGCAGAAAACGGAAAGACGGGGGGGGTATTTCCGGATCGACCGTATGATCCGGGTTAGGCTCCCGAAAAGCAGCTGAGAATCCAAGCACTCGTTGTAGGGATGACTTTCGGCCTCCCTCTCAGAATCAGAGGCTGTCACCATGGCAGATATTGCGCAGTCAAGGGATGCAATGGTCGTGGATATCGAAAACGTGGAGCGGTTGTGGAATGATGCCATTCTGAGAAGGGATGTTGACTCTGCTGCAAGTTTTCAAGCGTCAGAATTCAAATTAGTCATTGGGGTCGAGGGTCAATCTCTACAGGTGATACCGAAGGAGCTATGGCTCTCCGCCCTACCCCGTTATGTAATCCATGACTACGAAATTACGGATATGCATGTGTCTATCTGGAACGACCTGGCGGTCGTGACGCTCGCCATCACCCAAGCTGCAGAGCCCCTGAATGGTCGCGACATCAGTGGCAACTTTCTGATTACAGATATTTGGGTCTTTCGAAATGAAAAGTGGCTGGTAGCCGAACGCCATTCGTCTCGTCAGGAGAAAGCTTCAGTTGCGGTGCGAGAGGCATTTCAAGCATTCGACAAAGGCCACTGAGACTCCAGGGGTATTTTCGGAAGTTGCGGTCGAGTAACCGCCTACCCAGTAATAACCCAATTTCGGTACAGACCGGTGTGGTTGATGCCATCACACAAGTTTTAAGAACCACTGCAGGAAAACCAGGATCAGTATTTCCCGGTTGTCCGCCATGCTCAGAACGACACATCCGCCGGTTCCGTCACCCGCATCACCGACTGGTCGCCGGTCTTCCACTTCCACGCCGACCGGATCGCTTCAATCTTCGCGCGGTTCTCCGCCGTGTCCGGGTAGTCGATAATCAACATCTTCGACCGCAGCCGCTCCGGCGTAGTCTGGCTCTTCCCCTGCCACTGTCCATAGACATCCACCACGCTCAATCCGCCCGGGAACCGCGGCGTCACCTCCCGGTCGAGGAATCCCCGCCAGCTCGCTTCGCTCACGCCCTGTTCTGGATGCTCAACCGGCCCCAGTCCAAAGTACAGCTTCGTATCCACCCAGCCCCTCGTCTGGCCGGGGTGCGCCGCGTCTCCTTGTAAGGTGGGCGCGGTCACTGCTGAAGGCGCGATCGGTCTGTGCGCACAAGCTGCCAGCGCAAGCGCCAGAAGTGGCGCGAGAAATACGCGACGGACGTGCATGGAGGCCCCCGGGCCCGACAGGCGAAATCTACTTTTCTACTTCAACTCCACGCCAGAAAGCTACAAATCCTTTGATCTTGCGGGCTGCAGGTTTCGGGTCAGGATAGTACCAGGCCGCGTCCGGATTGTCCTGTCCATCGATATACAGGCTCAAATACCGCGCCTGCCCCTTCCAGGGACAGGTAGAGGTGGTGCTGCTGGGTCGGAAGTATTCCCGCTTCAGGCTGTTTTCCGGGAAGTAGACATTTCCCTCGACGATCTCTGTAGTTTCGCTCTCGGCAATCACTTTGCCGTTCCAAACTGCTTTTGCCATGATCTTTCCACACCGGCATTCGCCTCATAGCTTTACTGCCTGGGCGAACGCTAACCGTTAGAACAGTAACAGAGATTAGATTCTGTGGCGAGTGCGCTGGATTCCGCCAGACAGTCAAATCTCAAACTGTCTAACCAAAAGGGCAATGTCAAGTCCCCTTCCTTTGAACCATGCCCTAAGTTCCTGATTCCAAATGAAAGATTCCTGTGCCCGTTTTGCAGGTTATTTCCCGATTCGGAGCAGAATGAAGTCAGCAATCGGAAAGACCTTCTTCTGCCGCAGATATTCTGAATTCGGGCAACGCAGCAGGCAAGGTCTCCCTGATCAGGCGAATGCGTCCCAGCAAGTCCTTTGGCAAGAAACCTCTACGGCTAAGCTAAATCCGTAGAAGCACTTAGCGACAGCCCCCCTCCGTAAACCTCGGAAAATAGAACACTCGCTCTAGGAGACCGGGTCATAGGGGGTAGGATATCTCGCAACACTACATTCAGGTGCCCCAGATGTCGTCTTAGCCATCTGGGGATAACGCAAACCCGAATTGACCGGCTGGCTGGCTACTTGGCCGCTTCGATCGAGTCGATGTGTACTGACTTCTTGTCGCTGTCGGCGGTTGCTTTGACGGTGACGTGATCGCCATAGTACTTCTTCACGGCATCGGGATTGTCGATGGTCCAGACCTGCTTCTGGCCTTCATCCACAAACACCGGTGTCATACCGCCATCGATGCATTTTTTCACGCACGCTGCTCCCGACCCCGCGTGCTTGGCGCCGCACATCGAGTCGGAAATCCAACCGTTGATGGTCTTCGAGTCAGCAGCATTGGCCGCGACGGCGGCAAACGCGAGAGCAACTACCAGCATTGCGATGATACGTTTCACTTGTGACCTCCATGGGGATATCTAATCTTGCCGACCCTGATCATGCGCTACCGGACGCGCGTTGCACAAGGCCGCCGCAAAAACGATTCCGTCCGATGAACTACCTGACCTGCCATTCTTGACCCGGCTGCAATCTCTGACGGCGCGCTTCGACATTCTTGAGAACCCCCTCGTACCGCGCTGAAGCCGCCGTGAACCGGTTCACCAACTCCGAAGTCTTGTTGAGGAAAGTCGGCATCTTCTCGCGGATCGGTTCAAGAATAGGTGAGAACTTGGCAAGAAGGAAAAAACCTTCGGCATTGCAGTCGACAAACAACTCGGCCGACACAGCACCATGCAGCACCATCGCAGCAGCCATCTCCCAGTACGTCACCACCTGCCGGAAAAAAGCGTTGTGCGGATCGGCCGGATTCTGCGCCACTGCAAAGAACTCCTCCGGCGTATTAGGCCAGAATTCTCCCGTCATAAAGGCGCGCGCCTCGCGCATCAGCGGTTCCGTGCGCAATTGATATAGCTTGAGAATAATTTCAGCATCAGCGGGAGTAGCGAGCATCCGTTCCATTCGTGATAGGTCTCCGCTGCCAATGTTACCGGATCGCATCGAAGGGTGGTGCCTGATTGCGCCGGAGAATGAAGATGTGGCGCGATCGGAAAGATCGCGCCATGCTTGGATTGAGCCAAAACCCGCCTACAATCAGGCCGGCTGCAATTCCTTCTTTGCGTCCGGATTCTCAATCACCGGACCATGCGTCTCGGCCGTAGGCGGCGGAGGCGCATCCCCGATCCGCTTCGAGTAGTGGCAAACCACCGCAGCTCCCGGTTCGGGCTCGGCCGTCTTCTTGCCCTTCTTCGGCTTGACCTCTTCTTCGGCGCCCCTCTTCTTGTTGGGGCACTCGAGGAAAATACCGCTCTTGAGCGTCTTCTCGATCAGATAGGGATTGCCGCACTCCGGACACTTTTGCGCAACCGGCTTGTAGTTCGACGTGAAGTCGCATTTCGGATAATTGGTACAGCCCCAGAAGACATTTCCGCGGCGCGCCTTGCGCTCGGCAATATCGCCCACACCGCACTTGGGGCATTTCATCCCTTCGATCAGGTTCTGCTTCACGTACTTGCACTTCGGATATCCCGAGCACGATACAAACTCTCCGTACGCCCCCTGTCGCAGCACCAGCGGCTTGCCGCAAACCGGGCACGCTTCGCCGGTCGGCTGGGCAGTGTTCTGTTTCTGCTGCTGCTTCTGACTAAGTTTGCGAATCGTCTTGCATGGCGGATCGGCTGAGTAATCCGGGCAACTCATGAACGGCCCCCACTGGCCGTTCTTCAGCACCATCTCCTTGCCGCAGTTGTCGCAAAACTCTTTTTCAGGAACGTCGTCTGCACCGGGCGCGCTCAGATCCGGCTTGGCAGCGAAATTCTCCTTCGTGAAGTCGCAACTCACTTGCTCGACAAAAATCTTCTTGCCCTTCGTCGCCAGTTCATCTGCCGCCTCGCCGATCGCGGCAACCAACGCCTTCGTGTCCGCCACTTCTTTTGAGAACACGTTCGTGTCCTCCACGGTGGCGCGAACCGTCATCGGAAAATGAAGCGCGGTCGTGATCTTCTTCGTGACCGCCTTCGCATCCTTCTTCCATGGGCCCATCGCAACCGTAACTGGCTTTTTCTTGCTGAAGTTCGAACAGGAGTAGAAGCTGCCGAATTTGCCCCACTTCAGAACCAGCGGACTTCCGCACTTGTCGCAGAACTCGTTCGTCGGTTCTTCCATACGCTTGATGTCTTCCATGTGCTTGCCTGCAACGGCAAGCTCCTCTTCGAAATGGTCATAGAAACCATTCAACAGGTCAGTCCAGCGCTCCTCGCCGTCCTCGACCGCGTCCAGTTCGCTTTCCAACTTCGCCGTGTATTGCATGTCGAAGATGTACGGAAAGTTGTCCACCAGCAGCTTAGTCACAACCGTGCCAATCTCTGTCGGCACGAACTTCGCCTGAACCTTCTTCACATACTCGCGATCCTGGATGGTGTTGATGATCGAAGCATAAGTCGACGGGCGACCGATACCCTTTTCTTCCAGGACCTTCACGAGAGACGCTTCGTTATAGCGCGGAGGCGGCGACGTGAAGTGCTGCTCATTCTCAAGCTTTTCCAACTCGAGGGTCTTCACGTTGTCCAGGTTCGGAAGCTTGTTGGCCGACTCATCATCGTCGTCCTTCTTGTCCTCTGAAACCTCGTAGACCTTGAGGAAGCCATCAAATCGAACGACGGACCCGCTGAGCCTGAAGTCATAGGTTTTGCCGTTCTTCTCAGATACCGCCGCAATCTTCGCTGTCGTGACGTCGAAAATGGCAGGCACCATCTGCGATGCGATGAACCGTCTCCAGATCAGCGTGTAAAGTTTCAACTGCTCGTCGCTCAGATAGCGTGCAATGGATTCCGGCGTACGCGATGCATCGGTCGGACGAATCGCTTCGTGCGCATCCTGCGCATCCTTCTTGCCTTTGTATTCATTAGCGGATGCAGGCAAATATTGCGCGCCCAGCGACTTCTTGATCCACTCGCGCGCGCCTTCAACTGCTTCCGGCGAAACGCGCGGCGAATCGGTACGCATATATGTGATCAGGCCCGTGGTTCCATCGGCGCCGATCTCGATGCCTTCATAAAGCCGCTGCGCGACTCCCATCGTGCGTCTGACATTGAATCCGAGCTTGCTTGCTGCGTCCCTCTGCAACTGGCTGGTGATAAATGGAGCCAGCGGCCTTCTCTGTTGCTCTCGGCTCTGTACCGATGCCAGTGACCACGTTGCCTTCTCAAGAGCGGAAAGAACTTCCTGCATCGACTTCTGATCAGGCAAAGCATTAGCAAGGAACTGGTCTTTCCCATCCTTGTCCTTGCCGTTCGCGACGCGCACCGGTTCGCCATCGATACCGACAAATCGCGCTTTGAAGCTCTTGTCGGCCTGACGCTCGGGGTGCAGCAACGCGTCAAGCGTCCAATACTCCACGGGCTGGAATGCATTGATTTCGGCCTCGCGCTCCACGATCAGACGCACGGCCACGGTCTGGACTCGGCCCGCCGAAAGTCCCCGACGGACCTTGTCCCACAACAAAGGAGATATCTGATAACCAACAAGTCGATCGAGCACACGTCGCGTCTGCTGGGCATCCACAAGATTCTGATCAACGTCGCGAGCGTGATTGAAAGCTTCCTGAACCGCCTTCTTGGTGATTTCGTTGAAGGTCACGCGGCGAATCTTTTTACGTTCCTTCGCGTTCGTTCCCAACTGGATCGCAAGGTGATAGGCAATAGCCTCGCCCTCGCGATCAGGGTCAGGCGCCAGGTAGATCTCGTCCGCGCCGGCAGCGGCTCTCTTCAGCTGCGCTACAACCTTTTCCTTGCCTGGAGACACGATCAGAGTCGGTACGAAGGTGCGGTTTTGCAGCTCCACCCCGATGTCGTTCTTCGGCAGGTCCATGATGTGCCCGATTGACGCCAGCACTTCGTAGCCCTTGCCTAAATACTTTTCGATCGTCTTCGCCTTCGCGGGAGATTCGACGATCACGAGTGATTTGGTCATTGCCATCCTTGATTCCGTACTACTCTACTCCATCCGGCCTGTTGGACTCGGATAAAGGTCTTTCCGTTTCTTTTGCGTTTGTAAGAAAGTCTTCACAGGTGTAGAGAGGCTGACTGCCTCGCTTGGCCTTCCCCACCTAAAATGGGTCGCAAGATTTGCAAGCTAACATGGAAGGCATCTTCGTTTCCACTCCAAATCGATATTTCTCGCCGCAAAATCGTTTGCATGGTACCGTGCAAAGTTTCTGAAATGTGTGGCTCATCGCCTCTCGCGCACCATCGAAAATATTGCGCGATGTCCGTCGTCAACTACAGCGTGCGAACATAGTTCTTTCCCGGCAAGCAGCGTACGCGGCCGCTCATTTCAAGTTCAAACAACGCCGTAAACACCTCGGACGACGTCAATTGTGTCTCGAGTTTTTCAAGAATCTCATCGATTTGCAGCGACTCGTCGGCGCGCAATGCATGCAGCACAATACCCTCTTCCGGCCGCAGCACCGGGTCCGGCAGAAGAGATGCCATAACCTCAGGTTTGGATTCAGCACCAGCCTCGCGCTCCAGTTGCAGCCGCACCTGCGAAGGCAGATCCTCCCACACGTCTTCCCAACTTGCGACAAGCTTGGCACCCTGTTTTATCAGCGTGTTAGGCGTCCACGAGTTTTTCGCAGTAACGTTGCCCGGCACGGCATAAAGGTCCCGATCCTGCTCTGCTGCGCAGCGCGCCGTCACGCGTGTGCCAGAGTTCTCGCTGGCTTCCACCACAAGCACGCCGATGCTGAGTCCGCTGATGATCCGGTTGCGGCGCGGGAAGTTCTGCGGCGCGGGAAAGGTGCCGATTGGCATTTCGCTCACAATCGTCCCTCCCGTCGCAATGATCTCGTCCGCTAGCCTCTTGTTTTCCTTGGGATAGACCACGTCGATGCCCGTTCCCCATACAGCAATGGTCGGCGTGCGCGCAGCGAGCGCGCCCTTGTGCGCACAAGTGTCGATTCCGCGTGCCATGCCACTCACAATAACCAGGCGCCGCGCTGCCAGATCGCGCGACAACATCTCGGCCACGCCCGTTCCATAGGGCGAAGGATGACGCGTTCCCACCACCGCGATCGATGGACGTGTCAGCAGTTGCACCGCTCCGCGAACCCACAACACCGGAGGCGGATCGTAGATTTCCTTCAGCCTCTCGGGATACTCCGCGCACGCCAGCGTCACGATCGAACCGCCATGCTGCACAATCTTGCCCCACTCCTCGTCCGCTGCGCGTCGGGCCTTGCCGTCAAATATGAACTGCGCCGCATCCGCTGGAAGGCGAAGGCCCTCAAGCTCGGTCAGTGTCAGGGCAAAGATCTGGTCCGGCGTATGCAGTTGGGCGATCGCATCGACAATGCGCTTCGGTCCAAGGTTCGGGGTCAGCGCCAGGGCCAGCATGGCTAATTGGCTTTCCTCGATCTTCGTACCGGAAAGGGTTGATGTGTTTCTAGTTGCTTCGTTCAATATTGACATCTACATACGCGCTTCATGCGCAGGCACACGCGTGCTTTCCTTCAAGTTAGCCTAAAGAGATCTCTTTAGTATTTGAGGCTCACATTAAGCTGACGCGACTTGGAAGTCAAGGTGAAGGGTGTGACCGCGGACACGCATCTGCAGAGTCTCAAAGCCCGGGTTGATAGTCTAAAGAGCAGAGTGAATTCAACTTCGCAACCTCGAATTCGTGTCGCCGCCATTCGTTTTCTAAATCCCGCACCGCTGATGTGGGACTTCGAACATCCGCCCCTGAACGCCGAATTCGCCGAGCGCTATGACGTCCAGTGGATGCTTCCCTCGGAGTGCGCGGATCGGTTGGCTGGCGGCGCTGCGGATATCGGCCTCGTTCCCATCGCATCTTTGGCGACGACGCCGGGACTGCGCATTTTGCCCGGATGCACCATAGCCTCCAAACAGCGTGTCCGCTCCCTGCTGCTCGTGCGGCGCGCAAATCAGCCGCTCGCAAATCTGCGCAGCATCGCCGCCGATCTGGCAAGCCGCGCGACACTTGCGTACACGCGCATCATGTTTCACAAATGGGGTAATGCAGCCGTGCCCTATGTTCCGATGACGGCGGATCTTGATGCCATGCTCGACCGTGCCGATGCCGCAATTCTCATCGGCGATCCGGCTCTCATGGCACTCGAAGAGCGCGCCAATCGTTTCGAGCGCACCGCGGAAGAGCTTGTCTATCACGATTTGGCCGAAGAATGGCGAACGCTCACCAGCCTTCCCTTTGTCTCCGCAGTCTGGGCGGCTGCGCCGGGCAGCCCTTTGGACGAGCGCGTTGGCCGGGATTTCATTCGCTCCCGTGATCACGGCCTCGAAAACATCGACGCGCTGGTCGCTCAATGGTCGCGCCAAATGCCGCTGTCCGAAGGCACAATCCGCTCCTACCTCACGACCAATATCCACTACGTTCTTGATGAGGAATGCATTGAAGGCATGCGTGGTTTTTTCCGGATGGCCGCTGAAACCGGCGTGTTGCCCGAATATAACCTGCCATCGAAGCTCGAACTCATCGCGCCCGCCACCGGGGACTGAAACGCGGCTATCCAGTGCCTTCAATACGTCTGCTCCGCGCCCCAGGAGACCTCCAACTGAGGCAAGCCCACTGCGTCGAGCCGCGCGTAGAGAAGCTTATCCGCGAATCGCCCTCCGGGAAGCAGGCTCGCTGACCGCTGCACGCCCTCTTGAATAAAACCAAGATTGAGTGCAATGCGGCGGCTGGCTTCATTGCCACTGGCGTGGGTCAGTCCCACGCGGCGCATCCCCAGCACTTCGAACGCGTACCGTAGCAGCGCATTCGTGGCTTCGGTTGCCAGGCCGCGGCCGTGTGCGTTCTTGCGAACCCAGTAGCCCGTGTCGCACTGGCGTGCCGCC
>NZ_DATHHT010000023.1:0-171184 GCF_035317045.1 Occallatibacter sp.
GGCCAACGGGATGGAATCCCGATACCCGCAAGCCCCGGTAAGCGCTGAAGAAACGCACGATTCAAACAGATTTCAACTTGGCAGAAGCACAAATCCTCAATGAATTTGCTACAACACGGCGAATTTCAACGAGTTCCTAGGTTACGTTGTTGGGAATCAATCTGGGCCTGGTGAGTTGCGCGGAGATGTTGCCGAAGATCCCCGTCAAACTGAGGTTTGGATTGCTTGCCGAGGTGCATTGGCCCTTGTTCTGAGACGCTGTGGCGTCTGAATAGAAGTCGGGTGCATTGCTCGGCGACACGTACCCCGAAGACATCTGCGCCATGGCCTGACAAGGCGAGATGGAGAGACCGCCGGTGTCGGTGGAACAGCCCGAACTCGAGGCGCCGTAAGCGATCGAATACACCGTTGTTCCGTTTGCCGTAGCGTATTGCGCCGCGGTTATGGCCTGGTGGCATTGGTCATCAAGCGAGGGATAGGTGTTGCCATTGTGCCCGACATTCGTCCCCGGTGGGCTCTGCATTTTTCCGCTCGAGGCACTTGCATCACCGTCGCTGAGGATGATCATGATGTTGCGAGACCCCGGAGCCGCCGCCTTTGCAGCCACAAGCGATGACTGGGCGGCATAGATGGCTCCGGCGTAGTAGGTTCCGTCGCCGCCCACTGAGTCTATACCCGAGCAGGATCCTGTCGGTCCGCCAACACCGTTTACGAGGGACGAGGAGCTACTCAATGCTCCACCTACCTGGTTGGAAGAAGTCCAGTTGCTCGTATATGTGGTGAGCTGATAGGTGCCGGCCGTTCCTGTTGGAGCCGACCAAGTGGCTCCTTTAACGGGAGTAGTGTACGGAAGGATGGTTGGTGCGGTGCCGCTGCAATCGGTGTCATACGTCGTCGTATTCGCCTGGATGGTGGGGAACGTAAACAGGCTCACTTGATCATAAGGAACGCATGTCGCCGTCGATTTTGAAGTTGAGGCGCTGCAGGGCGCGAGAAGGCCCAGCATGGTTCTGACCCCCTGCAATGCGCAATAGATTCGTGTCTGTCCGCAGCTCGCGTCCGTGTCGTTGGTGTTCATGGATGCCGTAGCATCAACGACCATGGCAACGTTCACCTGGTCGTTCTGTCCGCTCGCCATGGTCGCGGACGCTGTTGATGTCAATTTGAGCGACTTGGCTGGGTTGATGCCGATGGCTGACAATACCCTGATAAAGAAGGTCGGGATGGTCGCGGTCTGTGTAACGTGAATTACGTTGTACCCAGTGTTCGAATCTTGGCAGGACGCCTGAACCATGTTGGAATCTGACACGCAACTGAAAGTCACGGATACTGTCGGACTGGGTAGATTGGTATCGAAGTTAGCACCGCCGGTCGTCGAGGCGTAAAGGCCAACCTGGGTAGTGACGCTACCCTGAGTCGCTGTTCCGTTGCCCAGTTCAACTGCGCCGGCAAGAGCTGCGGCGTCTGTCGATGCCTGGAGTTGCCGGTAGCAGACATAAGCGTGACCAAGATCGATGGAGAGGCCAGCAACGCCGATAATCAGCACGCTGAGAAACCCCATCCACGGGATAATCTGACCGCGCTCATCTACCAGAAAGCAGCCGAACAAGGAATGAACTCTCCGTTTCATTGAATGACCTCCGTGACCTGGGTAGTGACCGAACAGCTTCCTAGTTTGGTGTTATAGACAAAAAAGCTGCACGGATATGTCGCCTGAATCTGTGCCGGCCAACCTGTCTGTAACGCGGCGGCGCCGCCATTGCCCGCGGCTGTGCATGTAGGAGCTGTACCCTTTGTCCCGCCATAAATCGTGCCGCCGGTTACCGTACCACTGGTGTTCGAACCGCCCAGCGTGAAGGTGAGCGTCATGCTGGATTTTGCCAGGGCAGGCGCGGCCGCGTAGATGGCATTGGCCGTCGTTGCACAGGGATCTGTATCACCGCGCTCAAGCGCCATGACGCGACCGGCGTTGCTGACGGCCTCGCCAAGTTGGAGTTTCTGATAGAGAACGACGGAGAAGGAGAAGATGCCGGTCAGCATCGCGAGCATGATGGGCATGACAAGCGCCATTTCAACGAGTGCGCCGCCGTGGTCTCCACGAATCGAATGCCGAAGCATTCGAGTAGGTCTTGATCTTGATCCGAAAAGTTTGAGAGCAGCATGGGAAGGCGGAACGGCGCTAGGCGCCCAACCTGTGGCAGCAAAGCCTGGGACATACATCGTTGCCCTTTCATCTCAGGCTAGCGTCCGCCTCCAGAGGCGACGGTTGGAAGTGTCACCGCTGAACGCAAGCCTAAACGGATTCTAAGAGTGATCGACTTAATACGAAATGGCTCGAATGGGCAATTAGTACCTACCTCTTCCGTAACGAAGGAGTTCAAATCTGAGTACGAAAGTCCACTAATTCTCCCGCAAGGACCGGAATCAAGTAATCTTTGAAATTTCTTGCAATTCGATTCAGAGGGACCGACGATTTTGTGAAGAGGGCTCGAAGCGCATCGCGATTCAAAAGTACCGCCTTGTGCTGCGAAAGTTGTATTTGCAGTATGGCGAAGCGCACTTATGGTTTGTCTGGGCCCCTCTTGGTTGGTGACGGGTGGACTGGGTGAATGGATGCTTCCAGCCGACGCAGATCAAAATCCGACGCTCCCCGCCTCGGCATCGGACGACGCAGATGGACGTTCGCCAAAGAAAGACGAACAGTTTCGGGTTTATAACCGCTCCGGGGAAAACTTTCTCAGCTTAGAAGTCGCAATTTTCGACACGACTGCAGAACCCCTGAAGAGACTTTTTGATTTCCTCATCCACGGCTCCGATATCGGATTGTGGTTAAAACCCTACCGAGGTATTCCGGCTTCGCAGGGTGCCAAATATTTCGATCTGGTTTATCTCGACGAAGAGAACCGCGTCGCGTGGAACGTAGATCATTATCCCAATCCCCAATTCCTCGTATTAGAGGAGGAGCCGGCGAGCGCGCTGCTTCTGCCGGCGCACACCGTTTTTGCTTCGCAGCTTCGCTCAGGCGATCAACTTTCAATATGCGGCCTGTCGGAACTCGAGGGCATCCTGGAAACCCTCGCCATCACAGATGGGGATGCGCGCGCGCATGACGTGGAGATTGCGGAACAAACACAAACTGGCCGCAACGAATTTCTCCGATCGGACTCCGGCTCACACCGTGTGCCTGTGCAGCAGGTCGCGGACGTGGCTGAGTCGAAGCCGAAAAAAAGCCCTTCATTTGCCGCCAGGATGAAGAAGTGGTTTTCCTCGGAATCGGAGAGCAGCCAGCGATCGAACCGTAAGATTCTTCCGGGCCTGGTTGCGTATCACTGGAGCGGTGGGACGCCGCAACCCTACCAGCTCGGCAACATCAGCGAATCCGGATTTTTCCTCCTCACTGACGAACGCCCATATCCGGGAACCCTGATTCTCATGACGCTGCAAAGAACGGGGAGCAAAGGCGAGAAACTCGGGAATTCGATCGCGGTGTACTCGAAGGTGATTCGCTGGGGTCCTGACGGTGTGGGATTTGCATTCATTGTCAAGGAAAACGAAGACCCGAGAGAGGACGATCGCGCACCGGGAAAACTGGCATGCAGGAAGTCTCTGCAAGAGTTTCTGAAGAGAGCATCGTAGTTTGGAAATGTAGTTCAAAGATGAGTGGATTCGATTGTATGAGTCAGTCCAACTGACTTTGTAAACGGTGGGGAAATGGTCGGTCCCGCCGGGTTTCACCCTCTGGAGGACCATCACAGGCAGGCATGGTAGCCAAGCCGCCACAGCGACTCGACACGCCTTCGCGATTCGAGTAGGGAGTCACTGTGAGATTGCCAAAGGATGAAACAGGGCAGACGCTCGTGCTTGTCGCGTTGTGCATGACGCTCCTGCTGGCATTTATGGGGCTGGCGATTGACGTGGGCCTGCTGTTTCGCGCACGTCGCAACGCGCAAACGGCGGCCGATGCTGCTGCCATCGCTGCAGCTCTGGACTACAAATACAACAGCTCAGCCACATCTGCGAGGACCGCTGGAAAAGCGGCATCTTCTGCCAACGGGGTGACTGACGGCACAGGTGGCGCGACTGTCTCGATCAATATTCCCCCGAGCGTTGGGCCCTTCGCAGGGGAAAGCGGATTCATCGAGGCAATTGTCGTCGATCCAAGTCCGACAATCTTCATGAACATGCTCACGCATAAGAGTTCCCTAAACGTCGGAGCAAGGGCTGTTGCCGGAACCGGTTCGACGGACGGATGTATCTGGACACTCGCCAAGTCGGGCACGGACGTTTCGCTGACCGGCTCGGGCGCGATCACTGCGACCAATTGCGACATCTACGACGACTCCAGCAATACATCCACGGCGCTGACGTTGACTGGAAGCGGTTCGATAACGGCTCAGGAGATTGGCATCGTGGGCGGTTACAAGGAAACAGGCTCGGGGAGTATCAGTCCAACGCCAGTGACGGGAATTGCGCCTGCGGCAGACCCGCTTGCAGGACTGACGGCGCCTCCAATTCCAACGGGTACTTGCACATCCTGCGATAAAAGCTTCAGTGGCTCCAGCAACAATACATTGAGCCCCGGAACTTATCATTCGATCTCCAACACGGGAAGCGGCACGCTTACCCTGACCGCTGGGAATTACATCATCAACGGCGACCTGAAAAATACCGGCAGCGGAGGCCTGATTTTGGGAGCCGGGAATTACACGATCGGCGGGGACTTTACAACTACTGGCAGCGGTGCGCTGACAATTGGTTCTGGTCTATATATTGTCGGCGGCGATCTGTCACTGACCGGTTCGGGATCGCTGACCGGGGGATCCATCACCTTTTACACCGAAGGCAGCACGACCGTGACGGGAAGCGGCAACATGAATCTTACGGCGCCGACTTCAGGAACCTACAACGGTGTGCTGTTCTTCCAGTCACGAACCGATTCGAGCGCATTTAAGCTGACCGGTTCCGGCGGGGACAAAATCCAGGGAATCCTTTATGCACCGGATTCGCCTCTGACTTTGACCGGGTCGGGCAGCATGAATGTGTCACTGGACATGATCACAGATTCCATGACCGTTACCGGAAGCGGATCCATCAAAGACACGAATTATTCAGTGGTAGTCAACCCCAATTCTGTTCTTTCAAAACTTGCACTTGTGGAGTGAAGATGAAGACTTTGGTTTTTCGTGATTCGAAGGTCGTGCGCTCCTTTTCGCGGGCTGCAGTGCGGACAAAATGCGATGCGGGAAGCGCGCTTGTGGAGTTCGCACTGACGCTGCCAGTACTTGTCGCGATGATCTTGGGAGCAGTTGAACTCGGATGGGTGACGTACGGGTCGATTGAGGTAATGAATGCCGCGAGGGCAGGTGCTTCTTATGGCTGCCAGAATTCGACCGCGGCAGGGGATACGACGGGAATACAGAACACCGCCGCGCTGGACGCACCGGATATACCTTTAGGAACGACAACCGTCAACACCTCGTGCATCTGCTCGAATGGAACGGCCTCCACATGCCAGCCAACGGACTGCTCCGGTTCGAGCATTGAGACAATTCTCACGGTGAATACCCAAGCCACTGTAACTCCGTTATTTCGTGTGCCGGGACTGCCGACAACGCTTACGCTTCACGGAAAAGCCGTGGAAAAGGTGCTGCAATGATAAAAACAGCGCACCTGACGCGAGAGACAGGCATTCTGATGCAAAGAGATTGGGAACATCTCAACCGCATCAGCTTTTCGATTGGTGAGCAACACATTCATGGTGCGAGCGGCGATGAAGGGTCAGCCATTGTGGAGATGGCCGTTGTGAGTTCGCTCCTGTTTGCGGTTCTGTTTGGAATCATCGAGCTGTCGCTGGCACTGTATACCTACAACTATGTTTCGGACGCCGCAAGGGAAGCGACACGGTATGCCATTGTTCGTGGATCGGCATGCACTCAACTCACCAACTGCGGAGTGACTTCAGCGCAGGTTCAGAGTTATGTGCGGAGTCTGGGATATCCTGGAATGACTTCCACAAACACGACTGCGACAACGACATGGTACAGCCCGAGTTCTGCTCCCCCCACGACGTGGACGGCATGCGGAACGCCGTGCAATGCGCCGGGCGACGCAGTGCAAGTGAAAGTCACTTACAGTTTTCCTCTGAGCATTCCGTTCGTTCCCAAATCGACGCTCAGTCTCAAGAGCACGTCGTTAATGGTGATTGCCAACTAGGCGAAATCTGCCGCTTCCTGATACTCGACACGTGTTGTATCCTCCCGCTAATGTCGTTCCTTCGCGATTTCCAGCGACTGAGTTCGTCGCAGCGTCACACGTTTGTCGCGTCTTTCCTTGGATGGACGCTGGACAGCCTTGATTTCTTTCTGCTGATCTTCTGCGTGAAGGCGATCTCCGCGGACTTCCACGCCAAGCCGTCGGATGTGCTGAGCGCCGTATTTTTGACGCAGGCCTTTCGTCCTGTTGGCGCGCTGGTATTCGGGATGCTGGCCGATCGGTATGGCAGACGGCCGGTGTTGATGTTCAACATTTTCAGCTTTTCGGTGATCGAGTTGGCCTGCGCGTTTGCGCCCTCACTGGGCGTACTGCTGGTTTTGCGCGCGCTGTTCGGCATCGCCATGGGCGGCGAGTGGGGGGTGGGTGCGGCGCTGGCTTTTGAGACGCTGCCCACAGAGGGTCGCGGCGGCTTCTCGGGAATTCTACAGGAGGGCTATGCGTTCGGATCGATCCTGGCTTCGGCGGCCTATGCGCTTCTGTTTGCGGGGACGCACTGGCACGGGATGACCATCCTTCCGGCAATCGGTTGGCGCGGGCTGTTCATGCTGGGGGCGAGCCCGGCGCTGCTGGTGTTCTATGTGCAGGCGCGGGTGGAGGAGTCGCCGGTGTGGCTTGCCGCAGATCGCAAGCGGCGGTCCGATCCACCTGGTGAGTCTTATGCAAAGAAGATTGCGTCGCTCAAGGCATTCGTGCCGACATTTCTTTTCCTGATCGTGCTGATGACGGCGTTCATGTCGTTTTCGCATGGGACGCAGGATGTGTATCCGACGTTTCTCCAGGTACAGATCGGGTTGTCGCCGAGCGTGGTGGGGACGATCGGAGTGATCTACGGATTTGCGCAGATCCTGGGCGGATTCGTCTTCGGGACGCTCTCGGAGAAGTGGGGCCGCAAGCGCGCGATTATCACGGCCGCGCTGCTCTCGCTGCTGGCAATACCGGCGTGGGCTTATGGGCACTCGGCAGTGACACTGGCTATCGGCGCCGTGGTAATGCAGTTCATGGTGCAGGGTGCGTGGGGAGTGGTGCCTGCGTATCTCGCCGAATTGACGCCCGCACCGGTGCGCGCGACTGCGCCGGGACTGGCGTATCAGCTTGGCGGACTGGTGACTTCGTGGAATGCGAATGCGCAGTCGCTGGCGGCGGAGAAGTGGGGAAGCTATCGGAATGTGCTGGCGATTACGGTGGTGATTGTGGCGCTGTCCCTGGCGCTGCTGGCTTCGCTGGGCCATGAGGTGAAGGGCAAGGATATGGCGGCGGACTGATGAACTCACGAGCAGTTGGTCGTTAGCGGCTGTAACGTGCCATGAGTTTGCCGCGAGCGACGACGTGGGTGTTCATGGCGTCTTCAACCTGGGCTCGAGTTGCGCCGGCGGGCAGATCGAGGGTCGAGTTGAGCGCAAAGAGATCGAAGAAGTAGCGGTGGGTTGAGCGGCGCGGCGCGCAGGGACCCGCGTAACCGATTTTAGCGAAGTCGTTGCGTCCCTGGCGCGAGCCGTCGGCAAGTTGATCCTGTTTTGGGATATTTTCGGGGAGGCTCTTTGCACTGGCAGGCAGGTTAAACAACACCCAATGGGTGAATGTGTGCGCATCGGGATCAGTCACGGTGAGAACCAGGCTTTTGGTATTTGACGGCGGAGCAGTCCAAGCAAGTGCCGGAGAGGTGTCTTCGCCGTCGCAGGTGAACGCCCTGGGAAATTGGCCGTCCTGCAAACTGCTGCTGGAGAGCACAAGAGCAGCGTTCGGTTCGGCGCCTGCAGTTGCCACTGGTTCTCTCACCGGATCGCTGTGGCGACATCCGGCGAAGAAGGGCGCGGCCAGCAAAAGAGCGAGAAGCAGCAGAATGCGCGCCATGAGCCCCGCGGAATAGTCGATCAACCTGGAAGGGAGAGCCGATTCGCAGAGGTGCATCAGCAGGCCTCCTTTGTCGTTGCCCTTGGTGGGCCTGACGATCGTGGGGACCAGTATAGTCTTGCGGGCGGCGCAGATGTGGCCTGCTATTTCGGACGGATGAGTTCGATGCGATCGCGGGTGCGCACCCAGGTGTTGCCGGCCATGCGGCCAACGGCGTCGAGACCGGCGGGGTCGACGCGGAAGTCTTCGATCAAGTCTTCGCGGACGTGGAAGCGGACCACTTCTCCAAGCACGACAACGCCGCTCGCTGGCTTATCGCCCGTGTAGATGATCTGCGTAACGCGGCACTCCATCTGTGCCGGCGACTCGGCAACACGCGGCGCCATTACTGCTTCACTCTTGAGCGGGGTCAAGCCGGAGAGTTTGAATTCGTCCACTTCAGGGGCGACATTGGCAGCGGTCATGTTGGTTTGCGCGGCGATGGCATCGCTGACAACGTTGACAACAAATTCACGAGTCTCTTCCACATTGCGGAGAGTGTCTTTGCGCTCCCCGGCTCGATCTTCGTTACCGGGCCGCAATGCTGGGCAAAACAATACTGTAGGCGGCGCGGCGCCAACGCCGGCGAAAAAGCTGAAAGGCGCAAGGTTCACATTTCCGGCGGCATCGACGGTGGAGACCAACGCGATGGGGCGGGGAACGATGATCCCGACCATCAGCTTGTAGATCTGCCGTTGGGGGTGTTGGGCGGGATCGAAGCTCAGCAGTGACTTTCGTGTCGAACTTGAATCACTCATTCTGTTAGCCTAGAACACCGGACTCCAGCGTGGGCGACGGGTTGGATTGGTGACCTTGGCGCGCAAGCCGTGTCAAATCAGATGCTGCAAGGGAAATTTGTCACCCCTTAACATGGGCTGATGCACAATGGTCTTTAGGAGAAAAACGGGCCGTGCCGCGAATTCACTTTCAAATTCAGCTTGCTGAACTCAAAGACAAGCTGCTTGCCATGGCTGCCCTGGCGCAGCAGGCGGTGGAGTCCGCGGTCGACGCCTACATCCTCCGTGACCAGAACCTGTGCCTATTCGTCAAGCAGAACGAGACGGCGATCGACTCCGCCCAGCGCGAACTGGACGAGATGGCGTATGAATTGCTCGCCAAGGAACAACCGATGGCGATCGATCTGCGCTTCATTCTTGCAGTGATCAAGATCAATGGCGACCTTGAACGCATTGGCGACCAGTCGATGGGGATTTCGCGGCGCACGCGCGACATTATGAAGACCGAGCCGGCGGAACTGCCGGTGGACTTTACGGCCATGGGCGAGGTGGCTGGACGGATGATCCGAACGGCGATCCTGTCGCTGCTGGAAGGCGACGCGCGACTGGCCGATGCGGTGCGCGAAATGGACGACGAGATCGATCGCATGAATCGCCGGGCGCAGTCTGACCTGCTGAAGATGATCCAGGAGCAGCCGAAGTTTACGCAGCAGGCGATGAACGGGCTGATGGTTTCACGGAGCCTGGAGCGGATCGCTGACCACGCCGCCAATATTGCGACTGACGTGATCTTCTGGATTCGCGGCGCTGATGTGCGCCACCAGCTTAGCCTGTCGATGGACTGAAGCCGTTTCGCATACATCAGCGGCCTTCAGATACCCATATCTGCGCGGTAAGTATGTTTAGCTCAGAGGCTTACCGAGTCGGGACTTACCCGCCAACCGTCGCTTCGAGCTGCCGGGTTTAGAACGGACCGAAGGAATTATTGCTTTGGCCCCACTGGATTGCTTCGCTCCTTGGATTTCCGCGCAATGGCCTCGACCACTGCTTCAAGAATCCATTCACTGGGTGTTTGTCCGCTCGACTTCGCCGCGGCCGTAACTTTCTTCAATACTTCCGGCTGAAGGGCGATTTCCACCATTTCCTCCGCGTCTTGAATACTCGGTACCGTCCGGTGCCTATCCGGTTTGAGGTTCCGCACATTGTTCGACACTGCAGCCATTGCGCTGTTCTCCTGTCCAGAGGGCCTATCAGTTTTTATTGAATCACGGTCCGGGTACGAAGGTCGATCATCGCCACATCCAACCAAACGCAAACCAAACCTGTCCTGGCGATTGAAGTGCGTTGCCTTGGCAAGCCGAACAAAAGTTCAATGAGTGGCGAGTCAATCCCGAAGTGGTCATCGAGATCTAAGGTTCGTTCCGTTTGCACGAGAATAATGTACAAACCGGTCACTTTCTATCGGGGAATGTCTTATTTTTTTGATTTCTTTTTGCACCTGACAACCGCAGTTCTTTTGGAGCGCTGGAGTTACCGGGCGGGTGAGTCGTTGCGAATGCGGGCTGAGTATTTTGCTTCCTCCCTGATACGAAGTGTTCGAGCGGCGACGCCATTCAAATACTAGTGGCAACCATCAGCCAACAATGAGTGCACCTTAGCCACTGCCCCGCAACGGCCAATTGCGTAAGTCCTTATCGGGTGAATCGCTTTAGCGACCAATTATACTCAGGCACGAATAGCAATTTCTCCGATACTATTTTTCCTATTAGAAACAGCTTCAGAGGACGAAGACATGCCTGACACACCCGACTATCTATTGCGAATTCGGCGGCATCGATCGGGCAAAGATCCGTTGGAGGCGCAGGCACAAACGCCAAATATTCTGGCGGAACTCGTTGGCAAGGTCTCTGACGCACGGCTCACAGAACGACCGGGTCCCGGCAAGTGGTCGATCGGGGAGATTCTTGCGCACCTTGCCGAAGACGAGATTGCAACAGCATGGCGTTACCGCCAGATAGTGGAGCATAGCGGCATTGAACTGGCCGAGTTCGATCAGGATCTCTGGGCGAAGATCGGCAACTACGGCGGGCGTGTTCCTCAAGAATCCCTGACGTTGTTCAAGCTGCTGCGCGGCGCAAATCTGGAATTCCTGCGCGGACTGAGCGCGGAGCAGTGGGACTGTTTCGGGATCCACGCCGAGCGAGGCCGCATCACCGTTATGGATCTGGCTGCTCACATGGCCGGCCACGACGCCAATCATATTGAGCAAATTCGACGGATCCTGGGCTGAGTCCGGGTGTCATTCGATGGCGAATACGGCATAGAACGAGACGGTGCACTCTATGCGTCGTGAATTGATTGCCAGCGGCTGGTTTCCGTTCTGTATGCCAGAAATGACTCCGGTTCCCATTCCAAATCGATCTGCAGCGAACGCTGGTCCGCCGTAAGAATCCGGTGTCTGATTTTGCGCCACACTGATGAGTTGACCGAGGCGGACGTCGGACTTCTGCACGATCTGCTGGGCAAGCGCGCGGGCCCCGGCAACCGCTTTGGCTGATGCCTCTGCCTGTAGAGTGCCAGGGTCCTGGACAATCCATTCGATCCATCCGCTTTCGTTTGCTCCGGCGTTGATTGCAGTGTTCAGTGCCCCGGCCGCATCGTCGGGTTTTACGCGAATGATCCAACTCTGCAGGGCGGTGAACTGGCGATTTCGCCACTCATCCGTGTTCGTTGGGTACTGCTGATATTCATACTGAGGAGTGTGCTGGAGGATCTGGCTGGTGCTTTCAATGGCGCTCTTCGGAATACCGGAACGCGTCAAGGCGTTCATGACGGCACTGGATGTCTCCGTGGCATTCGCATAGACAGCTTTCGCATCTGCGCCGTAGAGCTTATATCCAACGCGCACAATTGCGAGATCGGCATCTGCGTTGACTCTGCCGATGCCAGTCACGGAGATGGTTCGCTTGTCAGGGCAGGTATTGCACTGAGCGAAGGACGAGGAAGGGACTCCTGACAGAACAGACAGGAAGAGAATTGAGCTGACGATCAAGCGCATACGGGAATCTCTCCTTGAAACGCAGGTGTTTGACGTTCTATAGAATCGCAAGTGAGTTTCTCACGCGTGTCCACCCCATCGACCAGGACCTGTCATTGGGGACCCCGCACCTGGGGCAGAGGCAATTTCTGGGCTACTTCTTCAGACCTGCGAAGCCGTCGGGCCATTGATGCGCTACGGCGCCGGACGCATCGAGAAACTGCATGGTGGGGGTTCCGTCCGCGGCGACGCGCAGCAGGATGCGTGTGCGGCCTTCGGGATCGCGCAGGCGCAAGTCGGCGGACTTGTCGGGATCGCGTTCGATGGAGGCGCGAGGGTGCAGCTTGATCGGATACTTCGCCTTGAGATCCGCGAGGGTTCTTTGCTTTTCAGGACCGTCGGGCATGGCCATGGCCTGCTGATATTTCGAGTAGACTTCGGGCGTCATCAGAGTGACGTTGTTGTCGTTGATCTGGTAACTGCTGGCGCGTTGCTCGCCCTCCTGGTATGTATCGAGAGACAGTGTCTGGTCCTGCTCGTATTCATCAAAACTCAAGTGGCCGAAGGAGTGGAGCGATCCATCCTTGTCCTTGTAGCCGCCGATCAGCAAGCCGCCGTTCTCGCTGCCCTCGTCGTTGATGAAGAGCATTCCCGCCGAATCGCGGCGGTCGGGGCGCGCGAACTCCTTTGCGTGGTAGAAGGAGCCGGGATATTCGGCCTTGTCCGCAATGATCAGGCGAGGCGTGCCATCCGGCTCAACAATGTTGATGCGATGGACGGTGATCTGGTCGAAGTCCGCACGTTGTCCCGCTTTCTGTTCAGCGGCAGAGACGCGGCTCGATGCAAAGACTCCGCGCGCGAGTCCGAAATACACTGTGCAAACAAAAACGATCGTCAGTACGCAGGAATAGATTGCGAGAAAGCGCGTATTCGAAATCAGTCTCATCCTTTTTAGGATGCGAAGCCCGCATTTGCGTTGCTGGTTTAGAGGGACGCAAAAAAGGCGCCGTTTCCGCTTGGAAATGGCGCCCTCGATCGACTGTGAATGGTTGAAAGGTTATGCGATCTCGACCGGGTGGGTTGCGTAGTGGAGCAGGCAGGCTACGGCGCAACTGGTGAGGCGCGTTTCGGCAGAGTCTGCGCGGCTGGTGAGGATGACAGGTACGCGAGCGCCAAGGACGATGCCGGCAAGCTGCGCGCCGCCGAGGTATTCGAGCTGCTTGGCGAGCATGTTGCCGCTCTCAAGGTCGGGGACGACGAGAATGTCAGCCTGTCCCGTAACCGGCGATTGAAGGTGCTTGATCTCCGCAGCATGGGCGCTGACAGCGGTATCGAAGGCCAGCGGCCCATCGAGGATGCCTCCGGTAATCTGGCCGCGATCGGCCATCTTGCACAGCGCGGCTGCTTCCATCGTGGAAGGTATCTTCGGGTTTACGGTTTCGACGGCGGAGAGCAGTGCGACCTTGGGCTCGGGAATGCCGAGGGCATGGGCCAGGTCGATGGCATTCTGCACGATGTGAATCTTATCTTCGAATTCGGGCTTGATGTTGATGGCGGCGTCGGTGATGAGGAGGGTGCGCGCATAGGCCGGCGTATCCATGACAAAGACGTGCGTAATGCGGCGCGAGGTGCGCAGGCCGGTATCGCGATGCATGGCGACCTTCATCAACTCGTCGGTGTGCAGGCTACCCTTCATCATGGCCTGGGCGCTTCCGCTGCGGCACATGCTGACGCTGATCTCGGCGGCCTTCACTTCGCTGTCCGCATCGAGGATGGGGTACTGCGAGATGTCGACGCCAATTTCCGCGGCCAGGGCTCGCATAGCGGCTTCGTCACCGATGAGCGTGGGCTTGATGAGGCCTTCCTCCGCGGCTTCAGTGGCGCCTCGGAGCGCGACGTCTGAAAGTGGCCAGCAGACGGCGGTGGTGATCGCGGGCAGCGATTTGCAGCGGTCCAGAAACTTGTGAAAGACGTGGTAATCGGCAGGGTGGCCGACCAGCGGATCGACGACAACTGCTTCGGCAAGGGGGGCAAGATCGCTCATCGTGTTCATTCTCCATGGCCGGGGCAGGATTCGGAGCCGTTCGGCCTGACGCTTTCATTCTTACCCGGCAGCGGAAAATGGGGTGTGCGGAAGGTCACACCACGGCTCGAGTTGCGCAATGCGGTATTGGGAAGGAGCAGGGAACTAGGGACTTAGGGACTAGGGACCAGGGATAACTCGAAGGTCCAGAGGTGTCCTCCATCCTAACCGCAAGGGAGCGGTTAGGATGGGGCAGCCAGATTTGATGCTTTCTACTTATTCAGCTCGGAGGGCGGTGACGGGATTGACCTGGGCTGCGCGGCGTGAAGGCAGGTAGCAGGCTATCCAGGCGATTGCAATCACAACGACGGTGGCAAGCGAATATGTCCAGGGATCCATGGGGCTGACCTTGAACAGGATCGACGCCATGAAGCGCATGGTGGCAAAGGCAGCGCCTACTCCGAAGACCGCGCCGATGGCCGCCAGCAACAATCCCTGCCTGACAAACATCCCCGTGAGTGTGTCGCGCTGCGCTCCGAGAGCCATGCGAATACCAATCTCGCGCGTGCGCTGTGAAACCGCGTAGGAGATCACGCCGTAGATGCCGACGATGCCCAGCAGCAGGGCCATGCTTCCGGCGACGCAGAGCATCACCAGCGTGAAGGATGTGCGCGCCATCGACTTGGTGTAGAGTTCTTCAACTGTGACGGGTTCGGCCAGGGGCAGGTCTCCGTTAATCGACCATACTGCCTGCTGCACCTGGCTCAGGAATGCGGCTGAGCCCGCGCGCGGCGAGCGAATGACAAACGATACGCCGCGGTGGACGTCTTCCGGCTGCCCTTCAAATTTGGCCAGCAACACCGGCCAATAAATCGTTGTCGGCGGCTTCTGGCTCACACCGTCGTAGTAGACGTCCTTGGCGACGCCGATGATCTCGCGCCAGTCGTCCGTATTTCCTACGCGAATGTGTTTGCCGAGCGCGTTTTCGGCAGTGCTCCAGTACTCGCGCGCCATGTTTTCCGATACCAGTGCGACTGGACGCTTCTCGTAAGTCTCAGCCCAGGTCAGGTCGCGCCCTGCAACCAACGGCGTGCCCATGGCGGAGAAGAATCCGGGAGACACCCAGACGAAGCGCCGGATCGGCGGGATCTCATTATCTCGATAGGTGCGATCCTGCGCGAACAGAACATCGTTTGAATTGTTTCCATCCATAGGAACATGCGTAGAAAAAGCTACTGAGGAGACGTTGGGAATGGCGGCAAGCTTGTCGGCAATCGCCTGCTCCATGTGAACCACGTTGGCTCTTTGAGTTTCGGGGACGGTCGTTTCAGGAACATAGATGCGGAATTTCAGAAGTGTTGTGGGATCGGCGAATCCCGGGGACACATTTGCCAGTGCCTTGAATGTGCGAATCATCAGGCCGGAGCAAATCAGCAATACAAGCGCTAGAGCCACTTGCACAACCACCAGCACTTTGCGTGCGCGATGCCGTTCGCGGCTCTGGCTCAAAGCGCGTCCGCCTTCGCGCAGGCCGGTATTGATCTGCACTCCAGAGTACTTGATTACCGGAAGCAGGCCGATCACCATGCTGACAAAGAGCGCTGTCCCGGCGGCAAACAACAGAACAGGAAAATCGATTCCGATCTCGTGAAGTCGAGGCAGGCCTGTGGGAGCGGCCGCGACCAGCACGCGCAGTGCTCCAAAGGCCAGGGCGAGGCCGATTACGCCGCCGGTAACTCCCAGGACCGCGCTCTCGAATAACAGGCCCATCGTGATGTTGGCGCGCCCTGCGCCAAGAGCTGAGCGGACTGCCAATTCCTGTCGGCGGCCTTCAACGCGCACCAGCAGAAGATTGGCAACATTGGCGCATGCAACCAGAAGCACCACGACAATCGAGCCCATCAATACCCAGAGGACATTTCCCACATCCCCCACTACATCCTGTTTGAGGGTGTGCAGGTTGGCGCTGATTTTGACTTTGTCGAAGAGCGCTGCACTGAATCCATCGGGCGCCGGAAAACCGTGATTTGCGATCGGCAGCAGGCGATCGATATCCGCATTAGCCTGCTTCAAGGTCACTCCGGGCTTCAGGCGGGCGATTCCGGTAAAGCTGAAGTTGCCGAGCTTCACCTTGCTGCGGTCCAGTTGCATGGGCAAAAACAGCGCGGCGTCGTAGTTGTCCATAAACTCGAAATTACGGGGCAGCACGCCAATGATTTCGCGGTTCGTGCCATCGATATTGAGGGTGCGGCCGACGACGGAATCGCTGCCGCCGAATTTCTTCTGCCAGTAGTTGTAGGAAAGAATGACCGTCTTGGGCGCGCCGGCGGTGTCATCTCGGCGGGTGAAAAGCCTTCCTAAAACCGGTCGTGCGCCTACCAGCGGAAGGGTCCCATCGGTGACGTCCATGCCTGTCACGTGCTCCGGTTGCCCCACGCCCGTGATGGTATTGGAATCTCCGTTGTACATGCCGACGTCTTCAAAGCTCGTGCTCTGTTCACGATCGATGAAGTAGAGATAGGGCGCCATGTTCAGGCTGTCAAAGCCGATCGCCGGTGCGGAGTGCCAGATACCGACGAGGCGATCTGCCTGCGGGTAAGGCAAGGGCTTCAAAAGCACGCCTTCAACAACGCTGAAGACGACCGTATTTGCCCCGATGCCGACGGCCAGCGTAATCAGCGTGATCGTCGTGAACAAAGGCGCTCGTGAGAGCCTCCTGAAGACTTGTTTGAGCTGATCCTTGAAGAACGCCATGGCTGGCTCCCTGACCTGCGGGGGATGCGCGGACTTCCGCACGCAGCCGCGACGAGCATGCGGCCGTAAGAAAGGGTACGGCTCGATCCGGTGAAAAGTTCGCAGAATTGTGACGAAGCGGAACGTTGGCAGGACAAATCGGCTTGTCCCACCAGCCGGGGGTCTACTTGATGCCGACGACCATGGAGTCGGGGCCGACTAGATGCTCGACACGGGTTTCGCGGAATCCGGCCTCCTTCATCCAGCCAATGCAATCGGCGCCGGTGTAGTCGAAGCCGCCGGGGGTTTCGATCAGCATGTTCAGGCTCATCATCAGACCAAATGCGTTGGTTCGCCTGTCGTCATCGATGATGGAGTCGTAGGCAATAAACGCGCCGCCTTCGGGGATGGCTTCGTATGCCTTACGGATGAGCATTTTTTTCTCGTCGAGGTTCCAGTCGTGGAGGATATGTCCCATCAGGATGACGTCGACCTTGGGCAACGGATCTGCGAAGAAGCTGCCGGGCCTGAAGCTGACCCGCGAGGACAGGCCATTGTGCTCGACGTACTCTTCAAAAATCGGAGCTACTTCAGGAAGGTCGAAGCCGGTGCCGGTAATGTGAGGATTCTTCAATGCGACCTGTACGATGAGATCGCCCTGCGCCGTGCCGCAATCGGCAGCGGTTTTGTATTTGCTCCAAGGGAACTTGCCCGCGATGGTGATGTTAGCGCCGTGGCTGATGCCGGTCATGGCGCGCAGAAAGCCTTTGAGCCGGGTGGGATCGGCGTAGAGCGCGGCAAACGGCTCTACTTCTCCTGAGGCTTCATTCTGGTTTTCGCCGGTACGGATGGCCGTGGTGAGATGCCGCCAATGATGGTAGAGACGCTTGTTGGCCATCTCGAGGATTCCACCGAGGTACGACGGCTTGTGCTTGTCGAGGAAGAGATCGCTCGAAGACGTGTTGCGATAGTGGCCGTTCTCGCGCTCAAGGAAACCGAGGGCGACGAGGGCATCGAGAAAGTCGCGCGAGGAGCGGGGGTGGAGGCCGAGACGGCCGGTCAACGCGTCAAGGCTCTCAGGGCCCTTGGCGAGTTCGGTGAAGACTTCCATCTCGACGGCGCTAAGCAATGTTTTCGAGGCCCAGAAGGCGAGGCCGGTTTGCAGTATGTGATCGGGTGAGGGAATCGAGCCTGTTGGATTCGCTGCGGGCGCGGTTGCTGTTTCGGACATCATTTATGACCTCTTTGAGATTTTGTTTGGTACGGAATGTTGAGTGTTTCAGGCTTCAACTTGCTCTGTTTCGGATTGCGCGACCGGAGCGAACGCCTTTTGTATACCCTCGAAGAACGCGCTTTCGTCGGACCCGTGCAGTTCAATCCACATTTCATCTGATAACTGCTTGCGCCAGTTAACCAGGCCGGCAGCATCGGGCCCGGCCAGGTGACGCAACTGCGTGGTACCGCTCTCAAAAACGTCGAGTATCTTCTGCGCAACAAGGCTGGGCGGAATTGGATTTTTGAGCGATGCGGTGAAGACAGCCGAAAATCGCGCGAGGTGGGGATAGATTGACGCGCTTGCGGCGTTGCCGAGCCGTCGTGCCATGGAAGTATCGATGATTCCGGGCTCGATGATGGCGACACGGACGTTGAAGGGTTTCATCTCGCAGGCAAGACCTTCGCTGAGGGCTTCAAGCGCCCACTTGGAGGCGCTGTAGGCGGTGAGCGGCGGGTTGGAGAGTATACCCGCGACTGAAGTGATGTTGATGATGCAGCCGCCGCAACGTTTCCGCATCTCAGGGATCAGAGCCTGGATGCAGCGGAGCGCACCGAAGTAGTTGGTTTCCATGGAGGCGCGAAACTCCGATAATGAAAGTTCCTCGATGGAACCGGCGCGTTCGATCCCGGCGTTGTTGACAAGAATGTCGATCTGGCCGTGGTCATTTCGAATCGCGGCGATTGCAGAACTGACGGACGAATCGGAATCCACATCCATCTTGAAGATGTGAATAGGCAAGTGCTCGCTGGCTGCGATCTGACCGAGTTCAGGGGAATCAGACGGGCTGCGCATCGTAGCGAAGACGGTGTGTCCGGCTCGGGCGAAGGCGAGGGCAGTTTCGAAGCCGATTCCTTTGCTGGTTCCGGTGATGAGTACCGATGGCATGGAGCCTCCTGGTATTTCTTCAGCGATTAATGAGAGGGAGAAGCCATGTGGGTAGGCAAACCGTAAATTGCAAAGGCATGGACGGTCAATTGAATTGTCAGGAATGCAGCGAGCGGTCGAAAAGGCACAGGCTGCAAGGGAGAGCGCTGCGGCAGTTTGCCTTGCTTCCCGCCGCGCACCAGAACTGGTATGCTGCGTGCGCGGTGGCGGAAACAAGTCAATGCTCCAGCGCAATCTCAATATGCCGGTGGATGGTGTGCGGCTGGGCAGGGCCACACTTGGTTAATTCTGCATCCTCGCAGGTTCGGCCGCTCGTCACCACGGGGTTGTCCATGCTGGCGGAGAGTATTTTGCCGTCCGCCGTACTTACGATAATTGTGTCGTCGAAGGTCTCTTTGCCAACTGCCGCCGTGTACTTCCCGTCCTGGGTCTTCGCAATTTCTGCCCAGTTGTTTGCCGTGTCCGCGACAGGAGCCTGCATCCACTCCGCTGAAAGCTTCAAGTCGGGATGGGATGGAGGCACGTGGCGGACGACAACCACGGCTGTCTGTTTCGCCGTGTCGATCGATTGAAGCGTCAGATCGAAGTCGATGTGGCTCTTTCCAACAAGTACCCTCGTGCCATCTGCCCATGAGCTAGCCTGTGGATTTGGCACGCGAAAGTGATCCCCAGCGTGCTTGAAAATTCCGATTTTATTCATGAGCCACACATCGACATAGAAGGTCATCAGATCCGTAATCGGCCCAATCAACTTCGGATCCACTTTGGTCAGATCGGGCATGGAAGGCGTCCAGTTGGGGTCAAGCGAAAGCGGCTGGCGAAACTGGGCCATCGCCGGTCCCATCGGACTGGGCTGTCCATTGGACGTCATGCCGGTCCAGCGAAATTCTTCGACGAAATTACCGTTGGCCGTCTTCTCCACCGTGTCGGAGGCATCCGCGGTGTAGTGCCAGTCTTCATTGGTTGCGGTCATGTGATAGGTCAGCGTTTCACCATCGCGATAATGGCGCGCAATGGGATTGCCGGCCGGTGGGGGTGTTTGCGCGGAGACGAGCGTGGTGGCAAGAAGAACTGCGAGCAGGGTAAACGAGCATTTCATTGTGTCTTCCTCAGGATGCCTTGGGTAAAAAACTGCATTTGCTCCCGAACCACCTTGGCGGTCTGCTGAAAGGGCGGCCCTTCAACAGCCCACAGAGCAGTCAGGCCCAGATGCATAGTCTTGAAACTCATAATGAGTTGTGAAACGTCGATGTCGGCCCGGAGCAGTCCGCGCTTTTCGAAGGTCGTGAAAAGTGATTGCAGCGGAGGATCGATGTATTTCTGCATTTCCACCATGTACGGCAAGAAGCGATCGGTATCCATAAACATCTGCGCCAGAAATACCCGCACGAAGGCGTGGTAGGGCTCTTTCAGACGAAAGTGCAGCAGAACGTAATCGGCCAGGGCGCGATGAACTGACCGCCGCTCCTGTCTGAAGCGGCTGATCTGCGGCGCCATGTTCGCCTCCAGATCGACCATGAAGGCCACGATGATGTCTTCTTTCGTGGCGAAGTAGTTGTAGATGGTTCCCTTGCCGACATCGGCAACCGCAGCAACCTCGTCGATCGTTACTGCTTCGAAGCCACGCTGCGAAAAAAGCTTGATCGCCTTGGACAATATCTGGGACCGAACGGCCACTTTCTTCCGTTCGCGCCGTGTGCTGACTACAGTCATAGATGACTGTGGTCATAATTCTGAAACCCTCCATTGTCAAGCAAAGATGTCGTGCAAATGGAAATATCCTCTTGTGATCGGAGAGAAGGGAAGGAATTTTCAACGCCGGGTGTAAGAATTGGCTTCGTGAAGTACGTGAGGCCGTTTTCCGGCGTCGACTAAAGCTGGTATGCTGCGTGCGCAGAGAAAACCGATTTACGCGAGGAGTGCAAGGAATGTGGTTCCTGGGAATGGATGTGGGTACGGGTGGCACGCGGGCCGTTGTGGTGGATGCCGACGGAAGGCTGATCAGCGGAGCATCGTGCGAGCATGCTGCCTTTCGCACGCCGCATCCCGGATGGGCTGAGCAAGATCCCGAGGACTGGTGGCGCGCCGCGCAGGAAGCCATCAAGCTGGCGCTGGCGGCCGCGCCGGAACCACACCAGCCCATTGCCGGAATCGGATTGACCGGGCAGATGCACGGGGCGGTGATGCTGGATGAGAACGGCGCGGTGCTGCGGCCTGCGCTGATCTGGTGCGACACGCGTACGCAGCCTGAGTGCGACTGGCTGACGGAGAAGATCGGCTACGAGAAGCTGATTGAGTTGACGTGCAATCCGGCACTGCCGAATTTCACGCTGACCAAGCTGTTGTGGGTCAAGACGCATGAGCCGGAGATTTTCAAAAATATTCGCCACATCATGTGTCCGAAGGATTATGTGCGCTACCGGTTGACGGGTGAGTTTGCAATCGATGTGCAGGAGGCCAGCGGTACATTGCTGCTGGATGTGACGCATCGGCGCTGGTCGAAGGAAGTAGCCGAGGCTGCGGGAATTCCGGAAAGCTGGTTGCCGAAGGTGTATGAATCGCCCGAAGTGTGCGCGCGCATCAGTGAGACGGCGGCGGGGCTGACGGGAATGAAGGCGGGAACGCCGGTCGTCGCGGGTGCGGGCGACCAGGGCGCGGGCGCGGTGGGCATGGGGATTCTGCAGCCGGGTTCGGTGTCGGCGACGATCGGAACGTCGGGCGTGGTGTTTGCGGCGACAGCGAAGCCGACGAAAGATCCCAAAGGACGCATGCATACGTTCTGCCATGCAGTGCCGGGTTTGTGGCATGTCATGGGGGTAACTCAATCGGCGGGGTTGAGCCTGAATTGGCTGAAACAGACTTTCTTTGCCGGTCAGAATTATGACGGCATGACGGCAGCAGCGGAGAAAATTCCCGCCGGGAGCGAAGGGCTGATGTGGGCTCCGTATCTGCTGGGCGAGCGGACACCACATCTCGATCCGCAGGTGCGGGCGGCGTTCGCGGGAATCTCGACGATTCACACAGCGGCGCATTTTACCCGCGCGGTGTTGGAAGGCGTGGCCTATTCGCTCGAGGACACATTCACGTTGTTTGCGGAGCTTGGGATTCCGGTGAGCGCGGTGCGACTGGGTGGAGGCGGCGCGCGCGGTCCGCTGTGGCGCAAAATTCAGGCTGGCGTTTACGGGCAGACGGTTGAAGTGCTCACGGCGGAAGAAGGTGGGGCATTCGGTTGCGCGCTGATGGCCGGTGTTGGCACTGGACACTGGGCGAACCTGGATGCGGCATGTGGGCAGGCGATTGAGGTAGCGCAGCGCATCGAACCGGATGCAGCCGATCTTGCCGCGTACAAGGCGGGATATGCGGAGTGGCGAAAGCTGTATCCGGCGCTAAAAAGCTTGGAATAAGCGAGCGTTTCGGCTTCGGTTAGCCGGTTTTTTGATCATTTGATGCTGAAATGACGATTTCTGCGTATACAAGCGGAATGGCCATGCTGTAGCCTTGCTGCAAATTGTTTTGCGGTGAGGGCTTGATGCGTCTACTTCTTTCTTTGATTTCATTGCTATTTTTGTGCGCCGGTTCCGGCGCGATTGCGCAGGCGAACGCTGCGCCGACTTGTGCGGATTTAAAGCTGGTTCCGGCGGTTAGGGAGTGTCAGGACGTTAAGGAAATCAAGCTTGAGCAGCACGGACCAAGCTATTCGTCTGATAAAGGCTCTGCCGATGAGGTTGAGATCCTGCATGATTTAGCAGAGTCCCTTCATCGATCGACTCCGGGAGTTGTTTCCTTCGACACAAACACAATCGTCCTTTCGCATCCGAACACCGCTCTCGCGCGGAAACTCCTCGCAAAATATCACTTGAATTTCGAGCCGGCGATGCATGAAGAGGGGTACATCATCGTCCCCTCGGTTAACGCCGGGTTGGCGGTGATCGCGGAAACCTCCGCCGGGCTCTTCTATGGCGCCCAGACGGTGAAGCAACTCATTCGCGGCTCGGGCAAAGACGCGGTTCTTCTCGTCCCGACCATTCGCGACTGGCCGGCCATGGCGCATCGCGGACTCTCAGACGATTGGTCGCGCGGGCCGCTGCCGAATATGGACTTCCTCAAGCGCGAGATTCGCACGCTGGCGGCGTACAAGTACAACATCTTCTCGCCGTACTTCGAGCACACGTTCGCGTATGCCGGCACGCCGGTCGCGGCGTTTCCGGGTGGAGCGATGACGCCGGAAGAAGGGCGGGAACTGGTCGAGTACGCGGCTAAGTATCACATCACGATCATTCCGGAGCAGGAGGCCTTCGGGCATCTGCATCACGTGCTCAAGTTCGAGCAGTATTCGCAGCTGGGAGAAACACCGCGCGGCGCAGTGCTGGCGCCGGGTGATCCGGGAAGCCTGCCGCAGATCGGCGAGTGGTTCGGCGAATTGGCCAAAGTTTTTCCCGGACCCTATGCGCACATCGGTGCAGATGAAACTTCGCAGCTTGGACTGGGACGCACGCACGACGAAGTAGCGCAGAAGGGACTGGGGACGGTCTATCTCAGCTTCCTCTCGCAGATTCACGAGCAGCTTGCGCCGCTGCATAAGCGGCTGCTGTTCTGGGGAGACATTGCAGAGAATTCGCCGGAGTTGGTGGGTACGCTGCCCAAGGACATGATTGCTGTCTCGTGGCACTACGACGCGAAGCCGGACTTCACCAAGAACCTCGAACCGTTCCTCAAATCCGGGTTGGAAACATGGGTGGCGCCGGGCGTGAACAACTGGAATCGCGTTTACCCCGATAACAACGAGGCCCTCGGCAATATCCGCGCGTTTGTACGCGACGGGCAGAAGCTGGGCGCAACGGGGATGCTGAACACGGTGTGGAACGATGATGGCGAAGGCATCTTCGACGAGAACTGGTTTGGTGTTTTGTTTGGAGCGGCGGCGGGATGGCAACCGGGCGAAAGTTCTGAAGCGGAGTTCACTGCTTCGTACAGCCAGGCATTTCATAGGGATGAAACAGGCAAGATCAGCCAGGCGCAGCAGGAATTGATGGCGGCACACACAGTTTTGAAGAAAGCCGGTCTCTATGATGCGCAGGATTCGCTGTTCTGGGTCGATCCGTTTTCGCTGGAGGGACAGCAGGTTGCAGTGAAGCTCGTACCCGTTGCGCCGGAGATGCGGCTGCATGCCGAGAAGGCCATCACACTGCTCGCGCAGGCTCGCGCGGCTGAAAAGCTGGACAACACGGAAGCGCTCGACGCGATGGAACTCGGCGCTCGACGTATCGACTTCATTGGTTACAAATTCGAAGCGGCGGAAGATTGCGCCGGTCTGTATGCGAAGGCGCAGGCTGCCGCTGGGGACAAGAGCCGGTGGAGCGAGGTGTCGGAGGCGCTGTATACGATCGGCTCAAACAACGGCCGGCTTGAGGACATTCGCGACGGATATTCGCAGCTTGGACAGCTTTTCCACGATGCATGGCTGCGTGACAATCGGCCTTATTGGCTGGCGAACAACATGGCTCGCTACGATCGCAATACCGAGATGTGGATCGGACGCGGCAATGCGTGGAATAACGTCATCCAGAATTGGTGGAACACGCACACGCTGCCGCCGGCGAGCGAAGTCGGCCTGCCTGCGCCACTTGCCCCTGCTGAAAAATAGACGCTCGCTGCCCTCTTAATTCGCGAAATTTCAGAGGAGCAGCGGTGCGCTCCTGCACAATTTCTTGCCACTTGCTCATTGTCCGCTCGCATGCGTAGCAGGTCGCGTGAATTGGCTGAGTTTTTGCTTGACGGTCCCACACCCTGCGCGGAAAATTGGGTTCCCACCGAAACTGACCATGGAGGTCCTATGTCCCCAACAACTCTTCGCAATGCGCTGTTTCTCTGTTCTGCCGTTCTGATTGCGGGTTCGTATCAGAGCGCCTCGGCCGCAACCCTGTGTGTAAATCCCACAGGCTCGCATGGATGCTACTCAACAATTACAACCGCCGTTGCTCATGCCTCGGCAGGCGATGTGATCAATGTTGGCCCCGGTACGTATAAGGAAGACGTCGTGATTGGAATGCCGCTCTCGCTGATCGGTGCAGGTGCGGGCGACTCTATCATCGACGCCACTGGCCTTGCCGACGGCATCTTTGTCGACGGTTTTGATAACGCGGGTCTGAGCCATGTGACCATTGCCGGATTCACGGTCAAGAATGCGAATTGGGAAGGCGTTCTTGTCGTAAGTGCTTCCGACGTCACCATTCGCGATAACAAAATCACAAACAATACCAAGGCCAACGCAGTTTTCACGGGCGCGCCGATGGGCTGTGCCGGCCAGCCGGCATTCGAACTGGACGAGACGGGCGACTGCGGCGGTGGATTGCACTTGATTGGCGTTTGGGATTCGACCGTTTCTGGAAATACGATCACGAAAAATGATGACGGCATCCTGGTGAGCGACGAGACCGCGGCGAGCCATGACATCCTGATCCTGCAGAACAACGTCACGGATAATCCGGGAGAGTGCGGCATTGTTCTTGCCTCGCATCCGCCTGTGGGTGCAATCGGGTCAAAACATCACGGTGTATTTCACATCACCGTCGATGGAAATGACGTAGAAAACAACGGTGTCGAGGTTGGTGGCGCGGGTGTAGGCATGTTCTCTGACGGGAACGGCCAGGGGCGTTCCTCACAAAACGTGATCACCCACAACAAGCTGATCGGCAATGGACTCGGCGGCGTCGCCCTGCACAGTCACGTTGGTCCGAACTTCGGATTGCTGCCCGACAACATGGATGGCAACGTGATCACCGGCAACTACATTGCCAAGAATCTTGCGGACCTGGACGATACCGCGACAGGCGGCCGTGTGGGCATCAATATCAATAGTGGTATGGGCGGAACGCCGATCAATGGCACCATCATTTCCGGCAACGTCATCACCGACGAGGATATTGACATCGCGTTCAACACGCCGGCCTGGGTCAATATTCACTTGAATGATCTGCGCGGCGGAAAGGTCGGCGTGGCGAACGTCTGCACTCTCGATGATCCGAGTTGCAAGGGCGGCATCATTGCCACTGAAAACTACTGGGGATGCTCGAAGGGGCCGGGCTCAGGGAACTGCTCGACTACAAGCGGTCCCAACGTCCTGTTCACTCCGTGGCTGAATAAGTCTGCGACCGATCTCGATCACGATCACGATTAGTCGCAAGTGCACCGAACGGAAAAGGCCTGCCGATATCAGTCGGCAGGCCTTTCCATTTGCGAGAGTGATTTCTAGTTGATGGTCAGGTCGGCTTGCAGGGGAGTGTTCTCGCCGGAGTCGGCCAGGGTCGATCGTCCAGTTGTGCTCTGACTCATCCCAGTGGCTGAAGGCGCGCGCATCGAGCGAGAGCGTCAGATGCTTTGTTTCATGTTGCGCCAAGTAACTGGCGCTGTAAGTTCCTTCTTTCGTTTCATTTGTGACCACAGTCACAGGAAGGAGTGAATGCGGTCACTGCCACGGTCCCAATGCGGGAGGAGACTCAGTAAACGTCAAGGTCCGCATCGACCGGCGCATCCGGCGCCAGCCGAGGGTGGTGCAACGAGGGAAGTCATGAGTTTCGCTTCTGGTTTAACGACGATTGTCGTAGCAACGGATCTGGATGGGCGCGCGGATGCAGCATTGGAATACGCGCGCAAGTTGGCCCATGCATACGGCGCGCGGATCGTGCTGGCCCATGGGCTCGATCCCCTGGATTACGCTTCAGTCGTTGCGGTGCCCGGCAAGGTTCTGCGCAATCTGACGGAGCAAGCTCGCGCGACTCTCGATCAGATGTCTGCAGACCTGGTACGCGAGGGGATTCTGAGCCATTCTGAGATTCACCAGGGAGAAGTGGTGCAGATGCTGGTGGATGTTGCGCACCAATACGAAGCCGGGCTCATCGTCATCGGAACGGAAGGGCGACAAGGCGCAGGTCCGGTGGTGGTTGGAACAATTGCTGAGCAGTTGGTGCGCCTTGCGCCGTGTCCGGTGCTGGCGGTGGCGGCCGACTATAACGCAGGAAGCTTTCGCCCGGTGCCGGGCGGTCCTGTGATGCTCGCCATGGAGCGCAACGAGGCAACGGCGGAGGCCGCGGCCACGGCCTGCTCGATGGCAGAAATCTTCCACAGAACATTGATCGTGGTGCACGCACGCAAGCCCGAGGAAGCCATCGCATTTCTCAATCCCATTGCCACGACGATCAAGGAATTCGGGATTGTTAGCGAGGGGCGCTTTCCGGTGCGCTGCATCGTGAAGGATGGCAAGCCTGCGGATGCCATGGCGGAAGCAATCGGACAATTTCATCCCAGTGTGCTGGTGATCGGCGTCAAGCGCGCCAGCGAAACTCCGGGGCCGCATGGCACCGCATTCACCCTCCTGGCCCGGTCGCGCGTGCCGGTGCTCTGCGTTCCACCTGCGGCGGTAGTCACCGCGCGAGAACAGGAAACCTGCGCTGGCGTTCAATCCTGAGAACATCAGCAAGGCTCAACGAACGGAGCGGCAACGGAAGGTAACGGCGCCGCGAGCCAGATCCACATGGAACCGCAGCTGGTTGAAAGACGAGTTGCCGCACTTGGCAGGGGAAGCCGCCGAATTCCGAAGAGGGAAGCGAGACCGCGGGTGAGCGAACGAGCCAACCGCGGTCAGTCTGCAATGCAGCCCCTGGCGCCCAAACCAGGAAAGGGGACACGGAATGATGCAATCGAAGGCAATACCGGAGCGACACGATGTCGCCGCGCCCCACCCGATTGCGGAATTGCTGGCCTGTCCGCCGACTGTCGGCAATATGCTGAATGCGTCGGCGGAGAGCATTGAGTTTGATGCCGGCGATATCCTCTTCCAGCAGAATGATCTCTGCAGGGGGCTGTACGTACCGATTTCCGGATACTTGCTCCGTAAGGCGGCGCGCCTGGACACCCGCCTGACGCTGGGAACGGTGCGAGCCGGGGAAGTGGTGGAGTTGGCTGCAATGTTGGGTGACGTACGTCACACATATACGCTTATGGGGCAATCGAAGGGAACGGCGATGCGCTTGCCCAGGGAGGCGCTGCAGCGCGCGTTCGAGTTATATCCGACCCTCAGAATGCGCCTGCTGGAAGAGCTAGCTCGCGAAGTATCAAGGGCATATGGCATGTGCTGTGTTGCGAAGCTGTCGGGATTACGGCGCAAGCCCACAGCCACACTGCCGACGGAAATTGATGTGCATTGATCACAACGGATCATTGAGGTCCGGAAAATCTACACAAAAGAAACATGGTTTCGGGGCCTCTGCGTATCGAGATGTAGAAGAAGTGGGATATACTCTGAACAATTCTTCGGAAATATTTATGGCTGGACTACATACTCATCACCCCCCGGAAGACTGTCTCAACTGCGAGCACCGCCATCTGCGGATGTTCTGCAACCTCACATCCGAGGCACTTCAGGATTTCGACAAAATCGGAGTCATGATGAGCCATGCGCGTGGGGCGAAGCTGTTTACCGAGGGTGATGTGGCACGGAACGTTTTCATCATCTGTTTCGGCCAAGTCAAGATTTCGTCGACTTCGCGCGACGGCAAGACGATGATTCTCAAAATTGCCGGTCCGGGTGATGTGATGGGCTTGAGCGCGGTTCTGGCCAACGTTCCACACGAAGTGACCGCCGAAGCCATTGAGCCCTGCCAGGTCAAGACGATTCGGAAGCAGGAGTTCATCGACTTCCTGGGGCGTCATGGAATTGCCAGCATGCATGCGGCGCAGTCACTATCGGGCGAATACCTCACGGTCTTTCACGATGCGAAGCGACTGGCTCTTTCGGGCTCCGCTGCGGGCCGTCTGGCGCGGCTGCTGCTTGACTGGGGCAATGCGTCTTCCAGCGGGAAGCCGGAAATTCGCTTCACGATGGCGCTCACGCATGAAGAGATCGCCAATATGGCCGGTACTTCACGCGAAACCGTGACGCGCTTGCTGAACCAGTTTCGCCGCGACCAGTGGATCGTCATCAAGGGCGCCAGTATGACCATCTCCAAGCCCGATCAACTCGAACGCCTCACCGCGTAAACTTCTTCCCTGAGTACCTTCTCAATTGCCGAGAGGAGTGGTACCTGTGTCTCGGGAAGAAACCCTGCAGCCGATCATCGATTTCATTCGCGAGCTAGACAAGCTGAAGGGCGTGGAGCGCAAGACTCGCCCGCTGGGACTGGCGCGCTTTGAAAACTCCGCGGAACATAGCTGGCAACTTGCCGTTTTCGCGATGGCCTTGTCACGTTATGCCGAAGGTCCGGTCAGGCTCGAACGCGTCGTCAGCATGCTCTTGCTGCACGACATCGGCGAAATCGATACGGGCGACACCATTGCTTATGCCACTGAAGGCATAGAGCAGCGCAAGATTGCCGAACAGGCCGCGGTCAAGCGCATCTGCGCGATTCTGCCGGGCGAACTGAGCGGCCAATTCGAATCGTTGTGGCAGGAGTTCGAAGCGGCCGAAACGCCGGAAGCGAAGTTCGCTCATGCCATGGACCGGTCGATTCCGATCATTCTGAATCTCGCCAACAACGGGCAGAGCTGGCGCGAAAATGGAATCCGCTACGAGCAGGTCATCAAGCGCAACGGGCCCGCCGTCGAGACAGGATGTCCGGCGTTGTGGACGTACCTCCAACAACAGCTCGAAGAAGCACAGGCGAATGGCTGGTTTGGTTTTTAGCGGCTCGCGTTGTTCCCCTTGACATCTAGGGTTGAACGCGGCTAAGCTTCCGTTACCCTCGATATCTAGGGTAAGAGAACAATGGCTAAAAACGATCTGCAGGGCGCGCTCGATCTGCTCATTCTCAAAACTCTTTCGCAGCTCGATTCCATGCACGGGTATGGGATTGTCCTGCACATTCGCCGCGTATCCGATGAACGGATCATCGTCGAGGAAGGCTCGCTTTATCCCGCGCTGCACCGGATGGAGCAGAACGGCTGGGTGCGCGCGACGTGGGCAGTGACCGACTACGGTCGCAAAGCGAAGTGGTATGCGCTCACCAAGGGCGGCAAGGATCAGTTGGCCAGCCGCGAAAAGAACTGGGAGCAGGTGGTCAAGGGCGTCGACGCAATTCTGCGTTTTGCATGAGGTAAGGGATGTCACTTCTTGGTCGCATCGTGATGCTGGGCCGGCGTTCGCGCATGGAGCGCGAGATCGAGGCCGAATTGCAGGAGCACATGCAGATGTGCATCGACGACAACATGGAGGAAGGCATGAGCCGCGAGCAGGCGGTGCGCGAGGCGCGATTGCGATTCGGAAGCCCGACAGCGACGCGCGAACGAGTGTGGGCCGAGGATGCCGCGCTTGGCCTGGAGAGCCTGGGCCGCGATGTGCGCACCGCGCTGCGCGGGTTTGTGAAGAGTCCAGGCTTCGCGCTTGTGGTTGTCGCGACGCTGGCTCTCGGCATTGGAGCAAACACCGCGATCTTCGAGTTGCTGGATGCGGTGCGGATGCGTACGTTGCCTGTGCGCAATCCCGGCGAACTGGCCGAGGTGAAAATCGCGGGAGGCAACGGCGGATTTGGAATCAACAACGGCCTGCTTGGAAACTTCACGGTGCCCATGTGGCAGGAGGTGAAGGACCATCACGAGCCTTTTGCGGGGATTTTTGCCTTTCGTACGGACGACATGCTGATGGGAAAGCCGAGCGATCCGCGCCACGTGTATGGGCTCGAAGTCAGCGGGAACTTCTTCAACGTTCTGGGTGTTGCTCCATGGCAGGGGCGGTTGATCGGGCCGCAGGATGAGGCCGGATGCGGCCTGACGAAAGTGGTCGCGAGCTACGGCTTCTGGAAATCGGAGATGGGCGGAACACCGATCACATCCAACTCCACGTTAATGGTAGATGGAAAAACAGTGCAGGTGCTCGGGGTGACACCGCCGTCCTTTTTCGGACTGGTGGTGGGCGACCGGTATGATCTTGCGTATCCAACGTGCACGCCTCCCAATCCGCGTCGCGAGGTGTTCGCGTTTACAGTGATGGGGCGGCTCAAGCCGGAGTGGAGTCTGCAAAAAACAACCGCATACTTCAATGCGATGAGTCCGGGACTTTTCGAAAGCACCGCGCCCGAAGGGTACAGCCCAGACAGCATCAAGACCTTCAAGGCATTCCGCCTCGCAGCGTATCCAGCGGGAGCAGGGGTGAGCTACTTGCGAGACCAGTACAACTCTTCGCTGGAACTTCTGTTGGGCATAACCGGACTGGTCCTGCTGATAGCGTGTGCGAATCTGGCCAACCTGATGCTGGCGCGGGCAAGCGTCAGGCAGCGCGAAATGGCCATTCGCATGGCACTCGGCGCCTCACGCGGCCGCTTGCTGCGACAGATTCTGCTGGAGAGCGCATTGCTTGCAGCGATTGGCGCAACATTGGGCGTTGCCCTCGCACAACCGCTAAGCAGGGCGCTGGTGACTGCCCTGAATACGAGCCAGAACTCGATTCATCTGACGATTGCACCGGACTGGCGCGTGTTGCTGTTTGCCGCGGCGGTTTCGATCGCGACCTGCGTCCTGTGTGGAACGTTTCCAGCCATGCGCAACGCAAACGCAGAGCCGATCGCCTCGATGAAATCCGGCGAACGGGGAGTTGTCGGCAACCGCGAACGCTTCACGGTGCAGCGCGCGATGGTGATCGCGCAGGTGGCTGTGTCAATGGTGCTGCTAGTGGGAGCACTGCTGTTTGTCCGTAGCTATCGGAACCTGATGGCCTTTAACGCGGGCATCCGGGAGAGCGGAATGAGTTTTGGATATTTCGGCTTTCCCATGGCGAAGATCAAGCCGGAAAATCTCGCGGCCTACAAGCGGCAGCTCGTTGATGACGTACGCACTCTGCCGGGTATCGAAAATGCTGCGGCTACTACAAATGTTCCGTTGTCCGGGGGCAGCTGGAGCCACCACGTGGATGTGGGGGCGCTGGATGGATCGAGCAAGTTCACCTACGTGAGTCCGAGCTACTTTGCGACGATGGACATTCCGCTTCTGACGGGACGCGGCTTTACCGAGCACGACACCAGCGGCGCTCCCCTGGTCCTGATCGTGAACCATATCTTTATTCGGAAATATATTCGCACGCCCTCTCCTATCGGCCAGCATGTGCACGTCCGGCCTGAGCCCCAGTATCCCGATCGCACATACGAGATCATCGGGACGATTCCCGACAGTAAATACAACGACATTCGCGATGAGACGCCGCCGATGGCCTTCGTGCCCATCGACCAGTTTCCCGTGGAGGCGCAGGGACCGGGCATGGCCATCATGTTTGCGGCGCGCGATCGAGCGGCGGCTGTAGAGACGGTGCGGCACATGTTCGAAGAGAAGCATCCGGGGACGATCATGCAATTCCACGATTTCGAACAGGGAATTCGCGACAACCTCGTAGGCGACCGTATGCTGGCGATGCTTTCAGGATTTTTTGGTGTGCTTGCCGCTTTGCTGGTTGTGGTGGGTTTGTACGGCGTTCTGTCGTATTTCCTTGCGCAGCGGCGCAGCGAGATCGGCATCCGCATCGCGCTCGGAGCAAGCCGGGGACGCGTAATCGGCACGTTGTTGCGTGACGCTGCTGTCATGTTGCTCATCGGGCTGGGAGCGGGAACCGCGCTGGCACTGCTGGCAGGCCGCGAAGCCAGCAGCATGCTTTTCGGACTGAAGCCTTCGGATCCAATGACGCTCGCCGCGTCGGCCCTGCTGCTGGGCATTGTGACGCTGTTGACCAGTCTCGTTCCCGCACTCAAGGCAGCACACGTAAATCCGATCAACTCGCTTCGTGTGGAATGACATTGTTGGAAGGCTGCCGATTTAGAGGCTGATCTTGTCGTGTTCAGGCGGAAGCGGGGCGAGCACTTCTTCTTCGTCGCGGAGAGTGAGCACCGGGCAGCGGGCATGCGCCAGTATGCGGTAGACCGTACGATCGTGGGTGAGGTTGTGGAACGCCGAGCGATGCGTAGATCCAAGCACAATGAGATCGGCTCCGAGATCCACTGAAGCTGCGAGAATCTCGATCGCGGGGTGACCGTGCGCTACGCGCGCATCGACCTCGACGCAGCAAGAATCAGTGGCGCCGATCTCTGCTGCGAGAATGCGCAACTCGCGCATTGCTGTCGAGTCCAGTCCCGTAGGCAGATGCTCGCGCTGCATTTCATCGATGGGAGGCAACACGTGAAGCAGAACCAGTTTCGCTCTGCGGTTTGTCGCGATCTGGCAGGCAAGCGCTGCGCTCGGGCTTGAGGTCTCTCTTAACGTGGTGGCGTGCAAAACGACCCTTTGCCGGGCGTTGTCGCTCACCTCGAGATGAGCCTCGGGTCCCACGGTAATGACCGGGAGATTTACCGAGCGCAGCACTTGTTCCGCAACGGAGCCGAGGAGGAGCTTGCTGACCTTGCTCCGGCTCCTGGTCCCGAGAAATAAGCGATGGGCGCTGAACTGGCGCGCTGCTGCGATGATCTGCTGTGCGGGCGCGCCTTCGCGAACGATGGCATCGCAGGCAATCTCCTGCCCGCGCGCTTTCATCCTCCAGGGCTCTATCGCCCTGATCGCAAAATCGATGGCACTGGCCGGATCGTAATAGGGCATGCCTGCGGCGTCGGCCGCGATTCCAGCCCCGGGGCCGAGAACGTGAAACAGGATGATGCGCGCATTCGACTGGTGAGCTTGTTGCAGCGCAAATGGAATGAGCCGGTCCAGGTCGCTGAGATCCGTTGCGACCAGAATTACGGATGAATGAGCCCATCGGCTGAGTCTGGCTTCCGCCATGGCACACACCTTATACGCGAAAGCGTCGCACCGAAGACGTCGGCAGGATGTGCCCGGGCGCACGGGATCAGGTGAGTTGAATCACGTAAACTGCGCATTAAAGTCACATGCAAGCCTCGTCTCTGCTTAAGACGCTCGTCTTTTCAGCATTGGAAAGAAGGAGGCAACCGAGCCATCGAGGCGTGAAAAAGCTAAGGATTTATCGGGTTTCCTTATTGCTTCCTTATTTGTTTGCAATCTATTGTTGGGAATGGAACCCCAACTCCATACTTTCCATCCTTCTAAACATCCCAAGAAAAAATAGGCCGCATTGCGGGCATTTTGACGCCCTGTTCGCCTTATAAGGCGGTCGCACTTTTCAAGGGCGCAGACCAACAATTCACTGAAGCTTCTGGAGGTCCGATGCAAATGGTTCATCGACATACCCGGCGTGTACTCAGCGCAATTCTGATGGCGGTTGCTCTCGTGGTCGCCTTGCCAGTCAGCAGCTTTGCCCAGACGTTCCGCGGCGGAATCAACGGAACCGTGACGGATCAGTCCGGTGCGGTTGTCGCAGGCGCAGCGGTCGAAGCCACGGATGCTGCTACAGGCGTAGCCCATAAGACCGTGACCTCCAGCGCCGGAGAGTACAGTTTTCAGGACATGCCGCTCGGCGCCTACACCGTCAAGATATATGGCTCCGGCTTCAGGGAATCTGTGATCAAGAACGTGCCGGTGACAGCGGGCGTAATCTACACGCTGCCTGTGAAGCTTTCGGTGCAGGCTACCGGCGAAACCGTCGAGGTATCTGCATCGGGCCTTGCGCTCGATACCACTTCGGCCACGCAGACGACCGATATTCCGGAGACGACGGTTCAGGACATTCCTTTGAACGGCCGCGACTTCACCCAAATGATCGGCCTGGCGCCGGGCTTTGCCGGATACGCATTGGGCGGCTTCGGCTCCGTCAATGGTACGCGCGGAAATCAAGTGAATTGGCAGATCGATGGCGCCGACAACAACGATTGGTGGCATAACATTCCTGCCGTCAACCAGGGCGGCGTTGAAAACATCGCCGGTGTTACGTTGCCCATCGATTCCATTGAAGAATTCAGCCTGCAGACTCAGTCTTCTGCCGAAGTCGGACGAAATCCTGGCGGAAGCGTGAACCTGGTCACCAAGTCCGGTACCAACACCCTGCATGGCTCCATTTATTACTACGAAAGAAACCAAGCCCTAGCTAAGACCAACCCCTTCAATACGCTTGGCGATTTGCCTCTTGAGAATGTGCAGTGGGGCGCTTCACTTGGCGGTCCTTTCTACAAGGATCACACATTCTGGTTTACCAATTTCGAGAAGCAGAAGTTCAACATTGCAACCGGCAACTCGGGTCTTGAGCCGAATGCCTATTACCAGACAGCAGCCCTGCAATTGCTGAACGATGCGGATGTCCCGGTTGATGCGGCCACCCAGAAACTGCTCTCGATTTTGTGGCCCGCGAACCTGCTGACCGGAACAACACCAGGCTTCTTCCAGTCGGCGGCGCCCGAATTCGGATATAGCTACAACGGCGTTGCCAAAATCGATCACACCTTCAACGCAAAGCACAGCATCTACGCGCGCGCTTTCATGGGTCAGGGCAATCAGACGGCGCCGGTGGGAACGACCGACATCAATCCCTACTTCTTCGAAATCGGCCCGCTTCACGTCTACAATTTCTCGGCCGGTCACAACTGGGTGATCTCGCCTTCGATCAGCAACAGCGTCACGGCCGCAGTGAACTATTTCAATCAGACCTTCTCCGATGCAAACACGAACTTCACAAGCGTGACCGATGCCGGTTTCATCACCGGTGCGCCGTTCCCGAATGCGCCGAATATTCAGATCGGCAACGATTTTGAAACAACAGGCAACACGCCTCCCGAAGGCCGTCAGGACGTGACGGGAGTGATTGACGAAGCGTTCAACATCGTCAAGGGTAAACATCAGCTTCGTATCGGCGGCGAATTTCGTCGTGCCCAGGTGGATGAGTTCTACCACCGCCACGCTATCGGCAACTATCAGTTCCTCGGCGGGCAAGGACCGAATGGCGACGGCTCGACAGCTTGGAATACAGATGATCAGGACGTTGCGTCGCTTGCTGATTTTCTCGCCGGCTACCTGACCAAAGCTTCCATCGCTGTTGGAAATCCGGAGCGCACAGTATTTTCGTCCGGCTACGATATATTCGCCCAGGACAGCTTTCAGGCAACCCAGAGCCTGAATTTCAACTTTGGCATTCGCTACGACTACATGCAGCCGATGCATGACAGCAAGAAGGATCTCTCTGTCTTCAGACCGGGACTGACTACTAGTGGCATCGCCTTCCAGGGCACGGACATTAGCAGTATCTTCGAGCCCGATCACACCAGCTTCAGCCCGCGCATCGGCTTCAGCTACAAGCCGGCAAATTCACCGACAACTGTGATCCGTGGTGGCGCCGGAATCTTCTTCGATACGCCGAATGCGAACCCGTTCCTGGATAATCGTCCAGGCAACTCGGCACCGAACGGACTCGAAGGAAATCCCGGCGGCAGCAATCCGGTATTCACCCTTACCACCGCAGCAAGTACGGGAAGCCCCGTTCTCATTGTCCCCGGCCAGGAAATCATTCAGACTGAGACGCTCTCGTGCGCAGCGAATCCCTGCGGAGTTTTCAGCGTCGACAAGAACTTCCGCTCACCGTACAACGTTAACTTCAACCTGCAGATCGAGCGGCAGGTCGGCAAGGCCTTCTTCCAGCTCGGATATGTCGGCAGTGAAGGTCGCAAGCTTCTGAGCCTTCTGAATATCAACCAGCCTCATCTCGGCGGAGCTCCCGGTGCCTACACAGGCAGCGACGGCGCATTCGGAGGAAACCTCTACTCTGACATCAACCAGATCGAGAGCATTGGCACGTCGAACTACAACTCGCTTCAGGCTGTGTTCCGCACCTCGAGCTGGCATGGCGTGATTGCTCAGACCTCATATACATGGGGACATAACCTCGACGAAGTGACGCAATATCGCGGTGCGCTGCCGCAGGACAGCTACAACTTCAAGGGCGATTACGGCAACTCTGATTTCGATACGCGCAATGGTTTCAAGGGATACGTGAACTACTTGATCCCATCGGCACCAGCGATGAAGCTGCTGACAGGAGGATGGGAGCTCAACACGGCATTCGCATTCAACGGCGGCCAGCCCATCACTGTCTTTAACGGCGATGACACCAGCGGCACCGACGAATTCACGCAGCGCGTTAACCGGGTGTCGAATCCGTTTGCGGGAATCAGCCATAGCATTCAAACCGCGAACGGAAGCAAATTTGTTCAGTGGTTCAACCCGAATGCATACGTTGAACCGCCGGCAAACACCTGGGGAACAGAAGCCCGCAACAGTATCTATGGACCGGGATATTCCGATGTGGATCTTTCGGTAATCAAGAATACGAAGATTCCGATTAATGACTTCCCGGTGAACGTGCAGTTCCGTGCTGAAATGTTCAACCTGTTCAACCGCGTAAACCTCGCCAGCCCCGCCTGCACGCAGCTCTGCAACGACTACTTCGGCGGCGGCAGCTTTGGCAGGACGGGATCGACGATCGGTTCCGGCAACTTCTCGCCGGGCATTGGTCCTGGGGAACCCTTCAACGTTCAGCTGGCGATGAAGATACTGTTCTAATGGAAACTCCAGTGAACTGAATCTGCGGTCCGATTCAATCAACCGGATGCCGGTCGCCTTCAAGCGACCGGCATTCTTGCAGAGCCTCGCCGTTCTCTCCACTTCCAGCAAAAAGCCCCGTCCGAAGACGGGGCTTTCAACCTAAGAACTGAAAACTGACGACTGAAAACTGTGTTACGACAGGTGCGTGAAGGGCGTCCGTTGCAAACGCCGCGGCAACTCGGGCGGGGCGAGCCCGGCAGTGTTGCTGCCCATCACGGCGGTGAAGTCCTTGCGGAAGGCCGCCATCTCGTCGGGTGTGCCGACGGTGATGCGGAGGCTGTTGGGCCATGCGGGCCAGATACGTCCCACATACATGTCCTTCGCTGCCAGCGCGGCCTGAACTTCCTTGCCGGGCTTGCGAACATCGAGCATAAAGCAATTGCTTTCGGACGGCGTGGTCGCAAAGCCCTGACTCTTGAGCCATGCGATAGTCTCAACGCGCGTGTCGGCAACGATCTTTTTGCGTGTCGGGACAAGGTCGGCATCGAGCAGGCTGGCCTTGGCCGCGGCAACAGCGGTAACGGGCAGCGCATTCATTCCCCCGAACGCAGTGATCTTCGCCAGCAGATCGGGACGGCCGACGGCGAATCCCATGCGAATGCCGGCCATGCCATACAGCTTCGAGAAGGTGCGGAGAACGATGACGTTCTTGCCTTCCTTCACGAAGTCGAGCGAGCGCGGTGCGTCGCAGAGATGGATGTAGGCCTCGTCGATCAGCACCACCGCGTCCTTGGGGGCATTGGCCACGACGTATTCGATATCGCTGCGCGGGGTGCAGGTGCCGGTGGGATTATTGGGATTGCAGATGTAGATCACGCCTGCGTTCGAAGCGGCGGCCAGCATGGCCCTGACGTCGTGCTTGGCTTCGCCCTTGGGATCGGCCAGCGGCACCTTGAGAATCTGTGCGCCACTTACCTTGGCTGCCCACATGGGCGCTTCGTAGCCGGGATCGGCGACCACCAGCGGCCTGTCCTTGCTGGTGAACGCGAGCACCGTGTAGTGCAGCGGCTCGCTCGAACCGGCAAAGGGAGCAATCGACTCGACGCTCAGCCCTTCCTGCTTGGCGAAGATTTCAACCAATTCTGCTTCACCGTTGAAGAGGTAGCGGCCGCCCCGTGGAACGATGTTGACGATGGCCTGGCGCGCACCTTCCGAGGGGCCCATCGGGTTCTCGTTGGCATCGATGTGGATGCCCTTGTTCGGGTCGGCAAATTTGGGGCGGTCGGCGTAGGCGAGATGCGCCTCGGTGACGATGGGCAGGCTGGCCAGCGCGGAGGCTCCGGCGGCGAAACGGAAGAAGCTGCGGCGCGAAATTCCACTAGGAGCTAAAGGATCGACGGTCGGGTACATCGGCAGGACTCCTTAGGTTGGGAATGGAGTTGGACAGACCACCGCCGCGAACGCGGCGAAAGACAAGACCGGAGGAAAGAGGATGAAAGGAAGGGGAATGACAGTCCCATAACTCAAGGTATCGCTCCGGGCCAGCAAAAACAAGAAGGAAATGCGGTTCTGCAGGTCGAATTTGATGGTGCGAGACCGAGGTAAATTCTGCTAACCTGCGGTCAGCGCCAGGGACGCATCCGGTCCGCGGAAAGGGCTTTAAGCCCACCCGATTTACCCAATTCCACACACCTTCTTTCAGCCCGCACCGCGGACATCGGGCGCAACAATGAAAGGAGGCTGCATGTCCGCCGATTCTCCTCATCTACTTCCGGAACGTCCCAATCTTCGCCACCTCAAGGACCAGGCAAAAGCACTTCTCAAGGCTGGCAAAGCCGCGTCGCTCAGCGAGTCGCAACTGAAGGTTGCACGCATGTACGGCTTCTCAAGCTGGCCCCGTCTGAAAGCGCATGTCGACGAGAAGAACCTGGGGTTAGAAGTGAACGAGTTGAAGCAGGCGATCGATGCCAATGATCTCGATCGCGTGAAACATATGATGAAGCGGAACACCGCGCTGCATCGCGCTCCAATCGGCTACGGCAAGAATGGGCCGCTCACCTGGGTAGCGGAATGCCGCGTCCCCTGGGAACCACCAACTCCAGTCAGACTCGCAATGGCGCAATGGATGATCGACAACGGGTCGGACATCCACCAGGGGAGCGACGGTCCGCTGATGCGCGCGGCGCTCCGGGATGATCGCATTCCGATGATGGAACTGCTCTTTCGCAACGGTGCGGACGTGAACGCTGAGTGGGGAGGTTTCTTCCCAATCATTTTCGCGCCATGCGAAACGCTCGCGCCGGAATCGCTGCGATGGCTGATCGACCATGGCGCCAATCCCGATTGTGCGAGAGCTGGGCGAAAATATCCGGACACAGCACTGGACTATGTGATTGGCACGTATTCACGGTCAGAAAGGCTCGCCCGATGCATCGATACTCTGCTCGCCGCCGGCTGTCCGGCGAGACGCAACATTCCCGCAGTCCTCGAGATTCTGCGCGGACGCATCGATCGGCTGGGCGAACTTCTCGATGCCGATCCTGGGTTGGTGAGTCGCCGATTCGGTGAGCTCGATTTCGGAAGCACGGGAAATCGCAGCCTGACGCTTCGCGGGGGCACACTTCTGCACGTCGCAGCGGAATATGGAAATGTCGAGGCGGCCCAGCTGCTTCTGAGTCGCGGCGCGGTTGTCGACGCGTGCGCTGAGATCGACGAAGCTGGTGCAGGAGGACAGACACCACTCTTCCACGCGGTTTCGCAGTTCTTTGATTTCGGTTTGCCCATCGCGGAATTTCTGGTGATGCACGGCGCCGATCTCGGGGTTTCAGCCAGGATTCCGGGGCACTATGACCGCCCTGAAGAGGTAGTCGAATCCACGCCCTTTGGATATGCGCTGTTATTCCCGGGCGGCGAAAACAAGACGACGGCATTCCTTCGAGCGGCGCGCGCGCCTGGGTAGCGAATTTGTCAACCATCCGTACGTGTTGTGCTTACGGCCAACTGTGGTAGACTCCGTGCCGGAAAACGTACCCCTTTGCAACGGCTCGAATTCCTCGGGGGGTTCTGCGCCGCGAATTACGAGCCACGATTGTTTTGTATGAGAGCTTGACAACTATTGGAGTAAACCCATTTACTTATGGGCGAACGTCCGCGTCGCAACTGGATGTATTCACCCGATTGCAGGTGATTCAATGCTCGCTTCAATTCCAGGTTTAACGGCCGTTGGAATGCCCCCTTCTCCCGCGGCGCTTGTCGCCCTTGCCGCACCATCGCTCGCACATTTGAGTTGGCTCGATATCGCCATTATCGCGATCTACTTCGTGATGGTGATCTGGATCGGCTTCTACCTGAAAGGCCAGGCCAACACCAGCGAAGAATTCTTCATGGCCGGCCGCGAGATGACGGCGTGGATCGCTGGCTTGAGTTTCGTATCTGCCAATCTCGGCTCGCTGGAACTGATGGGCTGGGCAGGCTCCTCCTACCAATACGGAATCCTGGCCGCACACTGGTATTGGGTCGGCGCCATCCCCGCCATGCTCTTTCTCGGCATGATCATGATGCCCTTCTACTACGTCTGCAAAACTCACTCCGTCCCCGGTTACCTGAAGCTTCGCTACGGACAGGGATCCAGCACCGTGGCCGCAGTCTCTTTCGCATTCATGACTGTTCTCATGAGCGGCGTGAACATGTTCGCCATGGCGGAAGTGATGAAGATCGTTCTCGGCTGGGATCTGAACTTCTCAATCATTGTTTCCTCCCTCGCGGTTGCCGCGTATGTCGCGCTTGGCGGACTGCGCTCGGCCATCTTCAACGAAGTCCTCCAGTTCGTGCTCATCTGGGGCGGCGCAATGCTGGTTCCTATCCTCGGGCTGGTTGAAGCCGGAGGCTGGAACGGATTCAAGGCCAAACTCGCGCACAACATCGCGACCGGCGCAACGGCTCCAGGCGACTACACACACATGTGGCGAAGTATGGGCCACTTTGCCGATAATCCGATGGGTATCCACTGGACCGGCATACTATTTGGCCTCGGATTTGCCATCAGCTTCGGCTACTGGACTACCGACTTTCTCGTTGTCCAGCGCGTACTCGCCGCCAACAGCCTGCGTTCCGCGCGGCTGGCTCCGGTGATCGGGTCGTTCTTCAAGATGGCGGTGCCATTCATCGTCATCCTTCCTGGCCTGCTCGGTCTTGTGGTTCTGCAGAACGCCGACGGAAGCCTGATGCATCTGGTCGGCGAAAACGTGGTCGCCGCGCACCCTGGCGCGGGCCTGCATAGCTATAACGAAGTGCTGCCGCTGATGATGGTGCGCTATCTGGGACCAGGCTTGCTCGGGCTCGGAATCACCGCACTCATCGCCGGATTCATGAGCGGTATGGCAGGCAACGTGAGCGCCTTCACCGCCATCTTCACCTACGACATCTACCAGCCGCACATCGTCAAGCATGCCAGGGACGAGCACTATGTTCTCGTCGGCCGCATCGTGACCATTGTCGGCGTGGTCATCTCCATCGGCGCAGCGTACCTCGTCATGCATGCTGCCGGCATCATGGATTACGTGCAGGCGCTCTTCAGCTTCTTCATCTCGCCGCTGCTGGGCGTGGTGCTGCTGGGCATGTTCTGGAAGCGGGCCACTAAGGCCGGCGGATTTTGGGGCCTGCTTATGGGAACTCTCACCTCCATCGGGCTCTGGGCGTGGGTGTATTTCTACCCACCGGCGCTTCGTTATGTGGCTCTTTCGCCTGACGCGAAAAACATGGCCGAGAACATGTACCGCGCCCTCTGGTCCGTTAGCACAGCGGTCGGCGTCAACGTGATTGTCAGCCTGTTAAGCAAGCCGCGACCCCTTGCCGAGCTGGCCGGAGTGGTCTATGGCGCGACGCCGCTGCCCATCGAGGAGCCGGTTCCCTTGTACAAGAACGAATGGTTCTGGACGGCGATCGCCATCGTTATCTTCCTCGCCCTCAACATCTACTTCTGGTAAGGAGAACTTATGCACTCGACAGCCATCCCGATCTGGTTCTTCATCGGCGTCTTGCTCACCGTTTACGGCGCGCTGATTCTCGGTTACGGCCTCTACGAGCTAAGTACCGGAACCATGGCAGTCCCTAACTACCACGCCTCAGTCTGGTGGGGCGCGCTCATGCTGATTCTCGGCCTGTTTTACAGCCTGCGCTTTCGTCCGGGCCGCAACGGGTAACGTTTCACTGTGTCACTTCAAGGAGTAAAAGAAAATGGAAGCACAACGAAAAATGACATTCGGCGTAATCGTCGGCAATCGCGGATTCTTTCCTGATCACCTTGCCAAAACAGGGCGCGAAGAAATCATCTCAGTACTCGAGGCAGCAGGCGCGCGCGCAATTGTCCTTGGCCCGGAGCAATCAAAATACGGTGCGGTGGAAACCTACACAGAGGCACAACACTGCGCCGAGCTGTTCAAGAAGCATGCCGAAGAGATCGACGGCATTATCTTGACGCTTCCGAATTTCGGCGAAGAGCGCGGCATTGTTGATGCGATTCGTCTTTCGGGGCTGAAGGTTCCGGTGCTGGTGCAGGCCACACCTGACCGCTCCGAAGCCATGACGATTGCCACGCGGCGCGACAGCTTCTGCGGCAAGATGTCCGCCTGCAACAACATGATGCAGTACGGCATCAACTACTCGCTGACGACGCTGCATACCGAAGCGCTTACATCGGCGGAGTTCAAGGCTGACCTCGAATGGTTCTCGGCCGTCTGCCGTATCGTAAAGGGCCTCAAGAATCTGCGGATCGGCGCTATCGGCGCGCGTCCTACGGCATTCAACACGGTCCGCTACTCCGAGCGCATCTTCGAAACCAACGGCATTACGATTGAGACGATTGATCTGTCAGAGATCTTCGGCCGCATCAATCGCATGAAGGACAACGACGACGCGGCGCAGGGCAAGCTGGCTGCGATCAAGAAGTATGTAACAACGTCGGGCATCCCTGAAGAATCGCTGCTGAAGATGGCAAAACTCGGAGCGGTGATTGACGGCTGGATGAAGACCGCTCCGGTTACGATCAGCGCGGTGCAATGTTGGACATCGATGGAAGAGTTTTTCGGCGTCGTGCCCTGCACGATTATGAGCATGATGAGCGACAACCTCCTCCCCTCAGCTTGCGAAACGGATGTGCCCGGCACCTTGAGCATGTACATGCTTGCCTTGGCCTCCGGGACACCCTCGGCGTTGCTCGATTGGAACAACAACTACGGCAGCCATCCTGACAAGTGCGTGTGCTTCCACTGCTCCAACCTGCCTAAGCACTTCTTCAAAGAGGTCAAGATGGACTACCAGGAGATCATCGCCGGCACGGTGGGCAAACTGAACACCTTTGGCACCTGCGTGGGACGCGTGAAGGCGGGCGGGATGAGCTTTGCGCGCTACTCCACCGACGATCGCCGCGGCATCGTGCGCGGATATACCGGCGCAGGCCGCTTCACAGATGATCCGCTCGAGACCTTTGGCGGCGCCGGCGTAGCGGAGATTCCGCAATTGCAGAAGCTGCTGAAGTTCATTTGCCGCGAGGGATTCGAACACCATGTTGCCGCAAACTTCAGCGACGTGTCGAAATCGGTGCACGAGGCTGCCCGCTACCTTGGATGGGAAAGCCACTATCACCCGCAACTCGAGGACTGATTCATTTGCGTGCAAAGGCGGGCGTCGACTGCTGCGTCGCCGTCCAAATTTGTTTGAGGAGATTTTATGGATACGGCAAGCATGACCAAGCGGATCAATAAAGACCTGGTAGTAAATGGGACCACAATCGTAACCGAAGCAGCGTGGAACGAGGAATTGAATGCGAAGCATGACAAGCTTGTCACTTGGCTTCGTGCGCAGGAACTCGAAGGCGTGCTTCTTCGCCGGCACGAAAACATTGCCTGGCTGACGGGCGGTGCGGCGGAGGTTCGCGTATTGACGCCGGGCGAAACCGGAGTGGCTTCGCTGCTGGTGACGGCGGAGGGCAAGCGTTACTACTTCACCACCGAGAACGAAGCGCCCCGCCTGCAGGACGAAGAATTTTGCGCGCTCGACTTCGAGCCTGTGGTGTTTCCCTGGTTTGCCGACAGTACGTTTGAGACGGCGCAGCGATTGGCCGGCGCCCATCTCGGCTCTGACACTGCGGGTCCCGGGCTGATACCGGTTAATCTTTATCCGCTGCGCCAGTCCTTGAACGAGAGCGAAATTGCGCGCTACCGCTGGCTGGGAGCGCAGACGGCCGACGCAACCGTTGTGTCGCTCCAAGAGGTCGAACCCGGCTTGAGTGAATACGATCTCGAAGCGCTTACGGCGGCGAATCTTCTGCGGCGCGGCATTATGCCGTCGGTCTATCTCTTTGCTGCGGACGACCGCATCTACAAATACAAGCACGCGGTGGCGCGGGGTGCGCGGCTAAAGAAATTCGGGATGCTCAACCTCTGCTCGCGCAAGTGGGGCCTGGCGATTTCGATTACGCGCTTCGTACATTTCGGCGAACTTCCGGCAGAGCTTGGTGCGAGATTTAGATCGTCTGCACAGGTGAATGCGGCATTGTTGGATGCGACGAGGGTCGGCGCGACTTCGGCTGAGCTGTTCCGCGCGGCACAGGCTGCGTATGCTGCCGAAGGATTTCCCGGCGAAGAGCGGTTTCATCACCAGGGTGGGCCTACCGGTTATGGCGAGCGCGAGTGGGTTGCAACGCCCGACGGGAAGCAGACCGTCGTCAATCACCAGGCCTTCGCATGGAATCCGAGTATTCGCGGCGGGAAGGCGGAAGATACGGTCATTCTGCGCGGTGAGGAGATTGAGTGGCTGACGGCGACGCCGGAACTGCCTGTGATCAATGCGACTGTAAACGGAATCGTCTATCCAGCGGCTGGAGTGCTGGTGAGATAAGGCAGGGATGAGGGATTAGGGAACAGGGAGTAATAGCAGATTCCTGAGTTACTCCGCCGCTTTTGTACCTATCGGCTGCAGTGTTAATCGCGCGGTGAGCACGACAAGCGCGGCCCACAAAATATCAGCACCTAAGAGATGCGCGACCTGCAGCCACACCGGGGCCAGCAGCACTACATCGAGTACGCCCAGAACGTACTGAGCGGCAAGCAGGATCAATACCAGCGCCGACAATCCGCGATTGTCCCATTCGGTAGTCCGCTGGGCTGCGCGCACTAGGATCCAGATCAGGAAAATGCTCGCCAGAAACGCGATCGTTGGGTGCGTCCATCTCCAGCGCACGAGCCAACCGCTTGTTGAAGAAAAATCTGCGGCCAGCGCGGATCCAAGCGACGTTGCCGGGAAGAGCGTGTCCCCAAGCGCAGCTAGCGATCCTGTCACTCCCACGCCGAGCACAACCAGGATCCCGGCGATTGCGCCAGATGGAGCAACCAAGCGAATTTCGCCGCGCATGTATCCGCGTTTGCGGCTCAGCAGGTGTGCGGTGAGCGTGAGCGCGGCCAGCAGCAGGAGCGTGTTGGTGAGATGGAGCGCGAGATACCAGGGCCGCAGCGGCGACTGGCTCTGTGCAGTCAGACCTAGCTTGACCAGCATGGCGCCCAAGATCGCCTCAATGAGCGTGAACCCGACCGCCGCCACCGACGCCCTGCGGGCCAAATGCCCACGCATGGTTGCAGCAAAGGTCCATACGAGCAGGGCCACCGCAGAGAAGAACGACAGTCCGCTGGTGATGCGGTGCGTGAATTCGATGATCGTGTTCGCGCTGGCGGAATATTGCATTACCGTTCCGTTGCACAAGGGCCAGTGATTGCCGCAGCCCGCGCCCGCGCCTGTGGCCCGCACCACCGCACCCCACAGGATAACGGCGACGAAATAGGCGAGCACTCCCCACGCAAAGCTGCGAAGAGCCTTCGACGGCGGGGGTTTAAGGCGAATCGGAGTTGCGACAGTATGCATGAAAGCTCAGTTCGCGTTCATTTATCAGTTTAGAACAACGGCCATTCCGTGTGGGTTGGATGCCGGCTTTTGCGGTAAGCGTCAGTCACCCAGCAGGCGCACGACATGATTCACAATCATCAGGTCTTCGGCAGGCGGGATCACGCGAACCTGGACGCGCGAAGTGTCGGCCGAAATCACCGCTTCGCCGCGCACGTTGTTCCGTTCCGGATCGATTACGATGCCCAGCGCTCCCAACCCCGCACAGACTTCGGCGCGGCATGCGATGTCGTTTTCGCCGATGCCCCCGGTAAACACGAGCATGTCGAGTCCGCCCAGCTCTGCAATATAGCCGCCAATCCACTTCTGGATCGTCCAGACGAATTTGTCCACGGCCAGTCGCGCCTTTGCGTTGCCTTTGCTGATAGCCTCGCGCAGATCGCGCATGTCATTGGACAAATCGCTGACGCCTAGCAGGCCAGCCTTCTTGCTCGCAACGGCCTCCAGCTTGTCCGCGGCCTCGCTTGCGTCGCTGGTAGTCTCCGCAATTTTGCGGAGGATGAACAACAGCACGCCGGGGTCGATGTCGCCGGTGCGGGTTCCACTGATGATGCCGCCGGTCGGTGTGAGGCCCATCGAGGTATCCAGGCAGACGCCATTGCGAATGGCGGAGATCGAAGCGCCGTTGCCCAGGTGCGCCGCAATCAGCTTCTCCGGAACGTTCGGCTGCAACTGGTAAACAATCGACTCGTAAGAGATTCCGTGTGCTCCAAAACGCCGCACACCCATCGCCGAGTACTCCTCCGGGATCGGCATGTGCATTACCACTTCCGGCATTGTGCGATGAAAATAAGAGTCGAGGCACACAAAGTTTGGCACGCCGGGGAACAGACGCAGCGACTCACGCATGATGTACACGGCGATCGGCGTGTGCAGTGGCGCAAACGCGGTGTACTTCTCCATTTCGTCGATCAGCGCCGGCGTGATGAGCTGATTTTCAAGAACCGTCGGACCACCGCAGACCATGCGGTGACCGATGGCTGCAGGGGCAGGGAAGTCCTTTGAGTGAAGCGCGTCCGCGACCAGGCTGAAGGCTACGGCGCGGGTCGGTAGAGCAGGCGTCTGATCCACCAGCTTGTTGCCGCCGGCATCCTTGATCCAGAACTTGCCAAGATCGGTGCCGATCCCGTCGACCGCACCTTCATGAAGTTTGGTGCGCCGGCCATTGCCGGCTTCGTAGATTGCAAATTTGATAGAAGACGAACCGCTGTTCAAAACCAAAATCGGTAAAGACGACATTCAAAAGAACCCCATGCTTTCAATCTGAACTTCTTCCAATGAAGATCTATTGTGTTTTATCCGGCTGCCACTTCCAGTTCTGAATCTCGGGCAGATCTTCGCCATTTTCCGAAACGTAGAGCCGGTGCCGCTGTATCTCCTCGGAGTACCATTGACGCGCCTCGTCGACCTGCGCTGCCAGCCGCGAAACGCGCGTAATGGCGTCGAGTGCGAGCTGGAATCGATCGATATTGTTCAGCACGCACATGTCAAAGGGAGTGGTCGTTGTGCCCTCTTCCTTGTAGCCGCGCACGTGCAGGTTGTCGTGATTATGCCTGCGGTATGTGAGCCGATGGATACCCCATGGATATCCGTGGAAAGCAAAAATCGTCGGCACCTTAGGTGGGAAAACGAGGTCGTATTCCTCGTCCGACAGCCCATGCGGGTGCTCGGATGATGGCTGCAGCGTCATCAGGTCAACTACGTTGACAAAGCGAATGCGCAGGTCGGGCGCCTGCGTGCGAAGCAGCATCACCGCGGCGAGCGCTTCCATCGTCGGCACGTCGCCGCAACTCGCGATCACAACATGGGGATCGCCGTTGTCGTTCGAGGCCCACTTCCAGATTCCCAAGCCCGTGGTGCAGTGCGCGACAGCTTCATCCATCGTGAGCCACTGCGGAGCAGGCTGCTTTCCGGCAACGATCAGGTTGATGTAGTTCTTGCTGCGCAGGCAGTGGTCGGCGACGGAGAGCAGGGTGTTCGCATCGGGTGGAAGATAGATGCGCACCACGTCGGCCTTCTTGTTCACCAGGTGATCGATGAACCCCGGATCCTGGTGCGAGAAGCCGTTATGATCCTGCCGCCACACCAGTGAACTGAGCAGGTAGTTGAGCGATGCGATCGGCTTGCGCCACGGAATCTGACGCGTCACCTTCAGCCACTTGGCATGTTGATTCACCATCGAATCGATGATGTGGATGAAGGCTTCGTAGCAGTTGAAGAATCCGTGACGGCCCGTGAGCAGGTAGCCTTCGAGCCAACCCTGGCACATGTGTTCGCTCAGGATCTCCATGACGCGGCCAGTGCGCGAAAGGTCTTCGTCAACCGGAAGCGTCTCGGCCTCCCAGGTTTTTCCGGTTCCGACGATTACATCCTGCAGGCGGTTTGAGGCTGTTTCATCGGGCCCGAAGACGCGGAAGTTCTTCGTGTCCTTGTTCGCTTCCATCACCGCATGCAGTAATTTGCCCAGCACGCGGGTGGACTCTGCGGTCGTCGCTCCAGGCGTGTCGACCTTCACCGCAAAATTGCGGAAGCTCGGCACTTTCAACGGCTGCCACAGCAGGCCGCCGTTGGCATGTGCATTCATGCCCATGCGTAGCCGGCCCTTTGGCGCGATATCGGCCAGATCTTCCCGGAACGCGCCTTTCTCGTCGAACAGTTCTTCAGGCTTGTAACTGCGCATCCAGTCTTCCAGCAGGCGCAGGTGATCGGGCTTCTCGCGCAGTTCAGCGAACGGAACCTGGTGAGCGCGCCAAGTGCCTTCCACCGGCTTGCCATCGACTTCCTTCGGGCCGGTCCAGCCTTTGGGCGTGCGCATGATCAGCATTGGCCATGCCGGTCGATCCGTCGATCCGCCTTCACGCGCAGCTTTCTGGATAGCTGCGATGCGATCGAATATTTTGTCGAAGACCGCCGCAGCTTTCTGGTGCATGGTTGCAGGGTCGTGGCCTTCCAGGGTGAATGGCTCGTATCCATAGCCCCGCATCAGGTCTTCAAGTTCCGCATGAGGAATGCGCGCCAGGACCGTAGGATTTGCGATCTTGTAGCCATTCAGGTGAAGGATCGGCAGTACCGCGCCATCGGTTGACGGATTGATGAATTTGTTTGAATGCCAGCTCGTGGCCAGCGGTCCGGTTTCTGCTTCGCCGTCACCCACCACGCATGAAACGATCAGGTTGGGATTATCGAAGGCTGCGCCATACGCGTGCACAAGGGAATAGCCGAGTTCTCCGCCCTCGTGGATGGAGCCCGGGGTCTCCGGCGCAACGTGGCTTGGAATGCCATAGGGCCAGCTGAACTGCCGGAAGAGGCGCTTGATGCCGTCGCGATTCTGCTCGATGTGCGGATAGATCTCGGAATACGAGCCCTCTAGGTAAGTATTCGCGACGAGTCCGGGTCCACCGTGTCCGGGACCGATGACGTAAATCATGTCAAGGTGGCGTTCGCGGATCAGGCGGTTCCAATGCACGTAAAGGAAGTTGAGCCCGGGCGTGGTGCCCCAGTGGCCAAGGAGACGCGGCTTCACGTCGTCGAGCGTAAGGGGACGTTCAAGCAGTGGATTGTCTTTGAGATAGATCTGACCGACGGAGAGATAGTTAGCGGCGCGCCAGTAGGCGTCCATCTTTTGCAACTGCTCGGGACTGAGAGGGCCTTCGCTTTTTGCCTCGGCCCGTTTGATTTCTTTTGTCGCGGTGGTCATGAGGGCACCTTGGGGGAAGATTCCCGTTCCAATTCAGCCTAGCAGCGAAGTGTTAACGCCGGGGGTGATTGGAGTCACAATCTGCTGAGATGCGGAATCACAGAATGGGACGGCGCTGGAATGCCTGGAAGTGGGGTTCAGGGGACCCGAGAACCGGGCGACCCGGCACTATCGAATCACCCGGAGCGGAAGTTCTCTTCGAATTGACGCGGAGTTTAGTTGCCACTGACCGTCAGCGGAATCTCCAGGGAGCCGACGCGTACGCCAAGGATGTCGTGCACGGCAATGCGAAGTGACTGCTCCTCGGCGGAAAGATCAAGAGCCATCCTAACGGGAATTCCGGTTTTCATGAGCTGTGCGTACTGGCTGGAATTGAGCGAAAACTTGGTGGCGCGGTCCATAAGGTTCAAGCGCTTTCCGTCGGGGTCGTAAGCGACGAGCGTAAATTCGATCGAACCGGTTCGTGTTCCGTCCCCGGATGAGTCGAAGATCACCGTGTGCGGATCGACGACAAGGTCAACGATATAGCGATGTGCGGGACCCTTCAGCGATGCGGACAATTCGCCGGCTGGACCAGCTGGAAAGTTGACTTCCTTGAACTCGGGATCAGTCGCCGGCAATATGCGCGTCTGGAACAGAACCTGCGTCGACAGCGGCCCGCCATGCAGCGTGGCAGCGGTCATCAGGCTTGCCTGGTTGAATAAAAGCGAGCCCGGCTTGTCTGGCGGATCGGCATAGTATCCCGGACGGTATTCAAGATCGTACTTGCTGTTGTCGAGCTTCACCTTGATTTTGCGGAAGTCTCCATCGAATTTCTTCGACTCCGGAACATAGCCAATCGTGTAATAGCTCTCGCCGTTTTGGATCGCACTGGCAATCGCAGCTCGAAAGCCATTTGTGTTGAAGAAGGCCTTCCCGCCCGTATCGCGGGCGATCTGTTCCATGCTGAAGTGTGAGTTGGTATCGGCTGACATGGCCCGGGAATTGATATTGGCGAAGCCTCCTCCGCGGTTGGGAGAATTAAGGCCATTGTTTGCGCTGTCGAAGCCGGGCAGCGTCATCATGCCCCTGGCATCGACGGGGTAGACTGCGACACGCGCCGCCGAGAGCAGATCGCTGGTTGCGCGGACCTGTTCTGCGTAGCTCCGCACGTTCTGCAAGGATTGATTTCCAGGATCCGGGCCAAGAGCAATGGGGAACGAACCGGAAAACCAGATCAGGTTCTTGCGACCAGGAACAGCGCTGAGATAACGCGCAAGTTGCTGCATCGCCTCGAGGGTGATCTGGACGCGGCGGTCCGTCTGAATTGCGCCGACATCTGATTGAAACCCCTGGATCAAGGCGATTGTGTCTGCTGGCGCACGTACCATTGTGAGATTGCCAATTGCGGAGTCGAACGCGTCGCCGGCGCTTGTGTCCAGCCCCACCGATTTCTGAGGCTGGGTCTTGGTGCTGTCGAGCGCTTTGACAAGGTCGTCAATGTTCGAGGTAAATCCCTGCACCATGCGCAGCCGCGATGCCAGCGTGAAGATCGCCAGTGTTGTTCCCGGCGTGATGGTTTTGACGTACGCGATCATCTGCTTGCGTACATACCCCTGATCGGCCACCGGAGTATTGAGGCCGTCAAGCAGGAGAATGTTGACTGCACTGCCCGGGGCGTGGTTCGGCACATTGTCGTAGTAATGCGGCGGCAGCGCATGCCTCTGCGCCGTAGGCCCGGCGCCTGACTCCGGCTTATGCTCGTCAAAGAAGCTGATTGGTTGTTCGCGGCCGTTCTCATAGATGTGGAATTGCCTGGGATCAATGCCATGGACCGCAACGCTCTCGTTGGTGACAACCACATCCACCAGGACGGAGTAGCTTGTGGTCTTGAATATGGTCTCTTGCTGGATCTTGTCGGAGGACTGCGGCCCGGAGCTTGCCGTCGGAGCGGCTGATTGTGCCTGGACGGCGATTGCCAAACCGCTGACGAACAGGGCGACTGCCAACTTGACGACGTGCATCGTGAGACCTCGACCGGGAATGTGCGGATGTACCTAATTATCCTGACGGGTTTTGGCGGGATTTGTTCTCAAAAAACCGCTTGAGCCGAAGGATTCTGGACTCAAAGCCGTACCAGAGTGCCGTGGCGACCAGGGTGGTGGCGACGAGTCGAAAAACGACGACGGCTATGCTGCCGGGCATACCGTAGTGGTCCATGCGGGCGTCGAACCAGCCGAAGTAGATGAAGACCATAATGTGCGTCATGTAAAGGCCGTAACTGATGCGCCCGTAAAAGGCGAGCGGGCCCCGGCTGAGGATTGCATTGATCGGATTGCGTGCGCCGGTGGACGCAATCGAGGACAGGACTGCGCCTGCGAAGAGCGTGGTGAGCGCGGTATCGAGAAAGGCTGTGCCCCCGGCGATGGTACCGGCAGAGATGAAGCCAAGGGGCATGGCGATGAGGCCGATGGCGAGCCAGACGCGCCGACTGATCGGCAGCGTGTAAAGGCCCAGCGAGAGCAGGCTGCCCATGGCGATGCCGTCGATATGCGTGAGCGTGTGCGTCGACGTGATCCACGAAAAGTGACTCATCCGGAAGAGCGGCGCAGCGATGAGGAAACTGCCGAGAGTGCAGGCGAGCAGCCACGGTGCGCGCAGGACGCGCACCACCGGCGCCCACAGAAAGTAATACTGCTCTTCGATAGCCAGCGACCAGGTTGGGCCGATGGCAGGCGGCAGCGCGAGGTGGAACAGGTTCTGGATAAAGAGAATGTACGCCCACCACGGTGCTGTCCTGATCGCAACCCAGACGGTAGGACCGATAAACCACGGAGCGTTGAGATAGCAGACGACCAGGACCAGTACGTATACGGGCCAGATGCGGAGCGCGCGGCGTCCATAGAAATTGCGGAAGTAGTGCGGCCTGTTGCGCGACTCAAGCAGGATCGAGGTGATGAGGAAGCCGGAGAGAACGAAGAAGAGGTTGACGCCGGTCCAGCCCCAGAGCGATGCGGGGTATAACCATGTGCCGGTGAAGCGCGGATGGCAGTGATACAGGACGACGGACAGGACGGCGATGCCGCGCAGTCCCTGAAGTTCGGGAATGAAGGAAGGCAGCCAGGATGGGCGTAGGATGGGCAAGGTTGAAGGTTAACAGTTCGCCGCTTCAGGATTAGTGGATTCCCATGTCTCAAAACGAGACATGGGGCACCCAGCATTTCCAGATTGCCGCGGTTATCCGGCGGCCAATTGCTTGGCGCGTTCGGTGGCGCGCATCACCGCTTTGATGAGCGTAACGCGGAGGCCGCCTTCCTCTAATTCCAGAATGCCATCAACAGTGCAGCCGGCAGGGGTGGTCACTTCGTCCTTGAGCAGTGCCGGATGATAGCCGGTTTCAAGCACCATCTTTCCCGCGCCGTAAACCGTTTGCGCCGCGAGTTGTGTCGCCGTGTCGCGAGGTAGTCCGACCTTGACGCCAGCTTCGGCCAAGGCCTCGATGACGATATAGATGTAGGCCGGCCCGGAAGCAGAGAGGCCGGTGACGGCATCCATATGTTTCTCGTCGACGATGACAGAGCGGCCCACGGTTTCGAAGATGCGCTGCGCCAGGTCCATTTGCGCAGCTTTGACGAAGCGGCCGCGGCAGAGCCCGGCAATACCGGCGCCGAGCGCAGAAGGCGTATTGGGCATGGCGCGAATGACCGGGATTTCGATGCCGGCAGCGTCCTCAATGGCGCGGGTCTTCACCGATGCCGCAAAAGAGACAATGGTCTTCGCGGTAGTCAGCGCGGGCCTGATTTCGGCGATCAGGTCAGGCACCTGGAACGGCTTGACGCCAATCAGGATCAGGTCAGCCTGTTGCGCGGCAGCCACGTTGTCCGTGCCGACATCGACACCCCATTGGGCCGCGCGTGCGACTGCCTTTTCAGCGTGGGCGACAGTGGCGTGGATCTGGTCCGCAGCAAAGAGATTCTGCTTGAGAAAGGCCTGGAGCAGAATTCCACCCATTTTGCCCGCGCCGAGAACGGCGACGTGCAGATCGGGCAGTTGCGCGGGTACTGCGGTGGACTCAACGGCTATCTCCGCCATGGTGTTCCTTTGAGGTAAGAGTGATCTTCAGTTTCAAGGATAAACGTTGCGGGAAGCCGATGCGCCCGGCTCATGAGACTCCCGGCCACGTTTGCGGCTCAGCGCGAGTAAGAAAATGTGCCGCAGACGTCGCTCGAGTTACCCAGGGCTTCTGGCGTCATGACCGGCACGTCTGATCCGGAGAAGAAAGCGACATGGAGGGCGCGACCCTGGACGTAGGTTGCGAGCCATTGCGTGTCATCCGAGCCACAGAGGGTGTTGCGGTGGAGGAATCGTTTCTGCGCCGGCACATTGAGCCGGTAGAGATATCCGCCGCCGGCCGCGCCGGGGTCCGCATCAAACACCGCGCTGAATTCTGCCGGCTTAAGAGGTCGAATCTGGGCGATGGGGAAAGCACTGAAATTGATCGTGATCTTGTCGTTCGTAATTGATACGTCGCCGGTGATGTCGTTGGCGTTGGAACTGACAGCGCGCCAGTAACCCTTATCCTGTGCTGCAAGAGGAAGGGAGCAAACCAGCATCAGACTGGCAACGGCGCCGAGCAGAATTCCACGACTCATCTTCTGAGGATGACATTCATTGCCGCACTCGAGCAAGCGACCGATGTTCAGTCGTCTTGGCCGAATGGATCGAGCCAATTTGTGACGAACGAGAATACTTTTTGAGACCTCCATGCCGATCGTTCGTCTTACACTGAGCCAGTCCCCGGTTTCGCCCCATCCCACGATGGTTTGAGGTTTCAATCATGGGTGCACTGAAGATTGCCTTGGCGGCAACTGTGGTCTTTGTCGCGACTTCCGCCCGCTCTCTGGCCCAGACGCCTTCTTCTGCGGATGCGGCGGACCCTCGTTCGGCCTCGTTCGACGTTGCCGACGTTCATCTCAGTCCGCATAGTTTGCGTCCCTTCATGGACGGCGGCAATCTGAATGGCGATCGTTACGTGGTGCACCAGGCGACGCTGGCCGACTTGATTGCCACGGCCTACAACCTCGATTCCACCCATGTGCAGGGCGGCCCGAGCTGGCTTGACTGGGATCGCTTTGAGATTGTTGCCAAGGCTCCGCCGACTACTTCGAAGGCCGATCTTCGGTTGATGCTGCAGGCGCTTCTGACGGAGCGCTTCGGACTTGTGACGCACGAGGGCAGTGCGCCGATGCCGGCCTTTGTGATGAAAGCGCAGACCGGCAAAGTGAAGCTGAAGGAAGCACAAGCCGCGGAGGGCGAAGGGAACTGCGAACCTCAGCCTCCGCCCGCGAATCCGCCGGCCGGGGCGATTCGCCAGATTGTCGTGATCTGCAAGAACGAGACGATGCAGAAATTCGCCGACGATATTCACGACATGGCCGGCGGGTACCTGGACAAGCCCGTCGTGGATGCTACAGGCCTGAAGGAGGCTTACGACTTCACCATCACCTGGACGCCGCGTGGTCAGTTGGGTGCCGCCGGCGCCGAGGGGATTTCGATCTTTGACGCAGTCGACAAACAACTCGGGCTGAAACTGGCGCTTGAAACTGCGCCGCGGCCTGTGTTGATGGTCGACAGCGCAAACAAGACTCCTGCCCCCAATCTGCCGGATCTTTCCGAAAGACTGCCCGCGCTGCCGCCAGCGCAATTCGAAGTGGCCACGATCAAGCCGTCGAAACCGGATACCCAGCCCGTGGGCCGCGTGAACAATGGCGAGGTGGATGTACATGGGCTGACTGTGAAGCAGATCATTTCGTTTGCCTGGGATCTAAATCCGGCTGACAGTGAAGCGATTGTGGGAGCGCCAAAGTGGATCGATGGCGATAAATTCGACATCCTGGCGAAAATCTCAACCGACGATTCCGGTGATGCAGCGAAGAAGGCTCCGCAGGTCGATGCCGAGGAATTACGGCAAATGTTGCGGGCGTTGCTTGAGGACCGCTTCAAGATGAAGGATCACTGGGAGGACCGGCCGGTAACGGCTTACACCCTGAAGACCATGAGCCCGAAGCTGACAAAGGGAGACCCGACGGCGCGCACGCGATGCGATGAGGGGCCGGGTCCGAATGGAAAAGACCTTCGGCTTGGAAACCCGATGATCAACCGGCTGATCTTCTGCCAGAATGTGACGTTGGACCAACTGGGCATCCTGCTCCCGAATCTTGCGTTCGGATATATCTATTATCCCGTTGCTGACGGTACCGGTCTCCAGGGATCGTTCGATCTCACGCTGGCCTTCAGTTCAGTAGATCGCACGCTGGCGCCGCCGCCGGGAAGCAACAATCAACAGGCCGGTGGGGCAATGGCAGCGGATCCCAGCGGTGCGGTGTCGCTGTTCGATGCCTTCAAGAATGAGCTGGGATTGAAGCTGGAGAAAGAAAAGCGGCCGATGCCGGTGCTCGTGATCGATCACATTGAGGAGCAGCCAACGGCGAATTGAGGGGCGAACGCCGTTGACGCTATGCGATCCGCTTCTTGGCGCGTTTCTCTTTGTACATTGCCTTATCCGCGCGGGAGACAATGCTTTTCAAAGTCTCTTCCGTGCTGTGGTCGCTTGCCGCATAGCCCATGCTCAGGCTCAGGAAGAACTGATTGCCGGCGAGTTGGGTCCTTGCAGCGGCGCCGGAACGCAGGCGATCGATCGCGTTCGCGATTTCTTCAGAGTCGAATTGTCCAGCTACCACGAATTCGTCTCCACCGAGGCGGCCGATTACATCGGTCTCGCGGAATGTTGCAGATAGGAGCTTCGCAGTTTCGATTAGCGATATAGAGCCTGCGTTGTGTCCTAGCTCGTCGTTAATGATCTTAAGGTTATCCATGTCGACGAACAGTATGCCAAATGGCATTTTGGCGCGGCGGGCCAGGCGAAACGCCTGCTCGGCAAATAGGTTGAACCCGCGAAAGTTGTAGAGGCCGGTCAACTCGTCCCGCAGCGTCAGGCCGTGAATTTCGGTCTGCATGTTGTTGATGAGGCGTACCAGAACAAGCAGCAACGCAAATGAAACGACGGTTGCGATAGACGCGAGGATTGCAGTGGCGTAAGGCATGGAAACCACGTGCGTACTCAACAATCGAGCCCGGCCCAGTTCACGCAGGAAAGGCAAGATGAGCAGAATCGGGGCCAGGATTCGTGCGATCCGGCCGCCGATTCCATCACCGAGAAAAACTGAAAAGACTCCGTATTCCGCTCGGCGAATAATCGAAACCAGAGCCAGCAAAGCAAGGCAAACCAGGGTGGGAATGGAGGGAAGCGCTTCGGTCGACGATCCCGGGATTCCTGCTGTCGCAAATATGTACTCAAACAGGACGATCAACACCAGCATCACAAGGAACGTAGCTGCTGCATCTGCGATGCTGCCGAAGAGCGAGTCGCGGGAACGCAGGAAAAAAATCACTATGCCCAGAAGCACGAAAGCCAGAGCAACAGCATGCATTGGACCCCGGCTCTGGGAAATCTGTCCTCGATTGAGAAACTGGTCGAGCTGTGCGAGCACAACGGCAGCAGGCGCCCAAAACGTCATGGCTGCCGTCAACGTCGTAAGGCCGGCAAGAACTTTTCCAGCGCGATAGAGCCTTTGGTAGCGTCTGCCTTCCGTGAAGAAGAGAGCCAAGGTCGCGGAAAGCACGGCGAGCGCCGAATAGACCCGCATGTGCAGCATACCCGCGGGCAACAAATTGTTTACGACGACGAAGACACGCGAAAGCAGGTTGATGAGGACAATTTGAATGGCCAGAGCGAGGCAGATCTGCTCGGCGAAGTAGGCCTTGTGAAGGAGGTTCTGGTTCGGCTCGTGTGCCGGAAATGTGGATTCAATCTGCATCAGTCCGGCAACCATCACCAATTGCGGCTTCTGCGAACAGTCGCAAATTCCTGGATGTCGTGTCTCTTTATAGCAGCATCGCGTCAGCCGGCAAATGCAACTTCCGTTTGACGGATGTGCCACAGAATGAGCGGATACCGGCTCCGGCGGTGATCCCGAAATCGCAGGAAAATGGTCGCAAATTGCTTTTGCTGTAAAGCGACTGTTACTGGGCCTTGGGAGGATGGAGGCTGGATGCCTGTTCGACGGTGGCGGTGATGGGGAAAAGGTGGTCGGTCTTCGTGGTTTTGAAGAGATCGAGAACACGAGGCGTAACGCCGGCTGCGATGAGCCGGACACCCTTGTTCTGACAACGGACGAAGTGACCGATCACGAGGCCGAGGCCGCAGGAGTCCATGTAGGGAACTTCAGTGAGATCGAAGATGTTGACTGAGGGCGCGGGGTGGGGCGGGGCGGTTTCGAAGATGTTGCGCAGGGCAACGGGGCTCAGCGAGGAATACATGTCCCGTGCGGTAAATGGACCGGAGAATCGGAAAATGACCGCATCGGCAGCGGGGATTTGTTTGCGTTCGATGGTGAAGGTGGCGCCCTGCCAGATCTGATCTTGCATTTTGGACATTAAGTCTTCCTCAACGGAGCCGCGGCTGCTTGCGTCGCGCATTTGCCACATCGACAAAAAGCGGGGCCAGACGTCGTTTTACGACGCGGCGACACACTACGTCCCCGGATTGTTACTGGACTTGAGGGAAAAGGCAAGGTGAATCTTGCCGGAATTCAACCAGAATATTCATTTCAGAGTGACGTATGTTACTTACAAAACCACCCATTTCTTGTGTAGAATCCAAATAATCAATCAACAGCTGGAAAGCTCGGGCTGATCTCGCGGCTCCACGTTTTGGGGACTGCCAGGGGCGATTTCTGTTGGGTTCAATCCAAACGCGGATGCGCGCTTGGGGGTCCTTTTGTTGCCTTCGTTGTCTGACGGATTCGTGTGCCTGGGTGGCGGCTCTGCAATTTCTGCCGAGCAGCGCCTGAAAACATCCGTAAACAATCGACTGGCGGCGGGGTCCGCAAACGGCATTTCGCCGCCGCGGCGATCCTTGCTTTTTGCCATGTCGTGCTGTGTCCTATGCGTCTTGGGCTCCAGCGCTGCGGCGAGGGCAGACGGGACAGCCTACTACATCAACAATCAAGCTGGCTCAAACTGCAGCGATGGCGGCCCGCACACTTTGGCACAGCCGTGGTGCAGCTTTGCGCCGGCAAACAAGATCAGGAGTTTCCTGCCGGGCGATCAGATTCTTCTGGCGCGAGGCGGCTCCTGGAACCAGGAACTGTCGCTCACTGGGCGCGGGTCGGCGACTGAGCCGATTACGCTGGGTGCTTACGGAAGCGGCGGGAACCCGAAGATCCTGCGCAACCAGCAAATCAGCGATCTCTGCGTTCTTCTCACCGACGCCAGCTATTGGAAAATCAGCGACCTCGAAGTGGGCCGGGCGAGCGTCGGGATTCTGATGCATTACACGCAGCTCTTCAATAACGGGATTTCGATCAGCAATATTTATGCACACGACAACAAGGGCATCTGGGGCGGATATTCGACGGAATATGCGGTGCGTCATCACGTGCGGGATCCCTTTGCTACGAGCTTGAATATCAATCTTTCGTCGGGGATCCTGTTTAATGTCGCGTCCTATTTGACCTACTGGAACTCGCAGTATGTGCTCCGGGATGTGACGGTGAGCAATGTGCGAGGAACGAACAACCTGGACAGTGTGGCGTTTGATGCCGAGGCCGATACGATCGACAACCAGGACGGGCACAACGCATTCCAGAATGTGACGCTGAAAGGGCTGTTTCTCTCAAGCGATAACGCCGGTAGTTCGAAGGCATACGAGGCAGCCGGGTTGGGGTGCAGCGACTCCCTGCGGCTGTTGGGGATGACGAACGTGACAGTGATGAATTCTGTCATGTTTGAGGAAGCCGGTTGTCGCACGGGATCAGGAACCGCGGCGGTGATCGTGGGCCGCGTGAGCCACGTGACGTTCGTGAACAATATCATCTTCGGTGTCCCTTCAACCGGCAGTCCGGATGAAACAGGGATCGACTTTGAATGGTCGGAAGACCACGTGGCACTGCAGTCAAACCTCTTTGCGGCGAACGCGGGACCCGGTGTGGAGATTTTGAATATTCATCCCGGCGACCATTCAATTGAGCTCGACTTCGATGGCAACACGTTTGCGCAGAACGCAAACGCATATCGGCCCGGGGCTGCATCCGTGTGGGAAGAAAACAAGGGACGCGGTTTCGCGACGCCCGCGGGAAAGATCCGCAATAACCTGTATTTCGAGCCGCACGGAAGGTTTTTCAGCGGCAGGAGGATTGGCTCGATCGCAAGTGTCGGCAACTTGCAGACAACGCTTACAGCTAACTATGCGGCCGAGCAATTTTCAGCGACGCAGGGAAAGAACCAGTGGCGCTATCTGTACCAGACTCCCGATTCAATCTGGGCGGAGATGCCGCATTACTCCGCGACGGACATCGGCGCCTGGGAAGCGAAGCCAGGACAATATGTAAGTGCGTTCACGATGGCCCCGGGAGGTTGCACGGCAGGCTGCGAGGTGAGCGGAGTCGCCCGGGTTTGGGTTGCGGTTCATCCCGGAACGATCAGTATCCGCGGACTGGTAGTAGCGGCCGGCGGTGAGAGTGGAACGAGTGTTTCGGCAGCAATCAATCTTGTTTCGGGCAGAAATGTGATACCGATCTGGCCGAACCAGGGCGGAAGGCCGTTGATCGAGTCTCCGAACCAGCCGGGTCTCGCTACGGACGTGGACAACGTTCAGGTCGCCGCCGGGGACACGATCCGCTTCGAGGTGCATGGCAACGGCAGCAGTGCGAGCGATGCGGTGAGCTGGACGCCCTCGATCGGGTACGTGACGAACAAGCCGTAAGCTAACGAGTTCTGAGTTCGCAGTTCAGAGTTCACAGATCCGTAGTGCCCATCGCCAGAACCTTTGCTGTTGATCTCATCGTCAGGGCCCGGCAAACCTGGCGCTGCCTTTACGCGGAATCACAAAACTACGAACTCTGAACTACGAACGGTGAACTACGAAGTCAATCGACCCTCAGCGCCTCGACGGGGTTGATGGCTGCGGCGCGCCTGGCGGGGAGATAACTGGCGATACCAGCAGCCGCGGCCAGGACAAGCGGGACCGAGAGGTAAGTGATCGGATCGAGCGGACTGATCCCAAACAGCAGCGACTTCATGGACTGCGTAAGCGCCGCGGAGGCAAAAATTCCGACGCCGATTCCGATTGCGGTCAGCGTCAGGGCGGAGCGGACGAACATCCATTTAAGCTCGCGTTTTGGTGCGCCGAGTGCAAGTCGAATTCCCATTTCGCGGGTTCGCTGCGAGACGGCGTAGGAGATTACACCGTAGATGCCGATGATGCCGAGCAAAAGAGCCATGGAGCCCGCGATTGCAAGCATGGCCAGGGTGAAGGAAGTGCGTTCCATCGATTTTGCGTATATATCCTGCATTGTGCTCGTATTGGCCACCGGAATACTTCCGTCGATGGACCAGACCGCTTGCTGGATATCGGCTGCCAGAGACTCGTTTCCAGCGCGATTGCTGCGAATGGCGTAGGAAACCGCACGCGGAGGCTCAATGGTTGGTTTCGACGTGTAGGGACTATTGATCATGGCAGGCCAGTAGATAATGGCCGGCGCTTTTTCATCCACGCCGTTATGCCGCACATCCTGAACAACGCCAATGACCACCTGCCACGGCATTGAGGAGAACTGGCGAACACGCTTGCCCACGGCGGCGGGAGCAGAGCCCCAGTTTTCACGTGCGAAATTCTCAGAAACCATGACGTACTGCTGGAAGATGTAGATGTCGCTCCAAGTAAAGTCGCGGCCCGCGATGACACGGGTTCCTAGAGTTTGGAAGTAGCCGGGAGACACGTAATTGAAAAGGCGGAGCGGGGGCTCATCGTTGTCGTAGTGCTGACCCTCGACGCTCAGTTCGTCCCAATTGGGATCGATGCCCTCGATGGGCAGTCCGCCGCTGAAGCCAACGGAAGTAACGCCGGGAACCGCCGCGATTTTGTCGACGATTTCATTCTGTATTCGGGTCACGCGGACCGGATCAGTGACCAGTAAATCCGGGATATAAATGCGCATGGTCTCGAGATGAGTGGGATCGCTGAACCCCGGATCGACGTTGCGCAATGCGGCAAATGTACGGATCATTAGCAGCGCGCTAATCAGCAACACCATTGCCATGGCGACCTGAGCCACAACCAGAACGCTGCGCGAACGCTGGCGGTCGCGGTTGACACTGGAAGTACGACTGGTGCCGGAAAGCGCGGCGGCAGCTCCCGTGCGTGCGTACTTGTAGGCGGGAATGGAGCCAAAAAGGAATCCCGAAAAAACGGAGAGAGCGAGCGTAAAGGCGATGGATCGTCCGTCGAGAGCGATCTCACTCAGCCGAGGCAGATCGGCGGGTCCAAAGGCGATTAGCAGATGCAACGCGCCATACGCAGCTCCGAGCGCCAGCGCGCCTCCGATGATTCCGAGGGTGACACTTTCAAACAGAAGCTCACGGGCAATGCGGGCACGGCCTGCTCCCAGGGCCGCGCGAATTGAAAGTTCATGTTGCCGTGATTCCGCGCGGACGAGAAGCAGATTGGCAATATTGACACACGCAATCAACATCACCAGGCCGACCGTCGCCATCACGACCCAGAGAACTTTGGAGACCTGGCCGACGACCTGTTGTTTGAGCGAGCGGAACTGCGGCGTGATCTTCCAGACCCGGTAGTAGAACGGATTGGTTTTAGGCCCATTGCTATAAGAATGCATCCATGTTTCGATCAAGCGGCTGACGTCTGCGTCGGCCTGTGCAATGGACACGCCGGGCTTGAGGCGGCCGATTCCGTTGTAGCCAAATCCTGCGAGCTTGAGCGCTCCCCGGTCGAAGGCCACCGGAACAAGAAGATCGAAATCGCGATCGACAACACGAAAACCGCGCGGCATCACACCGACGATTTCACGCGTTTGCGAGTCGAGTTGGATGCTGCGGCCGATCACACCACGATCACCTCCGAAGCGCCGCTGCCAGTAGCCGTATCCGAGCATCACCGTCTTGGCGCCTTTGGGGTCCTGATCCTGCGCGGAAAACCAGCGGCCGACGGCGGGAGGAACATCGAGCGTCTGCAGGATGCCGTCACTGATCTCCAGCGTGTGAGCCTGCTCAGGTTGCGCGATGCCGGTGACGTTCGCGGTGCTCGGGACCCAAACGCCGAGCGACTGAAACGTGTGGTTGTGCTCGGCAAAAGTGAAATACATCGAGGGTGAGAGCCGAAGGCCCGCCTCGAAATTGGAGAGCCCCGCGGCGCCGGGCGCATCGAGCCACAGCGCGACTAACTGATTGGAATCAGCGTAGGGAAGCGGCTTGAGCAAAACGCCATCGACAACGCTGAAGACCGCGGTATTGGCACCGATGCCAATGGCCAGTGTCAGCAGGACAGTGATGGCGAATCCCGGAGATTTGCGAATGCGGCGGAGCGTGAATTTGAGGTCGGAGAGAAGCGATTCAAGCGCGCGCAACTGCCACTGTTCGCGGCTGTGCTGCTGTACGAGTGCGACATTGCCGAATTCCCGGCGCGCGGTCTGCTCAGCCTGTTTGCGCGGCATACCGTCTGCCTCGAGTTCGTCAGCACGTTCCTGGATGTGCTCGCGGATGGAGACGTCGATGTCGTTGTAGCGGCGGCTGCGACCGAAGATCCGGGAAAGGGTCTGCATCGTTGTTCTCCTTAAGCTTTGTCGAATGCGAGGACGCGCGTGATACCGGCGAACATTTTCTCGAAGCTCTGGACCTCGCGCTCGAGATGGTGGAGGCCCTCCTCGGTAACGCTATAGATCCGTGTGGGACGGCCTTTCGCGGAGATTCCTTCTTCGGACTGAAGCAGACCGTCGCGGAGCATCCGCTGGAGGGCTGGATAGAGGGATCCTTCTTCCACCTGGAGCAGGTTATCTGAGACCTGCTTGATGTGTTTCACCAGAGCGTAGCCGTGCATCGGCGTGAGCCGGAGCGACTTGAGAATCATGATCTCAAGGGCGCCGGGGAAGAGACCGCGGTCGTCAGGGTGCTTCGCCATAAGTAGGATAGTAGTCTGCGGATACCTATTTTGTAAATAGGTATCCGCGGCGGGGTTTTGCCGGCTCGACCCTCTCCGACCCTGCACCTGTCCCCAAATTGGCCCTACTTGCGAGTTGGCGGTAGGAACAGTCCCGCGATGTCGATGGTGGTGCCTCAGTTCGGCCTTCTACGCATTTCCGAGATGATCGATTTAAGGCGTTCCATGTCGGTCTTGGGTTCTCTTACTTGGTGGTCCGGTATCGGCGAGTCATGTTTACCGCCGGCGCTTTGTGTCGACGCGCTTGGCGGCCACACTGCTCGCCGAGGGGGCACCCTGCTTCGCCATCTGCGCCTGCCCCGCCTTGGTCTTCAAGCGCGATTGTTCGTACATCTCGATCCACTTCTCGCTGGAAATCGTCGAGATCAGCCCGCCAATCGCTTCGAGCGGCAAATCGTCCGGCGACTCGAAATGAACGCAACACTTCCCCATGTCGAGCTTTTTCCCCGCCGCCTTGAACGCCGCCTTCAACTGCTCGAGCTGACTCGCACTCCAAAATGCGCCCATCAGGTAGAGCGAGCAGTAGTTCTTCTGCGAAGAGAGCGCGACGTAGCAGATCGGCTGCTTGTTGTAAGTGTCTGGATATCGAGACAGGGGGATCGTCCAGCCGATCGTGCCCCAGACGAGGCACTCATCGTAGCCGCGCGGAATGTGCTTGTTCACGAGTGCGCGCACCTTCGCGATCGTCTTCGCGCGATCGGCGGGGAGTGAGGCGATGTATTGCGCTGGCGTCTTAACGTTCGATGGTGGTTTCATGGATTCGTCTCTGGCCTCACTACTGACCGCCGGTAGCTTCTTTCTGCGTGAGTGCGGCGTCAATATCCTCCGCGCGCAGCACCGAGCGTGCCGAATCTCGCGGGTCCACACGCACCATCACGTTGAGGCCTTTGCACGAGTCTGCCCAGTCCTTCGCGTCATCCTCGGGCCCAAAGGAGCGAGAGTAATCACCCGACTGCGGTTCTGGATTGCGATACGAGTAAGTGAGCAACGCCTTGTGCTCATAGGTCGTCGGAGTCGGGGGGCCGCCTCCCGCCAGCGGTTCGTCCTGCTCCCAGGTAGCGGTCGTCACGAGGTCGATTACCGCAGGAACCATCGGCCAATCGCGGGCCCATTTCTCTTCCCACCATTTGACCAAGTCTGGCCAACAGTTGACTTCGACCTGAACGAGGCCGATCGCAATGATACAAGCGAGAACAAACACCGGGAAGAAGTCAAACTTCGTCCCACCGCTAAGCAGGACGATGGCAATTGGCGCGATCACGGTTACGTTCGTCCTCGAAAAGTTAGGCCATTATTGCATGGGAACTGAAGCCGCCTATCAGAGAATTTGAATCCGAACTGCAGCCACATCGACGAGAAGGAATTCCTGCAGAGGCGGGGCCGTCTTATCGCTGTGTTCATTGGTTCCGGTTTTGTCGAAGTCGATTCGGAAGTAAGCCGAAAACAGCTTCACTTCCCAGCAGATTTCTGGCTGGCAATCCATGCTGTGATGCGTTCCTCGAGAACATCGAGAGGCAGCGCGCCGGAGTCAATGACCTGATCGTGAAAGGCGCGGATGTCGAACTTGTCGCCCAGCTCCTTCTTGGCGCGGTCGCGGAGCTCGAGAATTTTGAGCTGTCCGATTTTGTAGGCAAGGGCCTGGCTGGGCCACGCGATGTAGCGGTCGACCTCAGACTGGACGTCGGTCTCGTCGATTGCCGAGTGGTCGTGGAAGTAGTCGACCATTTGCTGGCGGGTCCAGTGCTGCGAATGGACACCTGTATCAACTACGAGGCGAATGGCGCGCCAGATGTCTCCTTCGAGGCGGCCATAGTCGGAGCGGGGGTCCTGGTAAAGGCCCACGTCTTTGCCGAGGCGTTCCGCATAGAGTCCCCAGCCCTCAGAGAAGGCGGTGTAGTCGTCGAATTTGCGGAATTCGGGAACGCCCTGCTGCTCCTGCCCAATGGAGATCTGGAGATGATGGCCGGGCAGGCCCTCGTGGTAGGCGATCGCCTCGACCGCATCCAGATTCCGATCGCTCGCGTTGTAGGTGTCAATAAACAATCGTCCTGGGCGGCTGCCGTCGGGCGCCCCCTGCTGGTAGTAAGCCGTTGATGAATTTTTCTCCAGATAAGACGGAACGGCCACGACTTCGAACGGGGCCTTGGGCAATTTGCCGAAGAGCTGCGGAAGCTTGGCTTGCATTGGAGTCAGATAAGCGCGATAGGCATCGAGTAATGCCTGGGGCGATGCAGGCTTCAACTTGGGGTCGGATTTGAGGCTGGCCTGAAAACTCTTCAGGTCCTGGAAGCCGAGCTTCTGCGCGATGGCGAGCATTTCGGCTTCATCTTTTTTTACTTCATCGAGGCCGATCTGGTGGATCTGGTCGGCGGTGAGGTTCGTGGTGGTGGTGCGGCGGATGAGGAACTGGTAGTACTTCGCGCCGTCGGGGAGGGAGGAGATGCCGGGATCGGTGCGGCCGGCGGGGATGTAGGCGGCTTCAAGGAAGCGGGCGAATCGGTTGAATGCAGGAAGGTCCTCTTTGGTGATCGCGGCGAGCATTTCGGTCTTGATCCGGGTCTGCTCGGCGGCAGAGATGGACGCGGGGATCTTTTTGAGCGGCAGTGCGAGCGGCGAGTCTTCAGGTTTTTGACTGGCGAGCTGCTTGACCTGCTCGAGAGTTTTTTCGAGGAGATACTTCGGCGGAACGCGCTTGTCGTCGATGCCGATGGACATGTTGGCGGTGACCTGGTCGAAGGCCTTGGGGATGGCGTGGAGGCGGGCGATCCAGTCGTCGTAGTCCTTCGTCGTGGTGAAGCTGAGCTGGGCGACGAGCTGTGGATAAGTGGAGTAGATGCCGCCCATCTGGTTGACAGGCATTTCCCATTCCTTGAATTCCGCTGACTCCTGATCTTCTTGGAGATCGCGAAGCAGAAGATCGCGGCTGGTCTTGTCTTGATCGGAGAGCCCAGTGGCATCGACGGCCGCGAGCTTCATCAAGTACTCCTGCTCGGTGGCGAGCCAGTCGTTGATGGCTTTCACGGAATAGTCGGAGACCTGGTCGTTGTAGCGCTTGTCGCCGAGGATGGAAGCGAACTCGGGCTGATTCTTTAGGGAGGCTTCCCAACAGTCGTGGAAGAGGACATGGAGGGCCTTGGTGCGATCTTCCGGCGTTGTGGGCGCGGCAGCGGAGGAGGTGAGCTGCGTGGAGAGGAGCGCGGGAGCGAAGAGAAGAGCGGCGAGAAGAAGCGAGGCAAGTCGTTTCAACGGGGTGATTCCTCTGGATTGAGTTGGGGAAAAGGGCATCGGCTTGAGTTTAGAGCATGGGGATGCCTCCGCGTCCAGCGAGGAGACATCGGCAGATCAATCAGAGTGGCAAAGGAGGACTGCCGGCGAGAAGCCGATAGAGGGTGGAGCGGCTGATGCCGAGCTGGCGCGCGGTTTTGAGTTTATTGCCGTGGTTCAGATCGAGAACCGCGCGGATGTGGTTGAGAATGACGGCGTCGAGGTTGAGGGTCTCCGGCGATGGGCGGGCGGGGCGCTGCAATGCCAGCGGAGTGGATACGATTGCGAGGTCTTCCGCGCGAATGATGCCATGGGCGCCATTCAGAACTGCGGATTCAAGGACACTGGAAAGCTCGCGTGCGTTGGCCGGCCAGTCGTGCTGCAGCACACGGGCGGTGGCGTCTGGAGCAAGACTGAAGCGCGGAAGGTGATAACGCGCGCTGATGCTTTCCAGAAAGAAATTGGCGAGAGGTACGATGTCTTCGCGTCGCTCGCGAAGAGGCGGGACGGCCAACTGAATGGCCGTGAGGCGAAAGGCGAGGTCGGGTAGGAATCGGCCTTCGCTGGCCATGTCGCGGAGGGAGTTCTCAGAGGATGCGAGCAATGCAAACGCTCCGGGGCGGCGATTTTGCAGCGAGCGGAGCACGCGCAGAAGCAAAGCCTGGCCGGGCGCTGCGAGCAGATCGACGCGATCGAGATAGATGAAGCCGGAGACGAACTGCGAATCAGCCTCGGCGAGCAACCACTCACGGGCGTCGCAACAGTGGAAGGCGGAACGCGCAAGAGCGGATCGGTGATGCATCAGTTGCCCCCGAGCTTGTTTGCCGACACCGGGTTCTCCTTCGATGGTGGCTATCTGCAGGTGCGGAGCGACAACCTCGACTTGTTGGACGAGCCTGCGTGCGGCGGTGCTGACGGCGATGTAGGGGGCTTGTGATTCGGCGTTTGAGAGACCGAAGGATCGCGGTCGAAGATCCTGCGGTTGCAGAAAGTTCTGAGCTGACATCCCCACGCCTCGCCTCTACGGCCGCGATCGGAGCGGCCCGCAGTGAATCTATCGGCGTAGATGAGAGGAACGTGAACGGCAGGAAAACTGGGGACCGAGGGAAAGAGGGAGCAAGAAAAAAAGAGAACAAGGGAAGTGAAAATCGGGCATAGGAAATGAAGGAACGCGGATCATTCATCAACGCGCAAGTTTCTAAACGCGCAAACGATTCTTCGCGAGGCCCGAGAAGGCCTCTTTCAGGATGACCCGATTGGAATATGCACCTATGCTATGTGCGGAAGCGCTTGGAAGGCTCGTCGGAGTAGATCTGGCCATCGCGAATATGGACGACGCGATGCGCATACTCGGCGATATCGGGCTCGTGGGTGACGAGCACGATGGTGTTGCCCTTGGCTTGCAGTGTGTCGAACAGCGCCATGATCTCGATGCCGGTCTTGGAGTCAAGGTTGCCGGTAGGCTCGTCGGCCAGGATGATCGAGGGGCTGTTGACCAGCGCACGGGCGACGGCGACACGCTGGCGCTGGCCGCCGGAGAGCTCATTGGGCTTGTGGTTCATGCGAGATTCAAGGCCGACGCTGATCAGCGATTGTTTGGCTCGTTCAATACGCTCGGCAGCAGGCGTGCCGTTGTAGATGAGCGGCAACTCAACGTTATGCAGGGAAGTGGCACGCGACAGAAGGTTGAAGGTCTGGAAGACGAATCCGATTTCCTTGTTCCGGATGCGCGCCAGTTCGTCATCGTCGAGTTCGCTGACGAGCTGGTCGTTAAGCCAGTACTTGCCTTTGGACGGCGTGTCGAGGCAGCCGATCAGATTCATCAGGGTGGACTTGCCGGAGCCGGACGGGCCCATGATGGCGACGTATTCGTTCTGCTTGATGCGGAGATTAACGCCGCGCAGTGCCTGCACCTGCTGTTCGGAACCCATGTCATAGGTGCGCCACAGATCCTCGACCACGATCATGTCGCCGTTCGGTCCAGAGGATTGCTGCATTTCCACCTCGGAGATGACGCTGTTCAGAGCCATGAGAACGTAATCCTTTTCTGCCTGTGCCTGCCGCACCCTGCGGATACTTCGTTTGACTTGCGCGCCTGTCCGTTCCGGGACGTCAACTCGTCGTTGCCGTTGTCGCCGGAGGTGTTGTATCGCGTTTCAAGAGTGCGCCGTTCTTCAAGACCCGCAGAGTCTTGTAGGGGCCAATCACAACTTCGTCGCCCTCGTGGAGACCGGTGAGAACCTCGATATCGGTTGCACCTGTGATGCCAGTGGTTACGGGGACGAATTTGGCCCGCTGTTTGCCATGCGCATCCTTTTCGACAATGTAGACGCCCTGCACCGGGGGGGTCTTCGCGCCGGAAGAGGTGGATGCGGCTTCGACGTTTCCGTTGCTGGTCGGAGCGGGCGGCGTGTACATAGTGAGTGCCTGGATGGGGAGCGACAACACACTCGGTTTCGCCGCTGTCGTTATCTTGGCAGTCGTGGAGAGTCCCGGCCGCAGCTCGTCGGTGGGGGTGTCGAGCGTGACAATGACCTTGAAGTCCTTCGCCTCTTCCGTGCCAGTTGTCGACTGCGAGGTAGCTACGCCCGTTGAGCGCAGCAGTGCCTGATCGCCTACCAGGGTGACGTGCCCCTTGAAGCTCTTGCCGGGAATGGCATCAACGCTGACCTCGGCGGGCTGACCGTTTTTAATATTTACGATGTCGGTTTCATCCACCTTGACCTCAGCGGTAACGACGCTCATGTCGGCGATCGTCATCAGCGTAGACCCTTCGGCATTCTGAATGCCGACGACGACCGTTTCTCCCTCGCGCACAGGCAGATTCGTAACGATGCCATCAAAAGGGGCGATCGAAACAGTCTTGCTCAATGCGTCTTCGTTAAAGCGGAGCTGGGCCACCTGCTGGTCAAGGTGCCCGCGGGCTGAGGCTGTTTGCGCCTTGGCCTGGTTCAGTTGGGCCTCGGCCTGGGATACCGAAGCCACATCGGTGTCATAGGCGGCCTTCTTGGCGTCGAAGTCCTGCTTGGCCATGATGCCCGCTTTCAGGAGGCTTTGCGCACGGTCCCAATCGAGCTGTTTTTGCTCGAGGTCGGCCTTGGCATGTTCGACGTTGGCTTCCGCGGTCTTTTCTGCGGCGATGTACGACGAAATGTCGGTCTTGGCGGCAGAGATGGTGGCTTTCTGGGACTGGACGTTTGCCTCCGGTTGCACATTCTCAACGGTGGCAATCACCTGGCCCCTCTTTACGTGGTCGCCTTCCTTCACCATGAGGTGCGTAATCCGGCCGAACGAGGTCGCGCCGACGTTGACATATGTCTTCGGCTTGATTTGGCCGGTTCCGCTGACAACAGTGGCAAGATCCTGGCGATGGATCTTGGCGGTGAGAACCTTGGTGTAGCCCGACTGCTGCTTGACGACGAAGACGGCAACAAGGACGATAGCCACAATAACGGCAGAAACGATCAGAATGATCTTTTTCATGGGCGCTGTAAGACTCCAGGAAGCTCCGAATTCATTCTACGCAAAACCTTCCCGCCCGGTTCCCAAAGTGTGTCAAATTCACGCGTGGCGCGAATTCAAAGTCTTACGGATTGCGACCGTGCGGCGCTGCATGCACGTAGCGCAGGCATCCACGCTGGTGATGTCCGGGCACCTGGCCCAGGCCCCGGAGGAACGACCAGCCAGTTTCAGAGAAGATTGCGTATTCTTTCTTGACGTGGGAGAGTTGCCGTTTGTCTCCGGATTTCGGGCTATTTTTGCGGAAAACAGGCTCTTGGAGGTGACCTATCGGTTACCCGGGCGTCCAATTGGCAGCGACAGTTGCATCATGCCTTGCTCCGCACGTTTTGGGCCCGTAGAATAAGGCACTGTAGGGAGTTTCCGACGCAATGACTTTCAATGGCCGTTCGATCCTCTTAGTCGCACTCGGCTGCGGCCTGATCGTAGTACCCAAGTTCCGGATTCAAGCACAGCAGACGCCAGACCCGTCCTTGCAGACGCGGCCCGCTTCCGACCAGGATCAGCAACCGGATCCCTTGAAGCGCCAGCGCTCGGATGAAGAGAAGTTCAAGGCACAAGCGGAAGTCCGGAAAGAGTTGAAGGGCGCCTACAAGACCTGGCTGGATCAGGATGTGGCGTACATCATTACCGAGGAAGAGCGGAAGGCTTTCAAGAACCTGAGCAATGATGAGGAGCGCGAAGCCTTCATTGAGCAGTTCTGGCTGCGGCGCAACCCCAACCCCGACTCCCCCGACAACGAATTCCGGGAGGAACACTACCGGCGCATTCAGTATGCGAATGACCACTTTGCCGCCGGGAAGCCGGGTTGGAAGACGGATCGCGGACATATGTATATTGCCTTTGGCGCGCCGGATTCCACTGAATCCCATCCTTCAGGCGGATCTTACCAGCGCCCCGTCGAAGAAGGCGGCGGCGAAACTTCAACCTTCCCGTTTGAAGTCTGGCATTATCGCTATCTCGCGGGTATTGGCGAAAACATCGACATGGAGTTTGTGGATACCTGTCAGTGCGGCGACTTCCACTTCACCATTGATCGCAGTGAAAAGGACGCGCTGTCCAAGGTTCCCGGCGCCGGTCTGACCCAATGGGAAGAGATGGGCCAGGCAAAGAAAGCTGATCGATTCAAGGGAGGGTTTGAGAACCTGGGTGCGGGTCCGATGTCGAGCCAAAATCAGTCGAAGGAATTCGACCGCATCGAATTGGCTGCCAAACTCTTTGCTCCGCCGCAGATCAAGTTTACGGATCTCGAGAGTGCCATGACCGAGCACAAACTGCTCTCAGGGCCGATCTTTCCGTTCGATGTGCGAACAGATTTCGTAAAGGTGACCTCCAGCACGGTGCTGGTGCCGGTCACAGTGCAGATCAAGAATCGAGATATCACGTTTGTGACCAAGGACGGGGTTGCCAAGGGTGTCGTGAATATCCTGGGCAAGGTAACGACCCTCACCCACAAGACGGTCCAGACCTTCGAAGACACCGTGGAAGTGGAGCAGCCCTCCGAACTGCTGGAGAAATCACTCGACCGCAAGTCCATTTACTGGAAGGCGGTACCGCTTCTCCCGGGCCTGTACCGGCTCGATATCGCCATCAAGGATGTAAACAATCCAGATCACATTGGAGTGTACGGGCGAAGTCTGGAAGTGCCTGCGTATCATGACGAAAAGCTTGGCACTTCGTCTCTCATTCTGGCCGACAAGATTTATGCGGTCAGTTCGCACGACATCGGTCAGGGTAGTTGCGTCATTGGCAACGTTCATGTCTGCCCGCGTGTGACCCCCAATCCGGCCACTCCAGTCAGCTTCAAACGGGATCAGGACCTCAATTTCTGGATGCAGGTCTACAACCTGGGTATTAATGACCAGACCAAGAGCAACGAGGCGAAAGTAACGTACCAGATCATTGATTCGGCAACAAACACGGTTGTCTTTGAGAAAGAGCAAGATTCCAAAGACTTTGGCGAACACAGTGACCAGTTAACGGTGGAAAAAACCATCAAAGTGGCTGGCCTGCAACCGGGCAAATATAAGGTGACGATCAAAATAAATGACGAAATCTCAAAACAAGAGATTGCGCAATCGGCACCTTTTGTCGTGGAATAGTACGAAGGCCCCGCATATTCGGTTAACCGGCATCAGATCGGGAAACCTGCGGGCACTTGATTCCCAGGACTTAAGCCAGGACGCCGCCGGGTCACCAATACGAGTGATGATGCGCAGGCTCCATCTCGTTTCCATGATCGCGCTCTTCGCGGTGGCGTCACTGCCCCTGTGCGCTGCCTTGCCCGGTTCGGTTTCCGGGGTCGTGCGCGATTCCAGCGGTGTTCCCCAGATCGGCGCCGTGGTGCAGTTGTTGCGGCCCGACATGAGCGTGATTGCCGCCGTCTACACCGGCAGCAAAGGCGACTTTAGCTTCAGCGGCATCCTTCCCGGTAAATACGCCGTCAAGGCGATGGGCGCTACGTTCCTGCCCTCCTTGCGGGAGAATGTTCGGGTTCACACAAATACCATTGTCAACCTGACCCTGAACACTCTGTTCGAAGTGATGCAGTGGTTGCCGACGGAACCGCGTGCGACGAATGCGAAACAGGATGACTGGGAGTGGACGCTGCGTTCCGCGGCCAATCGGCCTCTGCTGCGCTGGCTTGAAGATGGACCGCTGGTGGTGGTCTCGGATCGACCGGGAGGCCGGCCGAAACTGAAGGCTCGGTTGATGGCGACCGGACAGGACGGTACGTTCGGCGAGAGCGGCGAGCGGTTTACCGCCAGCGTGGAAGATACACCATCCAACAGCCGCGAACTGCTGGCGCGGGTCGACTTTGCGCCCGATACGGATGCCGGCATGGAGTCGATGCTCGGCTTCCGGCAGGATCTTGGATTTGCGGGATCCGTCGAGTCTCTGGCGGCAATCTCGATCCATCCTGTGATTGAAGGATCAGGCGGCGAAGGGCTGGAAGAAGCCGCTTTGCTCAGTTCCGAAACCATCCATCTCGGTGACGAATTGGAAATCGATGCGGGAGCACAGCAGGTGATGGCTCGCTTCAGCCAGGATTCTCCGAATACGATTCTTGCGACACTGCCCTTCGCAACGGTGTCCTGGCATGGTGGCAAGTCAACGGTGAGCTACCGGATGGCAAGCGCGCCGGTCGCTGCGAATCAGGGTGAGTCCCGGGCGGGATACTATTTGCCACAGGTTTCGATGCGGGGGGCCCAACTGGCGCTTCAGCACGGACTGCACCAGGAACTCGGCTGGGAGCGGCGGACCGATGCTTCGGGCATGTCCTTTGCGGTGTATTCAGACCAGCTTGAAAATCCGGTGATCGAGGCCAGCGGGCGCACCTTTGCAGGCGATGGTGTGTTGAGCGACCCGATCAGCGGCCTCATGCGGGGCGCGGGACAGAACTATGCGAGCGCTGGAGTGATGGCGGCGGTCGAGCATCGCATGGCGGGTGGCAGCAGCATCCGCATGAGCTACGCCAACGGCGATGCTCTGGTAATGCCGGCGCTCGTGCATGCGACCGCGCTGAACCAGGTATTCAGCGCGGCAAGGCCGCGGCACGCGCAAATGTACGCCATATCGCTTTCGGGCAAGATCGACGGAACTGGAACTCGCTGGCGCGCCAGCTATCGATGGCAACCAGCGGACACGGTGACGCCGATTGCGTCGTATTCCGTCGGTGCAATCCAGCCGTATCTCAATCTGCACTTGCGGCAGCCGATTGCAACCCATCACGATGGCCTCGGTATCGAGGCGCTGCTGGATGTGAATAACCTGCTTGCCGAAGGATACCGGCCGTATCTGCTGAATGGCGGAGTGGTAGTGTTCGCGCAGGATCAGCGCAGCGTTGGAGCAGGCGTGGCATTCACGTTCTAGTCAAAGACCACAAGAACAAGCCAAAGGTAAAAGCAAAGGAACAACGAACCGCGATACCGGCGCTGGCATTTGCATTGTTGGCGCTGCATCCGACACTGCGTCAGTGGGTCTGGTAGTGCGGTGCAAGAGTCCGGGCGGCGCGCGGTACGACGCAAAGGCGATCGCGTGCTGGGAATGCACTGCTTTGGAGGAGTGCCTCGCACTGTGTTATATTTTTCAAGGGTCAGTGATGATTTTCACTCGGATCCGCGCCACGCAACTTTCCCACTGCATAGCGTTTTCAAACCCTCTGGACGCGTAGCTCAACTGGCAGAGCATTCGGCTCTTAACCGACAGGTTGCTGGTTCGATTCCAGCCGCGTCCACCATCTAAAATCCCCAATAAATATGCAGGTTCCAGTGATTTTCTACATTATCCGCCCGGTCTCTGCTCCTTCTGACTGGAGTGGAAACTGGAGTGACTGCTTTTGTGTGGCCTGTTTCTTGATCTTCTTTGCAGGCTCAGTGGCCGTGTCGAATGCCGCAGTGATGGCTTGCCGTTTGGCCGTGTTCCCGATGTGGCTGTATCGCTCCAGCATCTTCTTCGATACGTGACCCGCAAGCGCCATGATGGTTCGATCCGAGACCGCACTTTCTCCGATCTTCGAAATGAACGTATGCCGTGCGTCGTGCCAGCGACATTGCACCTTGGCCTTCTTACGCGCCGCGTCCCATGCAACCTTGAACGAGGAGATGTGCTTCGTTGGGTCGATAGAGTGGGGAACAACTTTGCCGCTCTTGTGGCCCTTCTCGCCGTCCAGTCCGTACTGCTCGGATGGAAAGACGAAGTGCTCAGACTTGGCACCGGGGAAGTTCTTGCACCACCCCTTCAGGCAGTTGAGGGCATCTACGGAAGCGGAACAATTCTGCCCTCGCCTGCCTGCGTCTTAGATTTGCCTACAGTGATACAGCCGTTTACAAGATCGACGTTGCGCCACTGGAGATTCAGTAGTTCGCCGCTACGCAGACCTGTACGCAGACTGACAAGAAATGCAGGATACAGGCCACGCGACCTGTTGGCCTTGCACGCGACCAGTAGACGGTGCTGCTCATCGTCGCTGAGTGCGCGGCCCACTCCTTCACTGGTCTTGAGCATCCGTGTGTCTAGTTGGATGTTCGCCCACAACCTGTGCTTGCGCATGATGGCACGAAGAGACGCCGTTTCCAGATTGATTGTTTTTGGTGCTGCACTTTCATCTTTGCGCTTGGTCTGGTACCGACCTACATCATCGCCGCTGATGTCAGTGAGCAGCATTTTGCCGAAATGCGGAGTGAGATGCTTCAGGTTGTATGACTCGATCCGATGTTGGTTTGGACTCCAGCGGGCCTTGTTGATTTCGAGCCAATCGGTAGATGCTTTTATGAACATGACCGGCTTCCGCTCTTTCAGGATGTGGTGAACACCCTCGATCAGTTCGCGGCGTCGTTGATCCATCGCTTTCTGCGCGAGTTGTTTGCTCGTGGTGTCTGAACTGCGCTGATAACGGACTCCCCTGTAGATGAAGTCGTAGTACCAGTTCTTCGAACCGGCTTTCTTGAACAATCCCATTTCGTCTTCCTTCCGTGTCGTGTTATATATCTCCGTCTCCTACAATGTGTACCTGCGTAGACGTCGCGCCTTTGATGCGAGAGATTCATTAAGCGGCCAAGTACGTATACAACGTCTGTCGGCTGATGCCGAATTCACGCGCGATCTCCGACTTCTTCGCACCCTTCGCCTCTATAGAGCCAAGCGCACGTGATACAGCTTGAGAGCCACCAACTTTTGAGAGATGTCGAATGATGATGACCGCCAAGCGATGTTTGTCAGCCAAGGCAGAGATGCCGTCAAGCAACGGACGTGTCTCGTTCGCCTGATTCATGTTGACCTTCGCGCCCAGGAACGATTGCAGAGGATCTACGATGAACAGCTTTGCTTTCGACTTCGTTACTGCCTGCTCTAGCTCAGCGATGTTTTCGAGCGTAAGGTTTACAGACTTGTTAGTAGAGTCCACCGCACCAGTGAGAATGAACAGGCGCGTGAGATCACCGCCCATCGCTTTGAAGCGGCGTCGAATCGTTTCGGGCAAGCTCTCATTGGTCCAGTACAGTGTGTTGAACGGTCTGATTCTCTTCCCGGTGAATGTGTCGATGCCACGTGAGCCATCGGCCGCAATCTTTAGCCCAACCCACGTCTTGCAGCTACCGGGATGCCCACACAGGCCGCTCAGCATACGCAGCAAAATGCGCTGGTCGAGTAAAAACTCCATCGGCTTATCCTCTACAGTGTCAGCACGCAGAAGCGAGAGCTTGATGCCTGTACTCTCATCGGCAGCAGCACCGCTCCATTGAGGCATGGTGAGGGCGAGATCCTTGATAACACCAACTCCCCACCGCGCGATGACATCGCAGGGCGAGGCACCTTTTTCTCCGGGCAGCGGAGGAATCGGCAAGACACACACCCGAGCGCCAGTTTTCTTTCTTGCCATCACACTGCCTCCGCAAAGAGCTTTGCAGCGGCGTGCGCAGACTCACGCACATCTTGATTGGTAAGAACATCGCCGTCGAACGCCAAGAGCACCCGACGACCACTCCACTTGATGTTGCTCAAATACTCGTGCAGCTTCTGCTTCTTTGTTCCAGCCATGAACACGCCATCTTTGCCACCAGTGCCTATCGCATAGAAGTCGCGTTCCGCGAGCGCAAGTGCACTACACTCTGACTCAACGATGTAGAAATCGACGGACGTGTCAGCAAAGGCGGGCTTCCAATTCAAGCTGGAGGGGAAGTAGAGCACATTGCCCCCGCCGCGTTTACGGGTGAACTTCATCGGTTTGCCCGTCTTCGTGTCGATAGGTGGAACCTTGTGCCGCGTGCTCGTAGCATCAAGGTCTCTGCCTGTCAGTGGGCAGATGCGATGGAACAAAATCCGGTCGTCGTAGATCTTCACGTGGCTGCGCAATGCGAACTCCACACTGACTGCATGATCCGTGAGGTATTGTTCAGCCCATGGCTTCACCTTGGGCTTTGCGCGCCGTACTGGTTTCCGCTTTCGATTGACTTTCACTGAACCTTCCTCCTGATGACGGCCGCTCTGCCGTTCTTGTATTCGTTGAACAGTTACGCAACATACCTTCTAGCGGGTGCCGATCATAAACTTCGGGTTCACGGGCCGGGTGCTGGTAGAGATGACCCGATCAAGCTCAGACCGCTTGATACGTACCGTGCGAGAGTTGAGCCTGACAGACTCGATCTGGCGGGCAGCGATCATCTTGTAAACGGTGATGCGGTGTATATGTAGTTCAGCAGCGACTTGATCCGCAGTAAGTAGCGCAGTGGGTGTCGCTGGCGGCTGCTGGTGCAGCATGCGGGGGCCACGTGTTGCAGGCACACGATGCCCTGCCGAACTGGACACAGGTGTGCGCCTCTTCGATGTTGTAGCCATCGGGGAAATCTCCTGAGATTGGATTTTGGTGGGGAATGAACTACGGAGTTCTCAGAGACGCTCGGTTGGCTACATCAACGGCACCGAGGTTGGCCGTTTAGTCGTTCCCGCGTTGCACGGGACCGCAACTATACGAAGGCGCGGAACCTTCACTATTCCGAAGGCCCGAATTTGGTAAGCTCTCACCTCTTCAGGGTGAGCACCTCTATTATACCAAATCTGCTGTTGACTCCTGTACACAACAGGAGCACCGCACTAAATATCGCTAACGCAGGTACATACGGTCAAATGACCTAGAGTGGAAACTGGAGTGACTATGCTGCTAAATGCGGCTATCTTGTGCTAACACCTACTACTGAATTTATGAGGCCAGATCAGCATAAAACCCGCATGGATACTAGGGAACCCGCATATTCATTGAGGATGATGGAGCAACCTTGAAATCAACATCTTTCTTCTCTTAACCGACAGGTTGCTGGTTCGATTCCAGCCGCGTCCACCAACTCATCAACAACTTAGTAAACACGTTCCGGGGCGGGAGAGATGCTTGCCAGTTTTCTGGAAAAAACTCTCAGCATTCAACACCTCGGATTGTACGAGCGCGTTTCGGAATCGGCAGCACACTACGCACAGAAGTTGCTGAAGCGAGAAGGTCTGAGCAAGGAAGATGCCGACAAATTCGCACGCCAGTTGCTATATGGCTACAAAGATCACTCGTTCGCGATTGACTGTGATGAGATTAGAGACGTTCTCGGAGACCGGATCGAAAAAATCGAAACTGCTGAATACAAACTTGCAAATCAGATTCACCAATACATGGAGAGAGCCAATCTCGCCTACGGGATCTTTCACAGGAAATATTGTTCTCTGATCGGAAGAGCGGATGGCCAGAAGCTCGAAGATTTAGACAGCGATTCGAACCCCAAATGATTCGATGTGTGAAGCCACTCTGATATCAGAGTGCTCATTCTGCGCCTCGCAGGGAAAGCCAGTAGTAACGCCGCCAGCAGAACATGCAGCGAACCGGCCGAAGAGCAAACATCGCCAGGAGCCCATCAATCGAACGCAACTCACCGGGTTTGAATTGATCCGAGTTGCAGGAAGGGCAAACGCGTCGGGGCCACAGAACATGCGGCAGCCAACTTGGCCAGGTTGTGGTTGCAGCAGTCATCCGGAACATCCTTTCAGTAAAACGAGAGCGAGTTTCACCGCGCAACCCCATCGCCCGAACTGGGATTTGCTTCCAGCCAGGCGAGAAATGCATGGATGCTGCCCGTGGCCATGGCAATGCACGAGTCGGCTGCACCGTAGTAGAGATTGATGGTGTCTCCATCGGCCCCAATTGTCTGTCCGCACGGAAACACGACGTCGTTCACGTCTCCACTGCGCTCATAGGGTGCATCCGGGCCGAACATCCAGGATTCTCCCCGCTGCAAGCAAACTTCCGGCTTTTCCAGATCGAAGAGCGCGAGGCCCAGGCGATAGATACTTCCGGATGCAGTTTGCCGCACCCCGTGATAAATCATCAGCCATCCCTTTGGTGTTTCGATCGGAGGGGAGCATAACCCAATCTTGTTCGCATCCCACCATCCGCCGCGTCGGGCTTCCAGGATGACTTTATGGCTGCCCCAATGCCTCAGATCCGGCGAATACGAAATCCACATGTGGGCGCCAAGCGTAGTTACCGGACGATGGATCATGGCCCAGTATCCGTTGATTCTCCGTGGCAGCAATGCGGCATCTTTGTCTTCAGGCGGCATGATTACGCCGTATCGATCAAAGGTTCTGAAGTCCTTCGTGAGAGCCAGTGAAACTCCGGGGCCGCCGCGGGCAAACGAGGTGTAAGCCACCGCGTATTGTTCGAGCTCCGGGACGAAAGTGATGCGGGGATCTTCGATGCCCCAGACTTCTTCAGGATACTCGCGCGGATTTGCAACGAGCGTGGGTTTCTGGTCGATGCGCCATCCATCGATACCGTTGGCAGAACGAGCGGCGCAAAGGTGTGAAATGCCGCGCCGGTCCTCCACGCGACACAGTAGCAATGTGTCTCCATCATCGAGACGCACAGCCCCGGCGTTGAAGACGCTGTTGATTGGATAGGGCCAATTTTCCCTGCTCAGAATCGGGTTGTGCTCGTAGCGTGTGAGAAGGTGAGTTTCGCTGGATTCGACAGCCGGCGAATCATGAAACGGAGCTGTTGCGGTATTCGAATTCAACGGGGAACGCTCTTTCCGGGTACGTTGTTTCTGCGCTTGTTTCAGGTGATGCCTGCATGTCAAGCTGGGCCATCAGGAAGGAGAGCGTAGATTCAGCTCCCTGGTTCTCGTTGACGCGATCTGGATGCAGTCCGTCCTTGCACCCGCCTGTTGTGGCATCGTATAGCGCCACGCGGAGGTCGTTCTTGCCAAGGAACCAATCGAACACGCGATTTGCTTCATCGCGCCAACGCTCGTCCCGCGTCAGCTTGTATGCCTCCAGGCAGGCAGAGATCGTGCCGCAAGCTTCCACCGGTTGCTGATCAAAGCGCGGTCTCTCTTTGCCCTCACTGAAGGATCCGCTGGAACCGAGAGGCACGAACATCATCGAGTCGTCCCGGTGCTGCGCCGCAACGAGCCATTCCAGCGCCTCGACTCCGGCAGCAATCATTCTCTTGTTTTCACTGTGCCATCCGGCCAGAATGAGCGCCTGCGGCAATCTTGCGTTTGAGTAGGAAAGGCTTTTCTCAAACCAATGCCAAGTATCATTGGAGCTTCGTAGGTAAATATCCAGCAGGCGATCGGCTAGCGTGTTGCGATGGCTTTGAATCTCTCTGTCGCCTGGGAAGCGTCCAAGATATGCCTGCATTCCGAGCACGCTGAACGCCCATGCGCGCGGACTCGTAAACATCATGGCTGAAGGAACCGCGGCCTCGAAGAGTCTTCCTGCAGCGCCGCGCAATCCGGCATTCTGCGATTGCCCCAGGACAGTTCCCAAAGCCCACAGAGCACGTCCATGGCTGTCTTCTGAACCAATCTGTTCCAGCCAATTGCGGTCGTAGCTCAGGAAGTTCCTGAAACGCCCCGCATCGGAATTGAACGCGAGCCAGAGAAAAGCAAGGTACCTCCGAGAGAGATCAAGGTGCCTGGATTCATCCACAGCCTCAAGGCGAGTGGAAACAATGAGCGCGCGAGCGTTGTCGTCCGTCGTATAGCCCTCGCGTGAATTGGGTACAGAAAAGATTGCATGCTGCAACATCCCTGTGTCATCCGTCATGGTCAAAAGATGGCGGATGTCGAGCTCCGGCAGCAGATCTTCAGACTCTGCCGGTGGCACAACTAAATCATCCGGGTGGCTCGCCTTCGGCTGCAATGAACGCTCGAACCGTGCGCGCTGAAAGCTTGCCATATAGGCCTTCGCCGTTTTCGGCCAGGTTGTCCCACGGGAGTAGAGATAAGCCCTCTTGCGCATCGCGTGGCGTTCCGCAGGGTTCTCGAGTAGAGCGAGAACTGCCTCGGAGATGGCGTCGGGTTTCTCAAAGGGAACGACGACGCCTCTCTTCTCAGCAAGCAGCTCCTTGGCATGCCAATAGGGCGTTGAGATGATCGCTTTGCCTGCTCCAAGCGCGATGGCAAGAGTGCCAGACACGATCTGCGCTTCCTGCCGATAAGGAGTGATGTAGATATCCGCCGCCCCCACATGCTCCACGAGCTCTTCCGCACTCACAAAGCGATTGTTGAGAATCAGGTGATCGCTGACGCCGAGCTGCTCGGCAAGCACCTGCAGGCTTTCGCGGTAGACCTCTCCTTCACGTCGCCGGATGTGTGGATGCGTTACCCCGGAAACGATATAGACCACGTTCGGATGGCGCTTCAGAATCGCGGGTAGTGCTCGAATCACGTTCTCAATTCCCTTGTTAGGGGATAAGAGTCCAAAGGTGAGCAAGACGGATTTTCCCTCGGTGCCGAACTTGTCCTTGAAATAGTTGGGATCCATGAAAGGAAGGTCCGGCACGCCGTGCGGGATCACGTCGATCTTCCCGCTTGGAACCGAATACACATCGCGAAGAAGCTGGGCCGCTAGTTCGCTCATTACAACCAGACGATCAGAGAGCTGCGCGATTTCTTCCAGCACGATACGTTGATTTGCATCGGGCTCGCGCAGAACGGTGTGTAGCGTCGTCACCAGCGGCATTTTCAATTTGCGAAGCAATGCCAGAATGTAGCGGCCGGCGGCGCCTCCAAAAATACCATATTCATGTTGCAGGCAAACAAGGTCGTTGCCATTGAAGTTGAGAAACTCTGCGGCTCGCTCGTATGACGCTAGATCCTCTTGCTCCAACTCAAGACGAACCTGCTCCGGGTATTCGTAACTTGAATCGGGATCGTTGACCGGAATCGCAAAGAGGCGACCGTGGCCGAATTCGTCTGTAAGAGCATTGCACAGGTCGGTCGTGAAGGTTGCGATGCCGCACTCGCGCGGCAAATAGTTCCCCACAAACGCAATGCGGGTAGGCAGTGGCAGGGTGCACTCTTCGAATGGGACCGAGAAAGAGGCCGCAGGAAGCGATCCTTCAAAAGGTTTTACAGAATTCTTCGTATTTGGAAAAAGCATTTGTCCTGCTTTCAGTTTTAGTCTACGTCGTGCATGACGGATTGCACCCATTACACGCGGGTGCTTCGATCATCATTTGGCTCTCGTATTGTCCCGCAGCTTATCGTGCGGGAATTGCCAACGGGTGGCTCTCGACAACAACGTCCAGCGATGTGTTTTGCTGAATCTGCCGGGCTTCCATTGTGACGTTCGCGATGTAGAAGCCTGGAAACCGCGAGATCCGGAGAGAATCAAACTCCGCGGCATTGAATCGCTTGTTGATCCCTCTCAGCGCACGGGCTAAGGCGCGATGAATTGCAAGTTCTTCTGTTCGCCCGCATCCTTGCCGCGAACAGGATCCCTGCACCCACATGAAGTGCCAGCCGGCTCTACGGATCATTACATCGAAATTCGACGCTTCAATCTTTTCAACATGAGCCCAATTGTCACAAAAGCGCTCTCTAAGCGGGTCAACACGATCTGGCAACGTGCACCCGCTGCGTAAAAAGATGGAATGCAACATCAAGCTTTTACGCTTTTGGAAGTGGCCGTCGGAGTGGTATCCGTCTCAGGAGTGGTGGGAATATTGAGTGGATTGTCCACCGAATCGTGCACTTTGGAATCTCCGCCTGTGGAGTCCTCATGCGCGAAGCCGGTTGCATCTGACTGGCTCTCGGGTCGAGCCAGGTGAATCTCGCTGCGGTGGCGGGCGGAAAGGTGGTTCTTTACGTCCGCTTTCTTGATGAGGCTCATGGCAGCTCCAGTCGTTTGGTTGCTTGCTTGGAAGATGCTCGTCTGAAGCGAAGCCTGGAGTGCCGAAGGCGAGAAAGGGGGAAACAGTGTCTCCTCCAAGCATACGCTGGCCAAGGCTCGCGTGCCGGAATGCCAAAGGGATTCCGCCGCGGGCGTTTCGAGGTCGCTACGCACTCCGAAGCCGTCGAGTCGGCTTACGCATGGTTGTTTTCACAGTCTTAGCCGCGGACTTAAGAACTTTCCTGGGAAATGGGATTGGTGGCTTCTTGGCATTGTGCTCTGGCAACTGGTCGAGCAAGACTACATTGAGCAGCGATTTATGAACCTGGATACGGCCGCTATAGCTTATGAAACCAAGCTTGCGAAAGCGGTTCATAAAGAAGCTCACGCGGGACCGCGTGGTGCCGATCATATCCGCCAATGTCTGCTGCGTGATTTGCGGAATAAAAGTCTCCGGTTCACCTGGTTTGCCGAATTCCGCCATCAATAGGAGAATCCGCGCAAGACGTTTTTCGCTGGAATTGAAAAGCTGATCGACAAGATCAGCCTGGATTCGCATACTGCGGACCAGCAGGAATTTGAGGAAGATCTCGGCAAAGGCCGGCTCATCATGCATTACGCGGATCATCTCTTCTCTGCCAATCTTTAGCGCTGTGCAGGAATTGACGGCAGTAGCGGTCGCCAGGTGCAAGCCCACGATTGCGGCCAGAGATTCCTCTCCAACAAAATCAGTAGCAGATAGAAGAGTGATCGTAGCCTCTTTGCCGTTCTCTGAGACAACGGTGAGCCGTGCTCGGCCCTTCTGCAGGTAAAACACGGAGTCCGCGGCGTCTCCCTGGCAAAAGAATGTCTGCTTCGGCTTCAACTCGATAATTCTCCGGCCAAGTCCAGCACTTGCCAGAAAGCCAGCGGGATCGAATGTTTTAGGGTCAAGGCTCGTCAGGATAGTTACCTCGTTACCGTCCTTCTTGTACGGACTGCCCACCTTTGCGGCAACGCTGTCGGAATTGCCCATCGGTGCATAGAGGTACACTGCATGCGGACAGACGGTCTCAGACCGACCGCATCTACGATCACTCTCTGTCCATCATCACGTGGTTCGAGCGCGCGTGTCTGGTCAAAACTGCTCACTTTGTTGCAGACAAACGCGAGACCGTGATCTGTGGGCGACGATCTGGTCATCCGCACCTACTGCGATTGGATGTAACCGCTTCGACTGGGGCGCAAACAGCGACGGCCGGGCAATCTGCCCGGCCGCTGCCAACGAATTCAACCTGCACTCAATTCTTCTTGTCAGGTCGATCCTGCTTGTTTTGCTGCTTCGGCTGCCGAGCCTGCAAGGACTGTTGCTGGGCCTCGTGCCTGTTCGATAACTGTTGTGTCTGCTGCTGATGTTTCTGCTCAACTTGCTGTGTCCGGGAATCGGTGGCCTTTTGCCGGCTCAACTGCTGATGCTCCGAGTCTTGCCTCTGCTGAAGGTTTTGGCGATCCTGGTTCTGCCTGGTAATCAAGTTGCCCTGCTGCTGTTCATACTTCCGATCCGCCTTGGCATTTCCTGAGTTTGTTGGGTCGGGACGTGCTATGGGAGTTAGATCATTTGGATGGACAAGCCTTCGAGTCTGATTGTTTTCAGGCTGCCTTGTTGGCTGCTCGGCGCGAGGCTCCACTGTCGCGCCAGCGCCTTCAGGCCTTATAGCTTCGATTACCGGTCTGGGTTCTGCAGCCCGATGTTCATTGACTGCTTCCGGTCTCGTGCTCACTGCGCCTGGCTGGTTACCGCGATTAGACGATGACCGAAAAGTTGGACTAACTCGCGCTGTCTGCGCATGTTCAATCTGAACCGCTACGGGTGCAACATGTCTCTGTCTCCCTGCGGCCTCTTGCTCAGAGGAAGCCCGTGCCTCGATGCCACCGCTGCCGCCGTTGAAGCTGACACGGCTTTCGTTTTGGCTCCTGAAGTGTGTGTCATAGACATTGCGATTTCTTGCGACATCCACGTTGTTGGCCGAACGGTTGTAGAAGAACTGCCCGTGGTCCCAGCGTCCTCCATCATAGCCGCTGCCTGAGTACCCGAAGCCGTAGTTAATGCCGCCGTAAAACCCAACCTCGGATCCCCAGTAGCCTTCGTGAAAGCGATACCCGCCGTCTCCCCAACCCCAGTAGGGGGGAGTCCACAGCAAGCCCTGTTCCGGAGCCATCACCCATTCACCGTCGACCCAGTAGTAGCCGGTAGCGCTCTCGTCATAAGCCCAGTAGCCGGGTGTCCAAAGATAGCCATCTCCAGGGCAGAGTGGCTGCTCGTAGACAGGCAGAGCAGGCGGGCCGATCGAGATGGATAGCTGAATCTGCCCGATAAGTGTGGCCGGCATGGCCAATGCAAGAGATGCGAATAGAACCCGAATCGTACGCATAGGATCCTTTTGACCGATCATCCTTCGATTACTCGCCTGCGCAGTACCATATCGAGCTGCGAGGACTGATAGGCGACGTGTTGCACGTCATGTTGAAGGCTCCCACTTAGATAGGATCAAGTCTGTGTAGTAATGCTCACCTTCCGTAGATATCGCAATCGATCAAGCATGACGCATATCGAAAATCTTTTCTTGCTGCAAAGGCGCCGAATCCATTCAGGCACATAGATATGGCAAGGTTGTCGCCAAATGCAAAGCGGCTGAGCTGGTATGGTATGCTCCACCGCTTCATGCCGCAGCTGAACGGTACTTGTGATCGCCGCCAGCATGGTTGCCATCGCCTTTGTCGTGCGATCCGCCTTGCCCGCCATCGGCCTGTCGCGAGTGTGGCATGGCGGAACTCTTTTTGACTGCTCACTTTTGACTACTCTCCCGGGAAAGCCGCCTATCTCGGGCGGCGCGCTTTCGGGCGACTGATTGTAGCTATAGGTGATTCTTGCCTTTCAGCGTTGTCGTCGGGCAACTGCTTCGCATTTCACAAATAGAGCGCTATTGCTCAGACAGATGTGCGCGGCCCCCCTACCGTGAGAAGTACCTCGTGCGCCTTAGTGTGCGGAAAGCAGGCGCCGATGCGCACAGGTAGAAAATGGTGTTTGAATGAAGAAAGCTATCACCTTTGTTGCACTACTCAGTCTGACCAGCATTGGCTGGGCGGGAACCAATCGCGAAGCAACCAACGACCGGTTGGACCATGCGGGCAGTGTTTTGCACGAGATCATGGCCGCGCCGGATAAAGGTATCCCGCAAGAGGTTCTGGAACACGCAAAATGCGTTGCCGTCGTTCCCCATCTCCTCAAGGGCGGCTTTGTGTTCGGCGCGGAAAATGGCCGCGGCGTAGCCACCTGCAGGACTCCGGACGGCTGGAGCGCGCCAATCTTCTTTGCGATCACAGGCGGCAGCTGGGGATTGCAGATCGGCGTCGAAGGTGTGGACCTGGTCATGATCATCCAGAATGAGCGGGGAATGAAACAGCTGCTCTCCAGCAGGTTTGAATTGGGTGCGGACGCCTCAGCGGCAGCCGGACCGGTAGGTCGCCACGCTTCAGCCGACACCGATTGGAAAATGGATGCAGAGATCCTGACCTATTCACGAGCCAGGGGAGCCTTTGCCGGACTAACTTTGAACGGTGCTTCGATTCGCCATGACGAGGATTCCACCAGGGCCGTTTACGGCCATGACGTCTCCAATGCCCGAATCTTGAAGGGTGAAGTTGCCATGCCGGGCGAGGCGCACTCCTTCCTCGAGGCCGTCAGGAACGCAAAAGCGCAAGCAGTCGCCTCGAACTAACAACAGTCGTTCTAAACACACTGCGGACTCTCCCGGCAGATTCCAAGCCGGGACGTCCGCACTCTTTTGAGAAGGGGAATATATGCTTTGGACAATTTTTGCAGTCATTCTGATTTTGTGGCTCCTTGGCTTTAGCCTCCACTTGGGCGGCGGGCTGATTCACTTATTGTTGGTGATTGCGTTGATCGTTCTCGTCTTCAACCTGATCAGCGGACGACGGTCCGCTCTCTAAGGCGAAGGGAATGCTATCGCGCGCTCGGTCGATAAGAGGACACGAAGCTGAGAGGGTTACAATCGAGGTATGCCACAATTGCCGGCACTGCAAACGAGATATGACGAGAACGGCATTCCCGTCTCAGCGAAGTGTTCTCTGTGTGGCGAACATATGCCTCAAGGCAAACCGCGCATCACGTCCCCGATCGACAACGTTGCGTGGTTTACTGCCCAATTCACCCTTCACGTTGCACAAATTCATCCGCCCGCCGCGCCCCGCAAATCCACTGGATGACGCACTTCCGGAGTTCCTGGATACTTCGGGTTGACTTGGCTCGCCAGGAATTCACCCGAAACTGTTCAATATTGACCAGCCCTCGGAAGTGATTCGGTGAGATCTTGAAAGTAGTGTGGCGCTACCCTATTCGCTCACTCCCCCTTTCTGAGAGATCCTCTGAAACCAGTGGCGAAGATTGAAGCAGGTAGCCAACGGGACCTGAGATTCAGACCCCTGATTCGTTGAGTATCGGCGGAATTATGCGAATGTCAGAATTCTTCAAACGGGATAGGACGTTCAGACAGCCAGCCATCTGGATCACAATCTTCTTCATGGTCTTGTTTCACGCCGGCGCAGTGGCAGCGCTGTTCTTCTTCAGTTGGAAAGCCCTCCTTCTCGCGGGACTGCTGTGGTGGGTTGCTGGGAGCCTCGGCATCGGGATGGGATACCACCGGCTGCTCACGCATCGTGGTTACAAAACGACCAAGTGGATGGAATATGTCCTGGCCGTGTGCGGTACTCTGGCCCTGGAAGGGGGACCGTTACTCTGGGTTGCCACCCATCGCATGCATCACCAGAACACCGATAAAGAGGGCGATCCGCATTCTCCCCACGATGGTGGTTTTTGGGCTCATATGGGCTGGGTTCTCACCGGTCAGACCATGCAAAAGAATTCAGCTGCGCTTATGCCCTATGTGCCCGAGCTGCGTAAAGACCGCTTTCAAATGTGGATCAGCCGCTGGCACTGGGTGCCGATCACGATACTGGCCTGTCTGCTTTTGGCCATCGGCGGATGGCGTTGGGTTCTCTGGGGCATCTTCCTTCGTACGGTAATTGGGCTTCACTCCACCTGGCTGGTCAACTCCGCCACGCATATGTGGGGAAGACGGCGCTTTGGCACGCATGATGATTCCAGGAACAGCCTTTGGGTGGCGCTCCTGACCTTTGGGGAGGGCTGGCACAACAACCATCACGCCTATCCTCAATCAGCCCGTCATGGGATGGCCTGGTACGAATTCGATCCGAACTGGTATGGAATTCTCGTCCTGCGCATTCTCGGCCTTGCCTGGGATGTGAAGGCGCAAAAACTCAGTCGCGGCAACGCCAAAGGCATTGAAACACAACCCCCTCGCGAGAATTTGTCGCCGCAGAATGTGTAGCTAAAGAGTCGCGTTGCCACAATACACCGAGTCTGACGCAATGCCCGCGGTATCCGGCTCGGGAGCCGCTCTCACGATTTCTAGATAGTCCTTCCGCGTCCCTCCTGACAAAACCAGAATCTGTTGCGCCGGTCTTTCCGCGTTCACGATATCCCCGCGAAGGAAATGCATCATCGGCAGATTACCGCGTGGCGGAAATCCGGAAGAACGGGTCCGCGTTCATCAGATTTAAACAGAACTGTCAACGTTCTTTCGCAATTGGTCGTTACTCTGAGGAAAATTATTCCCCAATTCTCACTTGTAACGTTCTTTTCACGGAGGCAACAAGTTGAACATCTCAGTTCTGCATAAGTGGCGGAAAGCCATGCAGGTATTCGTGTGCCTTGCGTTGGTATTGGCAGGCTCGAGTCTCATTCAAGCACAATCGACAGGCAGCATTCAGGGCTCGGTTGTCGATCCACGCGGACAGGCAGCCCTGGGCGTTTCGGTTGCTGTCTCCAGCGCGGACAAGGTGGAACGCACCCTGGTGACAGGCGCAGATGGCAAGTTCAAGGTTCAGGACCTGCCTCCGGGCGCCTACACCGTTGAAGTTTCGGGAACCGGATATGCGACCGAGCATCGTCGCGCCGTTGTCTCGGCGGGCACGGCCGCGGGACTATCCATTCGCCTGACGCTGGCATCGGTTTCCGAGGAAGTCACCGTCGAAGCAGAAGCAGACACCTCCATCGCATCTCAGCTTTCACCCGTCAAGGCGGTCCTCGACGCCGGTTCGGCGCGGACTGAAATTACGAGCCAGTACGTCAATGAGTACACTTCGCCCGTAACCGACTTCAGCGACATCATCCAGGCTGCTCCGGGCACCGTGAGCTGGAGCAACAACGGCATCGGCAACGGCCAGGCAAAGATCTACTTCCGCGGTTTTGTCGACGACGACTACACGATGACCTGGGACGGCGTTCCGTTCGAGGATGCCAACGATCCCAGCCATCACTCCTGGGCCTATGTACCGGCGCCGGCCATCGGCTACGTCGACTTCGATCGCAGCCCCGGAACCGCTTCTGACATGGGACCAGCAAACTTCGGCGGATCGATTCACCTGTTTTCGCCGAAACTGGGCGACGCCATGACTTTCCGCGCCGAGGAATCCTACGGCTCGTGGAATACCCAGCAGTACCTGGGCGAATTCAATTCCGGTCTCTTCGGCGGAAAGAATCCCAAGTCCAATCTATGGTTCGAGGGCCATCATCAGACATCCGACGGCTATCTCACCAACAGTCCGCAGGTGCGTACGGCGGCGAGCCTCAAGTTCAATTACAAGGTTTCAGATCAGACTAACTTCACATTGATAGGCACGTCGATACTTGTCGACGCCAACACCCCGAACAACGACGCAACCCGCCAGCAGATTCAGGACCACGGCGATAATTACCTTCTCGATGCCAACCATCTCAATCCCGATGGGACGCTGAACGGGAACTATTATCGCTACTACACCTACCATGTCCCCACTAACTTCGAAATCGCAACGCTGACCTCGGACCTGGGTCGCGGCTGGAGAGGCGAGTCCAGGTCCTACACCTACTCGTACTCCAACCACCAGCACTACCAGAACGACCAGACTACCGACCTGCTCGCGTCCACGCCGACTGAAGCCGCGGTGAACGCCACGAGTGGCATCAACAAGATGAACCAGTACAACCGCATTGGCGAGATCGGCAGTCTCAGCTATGCCTCCCGCTTCGGCGTCTTCCGCACCGGCGGCTGGTGGGAATTGACGCCGACGAATCGCTATCAGATCAAGAGCGATCCGGACACATGGGTGGATGCCCCCGGAATCAAAAACATCAAGTTCCACGAGAACTTCAACATCACCACAGTTCAGCCCTATGCCGAGTTCCAATTAGTCGCGATTCCGCGCGTGACCATCACAGCAGGTATCAAAGATGCCTACTTCCACTTCTGGCTCAAGCAATTCGCCGACGGAAAAACGGTAGGCAGCCTGAATGGAAACGCCTACGTCACAAACACAGCCAACTACAACTCCTGGCTGCCCTCGTTCGAGGCCAACTTCCGCATCCGCAACAACTGGTCGGTGTATGGCCAATACGGACGCGGCAGTATCGTTCCCTTCAGCAGCGTCTTCGACGTGACTGGAGCGCAAGTCGCAGTGACGCCGCCACCCGCCATTGCCTCCACCTACCAGGGCGGAACCGTGTTGAAGCTGAATCACCTCAGCGTTGACGGCGATTTTTATCACATCCACTTTGTGAATCAGTACTCGAGTTTCACGCCCTCGTCAGGACCGGATGCGGGGTTTACTTTCTACTATGCGACGCCGCCTTCCAACACCAACGGCGTGGAAGCCGAGGGCAATCTCTACATCGCCCGCGGAATCAGCCTCTTCATGAACGGCACCTTTGGCCAGGCGAAGTACGAAGCCAGTTCAGGAACCGCGGCCACAGGTACTTCACCGGCGGTGCCGGCTTCTCCGTCGGCTTGGGTGGCCAGCGCCCCGCATGATACCGAGAGCACCGGCCTCACCTACCAGAAAAAGTCGTGGGATGTGGGCTTGTTCAGCAAGCGCGTAGGCACCCGCTGGAACGATGACGGCGCATTCCACCAGGTAGTTCCGCTCGATCCATTCTGGATGAGCAACCTCTTCTTCAATTACACAATCCGCAGCGAATCGCGGTTCGATCAGTCGAAGATCAAGCTGAGCTTCAACAACCTGTTCGACAGCCACGACGTCGTAACCATCGGTCCAGCCAACGCGGTTGCAAACTCGCTGGTTCAATATACGCCGAGCCCGCTCGATACCATGCAGTTGCTGCCGGGACGCAGCGTAATGGCTACGTTCCAGTTGGGCTTCTCGCCGAGGAAACACTAAACCGACGCGCGCTTGCATGCAGTGTGCAATCGATTTAGAAAGCCTTCCAGCCTGTACCTGCTCCTCACAGTTGAGGGGAGCAGGGCAGACCGGAAGGCTTCTTATTTTGGAGTAGAATTCCGTCGATTGGCATGAAGACCGTGAACTCAAGCTCAGCAGTCTGCGGTTTCGATGAAGTTAGCCGAGAGAGACCTTGCAGCGATCGTATAGGTCCAGGCCGAGACGACTGGGAGTGATATCCGCAGCATAGTGCGTGGAAGTCGATGCACTTTTGGCGCGTCTTTCCAGCAATCCAAGACCATACAGATGATCGAGGTCGCGTTCGATCCGAAGAAGTTCGCGTGAAGCTGAGATTTCCATGATTTCTTCTCTTCCGCAGATCACGGGTTCCAATGAAGCCGCCCCGGATTCAGACCGAAGTGCACTGACGCGTACGCATGCATATTTCAAGATGCGGACGTGAACAGTGGCGAGTTTTCCGAGAAGGTCAGCGAAGACCTCGTTCGAGTCATCCTTTTGGGGAACGGTGCAGGATGAAACGAGTAGCCCCGCCCATAGTTGCTGAATCCAGCGCTCGTCTGCCCATGAGCCATATTGAAGAACCTTCACAACGAGGCCCGGCCGGGCGTTTATGCTTTCGGTGGAGAAAGCGGGTGGCAGCAGGCATTCTGCTTTAAGCAAAATCTCCACGGCATTCGCGACTCTCCCCTTTGTCAACCCGCCATAAACCAGTTGCGTTACTTCCTTGGCTCCCAGTGGCCATAGTCGGCTAAGGAAGGCGATCGCCTTGGCAAGGCGTGCGAGGTCAAGAACGCCATTCGGTTCCGATTGCTCTGCCGCACTCTCAAGAAGAAACTTCCACGGGCGGGCATCAGTGTTATCGGGCAAAATGAACGAGAATCCGACCCCGTCATCTCCCCAACGAACGGTCTTGGCCTGCACGGCGATCCGGCGCTCTGAGATTTCTTCCAGCGGACTCTTCATCTGCAGCGTAAGCGAAATTACGGTGCCTGGAAGCCAGCGCTCTTCCGTAAGCAGATAGAGCCCGGTGGAACTAATATCCTTGATCTCGTCCTGGCGCGCGGCTTCACCGCTCCAATAGTGGGCGACGAATCCATGTGCCGGTCGCCGCTCAGCTCTTTTGGAATCCGCGTGCGAGAGCTTTTCGAATACATCTCTCAAGGATTTCATGCTGTCTCCGTTCCAGGATCGCGCATTAACGACAGGAGGGCGCTTTCCTTGGCGGACCGCTCCGATCCACTTCACTCTGCGCGTCACGCATATGTGGGTTCTAATCGAGCATGTTAACCCGTAAAACCATGTTTTTCAGCAGTCACGAAGCGGAGCTTGGGTACGTTCGTCATGGCAGGGCTTGAGGCGACACGTACCTCAGGGGGAGTCGGCGACCTGGCCTGAGACGCCTACCTGGGACTCGCCTTAGGGCCTGGGCGGGCCTTGGGAGTCCGGGAGGGCCGAACTTGCGCCTGCCTGGTGCTGATACCGCCCGAGATTGGCCCGGAGACTGGCAGCGAGTCCGGCATTCTGTTGCTTTTCGGCCAGGTCAAGCGCCAGCTGGGCGGTGCCTATGGCCTGTGCATAGTTGCCGGTTTCGGAATACATGGCAGCGAGCATCTGCAGGATCGCGGGCTCGCCGTTCGCAGTGATCTTCGCGGCGGCCTCGAACTGGGGCAGGGCATCGCTGAATCGGTTCGAAGCGGCGAAGGCACGGCCGAGATTGAATCGGCACTCGGCCGAGCCCGGTGCGAGCGCGACCGCCTGCCGCAGTTCGGGGATGGCTTCGTCGAGCTTGCCTTCGCGCGCCAGGATGACTCCGTAGATATTGTGGCCATCGGCATTTTTTGGTGCGGCTTGAATGCCAAGGGCGAGTTGCTCGATAGCCTCAGATCGATGTCCCGTCACTTCCAACAGGTGTCCGAGGTTGATGTGCGCGGTGCCGTTGTCGGGGTCAAGTTCGATGGCCTTTCGGATATGAATGATGGCGTCCTCGAAGCGTCCACCTTCAGCCAATGCGCTGCCGAGATTGTTGTGAGTCTGCGAGCTGTCGTTGTTCATCACGAGCGATTTGGCGTAGGCGTCGATCGCGTCGCTGGTTTTGCCGGTAGCGGCAAGCGCCACGCCAATGTTGTTCCATGGGCGCGCGTCCGTGGGGTCCTTGTCCGCGGCTACCTTCCAGGCGGGCAGTGCCTGCGCGTATTTGCGTTCGTCCTGCAACTGCTGAGCAAGATCGAATTCGCGATAGAAGTCGATTGCCGGCGTCTCAATATGATCGAGATCGTCCGGACCGATATTCAGGAACTCCGGAATATTTACTGCACGGTTCGACGCGGTGGCGTTTTCAACGACGACGGCCGGGCTGGCATGACCCCGATCGGCGATGTGTGTGAGATAGAGATGCGTATAAAGCGAAGGGCTCTTCGATGAGAATGCGAGCCAGTGGCCATTGGGATTGAAGGTATGCCACGAGTTCATCCGCGCCAGGTTCGACTCGAGCGGGCGCGCCTCTCCGCCTTCAAAAGGCACGATATAGAGCTTGCTGTCGGGACGCATCAGCAGGCCATTCTTGCACTCGACGAAGACAATCCACTTGCCGTCGGGCGACACCTTGGGGAAGTTGTTGCTCATCCCGTTCTCCGAGGCCCCCACGATGCGCTCGGGAGCTCCACCCTTGCCGTTATTGAACGGGATCCTGTAGAGGTCGTATTGAATTTGCGTTTCGTTGGGATCGTTGGCGTAGTTTGAGCGCTTGTAGCCCGGCGGATAGGGATCGCGGGCAGCGGCACGCGAATAAACCAGATACTTTCCATCGGGACTCCAGAACGCCGAAGTTTGGACGAAGTCGGGATTGTCGGCGCCCGGCAAAGGCAGCAGCTTGCCTGTCTCTTTGCTGTACCAGGCGAGAACACCGCGCGTTGGATAGAAAACCTGGCCAAATCCATAGCTCTCGTAAAAGCCGTTGTAGAGACGGTCGAGCACGCGGGTGCCGTGGGCATGCGGTACGTCGATGGAGTTCACAACGTACTTACCGTCAGGCGAGACCTGGCTCATAAACCCGAAGCGCTTTTGCGAATGCTCTTCAGAGAAGGAACTCCAGTGGATAAGGTAGTCGTTGGAAATCATGCTGTTTTTCCTGAGAGGGACGAGCGCGTAAAGGCCTTTGTCGTTGGCGGGTCCATCGACGTCAAGGCCCATGGTTTTGCCGTCACGCGAAAAGGAGTGGCAGTTCCCGCAGGTGGGCAGGTTGGTCATGATCACCTTGCTCCCGGTCTGATTGACGTAGCGCAGTTGCCACTTGATTTTGGGCAGGGCTGCATCGGGAAGGGGTTTGATGACCCCGCGCTGCTCGGTTTCGCGACTCGGTGGAATCAACGGCACATCGCGATAGAAGATGGGCGCGCCGACAGGTTCCTTCGCGGTCGAAATGATGGCTTCAGCGCGCGCGAGCGGCTTGCCGGAATTCTGGCTCGCGTATGCGGTGATGACCACCGTTGCCGGTTGCGTGACGGAGCGCTTCTTGATCGCCTCCCAGGTTTTGGGGTCAGGCCGCCAGGTATGGTCGTCAGCTTGTTCCTGCGTGAGCGTGGGCGGAACGTAGCCGACAAGAGTTTCGTCCACAGGACCAACTTGCATCTTTTCGCCGGTCGTCCATATCTGAATCGGCCGGGCCTTTTCGCCGAACAGGATCTCGATCCGCCAGACCGTAGCGGCGGGGTTGCCGTCGCGCCATGCGAATTGGGGAGGGATAAGATCCGGCGGGTAGATGGTGCTGTTAACCGGAATATCGATCGTGATCTCCGGCGATCCCGTAGCGTTAGGCTCCTCCATGGGAACAGGTCTGAGGTACGCCGGGACCAGGCTGGCCGCGGGCGAGTTGGCTTTTTCGGCGCTTTTGGCTGCAACTTTGGCTCCAACGCTCGAAAAAACAGCCAGCAGGATTACGGCGGTCCCGATTGACACCCGATGCATGTTGTCTCCCAGTCGATTCTTGAGGACACAAGCACCGGCTAGCTGTGAGGTAGCTCACATCTGTGCCGAAGACTTGGAATCTCTCGGGTCGGGTGTTATTTGGAGGGCGGAGGGCCCGGAGCGCTTTCAACGACTTGAGGGCTCTCAACAACTTTGAGGGTCTGGTCGGCGGGAACATTCACGAGTGTTTGCACAATGCCGCTCGGCCAGATGATTTCGACGCTCTGGGCCACGGAGTCGGCGCCCAGACCGAAGTGGACCGGACCGAGGCTCGACGAGGCATAGCAAACGCTGGAAGTCTGGTGGTTGTATTGCGTTCCGCCTTTGGCAACAACCTTGATACGGGCTCCGATGCCGTCCCGGTTGCTCTTGACGCCCTGGAGCGCGACGTCGAGCCAGTGGTTCTGTCCGGGGCTGCGATTCATCCAGAGTTCGGCGTTGTCGTCCATCGAGGTGACGACGGCATCGATCCGGCCGTTGCCGTCAAAGTCACCAAAAGCACAGCCACGGTGCCGTGCTGCAGTGGCGTCGACGAATCCAGCCGCCTCCGTCAGCGCCTGCCATTTTCCGCTTGCGCCGAGGTTCCGAAAAACCGTGTTGGGCTGCTTGGGCTTGGCGCCGGGAGGATGCGTTGCGGAAACATGTCCGCGCGAGACAAAGAGGTCTTTCCAGCCATCGTTGTCAAAGTCGTAGAGTGCCGGGCCGAAGCCTGCCATGCCCAGGCTCTCCGCACCCAGACCGCTGCTGTCGGTGACTTCGACGAAGTCTCCTTTCCCGGTGTTTCGGAGGAGGGGAAACGTCTGCTTATTGAGCGCGACGTATGCGATGCCGGGATAGCCGCTATTGTCGAAGTCTCGGAAATCAAGGCCCATGCCGGAGATAAATGCTCCCTCTTCAGGCAGCGCAGCATTCGCCTGAAAGGCAACCTCTTCAAACTTGTTGCCGAGGTTGTGGAACAGAAAATTGTATTCGGAGTCGTTGGTGACGAAGAGGTCCGGCTTCCCGTCAAGATCGTAGTCGGCGACGCCAACGCCCATGCCTTTTCCAATATGATCGCGGATGCCCCATTCCTTTGAAATATCCTTAAACGTGCCATCACCCTGGTTGAGGAAGAGCTGGTTGGGCGTTCCCTTGTAGTAGCGCGGGTGGCAGTATTCCGGAATACTCTCGATGACGCAGAGCGGCTTGTCGGAGTACTCCCACTGCATGTAATTGACAACAAACAGATCAAGCAGACCGTCGTTGTTCACGTCGACCCAGGCCGCCGCAACGGACCAGAGCGGTCCATATTGAGGGTCATGCCAGTTGTCGAGGCCTGCCTTTTTCGTGACATCGGTGAACGTACCATTCCCGTTGTTGCGGTAGAGGGTATTGCCGTGAACGCCTGCAATAAAAATATCGGGACGGCCGTCGTTGTCGTAATCTCCGATCGCCACTCCGACGTCAAATCCTGTGCCCTTCACACCAGCTTGTTCCGTGACGTCGGTAAAGACGCCGTTGCCGTCGTTGCGGTAGAGGCGATCCCAGTATCTGGGGTCGTTCTTTTTCCCGGTTGCCAGGGGCGCGCCGTTGGCGAAGAAGATGTCGGGCCGCCCATCCCCGTTGTAGTCGAAAACAGCGACTCCGCCGGCCATCGTTTCCGGAGCGTTACGCGCTGGACTTTCGTCGCTGTTGAGTCGAAATGGCAGTCGCTTGAGCTCAAACGAAATTGGCGAGGAGGGCGCCTGCTGGCTGGCGAGGGAAGCGGCAAGGATAACAACGCCAATAAAGATTGCGCAGGAGGGGGCTAAAGGATTGAGCAAACTGCGCATAGAAGAGGCGTGCTGAGAATTGAAGGGATTGTACTACCCGAATTGGCGATCGAACAGCGTTTTCTTGCTTCCGAAATCCCTTGAGAGATGGTGTCTTTGGAGACGTCAACTGCACAGTTACCTGCGCAAATCGGGTCTTCTCAGTTGCTGCGCATCTTCCCTCCGCGCGAGTAGAATTGCACGAGTCAAAAATCCGCATCTGCACGTCTCTGAAATACCGAACTAAAAGGGTTTTTCAAGGCGTCCGCAGTCATATCGCCGCAGGTGCAAGCGGAGAAATCGGGCATTCGTTTATGGACTATTCTCAGCGGTTTGATAGGGATCCCAAAGGGATGAACGGCCGGCACCATGCGTGGTGTGCTGTTGCTTTGCTGGCGATTGGAGCCTGCACAATGCAGGGACAGACGCCTCCGGCGCAACCGGCCCCGGCCACGACGCCACTGGCGTCTGAGTCCTCGCAGGATAGCCAGATTCCGACCCTCAGTTCAAACGCGAATGAGGTCACGCTCGATCTGGTGGTTAAAGACAAGAAACACAAACCCGTTCTCGACCTGAAACCGGAAGACTTCGTGGTCACCGACAACGATGTTCCGGTTAAGCTTTCCGGGTTTCATCTTGTGAGAGGCAATGCCGAATCGGACGAGCTGGTAACGCTGGTATTCGACCATTACACGGGTCCGACAGCAAAAATCGCTCAGGTCATTGCGCTCAAGATTCTCAAAACGCTTCCCTCAAAGGGCTATTCCTATTCGGTTTTCGATATCCCTGGACGCTTGCGTCTGATTCGGGGCTTCACCAACAACAAATCCGCTGCCGATGCAGTAAGAACCATCACCGAAAAAGCTGCTGCGGATCGGACCCAGAAAATCGAACTGACGTACACCGGCGGATCTGTACATAGGGCCGATCAGGAAGATCCCGATGTCACCAATGCGGCTGCGGAGGCCGAAAAATTTGTGATCGCCGTGACGCGAACCGGCGCCGATCCGTCAGGGAAGCACGTGGACCTGAAGACCCGTGCCGAGTATCAGACTTTGCTGAGTGCGCTGCAGGATTCGCAGAAAGAAATGCAGGATCACCACACGTTCCCGAACCTGGCAGGGCTTTTGGCCGTGATCCGATCGCAGCAAAAAATTTCAGAGAGAAAGTCGCTCATCTACTTCACGCAAAACATGCAGATGGACTCTGCCGGCAAAGAGATGGTCAAGACCATTACCGGCGCGGCGGGCCAGGCGGGCGTGAGCATCTACATCGTGGATCTGGACGCGATGAACAGCCAGGGGCGATACCAGATGGTGAACGCCCTCATGAATGGCCAGAAACCCTACAATCCAGCTCCGATCGTGATTGGCGCGGGTGCGGGAGGAAGTGAGTCGGTAATACCGGTGCATCAAGAGGGTCCGGCCGGCGTTCAGGGTATTCCCAGTTCATCAGGGCCGACTTGGGGCGCGGCGCAGGATATCGCGCAGATGACGGACTTTCAAAGAAACGGTCCCGACTTCAAAGAAATGACGGCGCCGAAGAATCCCCTGGCCGACATGGCAACAGGCACAGGCGGCCTCTACATCGACGCGCAGGACAATGTGAAGAGACCTCTGGAGCAGATGCTGCAGGATATGACGACGTTCTACCAGGCCTCGTATATCCCGCCGATCCAGGATTACGACGGATCATTCCGGACCATTGCGGTGAAGCCCGTCAATGCCCGGCTCGACATTAAAACGAAGACCGGATATTTTGCGTTGGCGCCGGGAGCGGAAGCGGGGATCCGGCCATTCGAAGTATCGCTGCTGAAGCTTTTCAACCAGTCAAATCTGCCCCAGGACGTGAAGTTCCACGCGAAGGTGCTCCAGTTTGGCAACCTGCCCGATGGCAATGCCAGCACCGTTGCCGTTGAAGTGCCGATCTCGTCACTACGGGTGAACAAGGACACGCGCACTAGTCTCTTCACGGCGCATGTTTCGATTGTGGCTGAGATCAAGGACAAGGATGGCACGGTGGTGGAGCACTTTGGCGAGAACATTGCCAAACGCGGTGCGGTCGAATCGCTTACGGCGGATCCTGCGGCGAGCATCATCCTGCAGCGGCATTTTCTTGCGATTCCGGGGCAATACATGCTCGACGCGGCTGTTTACGATGAGCAGGGCCTTAAGTTTGGCGCGCAGCGCACGGTGTTTGAAATTCCGCAGTCGCAGCCCTCACCGTCGCTGAGTCCCATTGTGCTGGTGAAGCGCGTAGACAACATCAACGACGACAATGACGATCCGCTGGAACCGATGCGGTACGAAAAGGGAAAGATCACGCCGAACTTGGTGGGGGTTGTTCCCGCGGGCGCGAAAAACGTGTCGCTGTTCTTCATCCTGCATCCGGATCCCAAATTGAGTGGGCCGACCACCCTGGAGATGGAGGCGAGCCATAACGGCCATCCCGGGCGAAGGGTGCCCCTGCAATTAAAACTAGATCCATCCGCGCAAACTGTGCCGTATCTGGCCAGCTTCAAAGGGGCGGCGCTGACGCCTGGCGACTACGACGTGAAGGCAATCATGACACAGGGCGGAAAGACCGCCGTGCAGGAGGTCTCGTTCAATGTGGCGGGAAGCGTTGCCGCGGCATCTGCACTCGGAGCGGAAGGGCATGGCGGCGGAGCTGTCGGCGATTTGACTGTCAGCAGCGAATCGAGCGATGCGTACGGTGGCGGCGCGCTCGCCATTACTTCCGAGACCAATCCTGTGCCGCCACCGGAACCCGAAGAGATCGCGAAGCTGATCGAAGATGCGCGTACGCGGGCGGTGGGTTACATGGATTCGCTGCCCAACTTCATGTGCATCGAGGTCACGAATCGCTCGACCGACACAAGCGGCGCCGGAAACTGGAAGCATCGCGACACGATCGCGGAACTGCTGCGGTATCACGACAAGGCCGAGACGCATACCATGCTCGAGCTTAACGGTCAGGCCAGCACCGCCGATCGCGACGCATTGCTGAAGCAGAAGGGCAGCACTCTTTCCGGCGGCGAACTCGGCGGAGTGTTGAAGGCTGTATTCGCGCCTTCGGCAAAAGCCGATTTCCACTGGAAGGAGACGGATGCCTTGGGCTCCGGCACCGTCCAGGTGTTCGACTACGAGGTAGCGAAGCAGAATTCGATGTTCTCTGTGGTCGGATCGAATGACCAGCAAATAATGGTTGGATTCCGCGGACAGGTGTTCGTCGATACCTCCACCCACAGCGTCCGGCGGATCAGCCTGCAGGCGGAGGATATTCCCAAGGGTTTTCCGACCGAGGCTACCGTGATAGGCGTGGATTACGACTATGTCTCCATCAACGGGCAGGATTTCCTGATGCCTGTGAGCGCCGAGTTGAGGGTCAGGCAGAGCCATCGTCAGGCGGTACTGAATACCATCGAATTCCGGGACTACAAGAAGTTTGGTTCTGCGATGAAGATCGTGGACTACAAGGCGGTTGAGAATCAAAAGCAGTAGTTGGCCGGCGCAAGATGGGAAGCCAGCGCGACAGCGTTCATAGCCGCAACATTGCACGGCAACGTTGCTTTATCCTAGTATTCATGCGATCAGTTTCAATTGTGTTGTTAGCGCTGACCCTGCATGCGGCCTGGGCTCAGACAAGCAAGCCGGCGCCCATGAATGAAGCGGACGACTATTTGCGCCAGGGCATTGCCGCCCAGCAGCGCAAGGATCTGAACGCAGCCATCGACGACTATCGAAAGGCTCTCGCCATTGATCCGAAACTGGCGGAAGCGCGCGCCAACCTGGGAGCGGCGCTGTCCGAGGCAGGCCAGTTTGATGCTGCCATCGACGAGGATACAAAGGCCCTGGCTTCGGCACCGGGGCAGACCGCCGTGCGGATGAATCTTGGCCTGGCCTACTACAAGAAAGGCGACATGGAAAATGCTCATGCCGCTTTTTCGGCCGTGCACATCGCGCGACCGCAGGATGTGGCTGCCTCCGTTCTGCTGGGATACACAGACATCAAGCTCGGCAAATCGAGCGATGCTGCGGCGATGCTGACGCCACTCGAGACGGGGCGCGAAAGCAATATGGACCTGGAATATGTCCTGGCCTACTCGCTGATCGACTCCGGTGAAGAGACGGTCGGCCTGCCCCGCATGGAGAAAGTCGCAAAAACAACGCAATCCGCGGATGCATACTTCATCGCAGGGACCGCGCGATTGCGGCGGAGAGAGTTCCACGAAGCACGGGCTGATCTGGATGCAGCAATCGATCTGCATGGGGATTTTCCCGGCCTCTTCACAATGGCGGGCCAGGCACGGGATGCGCTGGGCGATACGGATGCGGCTCAGTCCGCATTTGAGGTGGCGATCAAAGCAGAACCAAAAGACTTTACCGCGAATCTTTACCTTGGAACCATGCGCCTGAAGCAGCGTAACCTCGACAGCGCACGGCCTATGCTCGATCTCGCCTTGCAACTGCAACCGAAGTCGCCAATGGCGCGGCTTGAGATGGCGAAGCTGAATGGCATGACCGGAAAATATGCCGAGGCCGCCGCGACTCTGGAAGAGTTGGAGAAGGCAGATCCGAACTGGATCGATCCCCACATTGAGCTCGCGCCGATTTACTACAAGCTGCATCGTCCCGATGACGGACAAAGAGAACGGGATATTGTGCAGCAGATCGAGGCCAGGCAGCAGACGGCCGGCCCGCCCAAAAAGTGATTCCTATTTTTTCGGTGAAGTGGACTCGGCGGGTTCGGTAACCTTGAGAATCTGGTCTGCTGCGACATTCTCGAGCGTCTGCACGATGCCGCTCGGCCAGTGGATCTCAACCGTGTTTGCCTTTGTCTCCGCGCCAAGCCCGAAGTGCACCGGTCCGAGACTCGAAGAGGCGTAGCAGACGCTTGAAGTCTGGTGGTTGTACTGCGTGCCGGTGCTGGTAACGACCTTAATGCGCGCGCCGATGCCATCGCGGTTCGATTGAACGCCGCGCAATGCAATATCGAGCCAGTGGCTGGCTTCGGGGCTCCTGTTCATCCACAGTTCAGCGGGCTGATCGAGGCTCGTTGCGACAATATCGATGCGTCCGTCACCGTCGAAGTCTCCAAAGGCGCAGCCGCGATGACGTGCTGCGGTAGCGTCGGTAAACCCGGCTTCTCCGGTGAGCGCCTGCCATTTTCCGCTTGCGCCCAGATTGCGAAACACCACGTTCGGCTCGGCAAATTTGTATCCGGGCGGCCAGACTGAAGTGACTTGTCCGCGCGTGACGAAAAGGTCCTTCCATCCATCGTTGTCGAAGTCATAGAAGGCCGGCCCGAAGCCGGACATGCCCATGCTGAGGTTCCGCATGCCGCTCGGCGCGGTCGCCTCGGTAAAGTCTCCTTTGCCCGTATTCAGGTAAATGGGAAAGGTCTGGCCTTTGAGCGCCACATACACGATATCGGGATAGCCGTCATTGTTGACATCGCGAAAGTCATTGCCCATGCCAGAGATGAATGCCGCATCTTCAGCCAATGCGACGTTGGCCTGGAACGCGACCTCTTCAAACTTGTTGCCGAGGTTGTGAAAGAGGAAAGCATATTCCGCGTCATTGGTCACGAACAGATCGAGCTTGCCGTCGAGATCGTAATCTGCCATCCCCACGCCCATGCCCTTGCCGACGTGGTCGCGTATACCCCACTCCTTTGAAACATCCTTAAAAGTACCATCGCCCTGGTTCAGAAAAAGCTGATTGGGGAGTCCCTTGTAATAGCGCGGATGGCAGTACTCCGCCACACCTTCAATCACGCACTTGGGAATATTGGAATACGTCCACTGCAGATAATTGACGACGAACAGATCGAGCAGACCGTCGTTATTCACGTCGACCCATACAGCAGCAACCGCCCACAGCGGGCCGTATTCCGGATCGTTCCACTTGTCCAGGCCAGCTTTCTTTGTCACATCCGTGAAGGTGCCGTCGCCCTTGTTGTGATAGAGCGTGTTGCCGTGAACGCCGGCGACGAAGATATCGGGGTGACCGTCGTTGTCATAATCGCCGATGGCGACACCGACATCGAAGCCTGTACCCTTGAGCCCCGCTTGCTCAGTGACATCGGTGAAGGTGCCGTCCCCATTGTTGCGAAAGAGGCGGTTCGAATACTTGGCCGAGGATTTCCGCAGCGTGGCGATATCTGCGCCGTTGGTGAAGAAAATATCGGGCCGGCCGTCGCCGTTGTAATCGAAGACCGCGACCCCGCCAGCCATGGTTTCCGGCACATTTTTGGCGGGACTTTGACTGCTGTCGAGTCGAAAGGGAAGTTGTTTGAGGTCGAATCGTATGGGAGCAGCCGGCTGGGATGCAGCTGCCTGTTGGCACAACGCTGCCCGGTTGATGCTCAAGCTCCCAACCGCCAGCACTACGAGATGAAAGGGGACGAACGCAGACCTGCGCATGAATTACGAAAATGCACCCGCAATGCAGCCACTTTTGGATTCTACTATCTGCGCAGTGTCGGCAGAGCGCGGCAATCGGGGATGTTCTATCCTGTGAAAGCGATGCGAGTTTTGCCCATTGTGTGCGCTGGTTTGCTGGCTCAAGCCGCGGCCGGCCAATCCGCGAAGCAACCTGCCGCCGGGGACGCTGAGGCATCCCTGCGGGATGGCACGGTTGCGCAGGAGCACGGGGACTTGAAGACGGCAATTGCCGATTTCAGAAGAGCGCTCGCCCTCAAGCCTGACCTGGTGCAGGCCCGCGCGAACCTGGGTGCTGCGCTCGCGGCTGCCGGCCAGATGGATGCGGCAATTGAAGAAGACGGTCGCGTGCTTGAGATTTCTCCGCAGAATGAGGCCGTCCGGATGAACTTGGCGATGGCCTACTACCGCACGGGTAACCTCAACCAGGCTCGACTCGAATTCGAAAAGCTTCACGCCCTGCATCCTGCCGATCTGAACACAGCGATTCTGCTTGGCTACACCTATAACAAGCTTAGGCGCGAGGCCGACGCGGCAGCGCTGCTGGCGCCACTGGAGCCGGGGCGCGAAGATGATTTCGATTTTGAATATGTCTATGCGTACGCGTTGATCGGGTCAGGGAAGCAGGATGCGGGGCTGCCGCGCATGGAGAAGCTGGCGAAGGCAAAGAACTCCGCCGAGGCGTGGCTGCTCGCTGGTTCTGCACGGTTCTATCGCGGCGAGATGCAGACCGCCCGCGCGGACCTGGATGCGGCAGTTGAGTTGAATCCGAAGCTGCCGGGTCTCTTCACGATGGCCGGGCAGGCGCGATATGCCATGAAGGACATGCCGGCAGCAACCAGCGCGTTTCAGGCGGCCCTGCGCGCCGATCCCACGGACTTTGTCGCGAATCGCGATCTCGGGGCCATGCGCTTGAAGGAAGGCGACACGGCGAATGCAAAACCGCTGCTGGAACTTGCATTACAGCTGCATCCAACTGATCCGCTGACCCGGCTGGAGATGGCAAAGCTCGACGAACAGACAGGGAAGTATGCTGAGGCTGCGGCGATACTTGAGGCCCTCACCAGGACAGATCCGAACTGGCTCGACGCCCACTGGCTGCTGGCGGCGGTGTATGCCGAACTGAATCGCCCCGAAGATGGCAAGCACGAACGAGCCCTTGCACACGATATCGAAATAAAGCAAAAAGCTGCGACGCCTAAAAAAGACTGAACAGGGCATCTCAAAAGTCGATTCGAGCTGGCGCCCTTAAGACATTAAGGATTCCAATTCCGCGGCACAAAAGAGAGGGGGTGGCATTGCGCCACCCCCTCTGCTTGTCTGCTTCTGAACTGAATCAGAAGTAGTATTTGGCTGCGAACTGCATCCAGCGGAATCCAACCTTGTTTTGCGGAATACCGGAGGTGCTCGAGTTCGAGTTGTAGGTCAGCGCCGAAGCAGTGCTGAGCCCGTTGAACAGCAGCTGGTTATCCGAGGTACCGGCCAATCCGAAGACTGCATTCGGGTGGTTGAGCCAGTTGGTAGCCGAGATGCGAACCTCGACACGCTGGGCATCGGTAACGCGGAATGCCTTGAAGACTGCCAGATCGCTGCCGAAGTAATGCGGATTGCGGATATAGGGCCAGATGGTCTGACCGTTCTGTCCGAACGCCGTTGCTGTCGGCGGGAGAGGCGCTGCAAAGCAGTTGGGGTTGAAGTACTGACCCTTCAACAGGTTTTTGCGAGGATCGCAAACAACCAGAGGCTGAGCCTGTTGCGTTTCGTACTGATTCGTGCCCAACCAGGTAGTTGAATTGATCGCGTACGTCTGGTTGCCACCGACCGCCGTTGCCGGGATCGGCATCGTGATAGCAACGTTGTGAGTTCCACCGGATGCATCATGGAACTGTTGATAGTTCATGTTCATGTTCGCTGAATTGGACTGGTAGGGCGATCCGTCTTCATACGTGGTGTAGTTAGACAGCTGCCACCCGTTGATCAACTCGCCCAATGCCCAGTTGTTGTGGATAGGCTTGGGGAGCTTGTAGCTGAATGAGAGGTTGAACGTCTTGGTATGGTCGTAGCCGAGCGTACCGTAGTTGTCTCCCAGGCTGAACGGATTGACTGCCGTACCGTTGCCGTTTCCGTTCGAGGTCGATCCGTCGCGCGTTCCGAGGACCTTGCCGAACGTGAAGTTGGTAAACATGTACAGGTTGCCGGACTGCTTCTGTGCCGAAACCTGCAAGGAGTTGTAGTTTGCATAACCACCATGCGACTGGAGGTAAATGCTCCCGTAATTGATCAACTTATGCCAATCGTTGATGCTTGGGCCCGTGCCGGTGATTGGAGCTGTGTTTTCGTAGGTACCCGTCTTCGGATCCACGGTGAAGGCGGCTCCGAATGCAATCGGGTTTAGATCGTTGATGTGGCCGTTCTGCCCATTCTCGAGCTGGTTGCGGCTCATGCTGCCTACATACGAAAACTCAGCAACGGTATGGCCAGGCAACGCCTGCGCAATGCCGAGGCTGTAGGTATTCGCATAAGGCACCTTGTTGTCGCCTTCCTGGTCGGCAATCAGGCCGGATGTGCCGTTCTGATTGACGCCCTGCGGAATGGTGAGCGTTGTGGTGGCTGTGCAATTTCCATTAAAACCACCGGTGATAGCGGTGCACATGGTGCCACCTTGAATTGCGTTTCCGTAGAAACCATTCAAGCCGCCGGTTCCCGATGTGTTGTAGTCAAACGATCCGAGTGGGCCGTTCATGGCCTTGCTGGCGTCGTTTGACGATACCTGGTAGCGGTAAGTGCCAAAACCGGCACGTACCACGGTTCTGCCGGTGCCGAATACGTCGAACGCGGCGCCGAGGCGTGGGTTGTAGAAGAACAGCGGGCTCACCCAGCCTGAGCTCGGAATCCTCGAAGCAATCTGGTGCCACAACAAACCGGTATCGACAGGCGGGTTCGGCGTGTTGACGTAGCTTGCCGGATCCCAAACCTGGGTTCCACCGATCTTGTCGTACCACTGGCCTTCGTGATCAAAGCGGAGACCGAAGTTGAGGGTAAGCTTGCGGGTAGCCTTCCACGAGTCCTGTGCCCAGAGCGACCACTCGTGCTGAGTGATAACCGGAACCACGTCCGAGTTGAACTGGTCGTAGTTCTGCGGACGCATCATCAAACGGTCGAGCGTGAGGTTGTAGGTCGATGAAGCACCCCACGTTTCGAAGTCGTAGTTGCCGTTGATGTCGCTGCCGTTGGCCTGCAGGTTCTCAAACGTATCCCAGTAGAAGCCAGCCTTCAGCGAGTGTGTGCTGACGATCTTGGTGAAGGTATCGCTGATGGCAGGTGCCTTCGAAGTCTTGCCGAAGGTGCCCGCACCGTAGATGCCGCTGTTGAAATCAAACTCATTGATTTCGGTCAGGCCGGAACTCCAGCCGCCCGTCGAGTTCGGAATCTGGTCGGTCTTCGAAGCTCCGAAAATACTCTGAGCCGGGAAGCCGATTGCCTTGCGGCTCGATGCTGCCAGGTTGGTGAGCCCAACGTCATTGACGAATTCCGCATAGGAAAACACAAACTCGTTGGTCGTCGTGGCGCTGAACACGTGTGTGTAGTTAGCCAGGTAGACGTGAGCTGTTTCCTTTGCGACTGGTTCGGACGGATAAGGAATGGTCCATTCCGGCGCCCACCAGACTTCAAGGGGATGCTGATCGGTTTCCGTCTGGTATGCGTAAGATCCCCACAGTTTGTTGTTGTCGTTAAAGGCGTAGGTGACCTTGCCGGTAACTTCCCAGCGATTCTGCGGTGTGCTGGGCGTGATGCCGTAGTTGTTCCAGCCATTGATCGCGCTGGGCGTCTGGTTGGGAGCCGGGTTGAATTTCGACAACAGCAACCCTTGCGGATCGAAATAGGCGCTCACGTTGGGAACTGCGCCTGTTCCATAGGAACCCCAAGGTGAAGTCGTCGTGCTGCAACCCTGCCATCCGTCATCTGTGTTGCAAGGAAGCGCATACGCGCCTGGCCAGGCAGAAATGACGTGCGAATCAACACCAGTGTTGCTGAAGTCGCCGCTCATCTGAGCCGGGGTCGGAACGTTCATTTCGGTCGGAGCGCTACCGAAACAGCTGTTGCAATACGGGTGCTGGATCATGTACTCGTAGCCAGCCCAGAAGAACAGCTTGTCGCGGTTGTGGTTGAAGTGCGGGAAGAACACCGGGCCGCCCACGTTTCCGCCCATGTAGTAATAGTTCTGAGCGGGTAGCGGATGGCCGGATGCATTGTTGAACCAGTCATTCGCAAAACCAATCGCCGAGTTGCGGGCGTAGACGTAACCTTCGCCGTGGAACTTCTGTCCGCCGCTCTTTGAAAAGGCCTGCAAAACTGCCGGACCCTTCGCATATTCAGCGCCGTAGGAGGCCGACAGGAACTTGACGCTGTCCGTCATGTCCTGGTTGATGTTGGCAACCTGCGTTCCGGCGTTGCCCGGATCGATCAGGTTTGCGCCGTCGAGAATGACAACCGTTGAGCCGTAGGGCTGTGTGCCGTTGGCCGAGAAGTTGCCCGCGGGTCCGCTGTTGGTGCCGGTTACCTGGCCGTTAAAGCCAGAGCCTGCGCCGCCGGAGTTGTTGAAGGTGACGCCAGGCATCATCTTGATCAACTCGGATGCGTTGCGACCCGACAGAGTGGCGGAGTCAACCAGTTCGTTGTTCAGGGTGGCGCTGACTTCCGCGCTGTCTACCGGAATTTCAGCGTCGGCGCCGGAGATGACCGTGACGGCCGTTGCCTCGGAACCGATTTTGAGGTGAATGCTTGGGATAGTTCTGCTGTCACCCTGGTTGAGCAGGATGCCATTCTCTTCCCATGTGGCGAAGCTTTTTCCGGAAATCGTGACCTTGTACGTGCCAGGGATCAATGCTGTGACTGAAAAGAATCCCTGGGCATCGGCCTTGGTTTCACGAGTGTCGCCCGTTGCCTCGTTGTTTACAACAACTCTCGCCCCGGGTACGCGGGCGTCCGTTTGGTCGGTGACAGTGCCACTCAACGTCGCGGTCAGTTGCTGTGCGTGTGCGATGGAAAAGGCCAACACCATGACTGGCAAAACCAGCCAAGGCACTCGCCTAAACCACTTCGACATCGATGAAACACTCGATGTCTTCGTTTGGTTTGTAAACATTTACCAAGCCTCCTGAAGCGTTTGTTGTTCTTGTTTTTTAATATCTGGCACACAACTGACCTCGACGCGCCGAAGTTAGCCATTGCCAGAAAACCATCTAAGTGAATCGAGTATCGATAACACAGTCGATACACCATGGGCAAGCGCTTTTTGGGCCTGGAACCCTCAAGTAAAACGGTTTCCCATATCACTCAGATTTCTCGAGATTTATCCGGGCAGGCCTCATGGCCAATTGTCATTCAATTGTCACCGGACTCGACTTTTTCGGTTGTCGGCTCGAAATCCGCCCCAGGAAGGGAGGAAAAGTCCCCAAAGGTCACCAATTAATTGTCGGCTCGAAATCCACCCCAGAAGGGAGGAAAATACCCCAAAATCAGTACGGCTGGCACCGCTTTTTGGATGTGATCCGAATCACGATTAGCTTCACGCTTTCCGGAACGGCCTGCCGGGAATAATCCCGTGACCCTCGAGGATAGTAACTAGCTGGTTGGCAGATTGTCCAGAGTATTTCTCGATTGCTCCACTAGGCCAGATTACTTCGAGGTCAACATGCGTCTCCGATCCCAGCCCAAAATGAAGGCGTGGGTCATTTGAAGACATATAACTCGCCTGGCTCAGGACTGCCTGTGCCTGCGTTTTGCCCCCATATCGGACAAGCACGCGTGCGCCAATCGCGCTGCGATTGCTCTTGGTTCCCTCCAGCCGCACCTTGATCCAATGGTTCTCTTTGGGCGCGTCGTTGCGGAGCAGCGATGGGGGTTCGTGCTGGTTCATGATCACGATATCCAGGTCGCCATCGTTGTCGAAATCGCCAAAAGCGCAACCCCTGCTCACATGGCGGGCGCCGATCGCCGGGCCCGCCTCATCGCCCATCCGGGCAAAAATGCCATTGCCCCGATTCCGGAACAGCACGCGAGGCCCTTTGTACGGGAATTTGGGGTTGATCTTCTCCACTTCTGCGTAAACGTTTCCCGTAACCCAGAAGATGTCTGGATAGCCGTCGTTATCCAGGTCGAAGAGGCACGTCCCCCAGCTCACATAGGTCCGTTCTCCGGCAAGTCCCGCCTGATGCGCTACGTCGTCGAAGTTGCCTTTCCCATCGTTCTTGTAGAGCCCGGTGGCCTGCAGCTGGAAGTGGGTCTTGACGACGTCGAGGTGTCCGTCGAGATCGAAATCGCCCACACCGATCCCCATGCCGGCCATTTCCTGTCCGTCAGGGCTGATGGCGACTCCGCGCATCAGTCCTTCTTCGCGAAAGGTCCCATCGTGGTTATTCAGCAGCAGAAGGCTCTGCGTGGTGTCGCATGCCACAAACAGATCAGGCCAGCCGTCTTCGTCGACGTCGAAGGTGACCGCGGTGAGTCCGTACGAACTCTTGATCGCTGCAATCCCGGATTCCTTGGAGACGTCGGTAAAAGTGCCATCCCCGTTGTTCTTGTAAAGGAAATGCTGCGGCGCCTTCAGGCCTTTCGGACCGCACGCAACCGGCACACCCTCGTAATTGCAATTAAGAATGTTGAGCGACGGCTTGAGCGCGTGGTCCATGTCGATATCGACATAGTTGGATACAAACAAATCGAGCAATCCGTCGCGGTTGTAATCGATAAACGTGCATCCCGCGCCGAAGCGAATGCCGTTGTGGGTGAGGTGCGCCTTCTCCGTAACATCGGTAAAGGTGCCGTTTCCATTGTTGTGGTAGAGCTTGTTTTGCCCGTAGTAGGTGAGAAACAGGTCTTCGAATCCGTCGTTGTTGTAGTCGCCGACGCACACCCCGACAGCCCATCCGGCATCCCACAGGCCCGCTTCTTTCGTTACGTCCTTGAATGTCCCGTCGCGATTGTTTTTGTAGAGCCGATTGGACGCTCCCGGCGGAACGTTCTCCAGCGTCCGGCCGCCGAGGATGAAAATGTCCATCCAGCCGTCGTTGTCATAGTCGAAGAAGGCGCAGCCTCCGCCCATCTCTTCGATGATGTAGGTCACGGCTTCCGGAACGCCGTAATACATCGTGGCCGTGAGGCCGGCGCTGGCGGCGACGTCGGTAAAGGTTGAAAAAGGCTTGGCCACAGCGGCAGCATGATGGTCGGCTTGTGCAGCCCTCAGGCCACGCGGGAGAACCGCCGAAGCGCACATCGCCGAAGCCGCCTGCAACAGCTTTCGCCGGCTCCAGCCGGAATTGGGAAAGAACTTCATCCTTTGAGTTTCTTCATTTTGACACTGCTTCGCCGGAAGCGGCAAACAGGCCCGGATTGTGATTTGACGTGATCACGGATGAGCTTGCTGTGCTGCAGAATCGTGAGAAAGGCGATCGTTCAGCTTCTGCGCGCGGTCATTCTCAGGCTCCAGGCGCAGCGCCATCGCGATCGCATCGCGAGCCTCCGGGAACTGTCCCGCCATGGCAAATTCCGCCGCGAGGTTGATCCAGGCGTCCACATACCCTGGCGCCGCATGGACTGCCTGACGAAAGTGTTCGATGGCGCCTGTGGAGTCTCCGCCGCGCGAAAGCAGGTAGCCCAATTCGTTCTGCGCGCCTGCCAGGCTGGGATCCAACTGGACGGCCTGCTCCAGTTGAGCGCGTTCCCCATCGGCATCGCCAGTTTTATGGAGTGCGAGAGCCAGCCTATATTTGTAATTCGCGTTGTCAGGTTTGGCAGCGACAGCTTCCTTGTAATGGCCGATGGCATCCTGTACCTTGTCGTTCTTTAGTTCATCGTCGCCCTGCGATGCTTTCATTGAAGCTTCAAGATTGGCCTCGTCGCTCGCCTTCTGTTGCTCGTAGGCGCTAAGCTCCTTCCGCGCAAGGTCAGCCTCGCCAAGCCCGCGCAATGCGAGCGCCAACTGGTAATGCGCCTGCGGTTCCTTTGCGCCCATGGCGAAGGCTTTCTCCAACTCCTGTCGCGCCGGAGCCCAATCCTTCAGAAAGACAAGCACCATGCCCAGTTCGTAGTGCGAGTTGGGCGAATTCGGATCGGCGGCGACTGATTGCTCAAGCAGTTTTCTCGCGCCGGGATAGTCTCCCACTGAGCGCAAAACGATTCCATTCAGGTAAAGAACCTCGGGATCGTGTGGCCGCGCAGCTAGCAACTTCGGTCCGATGGGCCGCGCAGCATTGATGTGGTTGGTGAGAACCAGAATGCGAAAGAGCTGCACCACCGCATCCTGATTGGTGGGATTGGCATCGGCGATGTGCTGCGCCAGGTTGATTGCGTCCTGAAAGCGAACCTGCTTCACCAGCACGACAATCAAAGCGCTCGAAAGCGGGAGGGAATTAGGATGGGCGCTCAGAGCCTCCGTCAGCGTATCGCGGGCCTCGTCCAGCATATTCATATTGCCTAGCGCGCGCGCCAGGTTGATGGTGAGCTTTTCAGTGTGAGGGGCGGAACGCAGCAGCACCACGACGTCGATGTACGCGTTGCGATCGAGCAGCTCCTGGCTGAGGCCCTCAAGAGCGATGGTAGATTTTGGATCGATCGCAAGAGCCTGGTGCCATTGTTGCTCGGCTTCCTGCCGCCTGCCCGTCTGATCGAGAACGAATGCCAGCACCTCGTGTGGCTTGATGACCTCCGGATCGAGTGCGATGGCCTTTTGCAACTCCGGAAGCGCCTCGGCGTTCCGATTGCTGTCGAAGAATGCGAGGCCGGCGAGATAGTGGAGTTGCGCCGACTTCGGATCACCGTTCAGCGCAGCCCGAAACGTTGCAACGGCACAATCGAATTGCTTGTGGCTGGCATAGTAGCTCCCCAGCAAAACCGCATTGTCGGTCGTGGGATGAGCCTTGAGCTTGGCCAGCAGGTCGGCGGGGCCGGTGCACGCGCCATGGGCGGTCGCGGCAAAGCCCAAAACAACGGCCAGCACAAAACCTGCAAACTTCGCGCCCAGCCGAGTGCCCACTGAAAGGATCTCCTGCCAGCAAGGATAACAACTTCACGGTAAATCGTCTCTCGTTCCCGCCAGGGGCCGGCTTATGCCAAACTGCATCTGAGGGATTGAGGGCATAAAGCATGGAATGGCAGGACCAGGGGGTCAGTTCGGACATTGAAGATCGCCGCGGCCAAGGCGGCGGTGGCGGCGGATTCGGTTTTGGCGGCGGCATGGGCATCGGCGGATTCATCCTCGTGCTCATCATCAGCGTCGTTACCGGCCGCAACTTCTTCGCCGGCAGCGGTCAGTCGAATGTTGACCCGGGTCCATCGAATGCGCCGGTCACCCAGTCCGCCGGCGAACAGCGCGACGTGCACCTCATCAGCTTCGTGCTCGACGATGCGCAGAATACCTGGGCCAAGATCTTTGCCGCGCATGGCCGTCAATACCGTCATGCCAAGTTGGTGCTCTATCGGGATGTGACCTATTCCGGTTGCGGGACGGCGCAGGCCACCACCGGTCCCTTCTACTGTCCCCAGGACGAAAAAGTCTACATCGACCTCTCCTTCTGGCAGGAGTTGAAGCACTTCGGCGGAGACACCGGTGATTTTGCGCAGGCGTATGTCGTCGCGCACGAACTCGGTCATCACGTCCAAAAGCTTCTGGGAGTCGAACAACGTATGCGCACGCTGTCGCAGCAGGACGAAGGCGAGCAGAATCCACTTTCCGTCGATCTCGAATTGCAGGCCGACTGCTTCGCCGGCGTCTGGGGACACTCGACCGAACAGCGAAACATCGTCCACGAAGCTGACGTCGAAGCCGCGCTCAAAGCCGCCGCCGCAGTAGGCGACGATCATTTGCAGAAGATGAGCGGCCGTGCCGTCAGTCCGGAATCGTGGACCCACGGATCAAGCGCCCAGCGCACCGAATGGTTCAAACGCGGCCTCGAAGGCGGCCAGGTAAGCAGCTGTCCCACCTTCAACGGCAAGCTCGCGCCATGAAAAAAACATGGGACAAGGGAGTAGAGAATGGGGCGGGTGCCCCCGGTCTCGGGTTCGAGACCGGGGAAAGTACGAACCCGCCCCAGCCCGTGTCATCCTGAGCGCCGCAAGCTTTTCGGGGTCCCCACGCAGTGGGGTAAGCGGCGCGAAGGATCTGCTTTATCTACCCTGCAGTAGGATCGTCGGGGGCGTGTGGCCCAGGTCCGGGCTGTCTCCATTTGCAGGAATCTTGGGTGCCCCATGTCTCGATTCTGAGACGTGGGAAAGCACGAACCTGACCCAGCCCCTCCGCAAACACCAACAAGGCGCAACAAGTCGCTATGTCGCCTGCGACCCACCCAGAAGCAACTGCAGGTTCCTCCGCTCGCTGCGCTCGGTCGGAATGACAGCGTTTTTTCATTTCTCTTGTTCTTGCTCATCGGGCGCGTGGCCACCCTACGCGTTTCCACGATCGAGGGTGCCCCATCCTAGCTCCGCTAGGGTGGGAAAGCACGATTCCTAACTCCGCAAACATCTGCGAAGCGCGGCTAACCCCGCTCACCCGTCAACCCTCCCCGCCAAAATTCCCTCCAACTCCCTCATTCCATTCGCCAAAAACTTCCCGCCATTTTGCAGATAATTATCCCCTCCCGGCGCACAATGGAATCGTGATTGAAACCGCTAGCTCCGCGAACATGCGCCTGGCGCACGCTAACTCCGCCAGTACCGCCATCACCGCCTCTCGCGACGCTAAATCCAATCCTCACAGACCTCTACAGCGAACCTCAATCCACGCAGACCTATAGCGCCACCCCCGCTCGGTAACGGCAATAAAACGCTTGACACACATGTGCGTGAAGCGTACCATTTAACCATGGACGCACCCGAGACACTTCAGCAAGCGATGGCCTTCTTCAGTGACCCGCAACGGGCCTTTGAAGCGGCGAAAGAGTTTCGTTGGCCGGACGGCAACCCGACATGCCCTCGTTGCGGGGGATCGAAGCATTCCTTCATTAAGACCCGCCGCCTGTGGTTCTGCTATGACTGCAAAAAGCAGTTCACGGTGAAGGTCGGAACCATCATGGAGGATTCGCCGCTCGGACTCGACAAGTGGATGTGCGCGATCTGGATGCTGGCGAATTGCAAGAACGGAATCAGCAGCTACGAACTCGGCAAGACTCTCGGCATTCGTCAGAACTCGGCATGGTTCATGCTTCATCGGATTCGGGAGGCCATGAGCCAAGAGGACGCGCACAAGTTTGGTTTCGGCGGTCCAGTTGAATCTGATGAGGCATTCATTGGACCGAACCCCGCAAAGATGCACAAGAGCCGCAAGGCGCGTGTACAGGCTCGCGACGGCATGAAGGGTGGGTTTGTCGGCAAGACGGCGGTTCACGGGATATTGGATCGTCATTACAGACAGGTTCGCGCAAAGGTGGTTCCGAACGTTGGACGCGAGACTTTGCAGGATGCGATTCTGGCGAACGTGACTCCCTTTGCCAAGGTCTACACCGATGAGCATTTTGGATATGACGGCCTTGAAAAGCAGTTCGTCCATCAGGTTGTGAATCACTCTCGCGAGTACGTTCGCGGCAACGTGCATACGAACGGAATTGAGAACTTTTGGAGTCTTCTCAAGAGGACTCTGCGCGGGACGTATGTAGCGGTAGAGCCGTTCCACCTGAACCACTACATCGATGAGCAAGTCTTTCGCTACAACAATCGTGCGACGAAAGATAACAAACTTACTGACACTGATCGTTTCGCGTTGCTGATGCTCAAGGTCGCGGGCAAGCGCCTGACCTACGCAGAACTGACGGGCAAGGACTCGAACGAGCCACACCACCCGCAGGCAGGGACGGGGCAAGAGGTGCCATTCTAACCCCGTTGCTTGCCAGCAGGTTTCACCTTCGCGGGTTTCTTCGGAGCCACAGTTGTCTTTGGCTTTTGAAGGACCGCCGTTGCTAGTTTCTTGAAGTTCTCGCCCGCCTTGGGGCCTTCGTGATATTCGTGTTTCATCCTTTTCATTATGCCTCCAAATAGTCCATGGTATGTGCCGCATGGCCAACTCAAAAGAGCAGTTAAAGCGATCAGCGCATCGCTTGAGACTCTGCGTTCGGAATTGCATCGTGAAATCGAAAACACATCGAAAGAGCATGACGATGCTATACGCGATGCAGGCGAAGCCTCCGACGAAAAGCACAAAGAAATAGCCGGGATCATTGCCGGGGCGATCAAGACTATAGGATCCGAGGTACCAGAGTACGAAAAGACCCAGCGCGAAAAGGAATACAAACTTCAGCGTCGAACTTATCTTGCGACTCTCGCTGCTGGAATTGCCGCTGCGATTTACGCGGCATTTGCCTATCTCACCCTGACCGAAATCCAAGATCAAACGTATGCCTCCTGCGTGAGCGCCCAAACCGCTCAGCAGGCATTTCTTCAGGGACAGCAGGCAGCCATCGATTCTCACGAAGCGAGCATTGCGGCCTACGCTCAAGCAATTGCCGTAATCGAGAATCAAAAGGCGTTCGTTAGCCCTCAGTTCATCGTGCCGCCCGATCGCCCCTACGGCAAACCTTTGGAATTGAGGTTCAGTATTGCTAATACTGGAAAGTCTGACGCAAGCAATGTTTCGATTACGGGGGTCGCCATAGCTGCGAGGCCAAACTCTAATCCCAAAATCCCTATTAAGTCCGGCTTTGGCGTGGAGAAAGACGTGTTGGAAGTCGGGGAAAGGTTTATGCCAGACTCTTATCCGACCTACACCACTCCGCCCCGAAGTATTCGGATACCTGTTCTGGATGAGACAGGAAAACCCATCACAGATACGGCCGAAATAGATAAAGAGATTTTTTCCCAGCGAAAGAAATACATCTTCATCTACTACAAAATTTCCTACGAGGATTTCGCGAATCACTACACTAGGACGGTTTGCGTTGCACAAATTTCTTGGCAGGACAGCGATGCTAAACCGCTGGAGCCAAAAGATATTGATCGACAATGCAATGACGGAAGCTACAACACAAAAACAGAAATACCTAAAATACCAATGCCCCCACCCGCAAAACCTATCATTCCTATCCCTGCGGGGAAGCCTCTGACCTGCGAGACACCCAAGAAAACCCTTCTTGATTTTTGGCGATAGGGGCACTACTCACCGCCCCTGCAACATGTGCGCCAACCGTTTTGTTGCCTCGGTAACCCTATGAATCCAGGAGACCTACCTGGAGAGAGGGGATAATAGGGGGCGACATAGCGACTTGTTGCGCCTTGTTGGTATTCGCGGAGGGGCTGGGTCAGATTCGTGGTTTCCCACGTCTCAGAATCGAGACATGGGGCACCCACTCTTCTTGCAGATCGAGAGAACCAGACCGAGGCGACCCGCCCGGATGGTCACCGTTCACTGACCACTGACCACTGTCCACTGTTCACTGACCACTGTCCACTGTCCACTGTCCACTGACCACTGACCACTGACCACTGTCCACTGACCACTGACCACTGTCCACTGACCACTGACCACTGACCACTGACCACTGACACTAATTCACCCGTTCACTTATTCACTTATTCACTTGTTCACTGCCTTGCTCAATGAATCGTCTTCGACTTCCGATTCATGTAATCCATCAGCAGATATTCGCCCAGCGTATCCGGCGTAGTGAAGTAAGCCTTGCCGCGGCACATCTCCGACACCTTGTGCACGAACTGCACGAGGCCGAGGTCCGAAGCGAGCATGAAGGTGTTGATCATGATGTTGGAGCGCTTGCACCGCGCAACCTCTTCCAATGTCTCGCTGACGACCAACGGATCGAGGCCGAAGGCGTTTTTGTAGATGCGTCCGTCGGGAAGCGTCAGCGCTGAAGGCTTGCCGTCGGTAATCATTACGATCTGCTTCATGTCTTTGCGCTGCCGCGCCAGGATGCGCTGCGACAGCCGCAGGCCTTCGCACGTATTTGTGTAGTGCGGTCCAACCTTGACGCGCGGCAGTTGCGATACCGGCAGCTCTTCGGCGGAGTCGTGAAAGAGCACCAGCGAAAGCGAGTCGCCCGGATACTGCGTGCGGATCAAATGCGAAAGCGCCATGGCAACTTTTTTCGCCGGCGTAAACCGGTCTTCGCCGTACAGAATCATCGAGTGCGAACAATCCAGCATCACCACCGTCGCGCACGAGCTTTGATACTCGCACTGATGCACGTGCAGGTCTTCATACTCGAGATTCAGCGGCAGCCCGACGCCCTCGCGCGCAATCGCCGACTTCAGGGTCGTGGTCGTATCGAGGTTGAGCGTGTCGCCGAATTCGTAGCGCTGCGACGCCCCGTGGGTCTCGACGCCCGTTGCCCAGTGGTGTGTGTCGTGGCGGCCGAAGTTTGACTTGCCCAGCGAGCCAAGCAGGTCGCGCAGCGTTTTGTAGCCGAGGAAATCCAGGCTCTTGTCTGTGACTTCAAACTTGACCTCGCCCTGGACATTGCCCGCGTTGCCCATCATCTCCGACATCTGCGTGGGGTCCATGTTCTGCGAGTAAGAGATGTAATTCTCCTGCTCCATCCGCTTGATCAGCTTGTCGATCAGTTCGTCCATCTTGTCTTGCTGCGTCATCTGCTGGAGTTGCTCGCGGATGCGGTCGTCAAATATATCGCCGGACTCGAGAAGCTGGCGCAGTGCTTCGCGCAGGTCATCCAGCGTGTGATCCATGTCCTGAAAGCGCAGGTATGGATCGCGGAAGCCGGAATCGAGCAAATAGTCGGAGAGCGCCTTGAGCAAGTCCTCGATGTCCATCTCGGATGCCAGGTCGCCGGTGAATTTGCTGTAGCGAACGCGCTTCATGAAGTACCTCTTGTGTGGTCTAGTTCAGCGGTTTGGGTGCCCCCGGTCTCGCCCTGAGACGGGGAAAACCGGGAAACCGCAAATCGTCGCGGTTCGCTTTCCTAGTTCAACCCCCCGCCGCGGCCTGACCGGCGTGCGCGCTGCCAGTCGTCAAAGTCGACTTCAATATCGCGTTCCTGCTTACGCTGCGTTTTCTCCGGTGCCGCAAATCCGCGCTCCTCGCTGCGACTCAGTTTGCGATGGGCGACAAGGCCCTCCAGCAGGAACTCCGCCGCCGCGACCGCCTTCGCTGCATCATCGGAGACCTTCACCTGGAGCGGTCCCAGCTTTTCAAAGAGCCCCTGAATCTTCCTGAGGTCGGCAAGAGCGGCCGAACTCGACTGGTTGTCATCAAGCTTGACCGAACCGCCAAGGTTGAACCATTGTTCGATCTGTTGGGTGTTGGTTTCAGCGAAGTAGCGGTCGAAAATCTTGCCGACAGCAGTGTGGATCAGTTCGCGAACCACCGTGTCGGCGCCGCGCATCTCGCCTTCGTACTCCAGTTCGAGCTTGCCGGTGATGCCTGGCAGAGCCGCGTAGATGTCGCTGATGCGCGGCACAGCGAGCCTCTCGCCGTTAATCAGCGCGCGCCGTTCCGCATTCGATACAACCAGTTCTATGGTGGATATCGGCAACCGCTGGCTTACGCCGCTGCGCTTGTCCACCTTCTTGTCTTCGCGCGCCGAGAATGCCACTTGCTCCACGACAGCGCGCACGTAGGGCGGAATCTCGATTGGCGAGGCACCCCGTTCCGACCACGCTTCCTGCGCCGTGATGGCGATGCCTTCTTCGATCGTCTCGGGATAATGCGTGCGAATCTCCGAGCCGATGCGGTCCTTCAGCGGCGTAACGATCTTGCCGCGCGCGGTGTAGTCTTCCGGGTTGGCGCTGAAGACGAGGGCAACGTCGAGGGCCAGCCGCACCGGATATCCCTTAATCTGCACGTCGCCTTCCTGCATGATGTTGAACAGCGCCACCTGGATCTTTCCGGCCAGGTCGGGCAGCTCGTTGATGGCAAAGATGCCGCGATTGGCGCGCGGCAGCAGTCCGTAGTGCATCGTCAACTCGCTCGAAAGATCCTCGCCGCCCCGTGCTGCCTTGATCGGGTCCAGATCGCCGACAAGATCCGCCACCGTAACGTCGGGTGTGGCGAGCTTTTCAACATAGCGCTCGTCGCGGCCCATCCAGGCGATCGGCGTTGCATCTCCGCGCTCGGCGATCAGGTCGCGGCAGCGCTTGCAGATCGGCCGATAGGGGTTGTCGCGAATCTCGCAACCCGCTATGTACGGCATGTGCTCGTCGAGCAGCGCAGTCAGCGCGCGCAGAATGCGGCTCTTGGCCTGTCCGCGCAACCCGAGAAGAATGAAGTTCTGCTTCGAAAGAACGGCGTTAACGATCTGCGGGACCACCGTATCCTCAAATCCGACAATGCCGGGAAACAGCGTCTCGCGCGTCTGCAGTCGGGTGATGAGGTTCGAGCGCAGTTCATCCTTGACGCTCAGGGTCCTGAGGCAAGCTTCTGAAAACTGAGTGCTGGTGCGCAGTTCCCCCAGGGAATGGGGAAGCGAGTGAGCTGCTGGCATCGAATCGCTCCTGTCCGGCCCGACCTTGCCGGTGCTGTGTATAGTAGACGCGTTTGCACCGGGTTCCGGCGCAACGGAACTCAGGTTGTTTTCATCTGCCCGAATTCCTGTTTGTATCAATTGCGTGCTGTTGAGCTTGGGAAGCTATAGCGGCAGAGTGCACCGCGACGGAAGTTAGATTCCATCCCGCATAGAGAGAAAAGATTCCAGCGAAATGCTGGACTAATTGGACTTTGCCCCTGAGCCGTCTCGCTCGTATCGATCGAGAGCGTCCTGGAGACTTCTGGCAACCTGACCGTTGTTTTGTTTCACCGCCAGATCCAGCGCCTCGCGGGCAGACTGAATCGCTTCGGCGGAGTGACCTGTCTTGTCATACACCTTAGCCAACTCCGCGAGACAACGCCAGTCTTTCCTTCGACTCAATGCGACCGCTTTTTCCAGAGGATCGAGCGCGCTCGCAAATTCTTTCCGCGATTCCAGCACATAGGCGAGGTTGAATCGATACTCCACCGAACCTGGATCGACATTGATCGCCCTCTGCAACTGCTCGATCGCGGCTCCGGAGTCTCCGCCCAACGCCAGCGACACTGCGAGGTGATCGAGGAACATTGGATTCGTGGGGGCCAGGACGACGGCTCGGCGGTATTCGGCAAGTGCATCCTTCTCCTGGTCGCTGGCGCTGAGAGCCGTGGCCAGAACATAATGCACCAGCGCGTCATCCGGATTGTTCTGGATGGCCGTGCGCAAGGTGAGGATTGCTTCCGGAAAGTGATTGTTTTCAATCAGCGTGTAGGCCTCGTCAAAGAGGCGATAGAAATCCGTTGCCTGCGGGTCGATGTTGTCGATCCCGACGCCCGGCGGCAGGTTTACAAACTCGGGAATGTTGATCGCGCGGTTTGCTGCTGTCGTGTCATCCACGATGACAGCAGGGGAATCGTTGCCGTCGGCGTCGACGTGGGTGAGCCACAAGCGGGTGTAGGGTCCACGCGCCTTCGATGAAAACGCGAGCCAGTGGCCGTTCGGCGACCAGGTGTGCCAGGAATTCATCGGCGCCATGTTGCAGTGCATCAGGCGCGGCTTTCCGCCGGAAAAGGGAACGATGTAGAGCTTGCTGTCTGGCCGCATCAGCAGGCCATTCTTGTTCTGCACCCAGACGATCCACTTGCCATCGGGCGAGACCTTGGGAAAATTATTGCTCATGCCATTGCCCGAAGCGCCCTCCACGGGAACGGCCTTGCCTCCGCGGCCTTCGTTGAAGGGAATCTGGTAAAGGTCGTACTGGATCTGGGTCTCGTTCGGGCCATTGGCGAATTCCGGCTTCGGCACTCCGGCGGGATAGGGATCGCGCGCAAGGGCACGACTAAAGATGAGGTACTTGCCGTCCGACGACCAGAATGCGCTGGTGTGGACGTACTGCGGGTCGTCAGCCCCGGGTAGCGGCCGCATCTTGGCTTGCTTGCGGTCATACCAGGCCAGGATCCCGCGCGTGGGATAAAAGACCTGGCTGAACTCGATGCTGCGAAAGTTCGTGCTGTAGAGCCGGTCAAGGATGCCCGATGCAAATCCCGGTTCTACGCCCTGATGTTTGTTTGTGTTGTTGGGCGGCCCGATGGAAGTGACCACGTAGCGTCCGTCCGGCGATATCTGCGACATGAAGCCGAAGCGCTTTACGGCGGGATCCGCGGCGCGCGCTTCGTCATTCAGCCCGAATGAACTCCAGTGGAGCACGTTGGAATTGTGGATCGTCATCTCCTTCGCTACCGGCACAAGCGCATAGAGCCCCTTGTCGTTGCGGGGACCATCGAGGTCGAGGCCGAACGTCTTGCCGTCGCGCGAAAAGGAATGACAATTCGCGCATGTGGGCAGGTTGGTCATCACAACGTGGCTTTTGGGCTGCGAGATATCGCGAATCTGCCATTTGATAAGTGGAATGGCTGAGCGCGGCAGGGGCGCGATGGGGCCTTTTTCATCGGGAGGCGGAAGCATGAGCGGCACGTCGCGGTAGAAGATAGGAGCGCCGACCGGATCGCGCGAGGTCGAGACGCTCACGCGGCCAATGGAAACCGGTTCCCGCCCATTTGCCGCGAAACCCTCGATGGAGATTTGGGCAGGTGCGGCGGTCGACAATTGTTTGATCTTCTCCCAGGTCGCGTTGTCGGGCCTCCACGTGTAGGTCGAAGCTTGCTCAGGCGTGAGTGCCAGACCGGGTCCTGCGTTGGGATCGATTTGTCCGCCTTGCAGCAGAATGCCGGTCGTTTCAATTCGAAGGGGTGCACGTGCGCCGCCAAATGAGATTGCTATAACCCAGTGCTGTACCGATTCGTTCGCGTCGTGCCACAAAAACGTGGGCGCCGTGATCTCCGGTGGAAAGACGGATCCATCGCGTGGGTAGTCAATGTTAATCGTCGATGCCTGCTGTGTTAACTCTGCCGGAAGCAGCGCACCCGATGCTGGCGAGAATGCGGGGCCGCAAACCAGCGCAATCGAGCCGGCAACGCCAATCATCGCAATTAGAAGATGGGAAAGACGAGCCCCCATGGACCCCCGCTTCAGCCGCAAATCTTTTCGCCTTACCTAGAGCATGAATTGCCGCCGCGAATGATTCGGTGATCCCGCTCACATGAATGCAATTCCAGATGAGCGATTGTTAGGCAGGCAAGCAGGAGCTTTCGGGCCGCCAACGCATCTTTGCCGCTCTTCGAAATGATCTCCTGCTCCATAAGTCCTTGTTTCCGCAGAGGTCAGTGCCAGCTCTGCTGTTGGAGCGTATCCTTCCGGTGGAGATCTCTCCATGCGCACAGACGAGCGATGAGGAAGTCGGTAGAATTCTCCTTGCGCGTAGAGTGCCGCAGCTTTTTGGGGTATTGGGTCCTCTTGTGGACAGATAATCTGGAGATATAGATGCGTTTTCATGATGCACTTCCGCTTGCTTTTCTGCTTGCTGTTGGATCAGTTCCGCTGGTGGCGCGTGCGCAGTTTCCGCCGGTTCTCAAAGAAGAACTCGCGATGACGTCGGACTCCAAGGTGCCGGGCGCCGCCGCGGTCTATCTCTATCGCGAAGAAACAGAGGACGATCCTCATTCCTTTCGAACGATCTATGCGCGCATCAAGGTTCTGAACGCGGATGGAAAAAGTGCCGCCGTCGTGCATGTCAGTTTTCCGCAGAGTTTCGTTTTTAACGCTGTCGGTACCAATTCGAGCAGAATGTCGGGTGGTTTTGGTGGTTCCCTTTCAACCCAGTCAACCATCGCTGGCCCGAATACCGCGCATTGGGATATGCCGAGCATCAATCACACGGGGGAAGATCAGCCGTGGGATACAGATTCCTATGTGGGCAAAGTGGAGGTCGCGGCCCTCGAGGGACGAGTAACGCATGCCGATGGCACCGTCGTCCCCCTTGCGGGAAAGACCTTAGAATTGTTGAAGGTGTCCAAGGGCCCGCGGGGCAGTGAGACGACATTCACCATGCCGGGAGTTGAAGTAGGCAGTGTGATCGAGTACCGGTACCAGATTCGCTACGATCGTTATCTGACCGCGCCGGACTGGGAATTGCAGGAGCCGTATTACATCCACAAGGAGCACTTTGTCTTCCGGCCATCGAAGCAATTTCTGCCCCAGGAAGCAACTGGAGTTGGTGTCGGAGACAGCGCGTTGAAGGATGCGCACGACAACATTCTTACCGACATCCATTTCCGGCCCGTTCTTCCTTCCGGCAAGACACTGACCAGGGATGCGATGGGGAACTACTCCGTCGACCTCACCGATGTTCCCGCAATTCCGCAGGAGCCCTTTGCGCCTCCGCAGAATGCCGAGGCATTCAGCGTCGACTTCTACTACACCTACACATTCGACGTGAAGGATTACTGGCAAAAGCAGATGAGCTATTGGACGAGGGCGCTGAACGCGTACACGGCGTCCAATCAGGCGTTGCAAAAAGCCGTGAAGGATTCAGTCGCTCCTTCGGATTCGCCGCTCGAAAAGGCGAAGAAGCTCTACGCATTTGTGCAGACGTTCCAAAACACCGATTCAAGTCCCGATGGAGCGCCGCTCACCGGCAGCGAATGGATTCCAAGAGGCAAGGTAGATTCTGTTCTTCAAACCAAAAGAGGATCGAGCAATCAGATCGCGTATCTCTATCTCGCTCTGCTGCGCGCGGCGCGAATTACCGCCCGTCCGGAGCGGATTGCGAGTCGCAGTCTTCACATCTTCTCCGCGCAATACATGGATAACCTTCAACTCGACACCGTTCTCGTTGCATTGGAGATCGACGGGAAGGAAATCCTCGTCGATCCCGGCACGAAGATGGCTCCCTTCGAGGCGCTCCACTGGGCGCACACCGGGGCTGGCGGTGTAGCCATGGATGCGAATAGTAAGACCGAGATCATTGTCACGCCGTTGCAGAAGATCACCGACAACAGCACTCTTCATATCGGCACCGTCAACGTGTCTCCCAAGGGCGTGGTCTCTGGATCACTCAAAGTGGCCTTTATCGGCCAGAAGGCAATTGAGCTCCGCCAGCTTGGCGTGAAGTCGGGCGTCGAAGCTGTACAAGCCGAGATCAGCTCGGTCATCGCGCAGCAGGTGCCCGCGGCCATCCATATTGCGGTGGATCATGTCGGTTATCTCGATGATCCGGATCGCCAGTTGCTGGCCGTGATTCTTGTTTCAGGGTCCTTCTCAAAGCAGTCGGATGGTCGCCTCGTTTTGCCTCGCACTTTTTTCGAAGCGCAGGAACAGAATCCATTTCCGGCCGAGACCTCTCGCGAACTGCCGGTTGACATGCGTTATCCGGCGCAGGAGCAGGAGCAGATTACCTACGCGCTGCCGCCTGGCTTTGCACTCGCGGGCACTCCCGAAGACGCCAAGCTCAAGTGGGAAGGCAATGCTGCATACGAGTTGCGCACGAAAGTCGAAGGCAGTTCGATTACCGATGCTCGCGTCTTCGTCCGGGCCTTCACCGTTCTCGACGCGAAAGACTATGGCCAGTTGCACGACTTCTACCAAAAAGTGGTGGCGGCCGATCAGCAGCCACTGGTGCTCGCTGGGGAACAGGTAGGGGAAGTCCAATAATGGGCCATGGGCAATCGTCCTGGTATCGACCGGCGAAACACCAAAGCGAATTTGCGCGATTGATTTCAGGAAGGCCGCGTGCGGCTCTCACGATTGTCACCCTGGTTCTGCTGCTTTGTGCGTTGCCTCCGGTCAAACAAAGCCGGCTTGCAATGAGTCTCTCGCTGCAGGCCTTTGCCGCATCATCTCCGCATGCCCTGAGCCCCATTTCCATCGACTATCCCGAGGATGGCTCCATCTTTCCCCCCGGAATAACGCCTCCGACATTTTTGTGGCGCGATGCAGCCGGGACCACATGGGACATCGACATTTCTTTCGCCGACCACTCTGCGCCGATTCACGCAGTGTCGAAGGGCGAGCGCATGCAACTCGGCTCGATCGATCCGGATTGCGTTTCAGACTCGAATGCTGCGCCGACACTCACTCCGCAGCAAGCGGCGGCATGGACCTGGAAACCGGACGCGGCAACATGGACTGCAATTCAGGCGCACTCGGTAGGCGCTCAGGCGGATCTGACGGTGACTGGCTATCGCAACGGGCAGATCGCAAGTTCGCAATCCCACATTACCTTTACAACATCAAGGGACGACGTCAGCGCGCCAATCTTCTACCGCGATGTTCCGCTGATGCCGTCATCGGGCAATGGCGGTTCCGTGGCACCCCTCGCCGATTCCAACATTCGCCTCATTCACTGGCGCATTCGCGATATCCGCAAGCCCGAGAGCCACACGGTGCTCTCGGATATGCCCACCTGCGCCAACTGCCATTCGTTCTCTGCCGACGGCAAGACATTCGGGATGGATATCGACGGCCCAGCCAACGACAAGGGCCTCTACGCCGTAGTTCCGGTGAAGAAAACCATGACGATCCAGAGCAACGACGTGGTGCACTGGAATACCGACGGCAAAGTGGGCACAGTGCGCGTCGGTTTCATGTCGCAGGTTTCGCCCACCGGCCAGTATGTACTCAGCACATTTGCCGGCCCCGCGCTTAGCCGCATGATCGATAGCTATTACGTCACCAATTTCATGGACTATCGTTTCCTGCAGGTATTCTTTCCGACGCGCGGCATTCTGGAGTACTACAACCGTGCCACTGGCCTACGCGAACCTCTGCCGGGCGCGGACGATCCAAAGTACGTGCAGACCGACGGCGTGTGGAGTCCCGACGGAAAGTACATTGTGTTTGCGCGTGCCGATGCGCGGGACCCGCGTCCCCATGGTCAGCCTGGCGCTACCCACGCCAACGATCTGAACGAAACGCAGATTCAGTACGACCTTTATCGGATCCCCTTTAACGATGGGAGAGGTGGAAGGGCGGAGCCCATCAAGGGCGCCTCGCAGAACGGCATGAGCAACAACTTTCCCAAGATCTCACCCGATGGCAAATGGATCGTCTTCGTGCAATGCAAAAACGGCCAGCTGATGCGCCCCGACAGTCAGCTCTACATCGTTCCTGCCGCCGGAGGAACGCCGCGACGTCTTCGCGCCAACACGCGGCTCATGAACTCGTGGCATAGCTGGTCGCCCAATAGCCGCTGGCTGGTCTTCTCGTCCAAGGCGCGTTCGCCCTACACTCAGATGTACCTGACCCACATCGACGAAAACGGTGACGCGAGTCCAGCGATCCTGATCGATAACGCGACGGCCTCAAACCGCGCCGTCAACCTTCCCGAATTTGTAAACATTGATCCAGACGGGATACAACAGATCGAAGTTCACGTCGCCGACGGAGCCGAGCGAGCGAGCGGCAGTCATTAGTACGATGATTTTGGGATTTCTAAATCGTCATGAACATGGGTGCCCCATCCTTGCGAAGCAAGGGTGGGAAAGCGACAAGCCTTTGCGGTCGTGGTGCTAGCAATGCCGAACGGAAACCGACAATCAACAGAACAGATGCCCGGCTCATTCCAAATCAAACTCGGCCTCCTGATCGCTCTGCTCCTCGCAGTGTCCGGCCCTGCGTCCGCACAGACGCCCTGCACTCCGCCCGAGTCGATGAAGTCAAAATTCACAGGCCCGCCCAATCCCGACGCATTGAATGACCTTGGCGTTTGGTTCGGTGAGCAGAAGAACTACACCTGCGCCGCCGACGCTTTCGCAACTTCGCTGCAGTTGGATCCAAAGCAGAAAGACATGCCCCGCATCGCCTTCATGTTTGGCGGGAGCCTGTACTTCGCTGGCGATACCCGAGAAGCGATCGCCGCGCTGCGCGAAGCAGAGAAGTTCGGTTACCGCGACATCAAGCTGCACCTGCTGCTGGCCGAGGCGCTCGACAGCACAAAGGCTTCCGCCGACGCCGAAGCAGAATGGCGCGCGGCGCTCGATATCGTCCCAGAAAACGCCGAAACTCTCGATAGCCTTTCGAATAATCTGATCGCCGGTACTGACTACCAGGGAGTGATCACGCTGCTCGATACCGCGAGACTCAGACCCCTCTGGAGCATCCAGCAGTGCTCCAATCTCGGCCTGGCCTATGCCCGCAAGGGAAACCTCGCAGAGGCGTCCAGGGTGCTGCGTGACGGAGCAAATACATATCCCGATTCATTGCCGCTGGCTGAGAAACTGGCCGACGTCCTCACGCAAATCGGGAAAAAGGATGAAGCGGCGCAGGTGCTTGCGAACGCGCACCAGCGCCAGGCTGGCAGCGCAAAACCCGACGCACCTTAAAGCAAAACCAGAAGAACGTCGAGACAAACACAAAGCGGCGCGACCGTTGCCAGCCGCGCCGCTTTGTTCCCCACCCGGAAAGAGAATCGTTCGCTCTAGAACAGGTTCCAGAGCGACTGGTTGTAAATCTCGTGGTGGAACTGTACTTCAGGAGCCTTTACGAAAGTGCCAAGGTCGCGTGCGCAACGATTCGCAGAGGCTTGCTTCAGATCGGCGAAACGTCCCTGCACATCCGAACCCAGAACCTCGGCGATCCACTTCGATCCCTTGAAGTCGTCGATGGCCGCCTGGATGTGATCGGGCAGATAACGCTCAGCCTGTCGCAGGTTGTCGATCTTGGCAGTCGAACCGTCGACGCCCGTCTTGAAGATGGAGTAGAGAGCCAGGTAGGGATTCGCATCCGGCGCGACCGACCGCACTTCCACGCGCATCGAGCGCGAGTTGCCGATCGGCACACGCACCATCGAACCCCGATCGGTGGCAGACGCCTTGATCTGGTTCGGCGCTTCAAAGTGCGGATCGAGACGGCGATATGCATTCACACTGGGATTCAGAATCAGGCAAATGTCCAGCGCATGCGTCAGGATGCGATCAATGAACTCCCAGCCAAAGCCTGAGAGCATCTCCTGGCCCTTCGGATCCCAGAACAGGTTGGTCTTCTCCTTGGAGATCGATACGTTGGTGTGCATGCCGCTGCCGTTCACGCCGACGACCGGCTTGGGAAGGAAGCACGCCGTGTAGCCCATGTTGTTGGCGATCTGACGGCAAAGCAGCTTGTAAAGCTGGATCTGGTCCGCCGCGGCAACCACTTCGCCATAGCCGTAATTGATTTCAAACTGGCTGGGCGCGACCTCCGGGTGATCCTTCTCGTTCTGGAAGCCCATCGCGCGCTGCACTTCAGCAGCCGTGTCGATGAACTGGCGCAGTGGATCGAGCGGCAGCACATGGTAATAGCCGCCGGTGTTGATGAAGTCGAACTTTAACGTCTCGTGGTATCTCCGTTCCGCATCTTTCCCGGCAAAAAGGAAGCCTTCAATTTCGTTGGCCGCGTTGAGCGTGTAGCCCTTGTCCTTGTAGAGTTTGTCGGAGTAGGCCTTGAGAATGCCGCGGAGGTCGCCGGAATATGGCGTGCCGTCCTTGTCGATGACGGTGCCGAAAACCAGCACCTTGCCGTTGCCGAACACATCGGCGGGCACCCAGTAGAAGGCGCTCCAGTCAATGCCCAGGCGCAGGTCGCTCTCCTTCTGCGCGGTGAAGCCGCGAATCGAGGAGCCGTCGAAGGTCAGATTCTCATGGGAGCCCAGCAGAAACTTCTTGTCGTAGTCGAGCAGGTGCAGACGTCCTTCCAGGTCAGAGAACAATACCGTCACTGCCTTGATGTGCTTCTGGTCTGTCAGGTACTTGATCCGCTTATCGCGAACCTCCTCGATCGGCAACCGGCTCAAGCGGTCTGCCTTGGCTTGCAGGTTCAGTTCTTCAAGCTCCTCGTACGAGAGGGCAAGAAAATTCCGGTAGTCCAATGACATAGTTCTCCTTCCAACTGACAAGTGTGTTGTTGGGCATTCAGTGGTAAGTCTAAGGTTCCCTGTATAAGGAATCCGTGAAGATTGCCGCGTGGAGTTGCCTACCGGTGCCGTGCCACAAGCACCATCAATAACAGAATAACAACTGGAATCAGGGCGAGCGCCGTGTAGTAGAGGGCCTGGCGCGTCGCGTGCGATTTTCGCTTGTTCCAGTCGCGCAATTCCACGCGGTCTTCCACCCCGACTTCGTGTAAATGCTGCAGATCATGTGCAAATTCATCGGCGCGTGCATATCGGTTCTGCGGATCGCGTTCGAGCGCGCGATACAGCACCTCCTGCAACTGCGGCGAGATCGACGGCTCGGCCACCGTGGGAGGCAGCGGATAGTTCAGCAGCCGGTCGTTCATGATTTCCATGGGCGACGATCCTGAAAAAGGCAGTCGCCCCGTAAGCATCTCGTAGAGGATGACGCCCATGGCATAGATGTCAGAGCGTCCGTCGCCCCGCTTACCCTTCACCTGCTCAGGCGAGATATAGTCCGCAGTCCCCAGTGTGGCTGTGAAGTTGGCGTAGGTAAGGCGTCGAGCGCCCGCATCTCCGGCGATCCCAAAATCGATCAGCTTGATGTTGTCGTTGGCGTCGACCATGATGTTCTCCGGTTTCAGATCCCGGTGGACGACGCCCTGCTCGTGAATGTATTCGAGCGCTTCGAGTACTTCGATGGCGATGCGGATGGCGCGGTCTTGCGGAATGCGGCCTTCGCCGAGGATGGTGCGCAACAGCCTGCCGTCGCACCACTCCATCACCATGTAGATGCGCGACCGTTTCTCTCCACCATAAACGCGCATCACCATGGGGTGGTCGAGCTTCTCGCCGATGTCGGCCTCCCGTTTGAATCGATCGAAGAGGATCGGGTCGGCTTCCATGTCCGGGTGCGGAATCTTGAGGGCAACGACGCGATTGTCGCGGGTATCGACAGCGCGAAAGATTGACGCCATACCGCTTCGCGCCACCGGGGCTTCAATGCGGTACGCGTCGATTTGCGAGCCGGTTTCTATGGTGTCGAGGAGGCCCATCGGGCGAAATTCTCCAGTGCTTGCGTTTCTTCTACTCTATCGGGATTGAGGGGCGTAACTCTAAGGATTTCGTAAGTCTTTGCGGCAACATCAGGAGGGAAGCCGATAGGGACGCCCGCGATACATGCCCACTTGTTCGACCGAACGGATGCGCACCACCTGCGCCGTGGTGTTGTCATTGCCGTCGATCTCGATTGCGCGCGCGACCAATTCTTGCGCGATCTCATCGATCGGCTTGTTCTGCGACACGATGGAGGCGATCGTCGTCTCGGGCATCTCATCGTGCAGGCCGTCAGAGCACAGCACCAGGATGTCGCCAGGCGCAACGTTCAATGCCGTGGTGTCGGGCGAGACAAACATCTCAGGTCCAAGTGAGCGGATCAGTACGTGGCGCGAATCGGATGTCGCAACGTCGGCGGCGGATATCACGCCCATCTTGCGTTGCTCGTTGACCCACGTATGGTCTTGCGTGATCTGCTTTGCGACACCATTGCGCACCAGGTAGCAGCGCGAGTCGCCCACGTGCGAGACAATGGCCTGGTCATGGCGCAGGGCACATGCCACGGCCGTAGTTGCCATCTTCTTTCCGCGAAATTCCTGGGCCAGCGTCCGATCGTGGACTGCGGCATTCGCGTGCTGCACCAGGCGCGGAAGCAGGCTGATAAGCATGGCGCCGCCTTGTGCCTTCTCGAATTCCTGTACGAGAACCGAGACAGCAGTGGATGAAGCGATTTCGCCCAGGTCCATTCCACCTACGCCATCGGCAACGACAAAGAGAAAACCGTGTGAACGGGCCTGGTGGCGGGAATTGGGAATAAACGACCCCATGGCGTCTTCATTGTTCGTGCGTACTTTGCCGGGATCGCTTGCCTGACCAAACACGACATCCAACATGGACCGGTCGCCTCACTCGGGGACCCCACGAACGGGTCCTATGTTCGTGGAGTGATTCATTCGCTGGGTGGTTTCCGCTCGCGGCCTTAGGAATCGAGCCGAGAAGGAATTCCACCCAGCATTTGTGTTTGGCTGTCGAGAAATTATCGCCGGTCTAGCCAGCGACCTTCCTCGCCTCCAGCAACACTGACTTGCCCTTCGCCTTCGATGATCGCAGGAAGTAAACCGCACCGTACAGGCCCCAGACGCCGGAAATACCAAGCGCCGTCAGCGGTTCCATCTTAGTGCCGAGATTGAAGAACGGTCCAAGCACGTAGACGGCCATGCAAGCCAGGTTAGCCAGCAATCCCAGGCCGGGAATCAGTGTGTGTTTCACAAAGCTGTGGTCAGGCCGCTTGTGGAACGCCACCATGCACAGGAAGCAGCTGAGAGCATACAGAATGAAAGTGCCGAAGTTGGATGTGAGTGTGATGGTCAGCAGGGAATTGGGCAGCGAAGCCAACCTGTCGTGCGTCGAATAGCCGAAGCTCGAGAACAGGCCGTGCGGCAATGCAGCGATGGTTGCGTCGGTCGGCGCGCTGCCATCGGCAAACACCAGCGACACTGCGATGCAGCCGATGATTGCGGAGATCGCAGCCAGCGTCCAGATTGCACGGCGTGGCGTGAGCGACTCGGCGTGGAGCAAGCCGAAGTGTTCAGGTGCCTCGTCGTCTTTGCCCATCGCGTAGGTCACGCGAGCCCCGGTATTCATGCAACTGAGCGTAGTGCCGATGAGCGCGAGGAACACTGTGACCGCTTCGACGATCATGAAGTACTTGCCGTGCCCTTGTCCCAGCAGAGCGTCTCCAACAATAATCATCATGTCGCCGATCGGTGCCGCCGATCCCGCGGCACTTTGCATCGTATACCCCGAGTTCAGAAAGTAGTTTGCGGCAAAATACTCGATCAGATAGCAGACCAGTCCCTGAATCAGCAACGAAGCAATTACGGCGATTGGAATATGTTTAGTCGGGTTCTTAGCTTCGCCGCCCATTGTAGTTACTGATTCAAAGCCAACCAGGATCAGAATGGCGACGGTAGCCTGGATAAATACCCAGCTGAATTTGTGCGGCGAGACCACGGACTTCGCGCTTGTATGCGTGAGAATATTGCCGCTGGCATCGGTTGCCGGATAGTCAATGGTGAACGCAACCGGTTTGCCGGCCGCATCGAGCTGAGGCTGGGGAACGCCGCTTGCGTCACGAACGATGGAGCCGTCCTTGGCGGTGGCGAACTGGTAGGTATAGGTCGCGAGAGACTGCCCGTCGTAGTTGAACGCCGGCGAACCAGCGGGATGATTGGCGCGATATCCCAGTGCGAGCACGCTGAAAACCAGCAATGCGGAAATCTGGATAACATTGATGGCCAGGTTTACCGCCGTCGATGCGCCTGCGCCCTTCTGGGCGATCCAGGCCACAAAGAACGAGAAGACGATGGCGACCATGGCCATAAAGACCGGCCCGGGATTCGATCCGCTGATGAAGCTCGGATAGAAAAACCCGACAACGTAGCCAACGAAGATGCCGGTGGTCGCCACCATCACTCCGGGATAAACCCAGTAGTAGAGGTGAGAGCCCCAGCCGACGATGAACTTCGCGATTCGCGCGTATTTGAAAGCCTTGTCCTTGGAGAGCAGGGCCTGCTCAGCGTAGTAGTAGCTGGATCCTGTGCCTGGATAAAGCTTGGAGATCTCCGCGTAGGCTACGGCCGTGGCCAGGCAGAGGCCCAGCGCAAGCAGAATGCCCCACCACATTGCCGGTGCAGTGGAAGGCTGGCCCGCGGTCCCTGTTGTCGCCTGGATGAAAAACGTTAACCATAGAAAGGCGCCGGGAGCAATCAGCGCCATTGCATTGCTGGTCAACCCGGTAAGGCCCAAAGTTGCCTGCATCTGTGGTGCTTTCTCTTCAGCCATGTAGATTCTCCTGGAGATTAAATTCTTAGAGTCGGCTCCCGCGGGTTGAACTGCGGGATGTTGTGAGGCTCGCCGGATTGCGATCGGGCCACAGGCGTTCAGGGTTCGGGGTTACATGAATGCTACGTATGCACTAATGAAGATGAAATGAAGAAACCTGCTCTTCTGAGTGCATGCGCCCCCGCTTGCAGGCATGCCACCGCAAGGACGGAAAGATTCTCAACAATTCGGCTATTTTTCGGTCACGTTTTTGCCGAAGATGAAGCCGAATTCAAGTACGCTTCGGAATTGGTTGGCAGCCGTTCCTGTGGTGCCAAAGACGCTTCCCGGCGTGTAGTCTGTTGCATGCACCACCGCGAGATCGCCGCGAACGAACACGCCTCCCTTTTGGTAGGTTGGCGTCGCGGTGAAAGTGGTGCCGGAGCTGCCGGCCCCAAAGCCCAGCATGTTCACCGACCCGTCGGTTGTATTGCCCGAACTCGTCAGGTATTCCACGCGCGCCGGAAGCGAGAAGCCGCTCTTGAAGGCGTAGCTGACGTTGAGCGCGCCGCCGGTTGCGGATGTGCTCTTGATAACGCCTACCTTCGCGTTGGTTGGCAGCTTGCCGTACTGGAAATACGGCGAAACGATCCACCGGCCCTTTGTGAACGTATAGATCACCGCGTGCATGTAGCCGTTGTTCTGGATCGGCGTCGCCGCCGTTTCAAATTTGGTCTGTCCGAGGTTCCCCATCCCGTCGTACACCAGGCTATGAGGCCCCTTCGTGAGAGTGGCCGAACCCGAGAGCCACGAGTAGCGGTTGGAATAGTATCCGTCGTTCCAGCTGAACGCGGCGCTCAGGTACTTACCCATAGTTTGATTCACCTGGATGCCGCGATTGATTGCGTTTTCCTGGTTCCAAACGATGCCGCGCTCGATGTTGAAGTTCTGGTACGTAAAGGTGGACTCCGCACCCATCAGCGTGGGAAGAGAGCCGATAAGGAACTGCGTATTCTTGGCCGCCTGCAACTTCAGATAGGCGACCGGAACGGGTCCATAGAAATTTTTCATCGTGTCCTGGGCATTAACAAACGGCGCTGAAAGTGCCTGCATGGTGTAAATGCCCGCCTGGATGAAGTACTGCACCTTCCCGTCCGCTCTTTGAATGAAAACACTTCCGTTGCTCAGAGTGGCCTGCGCACTGTCGTCTCCCGGCACGTGGTTGTTCTGGAACTGCGAGAAACCGGTCACAATGCCATTGACGTTCAGCTTGCCCAACGGTCCTGCGTCGAAGGTGGCCGGCGGCAACCATTGCAGCGGACCAGTCAGAACAAACGTGGAAAGAGGGGCTGGGGCAGCTGCGGGAGTTGGATCGGCCTGCGCCGCTGACGCAGAAGTTAGTGCCGCTGCAGGCGCCGGCGTGGTCGGAGCTTGAGCGCCCGCCGCAACGGCTGTGGAGAGCGCCGCGGCGCTCAACGATTGGAGAATGATGTGATTTACCTTGCTGAGCATCGACACAATTCCTCCTGAACAAGATTTGGGTATGAATCAAATGAGTTTTTATGCGAGAAGTGAGGTTGTTGACTCAATCTCTCTGGTGCGGACTACCTTTTGGGTGGGCCACGGAAAGGCACACGGGGACGGTGTCTTTGCCGGGGCAAAGATAATGAAGTCATGCGCCTTGAGCGCTGTTCCCTTTTGGGGTTTTTGAATCGCTGCGGCTTAACACAAGTAATGCAAACAATGCATAAGGAACGGATGAGGATTGAAGAAAGAAATTCGATATTTCAGCCGCCGCATCGCACGCCGAACAACTCGAATTGGCGGGGCTTTGCAATGAACGACATTGAAGCCGCGCAGAGGGTCCACGCCGCTCCTTCGCATAAAGATCAAATGAGGAACTGTTAATATCTAGACACAATCTCCCTGCGCACGATGCCAGCCCACCTGGAAAAAAAGAAGGTGCACGCGGGGAGTTCTCACTGAAGTCGGCGCAATCCTTGAAGATCGGCGCGCAGACTCAGGAGAAAGAACTTCGAGTCATAGCCGCGGAGTTTCCTGGTTGCTCACGGTCAACGGGATTGAGTTGCGCTCATCCAACTGCCCGGGTGCTCCTCCTCATGGCATCCGAAGGAAAGGCCGGTAACGGTTGTCTGGAACCTACATTCCGCTCCGCGCCTCATTTGCGTCGCGACGCTCGCGCGGCTCCGGGCTGCAGGTGCTCCTGTTCTCAACGGAGTGCGCTCTCGGCATCGTCTCTGTAGTGCTCGTGGGGGTCTTTGCGCACTGGCTGCAATGGCTGCTTCCCGTCGCCGTAGTGCTCTATCTGCTCATCGTTGTGCCCACCGCTCTCTGGTGCGGATTCTGGCAGGCCGTGATCGTCTCGCTTTCCGCGGTGGTCGTGCATAGCTACTTTGCAGCGCGCTTCAACAGGCTCAATCCGGCCACCGATCCGGCAAACTCCGTCACACTCGTGGCGTTCATTCTCACCGCCCTGGTCATCAGCCGCCTGTCCGCGCGCGTCACGGAGCACGCACGCGAAACCGATTCCTGGGGCGGCCAGATGCAGGATCTCTACGAGTTCACGCGGCGCACGCTGCAGATGAATCTGCACGTAGAACCCGGCGCCCAGCTCGTCGAACTGGTGCATGAGATATTCGCTCTCGAGGCCGTCGTCATCTTCGACGCGGATCTGCACGAGACTTACCAGGCCGGCTTCTGGAACGTCGATCCGCAAGAGCTCGCTCAGAACGTTTATTTCTTCGAGACGTCGGACGACGATCCGGAGACAGGCATTGCACGCCGTGTGGTTCGTCTTGGCGCCGCACCCATCGGTGCGGTTGTCCTGCGCGGCGACACCAGTCCATTGACCAACAATGCAATTGCATCTCTGGTGGCCATCACTTTCGACCGCTACCGCGCCTTCGCTAACGAGAGCCGCATCGAAACCGAGCGTCAGACCGAGCAGCTTCGCTCTACCGTGCTGGATGCGTTGGCGCACGAGTACAAGACGCCGCTCACCGCCATACGCGCAGCCTCCACCGGACTCAATGAGATGGGCAAGCTTTCCGCAGGCCAGGGCGAGCTCGTCTCGCTCATCAATGAGCAGGCCGACCTGCTCAACGATTTGACGACGCGCCTGTTGACTACTGCGCGGCTCGATGCCGGCGAAGTCACCGTTCATGCGTTGCCTGTCGGCGTTGCCGCCCTGATTGACGAAGTCGTTGCCAGCCTCAGCGAGCGGCTGGCCTCGATGAAGGTCGCAATCGATATGCCCGACGACACCCTCGTGCTCTGCTGCGACCGGCGCTTGATCACGATGCTTTTATCGCAATACATCGACAACGCCTGCAAGTACGCGATTTACGGCACCACGATCACCATTCGCGCCATCCAGTCAAAGGCCGAGGTCATCTTCTCGGTGCACAGCTTCGGCCCGGTCATTCCCATTGCCGATCGCGAACGCATCTTCGATCGCTACTATCGTTCGTCGGGCTCAGCCAATCGCGCCACCGGCACCGGCATCGGTCTGTCGGTAGCCAAGCGCGCGGCGACGATCCACGATGGATACGTCTGGGTCACCAGCGACCAGGATGAAGGCAACACGTTTTATGCGGCCATCCCATCCCAGGCACGAAAGAGGGAATCGTAATGAACCAGCCCGCCATTCGCATTCTGATCGTCGATGATGAATCCGCCATCCGCCGCGCGCTCAGGCCGCCGCTCGCCGAGCTCGGATTTGAATTCAGCGAAGCCTCGCGCGGAGAGGAGGCGCTCCAGTTGCTGCGTTCCAGCCCGTACGACGTGGTGCTTCTCGACATCAATATGCCGGGCATCGGCGGAATTGAGACTTTACGCCGTATCCGCACATTTGCACCCCGCCTGCCCGTGCTGATGCTGACGGTGCGCGACGGCGAAAGCGAAAAAGTGGAAGCGCTCGAACTCGGAGCCGATGACTACATCACCAAGCCCTTCAGCACCCGTGAGCTGATTGCACGCATCCGTACGGCGGTCCGCAGGGTGCATGCCCCGGCACGCGCCGAAGATGCGCCCATCGAGATTGGAGAGATCCGCCTCAACCCGTCGAAGCGTAGCGTGACCCGCGGCGGCCAGCCCGTCCATCTCACGCGCAAGGAGTACGAGATTCTCTACACCATGATGAGCCGCGCGGGCCGCGTCGTCTCTTACGCCAAGCTGCTCACCGCCGTGTGGGGCGCGGAATGCCGCGAAGAGGTCGAGTATCTGCGCACCTTCATTCGCCAGTTGCGCAAGAAAATCGAGGACGATCCATCAAAGCCGCTCTACCTGCTGACGGATGTATACGTGGGCTATCGCTTCGCCGACGCGCAGATGCTGCAAGATGCGGCGGTCGATCCTGCATCTGCCGGACCCGAAGTCAGCGAACATGTGTCGGAAAACGCGTCCTAGCGATCCAGTTCGAAGGGGACTTGGATACACTACCGCTACCCAACGGGCAACCTCTTCCAAGGTCTCACGATTGTGAATTCAACCTCGATAGCCTTGTCCGAGCATCGGTATTTTTCAGTTGTAGCAGTCGCTGTCACAGTGACAGTACTCGCAGGATTCATACCGCTCTACACGTTGCGTCTCTTGCGTCACGACCCGAATCTGACGCTGCTCGTGCATGCTCACGGATTCGTGATGACGGCGTGGATTGCGCTGTTTCTGACACAAACTTTGCTGATCGCGAGGCATCGCGTCGATCTGCACCGACGGCTTGGGATGTTCGGCGTGGGGCTTGCATCGCTTGTGATTCTGGTAGGCATGCCTACTCTGGTGAATGCCGCCGCACGCAGGTCGCACGATGTTCACAGTACCCGGTTTTTGTGGATGCTGGCCGCTTTTGACGGCCTTGCTCTGGTTGTGTTTGCTGGACTGGTTGGCGCTGCCATTTTTCTCCGCCGGCGTGGCGACTATCACAAGCGGTTGATGCTGCTGGCGACGCTCAGCCTGCTTGGTCCCGCATTCGGTCGCCTCACTGAATATGCGAGAGGGTTTCGAGGCAACAGTGATTTTGGGGTATTGCTCCTCTGCGTGGGGACCGTTCTGGTGTGCGCCCTTGTCGACACAATGAGATCGCATCGACTGCATCCGGCGTTTGTCTGGGGAGGAGTGTCCGTCATTGGCATGGATGTGGCTACTTACATAGCCAAGATCATGCTCTAAGATGGCCGCGCAATCTGACGCGAGTACAAGTGTGTCGGACGCGAGACATACAGAGTTGCCGAAGAAACGCGTCACACGCTCGATATACGCGGAGCCACTACATCCTCCAGACTTGATACGGCATCTGACTTTATTCAGGGACTCCGATTTAGCACCGGCTTTAGCGTTTTACCTTGCAGGTTTCCTCAAACTCAGGCACCATTTCTGGTGCTGATCGATTCGGCAGCAATAAGTCTTCAGGTGAAGCAATGAGCAGCAACGCGGAATTTCATTCAAGCACTACTCCAATATTCTGGGGCGAGATTGCTCCCTGCGAGCACATTGCGCAGTTCTATGAAAATGACGACGTTTTGCTGGACACGCTTTTCGGATTCGTGGCCGGTGGCCTGACGCGGGGCGAGAGCACCATCGTGATCGCAACGCCAGAGCATCTTGAAGCTTTGGAACGTCGATTGGCCGCCACCAACGGCGAACTGGTAGCTGCGTTGATGGAGGATCGATACATAGCCCTTGATGCCAGCACCGCCCTCAACAGCTTCATGGTGGATCACTGGCCAGACGATCAGCTATTTACCAACTTCGTTACCGGTTTGCTCAGACGCGCGCAAGTTAACGGCAGTCGCGTGCGCGCATTTGGAGAAATGGTGGCGTTACTTTGGGCGAGAGGCGACACCGGGGCTACAGTCCGGCTTGAGCACCTATGGCAACAGTTCTGTCTGAGCCAGTCGTTCTCGCTTTTCTGTGCATATCCAAAGGCTGGGTTCACCAAGGCCCCGACAAATTCGATGGCCGAAATATGCGCCGCGCACTCCCGGCTTGTCTGACCTCAATTCAGAAGCGTCTAAGTAATCAGCCATAGCGTTTGGTGGTTGGCCACGTCTCTGGGAACCCACCCGGCATAACGCGAGGGTGCCCCATTTCTGGATTCCCAGGCCAGGGATTTCACAACCTTCAATTCACCACACCATCGCGCCTTGGTCTTCGATCCATGTATCCCGTCAAATCACTTTTCCCTCGACGTCATTAGGAAACATGCACTCAACTCGCAGTTCCTGCGCAGTAATGCACTGCGGCGTACCGACGGTTGTGATCAAAGAAAAGTATGAGAAGCGCTCGTTTCCTCGCCGAAAGGTAACAGGCAACACAGGACTCTGAGGAGCCAGAGGCGGCTTCAATCCTTCGATGCCGGGATACTTACGCAGCCGCTGCAGCAGCTCTTGGAGCCCTGCATCCACCACCTGCCCCACCGCTTCCCGCCGCACCCTTTGCAGCAGGCCGGCAGCAACCCTTTCCCAATCCTCAACAAAGGGCCGCAGCCCCGCTGGATCGAACATCAGGTCAAGCAGATTGCGTGGCTTGGGTCTCATGTCCAGATCGACGAAGGAGCCAAAGAATCGCGGCGCGGCCTCATTGGTTCGCACCACGTTCCAGTGCCGGTCCAGCACAAGCGCTGGATGAGGCTCATGTTGCCGCAGCATCCGGTCGATTGCCCGGGTTACGATCGCCATTTGCTCGGCATCCATATTTTGCTCGCTGTATTGCGGGGCGTATCCCGACGCGAGCAGCAGAACATTCCTCTCGCGTAGGGGAATGTTCAAAGCATCGGAAACGATGGAAAGGAAGTCCCGGCTCGGCGCACTCCGCCCGCTCTCCACAAAGCTCAGATGACGCTGTGAGATGCCGGTGTCCATCGAGAGGCCGAGTTGGCTCTTGCCGCGCAAGTGTCTCCAGTGGCGCAGCAATTCGCCGAGCTGAGGAACTGCGGGAGTGGAATGCGTTCTCATCACGATCTCCTCCTGTCAACGCCAGGCCGGGCGACGGAACCTTTCCAGTGGCCGACTCCCCGGGGTACCATTTTCCACCTTCACCCTCGCCAGGCGTACTGCCGGAATGGATCTTCCAGCGGCGGATTGGCGATGGTTCCAGCGTAGTTTGTGATCGTCGAAGCTGCCACTATGGCGACAACTTCCAAAACCTGTTCCTTCGTGAAGCCGGCAGCGATGAACGAATCGAATTCCTGATCGCTCAGGTGCCCGCGCTTCTCAATGAGCGTTCTTGCCAAGGTGGAAAGCGCAGCAAATCGCTTGTCCATGGGCACGCGCCGCTCCCGAATAGTTTCAGTCTCTTCAGAACTGACTCCCTGTTGGAGCGCCAGGGCCGTATGGAACGCCACGGCATAGTTGGAAGAATTCGCGACTGCATCTGTCAGGAGGACGATTTGAATCTCCGGCTCGGTGAGGCTGCTGCTGTGAACCTGTTGAAACACGCCCACGAGGGAATTGATGAGCTTCGGTGAATTTGCAATCGTGGCCGCGAGGTTGGGTAGAACACCAAACGCCTGCTGCAGCTGTTCGAGCCCCGACTTTGAACCTGCGGGAGACGAAGCGATCGTATGAATCGGATAGTTCGGCATGTGATCCTCCAGTGTGATCTGTAGCGCCACAGATGATTCTGGGCGGCTACTGACCTAATATCGGATAGTTTGCGAGGCGCAGCAATTACCTCGCAGGTAATCGGCGGGTGGCACCACATCACGGGGAATTCCACCGGCACAAACACGCCCATTCGATTCCGCTAATGTGTAAATATCACTCATACGGACGAAGATCCTTATTGAAGCCGAGAATTCGGAGGGGAGCAATCATGCAGGACGAACAGATCCGTGAAGTCTTAAATGCGCATTGGCATGCGTCTGCAGGCGGGGATCTAGACGCGGAGCACGAAATTTACGATGACAATGCCATATGCGATTATCCCCAGTCGGGCGAGCGCATCCTGGGGAGAAGCAATCTGCAAGCCTTGCGAAGTCATCACCCTGGCAAGCCGTCAGGCTTCAACGTCAGGCGAATGCTCGGGAAAGGCGATCTTTGGGTTACGGAGTACACCATCACCTACGAGGGTCGGCCTGCGTACACAGTAAGCATCATGGAATTCCGCAACGGTAAGGTAGTGCACGAGACGCAGTATTTCGCAGATCCCTTTGACGCACCAGATTGGCGAAGCCAATGGGTTCAGCAGATAGCGTGACGCCGCGCTAAGAACGCTTGGTGCTGAAAGCGGTAAAGGAGCATCCGGGAAAGGACACACTTCACCTCTGCAGGAACATCTTCACGGCTACGCCTAGCAGACACGCAGCGAAGACACGTCGGAGTTGCAGCCCAGCCGCGAACTGCGCAAACGTCCCTCCGAAGTAGCCGCCGACAAAAAAGCCTACGGCCAGCAGCATTGCCAGCTTCAAGTTGACGTGACCGGCGTTGTAGTACTTCCAGAACGCCAGGGCGCCAATTGGGAGAAGCATTGTCGCGAGCGAAGTTCCTTGAGCGCTCTTTTGATCCATACCGTATCCGTACACAAGGATCGGGATCAGGAAAATGGCACCCCCCAATCCAATCATCCCCGAAATGACCCCAATCACCACTCCAATTGCCAGGGGAAGGAGCAAATTCATTGGAAGCCTCCATTTTTTTCTTGACTCAGTCTGTGAACGAGCATATATGTCGTGTTGCGTAGTAGTACACCGTATGCCATGCGAATGCAACGAGAAAATGACGAGCGAGCGGAATTGAGATCCAGACGACGCCCGCGTCGAATTGAAGGATGGTTCCATTGGGCAAGAAACGAACGATCGAATCCTATTTGCCGCTGACTCCGGCGCTCTTCCATGTCCTGCTGGCGCTCGCCGATGGTGAGAAGCACGGTTACGTGATCAGCAAGGAGATTGCGCGCAGGACCGACAACGAAGTCAATCTGAGCACGGGGACGCTGTACGGCATCATCAAGCGACTGCTCGAAGACGGGATGATTGAAGAATCTTCAGAGCGTCCGGACTTCAGCCTGGACGACCAGCGACGGCGCTACTATCGCCTGACGAAGCTGGGCAGGACAGTGGCTGAAGCTGAAGCCGAGCGGATGGAGCGCGTATTGGCACTGGCGCGTTTGAAGAATGTTCTGGGCCCGCAGAACGCCTGAGGTGAACCATGCGAGTCAGAACGAATCCAACTGCGCAAGAACGGTTCTTGAGTACGCTCCTACGCCTGCTTCCGACAGACTTTCAGGACCGTTTCGCAGGTGAGATGCGGACACTTTTCCGCGACCAGCAGCGTGATGCAAGGGATGCGGGGCGTTTTGCATATTTGCGGTTCTTCGTGAATACCACCTGCGGGCTGATCGCAACCGCGTTCCGAGAGCATCGGGAGATTCTGTTCCAGGATGCGGATTACGCGCTCCGGCTGATGCGGAGGGATTTGTCGTTCACGATAGCCGTGATCGCGATTCTAGGGATGGCTATTGGGGCGAGTACGACGGCATTCATCGCGGCGAATGCAATTCTGATACAGCCTCTACCGTTTTCTGGCGGCAATCACCTGATACATCTTCAACAGCGCCAGCCCGGGGTCGGCGTGGAGAACATGGGGTTCTCCGTGAAGGAAATCGAAGACTATCGGTCGCAAAACCATACCCTCGATGCGCTGGTCGAATTCCACGAGATGACGTTCAGCCTGCTTGGCGGTCGAGAGCCCGTCCGCGTGGACACTGGGGTGGTTTCTGCGAATTTTTTCCGCATTCTGGGAGTGACGCCGCTCTATGGCCGCTCGTTTATGGATGAGGACGACACGCCGAATGCGCGTCCCGTACTGATACTTAGCTACAACTTCTGGAAAAAAAGCTTCGGTGGCGACCCCAACGTTGTTGGCCAGAAGTATTCCATGAACGACAAAGAGCATGTCGTGGTCGGTATCTTGCCGCCGATCCCACAGTTTCCCTCTGAAGTCGATGTGTACATGCCCACTGTGGCATGCCCCACGCGTTCCGGGGAGCACGCGATGCATGAGCGCCAGTGGCACATGATGAATGTGTATGCAACGCTCAAGCCCGGGGTAACGCTGGCCGAGGCGCAAACCGATCTCAACCAGATTGCCAAGCGCCTGCAGGTCGCATACCCGGATGATTATCCGATTGCGAAGGGCTACGAGATCGGCTTGCGGCCGGTCCATGAAGAGCTCTCCCACGATATTCGTCCAGTGCTGATCGTGCTCTCTGCGGCTGTTGGCCTGCTGCTGCTGCTGGCATGCACGAACGTGACGGGAATCATGGTTTCGCGAATGCTGGCGCGCACCCGGGAACTGGCTGTTCGGACGATCCTCGGAGCAGGTCGAAACCGAATCCTGCGCGCCATGATAACGGAAGGCATCATGCTCGCGATCTTCGGCGGTTTAGCCGGATTGATCTTTGCGTATGGGAGCCTGGGGTTGCTGGTGAGTTTCACAGCGAAATTCACCAGCCTTGCCTCACAACTCAGTTTTACGCAGGGCGCGATCGTTTTTTGTCTTTTGCTCTCGTTGGCGTGTGGGGTTGTGATCGGAATGGCGCCATCCATTGGAGTGCGCTTCATGCCGCCGTTCACGATGGAGAGAGGCAATGTCAGCGTATCCGGTCGAATCAGTTCGAAGACCCGCGGCGCGCTGGTTGCGGCGCAGCTTGCGTTTTGCGTGATCCTTCTGGTGGGGGCCGGCCTGGCGCTGCGTACCGTGCTCCATCTGGAACGAGTCGACGCGGGATTTCAACCAAGCGGGGTCCTTACGTCGCGCATATACATTTTGAACGGAACGCACCAGGAGTTCTTCAAGCAACTTCTGCAGCGCATACGACGCCTGCCTGGAGTAGAGTCCGCCGGATTGGCGAGTACGATACCGCTGCACGACGCTGTATCAGACGGGCCTGTGCCGATCGAGGTTCGCGACGCGGAAGCCATCCAGCGCAACGAAACCAGGCCCAACCCTCCGGTTATTCGAATCGTGACGCCGGATTATTTCCGCACGCTGGGCGCTCGTATCCTTGCCGGCCGCGACTTCAGCGAGCAGGACACGAAGGAAGCGACGCCGGTCGTAATAGTCAACCAGCACCTTGCCAGCCACTATTGGCCGAATGGCAGCGCGGTGGGAAAGCAGATTGCCGTCTCGCCTGATAAGTGGCTCTCCATTGTCGGAGTCGTAAGTGACGTCCGCCACGTCGGACTCGATCAGGACCCCAGCGATGAGGTATACGGGTCGCTGGCGGAATCCTCTCAGGCTGCAATGAGCCTGGTTATCCGGAGTCCGCAGACCTCTCCGGATCTGGGAGCCCAGCTTAGGTGGATTGCGCATGACATCGATCCGAAAGCCGTGGTAGCGGATGTGCGTCCGATGATGCAAGTGCGCAGCGACTGGCTTGCATCTCGGCGCATGACCGCGATGTTCCTGAGCGTCTTCGCGGTGATTGCGTTATGTATCACGGCATCAGGCATCAGCGGAATGATGGCGCTCACTGTGGGAGAACGAAAACATGAGATCGGCGTGCGGCTTGCGGTCGGGGCGACGCCAGGCACCGTCATCCTGTCAATGATGAAGCAAGTGCTGGTTCTCATGATGATTGGGTTGGGGACAGGATTTGGAGGGGCCTGGATGATGTCGACGTCCATGTCGCACATCATTTCCGGTATCGCACCTCGCGACGCAATCACCTTCGCAGTTTCGTCGGCGCTGCTGATCGCAGTGACGATGGCTTCATCGTTCGTGCCACTGACTCGAATTGCCAAGCTCGATCCGGTTGTGTTGCTAAAGGCAGAGTGAACTCATGCTGGAAAAGGAAGCGATGCTGAGAGAGATGACAAGCAAGGCGGCGCTTCCGTTGATCGGAGCCGCCGTCTTGAGCACGGCGTTTCAACGCGTTTACGCCCAGGATGACCCCCGACCGACAGTGCGCACGGAGATGCTGGTATCGACTACATGGCTGCAGCAACACCTTAATGACCACGACCTGATTGTCGTGTACATCGGACGCGACCGAAGTCAATTCGATTCCGGACACATACCGGGCTCACGTTTTGTGCGGCTCGACGAGTTGGTTGAACAGCACAAGGACTCGCTGAACGAGCTCCCATCGGTCGAGGACCTGCAGGCTACGTTCGAAAGCCTGGGAGTGAGTCAGCAATCGCGCTTGATACTTGCCGACGATACCGGCGGCGTTCTGGCGGCACGAGCTTTCTTCACCCTCGACTACCTCGGACTCGGGGATCACGCGGCCCTATTGGACGGAGGTATGAAAACGTGGAAGGCGGAATTGCGAAGGACGTCGAAGGAAGAGCCTCTTGTAGCTCGCGCCGAGTTCATCCCGCATGTTCATCGCGACATTCTGGTCAGCACTGCGCAAATGCGAAGACTGAGCTTTGGTGCCGGCAAGGGTGTTTCCGATTACGCATTACTCGATGCAAGACCGGTGGCCGAACATACTGGCATTGTGAATTCCGAATCCATCTCTCAGTCCGGGCACATCGCCGGATCGCGAAGCTTGTATTGGAAGAGGTTGATTCGCTCCGACGCGGATCCGCAACTGCTAAGTCCGGAAGAACTGCAACAGCGATTCCAAGATGCAGGCGCCGGGTCGAGTAGGACGGTTGTCACCTATTGCCGAACCGGAATGCAGTCGTCATTTACGTATTTTGTCGCAAGGTATCTGGGATACCGGGCTGCCATGTACGACGGCTCGATCTACGAGTGGGTTCGCACCGCCGGCAACATACTTGTGCGCTCACCCGCTCTACAGCGGGCGACCGCTACTCATCAACAAAAACATCTCACCCGATGAAGGAACTAATATGAAACGAAATTCCATGTTGTCGATAGTCGCCGCGTGTTCGCTGTTCAGCCTTTTCAGTTTGTCTGGCAGTGCCGCGTCCAAAAGTTCAACAGATGCCGGTCCTGCGCATCCGGAACTGGTTGTCTCCACTCAATGGCTGGCTGGCCACCTGGCTGATCCGAACCTGGTGATCGTGCATATCGGCCATGACGAAAGCGACTATCGCGCAGCCCATATCCCCGGCGCACGATATCTGTCGATGGACAAATTCGCCACCGGTCAAACCGCGCCGGGAACCGAACTGCTGCCCCCAGACCAGTTGAAGAAGAACCTGGAGGAAATCGGGATTGGTGACGACTCGCGCGTAGTGTATTACGCGCCTGACTGGGACCCAATGGCAACCCGTCTCTTCTTTACCCTGGACTACCTGGGACACGGAAACCAAGCTGCACTGCTCGATGGCGGCCTTGACCAGTGGACTCGAGAAAACCGGCCCACCTCGACAGAGACCCGAGACGTTAAACCCGGGAGCCTGACAGTCCATCTGCATCCTGAGATCATTGCAAAGATGGATTACATGAAGAGATTAGTTGGCGATCCGGAGAAGGAAATCGTTATCGTCGACGCTCGTCCGTCGAAGCGTTATCGCAACGGTCACTTGGGCGGCGCCCAATCGCTCTACTGGGAGAACGCGCTGGTCAGCGAGAAAGAGCCCTTGCTGAAATCGCCGGAGCAACTTCGGCAGCTCTTTACCGCGGCCGGAGTCACCGGCAAGACGAAGGCCGTTTCGTATTGCGAAGTCGGCTTGCAGGCCTCGTATGTGTACATGCTGGCGCGTTACCTTGGCTTTGACGCCGCGATGTACGACGGTTCTTACAGAGAATGGAGTGACGCCAAACAACAAGTGGTACGGGGAGACTCTGCCCAGTAGCGGGCAGCCTCTTGATTTTCAGTCCCGCATCGGTAGTACCGAACCGAGTGAGGCATCGTTGTGTTCGGAGAATTCACGCCTTTAGGATCGAGCGGGGACAGATCGATACATACCCGCACCCCCTCCCGAAATTTGCAGCTTTCCACCGCGAATTTGCAGGAAATTAGCCCAATGAGCTCCGACCGTATCAGTCGGGGATCGATTGGCGATGAATGAGGGCGCTTTCAAGCTGCAGGCTACGCGTGCAGATCTGCCTTGCTATTCGTCGTAGTGCAACAGGCTGAAGACGTCGTACTTCTTGAAGCGGTCGCGGCCCTTCAGGAAATCCAGCTCCACGGCAAAGGCGAGCCCGGCAATCTCGCCGCCCAGTTCATTCACCAACTTGACCGTCGCTTCCATGGTGCCCCCAGTCGCAAGCAGGTCATCGACCAGCACCACGCGCTGCCCCGGCTGGATTGCGTCCATGTGAATCTCCAGCGTGTCCGATCCGTATTCGAGGTCGTAGGTGACGCGTGCCACGGGCGCCGGGAGTTTGCGCGGTTTGCGCACCGGCACGAACCCTGCATTCAGCCGATAGGCGAGCGCGGGCCCGAAGATGAACCCGCGGGCCTCGATCCCCAGCACCAGGTCGATTTTGCGTTCGAGATAGTGGGCGGCCATCAAATCGATCAGCTTGGCAAAGCCTGTCTTATCCTTCAGCAGCGTGGTGATGTCATAAAACAAGATCCCCGGCTTGGGAAAATCCGGCACGGTGCGCACCAGCGCCTTCAGTGCTTCCACGTCAATCGGCTTGATTGCTTCGGGCATGCGTTCGCTCGCTCCTCGAGACTGTCGAAGTTGTCAGTCTTCAGTCCTCAGCTCTCAGTCTTACCGACTGGCCTCTGATAACTGAGATCTGAAAACTGCGCGAAGTGCTCTAAAAAATTATTGCTGTCAACAGCAATTATAAAAGGCAGGTCTTCAGTAGTGGTCTTCAGTCCTCAGTTATCAGTCATGCTGGTCGTCCAACAGAAAAACTGTCCACTGTGCACTGACCACTGCGCAGCTTGGCGGCGCCTCACCACGCCCCTTCAATCCGGAACGCATTCAGCCCCGTCGCCTCTTTGTCGTCCAGATGGTGCTCAATGAGGCGGTCGACGCGGCTGCCGCGCGGGCCACGGCGAAGGCTGGCGCGCAGTTCTGCCAGGTCATCAGCAGTGCCTGAGGCCACGACTTCCACATCGCCATCTTCGGTATTGCGCACCCAGCCGCGCAGATCAAGCTCGCTGGCTTCGCGATGAACGAACCAGCGGAAACCTACGCCCTGCACGCGCCCTTGAATCAGAAAGTGGAGAACCATCATTTGAAGACCATCGTCAGTTTTTCAGATGCGCTTGCTTCCGCGCAACCGGGAAGGCGCCACGCCACGTCGCGCGGCGCAGAGAGAGTAGTGCATTTGCGGCTTTTGCGCGATCTTTCACTGATTGCAACCGCATATTGATGTAGCTTCAGCGCAGATTAAGGAGGGCAGACGTAGGATTGCGCTGACTGGAAGAAGAAAGCCGTGGATTGGGATTTTCACGCACACTTGTCGGAATCGCTCTCACATTCTTCACCAGAGAGGGGAAAAAATGAAAACATTTCGGATTGCCTCTGTTGCAGCAGCAGTGCTCTTGGCCTCTGCGATTGAGGTGCCTGCGATTGCGCAATCAGACTGGAAAGTCGTGAAGACTTTCCCCGTGGGTGGTGATGGCGGGTGGGACTACCTTACAGTTGATGCCGCAAGCCACCGGCTCTTTGTCCCGCGCACCACGCACACCCAGGTGCTCGATGAGAATACGGGCAAAGTGCTGGGCGACATTCCCGGCCAGAAGGTCGCGCACGGCGTCGCCATCGCTCCCAATGCCGGACGCGGTTTCATTACCGACGGCGGCGGCAGCGGGGCGATCGTCATCTTCGACTTGAAGACCTACGCGGTGCTGGGGACCCTGGCGACCGTACCGGACTCGGACGGCATCATCTACGACGCCGCACAGGACCGCGTTCTCGCGGTTTCCGGTGACGGCGGCGTGCTGATGACATTCAAGCCCGACATCGATCCGAAAAATGGCAAAATTGATCCTCCCATCGAGCTTGGCGGGAAGCCGGAATTCCTGGCCGCCGATGGCACGGGCAAGATCTATATCAATCTTGAGGACAAGGACCTTGTCGCGGTTGTCGACCTGCAGAGCCGGAGTGTGACCTCCCGTTGGCCGGTGACTCCAGGTGGCCATCCCGTCGGCATGTCGCTGGACTCCCGGACGCACCGCCTGTTTGTGGGCTGTCGCAAGCCGCAGAAGCTGATTGTGATGAGTACGGAGACAGGCAAAGTACTGGCCGACCTCCCCATCGGTGTGGGAGTTGATGCTACCAAGGTAGATGGAGCCCTTGCCTTCGCAAGCTGCCGGGACGGCTCCCTGATCGTGGCCGGCGAAAAAGCGGGGAAATACGAGGTCGCTCAGACCGTCAAGACTCCCGATGGAGCGAGAACCATGGGCGTCGACACAACGGCGCACCAAATCTTCCTTCCCACCGCGGAATTCGAGCCGCAGCCCGCCGGATCTACGGCCCGTCCGAAGGCAAAGCCAGGCACGTTCATGATCGTCGAGGTCGCTCGCTAGCCCGCATGGCGGGTTGCGCGGTCAGATGTTGAAGACTGCTTTGAACATCGGAACAACCCGAGCGGCTTTGGGATCGGCCCGGCTCCGATCTGATTGCCGCTCGCGCTACACTGGTTTCACCGATGGTTTTTGTCCTCGATAACTACGATTCTTTCACCTACAACCTTGTTCAATACCTGGGCGAGCTTGGGGCGGATGTGCTGGTTCGCCGCAACGACGAACTCACCGTCGAAGAGGTGGAAGCACTGAAGCCGGAGCGCATCCTGCTGTCGCCGGGCCCCTGCACGCCGGCAGAAGCGGGCATCCTGGTTCCGCTCATCCGCCACATGGCGGGCAAAGCTCCCATCCTCGGCGTTTGCCTGGGGCACCAGGCCATCGGCGAAGCCTTTGGCGGACAGGTCGTGCGCGCCCAGAGCCTGATGCATGGCAAGACGAGCAAAGTGAATCATGACGGCAAAGGCATTTTTTCCGGATTGCCGACACCGCTTATCTGCACCCGGTATCACTCCCTGATTGTGGCCGAGAAATCGCTGCCGTCGGATCTTGAAGTTACGGCGCGCACGGCGGAAGCAAACGGCGCGGGCGCAAAGGGCAGGTCTGTCATCATGGGGCTGCGCCACCGCACGATGAAGGTCGAGGGCGTCCAGTTTCATCCCGAGTCCGTGTTGACCGAAGGCGGTCACCAGATGATCCGCAACTTCCTGGAAATGTAGGCGCGATGCAAGACTCCCATAGGCCCGCGAAAGACACGCTGCATTGGATTCTGATATGCGGGGCGTGCTGCGCCGGCCCACTTCTGTGGTCGCAGGCGCCCAAGTCCCGGCCTACGCCTCCTTCGGAAACGCAGCCGGCTCCGCCGAGTACGCCTGCGGACAGCAATCCGTCCTATGGACCCACGCAATCGGGGCCGATCGCAATCGTTCCACTCGACAGCAAAGATCCCGCCAGTGCCGCCATGGTGACGGGAGCGTTGCAAGTTGCCAATGGGCGAGCGATGATCGCCACCAACGGAGCCATCACCTCGGGCACCGGCACGACTGAAGTGACGCTGCCGCGGCGGGGCGTGTTGCGCGTGTGCGCATCGACCACCGTGAAGTTGGCCGCTGACGCCAGCGTTCCCAAGGACGAGATCGCCGGCCTGATGATGGTGATCGATCACGGCGCGGTCGAGGCAAGCTTTGCCACCGGCCGCAATTCTGACGTGCTGCTTACTCCCGACTTCCGCATTCTGATCGGGGGTCCCGGCGCGGCGGATGTGAAGGTGCGCCTTGGCCAGCATGGCGACACGTGCGTTGACAATGCAGGTGTGAGCGCGCCCTACGTGCTGGTGACGAGCGTCTTTGACGGCGGCATCTATCGCGTGCAGGCGGGGCAGCGCGTGATGTTCCAGCACGGAAGCGTGACTTCGGTGGTCGACCAGGAGAAGGAGTCTTGCGGATGCCCGGCGCCGCTGCATCCGAACACCAATGAGTTCCCTGAGGCGCAGAGCGCAGGCCTCTCACCGCTTCCCCCGCCCGGTCCCCCGGGAGTGACGCCCTCAACCGCACCGACTGAGGCGACAGACACGTTCGTGCACAAGAGCGGCGAACCTCCGCCTGCGACCGACACCATTACGGCAACTGGCGGAGAACCTGTTCCGCCGGTGCATGTGCCAAGGCACAAGCTGCCCAAGGTCAAAGGCGACAAGAAGCCCGGATTCATGGCGCGCATGGGGCACTTCTTCCGCCGGCTGTTTGGCGCGGAGTAGCTTTCAACTACAGTTCCCGGGCGCGCTCAATCGCGCGAATCACGGCCTGAGCCTTGTTGAGCGACTCCTGATGTTCAAGCTCCGGGACGGAGTCGGCAACAATGCCGGCGCCCGCCTGGACGTATCCTTTGCCACCGGTGGTCAGCAGCGAGCGGATGGCGATGCAAGAGTCGAGATTGCCGGAGAAGTCGGCGTAGAGCACGGCGCCTCCGTACGTCCCGCGGCGCGACGGCTCCAACTCTTCGATGATCTCCATGGCGCGAACCTTGGGCGCACCTGAGAGCGTGCCGGCAGGAAAGCATGCGCGCAGCGCGTCGACAGCGGTTAGTTCAGGCTTAAGTTTGCCTTCGATGGTGCTGACAATGTGCATCACATGGCTGTAGCGCTCGACAAACATCAGGCGATCGACTTTAACGCTGCCAAACTCGCTGACACGGCCGACATCGTTGCGGCCGAGGTCGACAAGCATCACGTGCTCGGCGCGTTCCTTCTCGTCGTGCATCATCTCGTCTTCGAGGCGCAGATCTTCAGCTTCGTTAGCTCCACGTGGACGCGTGCCCGCGATCGGCCGATACTCGACTTTGCGATCGTGCACGCGCACCAGCAACTCCGGCGATGAGCCGGCAAGCTCCACGCTGTTCGAGGGCTTCGATCTTTTCGCGGTGCCCAGCGACCCATCCGGTGTAAAACGCAGGAAGTACATGTAGGGGCTTGGATTCACCGTGCGCAGCGAGCGATACACCTGGAAGGTGTCCATGCCCGTTGTCACATCGAGACGCTGCGAAAGCACGGCCTGAAAGATGTCACCCGCGGCGATGTATTCCTTGGTGCGCTCGACGGCGGCAAGAAAGTTCTTCTTGCTGGTGCGTCGCTTTACCTTCACCGGATTGGCGGTCCGCACTTGCGGCAGCTTCGGCAACGGCGTCGCCAGGCGCTTTTCCATCTTCGCCAGCCTCTTTACCGCCTTGGCGTAAGCTTCATCGGGTTTGGTAAGCGTAACGTCGGCCGTGGCCACCATCCAGATCTGTTTGCGCACGTGGTCAAAGGCGAGCACTTCATCGAAAAAGAGTAGGCACGCATCAGGAACACCGAGTTCATCCTTGGCGTGATTGGGCAGCCGCTCGATCTGGCGAACAGCGTCGTAGGCGAAGAAACCGATAGCGCCGGCTGTGAACGGAGGAAGTCCGGCGATCCGTGCCGGCTTGTGGCCGCCGAGTGCCTCGCGCAGCACTTCAAAGATGTCGCCCTCAATGCGCGTGGTGCGACCGCCTTCGGTGATATCGATCTGCTGGCCGCGCGCGACGATCCGCTTGTACGGATTGAGCCCGATAAAGGTGTAGCGGCCAACTTGTTCGCCGTTCTCAACCGACTCCAGCAGAAAGCATTCGCGTTCCTGCCACGCCGCGCGCAAGAAGGCCGAGACCGGAGTTTCAAGGTCGGCCGTGAGCGTGCGGTAGACGGGGACGAGCGTATGCTTTTTGGCGAGCGCCAAAAATTCCTTGCGGCTGGGTTGGATGAGATTCGATGAGGGCTTCACAGCTTCCAGTGTAAAGGAGCACTGAAGGAACCAATGATTGGACGAGTGAACAAAATGAAAGAGTGAAAAAAAGTGAAAGAGTGAACCAGTGAACGCGCCGTCACTTCGTCACTTCTTCACTTGTTCGCTTGTTCACTCGTTAACTCATTCACTTCTTGCCGCTAGATCCGATTCGTCGGCCCGATGATGTGCCAATGAATGGCGAACCAGCTCACGAAGGCGCAAGCGAGCGCCACGAAGGAAAACTTGAGCTTCGTAATCACGCGAATCTCCCGGCTCCAGGCGTCGATTCCGGCAACAACGGCAAGCGTGCTGAGGACGATCGCCAGCATGGCGACGAAATTTTCCGCGACAAACCATTTGAACCACGCAGGAGTGGGAGGCATCAGGTCGTCGCCCTTTACAGCGAAATATCCGATCAGCACGCCAAGGAAAATGACCCACAGGAAGGCAGCCAGCCGTGGCGCAGCGGTGATCCAGATGGTTCCCGGCTGCGGCTCAGGACGGCCACGCCTGCGCTGGAACAGGCGGCGCCAGGTTCGAATGAGACTGGCAAGAATCACGAGTACAAGGATCCCGATGCTCGACCAGAGAGCGATCAATACCCAGGTCTGGTTTTCATACCAGGGCACGCGCTGCAGTTGCACTCCGGGAAAATCGACGGCAAGGCGCACCACCTTGTTCCGGCCATCACGAATCGCGAAGAGGTGCTGCTGTTCACCCTCGGCCAGCCACAGATCCTTGCCGATCGGCTTCCACTTGATCGGATGACCGCGCAGATCTCGCGCACCGTTGATTGTGAGAACGCCATCTTTGTCGACCGATGCACTGCGCTGGCTGAACAACGTTGAAAGCTTGAATTTGGTGGTGTCGTCACGGCGCGTCGACTCGTACGTTCCCGCAATATCTTTCAATTGATTTGCCGGCGTTTTCACATATTGAACGTCTGGTGCGCCAGGAAAGTAGCGATCTGAAAAAAAGTTGATGATCTCCGGCCTCGGCTCTGAGCCGCCGCCAGCCGAGTTGTAGGAGACAAACAGCACAATCTTCTGCGTTGGTTCGACAAAGAAGAGGCTGTGAAATGCAATCAGATCACCCTCATGCCCGATCCAGTGGAGATGGTTGCGCCAGTCCTGGTAAAAGCCCATGCAGATCGGAGGCAGTTGGTCGCTGGCTCGGAACTGCGGTGTCCACATCCGCGCAAGTGTCTCCGGCTTGAGGATGTGCTTGCCATCGAGTTCGCCGCCGTTCAGCAGCGCCTGTCCAAAGCGGCCCATGTCGGCGGCGCTCGAGGAGATGCCGCCAGCGCCGACGGGGTTGAAGATCTCAAAACCGACAGCGGGCTTGGTGGTGTTTCCGCGATAACCATCCGATGGAAGGTTGGCCAACGATTTCTCCAGCGGCTGATAGAAAGACGAGTGGGTCATGCCGAGTGGCGCGAAGATGTGCTCCTGTACATATTGTTCGAAGGGCTCTCCGCTGGTGCGCTGAACAATGTAGCTTGCAAGTCCTACTCCGTAATTTGAATATGCCGGGATTTCCCCCGGAGGATAGATACGCATCGGCTGGTTGGCGATCAGATAATCGCGCAGCGAGACCGCCTGTTTGGGATTGGTAATGATGATTTCATCGAGCGACTCTTCAAATCCCGCCGTGTGCGTCATCAGGTCGCGCAGCGTAATTGGCTTGTTGAAGGCGGCGCGGATCGGAAAGTCGAGATACTGATTGACGTCGGTGTCAAGGTTCAGCTTGCCTTGCTCCTCCAGTTGCATTACCGAGACCCATGTGAAGAGCTTCGAAATCGAGGCAAGTCGAAAGATCGTCGATGCCGGATCGACGGGCTTCTTCGATTTAACGTCGGCGTAGCCATAGCCCTTCTGGAGCAGGACATTGCCATCCTTCATCACCAGCACAGATGCGCCTGCGATGTCGTTTCGCTCAAGCTGGAGGGGAAGGACGCCGTCGAAAAAAGCGGCGAGATCCGCCTGGTCGAGAGAGTGGCCGGGTGTGGGCGCGCTCGTTCCGGGCTTGATGGCCTGGGGTTGCGCGATTTGGCTGGAGTCCGGCGGGACCTTCGCGATGGGCGCCTGGGCAAAGACCGGCCACACGGTGAGAAAGGTCGCGGCCACCAGCACCGCGCTTGCAAGTCTGCGCATAAGCCTCTCCAATCGCCATGGCTCTCTCCAATGACTGCGATGAACGCGCGTCATCGCGTTGATCTGACTGAAGTGGGGATTTTGATTAGAGCTTGTCGATCCCTGTGAACGGCGATGCGACTACTGTACTTGCTGGGATCGGTGGGTTTCAAGCCAGCGAATGATGTCGGCAGGCGGCAGAGCGCGGCTGAAAAGAAATCCCTGCACGCCATCGCAGCCTTTTTCCCGCAGAAGATCGTATTGCTCGTCGGTTTCCACTCCCTCGGCAATCACTTCCATGTCGAGCTCATGGCCCATTTCGATAATCTTTTCCACCATCACCAGGTCCGCGTGCCTGGCGTGCATGTGCTGCACAAAGGTCTTGTCGATTTTCAGTTCGATTGCGGGCACGTTCTGCAACTGCGTCATCATCGAGTAGCCGGTGCCGAAGTCGTCAATGGAGAGCTGGAAGTTGCGCATGCGGAGGCGGGTGAGAACGTCGAGCGCGAGCGAAAACTCCATCAGTCCAGACTCGGTGATCTCTAGAACGATGCGCTCGGCCGGAAAGTCGTACTTGCGCGCGAGGTTCATCAGGATGTCGGGGAACTTCAGATCGCGCAGCGAACTGACGGAAACATTAATGGCGAGCCGGGGCAGATGCCCATTCGGCGCCGAGAACTGCCTTACCTCGTTGAGCGCGCGTTCCGCCGTGATCCAGCAGAACCGGTCCATGAGGCCCAGGGCTTCAATCCTGGAGATGAAATTGTCCGGGAAGACGAGTCCGAGTTCGGGATGCTCCCAGCGCGTCAGGGCTTCAACTCCGGTCACGACTCCGGTGGCGATATTGATTTGGGGCTGATAGTAGAGAACAAACTCATCGCGTTCGAAGGCCTGGCGCAGGTCTTCATCGGGAATGGCAATGCGTTGCTCGTTCTGCTTGTCGGCAGGCTTCTCCGGCCCAATACTGGCGAGGAGCAGCTCCTGTAGTTGTCCGATCGGGAAGGGCTTTTGGAGGTGCCCGACCACGGCGAGACCCAGCGTTTGAGCTAGTTTTTTGGCGGTTTCGATGACGCGAATGTTGATTCCGCTCATCAAAACAATGCGCGCTTTGCAGTTGTGCTCGCCAAGAAGCCTAAGGATTTCGATCCCATCCATATCCGGCATGACCAGATCAAGAAGAATCAAGGTCGTTTCCGGGCCAATGCGATCGAAAAATTCCTCCGAATTCCGCGTCACGTCGCACTGCAAATTCATCGCCTTTGCCAGGGCGGAGACGATTTCGCCGACGACTCGATCGTCGTCAATCAGCAATATCCTGTCTCCAGCTGGCATCTGTTCTCCAGGTCGTACTGCGAAAACGGCTTCGGGCACAGGAACCGCCGGAAAGTTATGGTTGGAGTAGGACATGAGGCTCAAGGTCAGTCTAGTCCAGCAACGAGCTAGTGACCGATTTCTCCAACAAGAGCTCCATTACCAACGTTGTAGGGTATAGCTATCTTATCGTTAGTGCCCTACATCCAAGTGTCTATATGCGAGATAGAAACATCGTTCGTACCCAGAGAATTACCGAAAATTACTCATCCATCTGCAGGGGTTTTGGGAAGCAAACCTGAACGGCATTCTTAGAAATCAGCCTTGCCTCATTCGGATTCCGCGCAGTACCTAGGGGTTCCCAGGCTGGTTCTCACCGGCTTGACGACGCTGTGTGTGAGGCCTAGACTCACATGGGTTTGGGCGATTGCCGGCAAGTTCAGCACCCCAAAAGAAAGCCTCAGGGGAATCCTTGGTGCTTGGCAACAAATGAATTACTCCGGAAACCGGAGAAATCCTGCTGCGTCTATTAGTTGGCGCGTGAAAGGGCCTCAGGCCTTTCCGCGGCAGGCGAAAGAATTGGAGATGGTATGGTACCCGCAACAACAATGACATTGGACCAGGAGATCAATCCCTGGGAAGCGCAAAGCGCGCGGTTCGACTTTGCAGCACGCAAGCTCAATCTGGATGAGGGGCTTTGGAAACTGCTGAGGACGCCGGCGCGCGAAATTATCGTTCACTTTCCCGTGACCATGGACGATGGTCGCATTGAGATTTTTACCGGATTCCGGGTTCAGCACTCGATAGCACGCGGTCCTGGGAAAGGCGGCATCCGCTACGCACCAGAAGTCACGCTCGATGAAGTGCGCGCACTGGCAAGTTGGATGACGTGGAAATGCGCCGTCGTGAACATTCCGTTTGGCGGCGCCAAGGGCGGAGTCATTTGCGATCCCAAGAAGATGAGCCAGGGCGAATTGGAGCGCATGACGCGCCGCTACACTTCAGAGATCATCGAATTCATTGGACCGGAAAAGGATGTGCCCGCGCCCGATGTGAACACCAACGAACAGACGATGGCCTGGATCATGGATACCTACTCCATGCACGTGGGTCACACCGTCACCAGCGTCGTTACCGGCAAGCCGCTGAATATCGGCGGTTCGCGCGGACGCGTTGAAGCGACCGGGCGCGGCGTCATGGTGGTATGTGACGAGAGCCTCCGCTATCTGAACCTGCCCATCGACGGCTGCCGCGTCATCATTCAGGGATTCGGCAATGTTGGCTCAAACGCAGCGCGCCTGATGATGGAGCACGGCTACAAAATCATTGGCATCGCCGAGAAAGAGGGCGGGCTGTCGAATCCCAATGGCATCGATATTCACCAGCTGGTCGAGTACAAGTATCGCAATGGATCGCTGCTCGGCTTCCGCGGAGCCGAAGCCATGCCGAGCGAAGAACTGATCGTTTCCGATTGCGATGTGCTGATTCCGGCGGCAACCGAGAACGTGATCACCAGCCGCAACGCCGAGAAGATCAAGGCGCGCATCATCGTGGAAGGCGCCAACGGCCCCACCACCGCCGTCGCGGACGAAATCCTTGCGGATAAGCGCATCTTCATTGTGCCCGACATTCTGGCCAACTCAGGCGGTGTTACGGCCAGCTACTTCGAATGGGTGCAGGACCGGCAGGGCTACTTCTGGAAGGAAGCCATCGTCAACGAGCAACTCGAGCAGATTCTGCGCGACAGTTTCGACGATGTGGTGCGGTACGCCGAGGCCCACAACGTGAACAACCGCATTGCAGCGTACATGCTGGCCATCGATCGCGTGGCGTTTACCATCAAGCAGCGCGGCATCTACGCGTAGTCTTCTGGTTCAGTTGAATGAGGACGGGTCGCTTCGGCGGCCCGTTCTGTTTTGGCCTGTCAATCCGCGGCGGCCAGGGCGGGCGAACCCATAAAATCGCAGACGAGCACTGTCAGGTCGTCGTCCTGCGACTTGGCCCATGCCTGCACGGCCCCGATAAGGTGATCAGCCGTCTCGGAAGGTGTCATGCGGGCACTGGTTTTCAGTTCCGCTGCCAGTGACTGCTCGCCGAAGAGCCTCCCTTCAGCGTTACGTGCCTCGATCACGCCATCGGTGTAAAGCAAAAGCCGATCGCCGGATTCGAGCGGCAGAGACCTGCTCTCGTAGTTCGCGCCCGGAACAGCAGCCAGCAGCATCCCGTTTTCCGCGATCTCGGTGACTGCGCCATTCCGCAAAAGAAGCATGGCAGGATGGCCGGCCGCAGCGTAGTGCAGTTCTCGCGCATGAGCGTCCAGGTACACGTAGGCGGCTGTCACATATTGCCCCTGCGTATTGCCGCAGAGAGCTGAGTTCATTCCTGACAACAGCACCGCCGGGTGAGCCGTCTGCGCGCGCTGCGAAATCGCTGCCATCTTTACCATCGAAGCAATGAGCGCAGCGGGAACTCCATGTCCGGAGACGTCGGCTATCAGCAGACCGGCGTGCTGGTCATCGGCGAGCAGGAAGTCGTAAAGATCTCCTGCGACCGATGTCATTGGCACGTACTTTGCCGCAACCCGGAAAGATCGCGAAGCAGGGAAGTCGCCAGGCAGGATGGAGAGTTGCATGCGGCGTGCCAGGTCGAGTTCCTGCTGAATTTCGTCCAGTTCCTTGTCGCGTTGCAGGGCGCGGTGTGCCGCGACATAGCCGAGGCAGGCAAGTAGCACCGCAAATCCGTAAGGCTCAACGTGCGAAGGCCTGTAGACATTGTCGGAAATGGAGGGAAGCACAAAGCACAGCAGTCCAACGCCAATCACGCGCGAATCGCGATCGTGTGCCATCCGTCGAAACCATCGCAACGCGACGGCGATCAGGGCCACAGCGATCACCGTGTTGTTGATGTCTCGGAATGCCGCATGCGTCCCAAACAACATCGAGCCTGCGGAGAGACCAAGAAACAAAACAACGAAAATTGGAGCGACAAATCTTCCTGCCTTGCCCAGGAAACCGGCAAAATAGAAGAAGATAAATGCCGGGACCGGTACCAGGTAGTCGACCGCGGCGCTGAACCGATGGAAGAATTCGCTGGCGGGTATGGAAAGGCGAAGCAGATCAGAATTAATCCAGAGTCGTATCCCATAGAGGTGCGCAAAACATGCGAGCGACAAAAGCATTCCGTCTGCTTTGCGACGAATGATACAAAGCCCGATCAGAATAATCGTGACCGTGTTGAATGCCGCGCCCAGAAACAGGAATGGCTCATCGTGATGAAAGGCCCGCAGTACCTCGCCGGCAGTAAGTTGAGCTTCGAGCGCGAACATTGACCCTCATGGTAAACGATGGATGAACTTATACTGGTCCCAATGGAAAAGCGAAGTGCGGGCCTCTTAATGTTTCGTCGCAGAGATGTAGGGCTTGAAGTGTTCCTCATCCATCCCGGAGGTCCCTACTGGGCCAAGAAGGATGCGGGTGCGTGGATGATTCCCAAGGGGGAATACACCGACGGGGAGCTTCCCCTGGATGCAGCGCGGCGCGAGTTCCACGAGGAAACCGGTTTTGAAGCGAGCGGCGAATTCATCGACCTCGGCACTGTGAGACAGGCCGGCGGCAAACTGGTCAGCGCATGGGCGTTTGAAGGCGACTGCGATCCGAAGAAGCTGACCAGCAATCTGTGCATGCTGGAGTGGCCGCCGCACTCGGGGCGCATGATCGAAATTCCCGAGGTCGATCGCGGAGCCTGGTACTCGCTCGCCGCCGCTAAATCGTCCATCCTGAAGAGTCAACAGCCGTTTCTCGATGTCCTTTCGATGAAAGTGCTGAACCGTTGATCCGAGGCAGAAACGACCAGAAATATGCGCTATGTGCTCTGCGCCATCCTTGATCACCGGTTTGAGAGGCCTGAGCGACGCGGTCTATAGTTGTAAATGGCGCCCGCAAAACTGTGGCATGCGGGTACAAAAGTTTGGGGCTTCGTCAACAAGCGGGTTCCGAACCTACGCGATTTCAGAAAGACTCAACTGGACTGATAAGAAGAACGTGAATCTCCCTAACTCCATCACGCTGAGCCGGATTGCCATGATCCCGCTCCTTCTGTGGATACTGTCGCCGCATTTTCCTTTGCAGGGACCGAACGGCGAACAGGAGATTCTGGCTTCAATTCTGTTCGTTCTCGCCTCAATTACCGATGGCCTCGACGGATACCTGGCCCGTAAGCGGGCACAGATCACGACGATGGGCATGCTGCTGGACCCGATCGCCGACAAAATAATGGTGACCGGCGCGCTGATTGCGCTGGTGGCCTACAACCCTCACGTGGTCAAGGTGTGGATCGTGGTGGTCATCATCGCGCGCGAGTTCCTCATCTCCGGCCTCCGCTCCATCGCATCTACTGAGGGCTTCACGATCCAGGCCAGCGAACTCGGCAAACTCAAGACCGTGGTGCAGATCGTGTGCGTGGTCTCGGCCGTGCTCGCGCATCGCTGGTTTCAGTGGCAGTTCGGCGTGCTGGTCATTCCTGTTGAGTGGATTGCGATCGCAGCCATCTACTTCACGGTCCTGGTCTCGACCATTTCGGCCATCGACTACTTCGCTGCCTTCTGGAAGCAGATAGACCACGCATCGAAGGATCGGCGCAAGTCGTATGTGCTGACGCGGCAAAAAAGCACAGGAACCCAGGGCGCGAATCCATAACCGAATCGCGGAGATCGCGTTCGGCAATCCAACCAGCAGTCTTTGACAGATCGACGCGATGCGATGCGCGTCATCTGCCGCGCCCCGCTTGTTGTCTTCGTTACTTCTTCGGTTTGCGGATCACAGCCAGATCCTGCATTCGATCAATGACTCCGGGCGCAATGGCTTCCAGTTTCAACCCCAGGTCTTCCACAAAAATCTTCGCGTATTCCGGCGAAAAGAACATGTCGCCGGTTGGCCGCGTCGCGCCTGTGGTGTTCGATCCGAATTCCGAAACGGCTTCCTCTGCCTTGCGCCGGTACCAGCTGGCTTCGTCCACGGAATACCAGTGCCCATCGCGCGTCAGCTGCTCTGCCGAGTAGTCCATGATGTATCCGCGATCATGGCTCCACGCAACCGAAGTGTAGCTGTTGAAGGTGAGACACATCAGTCCACCCGGTCTGGTCACACGCGCCAGCTCTCGCAGCCACAGTTTCGCGTCGTCAAAAGAAAAATGCGAAAACGTCGATACGGAATAAACCAGATCGAAGGTATTGTCAGCGTACTTCAGCGGTGGATCGAAGCTGTTGGCATATACATCCGCATTGGGAAAGGTGCGTTTTACATTGTCAGGGTGCGCATCGCATGCGTGGGCCTTTACGCGAGGGTACTGCCGGTTAAGCTGCAAAAACTGCCGCGCAACGCCGCAGCCGAAATCGAGAACGTTGACCTGCTGATCGAGATCGGCTCCAAAGATCCGGGCCGCCGTCACAATCGGCATCATGGTTGTGACGCCCGACTCGTAATAATGACGGAGCGTGTGGCTCGACGTGCGCCGCAGGCAATGATTCGGAGGTACGGGGAAATCGATGATGCCGAACGTGCGCAACAACGCGCATTTTGTGGCGAAATAAACGTCGATGCCGCGCTTTGCGGTGCTTTTTCCGATGGCTTTGGCGCGATCGAATGCGCCAAGCTGGGGAAGTGCGGGAGAATACTCTAAAGCCGGACGGTCATTCACCTTTTCCATGTTTCTGGTTGCCTCCAATGTGCACGATACGTTTGTTGGTCGGGACGAGCTTAGGTATGAGGTGCGGGAGCGAGGGTGGAGAGGAAGAGGCGCCAATCTTCCTCTTTGATCCACGATATCAAAGACCGCGAATCCGATAACCATCGCAGAGGCGCCGAACCCGTCTTGGCGAACAAGGTCCGGCATTCCAACCGATTACGAAAGACACGCTCAAACATCATCTTTCGATTCAAAAAGTAGTCACAGCGCACTATCAACAAAGAAGTTAGATGCCATACCTACGGCTTTCTCTCTAGCCGAAGATCGTGATTTGAGATCACTCTAAAATCCCATTCTGGGAATTGGTCTTCGCAAGTTCGCCTGAGGGCTTCACCAGTCCTGGTCAAAAAGAGAAACTCTCAACTGAAACGAAATGAATCGGAACCAACCTCCCTGCGGAGGCGTATCTCCCGACAAGAGAGTCCAACATGACGAACAACCTGAAGATCGCGTTTCGGAAGTTGAGGAAGTCTCCGGGATTTACGCTGACGGCGATTGTGACCCTCGCGCTGGGGATTGGCGCAAACGCGGTGGTGTTCAGTGTGTTGAACGCGGTGGTGCTCCGGCCGGTGAAATTGCCCGATGCGCAGAGTCTCTACGAGGTGCAGCGCTTCCAGTTTCCTTCGCATTCCTATCTCGATTATGTGGATCTGCGGGATAGGAACCGGGCGTTTGAAGGCATAGTGATGTCCCAGATTATGGGCCCGGTTGGGGTGGATACCGGGGGCAGTCCGTCGACTGCATGGCCCTATCTGGCAAGTGGAAATTATTTCGACGTATTGAGAATTCAGCCCTACCTGGGACGCTTCTATCACGCCACCGATGAGAAAGGGGCGGGCAGCGCTCCGTATGTGGTGCTGAGCTACGCGTACTGGCATGGCCATTTTCACGGCGATGCGAGTGTAGTTGGGCGAACCGTGGGGGTGAATAAGTACCTGCTCACGATCATTGGCGTGGCGCCTCCGGATTTTCGGGGTACGGAGCTGTTCTTTGCGCCGGCGATGTGGATTCCGCTCGTAGAGCAGCCAGTGATTGAGGGCTACGACGAGCTGACCCAGCGCGGCAATCACAACGGGTTCGTGGTAGGACGGGTGAAACCCGGGGTAACGGCGGCACAGGCCACGGAGGACTTGAATTCCATCGGGAACTGGCTCGCAAAAGCTTATCCGGCTGACGACGAAGGCGTGAAGTTCACGCTGGCGCGGCCGGGGCTCATCGGGGACATGCTTGGCGGGCCGGCGCGGGCGTTTATGGCGGGCCTGATGCTGCTCGCGGGGTTGATTCTGCTGGCCGCATGCGCGAACCTCGGTAGCCTGTTTGCAGCGCGCTCGGCGGATCGGGCGAAGGAAACAGCAATGCGCCTCGCGCTGGGATCGCGACGCGGGATGATCCTGCGCCAGATGCTTACAGAGGCGGTACTGGTTTCGCTTGCGGGAGGAGCGGTCGGCCTTGCGGGAGGCGTCGCGGTGCTGCGCTTCCTCAGTACATGGCAACCGATTCCGGATACTCCGATTAACGTGCCGGTGAATCCAGATGCAGGCACGTACATCGTGGCGCTGTTGCTGGCGCTGGCGAGCGGCCTGCTGTTCGGGATGTTGCCTGTGCGGCAGGTGCTGCGCGCCGATCCGTGGCAGGTGATTCGTACCGGTGCGGCTGGCGTTGGCGGGGTGCGGCGGTTAACGCTGCGCGATGTTCTGCTGGCCTTGCAGATCGCGATTTGCGCGGTGCTGGTGACGTCGTCGCTGGTGGCGGTGCGCGGGCTGGCGCGTTCAATGCACAGCAATTTCGGATTTGTGCCGCAAAACGTGACACTCGCAGGGACGGAACTGCATATGTCGGGCTATGCAGACGAGCGGCAGTTGCAGATGCAGCGGCGCATGCTTGAAGCAGCGGCGGCTATTCCCGGCGCGACCGCCGTGGGCTATGTCGACCACTTGCCGTTGGGACTGGAGGGCGGTGACTCGGGTGTTTACGCCGACAGCACCACTGATTTCCGGCCCACCAACCAGGTTGCCGAGGCCATGAATTACCACATCTCGGGAGGCTACATCGAGGCCGCAGGCACCCATCTGCTGGCGGGCAGAGATCTCTCAATGCAGGACGATGCCAAGGCGCCCAAGGTGGCCCTGATCAACCGGCAATTTGCAGTCAAGGTTTTCGGATCGGTGAACAACGCGATCGGTGGGCATTTCAAGTTCTGGGGCGGGCAGCGGGCTGAAGTTGTGGGCGTGGTGGAAGATGGAAAGTACCGGACGCTCACAGAGGATCAGCAGCCGGCGATGTTCTTCTCGTTTCAGCAGCAGCAGTCCAGCAACACCTGGCTTCTGGTGCGCTCGAACCGCGATCCGCAGGAGATTTCTGCGGCGCTGGAGAAGGCGCTGCACGGGCTTGATTCGGCAATGCCTATCACCGTGAGGCCGTGGACCCAGGCAATGGGTTCAGCGATGTTTGCCGCACGCGTAGCGTCGGTGGCGCTCGGAGTGCTGGGGCTGCTGGGCGCGATGCTGGCGGTGACGGGGATCTTCGGCATGGCCTCGTATACCGTGAGCAAACGGCTGCGCGAACTTGGGATTCGCATGGCGCTCGGCGCGCGGCGGAAGCAGGTATTACGGACGGCGCTGGGGCGCTCCTTTGTGCTCCTTTCGGTGGGCTCGGTGGCTGGACTCGTGCTTGGGCTTCTGGCGACGAAGGTGCTGTCGTTCATCGTGTACCAGGCCTCGCCGAACGACCCGGTGGTTCTCGGCGGCGTAGTTGTAACAATGTTGCTGCTTGGCCTGATGGCAGCATGGATTCCAGCGCAAAAAGCGTTGGCGGTCAATCCGGTGAAGCTCATGCGTGAGGAGTAAGCGAAACAAGAGTCAAATCTACCCTCAACTCGCCATGACGGATGTCCGATTAGCCCGGTAGCATGCCGGACCGAACTCTTCCCATCACTGGCGGTGTCATTCTGAGGGAACGGAGCCCCAAACGTTTTTCAGTTTGGGGGTGGTGAGCGAAGAATCTGCTGTTCTTTGCCGGTCCCTTTCAAGAATCAGAAGCTGATCTTGCGCTCGGGGAACCAGGTGAGCTTGATCGTGGTGGTGGTCACGGTCTGCTGGCCCGGCAAGTAGATCGGCGCCTTCCAGTGTTCGAGCGCGAAGTTCCCGTTAATCTCAAAGTCCTTGCCGATGCGTTTCACGGCCTGGACATTGAAATCGTTAAGCGTCGTGCCCCCCTCGATGAGCGATCCCGTGCCAGGCTGCAACTGCGTGGTTGAGCCGGGGATGAAGTTTTTGGCGGCCTTCTGGTTTCTCAAGCCGACCTGGATCCACTCGTTGCCGCTCAAGTGGTAGGTAATCCAACCCTGTCCGCCTTTGGCTTCGCGGCCGATCCAGTCGCCGAAGATCTGGCCGTTGTTGGTGTAGCCCTGACGCTGAATCGATTCCCAATACATGAAGCGGCCGGAGACGCTTGTGGAGATTGGTGGATCGGTTGAGACTGCTTCTGCGCGCAGGTCGAGTTTGGGCACTCCGGGCACGTGCGACAGATAGAGGCCGGGACGCCAGGCGGCACGCCGCGGCGCGTCGATAGGCGAGACGTCGTCGTGGACCTCCCCATCGGTATACAGAGTTAGCCAATTGCGCAGGTATGGCAGGCGATAGTTAAAGTCGAATGCTCCGAAACGCGCACCGGGATCGTTGCGACCAAGCTTGTCGCCGTTCGTGGGGGACGACAGACTGAAAAAGCTTTTCAGAAATGTGTGCAACGTGATGGGGCCATGTCCCTGGCCACCCCAGATGACCGTGCGTTCGAAACCAAATTCGAGATTCTCCGTAGGGCGGAAGCTGATCTTTTCGAGATGCACCCAGGGTTTGCCGGGACTGACGACGTTGGGCTCTCCAGGGCCGGGGTAATCCGGGTTCGGAATATGGGCATGGCCATGAAGCTCGCCAATCATGAATTCATAGCGGAATGGGCCGGTGAGATACGACAACCCGGGAACATGGAGCGGCTCGACGCGATTGATGCGGAACGAGTAGAAATTCTCCGCATTGTTGGAGTAGGCAAAGCCGCCGCCCAGTCCCGGTCCGAGCCAGTCATCCTGCTTCCCCAGTGAGATCTCATGATTCAGGAAGTTTGCGGAGACATATGCTTCGAGGAGACGTCCACGGGTTGTTGCGCCAATCGGTCCCAGTGGAATCGTCGCCTGCGGAAAGTACGTAAATTGGTTGTAAGCGGGATCAATCGTGCCATCGATTCCAGCAAGTACCTGTGAAAGTGCAGGGGAATACCCTGTTCCGGAACTTGCACCCTGGAACTCCCCACGCACATAGATCAGAAAGCGTCCTGCCGACGCGTAGCCGCTGGCGCCGGTGTAATTGTTGAATCCGTTCTGGTAGGGGCGACCATAGTCGTTGATGACGGTCTGGCCGAGGTGAAAGCTGTCGTCAAGCGGAGTGCCCGTGATGGCGCGCGATGTGGAGTAGATGGATTCAATGCGAGTCTTGCCTCTGAAGACGCCGCACGGGCCCTGCATGTCGGGATGGAGTTCGCGATCCAGGGCTTTGTAGATTTCCTGCGCTTCGTCCGACGCTGCATCCGGCGTGTCCTGCGCGTCTTCGATGCGCGCTCCGGCTCCTTCAACGATGTGTTCAAGGCTGGCGCGGGTCCACGGGCGCAGCCCCAGGAAAACAGTCTCGACGTAGCCGAGGCCATAGAGGCGCATGACGGCGGGATATATCCAGCTGTCGACGGGAATATAGGGCGAATCGAGCGTCGATGGCTCGCAGACCGGGATTGGACGACCGCTGTCTGGCGCTGCCTGGGCTGCGCCTCCGCCTGCTCCCGGCGTTTCAGCTGCAAGTGGGGCGAGGCTGAGAGCGACGAGTCCTGCCAGCACAATCGCACTTGAAAGGACAGAAGCAGTGGCTGTGCGTTTACTTACGCTCATTTCCTCACTTTACCATTCTGGTTGGGCCGGACTCTGCTATGTGCTCTGTTGTCCGGAAGATAGACAAAAACTGCAATCGCGGCAATGTTCGTTTGACTCAAAGATCGAGGAATCGGGTAGCGAGATCCAGTTCAACGTTAAACGCAGCCACAATGTGTTGGTTGTGTTGCGCCGGCTCGATGCCTTTGCTTCGAAGGTAGGCCTCCATAGTGGCTAACGGATCGGGTAGGCGAAGCGGATCGAAGGATGGTTCGGGTTCTTTTTCGCTTCCCGGGTTCGGGATTCCCGCGAACGTGGCACACTCCAGCAGCGTCGCTCCGCGCCCCTGGCGCGCGCGCACGATGGCTTCAAAAGCAACGCGATACACAGCGACGGCGTCGAGCGCATCCACGCTGATGGCTGGTACGCCGTGAAACGAGGCATGGGGGTTTCTGCTTTTGCGGGCTGGCTTTGCCATTGCTGCCTGTTCACCTGCATCGGCGTAGTGCACGAAGACGATGGGGAGCCTTTGCGAAGCCGCAGCGGCCAGGATGTCGTGCCACGGCTTCAGCGACTGTTCGTCTGAGGGAAGAATGGCGGCCACGAGTGAATCCTGTTTCGCGGCCTGCGCTGCAAGGGCGCGTTCGCGAATGGAGGCTGGACGCTGGGCCTTGTCCCCCGCAGAAAGAATGTTCTTTTGTTCCATTGCGGCAGCGCCGTTGAGTTGCACGGAAGCAGGAGCCAGGGCACGAAAGACGCTCTCAATCGCCATGCCCTTGACCGATGCTGGCAGCCAATCGCCAGCTGATAGGCTGAGCGAATCGCCTGGCTGCAGATCGATAGCGATGGCGGCGGCAGTAGCCTCGCGTCCCGACGATGCGTGGAGATCGGATGCAAGCTTGCCCTGCTGAAACAGCAATGCCGCCCGCTGCTGGACCATGCGGCACTTCACCATAGCTGCGTAGATCGCGAGCAGCTTCTCATTGGAGACAAGCGAAAAGGTCTCCTTGAGAGGCGCGGGTTTTGCTCTACGCTCGGGCTTTGATTTAGAGATGCTGGCCATAATTGAATTGCCGGGTTTCGCGAGTTCGAATGATCCCCCCGGGCGGGCTCGTTCAACGTCACTTTCGTTAGATGCTAGGTTGTGTAATCTGCGTTGATGCGGATGTACTCGTGGGTGAGGTCGGTGGTCCAGAATGTGCATGACCCACTGCCCTGGTGGAGATGGATGGCGATGGAAAACTCCGGTTGCTGGATGTAGGCATGGGCCGCGTTCTCATCGTATGCAGCGGCCCGGCCGCCGTTCCGGCAGATGGGAAGCTCACCGAATGAAATGTCAATGGCTTCGGGGTCGATGAGAGCGCCTGAGTAGCCGACGGCAGCCATGAGTCGTCCCCAATTGGGGTCGCAGCCCGCCCATGCTGTTTTCACCAAAGGCGAATGGGCGATGGCCTTGGCCACACGCAGAGCGTCAGCGTCGGATGCGGCCCCCTTAATGCGCAGTTCGACAACATGAGAAACGCCCTCGCCGTCGGCCACGATCTGGCGTGCAAGAGACGTGCAGACCTGCGCGAGCGCCATGGCGAATTCCGTTTTGCCGGAGCCGATAGCGGCGCCGCTGGCTCCAGAGGCCAGCAGAAGCACCGTGTCGTTGGTGGAGGTATCGCCATCTACAGAGATCCGGTTGAAGCTGAGATCGATGGCGCCACGAAGATAGGCGCCCAGCACGGTGGGTTCGATAGCAGCGTCGGTGAGTATGTAGACCAACATCGTGGCATGCGGAACGAGTTGCGGGTGAATCATGCCTGAACCCTTGCAGACCGCAGCGATGCGGACTTCCTGCCGAATTTCCCCGGGGCCATCGATTTCGGGTGTGGAAACTTCGATGCGCGCGAAGGCGGTCTTCTCCACCGTGTCGGTGGTGAGGATGGCTTCGGCGAGTTGCTGAAAGTGATCCGACTGGGAACCGATGGACTTCGCAAGTTCCGGCAGAGCGGCGATGAGTTTCTCGGCGGGCAGTGGAACGCCGATGACTCCCGTGGAAGAAGGGAAGACCTCTTCGGGCTTGCAGGCAAACGTTTCGGCCGCGGCCTTGCAGGTGGCGCGGGCTGCGTCGATGCCGGGCTGGCCAGCAGCGCAGTTGGCGTTGCCGGCGTTGATAGCGACCACACGGACCTTGCCTCCCGTCGCGCGGAGATGCTCTGCGTCAATGAGCAGCGGCGCGGCCTTGACGCGATTGCCAGTGAACGCGGCGGCGGCGGATGCAGGGGTGTCTGCAACGATTAGAGCGAAGTCGGTGCGGCCGCTCTGCTTCAGTCCAGCTTTGACCGCTCCGAAGCGGAAGCCGCGGGGAATCACAAATTGAGAAAGGTCGCTCATTAATAATTTTGGCAGGATCTTGGGTGTCGGACAGATCGCCGAAACAAAAGAGTCAATCCATTTAATCTAACAAATGGAGGGTGGATGACCGAGAGCCGGAAGCAAGCAGCGGCTGATCACGAAGAGCATTTTCTGGAGCTGGCGCATGTAAATGTGGCGCGTGGCGACCGAGTGGTGCTGCATGACATTGATCTTTCGATTCGAACAGGCGAGCATGTTGCGATCCTGGGCCCGAATGGATGTGGCAAATCGACGCTGATCTTCACCATGACCTGCCAGATTTATCCCATTGTCCAGCCGGGGATGCAGGTGCGCATCTTCGGGCGCGAGCGTTGGGATCTGACCGAACTGCGCAGGCACTTCGGCATTGTGGCCGCGGGGCTGATGGGTTCGGAGCTTCCGGGCGAGCGTACCGCGGTGACCACAGGCCTCGACGCGGTGATCGCAGGATTCTTTTCTGCGTCGACGCTGTGGCCGAACCTGCATGTGACCGGCGAGATGCGCGAGCGCGCCGTGGAAGCTCTGGAGCGTATCGAGGCCGCAAACCTGGCGACTCAGCTGGTGGGCGAGATGTCCGCGGGAGAGAAGCGTCGGATCCTGATTGCGCGGGCGCTGGTGCATCGGCCGCGCCAATTGTTGCTCGATGAGCCTTCGAATGCGCTCGATCTGGCTGCGCAACGCGAACTGCGCGAGACTTTGCGACGCCTCGCACTGGAGGGAACCGGGCTCGTGCTCGTAACCCATCATCTCGGCGACATTCTGCCCGAGATCGAGCGCGTGATCCTGATGCGTAGCGGCCGCATCGTGGGCGACGGCCCGCGCGCCGAGATGCTGACTGCGCCGAAGCTCAGCGAACTCTTCTGCACGCCGGTCCGCATCGGCCACGATGAAGAGTGGCTTCATAGCTGGTAAAGGACACAGATAAGCAATCATGGCTTCTGGCGTTCGCAATCTAAACCGAAGCACAGGCCCGGGTGCCCCATCCATGACGCAGTTTTATCGCGCCATGGGTGGGAAAGCACGGTCCCATCGAGTCTCAATCAGACAAGGGCGCATTACATCGCCCCGCCCGATCCGCTGTCGGGTTTCGCGCCAGGCAGGCGTTTGCGCAGCAGGGCGATCTGCCCGGTGTGGTGCGCCTCGTGCTCGCAAACGTGAAACCACTTGCACAGGTTATTGGTAGGCCCCCACGGAAAAGCCTTGTCCGCGGAAAGGAACCATGCATCATCTTTCTTGCGGAATTCCGCCAGCGTCTTCTCTCGCACTTCATGCAGTATGCCGACGTAGTATTCGCGATCGTGGCCCTTGATGGTTGCACGTCCTGCGTCGCCGAGATTCATCGCCGGGTCCCATTTCTTCTTGATGTCTTCCGACCACGAATCCCACTTCATGCCGTCGAAGGTGTTCATCTGGTAGTAGGTCTCGGTGGCGGCAAGGTGCAACATCAGGGCACCGATCGTATTGGCGTTTTTATCGAACAGAGAGTCAAGATCAGCTTGCGCAAGTTTCTCGGTCGCACTGAGCACGCCGTTAGCTTCGC